>CP144143.1:0-1200000 GCA_028485475.2 Chitinophagaceae bacterium C216
AAAAAAGCCTTCGTTGTAATAACGAAGGCTTTCAATAAATACGGCGGCTACCTACTCTCCCGCATTGTGGTGCAGTACCATCGGCCTTAAGGGGCTTAACTTCTCTGTTCGGAATGGGAAGAGGTGAACACCCTTAGTATAACCACCATAAAATCTTACAGATCTTGTATCAACATACCGTATGTCTCAACAAAACCATCAATATCATAACATATTGAAAAAATATTTAAAGAAGAGTACCTAACTAAATAAAATTAAAGCTTACGGGCAATTAGTACTACTCGGCTTTGATGTTACCACCTTTACACCTGTAGCCTATCAACGTCCTAGTCTCGAACGGCCCTTAAAAGTAAACTCATCTTGAGACAGGTTTCACGCTTAGATGCTTTCAGCGTTTATCCTTTCCGTACATAGCTACTCAGCACTGCACCTGGCGGCACAACTGATACACCAGCGGTACGTACGACCCGGTCCTCTCGTACTAAGGTCATGTTCTCGCAGTTTACTAACGCCCACCACAGATAGGGACCGAACTGTCTTGCGACGTTCTGAACCCAGTTCACGTGCCACTTTAATGGGCGAACAGCCCAACCCTTGGGACCTTCTCCAGCCCCAGGATGTGACGAACCGACATCGAGGTGCCAAACCTCCCCGTCGATATGAGCTCTTGGGGGAGATCAGCCTGTTATCCCCGGAGTACCTTTTATCCTTTGAGCGACGGCCCTTCCATACAGAACCGCCGGATCACTTCAGCCGACTTTCGTCCCTGCTCGGCCTGTTTGCCTCACAGTCAAGCACCCTTTTACTGATGCGCTCTACGTACGATTACCAACCGTACTGAGGGTACCTTTGCAAGCCTCCGTTACTCTTTAGGAGGCGACCACCCCAGTCAAACTACCCACCATGCACTGTCTCCCTAAACAGGGATTAGATTTCAAATCAAAGAAGGTTGGTATTTCACCGACCGCTCCACCCTACCTGGCGGCAAGGCTTCATAGCGTCCCAACTATCCTACACATCCGTAATTCAAAATCAATGCAAAGTTGTAGTGAAGGTTCACGGGGTCTTTCCGTCCCGTGGCGGGTAACCGGCATCTTCACCGATACTACAATTTCACCGGGCTCGTGGAGGAGACAGCGTTCAACTCATTAGACCATTCGTGCAGGTCGGAACTTACCCGACAAGGAATTTCGCTACCTTAGGACCGTTATAGTTACGGCCGCCGTTTACTGGGGCTTCAGTCAGGAGCTTTGGCTTGCGCCGAACACCCTTCCTTAACCTTCCAGCACCGGGCAGGTATCAGGCTCTATACGTCATCTTACGATTTTGCAGGGCCCTATGTTTTTGTTAAACAGTTGGTTGAACCTTTTCACTGAGACCTACCAACAAAGTAGGTACGCTTTATCCCGAAGTTACAGCGTCAATTTGCCTAGTTCCTTCTCCACGGCTCACCCGAGCGCCTTAGAATACTCATCCCGTCTACCTGTGTCGGTTTGCGGTACCGGCTGCTATACTCGCTTTTCTCGGAAGTGCTTTCAGTAATGCGCTTCACCCGAAGGATCCGCTCGGCTATTCCGTCAGCCTAGTTACCTAAGGCCCTTCGTCACTTTTAATGTATAGCAGGTGCAGGAATATTAACCTGCTTTCCATCAGCTACCCCTTTCGGGTTCGCCTAAGGACCGGACTAACCCTGATCCGATTAACGTTGATCAGGAACCCTTAGACTTTCGGCGATAAGGTTTTTCACCTTATTTATCGTTACTTATGCCTACATTTTCTTTTCCCAACGCTCCAGCATGCGTCGCCACACACCTTCAACGCAGATGGGAATGCTCCCCTACCGATTTACCACCTAGTGGCAATCATAGAGCTTCGGCTCATAGTTTAATACCCGATTATTTTCCGCGCAGAGTCTCTCGACCAGTGAGCTGTTACGCACTCTTTAAATGAATTGCTGCTTCCAAGCAAACATCCTGGCTGTTATAGAAACTCTACATCGTTTGATTAACTTAACTATGTATTGGGGGCCTTAGCTGCTATTCTGGGTTATTTCCCTCTCGGCCATGGACCTTAGCGCCCACAGCCTCACTCCCGGTAAACATCTATTAGCATTCGGAGTTTATCAGGGTTTGGTAGGCGGTGAAGCCCCCTAGCCCAATCAGTAGCTCTACCTCTAACAGACTATTAACCGAGGCTGTTCCTAAAAACATTTCGGGGAGAACGAGCTATCTCTCAGTTTGATTGGCCTTTCACCCCTATCCACAGGTCATCCCAAAGCTTTTCAACGCTTACGGGTTCGGACCTCCAGTGTGTGTTACCACACCTTCATCCTGCCCATGGATAGATCACAAAGTTTCGCGTCTACCCCCACTGACTAAGCGCCCTATTCGGACTCGCTTTCGCTACGGCTCCGTTATTTCTTAACTTAACCTCGCCAGTGAGGAGTAACTCGTAGGCTCATTATGCAAAAGGCACGCCGTCACCGCTTGCGCGGCTCCGACCGCTTGTAGGCGTACGGTTTCAGGTACTATTTCACTCCCTTATTTAGGGTACTTTTCACCTTTCCCTTACGGTACTGGTTCACTATCGGTGTCTGAGGAGTATTTAGCCTTACCGGATGGTGCCGGCAGATTCAGACAGGATTCCTCCGGTCCCGCCCTACTCAGGATACCACGCGTCATCGATCATTTCCGCTTACAGGACTATCACCTCCTACGGTTCATCTTTCCAGATGATTCAGCTTGAGATCGAATCCTAAATGTGGTCCTACAACCCCAAAGCAGCACGCCGCTCTGGTTTGGGCTCTTCCCCTTTCGCTCGCCACTACTCAGGGAATCACTATTGTTTTCTTTTCCTCCGCCTACTTAGATGTTTCAGTTCAGCGGGTTGGCCTCCTGATTGCTCAGGATGATACGTCTTCAACGCACCAGGTTGTCCCATTCGGAAATCCAGGGATGTAACGCTTGTGTGCAGCTCCCCCTGGCTTATCGCAGCTTACCACGTCCTTCTTCGCCTCTCAGACCCAAGGCATCCACCATACGCCCTTAGTCGCTTTAAATAAGTTTCTAAAATTGTAGTTACCCACTCACTTTGCTTAAGACCACCATCTCTGGCGTTTTCGCAAACATGTGTGATAACTTGTTAGGTACTCTCCTAACAAATATTTTTCCAATATGTCAAAGAACTTTACAACTACTCTTCAGAATATTCATCCTTCCAAAGAGCTTGATTGTGATAATTAAGGTTACGAACCTTTAGGCCTCAATGCCATTATCATCTCTCTCTCTTCAATAAAAAGAACTATCATCTCTCTCCTCTACTCCCTACCCCCTCTCTCACTGTGGAGGATATCGGAGTCGAACCGATGACCCTCTGCGTGCAAGGCAGATGCTCTAGCCAACTGAGCTAACCCCCCGGGGTTTAGTCCTAATAATCCTTGACCCTCTTACCTCATCAGCGCACTCTCTCCTAACGGATTTTATGACTACTTATGCTATTTAGTAGACCCGACCAGATTTGAACTGGTGACCCCTACATTATCAGTGTAGTGCTCTAACCAGGCTGAGCTACGGATCTGTTTACTAATGAGCCAATATGATAATTATCGTTGACGAACCTCCTTAATTATCAGTTGGCTTTAGATCGCCGTACTCAAATTGGCCATCAGGTCAGTATTACAAAGATCTTATTAATATTAATTGAAAGTAAAGGAAACAATAAACACCCACAGGTAAGTATCGCTCTAAAAAGGAGGTATTCCAGCCGCACCTTCCGGTACGGCTACCTTGTTACGACTTAGCCCCAATTACCGGTTTTACCCTAGGCAGCTCCTTGCGGTTACCGACTTTAGGTACACCCGGCTTTCATGGCTTGACGGGCGGTGTGTGCAAGGTCCGGGAACGTATTCACCGCGCCATTGCTGATGCGCGATTACTAGCGATTCCAGCTTCATGTAGTCGAGTTGCAGACTACAATCCGAACTGAGAGGCGCTTTTTGGGATTAGCTTCATATCACTATGTCGCAACCCTCTGTACGCCCCATTGTAGCACGTGTGTAGCCCTGGGCATAAAGGCCATGATGACTTGACATCATCCCCTCCTTCCTCACGTCTTACGACGGCAGTTTCACTAGAGTTCCCAGCGTTACCTGATGGCAACTAGTGATGGGGGTTGCGCTCGTTGCGGGACTTAACCCAACACCTCACGGCACGAGCTGACGACAGCCATGCAGCACCTTGCTAGCGGTCCATTGCTGGAAAGTAGACTTTCATCTACGGTCCCCTAGCATTCTAGCCCAGGTAAGGTTCCTCGCGTATCATCGAATTAAACCACATGCTCCACCGCTTGTGCGGACCCCCGCCAATTCCTTTGAGTTTCAATCTTGCGATCGTACTTCCCAGGTGGGATACTTAATGCTTTCGCTCAGACACTAACAGTATATCGCTAATGTCGAGTATCCATCGTTTAGGGCGTGGACTACCAGGGTATCTAATCCTGTTTGCTACCCACGCTTTCGAGCCTCAGTGTCAATATATGCGTAGCCAGCTGCCTTCGCAATCGGTGTTCTATGTCATATCTAAGCATTTCACCGCTACATGACATATTCCGCTAGCCTCCACAATATTCAAGACTGATAGTATCAACGGCAGTTCCGAGGTTGAGCCCCGGGATTTCACCACTGACTTAACAGCCCACCTACGCTCCCTTTAAACCCAGTAAATCCGGATAACGCTTGCACCCTCCGTATTACCGCGGCTGCTGGCACGGAGTTAGCCGGTGCTTATTCATATGGTACCGTCAGTAGAGTTAGAAAACCCTTTTTTCGTCCCATATAAAAGAAGTTTACAATCCAGAGGACCTTCAT
This sequence comes from Chitinophagaceae bacterium C216, assembly GCA_028485475.2. Taxonomy (GTDB): domain Bacteria; phylum Bacteroidota; class Bacteroidia; order Chitinophagales; family Chitinophagaceae; genus Niabella; species Niabella composti. The sequence goes on from CP144143.1 coordinate 4,865, forward strand.
CCTTCACGCGGCATGGCTGGTTCAGACTTTCGTCCATTGACCAATATTCCTTACTGCTGCCTCCCGTAGGAGTCGGGCCCGTGTCTCAGTGCCCGTGTGACTGGTCGTGCTCTCACACCAGTTACTGATCGTCGGCTTGGTGGGCCGTTACCCCGCCAACTACCTAATCAGACGCACACCCGTCTTCTAGCGTATCGCTACTATAATGTCTGGGAGATGCCTCCCTAACATCTTACGGAGTATTAATCCAAGTTTCCCTGGGCTATCCTCCACTAGAAGGAAGGTTGTGTACGTGTTCCTCACCCGTTTGCCGGTCGTCAGCAGGAGCAAGCTCCCCTGTTACCCCTCGACTTGCATGTATTAGGCCTGCCGCTAGCGTTCATCCTGAGCCAGGATCAAACTCTCCGTTGTAAATCTCTTCTGATCTGATTTAATACCAGACCAATTATTTTCGCTTTGACCTACCTGGTCCAAACTGTTACATTTGAACTCGGTGCTATTGTTTCCAACCTTTCAAAGAACTTCACAAATGACAGAACTATAAAGCTCAGCATCTGTCTTCTTGCCGATATCAGTGGACTTGAACCACCAGCGCGCCTGTAACGCTATATCTAAAATTGAACTAACTTGAAGAACTTCGGTGACCCTCTCAGTCACCCCCCTCCGAATCGGGGTTGCAAAAGTATAACCTTTTTGCAAACCACCAAACTTTTTAAGAAAAAAATTATCAAATTTTCGTGTAAAGAACTTATTGTGAAACCCTCGTTTTCATTGGGGTTGCAAAAGTATAACCTTTTCTCAAACCACCAAATTTTTTCGAAGAATTTTTAAAGAGCTTCAGTGAAAACCGCTTCTTATTGAGAAGGGGCTGCAAAGGTAATACTTTATTTGATATCAGCAAACATGAATTTGAATTTCTGAATAAAAAATTTGCAATGCTGTTATATCATACTAACGATTCGCTATACATCAAAAGTATATATGTCGCTATCAAACCACCAGTGAGTAAGCGCCACTATTCTTCTATACCAAGAGATATGTACAACCAAATTCTCCTACTAAAATTTTATAGGCTGCGCGTGCGTAAACATTAATTAACGCAGCTTTCTGCGCTTCAAATAATTTAGCAAATAGGCCGGTCTATCCGTTTGAATAATGCGGGTATTTAAAGTATCGATGAGATAACCGTAACCTTTATCAGGATTTTCGAGCGACATATCATCATCGTGTCCTCCGGCCATAGTGTCCCACAATGTATTATACCACACCAAGCTTTTGCCTTTGAGCAGGGCGGATACCTCTTTGACAATAGAATTAGAGTCGGAGACGTACAGCAACTCAAAGGCTACGGGCTTCAGTTCTGTGAGAAAATCCTGAATCATCTGCATCGCATGGGGACGGTCGAGATTTACAATGGGCATATAAATAACCTTGTCGAGATATTTGCCAAACTCCTGCTTTACCTGTGCCACTGATTTGGATCCCTTCATGATGATATGGTTGGTAGTGCCTGTTTTTTCCAACAGCTCATACACTTCATCAAAATAGTCATAAGCTTTATCCAAATTAAGCATGATTCTTCCTTTTGCTACCAATAAAGCCTCTTCCAGTGTAGGTACTTGGTGTTTAGTTCTAATAGCTGCCCCGTTTTTCAGCTTAAGGGTTTTAATGGAGTCCAACACCCACTCGCGTACCTTTCCTTTACCCGTTGTAGTTCTATCAAGTGTGGCATCATGCATCAGAATAAGCTTTCCATCTTTGGTTTTCTGAACATCAATCTCCACTACATCTACCCCCATCTGAATGGCATTTTCAATAGCCTGCAATGAATTCTCAGGAGCATTTCTCCAGTCGCCGCGATGCGCTACTACCAATACTGTTTGGTTGTTGGGGTTAAACAATTTACTTCGAATCTGTTCTACTCTGGTTTGCGCAGCAATGGAGCCAATCAGTAAAAATAGTAATCCGAAAATTGAAACGGTCTGCTTCATTTTAAAAATGATGATTGTGGGATATTTAAAGAGATATTATTAAGCAATATTATCATTGGCAGCAATTACAGGTCTATCTTACAACTCTATTATTCGCTAAAGTTCAATATAAAACTAAGGCAATAGTCAAAACTAATAAACATTCATGAATGCTTTGGTTTGAGCGCAAAAAAATTTGAACCTTTCAACACCATACTACAATACACAAATATATGTACTGTTGTATCCGGTGATGAATACAAAACCAGATAAATTGTTTAAATTCCATTTCCCTACTTTTGTAGTAGCAGCTTTGCCTTAACTATGTTCTCCGAAGGATGTATGAGGAAACTAGGATGCGGGCATAACTGCAACTGGGTTAAAGAATAAAAACGGATATTAAGATGGCAATTGTTGACCTTATATTGCCCAAGATGGGCGAAAGTATCATGGAAGCTACGATTTTAAAATGGCGCAAAAACGTAGGCGATCCTGTACAAGTAGATGAGCCAGTATTAGATATTGCAACTGATAAGGTAGACAGTGAAGTACCCAGTACAGCCGAAGGTACCATAGTAGAAATACTCTATAAAGAAAATGATGTAGTGCCGGTAGATACTGTTATCGCCAGAATTCAAACCAAAGGCGACGATAATGCTGCACCACAGCAAAATACATTTGCCTCTTCTACCCCATCTGCTACAGAAGAAACAATCAAGGAAACAACCGCCGAAGTTGTATCCAGCGAAATAAAAACAGCGCCCAAAACCAAAAGCAGCGGCTCCAGATTCTACTCTCCTCTTGTGCTTAACATTGCAGCACGCGAAGGCATTTCACTAAGCGAGTTAGAAAATATTGAGGGAACAGGCGCCGAAGGAAGAGTCACCAAGAACGATATACTCAATTACGTAGCCAATCGCAAGCAAAAACAATCTCAACCGGCGGTGAGCGAAACATCGTCACAACAGTTCACCCCACCGGCTATCAGCCGCACTTATAGCAGTGGAAATGTGGAGATCATTGAGATGGATCGCATGAGAAAGTTGATAGCAGAACACATGGTGCGTAGTGTACATACCAGCCCTCATGTAACAAGTTTTAGCGAAGCCGATGTCACCAACATGGTGCAATGGCGTGAATCTATCAAGAAGGACTTTGAAAAAAGAGAAGGCACCAAAATCACCTTCATGCCATTATTTATTGAAGCTATTGTAAAATGCATTAAGAAATTTCCGCTTATCAATAGCTCGGTAGAAGGTGACAAGATTATCGTAAAAAAAGACATCAATATAGGCATGGCTACTGCCCTGCCAAACGGCAATCTTATTGTACCCATTATTAAAAATGCAGACCAGCTGAACTTGGTAGGTCTAGCCAAACAGGTAAACCATCTCGCCGAGGCTGCACGCAATGGTAAACTAAAACCCGAGGATACACAGGGTGGTACCTTTACACTCACCAATGTAGGCACTTTTGGAAGCCTCATGGGTACTCCTATCATTAATCAGCCACAGGTGGCAATACTCGCTGTGGGCGCCATAAAGAAACGTCCTGTAGTGGTAGAAACCCCTCACGGTGACAGCATTGCCATCAGACATATGATGTACATTAGCATGAGCTATGATCATCGAATAATTGACGGTAGCCTAGGAGCCACTTTTGTTACAGCCGTTGCGAAAGAACTGGAAAACTTTCAACCCAGGGAATTGTAATTATTCCCTAACAACAGTAACGTTTTTCTGAGTCTGATACCTTCGTCTCAGCAATAAGGTGTGCAGAGTAAGGGTGAGTAGGATAATGCTTAATCCCAGATAGAACCCCCAACTCATATGATGGTTTTCTTTAAAAATAAGAAACGCCATAATAATACCATAGATAGGTTCAAGGCTATAAGAAAGGTTTACCGTAAAAGCAGATAGTTTTTTAAGAGCATTCATAGAAAATTGAAAAGCTATCACGGAACATAGCCAAGCGAGCACAAACAGCCACATCCAGTCATTAGCTGAGGGGAGTATGGTTTCCACCGGAAAAACTTTCAAATAAAAAGGAAGTAAAAGCGAAAAGGTGAGAAAGCCTCCAGTCATTTGCCACGTCAACACCGTCTGCATATTGATACGTGTCATCTTCAGCTTCAGAAAAATGGGAAATAATGCACCAAAAGATGCCGCTATCAGGCCCAATGCAATACCCAATTTATACCTTGTATCGAAATGAAAAATCAGCGCAATACCTACTACGTTCATCATTCCAAACAACAATTCGGTAGTGTTGATACGCACCCTATTGATTAAAGGCTCTAAGATGGCCGAGAAAAAACTAATCACCGATAAACAAATCAGCCCAATAGACACATTGCCGTATTTGATGGAAGCATAAAAAAACACCCAATGCAGGGAGCTGAGAAATCCAATTCCCGATAACTGCAACATGTCTTTTTTGGAAATATGCTGCAACTTATTCGTCAGATAAAAAAGTATCCAAAGCGTAATTGCAGTAATGCATAAACGATAAAAAACAATCAGCCCTTCGTTTAAAGTGATTAGTCTGCCCAATATCCCTGTAAATCCTGCCAGTAATACCGCAATATGCAATTGCAGAAATGATTTTTTCATAACGGCGCAAGGTAGATAAATTAATAATACACCGGCACGAGGTACAATTACATTCTTAATAATTCTTTTTTAACCAGCCTAAAACCCAGTAAATTTGAAAAAATCCCTGTAGGGATGTATATAATCCGTTGATTGCACCGCAAACTTAATTATATGGCTTCAGATAATATTCGTGTTACTTCAGAAATCGGCACTTTAAGAAAACTGTTGGTTCACAGCCCCGATAGCGGATTGGGGAAGGTAGTACCTTCTAAGGCCCAAGACTGGCTTTTTGAAGACATCGTACACCTAGAAACAATCCGTAGAAAGGAATACGATTATTACATTAAACTGTTATTATATTTTCTGGATCCCACGAAAATCAAAGGACGCCTCTCTGAAATAGACGATCCTAAAAAAAACTATGATTTTTTCAAACCTGCCAGTTCGGAATTTTATAAATCTTCTAATGTCATAGAGATCGAATGGTTATTAGCAGAAATTCTGGAAGACAAAGACATTAAAGCCCGACTGATAGCTTCGGTATGTGCTATAGAGAACTGTAGCTATCGAGTACACGAACAATTGATGCAACTTCCGGCAAAAGATTTAGCTAATGTTTTTATTGCCGGCACTACCGATAATGAAATGCTGTTTCCTCCGGTACCAAATTTTATTTTTACACGTGATATAGGTATCGTTATTAACGACCATATCTTACTCAACAAACCGGCTAAGCAAGCCCGCACCCGCGAAGCATTATTAATGAAGTATATCTTCTATAATCATCCTTTATTCAAAAAATATCAGGATAAAATCATCGAGCTTCCGGAGATACCACAACATTTCCTGCTACCCTCCGACTCTGCCGAAAAACGGGTAACATTGGAAGGAGGCGACATTATGGTTGTGAGCTCTTCGCATGTATTGATAGGCATTAGCGAAAGAACCAGCCTGGAGGCCGCACATCTCGCCATTAAAATATTATTTGAAAAAAATATAGTTGAGAAAGTATCCGTTATCAAAATTCCGGCGAAGCGCGACTACATGCATATCGATACCATTTTCACACAGGTAAAAAGAAACATGTGGGTAATGCTAGGTAAGTTTTCAAAAAAGCATGTAAAAAAGGAAGATGCAGATGATATTCAAAAAGCACTTGACAGCAGACAAAAAGAAGAATCTATTCAAATTATTCAGTTCAAAAGAAAAGCCCCTTCAGATCCGATATATTTTGATACGCTGGAAGATCTTTTAATAGACATTAGTAAAAACGATCTGAATTGTGACGAAAAAGTAAAATTCATTTACTCAGGCAACAACGAATTCCCATTTGATGTACGCGAACAATGGACTGATAGTTGCAACCTGCTAGCATTGAAAGAAGGAGTAGTTCTTGGTTACGATCGCAACGATAAAACCATAGAAGCTTTCGCTAAAGCCGGCTTCAACATCATTCATGTTACGGAGCTATTACAACAATTGGAAAACGACCAAATCACTCCTCAAGCAATAACCAATACATTCATTGTAATGCCCTCGGCAGAACTTTCGCGTGCTCGCGGAGGATTCCATTGCATGAGTATGCCCTTACTGAGAGATGATATAGATTAATAAAGACTCTTTCAAAAAAACGATAAGCAAGAAATGACTACATCACATATATTGATGGTTCGACCTGCTGCCTTTGGTTATAATCCCCAAACGGCCGTTAACAATGTCTTTCAGCAAGAAACTTCCGCCACAGATGTTCAAACCAAGGCATTGCAGGAGTTTGACCATTTTGCTGAAGTATTACAACAAAACGGCGTCAATCTTACTATCGTTCAAGACACGAACGAACCGCATACCCCCGACTCTATCTTTCCCAATAACTGGATTTCATTTCATGAAGACGGCACCGTAGCACTCTACCCGATGTTTGCCCTCAATCGACGCGTGGAACGTGACAAAAACGTATTGGATGTAATCAAAGAGCGGTTTCATATACGCACTACATTGGACCTTACGCATTACGAGGGACAAGATCTCTTCCTAGAAGGAACTGGAAGTATGGTACTGGACAGAGACTTTGAACTGGCTTATGCATGTCTTTCACCGCGTACTAGCCCCAGTGTCTTATACGACTTTTGCGATGCTATGGGGTATAGGCCAGTGCTATTTGAGGCCTATGATAAAAAGGGTAAAGAGATTTATCATACCAACGTGATGATGTGTATAGCTGATGAATATGTAGTAATCTGTTTGGAAGCCATAAAAGACGATGTGCAAAGACAGATGCTGCTCAGCCAATTTGCAGAAACAGGAAAATCCATCGTCGAAATCAGCATGGAACAAATGTTTCACTTTGCAGGTAACATGCTCCAGATACACAACAACTCCGGAGAGCCTTTGCTCGTAATGTCTTCGCAAGCGTATCATATTCTGACCAACGAGCAGCGTGATTTTTTACGATCTTTCAATCCCATTGTTCATGCTCCTTTAGCCACCATCGAAGCGCATGGGGGTGGCAGTGCACGTTGCATGATGGCTGAAATATTTTTGACACCCAAAACCGCCGATCCGGCTCACTAAATGAAACGTATTCAGTCCACACCGGGATACGAGATTATCAAGAATTGGTTTCAATCTTTAGGCAATACACCTTTTGCATTTCAGCAAGAGAGCTGGCAAAAATATCATGAGGGATATTCCGGTCTTGTTATCGCGCCTACAGGATTCGGGAAAACCTTTTCGGTGTTTCTAGCATTAATCATCGATTATCTAAACAAACCAGAGGAATATGGTGAGGGATTAAAATTGATATGGATTACACCGCTACGCTCCCTAGCAAAAGATTTGGGCAGGGCGATGCGGGAAGCCTTGGAACAAATAGGACTGGATTGGGAAGTAGGGGTGAGAAACGGCGATACAAGCACAAAAGAAAGACAAAAACAAACTAAAAAAATGCCGGAGGTATTGATCATCACTCCGGAAAGTTTGCACTTATTGTTTGCACAAAAAAACAACTCTACTTATTTCAAACATCTTAAATGTATTGTAGCAGACGAATGGCACGAGCTACTGGGTAGCAAAAGAGGCGTACTTACCGAGCTTGCCATCTCACGTCTGAAAGCTCTTACGAGTAATCTACGTATATGGGGTATTAGCGCTACTATCGGTAATATTGATGAAGCCTTGGAAGTACTCATTCCTTATAAGGATACGCCTAAAACAATTGTACGATCTAAGAATAAAAAGAAAACGGAAATTATACCCATTATTCCTGATGAAATAGAAATATTACCTTGGGCTGGACATTTGGGTACAAAAATGGCGGAGCAAATTGTACCCATCATTCATCAAAGCCGTACTACGCTCATCTTTACCAATACGCGTGGGCAAAGCGAACTCTGGTATCAAGTATTGCTAACAGCAGCTCCGGATCTTGCAGGGCAACTGGCCATTCATCATGGCTCTATTGATATGGAGTTACGTACATGGATTGAAGATCGACTGCATACCGGACAATTGAAAGCCGTAATTTGCACCTCTTCGCTAGATTTAGGCGTAGACTTCAGGCCGGTAGATACTGTTATTCAAATCGGCTCTCCCAAAGGCGTAGCACGATTTCTGCAACGTGCAGGACGTAGCGGCCACTCTCCTTTTGAAACCTCCAGAATTTATTTTCTGCCTACACACTCGCTCGAACTGGTAGAAGCCGCAGCTTTAAAGGAGGCAGCTCAAAACGGTATTATTGAAAGTCGCACCCCATTGGTTCAAACTTTTGATGTACTGGTACAATACCTGGTGACATTAGCTGTAGGCGAAGGTTTCAAAGAGCAAGAAGTATTTGAACAGGTTCAACAAACTTATGCATTTACTCATCTACTCCCTGAAGAATGGCAATGGATATTACGTTTTATCACCCAGGGGGGAGAGGTACTCTCCGCTTATGAAGATTTTCAAAAAGTAATTGTCGAGGGCGGCGTTTATAAAGTGAAAAACCGCCGCATTGCCATGATGCACCGAATGAACCTAGGCGTAATTGTAAGCGACCCCATGTTAAAAGTGAAATTCATCGGAGGTGGATATATCGGTATGGTGGAGGAGTATTTTATATCTCGCCTCAATCCCGGCGACACTTTCGGCTTAGCCGGCAAAATTCTAGAGTTTGTCATGATTAAAGACATGACGGTTCTCGTAAAGAAAAGCAAAGCCAAGAGAGCCATTACACCCAGTTGGTTAGGTGGCCGTTTACCTTTATCATCTGACCTAAGCGCCATTTTACGCAGCAAATTTAATCAAGCTTTACAGCCCTCTGCACAAGAAAAAGAACTCAAAAAGTTACAACCGCTGTTCCAGTATCAGGAAGCCTATTCTCATATTCCTCGAAACGATGAATTTTTAATCGAACTCACGCATACCCGAGATGGGCATCATGTATTCATGTACCCATTTGAAGGTCGCTTGGTGCATGAAGTAATGAGCGCCTTAATTGCTTATCGTATCAGCAAGATTCGCCCCATCACATTTTCGATGGCCATGAACGATTACGGATTTGAGTTATTAAGTGACCAGCCTATACCCTTGGAGGAGATAGACTTGAACACGCTTTTTTCTACCGAAAATCTCACGACTGATATTGCCCATAGCATCAACGCTGCTGAAATGGCGGGAAGAAAATTTAGAGACATCGCAGTAATTGCCGGACTGGTAATGAAGAACTATGCAGGCAAGTACAAAAGCGATAAAAACCTGCAGTCTTCCTCTGGTCTTATTTTCAGAATCTTTGAGCAATACGACTCGCAGAATTTATTGATGCGTCAGGCATATGAAGAGGTTTTTTATCAGCAATTAGAAGAAGTGCGCTTAGCCGCAGCACTACAACGCATTCAACAAAGTGCTATCATTGTTGTTAATACTAAAACATTTACTCCTTTAAGTTTCCCGATAAAAGTGGATAGCCTCAGACAAAATCTGAGCAGTGAAGAACTGGACGTAAAAGTGAGGAAAATGCAGGAAGAAGCATTTAAAAAAGCGCATCGTTAGTACGTGGAAATTATTTGCAATAACGAAGTATTAATTCTATCGCCATTAAGAGCTGCTTACTGGCCAAAGGAAAGGACTTTATTCCTGGCTGATTTGCATTTGGGGAAAACGGGGTATTTCCGGTCTCACGGTATTCCAATCCCCTCGACGGTATTGCACGATGATTTGAAAAGATTAGGGAAGCTTATCGAAACGTACAAAGCTCAAAAGCTGATTATTGCCGGCGATATGTTTCATCACGATCTGAATACTGATATCAACATCTTTCAGCAATGGCGTGAATACTACGCTGATATATCATTTATTCTAGTTCCGGGCAATCATGACAAACTACTCCATATCAATTACGAGCAATTAGATATACAGATAACATCAAAAGAATTTGTAGCAGCTCCCTTTGTTATCACTCACGAATTGCCGGAGCCTGATAACAATCGCTTTATTATAGCCGGACATTTACATCCGGGATACCAACTTATAGGAAAAGCCCGGCAATCTTTACGACTCCCTTGTTTCGTTGTATCCTCTCACCACCTTATACTACCTGCTTTTAGTACCTTTACCGGACTATTCACAGGATATAAGAATCGTAATAACACCAGATACTATGTAATAGGGAACGAATCTGTTTATCGGGCTTAGTTCCATCCTTTTGATACAAGCTAAAAAAGAAAAAATCAACATTGAATCAATATATCAACTTATGGCAGTTTTCATATACTGGCATATTCCTTAATCCTGTTCGAAAAGCTCCTGTTCTTCTCGGTCTTCTACTTTAATCTGTTTTAGAAAGTCGTCAAACTCGCTTCCCTCATGGCTACTGTAAGCACCGTAAGCATCGATAATATATCCCAGCTCGCCATCTTTATCTTCCAATACATATAAAACGGCATTGTCGTCTGGATTAGAATCGCCTTCAAATCTGAAAGTGCGGAAAATAATTAGATCCTCCGGCTGATATACCTTGCCGGATTTTTCAGATTTCATTTCTTTATTTTCATTCATGCGAATTTCATTATCTACGCCTCTTTGGCGCAACTTTTCCATCACCTGGCTTAGAGTGGTCATTTCTTGGCGTTTTTCCATATTTTAAAATTTTGGTTATTAAATAAATATTATACTCCTAATAGTGCACAAATCGGACCACTTTCCTCGGATTTGTAAGATTCTGGTAATTGGCCCTATTTTTTTAAAAAATTAAACACTTTACCAGCTTTTCTTTAGACTTTCTTTAAGATTAAACGTCTTTAAAAAGTGCTATGTTATTAATACACCGTACTTTTGCAACCCAAAACCGCCCTGCTGGTATTTTTGGCTGGTTTAGCCGAAGTAGGAGGATTTACAAAAACAATTAACAGAAAGGAATTCAGTAACGCCTTTTATGAAGCAAAAAAAGTATTACATCATCGACTTCGATAGTACTTTTACACAGGTAGAAGCATTAGACGAACTGGCACGCATTTCATTGAAAGACCATCCGCGTCGCGAAGAGATCTACAAAAAAATTGAAAATTATACCAACATGGCTATGGAGGGAAAGCTTTCCTTTTCCGAGAGCCTAGCACAACGCGTAAAACTGCTAGAAGCCAATAAAGATCATCTCAAGAAGCTCATTGCTCACTTGCGAACTAAAGTTTCCAAGTCGTTTTCTCGCAACGCAGCGTTTTTTAAAAAGCATGCCGATGATGTATTGATCGTATCCGGCGGTTTCAAAGAATTTATCATCCCGGTTGTGAAGAAATTTCATATTAAAAAGGAAAACGTATACGCCAATACTTTTGAGTTTGATAAAAACGGAAAAATCATCGGATACGACCGGTCTAATCCTCTCAGTGAAGAAGGCGGAAAAGTAAAGCTGCTCCAACAGATGGATCTGCAGGGTGAGCTGTACGGTATCGGCGACGGTTATTCCGATTTTCAGCTACGCGAGTGCGGACTGATTAAAAAATTCTTTGCCTTTACCGAAAATATCGCAAGAAAAAGCGTTACCGCTAAAGCAGATCACGTTACTCCCAGCTTTGACGAATTTCTATATATTAATAAAATTCCCGGAGCTATCTCCTATCCCAAAAACAGGATCATTACCATCATTGTAGGAGATGTTCCTAAGAAAAATTATGCGTTACTGCAAGAAGAAGGATTTACAGTATATAAAAAGGAAGAAGTAGATGATAAAACCTTTTATCAGGCAGGCATGCTACTTATTGCTGCTTCTTCCGGTATTGATGCGAAAGTGATAAAGAAGTTTTCACGACTGAAAGCCATCGGATATTACGGCAATGCTACACACGATCTGCCTCTTGTTCAATGCACCGAACGCGGCATAGTAGTATTTGACAACAAAAATGGCAAGACTAAAAACGAGGCTATTGCACAACGCATGGTAGATTTTATTAATAAAGGGGCCATCCACAGCAGTAGCAACTTTCCATCCTTGCAATTACCTGCGGTACGCAAAGCACATCGAATTATTCACATTCATAAAAATCTGCCGGGTGTCATGGCCGAATTCAACACTATTTTGGCTAAGCATCGCATCAACATCAGCGCCCAATACCTGATGACCAATGATATGGTAGGCTATGTAATCACCGATATCAACAAAGATTACGATAAGAAATTACTGAAAGAACTAAAAAATATCGAACACACTATTCAATTTAGAATTTTGTATTAACACCATATTTAAATACTACCGATGGCACTCAACAACAAATTATCCGAGCGCGCACAGGGTATGTGCGAACTTTGTACTTCAGAGACCGCTGTTCATGAATATACTGTTAGTCCCAAATCGGACGACAACATCGAGCATCAGGTAGCGCTTTGCGACAAATGTTTACAAGAACTGGAAAAACAGAATGGAGACGGTACTTACTGGCGCTTTCTGGAAGGTACCATTTGGAATCCCGAACCTCCTATTCAGGCTTTAAGCTATAGAATTTTACACACCTATAAGGATCAGGACTGGGCTGCCGACATCATCAACTCCATAGAAGTGGATGAAAATATAGTACAGTGGGCTCTTAGCGCTTTTGAAGTAGAAGAGGTACATCGCGATAGCTTCGGAAATAAACTAGAAAACGGCGATACGGTAGTGCTTACTCAGGCACTGGACGTAAAAGGCACTAATTTCTCAGCTCCCAAAGGCACAGTAGTGAAAAGAATACGGCTGGTTGCGGACAATGTGGAACAAATTGAAGGAAAAATTAACGACCAGACCATCGTCATTCTTACCAAATACGTAAAGAAAGGGTAATTACCGCTCGGGAGAAAGCAAATTTTGATGTAATTTGAAGTGGCTGGAAGGCCGCCCTTAAGCGGAGTTTTGCCAATCCTATTTATCTTTATCCTATGTTACTATCACAGGCAGAAGAAATTACTTAAAAGCACTATTCCACATAACGGAAGAAGGTGAGGATAAAGAAGGTACCGGTACCAACAAATTGGCCGCTACGCTTGATGTGAAGCCGGCTACAGCCAATGATATGCTTAAAAAGCTGAAAGAAAAAAATCTCATCAGCTACGAGAAATACAAAAAAATCTCTCTTACCGAACAAGGAAGAAAACACGCTATTGAAATTGTACGCAAACATCGCCTATGGGAAACTTTTTTGTACGATAAACTACAGTTTACCTGGGATGAAGTACATGAGGTAGCCGAGCAATTGGAACATATTCGATCGCCTAAGCTTATCGCCCAGCTAGAAAAATTTTTAGGATATCCTGAGTACGACCCTCATGGCGATGCGATACCTAATGCCAAGGGCGAATTGAGACCCAGCTCCCGCTATACGTTGTCGCAGGTAGAGGTAGGTAAAACCTGCAAGCTGGTGGCTGTAAAAGATAATAGCGCTACATTTCTTCAATATGTAGTAAAAGTAGGCCTAGGACTGAGTAGTAAAATCAAAGTCCTCGGTCGACAAGAATTTGACGGCTCTATGGAAATAGAGGTGAAGGGTAAAAGATCGGTAGTAAGCTTGAAGTTTGCGGAAAATCTCTTAGTGACGGTATAAAGCCATTTATCACAACTTGATAAAAAATAGCCGGCTATCTTCCCAGCTATTTTACTTTGATAATTTTGTTTATAGTGACCCCTCAGGGACTCGAACCCTGGGCCTACTGATTAAGAGTCAGTAGCTCTACCAACTGAGCTAAGGAGTCAACGTTATGCTACTTTGAATTCTCTGCAAAATTAATAGTCTCTTTGGTTTCTCCACAATCAATCATTGTAGCACCATATTTAGGATGCTGATTGCCGAGATAAGGATTGGCAATCTTCTCTTCCTTACTCAACCAATTGCCCACTCTCCCATCTTCAAACGCCATTGGACATTCTTGCCAATAAACAGTTCCTTGATCGTATTTGATGGTAATCAGCAGCATCCTCAAATTTTCAGACAAATCCTGCAGTTGCTTCCGCTTGGTATCCCAATCATCTACTTCAGAAATCGCAGCCACACTAGCTTTTGCATTTTCTAACGGCATGGTAACCGTTTCGTAAATAAGAGTATCCTGCTTCAATTCTTCCAGATCCAACCCTTCCAAAGCGGCGTGCAATGATACAGCATTTTTATTAACCAAACTACTATCCCATTGAACAAATCCATCCGCCATGGCATAGTATGCATCTAGAATATTTTTTATAGACTGATTAAAAGCATCGCTATGGGCGCTCACGGCCAACGCGTTTGCCGTTGGGGATTTATCGGCCTTGTCTTCTTTTTTTATAGCGTACTTGTATACCACAAATCCCGCTACAACAAGTACTACTAATAGTAATAGTCTTTTCATGATTTTTATCCTCGCTAATTAAACCCGGCAATTGTTATTTTTGCAGGTTTGAGGCTATCAAAAGTAGTAAAATTAATCATTATGCTGGCAGGTTTACAAAATGTGACTTTTGAATTTGGGGCAAGAACTATTGTCAAGAATGCAACATGGCATATTCAGCCTAATGAACGCATAGGCCTAATTGGTTACAATGGTACCGGCAAGTCCACTATCCTCAAACTACTTACCGGAAACTATACTCCCTCGGCAGGAACTGTTGAAAAAGGTCGTGATACCAGCATTGGTTATCTACATCAAGACCTGCTGAGCTTCGATACGGATGAATCTATTCTTCAGGTAGCCTTAGGTGCATTTGAAAGAGTATTGAAGCTGGAAAAGGAAATTGAAGCCCTAGGAAAAGAACTGGAAAACACCGGCGACGAAAAAATACTGGAAGATTATTCCAATAAACTGCACGAACTGGAAACGTTAGGCGGTTATAATATCCATCATAAAACAGAAGAAGTATTACAAGGGCTTGGCTTTTCCAATACCGACTTAAAGCGCCCGTATAAGGAATTCAGCGGCGGATGGCGTATGCGTGTGTTGTTGGCTAAAATGATATTAGCACAACCCGACCTGTTGTTGCTGGACGAACCTACCAACCACCTCGATCTCCCTTCCATTGAATGGTTAGAAAAATACCTACAGCATTATCAGGGAGCGGTGGTAATCGTCAGCCACGATAAATATTTTCTAAATCGTATGGTCACTAAAATCGTAGAGCTGTATCAGAAAGAACTGCACTTTTACAATGGCAACTACGATTATTACGAAAAAGAGAAAGCTTTACGCCTGGAACAACAACAAAAAGCTTACGAAAATCAGCAAGACTATATACGCCAGAGTGAACGACTGATTGAGCGCTTCAGGGCCAAAGCTACCAAGGCTGCTATGGCCCAAAGCCTTATTAAAAAGCTGGATAAACTCGAGCGTATTGAAGAAGTACGTGTGGATAGGCCTGATTTAAAAATCAATTTCAGGGTAGATAAAACACCGGGGAAAGTATTGGTAGAATTGAATAACATCTCCAAATCGTTCGGCAGTAATATTATTCTGGAAAATGCACAGGCCGAAATTAATAGAGGGGATAAAATAGCATTGATAGGGGCCAACGGTAAAGGTAAATCCACGCTCCTGAGAATTATAGCAGGTACCGAGCCCTTTACAGGAGAAAGAAAATGGGGACACAATGTCGAAGGTAGTTTTTATGCCCAACACCAGCTGGAGGCGTTAAATCTAGAGAATACCATTATTGAGGAGATGAAAGAATGCGGCAGCCAGATGACAGAACTGGAACTGAGAAACCTATTGGGCTGCTTTTTGTTCAGCGGAGATGATGCCGATAAGAAAATAAAAGTATTAAGTGGTGGTGAAAAAGCTCGAGTAGCACTGGCCAAAACGATTGTAAGTAAAGCCAATTTCCTACTACTCGACGAACCTACCAACCACCTAGATATGCATAGTTGCGAACTACTTATCGATGCGCTGCGCAAATACGAGGGGAGCTTTATTTTAGTTAGCCACGACCGATATTTTATTTCAAAGACTGCAAATAAAATATGGGAAATTGTAGATAATAAAATCAAGGAATTCAAAGGGGGATATGATGAGTGGGTAGCCTGGAATGAACACATTGCCAAACAACGCCAGTCTGAAGCCACCACATTTTCAGCAAAAAACAATCCCATTGCCCCCAAAAACGAAGACAAAGCATCCGTTAGCCCTACCCCTACACGCAATCAGCCTATTAATAAAGAGCACAAAAAAGAGCTTCAAAAACAGCAGAAACAGTTTCAACAGGTTGAAGAGGCGCTTAATAAAAATAAATCCCTGCTCCAACAACTGGAGGAGCAGCTCGCCGATCCCGCCATCTATGCTGATAAAGAAAAATTCCTAAATTTAGAACGGGAGTACAAGGCTGCTGTAGAAACAAATGCGCAGCTTGAAAAAAAGTACGAAGAAATCTTTTCTTTGCTACTTGAACTAGAGGAGCAATTAAAGCGCTAAAAACTGCTTGCTCATAACAAGTATACAGCTTAGGCACAATAATTGATGAATAAGTTTGTATTCGTTTATTTAATAATTAAAATCACTAACCAATGAAAAACCTACTAACGTTCATTGCCATCATTGCATTCGCATTGGCGTTATCTTCCTGCAAAGGGAAAAGTGATGCCGACCTTCAAACAGAAATCACATCAGTACTAGCTACTAATCCTGATTTTTCAGGTATTGTAGTGGACGTACAGAATGGTGTTGCTACCCTATCGGGAGAGGTAAGCAACCCCGCTTCTCAGGTCGCAGCAGAAGAAGCATTAAAAGACATTAAAGGAATTAAGAGTGTAGTAAACAATACAACGGTAGCTCCGCCACCAGCACCCGTACAAATCACTGCGGACGACCCGCTTACTACTGCCGTACAAGACGCTATTAAAGATCATCCAGGCGTTTCGGCCACTGTTAATGACGGTGTTGTAACACTTACCGGAGAAGTACAAAAAGATGAGCTTAAGGTATTGATGCAAAAGATAAATGCCACCCGTCCTAAAAAAGTCGATAATACCGGCCTGACCATCAAATAAAAAAGAAATCCTTAAACAGCCGTACCATTAAAAAATACTTATTCGTCAATCAAACTAAAAAATATGGCACTACAAGAAAAATACCGGGCACTGATAGATGCCGCCAATGCTGCTGGTGTAGCAAATCTTTCCGTAAGAGAACAAGACGGTATTCTTTACATCGATGGAGATGCTCCTAATGGAACTATAAAAGATCAATTATGGGATATTTATAATCAAATAGATCTCAACTACTCAAGCGGCGATCTAGTGCTGAATGTAAATGCCAGAGCGGAAGTCGGTAGCCAAGTAAGAGTTATTACGCAAGAAACTAACTTAAATATCCGAAAGGGACCGGGCACTGATCAGCCCATCATTGGTAAAGCAGCTAAAGGTGAAATCCTTACCCTGATTAGCCAACCCAACGAACTTTGGTCATCTGTACGAACAAAAGATGGTGTAGAAGGATATGCTTATTCGCAATATCTCGAACCCGTCTCTTAATCAGCAATATATGTTTTTTTGAGTGCCTTGCTGCTGTCAGCAAGGCATTTTTATTGTCATCGTTGTCGATGTTGTATGATCATTACATAAAAATTTTTTTCGACTTTTTGATTTTTTTCTAAGCGCATTCTTTATAAAGCATCCGCTATACGTAGCTTCTTAAATAATAGCACATTAGCCCGAAATTCAACCCCAATCAGCATTCCACAGCACAAGCGTTTTTAAATTATCTTAACGAAACATTTGTGTTTTTTAAACACTATAAAGTCCTTTTTGGTATATGCTTTGTTTCCTTATTAAAGTCGTACCACGGTAAGTAGAATATCTCTGAACAAAATTTATTAGTTAACTTAAAACCTTGAAAAATGAAAAGACACACCTCAAACCTTGCATTAGCAGTAATAGCAACTTTCTTTGCCGGAACTGTAATGGCTCAAGTAGACACTACATCCACACCCACAGACACCACAGCAGCACCTGCTGATACTACTGTGAGTGTTCCTGATACAACAGAAAGTAGTCCTAATGCAAAAGTAGATGTACGTAAGACTAATTTGGGTACTGCTGTTGTAATGCAGTTCCACAATCATTCTTATATTACAAACAGAGAGCTCTTAAACAGAGAGCAGGCTATAAAAACAGAAGAAACAGAAGCGTAAATACTTCTTTCTTCTGGATTTAAGCATGAAGCGATAGTCTTTCTTAAGAAAGACTATCGCTTTTTTTATTTAGACACCACCGCACCTATTTGCAATACTCCCCTTACACAAACCGAGGTTATCGATGCACGCTGTCTTGATATTTTTCCTATTTTATGAATCAAAAAATTCATGTACGTTTGATAATAAAATACTATTATGTCGCAAAAGATTAAATGTCCTGGTTGTGGTACCGAATTTGAGCCTACTGATGCCATACGCGAAGAGGTGGAGCGGGAATTGCGCGCCAAGGTTACAGAATGGCAGAAGAAAAAAAATGAAGAGTATCAAGCCGAACTACAAAAGCGGGAACAAGAATGGCAACATAAACTACAGCAGGAGAAAAATGCGTTGCAAAAACAACTAGAGGAACAAGTACGGAAAAATGTTGCTTCGGACTTTGAGCACAAACTGGCCCTCCTCCAAAAAACCAATCAGGAGAATGAAGAAAAACTTAGAATATCCCGACAAAGAGAGATTGAACTCCTAAAACAGCAACAGGAACTGAAAAATAAAGAAGCCGAACTAGAACTTACATTGCAAAAAAAACTTAGCGAAGAGAGAGAAAAACTTATCGATCATCTTCGCAAAGTAGAGGCAGAAAAGAGCGCCCAAAAGGAAACAGAATATCAACTAAAGTTGAGAGAGCTGGAAAAGCAGTTGGAGGATCAGAAAAAGCTGGCCGAAGAAATGAAGCGCAAAGCCGAACAGGGCTCCATGCAATTGCAGGGAGAAAGCCAAGAGCTGGCATTGGAAGAAATGTTAAGCGCGGCATTCCCCTTTGACAAAATAGAGGAAGTAGCTAAAGGTGTAAGAGGTGCCGATTGTATACAAATCGTAAGGAATCAGCTGGGAGCGGAGTGTGGCAAAATCATCTGGGAAAGTAAACGTGCTGAAAATTTTAGTGCTGACTGGATTGAAAAACTAAAAGCAGACATGCGCGCAATAGGAGCCGATGTAGCGATACTGGTAACCCGCCGCTATCCGAAAGACATGAGCAGCTTTGGAGAAAAGGAAGGTGTTTGGATTTGCAGTTTTGTAGAAGCCAAAGCTCTGGCGGCAGTATTACGCGACGGCATATTACGCATCTATAAGGCTGTAAAAACCCATGAAAATAAGGGTGATAAAATTACCATGCTTTACAATTACCTTACCAGCCCCGAATTTGCCGAGCAATGGAATGCCATACGCGAAGGATTTCTGAGCATGAAAATGAGCATCCAGAAAGAGCGCGATGCTATGGAACGTCTTTGGAAAGCACGTGAAAAGCAACTCGAAAAAATCTTATTAAATGCCACACATATTAGGGGATCCATAGATGGCATCAGTGGATTAGAAAATGTAGATTTGAATCTCTTGGACTACGACGACAGCGAATAGACTCCATCATAAAAGAAAAACCCCTTACGTAAACGTAAGGGGCAACAACTATAAAACTTACAAACCTGAATCCCGCACCAGCACTTAGTCTGGTTTTTCCCCATCTAAAAAGGCATTCAACGTATTAATCTGACCTTGATTTTTATCATCAGATGATACCTCAAACTTGCTATAATAGCTTTCTACGTGTGATGTATAATTGCGCAATTCTATATTACGTCTGATATATGCGGGCACATTCTCAAACTCATCAGTAGGATTATTGGCATTTACATTATAAGAAAGATTACGCAATTTCTGAATACGCTCTATCTGTCTGCGCTTTTGCATCTCCATATCTTCCAAGCTCGCAGAATTGCTTCTCTCATTTCTGTCGGTAGTTTGAGTAAAGGACGTATACTCGTTTGTCACCTCAGGCTTTTCAAACATAGTCATCTCAGCACCTTCGGTTTCCTGAGCTTGTTCCTCTTGAGGTTGCTCTGCATCAGTATGATCCTCTTCAGCATATATGTTTACCGGCTTAGAAAGATAGCTTCTTACAGGCTCGGCTTTGAGAGCATCGGTGGCTTCTTCATTCAATTTCGGATATTGGAATACACGATCTCCCGGAACCGAAGGAGACTTGAATATTTCTTCTACCTTATCCGTTACAGGAACATCCTGTGACATCTGTTCAGCCGCGGCAAACTGAGCATCACTGTTCTCATCTCCCAGCAGATAATGAGTCTCTTCATTTTCATTAACCACATCCTCAACTGTAGGCATAGGTGCATCCATGAAAGGAATTTCCTCAACCAATTTCGGTGCCAACGGATCCGGCTGTAGTTCAAGTGAAACAGGTTCTGTAACAGGTGTCAAAGGTTCTGCAGGTTCTGTAACCGGAGCTATTACTTCAACAGACGACTTCTCTTCATTTAATGGCTTCAGCGTCATTACTATTTTTTCTTCAGGCTCTCCTTTCTTCAGCACCGGCTTTACAAACGTATCTTTATTTTCGAATCCTGTAGCTATAAGTGTAATACCTATTTGGTCTCCTAAAGAGCTATCATATCCCATACCCAGAATAACATCGGTATCTTCACCGGCTTGACTGAGTAGGTGAGATTGAATAATCTCAACTTCATCCATTGTAAACTCGTGTTCGCCTTCGGCAGAATTAATGTTGATAAGAATCCATTTTGCACCACGGATATCGTTATCATTCAGAAGTGGCGAATTAAGTGCTTCTTCTATTGCGCGCTGAGCACGGTTTTCACCGGATGCAGTAGCGCTACCCAATATAGCTACACCGCCATTTCTCATTACAGTACATACATCGGCAAAGTCTACGTTGATTTGACCCGTACTGTTAATAACATCGGTGATACATTTTGCTGCAGTGGCCAATACGTTATCCGCTTTTTCAAAAGCTTCACGCATTCTTAGGTTGCCAAACTGATGACGGAGTTTATCGTTGCTAATCACCAGTAAGGTATCCACGTATTGTCTGAGCTGCTTAATGCCCTCTTCTGCTTGTTGTTGGCGTTTTTTACCTTCATATGCAAAAGGCATGGTAACGATCCCTACTGTAAGCACGCCCATATCCCTACACACTTTAGCAATAATAGGAGCGCCTCCAGTACCGGTTCCACCACCCATACCTGCGGTAATAAAAACCATTTTGGTATTTACTTCCAGAATGCGTCTTATCTCTTCTAGAGATTCTTCACAAGCCTGACGGCCAATTTCCGGATTAGCCCCGGCTCCGAGACCTGCGGTAAGTTGTGGCCCCAATTGAATACGGTTAGGTACATTGCTTTGTGCCAACGCCTGTGCGTCCGTATTACAGATAATGAAATTGACGCCTTCTATATTTTGCTTAAACATGTAGTTTACAGCGTTACCGCCTCCACCACCAACACCTATCACCTTAATGATAGAAGACTGCTCTTTAGGTAAATCAAACTGTATCATAATTTAGAATTTAGGTACGCTACGCGCACGAGTTTTATAAATGGATTAGTAAGTTCACGGTACCTGTTACCCCCTCTCCATACATTCTTTAAAGGAATGCTGGAGAAGGGATAAAGGCTTAAGGCTATAGCATTTGAATAATGTAAAGATCTATTTCCAAGAACTCTCTGAAGACTTATTGCAAATGACTATCTTCCTCCTCAGCAAATATTTTTATAATTCCGTCTTTAAATTTTGACCAGAAGTCTTTCAGTGGCTGACGGGCGGGAGTTTGAGCTTCCGCACTAGCTTCCTCACTCTCTACACCCTCTTCCTGTGCTTTCTTCAAACCACCGGGAACTTCTACATTAATAAAATTCTTTTCAAATACCTTACGGTTATTTTCAAAATCATCGTAACCCTTAAGTATTAGGCCTAAACAGGTTGAATATGTAGGCTTCGCCAGCTCTTCAATATGACCAGCTGCCAGATGCTCATTGGGCAAGCCAATACGAGCAGGCAAGCCTGTAACATACTCAGTAAGTTGAATCAAATGCCTTAATTGCGAACCTCCGCCTGTAAGCACAACACCGCCGTTCAGTTGACGATGATCCATTCCGATTTGCTTTAAATGATAAGTCACAAAATCCAGAATCTCACTCATGCGAGCCTGAATAATGTTAGCCAGATTTTTGACACTGATTTCTTTGGCAGGCATACCACGCAATCCAGGTATGGTGATATATGCATTAGACTTTGCCTCATTAGCTAATGCACTACCAAATTGCGTTTTCATTTGCTCTGCTTGGCTTTTCAGTACGCCCAGTCCAGTTTTAATATCATTAGTAATATTCTCCCCTGCAAAAGGAATAACCGCTGTATGACGTAGTACACCATCTGCAAATACGGCAAGATCAGTAGTACCACCGCCAATATCTACAATAGCCACGCCAGCTTCCAGATCTTCCTGAGCCATTACTGCAGCGGCAGATGCTAATGGTTGCAACACTAAGTCTTTTGTACGCAAACCTGCTTTTTCTACACTACGGTTGATAT
Source organism: Chitinophagaceae bacterium C216 (assembly GCA_028485475.2). GTDB lineage: Bacteria > Bacteroidota > Bacteroidia > Chitinophagales > Chitinophagaceae > Niabella > Niabella composti. The sequence goes on from CP144143.1 coordinate 27,424, forward strand.
TCCGTATGGCATTTTTATCGCCTGTAATTATGTGGAAATTAGCGCCCAGTTTTACTCCACTATAACCAATAGGCTTAATGATATTGGGCATATTATCCACTGTAAATTCCTGAGGAATGACATCTATAATTTGATCCCCTGGTGGCACATAAGTTTTATACTGATTATTAATCAGCAGGTTTACTTCGGCCTGAGTAATCTCTTCTTCTTCATTATCACGAACAATGTCGCCACGTGTTTGAAGGCTTTTGATATGATGGCCGGCAATTCCAACGTACACTTCGTTGAAGCTTAAATTGGGATTCAACGCAAGACAATTTTCTACAGCCTGCTTGATTGCTTTTATGGTTTCGTCAATATTGAGCACCTGTCCGTGCTTTACGCCATTGCTGTTGGCTTTTCCAAAGCCTAATATTTCCAGCTTACCGAATTCGTTTTTTCGGCCGGCTATAACAGCAATCTTTGTGGTTCCAATATCAAGGCCTACAATAATGGGTTGTTCGGAATTCATAGTATATCGTTTTTAGTTGTTTTTATTTTAGTTTTTGAATCGTTTAAGATTTTATTGCACCTCACTTATCGTCTCGCTCCGCTATTTGTTGTCTTCTTAGTATCTGCTTTTTTCGTTTCTTCGGCTCTCAGTAATACATTTTTCTTGCCCTCATCTTTTTTAGGGGCCGCTTTCGTTGCCGTCGAATTGTTTGTTGTTACTGGCTTTTTTGATTCAGTTTTTGAAGCTTCTGTTTTCTTAGTACTATTAGCAGATGTATTTTTTGAATCCGCCTTCTTCACTGCAACAGATTTATTCGTATTACCCGCAGCAGCTTGCGACAGCACATTCCGTTTACCTGTTTCCTTCTTTGCAACCTCGTCTGCCTTTTTAGAAACTGCAGATTTATTGGTCGTTACAGGTTTTGTAGTAGCAGCTGGCTTCACTTCCTTTACACTTCTCTCTTCTTTTTTAGTTCCATCAGCTTCCTTTTTCACAACAGGTGGCACTGTGGCTTTAGGTGTGGTGGATGTATTAGCGCTATCCTTGGCCGGCGCAACATTTTCTGCAGCACTTACTATTTCAGGCTCTTCCTCTAACAGCCCCTCTGCTTTGGAAAGAGAATCCAATGGCATAATCGCATCATAACCCACCTGCGGTGCCACTTCCAACAATTCATTAGTATGTCTAGATTCCTGCAACAATTTTTCGATATTCTTTCTAAGTTGAATAGAGTCGATTTTCGTATAATGATCTTTTACGCCGATCACCTGACCATCGTACTGCACATCAATCTTTCTGTATTTATCAAATCCTGTACGACTCAATACCTGGCTATAAAAAAGATAGAGTCTATGAAACTTTGACACAATATCACTTCCATCACCTAAATCCACTTTATGATTTCCCACCACGGGAATCATTTCCATTTTCCAGCAATCCACACCGCAGCTACTGATATTAATTTGTCCTACCTGCGCATTCCAGAAAGGATCGCTATTAATAAAGGAGGCTGTAGCGATTACGTTCTGTATCAAAGTACTATCAACTGCATTCAAGGTATTCTTTGAAGGATACCCGGTAAACACGGGAAGATCCAATGTAATTCTATCGGATAAGGGTATTTGCTTCGCAGCCTCATCGATATAGAAAGAAGCTCCTTCCTCCGTAAATACTCTTGCCAGCGGTTTACGCTCGGTGACATCCACATGCAGGACACTATTGTTATCGAAATAAAGATCTGCATTGTACACCCATGAGCTTTGCTCCAACAAATCCTCAATCTGAGCCAGATCTAATTCGGCCATACGCTGACCTTTTATCTCACCGTTAGCCGCAGCTTTTAAAAGGTTCTCTATCTGACTTTCCGAGGTAAAAAGCAAGTCCTCCCTAAATCCATTAATCTTAATCTGATAGCCATTACAAATCCCTTCCTCCTGAATGCGCATGGCAGCGGAAATGATGCTGCCCATTCCAACAGCAACACCCAACCACATGAGGGTCAAAAGCATTCTTTTTATGGCTCTTTTTCTTCTCACTTCACTAAGATTTGCTTTATAGGATCTACCAGTTTATCAATATCTCCAGCACCTGCAGTTACGAGTACTTCCCCGAATTCTTTATCAATATTTTTTGCAAACTTGCTATCTATCCAACTCAACAGTTCCTCTTTACTCATTAGCGACTTTGCATCTAGTTTTACTTTATCCCAAATCATTTTACTATCCACGCCCTCAATGGGCAGTTCTCTTGCGGGATAAATTGGCAAGAGAATCAAATGATCCACCATTCCCAACACCTCAGCAAAAGCATCTGCAAAGTCTCTAGTGCGACTGTACAAATGCGGTTGAAAAATAAGCGTACACTTTCTTCCTGAAAACAAGGTGCGCACTCCGTTGATTAAGGCCTTTAATTCTTCCGGATGATGAGCATAATCGTCAATAAACACCGGTGTGCTCTTGCTTCCATTTACTGCAGGTGGAATAACATACTCAAACCTGCGTTTTACGCCTTTAAAAGAACTAACAGCTTCTTTGATTTTATCGTCCTCAATATTCAAATGGGCAGCAATGGCAATTGCAGCTATCATATTCTCTACATTGTGCATGCCTCCCATGAACAGCTCTACTCCGGATATTCTACGATCTTGCAGCACTACATCGAACTGATATCCTCCGTTTCGAAGTACAATATTTTCTGCATACACTACTGCACTATCATTTTGTAGACTATAGCTTAGTGCTTGTTCACCACCCAGTGCTCTATCCAAACCAAATTTCTTCAGCAATACACCACCGGGTTTCACCTTTGCAGCAAATGCTCGAAAAGCTTCTTTGACATTCTCCTCCGTTTCATAAATGTCAAGATGGTCTGCATCCACTGCGGTAACCACCGCCATATCGGGGCTAAGCTTCAAAAAACTACGGTCGTATTCATCAGCTTCTATCACACATACATTTCTCTTATCACTCCAAAAATTTGTATTGTAATTTGCCGATACCCCTCCGAGAAAAGCATTGCATCCATAACCGCTATGCCTGAGCAGATGTGCAATCATGGTAGATGTAGTGGTTTTACCATGAGTGCCCGCTACACATATATTAAAAGAACTTTCAGTTATAAGTTGTAAAATATCGCTACGTTTTACTACCGGATACCCGTTTTCACGATAGAACACCAACTCTTTGTGATCCTTTGGAATAGCCGGAGTATATACTACATAATCCACATCTTTAGGTATTCGATCTACATCTTCTGTATAATGTATATCCGCACCTTCCTGTTGCAACTGCTTCGTAATTGCTGTTTCTGTTCTATCGTACCCGCTTATCTTTTTGCCTTTTGATAAGAAATAGCGGGCAATAGCACTCATCCCTATGCCACCAATGCCTATAAAATACAGGCTCTTTATAGCATCGATATTTTTTTTATTGCCACTCATTGATTATTCATAACACACTCACTTTTCAAGCGAGCCTCATATTTATTCAATACATTTTAAAACTTCCTTAGCCACACGTTCATCTGCATCAATAATGGCCAGCTTCTCAAGCTGCTGACTCATCTCCAACCTTTTACTTTTATCAGCCGCCAGCTTAATGGCCATCTTTACCACTTTATCTTTTGCTTCGGCATCACTCACCATTAATGCTGCATTTTTATCTACCAGCTGCTTAGCATTGGCTGTTTGATGATCTTCTGCAGCAAAGGGGTATGGCACAAAAATGGTAGGTTTAGCAGCCACACATACCTCCGCAACTGTCATAGCGCCTGCTCTAGCAATGATGACATCCGCTGCGGCATAGGCATATTCCATCTCACGAATAAACTCATTTGCCCAAACCTGCTTGTGCTCGGCAGCAACCTGTGCTGCATCGGCTGCCATAGTTTTACCAGTTTGCCAAATAAGCTGAAGATTCGCTTTGAGCAAATCGTTGACTCCTGCCAACACAGCCTCATTAATTGACCGTGCTCCCAGGCTTCCTCCTACTACCAGCAGCGTTGTTTTTCCCGGCTCCAGATCAAAATATTCCAACGCTTCATTTTGACTTATAGTATGGCAGTTCACAATTTGGCTACGCACAGGGTTTCCGGTTACCATTATCTTTTCTACTGGGAAAAACTTTTCCATTCCATCTGTTCCGGTAAATACTTTCACCACACCCTTTGCCAGCATTTTATTGGCTTTGCCAGCAAAGGAATTCGACTCATGAATGAAAGTGGGAATACCCTGTCGTTGAGCATACTTCAGCACCGGAAAAGTAGAATATCCCCCTACTCCTATTACAGCGTTAGGACGAAAATCCTTGACAATCCTTCTTACTTGTAAGAAACTTTTGATAAGCTTCCACGGTAAGCCGATGTTTTTTATCAAAGAACTTCTGTTAAATCCAGCAATATCGATTCCTTTTATCTCGTATCCTGCTTGCGGCACTTTCTCCATCTCCATTTTATTCTTTGCTCCTACAAAAAGGATATCAATATCTGGTTGATGCTTCTTTAATGCATTCGCAATAGCTATAGCGGGAAAGATATGCCCGCCAGTACCACCTCCTGCTATGATAATTTTTTTACTCACCGGACGTTTCGTTTTTATCTTCGACGGATGGAGTATTTACTTTTACCGCTTGCAGGTTTTCTACATTTCTCGACACACTCAAAATAATTCCGATAGCCAGACACGTGAACAGAAAACTGGATCCTCCCATGCTCACCAGCGGCAGTGTCACACCTGTTACAGGAAAGAGACTTACCGTAACCGCCATATTGGAAAAAGCCTGTATTGCTAGCGTAAAACTCAGTCCTATTGACAGAAATGCGCCAAAGGCAAACGGACATTTCTTAAATATTCTAATACATCGATACAGAAACACGATATATACGAATACTAGAAATGCGCCTCCCACTAGTCCATACTCTTCTATAATAATGGCAAATATGAAATCATTATAAGCCTGTGGTAGATAATCACGTGTTGTACTATTACCGGGACCAACTCCCAACAATCCTCCTTTCGCAATAGCAATTTTTGCCTGATTTACCTGATACATTTCATCATTATCAGCCTCCTTACCTCCATATATAAAATTCTCCACACGGCCTACCCAAGTATTGACTCTTACAAAAAGCGGATGGGTTTTCTTCTCTCCACCTTCCACTTCTTCCACCACTTCCTGCCTTACTACTGATTCATTAGCTTCTGATGCATGACGGGCAACGGCAGCAATGATGAGCATGGCAATTGGTACTGCAGCTAGGCCCACCACTATTAACAGATGCTTGATATTCACCCTGCCAATAAACAGCAATACCATACAGCTAAATCCTAGTAGCAATGCAGTAGAAAGATTGGCAGGCGCAATAAGCATACAAGTAATACCTATTGGTATAATTACCGGCAAAAAGCCTTTTCTAAAACTCTTGATCACTTGCTGTTTACGACTCAACAATCTTGCTAGGTACATAAATAAAGCCAGCTTCGCCAGATCCGAAGTTTGCATCGTCATATTTATAAATGGCAAGCGAATCCAACGGCTTCCTTCATTCATTTTTACTCCAAAGAACAACGTATATATCAGTAAAGGAATACTCAGGATAAACAGGAACTTAGCTAATTTGGAATAAATTGTATAGTTAACTCTATGTGCAAAATACACCACCGCAAAACCCAGCAAAATGAAAACAACCTGTTTAAACAAATACACCTCGGTATTGCCCTTATAATTCTTATAAGCAAGCGAGCCGGTAGCGCTGTATACAGCCAATAGCGACACCAGGGTCAGCAATACAACTAGCGCCCAGATCACTTTATCGCCACGTGTATGGCGTGAAAGATTGTCGTGCCAATCTGCGGCCTCCATGGTTGTATTTGATATTTCAGCGGTTGTTGACATTTAATGTTATCGTTATTCTATTTATCAGTTTCAATTTTTTTTACAAATCGATTACTGCACGTTTAAATTGGGTACCTCTGTCTTCATAATTCTTAAAGAGATCAAAACTGGCACACCCTGGGCTCAGCAACACTACATCTCCCTTTTCTGCATAGCTGAACGCTGTTTTTACGGCATCTTCTGCACTGGTTGTATCTACAATTACAGGAACAACCCCTTCAAAAGCTTCATGTATTTTTTTATTATCCAGCCCCAGACATACAATTGCTTTTACTTTTTCCTTAACCAGATCCATCAGAAGATTATAATCATTTCCCTTATCCACCCCACCTAATATCAGAATAGTGGGCTTTTCCATACTTTCTAAAGCGAACCAAGTAGAATTAATGTTGGTTGCTTTACTATCGTTGATAAATTCTACACCTCTAATAGTTGCCACGTGCTCCATTCGATGCTCTAGATTCTGGAATGTTTGCACAGCCTCGCGAATCTTCTCCTTACGAATTTCCATTGTAGCCGCAGCTAGGCTCCCTGCCATAGTGTTGTATTGATTGTGTTTTCCTTTTAGCGTGAAATCGTACACGCTCATTGTCATAAAATCATCCCCGGTTCTAACATACATGTCGCCGTCCTTGATAAAAGCTGCACCTTTTTCCTGTTCCATACTAAATGATAGTTGTTTAGAGTTAATTTTAAATTGATCGATATACTGGGTGGTTATTTTATCATCCGCATTGTATATAAAATAATCTTCGGCTCGCTGATTCTCTGTGATCCTAAACTTGCTTCTGATATAATTTTCGAAATTGTAATCGTAACGATCTAGATGATCTTCCGTAATATTGGTAAGCACGGCTATATCAGGTCTGAAGCTCTGAATATCATCCAGCTGAAAACTACTCACCTCTACTACATATACCGGCTTGGGATCTTCGGCCACACATTTGGCAAATGAATCACCAATATTACCTACTAGGGCGGCATCTACTGCTGCTGTTTTTAAAATGTGGTAAATGAGTGATGTGGTAGTTGTTTTTCCGTTACTTCCCGTAATAGCGATAATCTTGCTATCGCCTTTATACCTGTATGCCAGCTCGATCTCGCTGATGACAGGTATTCCTTTCGCACGAATCTTTTTGATCAACTCATTTTTTTCTGGGATACCGGGACTTTTTACCACCTCGTCTGCACTTAGAATTCTTGTCTCATCATGCCCACCTTCTTCCCATTCAATACCGGCAGCATCCAATTCCTTACGATATACATCTTTCAAAGAACCAGCATCTGATACAAAAACCTTGCATCCCTTTTTCTTACCCAGCAATGCAGCCCCTACTCCACTTTCTCCTCCTCCCAAAATCACGAGTGATACAGGAGCCCGGTCGCTTTCACCAGCAAGAGTCATATGCTTATCCGAACTAGCGCTCACTTATTATCTTAATTTTAATGTCACAATACATATCACCACTAACAACACTTGCACAATCCAAAATCTAGTAACAATCTTTGCCTCATGATATCCTTTCTTTTGAAAGTGATGATGTAAAGGACTCATTAAAAATATTCTTCGTCCTTCTCCATATTTCTTTTTCGTGTATTTGAAATACCCCACCTGTAACATCACACTCAGATTCTCCACCAAAAACACACCACAGAAAATTGGTATCAACAATTCTTTATGTACAATGATGGCAATGGCCGCAATAATACCTCCAAGTGTCAGACTTCCCGTATCGCCCATAAAAACCTGCGCCGGATAAGAATTATACCACATAAAACCCACACAGGCACCAATCATTGCCGCAAGGAAAATAGACAGCTCACCTAAGTTGGGTATATACATAATGTTTAGATAATCGGCTACCACAAAATTTCCACTAGCGTAAGCAAAGACGCCGAGCATCACACCTATTAAGGCCGATGTACCGGAAGCCAAGCCATCTAGCCCGTCTGTGATATTTGCTCCGTTCGAAACGGCAATGATGATAAATGTTACAATGAGTATATACAATATCCATGTATACTTTTTCAATACCCCCGGCAATAGAATAGAGTAGTTAAACTCGTGACTCTTTACAAAAGGAATGGTAGTAATCGGCTCTTTAGATTCTACAAAATACTTTGGGGTGCCATTCACTACTTTTGTAATCACTTCAGGTCGTGCAGGGTTACCGGTATACTCTCTCCAGATTTTTACATTACTATTAAAGTACAATACCGAACCTACGAGGATACCAATACCCACCTGTCCTAATATCTTAAACCATCCTGCCAGTCCGTCCTTATCTCCTTTTTTGTAAGCAATACCTTGCTGCTGAGCAATGCGCTTTGCTCTTAATTTCAGATAATCATCGATAAATCCTATTATACCCAACCACACAGTTGCTACTAACATCAGAATTACATACACTGTATTCAAGCGGGCAAACAATAAAGTGGGAACAATAATCCCCAAAATGATGATGATGCCGCCCATAGTGGGAGTTCCCTTCTTGGCTTCTTCTCCCGCAAGCCCCAAATCACGCACTGTTTCACCCACCTGCTTTCTCCTCAATAAATTGATCAGTTTCTTGCCATACACCAACGTAATAATTAAAGCCAGCAGCACAGCCATCATAATTCTGAAGGTCTGGAACTCCATAAGATTCCTTCCCGGAAAGCTGATACCCTGCTGTTTAAACCATTCGAATAAATGATATAACATAATTACGTTGATGTTTTATGAAACCGGAAATTGCAAAGGCCATTCCTTATTCATTTCCTGTATTTGTCTATATATTATTTGTCCAACAATCCGAACATTTCGCTCAGTACTTCTTTATCGTCAAAGTGATTTCTCACACCGTTGATTTCCTGATAACTTTCATGCCCTTTACCGGCTATTAATATGATATCTTCTTTATTTGCCAAGGCTACAGCTGTTTTAATCGCTTCTTTGCGATCGGTAATAGCTATATATTTTCTTCGTGCGGCGGCCGGCACTCCTGCTTCCATCTCTTTAATAATTGCTGCAGCATCTTCAAATCGCGGATTATCGCTAGTAAATACAACTTTATCACTATGCTCTACTGCTACTTCTGCCATTATTGGCCGTTTGGCCTTATCTCTATTTCCTCCGCACCCCACTACCGTAATGATTTGTTCAAAACCTTTGCGAAGCTTTTTTATAGTAGCCAATACGTTTAATAAAGCGTCGGGAGTATGAGCATAATCCACAATTCCAATCACTCTTTCTTTATTCGATATAATGTAATCGAATCTCCCTGGCGCGCCAGGTAGCACACTTAAATGTTGTAACACCTCTTCTTTATCTGCTCCTAGACAAATAGCTGCGCCATATACAGCGAGCAGATTATAGGCATTAAACTCTCCTATTAACCTAAAGTGCACTTCTTTCCCATCCACATCAAGGTGCAGCCCCAGTATATTATTATCTAGAATTCGCCCTTTAAAGTCGCTAATAGACTTTAAGGAATACGTTTTTATGGCTGCTCTTGTATTCTGCACCATTACCCTGCCCCGTTTATCATCCACATTAGTAATGGCAAAAGCTTCTTTAGGCAAGGAGTCAAAGAACTGCTTTTTTACATTGATGTATTCAGCAAAATCTTTGTGATAATCCAAGTGATCATGAGTGATATTGCTGAATATTCCTCCTGCATATTCCAATCCCTCAATTCTATGCTGATGAATGGCATGAGAGCTTACTTCCATAAAAGCATAAGAGCAGGAAGCATCTACCATTTCAGCAAGTAATGCATTCAAGCTTATGGCATCGGGTGTAGTATGCGTCGACTCTAACACCTTATCTCCAATACAATTCTGCACTGTACTAATAAGGCCGCACTTATATCCCAATGAAGAGAACAACTGATACAATAACGTAGCAATTGTTGTTTTCCCATTGGTTCCTGTCACACCTACAAGTTTTAGCTTCTGAGATGGTGAGCCATAAAAGTTATGAGCCATCACTCCGGCTGCTGCTGCACTATTTTCTACCTGCACCCAGGTAATCCCTTCCTTAACTATGGCAGGCATTTGCTCACAAACTATCGCAATAGCACCGCTCTCAATAGCCTTATCAATGAACTGATGGCCATCCACCGCTGTACCCTTCACCGCTATAAACACACATCCGGCCTGTACTTTACGAGAGTCTATACAAATACCTTTCACTTCTACTTCTGTACTTCCGATTACTGCCTGCAATCGCACCTTGTATAGAACATCCTGTAATAGCACTTAATGAGTATTTGTATATTTATTTTTATTTACTTCTTTTCATCAGGCTAAGCTTAATGATACCACCTGACCTTTTTTAATAGGAACACCAGGCTCAATAGATTGCATTGTAACTTTTCCACTTCCCTTGACATTCACCTGAAGTCCCATTTGTTCAAGCAACTTAATCGCATCTCGCAAAGTCATTCCCTTCACATTAGGCATAAGCTGATCTTTCACTACATTTTTTCTTACAATACGCTGATAATCGTCAGCATACATCGTAGCCCAATCGTTTTGCTGAATGGAGTCCACAAAGGACAGATTTAAATACTTGAGCACACTCTTAATATTCTGCGTACTTCCGGCATAGAAATAATGACCACTATCCACATCCCCTTCATAATCTTTAGGAGTTTTGCGATCGACATACATTGAATAAATCTTGGTCGCTATTTCCTTAAACACCGGAGCTGCTAATTGCCCACCATAATACAAACCCGAACCGGCTCTGGTACGTATTACTACAATACAGGAATACTGCGGATTATCGGCAGGAAAATATCCAGCAAATGAGGCCTGATAAATCCTGTGTGCATACCCTATTCCTTTATCGGCCACTTGTGCAGTACCAGTTTTACCTGCCACCTTAAAAGGCAGATCTTTGAATACATTTTTTCCAGACCCCTCTGTTACCACCATCTCCAGCGCCTTTTTAGCAGCCTCTATCGTCCCCGGTTTACAAATCTGGCGCTCCAATATAGTAGGTTGAAACTCTTTTACAACAACACCTTTATTTCGAATGCTATTCACCAGATAAGGCTTCATCATGGTGCCGTTATTGGCAATTGCATTGTACAGAGTCAACAGCTGTATGGGACTTACATTAATGGCATACCCAAAAGCCATAGTTACAAGGTTCATCACCCCTCCGGCGTTAACTTCCAATGGTGCCACATAAGGCTTTGGAACGGCGGCCAGATCAATGGGCGATTTAGTTGTCAGATGATATTTATCCAGATACCTTCTATACTCTGTAGGATCTTTTCCGAATGCTTTCAGTGCTACCTTACCCATTCCTACATTAGAGCTATGCGCTATACATTCCTCTATAGTCATTACAGGCTTGGGCATTCTGTGCGCATCGGTAATCGGACGGGGCCCTACCTGCATGCGACCGGTACTGCCAACTTCGAAAAGATCTCCAGGCTTTACTGCCCCTTTATCTATAGAAGCCAAAAAACTTACAATCTTAATCGTTGATCCCGGTTCAGTTACACGCAACGCGTAGTTATCATTTTCCCAATAGGTAGTATCGTTAGGATTTCTACCCAGATTGGCAATCGCCTTAATCTTACCGGTTTTTGTCTCCATCACGATAGCCGTTCCATACTCTGCTTTTACAGCTTGCAACATGCGCAACAGAGCCATCTCTGTAATATCCTGCATGTTTACATCTAGAGTAGTGTAGATATCCTTACCATCTTCAGGCTCTACCTGGAAACCCTCCACCGGTACGGCGCCACCGGCAATAAACCGAACAAGCCTTTTACCATTTTGCCCGGTTAACAAACTATCATAGCTCATCTCCAGTCCCACATTCATCTTCTTCACCTTACCTTCACTATTGATATACTCACGACTCAACCCGATAGTTCTATTAGCCAACAATCCAAAAGGTGCTACGCGCTTACTCGACTGCTCGATGATAATTCCACTTTTATTTTTTCCTAAACGTACCAGCGGAAACTCGCGCAATGCTTTATAATCCTCAAACGAAATTCTCTTTTTTAAAGGATAATAGCGATTCCCTTTCTTATATGCCTTATCAAAATCTTTTCTGTACTGTTCTGCAGTTTTATCCTTAAAGTGATTGGCCATGGCGATAGCGAAAGAATCGATATGCTCCTTATAAATCTTTCCATCTTTCTCGCGCAACCCATCAGCCATAAAATCCATATATACGTTAAACTGAGGCAAGGAAGTACTCAGCATTTGTCCATCTTCACTAAATATTGTTCCGCGATCTGCCGCAATTTCCACTATACGTTGATGCATGCTATCGCCCATACTACGCCAGTGATCACCCTGAAAACGCTGAATCACTATAGCCTTTGCCAGAATGAAGACAGAGAAAACCACTATGCCTATAAAGCACAGATACACCCGCCACAATATGTCTTTCTTAATCTCCATATTCTGTTCTACCCTCTCCCCGAATTGAAGAATGATTTAACAATAACCACTTATTACTACCCGACAAAATCAATGAACATCCACTACGTAACTTTCAAGAGAATCCTTCAACACGTAGGGAGTTTCATTTAGCTCGCTTAAGCCCAGCGGCTGCAAGGCCTTTGATAACTGGCTCGGCTTACTGCGAAACATCACCTCACTCTTAAGGCTTTTATATTCCCACTGCAGCTCCTTTACTTCTTTTGCAGTGGCATTTATCTTTCGCACCGTTTTGTCGGCCATATGACCATTATAGATATAGAGCACAGCTAGGAATGCCAGAAAGAAAAGAAACGGCACTTGCTTCACTATCGACTGATAGTTCAGCCATTTCTTCCAATCCAATCTCACCTTTATTTCTTTTTTTCCCGACATGTTTATTTTTTGATAGGATATTTTCTATTTACAATCGCTCTGCAACCCTCAGCTTAGCACTTCTGGAGCGAGGATTACGCCTCAACTCCTCGTCCGTAGCCACAATCGGTTTTTTAGTTATTACCTGAAAAACCTTTTCTCGTTTTACGGTTTCAAATGGATGCTCTTCCCGCTCCTCAAATGTCCCTTCTTTCAAAAATCGTTTTACCAATCTATCTTCAACCGAATGAAAAGTAATTACCGCAATGCGCCCGCCTTTTCGAAGAAGGCCTACCGATTGCTCCAACATTTCCTGCAACACCACCATCTCTTCATTCACCTCAATACGCAATGCCTGAAACACCTGCGCGAAATATTTATTAGGATTACCCTTTACCACATCCCGGAGCGCATTCTTAAAACCTTCAACTGTTTTAAGCGACACAACATCTCTGATCGTTACAATCTTTTTAGCCAGCGTTTTCGCATTGGTCACTTCACCATATCGCTCGAACAACTTATGCAACTCCGCCTCCGTATACTTCTGCAAAATGTCGAATGCCGTAACAGGCAGCCTTCTATCCATCCGCATATCCAACTCTGCATTAAACCGGATACTGAATCCACGATCAGCTTCATCGAACTGATGACTACTCACACCCAAATCAGCCAAAATTCCATCCACTTGCTCTACATTATGAAGGCGTAGAAAGCGCTGGATATACCTGAAGTTTTGCTGAATAAAAATTACCCGCGGATCATCCGGAACATTTTTAAGTGCATCAGCATCCTGATCAAAAGCATACAATCGTCCATGCTCATTCAACCTAGCTAAAATAGCAGCCGAATGACCACCCCCACCAAACGTACAGTCTACATACACTCCATCCGGTTTTATATGCAACCCTTCTATAGTCTCATTCAGTAATACAGGAGTATGATATCCATTTGCCACATCACCATGTTGAGAAGCCGATAAGAAATCTTGTTTTGATACAGATTCCTTTTTATTTTTTTTACTTTTCAACTTTTATCCTTTTAACCTTGAAAAATTGGCATCACAATCAACCGCCTGTCATTACCTGGCTAGCCAGATCACTGAACGACTCCGGTGAAAACGCATCAAAGAACTCTTTATATTTTACTTTATCCCAGATTTCCATTTTATTGCCGGCAGGCACCAGCACGATGTCTTTTTGGATACCCGCATATTCCTTCAGTGTAGCAGGCAATAATATTCTTCCGGCACTATCCGGCTCTACTAGCGTAGCACCATTTAAGAAATACCGCTTAAACTGCCTTACCTTCGGATCAAAATCATTTAAAGCATTAATTTTTTCAGCAATGGGCTCCCAGGAACTTATTGGATACAGACTTAAACATTTTTCAAACCCTCTATTTATGACAAAACGCTCGGTATCCCCCTCTACCAGCTGTTTTTTAAAACCAGCCGGTAAAAGGAAGCGGCCTTTCGCATCCACTGTAGCCTCAAATTCTCCTAGGAAACCGGTCATAAATAGATTTTATAGTATTAATACTACTAATTTAACACAAAATAACACTTTTTCCCACTTATTGACCAAATTTTACCCTTTTTGATTTATCCACAAATGAAAACCCGCTCAAAGCCTTATAGGACAAGGACTTTACAGCATCCATAAGAATTATCTTAAAAATGAATGTTAATATACTGTGGATTACTGTGCACAAAAGGTGTATTACTATTATTTCCTGTGAATAAAACAGGAAAAAATGTGATATCCTGTGCAAAAACCCAGAAATTTGTCGCATTTATTGTGAGTATATAAAAACTGCCGTTACCTAAATATTTCTACATGCATCCCAAGTTGCTCTCCATAAAAGATTTTACCTATAATCTACCCGAGGAGAAAATAGCGTTTCACCCATTGGCTCATAGAGACGAATCTAAGCTATTGATTTACAGAGATGGAAATATCCAAGAAAGTACCTATAAAAACATTGCGGAGCAAATCCCTTCTGGCTCACTAATGATTTTTAATAATACCAAAGTTGTGGAAGCGCGGCTGCTATTTCAAAAGCCGACAGGGGGTGTCATCGAAATCTTTTGTTTGGAACCGCACGAAAGCTACCCCGATATCACCACAGCTATGAATCAGGTAGGGAAAGTGCAATGGTTGTGTCTTATTGGCGGTGCATCGAAGTGGAAGCCGGGAATGATTTTATCCCTCCCCTTACAGATAGGTGGTAAAAATTTCCTTCTCGAAGCTTCATATATTGAAAAACGTACCGACTGCTTTGTAATTGAGCTAAGATGGGATTGTCCGGTTAGTTTTGCTGAGGTATTACACTACGCTGGTCATGTTCCACTGCCCCCTTATATCAAGAGAGCCGATGAACGAGCCGATAAAACCCGCTATCAGACCGTTTTTGCACAACATGAGGGTTCCGTAGCAGCGCCCACCGCGGGACTGCATTTTACTGAGAACATACTAAACCATTTGGCAGATAGAAACATACAAACGGACTTTGTCACCCTGCATGTAGGTGTCGGTACTTTCAAACCGGTAAAAGCCGATATCATGGAAAACCATGAAATGCATTATGAATGGATTGAAGTGAAGCAATCGCTGATCTCAAGCTTAATGCAGCATCGGGAGGCGCCTATAGTAGCCGTAGGGACCACTTCCATGCGTACATTGGAAAGTCTCTATTGGCTAGGAACAAAGCTGCTTCACCATCCCAATATATTCGATAATCAGCTACCGATACTAACACAGTGGGAGTGTTACGAAATACAGCATCAGCCCACACTTGGGGAGGCATTGGAAGCACTATTACACTATATGCAAAAAAACAATCGTGACCGGCTGCTTGCTAAAACACAAATCATCATTGCTCCAGGGTATAATTTTAAAGTAGTGGAAGGATTGGTTACCAATTTTCACCAGCCGGCTTCTACATTATTATTATTAGTGGCTGCTTTTATCGGCAATGACTGGAAGAAAGTATATGACTATGCCTTGCAACACAACTTCCGTTTTTTAAGTTATGGCGACGGAAATCTATTGTGGCGTTATAAAAATAATTAAGAATGCCAAAAACTTTCACTCAAAGAAAAAACCCTCATGAAGAAACACTCCATGAGGGTTAAATTTTATATGGAACCAATCCAGATTCCACACCCAAAACCTTAAAAACTTTCCTAGTTCAGCAGCGACTCAATTTTCTTTACAAAATTGCTCTTAGGTTGAGCCCCTACCAGTTTATCCACTACCTGTCCGTTTTTGATAAACAAAATAGCAGGAATAGAGGTAATACCGTAATTCATCGAAACCTGCGGATTCACATCCACATTTACTTTTCCGATGTTCACTTTGCCTTCGTATTCTTTTGCAAGCTCTTCAATAACAGGACCAATAGCGCGGCAAGGACCACACCACTCGGCCCAGAAGTCTACCACTGTCAGTTTATCTGAGTCCAGTACCTCTGTCTGGAAGTTAGCATCTGTAAATTCTTTTGCCATTATTAAGATAGTTTAAAGTTGATAATTCGTTTTAAAAAACCCTGTCAAAGTTAAGTGCACAAAAGAATAACAGCAAATGCTCCAATTTGTTGTGAAGAAAATGTCAATTCCTCGCTTTCCACCTCTCGGTATTTAATGGGATACGGTCTGAAAAGACTCCGGTTGGTGCCGATATTTGAAAATCAGAGCAAAAAGCACTGCGATGGTCAATGCGTAAGCGCTGAAGATGAACCATACCGAAGGCCAGTCGGTTACACCATCTATTGTATAATGTTGCACCATCCAACCACTGCCGTAGCTACCTATCATGGCGCCTATTCCATTAGTCATCATCATAAATAGTCCCTGTGCGCTTCCCCTAATATTAGATGGTGCTTCTTTTTCGATAAACAAAGAACCGGAGATATTGAAAAAGTCAAAAGCCATTCCATAAACTATCATAGACAAAATCAGGAATATCAGTCCGCTACCTGGATTACCGATGCCGAAAAGCCCGAAACGCAGACACCAAGCCACCATACTCATCAACATCACCGTTTTAATACCATAGCGTCTTAAGAAAAAAGGAATGGTTACAATAAACACGGTTTCGGATATTTGAGAGATGGATACCAAGATATTTGGGTATTTCACCCCAATCGTATCCGCATATGCGGGGTCAGATTTAAAATGGTCGATAAAAGGCACGCCCCACTGATTGGTGATTTGCAGAGCTGCACCTAGGAACATAGAGAAAATAAAGAAAATGGCCATTTTGGTAATCCCGAACAATTTGAGGGCATCCAACCCGAAAGCCTCGGCCAGTGAAGAAGACTTGGTATTAGCCGGCTTACAATATGGGAGTGTAAAACAATAAAGCCCTGTAATAATCGAACTGCCGCAGGCAAAAAGTAGCTGTCCTTTGGTCAGTGTCAGATGAAATAAATCGGTTAGCCACATAGCCGCAATAAATCCTATGGTTCCCCACACTCTTATGGGAGGAAAATCTTTTTGCGGTTCCATTCCATGGCTCTTCAGCACATAGTAAGACACCGTATTATTCAGCGAAATGGTAGGCATATAAGCTGCACACACCAATAACATAGCCCAGAACATGGTGGTGGGTGTAGTTACGGTAGAAGCATAATATAATGCTGCTGCCCCCACCAGATGCATAATACCCAGCAGTCTTTCGGCATTGATCCATTTATCACTTACAATTCCTAGCAGAGGTGGCATGAAAATAGAAGCAATACCTAGGGTCAGAAACACCGTACCAATCTCCTCCCCCTGAAAATGCAAAGTAGCATACATGTAACCTCCGATAGAAGTAAGATAGGCTCCCCAGATAAAAAACTGAAGGAAGTTAATGATAGTCAATCTAAACTTAATGGACATACGGATGATTTTACTTATTTAGTACAACCAGTGTGGATATGAAGTACGTCATTGCCCCCTCGCATCTGGCAGTACAATAATATAGCAGCCCAACGAATCTAAATAAAAATTGTGAACAAACTAATATATTTCAACGTGAATATAAATTTTTAAAACATACCTCACCAGAAGAGTATCTGCTCAATTCAGCTCCAGGTAAGGATCTCCGAGGAAATATGAGTTCAATCATGAAATTTTAAACCTATAAACTTATCATCCGTTATATCTTTGTAGCATTAATTGATTCTAATGAGTATACAAACCTTACCCGTCGCCGATAGTCAGTTACAGAAAATAGCAGACAAAGTATATAACGGACAAAGAATTAGTGATGAAGAAGGACTTTATCTGTTCGAGCACGGTAGCTTAGCTTTTGTAGGAGCACTGGCCAATTATATCAGAGAACAAAAGCATGGCAATATCACCTATTTTAATAGAAACTTCCATATTGAGCCTACTAATGCTTGTGTATATTCCTGTCATTTCTGTAGCTATAGCCGTTTGTATGCACACCGCGATGAGGCTTGGGAGCTGTCGCTGGAGCAAATGATGGACATTGTTCGCAAATACGACAACGAACCGGTGACGGAAGTACATATCGTAGGTGGCGTGCACCCTAAAATGAATTTGGAGTTTTTTGCTGAATTACTAAGAAAAATCAAGGCGCACCGTCCGGACCTGCATATTAAAGGGTTTACCGCTGTAGAGCTGGATTATATGTTCCGCAAGGCTAAAAAAACAGTTCGAGAAGGATTGGAATATCTTAAAGAAGCAGGACTGGAAAGCCTGCCGGGTGGTGGAGCTGAGATTTTTGCTCCGGAAATCCGCAAACAGATTTGTGCCGATAAGGTAGATGGTCAAGGCTGGCTACATATTCATCAAACAGCACACGAACTGGGTATGCAAACCAATGCCACTATGCTGTTTGGTCATATCGAAAAATTTGAACACCGTATCGATCACATGCGTCAGCTGCGCGAATTACAAGATAAAACCGGCGGCTTTAATACGTTCATCCCGCTAAAATTCCGCAATAAGGACAACGACATGAGCCATGTACCCGAAACCTCTCTGATTGAAGATATGAGGATGTATGCCATTGCTCGTATTTATTTGGACAACTTCCCGCATATCAAGGCCTACTGGCCCATGTTGGGACGTCAAAATGCTCAATTGTCACTCTCCTTCGGTGTAAATGATATCGATGGAACTATCGATGACACTACTAAGATTTACTCTATGGCGGGCGCCGAAGAACAAAATCCTTCCATGACCACCGAGGAACTTGTAAATCTTATAAAACAAGCTAAAAGACGTCCGGTAGAACGTGGTACCCTTTACAACATTATCAAAGACTATGGTGAAGCCTCTGCCGTCGAAGTGAATATTGCATCCTTAAATTGACAAGAGTATTTCAAATTTGCCATTTAGCGGCATTTTTGTTATATTGCTAATACAAAAATGCCAGGCCATGAGTAAAGTATCCTCGATTCTTGCCAGAAAAGGTAGCGATATCATTTCCGTGCAAACCCATACTACCGTGTATGATGCCCTTAAAATAATGGCCGAAAAAAATATCGGTTCATTGGTAGTTATGGATGGAGAAAAATATGCCGGCATTCTTACCGAACGAGACTACTCCCGCAAAGTGATTCTGCAGGGTAAACATTCCGAAAACACAACAGTGGGGGAAATCATGTCTACAGATTTACCTACTGTAAGTCCCCATGACAGCGTAGAACGCTGCATGCAGCTCATGTCTGATAAAAATATTCGCTATCTACCCGTATTCGAAGGAGATAAATTATCGGGGGTTATTTCTATCAGCGATGTAGTTACTGAAACTATATTACAACAGAAAGAAACCATTCATCATCTGCAAAGCTACATCCACGGCTAGTGCAGCTTTTGAAGTGCGTCATTAATAATAGTACTCACTTCCGCTGCACGATTCAGTACTATCATATGAGTACCACCCTCGATAATATGTGTAGGATGTGACGTTTTTACCGGGAAAATTTGATCGTCGCTACCATGTATGTGAATGATATTTTCCGGAACATACTCGTTTTTCCAATGCAGCACCTGTTCTAGTGCCCATTTCACATAATTTATACGCATGTGACGTCGATAATGATTAGCCAGTTGCTGCTCCTGAGGCGCGAATGCACCTAATCGTTTATTAGCAAGTTTATATAATACTTCACTCTCACGCAAGCGATTTAAGGGAAGCACCCTGTTAAGTCGGAGTCGACCTGCCCAACGCCATATAAGTGGCAGTTCTTCTGTGGTTTTAATGCTGGAGATGAGTATTACCTGTTTTACTCTTCGGGTTCTGGCTATTTCCAATGCAACCATGCCCCCAAAGGACACGCCGATAATTACCGGCTCTTCCTCCTTAATATGTGCAGCCATGCGTTGTACATAAGCTGAATAAGTTTCGCCAGATAATGGATCCGGCCACTCAATACCTACGAGCTCCGCGTTATGCAGTGTAAGGTTTCGGAATATTCTGGTATCCGCCCCAAAACCCGGAATACAATATATTTTTCGCAATCCCCGATGCTCCACGATTATGTCACATTTATTGGAAATAAAATCCAAGAAATAATAGCCAGTCTACAACAAATCTAAAAAGAAAAAAGCGAAGGCATATTTCCTTCGCTTTCCCATATAAGTGAAAATAATTCTTATCAGCTTAAACCAAACATTCCTCTGTTGAGTTGTTGCAACAATTGGTTTTTGTATTCAGCAGCCACCAGTAGGGAAATGTTGTGGGGGCTTCCGCCATACGATACCATACGGATTGGAATATTTTTGATAGAACCGAAAAGCTTCTTGATAATTTCTTCGGTTTCGTTGATATTGTGCCCCACTACGCAAACGATCGTTTGATTTTCGTCCACCTCTACCGTACCCAACGCTTCCAATTCTTTCACGATATGTTTCAGATGCTCAGCATTATCAATGGTAAGGGACACTGCTACCTCCGAAGTCGTAATCATGTCTATAGGTGTTTTATATTTTTCAAACACCTCAAACACTTTTCTTAAAAATCCGTATGCTAACAACATACGACCACTTCTGATTTTAATGGCGTAGATATTATCCTTAGCTGCCACTGCCTTAACACCTGATGAAGCAGCCTCACCAGTTATCAATGTGCCTTTAGCATCGGGCTGCATGGTATTCAACAACTTTACCGGAATCTTGTATTGCTGGGCGGGCCATATGGATGCCGGGTGCAAAATTTTGGCTCCGAAATAGGCCAGCTCAGCTGCCTCATCAAAGCTTAGTTGCTCTATTGGAAAAGTTTTGTTTACTATACGCGGGTCGTTATTATGCATACCGTCTATATCGGTCCAAATTTCACATACCGATGCGTTAATAGCTGCAGCCACCAGCGATGCGGTATAGTCGCTACCACCGCGTTTGAGGTTATCCACCTCGCCTCTCGCATTTCTGCAGATATATCCCTGCGTTACGAGCACGCGTTTATCCTTATGTTGTTCCAGCAGATTCGATAACCTAGTGCGAATGCTACCCAATTGTGGTTCTTCATTCTCATCAATAGTCATAAACTCCAAAGCCGGCAACAACGCGTAAGACTCGCCGATTTCGTCCAGATAGCAGCAGAATATTTTGGTCGACAATAACTCTCCTTGCGCCAAGATATCTTTATTCAACGCTTCGCTGAAGGATATCTTTAAAATAATATGCAGGAAGTCGAAATGCTCTTCAACAATATTCTTTGCTTTCTCATAAGCCTTTTCATCAGTAAGCAGTTCCCTGATATAAGTTTTATAGTGCTCGTGTAAGGCGTTAATATTCTGCAATGCCGTATGTCTGTCATTTGCAGCTATATTATTGCCGATGGTAACAAGCGCATTAGTAGTACCGGACAAAGCGGAAAGTACCACCAGAGCGGGCTCCGACTGCTTATTCAAAAGCGATGCGATGTGTTTCATACGCTCGGGCTTGCCCACGCTTGTACCGCCAAACTTCATTACTTTCATGATCGTAAGATGTGGTTGTTTTGTGTTCCTAATTAAAATTGGCTTGCAAATATACGTTGCAATAGTTTATAAACATTGTAGAGAAATTAGGGCTGAAGTAGCCCTAAACAGTAGCCCGTCGGAAGACAAAAGGTGTACACACTGCTGTAATGCAGAATATTTTAAGCAGTGGACAATGATAGGTCAAAACGTTCGGCGAGCTGCTTGAGGTCCGTTACAACCGCATCCAACAAAGGAATGCCTTCTTTTTTTCTTAGCTCCTCCATTTCTCTTTCAGGATCTCCAGGAATGAGCACTTTTTCATGCCCCGGTAATGTACGCGCATTTCGGAAGCCGCTAATCCAGTCATCCATATCCCTTTTATATTCCTCTACCGAACGAAAAGCATCAATCCGCATCGCCCCAAAAAAATGACCTATCCCCTTACCGGGTTGACGCGCGGGCATCGGTACATAGGCCGGAAATGGGGGTACCCACGGTGCATAATTGGCGCCACTTAGTAAAGCTGAGAAAATATCTACCATGGCTCCCAATGCATAACCTTTATGACTGCCATGCTCCCTATCGCCGCCTAGAGGCAATAAAGCACCTCCTTTTTTGAGTATATTGGCGTCGGTGGTAGGGTTTCCTTCTGCATCCTGTACCCAACCTAAGGGAGCTTCCTGGTTTTTACGTTGCAAAATTTCAAGCTTACCATTGGCCGCAGTAGTGGTTGCCATATCCATTACAAACGGCGGTTGCGAACCTGCCGGAGCAGCTACACAGATAGGATTAGTACCTAACATTTTGGCTGTAGAAAAAGTAGGTGCCACCAGCGGACTGGCATTGGTCATCGAAATACCAATCATATCATGCTCCAACGCTTTCATGGCATGGGCCGCAGCTATGCCGTAGTGGTTACTATTTTGTACACTTACCCAGCCGGTACCTACTTCTTTTGCCTTTTGGATAGCAATATCCATAGCGACAGGCGCCACCACTAATCCTAAGCCACTGTCGCCGTCAACCACAGCAGTGGAAGGCGTTTCGTGGATCACTTTTATATCAGGTGTTGCATTAACTCTTTTTGCTTCCCACAACCGCACATACCCACTGAGACGAGCCACCCCATGCGAATCCACCCCCCGAAGGTCAGCCGATAGTAATACTTGCGTGGCAGACGTTGCCTGCTCTTCCGGGCAACCCATACTTTCAAAAACCTTACGTGTAAAATCGAACAGCCGCTCGTAGCTAAACAATTGCGTACTCATACCAACAAAGAAACAATAAAATGCTTAGAAATCTTTCTGGGTAAAATAATAGAATAGAAGCTCCCTTAGCAGGTTTATAAAAAATAATAAAAGGTGTAAACATAAGGTTAGCACGAGACATCGAGGTGCAATACAGGTGCCCTAGCACCTGAAATATCATAGGAACAACGGCTAAGGACAAACGAATGCAGTAAACAACTACATTATTAATGGATTATAAGCCATAAACCATGCCAAACTGCTCCATTTTAATAGCTTTTTATCAGAAATTTCATAAAAAAAGCCCCGCGAAGCGGAGCTCTATATAAAAAAACTACATTTTTAGAAAGGTAAATCGTCTACAGGTTCATCAAAATCATTAACCGAAGATGCGTTGGAAGAAGAAGTATTGGTAATATCAGAAGCTGAAGTACCCTCCGTTGGCGTAGTAGCTGGTGCCGTTGCAGCATCCCCTCTGCCACCGAGTAGTTGCAGTTCACGCACGCGCAAAATCAAGGCTGCACCTGCTGTACCGTCGTTTCTTGTAAAGCTTCTTACATCAGGCTGTCCTTCTACATATACCTGTTTACCCTTTGTTAGATATTGCGAAACGGTTGTTCTATCTGTCCACCATGCACACTCCACCCACGTAGTACGCTCCTGATTATTTCCTTGGCTGTCTCTGTACCTTTCAGTATGTGCTACGGTAAAATTGATGACATTTCTTCCGTTTACATTATTAACAAGGCAATCTCTTCCCAGATTACCAATAACTTGCATTTTAATCATAATACGCGATTTAAGTACTCCTAGAATTTGAACGGCAAGATAGCTTTTTTATTGCGGTTGTTTAAGTAAAAAAAGATAGTAGTTTTATAGGTTAACAAATACTATGATAAATATTAAAAATAAACAATATTTTATAATGAAAAATTATTTATTTTAATATTATCAACTTTCAAAAGGTTGCCAACAGAGCACCCCATTTCACAATACCTAAATTCAGTATCTTTGTCAATTAATTTTTTCAAAAATGAGCAAGAAAGGGAAAGTTTTGGTGGCAATGAGTGGGGGTATTGACAGTACCGTAGTGGCCCTTATGCTGCATCACGAAGGCTATGAAGTAGTAGGAATTACCATGAAAACATGGGATTATGCACAGAGTGGAGGCAGCAAAAAGGAAACCGGCTGCTGCAATGTCGATAGCTTTAATGATGCCCGGATGGCAGCTGTACAACATGGATTTCCGCATTTTATTTTAGATATACGGGAAGAGTTTGGAGACTTTGTAGTAAAGGATTTTGTGGATGAATATCTGGCGGGGCGTACGCCTAATCCCTGTGTGCTGTGCAACACACATATTAAATGGAGGGCACTTCTCAAACGTGCAGATGCTTTAGGATGCGATTATATAGCTACCGGTCACTATGCTAAAATACGTCAGCATGAAAATGGCCGTTATGTAATCAGTAAAGCAGTAGATCCTATCAAGGATCAAAGTTATGTACTGTGGGGGCTGGAACAGGATTTACTGAGTAGAACTCTATTGCCGCTGGGCCAATATCATAAAAGCGAAATCAGACAAATGGCCATCGACTACGGTTATCCAGATTTAGCCAAAAAGAGTGAGAGTTACGAAATCTGCTTTGTTCCTGATAACGACTATCGCGGTTTCTTGAAAAGACATGTAGAAGGCCTGGAAGAACGCGTTAACGGTGGCAACTTCGTAGATAAAAATGGTAATATTCTGGGTAAACATAAAGGCTATCCTTTTTATACTATAGGTCAGCGTAAGGGGCTAGATATTGCCTTAGGTAAACCAGCTTACGTAACCGCCATCGACCCGGATAGCAATACCATTACCCTCGGTGATGAAGAAGACCTGAACAAAAACGAAATCTTTGTTCATAAATTCAATCTGATAAAATACGATAGTATTACACCCGGCATGGAAGCTGTAACCAAAATTCGTTATAAGGACCCGGGCACCTTGGGTAATTTATATCCCGAAGGTGATTTACTAAAAATTCGTTTTTATCAGAACACTAAAGGTGTGGCACCAGGACAAAGTGCCGTGTTTTATGAAGGTGATGATGTAATAGGCGGAGGATTGATACATTCCGGAAGATTGTCGTAATATTACAACTGATTTGCGGTTTTAATCATTAACTAACTAACCTGCATAAAGTGTATTATTTCTTGAGAGCATTTCTGTACTTATTTACAGTATGTCTTTTCTTCGCTTCCTGCCGCGAGGAAAAGGAGTTTTTGCAAATGGACTCCATCGAGGATTTCTACCCCTTGCAAGTAGGCAAATCCATAACGTATCGGTTAGACTCTACCATTTTTGCTAGAAGCGGTACTGTAATCGAAGTGCACAAATATCAGGTTAAACACACTGTGATTCAGGAAACAGAAGACAATGGCCAAAAAGCATATCTGGTACAGAGACTCATTAACAATGAAAATGCAACCGGGCCCTGGGTGAATAACGGTACTTATCTAGTTATTCCATCTTCACGAAAAGTGGAAACGTTAGACAATAACCTTCGGGTTGTAAATCTACAGGCACCCCTGCGGCAAGATTTTTCATGGAAAGGTAATAGCCAGCTGCCTTTTGCACCCTATCAGCAGCTGTTTGAAATGAGTACCGGATATGACATGAATACTTGGGACTTTTATTATGCCAGTTTCGGCAATGAAGATATTCAAGGGCAGCATTATGAAAATGTATGGACGGTGGAACAGCGTGATGAAAGCCTGAATATTCCCCCTACACCTCAAACAAGTATTGGCTTTAAAGAACGCTCTGTAGAAAAATACGCCAAAGGAATCGGCCTAGTGTACAAAGACTTTCAACTCTACGAATATCAGGGAGCAGGAGGTTCTGATAATCCTGAAGCCCATTACATCGGCTTTGGCATTACAATGTGGATGATTCATCACAATTAACCCTACTGAGGTATTAGATAACTCACCCCTTCTAATGCCAAATCCGTATTCGGAAACACTTCACGCGTTTCGATTTCAAACTCTTTTAATGAATCGTATTTACTGCTGAAATGACCAATCAGCAGTTTTTTTACGCCTGCCAATTGAGCAATTCGCCCTGCCTGTTTGGTTGTAGAATGAAAGCGTTCTGTTGCCATCTGCGCTAGCGCATCGTGATACGTGGTTTCATGATAAATCATATCGGCTCCATGGATATGCTCTAATATTCGTTCATCATATCGGGTATCAGCACAGAAAGCATACACTCTGGGTTTTGGAGCAGGTGTTGTTAGTATTGCGTTTGCGATAATACTACCGTCATTAGCTTTGTAGTCCTCTCCCCTTTGTAGATTATCATAGAAACTGAGAGGAATATTATACTCCTTTACCTTTTCAATATTTAGACGGCGCAGATTGCGTACTTCTTTAAATACAAATCCGTAGCACTCGATGCGATGATCGGTACGAAAACAACGCACCTCTACATCTGGCAACTGTAATAAAGGTCCGGTTTCTTTTATGGTAATGAAGTTAAGCTCAAAACCCAGTTTGGTATCTGCAACCTGCAATTGCAGTTCGATAATTCGTTGTAGTGGGTCAGGTGCTACAATGGTAAGTGGCTGCTGACGACCTAAAAGTGCAAAAGAGGTAATTAAACCAATCAGCCCGAAATAATGATCCCCATGAAGATGTGAAATAAAAATATGTGAAATTCTGCTACGTCTGATTTTATATTTGATAAGCTGTATTTGAGTACCCTCGCCGCAATCAATCAGTATATTTCGATTGTTTAATGTCAATACCTGGCTGGTCGGATGCCTGTCAAAAGCCGGCACCGCAGAATTATTTCCCAGTATTGTAACACCAAACATGCTTTTCTATTTAAAGTTATTTGCAACCATTATTCCGAAAAGTCACTGTCTAATAGCTCTCTTTCGATTTCCTCCATATTTACGATGTCGCCGGCCTCGCTTACGGTGGGCGTAACATTTAAGAGCTCCAAAAGTTCACAATCTGCCAAAAATGCTTCCAATGCTTCGCCTAATGCACAGCATACAAATGAAGCATTATTTTCATAGAATTGTTGCTGAATGTGAATAAGTTGCTCCGCTATGGCCTTATCCATACGCTGCACCTGCTCCAGATTCAGCACCACATTTTTAATATTTTCCTGCAAAAAAGGTAACAAAATTTTATCTATTTGATCTGCCATTGTAGCAGAAAGCTCCGACACTATTGGCGTGATGACGTGAAATTTCTCTTTGGTATCTATTTTGACTTCCATAAATAACTATAAAAAAGGTTTACAAATTTGGAGCAAATGCAACTATCTTTAATATGCATTCTTTTAGCCGCAAAATGCGTCTAATAATTAACACGATTAAAGATTAGCATTACTGTTTACAAATTACGCAAACCAGTACCAAATATATTTGTTAATATTGTAATTGATCATTTTATCTACAAAATATGGATAATAATTTTTCACCCCAGGTAAAAGAAATTATTTCTTACAGCAGAGAAGAGGCGTTGAGGCTTGGGAATGATTTCATTGGCACAGAACACCTCCTGTTAGGTTTAATACGGGAAGGTGATAATACTGCTATCAAAATTCTGAAAGGGTTTAATATCGATATTGGTGAGCTTCGCAAAGAAATAGAACTGGCCATAAAAGATAAAACCGGTAAGAATATGGCTAATATTAATAGCCTGCCGCTTACCAAACAAGCCGAAAAGGTGATTCGGGTAACCGTGCTCGAAGCAAAAGCGCTGAAAAGTAACCAGGTGGAAACCGAACACCTCATGTTGTCGATATTAAAAAACAAGGAAAACATTGCTACTCAGATTCTGAATCAATACGATCTGGATTATGATGTTTTCCGTCAAGAACTGGATATTGTAAAATCCAACGATCCGCGAGCAGAATTTGGCGAAGAAGGTGAGGAAGAGTTCGAAGATGAAAAAAGATATTCGCAACAGTCCAGAAGCACCACATCTAAAAGTAATACCAAGAGTAAAACCCCGGTGCTGGACAACTTCGGACGTGATGTTACCAAACTCGCGGAGAGCGGACAACTGGATCCTATCGTAGGCCGTGAAAAGGAAATTGAAAGAGTTTCTCAAATATTAAGCCGACGTAAAAAGAACAACCCCATCCTTATAGGGGAGCCCGGTGTAGGTAAAACCGCCATCGTGGAAGGGCTTGCCTTACGCATCGTACAAAGAAAGGTAAGCCGAGTACTCTTCAACAAGAGAGTGATATCGTTGGATTTGGCTTCGCTAGTTGCAGGGACTAAATACCGTGGCCAATTTGAAGAAAGAATGAAGGCCATCATGAACGAGCTGGAAAAAAACCGCGATGTGATTCTGTTCATCGATGAGCTACACACCATCGTAGGGGCAGGCGGTGCGAGCGGTTCGCTGGATGCCAGCAATATCTTTAAACCTGCGTTAGCACGCGGAGAACTTCAATGCATTGGCGCATCCACACTGGACGAATATCGCATGTACATCGAAAAAGATGGTGCATTGGATCGTCGCTTCCAGAAAGTGATGGTAGATCCGCCTACCGTGGAAGAAACCATTCAGATACTTACGAATATTAAATCTAAATATGAAGACTTCCACAGTGTTACCTATACCGATGATGCTATTGAAGCATGCGTAAGACTCAGCGATCGTTACATCACTGACAGGCTACTGCCTGATAAAGCCATCGATGTAATGGATGAAGTAGGCGCGCGTGTGCATCTTAAAAACATCAACGTACCGGATAATATTCTTGCACTGGAAAAGAAAATAGAAGAAGTAAAAGAAGAAAAGAATAGAGTAGTCAAAAGTCAGAAATTTGAAGAAGCAGCTTCGCTTCGTGACACAGAGAAGAAACTGGCTGAAGAACTGGAACGCGCTAAATTACAGTGGGAGGAAGAAAGCAAACATAAACGCTATCCTATCACTGAGGAAGATATTGCCGAAGTGATCAACATCATGACCGGCATACCTGTACGCAAAATGGTGGAAGCCGAAACTGAGAAGCTTCGCAAGATGAGCGAAGATATGAAAGGAATGGTAGTGGGACAGGATGAGGCAATTGCCAAAGTGGTAAAAGCCATTCAAAGAAACCGTGTAGGTTTAAAAGATCCTAAGAAACCTATCGGAAGCTTTATTTTCCTCGGTCCCACCGGTGTGGGTAAAACCGAGTTGGCTCGCTCATTGGCCAAGTATTTATTCGACTCAGAAGATTCGCTGATTAGAATCGATATGAGCGAATACATGGAAAAATTTACCGTGAGCCGCTTGATTGGTGCTCCTCCCGGTTATGTAGGTTATGAAGAAGGTGGGCAACTTACCGAGAAAGTACGCCGCAAACCTTACAGTGTGATCTTGCTGGATGAGATCGAAAAAGCACACCCCGATATTTACAATATTCTATTGCAGGTGCTGGATGATGGTCAGCTTACCGATGGTTTAGGTAGAAAAGTAGACTTCAAGAATACCATCATTATCATGACCTCCAACATTGGTGTACGCCAGCTCAAAGATTTCGGTGCCGGTGTAGGATTTGCTACACAAGCTAGGCTGGCCAATGAAGAGAAAGAGCATAAGGCTGTAATTGAAAAAGCGTTGAAACGCACTTTCTCCCCAGAGTTCTTGAACCGGATTGATGATGTGGTTATCTTCAATAGCCTTACTCAGGAAGATATCTTCAAGATCATCGATATCTCTATGAAGGGCGTATTGAAGCGTGTGGAAAATCTAGGCTACAAACTGGAGCTGAGCGAAGAAACCAAAACCTTCCTGGCAGAAAAAGGGTACGACCAGCAATTTGGTGCAAGACCACTTCACAGAGCCATTCAGAAATACTTGGAAGATCCTTTGGCCGAGGAAATTCTGAATACGAATGTAAAGCCTGGAGATTTGCTAATAGTGGAATTGGATAAAGACAACGACAAGCTCACATTCTCCATAAAAGAAAATGCCAGCACACAAGAAGCATAAATACATCCACTCATAAAAAAACACCTCACATAGTAGTATGTGAGGTGTTTTTTTTATTCTACCCGCTCCTTTTGTTAAACTTTCCATAATAGATAAAAAGTAGCAATATATAATACGAATATCATCGTACTTTTAACCCGTCAATTTTCCCTAAAAAACAAAATGCACCTGCTATGCGATACTTCAAATTTTACAGAGCTTTGTTTGTGGTACTGCTGGCCACGTTCACCATTTTTACGCTGGCGTCCTGGACGATACCCATGATTCCTGGATTTTTTCAGAAATTTTTTGCTATCAGCGATACCATTCCCTCTCAAAGGGATAAAAAGATTGCAGAACTCAATGAAGCCATAACCCAACTGGAGAAGGCGGTTAGGGAGCTTAAACACCGAGATATCGCTTCTGAGGTATCAAGGACAATAGAAGGTATTAATCTGGATATCATTCATTGCAATGTCGAGAAGGCCGTAGTACAAGTAAAATCTGCCCTGAAAATAAAAGAAATACAACCCGTAAAAGATGAACTCAACAATGCATTATCGAAAATCAGCAAAGGACAAATTGAAGAACAAGTAAAAATGGCGACCATGCTCATTCAACCTCAGCTCGAAAAAAACCTGAAAGAAGCACAGGAAGAGCTAGAAAAAGCTAAAAAAGAATTGGAATCTGTTAGAGAGCATATACGTAATAAAAAAATGATAAGCTAGCAAACCATATACATATATAATTTAAAAAAAGAGGGGGCATTATTACCCCCTTCTTTTTAATTATCTAGAATCGTAAAGTAACTGTTTAATCTAAACCACCTCTTCTTGTAGGAGATACAGGTTTAGGCCATTCTCTGGGCTTTCCCGTAGACGGATCTATTGGTAAAACAATTTTTTCTCTTGATGATTTAGCGGGATCTTCACTTGCCGCATAAGCCAGTGCTGCTGTAAGAATAACATTATTGCGCAAATCATCAAAGACAATTTTATCGTATGTATCACGATTGGTATGCCAAGTGATGGTACCATAATCCCAGCTTAAAGAACTCAACGAAAATGCTGGAGCACCGGCCATAACAAATGAGGCAAAATCCGATCCGCCGGTTCCAGGATAGCCGGGAAAACTGGTTTCGATATGCTGCCTTACCTCACGAGGAACATATGTAAGCCATCTGCCCAGATATTCATAAGCGTGCAGAAAGCCTTGGCCTTGAAGACTTGTTACGCGACCGGTTCCATTATCCTGATTAAACACAGCCTGAATGTTGGCAACAATCTCGGGATGATCTTCCACAAAAGCACGAGAGCCATTAAGTCCCTGCTCTTCACTTCCCCACAATCCCACTAGAATAGTACGTTTAGGATTGGGATACACTTTCTTTAAGATACGAGCTGCTTCCATCATAGTAAGTGTACCGGTACCGTTATCGGTAGCTCCGGAAGCTCCATCCCATGAATCGAAATGGGCTGATAAAATCACATACTCATCAGGCTTTTCCACTCCTTTTATAGCCGCAATAATATTAAATGCCGGTGCCACAGGCAGATCTTTCGATTCTATCTTCATGCTTAGTTTAGGTTTTTTACCGGACTGAGTCAATCGGTATACCAAGCCGTAATCTTCCAGCGATAAGTTCACTGTAGGTATCTTTTTGGTATAAGCACCGAAAATTTTATCCGCTCCTACAGCTTTTGACCAGTTATTAGTAATAATACCTAGTGCACCGGCTTTTTCCAATGCTACAGGTAATGTGCGTGAAGTATGCCCTGTGTTTTGAATACGCTTCTGCCAGGCACGAGTGAGAGAATCTCTTTCTCTATTCATTTTATCGATAGACTCCTTAGTGCCATACTCTTCCCAATTTTTGTCGGGACGACCCGTAGGCTGCATCATGGAAATCATTACAAATTTACCCTTCACTTCAGGTAGCCACTTTTGAAACGCAAGCGAATCCTGAAAATAAGGTAAAATAATGGTTTCGGCAGTTATTGTTTTACCATTAGTTCCAGGGCTCCAAGCCAGCTGCATACCTTCGAGAGATTTCACACGAGGGTAAATCATGTCGATATGAGCGGGGCCACGCTGCCATCCACGCCATTCACCCCATTTTTCGCTATGAGCTTCTATGCCCCAGCTTTTAAACTTTTCAATAGCCCAGTCTCCAGCTTGTTGCATTTCAGGTGTACCCACGAGCCTAGGACCAATTCCATCGAGTAATTCATGAGCCAATTGCTCCAATTGAGAGTTTTCATTAGCTTCTTTTACGATAGCTTCTACGATTGGATACTTAATCTGGGAGGCTCCACCTCTGAACTGAGGAGCATTCCCCCGTTGAGCAACCGCTATTGTAAGCGAAAATGCTAGAGGGAAAACTAGTAATTTCTTGAATTTGCGCATAGGGTTTGTATTTAAATACTAAAATACGAAAGTGATTTATACAATCTGAAAAACGTATCTCATCAAATATTTTCAACCTTCACATAACAGTGTTGGTTAATCTAGTGTTAATGCAAATTTCTTGTGCTCAGCTTTTCATTG
This sequence comes from Chitinophagaceae bacterium C216, assembly GCA_028485475.2. Classification (GTDB taxonomy): domain Bacteria; phylum Bacteroidota; class Bacteroidia; order Chitinophagales; family Chitinophagaceae; genus Niabella; species Niabella composti. The sequence continues at coordinate 59,799 of CP144143.1, forward strand.
GGCGTAAAAATATTCCTCCTCGTCGAAAATCCTGCGGAACTCAACGAAAAAAAAAAAGCTGCACTCCCAGTTTGAAATAACTTCGTCCAGCTAAGTATTTTTAAACAAAACCGTAGTCGATTATGAAATTATTGAAAAAAACAATTGGCTGTGCAATAATTTTATTGCAATCTTTCTGCGCGTATTCGCAGATGACCTTCCCCTCTCCAGGGCCACAATATTGTCAGTCCACAGATCCTGTGTTACCAGCTATCACCGCACCCGATGGAGTAACAATAAGACCTTACTTACGTCTTGAGGCACCTTGCCTTGATACAGACCTAAGCACCATTTCATTAAACTCACCTGCAGAATTTAGGAAACCTACTTTCTGTTATAATAATGGTTACTTCACCTCAACATCAGGTTACCCATTAGCTATAGCACGTAATTCTACAGCCAATGGTGGCAATTGTGATGGCGGAAGATCAAATGTAGTAGCCGACTTTACAACTAGCCCTACCCGCCCTAAAGGTCTCTCATTTATCATTAACGATGTGGACAATCCTTACGACTCCATAGAGGTAAAGGTATATAGCAACGGATCCTTAGTTGATTTTGTCTTTGCCCTGGATGTGTATGACCCTGATACTAGTTTTGTGCAAACTACTGATCCTGCAGGAGATCCTGTAACTATAGCCAATTTTAATGGAGGCAGAAATGGTGTTTGGGGTGAATCCTATGGCTGGCAGGTACTAGCTCCTTCTTTGCGTGATGTAGACAACGAAAAAGGCACGATCATTTTCAGAGTTAACCCTAACGTGTATGTAGATAGTGTAGTAATGACACACATTATCAGAGGCATTCGTAGGGACATTAATGCTGCAGTATCTATTGGTGATTTTAAATGGTTAGACAATGTAACACTTCCTGTAGTATTTGGGACCATCAGTGCGGCTATTTCCGGCACTACCCTTCAAGTACACTGGCAAACACTATCGGAAAAAAACAATGACTACTTTGAAATACAGGTATCGGAAGATGGAAAAAACTTCAAAACCATCGGCACCGTAAAATCCAAAGCAGCTAACCACAACTCTGATATTCCTATCACCTATCAGTTTGCAACTACCGGTAACAGGTATACTTTCATCGGACTTGGCGTAATAGCCTTTCTGGGCGCATTGTTATTCGGCAGAAGAAACAAATGGATATTCGGAGTGCTATTGCTGACGCTTACCATCGCATCAGTAGCCTGCACAAGAAATGATCAAACTATCATTTCGAATAAGAAGAATGTTTTTGTACGCATTATACAAGTGGATATCGATGGCACGACCACTGCTTCAAAAGTGATAAAGGCAACAATACAGGATTAACTTTTTTAGACGTACTTTTTAAATAGACTTTTAGAGGAGAGAGTGAGAATTCCGGTCTTTTCAGATCAGGATTTTTCACTCTCTTTTTATGAGCCCTTAGCTCCAGAAAGTTTATTAAGATCATTCCACAGGTTACTGTACTTTTGATGTAAAATTCAGACTACAATGCAGTTGAACACTTACATAGATCACACCATTTTAAAACCCACTACTTTATTAAGCGATATTGAGCGAGTGTGTAACGAAGCCCGGCAATATCAGTTTGCCTCGGCATGCGTACCTCCACCATTCGTAAAGCAGACCAAAGCATTGCTGGAAGGCAGTACCGTAAAAACCTGTACAGTTATAGGATTCCCATTCGGTTATTCAACAATAACTGCCAAGAAAGCCGAGGTGTATCAAGCAATTGAAGACGGGGCTGATGAGTTGGACATCGTCATCAATCTAATTGCTTTGAAAAATAACGATTGGGTATATCTTCAAAAAGAAATCGAGGCACTGGCACCTATTATAAAAGAGAAAAACAAAGTCATCAAAATTATTATCGAAAGTGGAGTGCTTACAGACGAGGAGATTATTAAATGCTGCGAGCTGTATGGTGCTTCCGGCATTGACTATTTAAAAACCTCGACGGGCTATGCTGAGAAGGGAGCCAGCATACATGCTGTAACACTGTTTAAACAACATTTACCTGCCCAGGTTGGAATAAAAGCTAGTGGCGGTATAAGAGATTACAAATTTGCCAAGGAATTAATTGAAGCCGGGGCTACACGTTTGGGATGTAGTGCCAGTGTAGCCATTGTAGAAGGCGGTAAAGGTCAAGGGAGTTATTAATAACTCCCTTGTTTATATCTCTAATTTCACATAATAGATTCTCAATAGTAGTTATCTGCCGCTATTCAGTACATACCCTCTCAACTCTTCATTAAACGCCTTTTCCTTCAAGAGTTGTTCCAGCGTGATATGCATACGATAACGCCAGTAATGATGTGGATTGGCAGGCACATTGATGCGTTCTTCCTCAGGATTTTCCCTACGTAGTGATGCACTCATGCCCAATAAATCCTGCAACTGAAAAATACTCCACATAGCTGGAGCATGTAGGTGTTGCAATACGATAGCTTTATTAATCCATGGCTCACAGAAGTATGGCGCCTCTCCTTTCTGCTCAAGCTCCGTATTATAAAACTGCTGCGTAATACTTCTGTTTTCTTGCCACCAGCCTCGAATAGTGCTCATATCATGCGTAGAAGGCGTAACAACGGATAAATAAGGTGCTGTGGCCGGGTTGAAAAAACTCACACCCCACTGCTTAGGCATGCGCTGAATCTCTAGACTTAGTATCCCCAACTGTTGCATCACACCGGGCACACTATCGGGCACCATTCCTAGGTCCTCACCGCATATTAGCATATTTGTTGCCGCTTTAAGCTGGGGTAATTTTTTCAATGCTTCTTTTCGCCATAAATCATTTTGGCGACGATAGAAATAATCGATATACAAATCCCACAGTTGCTCTCTAATATGAGGCTGCAGATGTCGGAATGACGTTGTTTTATCCAGCGCAATACGGAAATGAAATTCTTTTTTATCCGAATTTTCCTGCTCGAATAAAAGTACGTTACTTACCAGATAGTATAAACCCTCCCGCATTGAATGCGCAGCTTCTCCATCCTTATCGGAGAACCATGCTTCTATTTTTCTTTGGGTATCAAACTCCGGCAGAAGCTGATACTCCCGCGGACCATGTTTCTTCAGAAAATTCTGTTTGACTTCTTCTGCTCGTTCACCGAAAATTTCCTGCAACACCTCGTCAGTAATATAAGGCTTACAAAATCTTTCATAATCGAACCATATACCTCGCTCGGCAAACTCATCTACATGCACCGGAATACAAGGGTCAAAGTGGCCCATGATCCCCTGCACAGCATCGATAGGAATACTCCATATCCTGAAAAAACCCAGAATATGATCAATGCGAAAAGCATCGAAATACAAGCTCATTTGCCTAAAACGCTTCCTCCACCATGCAAAATCATCCTGCTGCATACGGGGCCAGTTATAAGTAGGGAACCCCCAGTTCTGGCCTGTGGTGGCAAAATCGTCAGGTGGTGCCCCAGCCTGTAGCTGCATGTTATATAATTCTGGCTCTACCCAAGCATCGCAGCCGTAACGATAAATACCAATAGGAATATCACCTTTAATAATTACACCTTTTTGATGCGCGTACTGTACAGCATCTAACAGTTGTAGGTGCAGCTGATACTGAATATAACAATGCAGCAACACTTCTTTATATCCTTCGTGTTCAGGCTTAAAGAACAAGGCAATCTCTTCCGGTCTATACACGTTATGTGTGCTCCAGGTAGCAGGATCCGGAGACTGATATTTATCTCTCAAATAACAATAAGCAGCATAGGGCATCAACCAATACTGATGCTGCTGGAAGAAAGATTGATACTCCTGTGATTGCAGGCATGCATCACCTTCTGTTTTAAAAAGCGCTTTGAGTATGTCGAGTTTAAACTGTAATACCGCTTCATAATCTACTGCATCCAGCTTGTTTAAGGCCTCTCTTTGAGCTTTAATTTTAGACAAAAGCTCCTCCTTATGCTGTTTGCCGAGGAGGGCATCCAGATGGATATAAATCGGGTGCAAAGCAAATGCAGATATTGCCGCATATGGATAAGAATCTTTCCAAGTATGGGTAGCGGTAGTATCGTTTATGGGTAAGATTTGTATCAGACGCAATCCGGTAGTAACCGCCCAGTCGGTAAGTAGTTTCAAATCGCTGAACTCACCAATACCTAATCCCTTTTTACTTCTGAGACTAAATACCGGAATGGCTACTCCTGCACCCTTCCAAGTATTATGCGGAAGATTGATAAATCCATCCTGCACAAGAATTTGCTCTCCTAAAGCAGCATGCTCAAAGCACCGACGGTTTTCACCGTCCTCATAACGCAACCATCGTTTTGTTTTTTTATTGTATACACCATATTTGTATGATACGGGGAAAGCTGCTCTACTCAAGTCTACTCCCCTCACCCAGGAGGAACCATCAAATTGCAACAATAAAGGGTGCTCCTCATCCCATTGGTGTAATACTTCGTTATCGCCTAATAGCCCTACTACCTCATCCTTACCTAATAAGGGAGCCTTAACCTTGAAAATATGGGTGATGTTTTTTTTAAACTCAATCTTACTTGCTTTTCGTGAGGGCAATAATATTTTCTGAAAAGGATCGGTGTAAAATACATTTGGGTAAGCACCGGAATAATTCCACATATCGAAAATCTTCAACGTGGAAACGTTGTGTTGCTTCAGATAGATCGTCCTATTACGGAATTCGTGCACCAGTTCTCCGTCTGTACCCTTAAATACATATTTATACTCTAGAGGTTTCTCATCAAGGGTAGTTACATCGATATCCAGCTCTATACGCCAGAAGTCTTGATTAAAATAATGCATCTCTATCAAATCCCTACCACCGCCCAACTCAGCAGCATTTCCTGTAATAAAAAGGCTTTCTCCAAAATGTGTGTGATACCTGATGTAGAAAAAAAGTTTCATCAATAACAAGCATTAGAATATTGTGTATATAGTACACAAAAGACGAAAATAGGTCTTCCGACCCTATTTTTAAAATAAAATTTCAATCGCCTAGTGTGCAAATATATTGGCAGTATGTATTACATTTGCAGGCAAAAAGATAAGCTATGTCAACCGGTACAAAAAATAAAGGGTTAATGTGGATTTTATTCCTGGTTTCTACTGCAGCATTTCTGTTCGCATGTTTTGCGCATTGGCCCTGGCTTACGCTGATATTGCCGTTCGTAACAACTTTTTTTGTAAAGGCAATGGATATCATCTAATCAGTAACAATCGATTAAAGTAATTTTCTATATCTGCCCCGCTTTTCAAGCGGGGCTTTTTATGTTAGGACTTCATCCAACTTTATTGCTCTTAGGATAACAAAAAACCGAAAGCGGCATGCTTTCGGCTGAGAGAGTTATGATAAAGATTTTACTTTTTCTTGGATTTGGGAGCAATCATGGCTAGCATGCGTTTCCCTTCCAGTTTAGGCATGCTTTCTAAGGTTCCAAACTCCGCCAATCTTTCGGCAAACTTTAAAAGCAGTAACTGGCCTCTATCCTGAAACTGGATTGCGCGTCCTTTAAACTGCACGTAGGCCTTTACTTTGTTACCGTCTTTCAAGAAACCTTCTGCGTGTTTTGCTTTAAAGTCGAAGTCATGATCGTCCGTATTGGGCGTAAAGCGTATTTCCTTTACCTCGGTGACCTTACTTTTGGCCTTAATTTCCTTTTCTTTCTTCTTCTTATCGTAAAGGAACTTATTGTAATCTATTACTTTACATACAGGAGGATCTGCAGTGGGAGAAATTTCCACCAGATCTAACTCCTGCTGTTGTGCAATTTTTAACGCTTCTTGAATAGGATAAATCCCTACCTCCACATTATCGCCCACCAGGCGCACTTGTGGAGCCTTGATGTTGTGATTAATTCGATGTAATGTTTCCTTCTGAGGTAAACGATTCCTAAAGTTCACTTTGTTCTGTTTATTTCCACCAAACTGTCCCCCTCCGAAAGAAGGACGATTAAAATTTGGATTTTGTGGTACAGCCATTTAATCTTTTAATTCAAGCAACTTCTTCCCATACAGAAGTTGGAAATATTGTTTATTTTATTGCCTTATGGGATTAGGCAAGTTAAAATATTTTTTGCAAAGATTGTGAATAAAACTCACTCATGCAATTTTTTATTTCACATAATTATAAGAAATAATAAGTGCGCTTATTTTTATATGTGATGATAATAAAAAGCTCAAAATCGTAGAATGATTTCGAGCTTTTTATCAACCTTAAGCCTCTACATTACTCTTCTGGCTCATGAGCCTTTATCACTTTTTTACCGTAACTAATCTTCGTAATCAGCACATACAGCACCGGCACTACAAATATGGCTAGTGAGGTGGCGGCCATCATACCACCAAATACCGTCCAGCCAATAGTACGACGACTGACAGACGCGGCCCCGCTAGCCATCATCAATGGCACTACCCCTAAGATAAATGCCAGAGATGTCATGATAATAGGACGCAACCTTAATCTTACCGCCTGTAAAGTAGCCTGCACCACATCGAGTCCCTTATCCACCCGTTCTTTGGCAAACTCTACAATCAAAATGGCATTTTTCGCAGCCAAACCTATCAAAGTAATCAATCCGATCTGGGCATACACATTATTAGTAAGCTTGGGCAAGAAAGTAAGCGCCAAGATAGATCCGAAGGCACCAATAGGTACTGCTAACAATACGGCAAAAGGAACGGACCAGCTTTCGTATAAGGCCGCTAGGAAAAGAAATACGAATATGATCGAGATAGCAAATATCATGGTTTGCTGATCTCCAGCAGCAATTTCTTCACGGCTCATACCTGAAAACTCATATCCATATCCTGCAGGTAGCGTTTTAGCGACTTCGCGCAAAGCCTCGATCGCCTGACCACTACTATAACCTTCCTGAGGAGTTCCGTTAATTTCAATTGAACGATAAATATTAAAGTGAGATATTACTGCCGGCGCTTCAATCAGTTTAGTGGTAACCAGTAGATCCAACGGCACCATACTGCCTTGATTATTACGTACGTAATAGTCCTTCAGGTTATCTAAAGAACCGCGGTAAACATAATCCGCTTGTGTGACTACTCGGAAGTTGCGACCGTAAATATTAAAGTCGTTTACATAACTACTTCCAAGGAAATTAGCCAGTGTGGTATATGCCTCTGCTACACTTACACCCATTTTTTTCGCCATCTCTCTATTCACACTTACCTGATAACTGGGGGTGCGAGCATTAAAGAAGGTGTAAGCCCTTCCAATAGCAGGATGCGCATTAAGCTGTTGCAAGAACTTATTTGCAACTGCTTCAAACTGCTTTACATCGTCTGTAGTACCTACTTGCTGTAGCTGGAATGTGAAACCTGCAGTTTGTCCTAGTCCAGGTATCGCCGGAGGCGCAATAGGCATCACTCTGGCTTCTTTAATATCCCGTGTAGCTGCCGTGATTTTTGCAATCACCGCATTTACATCCTGATTGGGACCTTTGCGCTGTTCCCATGATTTCAGCTTAACGAACATGGTACCCACGTTAGATTTATTACTAAAGCTGATAATATTGAGACCAGCCAAACCTCCTACCACATCTACTTCAGGGATCTCCTCGATGCGGGTCATAATGTCTTTAATCATTGCAATACTGCGCGTGGTACTGGTTCCCTCAGGCATCTCGTAAGTCACAAACAAACGACCTTCGTCTTCAGTAGGAATAAATCCTGTAGGTTTTATTTTAAACAGGAAGAACATGGTAACCACTACCAGTATTAACAATGTAATTACATAAGGCGTCTTCCTAATCCAGCGTCCCACACTTTTCGTATAGCCACGCGTTACTTTAGCAAACCAGTCATTGAACTTATCGAAAAAGCGGTCCAGAAAGTTTTTCTTCTCCTTTAAAGTTGCAGTGGGCTTCAACATCAGCATACTTAATGCCGGAGTAAGCGACAATGCCACAAAAGCCGACAATAACACCGATACCGCAATGGTGATCGCAAACTGCTGATACAATCTACCCACAATACCCGGAATAAAGCCAACAGGAATGAATACAGCTGCCAATATTAGCGCAATAGCTATTACAGGAGCAGAAATTTCTTTCATGGCCGTGATGGTTGCATCCTTTGGCGACATACCCCGACTGTCGATATTATGCTGAATGGCTTCCACTACCACAATAGCGTCGTCCACCACAATACCAATAGCTAGAACGAATGCAAATAACGTAAGCGTGTTGATCGTAAAGCCAAGCAGATGGAAGAATATAAACGTCCCAATCAATGACACCGGAATAGCCAGTACAGGAATAAGCGTTGCTCTCCAGCTTTGCAAGAATAAGAATACCACCAATACCACGAGCACCAAGGCTTCCATAAACGTGTGCAATACCTCGTTTATGGATATCTGTACCACTGTTGCAGTTTCGAGAGGAATTTTAAAATCGATATCCTTAGGAAAACTAGGCCTTAGTCTATCCAAAGCCTCCATAATGCCTTTGTAAGTATCCAGCGCATTGGCACCCGGAGCCTGATAAATTAGCAAGAAGGCTGCAGGCTTACCACTTACAAATGCATTAGCATTATAATCGAACTTACCTAGTTCTATTTTAGCAACATCTTTTAGATATACGATGCTTCCATCGGATGGGCGTGTACGAACAATAATGTTTTCAAATTGCTCGGGAGTATTGATACGGCTGTTTGTCAGCAGACTGTATTCAAATATCTGCTCGCCACTTTGTGGATTACCGCCGATCGTACCAGCAGCTGTTTGAAGGTTTTGCTCCTGTAATGCCGCATTTACCTCGGCAGGTGTAATACCCAATGCCGCCATTTTGGTAGGATCGAGCCATACGCGCATACTAAAGTCATCCGCCCGCGAGAAAATATCTCCTACACCTTTCACACGTAGCAGCGCATCTTTAACGTACAGGTTTACGTAGTTTCCGATAAAAGTGGCATCATGCGTACCATTAGGTGAGTAAAACGCAAGAGCCATCATAATACTAGGGTTACGCTTACGTACTGTTATACCCAATCGTTTTACCGCATCAGGCAAAGTAGGTTCCGCAACACTAGCACGGTTTTGCACGTCGAGCGTTGCAATATTGATATCTGTACCTACCTGAAAATTTACCGTAATGCTACTTTGTCCACTACTGGTACTGTTACTGGTCATGTAAGTCATACCGGGAGTACCATTCACTTGGGTTTCAATAGCAGTGGTGGTGGTCTGCTCCACCGTTTCTGCATCGGCACCGATAAAGTTACTAGAGATCTGTACTGTAGGCGGTGTAATATCAGGATACTGTGCCACAGGCAGGGTCAATATAGAAATTATCCCCACTAGCACAATAACAATCGATATGACGATAGCGGTTACCGGTCTTTTTATAAATACATCAGCTATCATGAAAACGCTAATAGTTTAAGTTTAATGACTTTGTTGATTCCATGCTCCTCTAAAAAAACACTAAAGCATAGGAGGGCTTTTCTGCGCTTAAGACAACCCGATAGGTTCTACTACCCGGTTATCAGTGATTTTTTATTATTTCTTTGCAGGAGTAGCACCGGGGCTGCTCCCGGTAGTATCAGTAGTAATCAGCGAACCTTCTCTCAAGTTCTGCACACCTTCTACCACGATACTTTCCCCTGCCTGTAATCCATCCTTAATTAGAATATTGGTACCAAGCTGTTTACCCAATGTAACTTTCCGTTGTGTTACTTTATTACCATCCTCTACAACATACACAAAGAAGCTACCTAATTGTTCGGTTACTGCTTTATAAGGTATAAGTATGGATCTGGAGTTCGCCATATTCAGTACTCTTACAGTGCAACTCATACCTGCCTTTAGTAGCTGCTGGTTATTAGGAAATACAAGTCTAACTTTAATAGTACCGGTTTGCGGATCTACAGCACGATCCATGGTATACACCTTTCCATAATGCGGATATATATCATTACCAAAAGCTAGAGAAAAGGTAGAATCGATAATATCCTTTGAATTTTGCAGTTTGGCAAACCGCATAATTTCTTTCTGATCTACTGCAAAATCTACCGCCATAGGATTATCGGTAGAAATAGTATTCAGCACGGTTTGTCCTGCCACCACCGATGTTCCTACACGCACTTTAGAAATACCTATAGTACCGGTAAAAGGTGCATAGATGGTCGAGTAACTAACGTTGGCCTTAAGCGCATTTGCCTGCGCCTTTGCAGCGGCCAATTGTTTCTCGGCAGCTGCCAGTGCTGCATCAGCATAATCTACCTGCTGTTTTGCAATTGCGTCCTGCTTGTCTAAAGCATGATAACGCTCGGCGTCTTTTTTTGCCTTCAGGAGATTGGTTTCCTGAAGCGCAATATTAGCCAGTGCAGCCTGATAATTAGCATCGTAAGTTTGCTGATCAATGCTATAAAGCTTTTGTCCTTTTACAACCTTATCTCCATCTTTGAAAAAAATACCCGTAATATAACCAGTGACCTGAGGCCTAATTTCAGATTCGTTCAGAGGGACAAGTATACCGGGATACTCATCATAATAAGCTGCAATACCACTCTCGGTAACCTGCATTACCGTAACAGGAACAGGTGCATTCTGTGGAGCTCCCTGCTGTTGTTGTTTACTTTTACAGGCTATCAGAGACAATAATAGAAACGCGTATATCGAAACTCTTTTCATCAGTTTATTTTTTAGTTTAGTTCTATTTAACATTAATAGCACCCTGAGCTTTTAGGACATCAATTTTACTGCTAAGCAGACTGTAAACAGCATTGTAATAGTTAATCTGGGCAGCTCTTAAATCGGTTTGCGCAGTAATCAGTTCCAGATAGGTTTTTATTCCTTCTCTGTACTGCAGTTCAATAATACGGTGTACTTCAGCGGCCAGCTCCATATTTTCCTTTAAAGCCAGATAGTTGGCCATACTCGCCTTGTACTGAGCTAAGGCGGATTGATACTCACTATTTACCTGATTGGTAAAGTTTTCTATATCCAAACGTGTTTGCTCAACTTGTTTTTGTGCTATCGAAATATTATTCTTCCTTTTTCCACCTTGAAATATGGGGAAGCCCAAAGTAAGTGCAGCATAAGAATTAGGGAATCCTTGACTGTAAAGCTTGCTTAGGGCATTGTTCTGAAAGTTGCGAATATATGCACCATTGGCAGATACTGAAGGAATATAGCTCCATTTGTTATACTTAACATTCGCTTCCTGTAATCTTAGCTGTGCCTGCAGTTGTTGATACTCTACGCGCTGGGTGTAAACTGCCGTAGATAAGGTATCCAAATAGATTTCATTTTCCAGTGTAGCACTATCGTATTGCAGGGTTAACTCTCTGTCTTCCGGATAATTGATTAGATACTTCAGATTAGCCAACTTAGCTCGTAATGCTTCTTCAATGGCGCGTTTCGAAGCTTGTGCATTGTTTAAAGCAATAGTGGCTCTTTGGTAATCGGTTTTATCTGCTACTCCTGCATCATAACGCGCACGCGCATCTTTTAAGCTCCGCGCCAGCATTGCAATATTTTCTTCCGTAATTCTTAATTGTTGCTGTGTTGCTAGCAGATCATAAAAACTACGAGAAACATTTGCTACAAGATTGATCTTAGCATTTTCCACCTGCTTTTCTGCAATAAAGCGCACATCATCCTTAGTGCGACTAGCCAAAAGCACATCACGATTGAAGATGTTTTGTGTAGCAGTGAATTGCAAAGCTGATGAATTATCAACTCCAAAACGTATAGAATTACCATCCACAATATTTACCGGCAACTGAAAATTGCGCTGATAATTGTAGTTGAAGTTGACTTGAGGATACCAGTCGGCCAATTTGTTCTTTACCTGCAGATCGGTGATTTCTTGATCAATGGTAGCCTTTTTAACTGCAGGCTGATGCTCCAATGCGTAATCAATTAGTGCCGAAAGCGTGGCATCATTTAATGGAGGTTCTTCGCTGTTTTGTGCATGTATTTTCGTACTTATTATCGAAAGTACAAAGAGCAAAAGCAGCAGTGTTTTTCTTCTCATCATGAGTCGCTTCTCTAAACAATAAAACATAAAAAACATAATTTACCTGTCTCATTTTGCTGCCAACACGTCTAGCACGGCAAAACAAACATTAACAGCAAAACATGAGTTTTGTTTAACTCCCTAACAATTAACCAAGTACTTTTTCAGAAGGCAAGAAAACGCTGGTGGTGGAGATAATAGGCTTAGACGCCCTTTTGGCTCCGATATTGCGCCCTGCAAAATATTTTCTCTACGACCTGCAAAGAGGGCTAATGATGATCATTACATCCTTTGCACCTACACCGGGGCGAATATTTAACACAGTTTTCGTTAAATTGTTCAAAATAATAGCCCGGTATTAAATACCGGGCTATATGCATTAGTTGTTGCGCTTTTCTTTTATTTCAATGAGAATTTCGTTCATGAATGCTTCTACACTTTTTGCTCCCGCATCTCCTTTACCTTGTCTACGTACAGATACTTTATTCTCACTCATTTCTTTTTCACCTACAATGAGCATGTAAGGCACTTTGTACAATTCGGTATCACGAATCTTTTTACCAATCTTTTCATTGCGGTCGTCTACTTCGGCCCGTACGCCAGCAGCCCTTAATTTGCCTTGTACCTCCTGTGCATAGGGAAGGAATTTGTCACTAATGGGTAACACTTTTACTTGCACGGGGGCCAGCCACACCGGAAACTTTCCTGCATAATGCTCCAGCAGGAAGCCAATGAAACGTTCGTGAGTACCCAGCGGTGCACGATGTATAATCAACGGCACTTCCGGTTCGTTATTCTGATTGGTAAATGTAAGATTGAATCTGCGTCCTTGCGCGAAGTCTACCTGATTGGTAGCTAAGGTAAACTCCCGTCCGATGGCACTCCAAATCTGTACATCAATTTTAGGACCATAGAAAGCACCCTCACCTTTCACTTCAACATAAGGAATATTGCTTTCTATAAGCACGTTACGAACAAGCTCTTCTGTTTCCTTCCAGAGTTCAGGCTCGTTGATGTACTTCTGTCCAAGCTTTTCAGGATCGTGAAGGCTCAGTCGCATCACATACTTTTCAATACCGAATATCTTAAAATACTTCAGATACATATCGTTTACCGCACGAAACTCATCAGCAAACTGTTCTTTGGTACAATAGATATGTGCATCGTTCATGTGCAGACAACGCACGCGCATCAGTCCGAATAATTCTCCGCTTTGCTCATAGCGATAGCAGGTACCATACTCTGCAATACGATACGGTAAATCACGATAGCTTTTAGGCTCCGAAGCAAAAATGCGGTGGTGATGCGGACAGTTCATGGCTTTTAGATAGTATCGCTCCCCATCTAGTTCCATGGGTGGATACATACTATCGGCATAATAAGGCAGGTGACCACTAGTCAAGTACATGCTTTCCTTAGCGATATGAGGGGTCACTACTCTTTTATAGCCGGCTGCTTCTTCAGTTTCTTTAGCCAGCTTTTCGAGCTCCTCAATAATTATGGTTCCATTTGGTAACCATAAGGGTAATCCTTGTCCCACCATTTCATCCATGGTGAAGATGCCCAGCTCTTTTCCTAGCTTGCGGTGGTCGCGCTTTTTAGCTTCTTCCAGCATGGCTAGGTATTCATCCAATTCTTTCTGATTGGGGAATGTAATACCATATACACGAGTAAGCATCTTATTCTTCTCATCCCCCTTCCAGTATGCACCGGAAACATTGGTAAGCTTAATGGCTTTAATAAAGCCTGTATGCGGTATATGCGGTCCTCTACACAAATCGGTAAAATTACCTTGTGTATAGAAGGTGATTTCGCCATCGTTCAGATTGCCAATCAGATCTAGCTTATATTCATCACCTTTTTCGGTAAAATATTTTAAAGCATCTGCTTTAGGGACTTCCTTACGCACATAAGGACTGTTGGTTTTGGCCAATTCATTCATTTTCTTTTCCAGTGCAGCCAAATCCTCTTCTGACAGTTTTCTGTCGCCCAAATCCATATCGTAATAGAACCCTCCTGAATCCAAGGCGGGTCCCACCCAAAACTTCACTCCAGGGAACATAGCTTCCACGGCTTCTGCCATAAGGTGTGCCGAAGAGTGCCAGAAAGTTTTTTTACCATCCGTATCGTCCCACGTCAGTAACAGCAACTCCGCATCATTATTAATTGGGCGTGTTGCATCCCATACTTCACCATTAACTTTAGCTGCAAGCACCTTGCGTGCCAATCCTTCTGATATAGATTTAGCTATATCCAGCGCGGTTATTCCCGCCTCAAATTCTTTCTTGGCACCATCCGGAAAAGTGATTGTAATCATAACCTGCGATATCAGTTTTTAAAAAAGTTTGCTAAAATACTAAAACTATTTGGCAAGCGGCTGGATTTTTAGAGATTTGAAGATATCCCCTTTTTCTGGAGAACATTTTATGAGAAGTAAATTAAAAAAATACCATAGTCTTCAGCTATTTCTTTTCGCTTGAAGGCAAATCTGGCATGATTTTGTCAATACAAAAAAGAACGACTCAATTAAACATCATGAAAAAACTCCTCTACCCCGCAATGCTATTATTATGCTTGCCCATTGCGGTCATAGCACAACAACGTGGATTTGCCATCAGCGATAAAGTGATGATTGGCCATAGCTGGACGGTGGGTAATCGTAGTGATGCTTTTAAGCGAGCTTTTCATCCCACTGTACAGGTGGGACGTTCGGCACTGTTCAATGTAAGCGACAATGTAGGAATAGGAATAGGTAGCTTTTTTAGTACAGAAGGTTTTACATTTAAATCAGACAATAATACAGAAGGGGGCAAAGCCGTACAGCGTATGAATTATATACGCCTTCCGCTGAATGCCATTTTTACTTTCGGGGATCAGGCAAATAGGGTCAGACCTCGAATAGGTATTGGTGGCTCAGTAGGATTTCTGGTGGGTGGTAAAAGCTACTTGCTGGACGAAGATGAAGAAGCCTTTGTCGGATTCAAAACCACAAAAATTATGAGCACAAAAGTAGATGCTGGAGCTAGTGGTTTGTTAGGGGTTACTATTAGAATCACCAACGGGCTATACGTCAATCATGATATCAGCTACTATCACGGGTTAGTAGAAAACAAATATGAAGACGATGCCGCCTCTTCTTTCACTCATCGCAATATTGGTGTGAGTATGGGCTTTACTATCACTCCTGAGGCTATCAAGAGCTGGAAAAGTAAAATGAAACATCATTAACTAAAACTTCTTACCATATACTTACTTATCCATGAAAATTCAAAAAGCCGCCATATGATAATAGGCGGCTTTATTCTTTTAATCTATAGCTAGACAAACAAAAAACAATTTTCTCATCATCACATACTACCCTGCCTCAGCCAAACTCCTGAAGTCTACACTCACCAACTTACTTACCCCAGGCTCCTGCATGGTTACACCATATATCACATCAACGGCACTCATAGTAGTTTTATTGTGCGTTACTATAATAAATTGCGAGTTGTTACTGAATTCACGGATCATATTGGTAAACTTACCCACATTGGCATCGTCCAGTGGAGCATCCACCTCATCCAGAATACAGAATGGAGCCGGTTTGATAAGATAAATGGCAAAGAGCAGTGCGGTAGCAGTTAGGGTTCTTTCTCCTCCGCTCAGCTGCGTTAAGGATGTAGGTCTTTTACCCTTAGGCTTTGCAATAACATCAATACCTGTTTCGGCTAGGTTATCCGGATCTTCAAGAACCAAATCGCACTGGTCATCTTCAGTAAACAACGATTTAAATACCTTTTTAAAGTTTTCACGCACCTGATTGAAAGTATCCAGAAATTTCTGATTGGCGGTAGACTCTACCTCCTCAATTGTTTTTAATAAACTCTCTTTGGCATTAATGAGGTCGTTCTTTTGTTCTACGATAAACTCATAGCGCTTTTTCATCTCGGTGAAAGCCTCAATAGCTGTGGGGTTTACTTCACCCAGATTTTCGAGACGTTTCTTCAGCCTATCGGCTTTTTCTTGCAGCTCATCTGCACTGATTTCGGTAGTACGTGCCTCGTCCAGTATGTCCTCCAGCTGAATTTTGAACTCTACATTCAAGCGCTCCTTTGTTCCTGCTAGTTGTAATTTCAACTCATTCAGCTTATCTTTTATAGCAATCAGCAAATGCTCTGCCTGTTCTTTTTCCTTAGCCTTCTGCCGCAGTTCGCTTTCTTTTTCATTTAGCTGATTGCGCAAACTGTAATAAGCTTGATCTGCATCATCCAGCACCTTTTTATCTTCTTCTCGTGCCTGCATTAACTGTTGCAGCTCTTCTTCAACAGCTACTAATGCAGCTTCATTCTGAGCGATGTC
Organism: Chitinophagaceae bacterium C216; assembly: GCA_028485475.2. Taxonomy (GTDB): domain Bacteria; phylum Bacteroidota; class Bacteroidia; order Chitinophagales; family Chitinophagaceae; genus Niabella; species Niabella composti. The sequence continues at coordinate 76,141 of CP144143.1, forward strand.
CTCGTTGGTACCGGCAAGCTGTTGCGTGCTTTGTTCTATTTGCTTTTCCAGCTCTTCAAGCTGATTGCATTTAAATGTCAGCTCCTGCTTAAGAGCATTGATTTTACTTTGCTGACGTGTAACATTCAGATTAAACTCATTGTAGTAGCTCAGTGCTTCTTCATGGGCGCCTTGTGCAGAACGAAAAGCTTCTTCTGTTTCAGAAAGCTTATTGGCATTTTGCTGTAGCATTTCATTGTACTCCTGCAGTTCGCGGCGCACACTCTCCACCGAAGCTTGGGTTTGCTGCAATTGCTCATTCAGGTCGTCCAGTCTGTTGCGGGCTGCACTCTGCTGTGCCTGAATATTCTCCATTTTATTTTGAAGAGAGAACACCTGGTTCGATAGTTCCTGTATAGCTTTTTCGGTTTCCTTTATGGCGTTTTCTCTCAAATCCTCGTTAAAAGCAATTACCTCATTGTGTTTTGTCTGAATTTTTGTTTTCAGCTCTTGCACTACTGCTTCCTGTGCAGCAATATCTTGCTGTAGTTTTTCGAGATTTTTTGCGCGTCCGATTTTCTTTCCTTCAATCAACCCCACGCTTCCTCCGGTAAGTGTATGCTTACCTTTTACATAACGACCACTCTTTTCAATCACAATAAAGCCGTTGGAATTGTTCAAAGCCTCCTCGCCTTCTGCTATAAATACATTACCTAGAAGGTGTCTGGCAAGATTACTATACTTTTCATCCACCTCTACAACACTTAAAGCCGGAATAGCATTTTCCAATGTATGCGTAGGGGATCCGCTAACTGCCTCATGAATTTTATCTAGTATGAAGAAGTTGGCTTTGCCTTTTTTATGATTATCCAGCAGATGCACGGCTTCCATTCCCTGCTGTAGGTTTTCCACAATATAGTAGTTCAGATATGGTTCCAGTACATTTTCGAGAGCTGTACGGTATTCTTCTTTTACATAGATAATATCCGATAATATCGGAGCATTGTAATTCCAATCTTTATTGCGATGCAGGAACTTCACGCTTTCCGGATAGCCCTCCATGGAATCAATCATGCTCTTCAACAAATCATGCTCATTCTTTTTGGCATCCAGCTTACGGGTTTCTTCGGCTAGTTCATTACGCAACGCATCCAATATTTGCTGGGTTTGCAGAATTTGTTCCTTTGTATACTCATAATGCGCCTGCAACTGTTCCAACGATTGTTTTTGCTCGCTGAGCAATTGTTCTTTTTGTAATTTTTCCGCCTCGAGGGTCTCAAATGTAGCTGCACGCTGTTCTATCTCTTGCTCAATTTGCTGTATGGTGTGCTGCAGGTTCTGAATAGAAGTATCGGCGATAGCTACTTTCTTCTCCGCATCAAATTGGCTGCGCTGTATTTGTTGATTCTCTAGGCGCATTTCATCAAGTGCATTACGCCTTGAATCCAGTACCCCGCGTTTCTCTTCTACTTCTGTTTTATAATTTTCCAGCTGCTCTACCAAACCTTGATAGGCTTTTTCTTCTTCTGCTATCTGTTGCTCGGTAAAAACAATGCTTTCTCTGATACCTTTTAACTGGGCATCGGATTTATCCAGAAATTCTTGTAAGCTGTTTTGTTTTTCCTTAAGATATTGCAGACGCTGTACCGCCAGATTTCTGTCGCCTTCCTTGGTGCGTACTTTTTGCTGCAACTCATTAAAAGCATGCTGCATACTTTGCAATGCGCGCTCTTTCTCTACAAAAGCGTCTTTCTCCTCCTGCAATGCGGCTTCCTGGGCCTGCAGCTCAGCTTCCAGTTGTTGTACTTTTTCGCTCTCAACCTCTTGCTGCTCGGTCAGTTCCTTATAAGTAAGATTAAAACCTTCTAGTGCCGCTTTAGCCAACTCAATGCTCACCTCACGATATTCCTTTTTGATTTCGTGATATTTTTCAGCTTTTTTAGCTTGGCTCTCGAGCGCTTTGAGCTGGTTGTTGATTTCGAAAAGTAGGTCTTCGATACGATTCAAATCCTGCTCAGTAGCATCTAACTTTTGTTTAGCCTCTTTTTTTCGGGTTTTATAGATAGAAATACCTGCAGCCTGCTCCAGCATTTTGCGGCGGCTGTTATCCTTATCACGGATCAGATCATCCACCATATCCAATGCTATGATGGCATAGGAATCGGTACTGATCCCTGTGTCCATAAACAGGTTTTGAATATCTCTTAAACGACATTGTACGTCGTTCAGACGGTATTCACTTTCGCCGCTTTTATAAAATTTACGGGTAATACGAACCGTATTAAATTCGGTAGGTAAGAGGTTTTTTGTGTTCTCAAAAGTGAGGCTCACCTCAGCCACACCACTAGCAGAACGGGTTTTGGAGCCGTTGAAGACCAGACTATCGAGGTTTTCACTACGCAAGGCACTAATCTTCTGTTCGCCAATTACCCAACGGATACTATCGACGATATTCGACTTCCCACATCCGTTAGGCCCCACAATACCTGTAACATTCTGGTCAAAATTCACGATGGTCTTATCTGCAAAACTCTTAAAACCTTTTATTTCCAGACTCTTTAATCTCACGGCTTAAAACGTTTTTTAATTGTAAGGGCGAATATATACTATGTAACGGTAGCGATTCATTCGTTTTATACACAGAAAGCATAGGAAGGTTGTGGAAAAATATTTATCCAAACGTTAAAAGTTGATAAACAACAGGTAGCGTTTCTACATTTCCATCTGCTTTTGCTGCAGTTTCCCCTAATATATTATAAAAATCCGCTAGGCTTTCTGCTTTTGCATGGCGATGTAATAGAGGGGTACGCCTACCAGTACTATGAGTAATCCCACCAATGAAGTGGTCGGTTTATAAATCAGCAGTCCTAGCGCCATAGTTCCGGCCATTAATATGTAAATGACAGGAATAACCGGATAACCGAAAGCTTTATAAGGCCTTTCGGCATCGGGACGTTTTTTGCGTAACCTGAATACAGCGATAATTGTAAGAATATAAAACACCAGTGTAATAAATACTACATAATCCAGCAGTATTCCGTACTTGCCACTTAGGCAAAGAATGCTAGCCCAGATGCCCTGAGCCCAGAGTGCCCATTGAGGTACGGCATTTTTATTCAACTGGGCGGCCTGAGGTAAAAATAATTTATCCTGAGCCATCGTATAAAAGACTCTTGCTCCAGTGAGAATCAATCCATTATTACATCCAAATGTAGAAACCATAATCATTACCGCAATAATAGCCGTACCATATACCCCAAAAATGTTAGATGCTGCCGCTGTGGCTACACGATCCTGAAGCGGAAATGCAACATTGGGAGTTGCGGATTCGGTAGGGAAGGCAGCAGCAGCTTCCGATGCTTCAGGAAATAAAGGCAATACAGCAATGTACATTACATTAGTAAGCACATATACAATGGTAACAATTAGGGTTCCCAGAAAAAGACTCAACCCCACGTTACGTTTAGGATTTTTTATTTCACCGGCAATAAAAGTGACGTTTTCCCAGGCCACACTGCTGAATACGGATCCCACCATAGCAGAACTTATCAATCCGATCATTAAGAATATAGAAGCCGGCTCTTTAAATACCGACCAGCCAATCTGACTGCCCGACTCGTCCCTTACAGGCTCGGTAAACTTAAAATCAAAACCGGTAGCCCAATTGGCATTCCATATATCGACCTTGGCCGCCATTAGTAGGCCGAATACAATCAATGCAAATAGCGAGAACAATTTAGCAAGCGTAAATATTGACTGAATCAATTTGCCCTCCCGAATACCCCGCGTATTTACATAGGTAAGAAAAATAATCAATGCTATAGATACTAGCTGCGCCGGATATAACTTAAACCAATCTCCTATCTGAAAAATAATATTTTCATCGGCCATAGTAAGCGCTGGAATAAAATAACCGGCAAATTTGCTAAATGCGACTCCTACGGCAGCGATGGTACCCGTCTGTATAACAGAAAAAAAGCTCCATCCGTACAAAAAACCCGTAAACGGATTGTAAGCCTCCTTAAGATACACGTACTGTCCGCCCGCTTTAGGATACATTGCAGATAACTCCCCATATGTTATAGCAGCAAAAACGGTCATGGCACCGGTTAATATCCATAATGCAATCAACCAGCCGGCACTCCCCACATTCCGTACCATGTCGGCTGTTACGATAAAGATTCCGGAACCAATCATGGAACCAGCCACAATCATAGTTCCATCAAAAAGGCTTAGAGACTGTTTGAGTTTTTCTGCAGACATATTGAAGATTTGTTATAACAGACAAGATAAGATGAAATTACTAAAATCAAAATATTTAAGCCGAATTGTAGGTTCAAAATGCTGTATTACGAGACCTAAAAAACTTTCATTTCAATGTAAAAATTTTCCCAGATTTTTTTTGGAAAGTAGATATTTGTTCCCTTATCTTTGCACTCCCGTTTGAGAGCATGGGATCAGACAACGGGAGTTTAGCTCAGTTGGTTCAGAGCATCTGCCTTACAAGCAGAGGGTCGGCGGTTCGAGTCCGTCAACTCCCACTCAAAAAGCAGCTACAATTTGTAGCTGCTTTTTTGTTTATAATCACACCCCCAAACATCTTGTTTCTTTTATCTCCCTCACTGCATTGCCCTTTACTTCCTACGACATTTTTTACAGCGTTTATGATTAATCATCCAAAATGTAATAATAATTGTTACATTTAAAAAATTGCAGTATTTTTATCTCATGAACAATACTCGATTTGCCACAGCGATCCATATTCTTGTTTTGCTCTCAAAACATAAGGAGGAATGGATAGCTTCTGAATGGCTCGCAGGCAGTATTGGTGTAAATCCGGTGGTAGTGAGACGTGAAATAGCCGCACTCAAGAAAGCAGGTCTGGTAGAATCGTTAAAGGGTAAGGACGGAGGTTGCAGACTTGCTAAAAAAGATAAGGACCTCTTACTGTCGGAAGTATTTACAGCTATAAGCCACACTGACCTATTGGGCAAAAAAAATAAAAACCCCAATCCTCAATGTCCTGTTGGCAAAAATATTAATAAAGAGCTAGACAAACTGTACAATCAAATTGACCAAACAGTTGTCCAATATTTGAAACAATATACATTAAAGGAATTTACCCGGAAATTCGGATAACATTTATATCAAGTATAAAACTTATTAAATATTTACATATGAGCACAGTTGCAGTTATCGGAGCTACAGGATTTGTAGGTTCTAAAGTAGTTACAGAATTAGTAAACAGAGGTTATACAGTAAAAGCCATTGCTAGAGATATTTCAAAACTTCCTCAGCATGAAAAAATTCAGGCGATCAGCGCTGATGTATACGCAGAAGATGATTTAATAGAAAAACTAAAAGGTGCTGATGCCGTAATCAGTACATTTAATGCGGGCTGGGATAACCCTAATCTGTATGATGACTTTCTTAAAGGTTCACGCATTATTGAAAGATCTGTAGAAAAAGCGGGTATTAAAAGACTAATAGTTGTAGGAGGTGCTGGTAGTTTGTATATTGACGGCAAACAAATTGTAGATGGTCCAGATTTTCCTGCAGCTTTTAAACCTGGTGCATTAGCGGCGCGAGATTATCTAAATGAAATTAAAAAAAATACCACACTGGACTGGACCTTCTTCTCTCCTGCTATAGAAATGAATCCCACGACAGCAGGACAAAGAAAAGGCAGTTACCGAACTAATACAGAAAATCCGGTATTTGATGAAAACGGACGCAGTATAATATCAGTGGAAGATGTTGCGGTTGTATTAGTCGATGAATTAGAGAAAGGCCAGTTTATAAGACAACGCTTTACTGCGGCATATTGAAACAGATTTATGAAACGACCTCATGATCATGAGGTCGTTTTTTTATACCTCTTTCAAAAACCGAACTATTTTTTTGCATGAGCATTTACATAGGCTGTCACTTGGTCCACTTCCTCACTATTTAAACGAGCTTTTTTAACCATAGAAGCCAATATTGGACGCAGCTCTTCAAATGTTTTAGAAGCTACTGCCTCATCTTTGGGCTTATGACACTTAGTGCACTGATTATTGAAAATAACACTTCCAGCATTAATCACTTCAGCGTCTTTACTAACATTTTCCGAAGTAGGAATGATTGCATCTGTAGCAGCGGGAGTAGCTTTAGGAGTACAAGCTACCGCGAAAGCAATACCTAGAATGACGAATAGGTGTTTCATAAATCATGGCTTTATTGTATTAATACAAAAAGTGCACCATTTATGAAAATATTACCCATCATTTTAGAATGCTTCGTAGCTGATAGGTTCCTGAACCCGCTTTAAATACCAGATATTTCTTTTCACGCTTTACATACTTTAAGGGCACATTACTGGTTATCAGCTCCTTTACATGTTGCGCATATTGAGCATGGCAAGGCAGATAAATCAACGCCGTTGTATTGACAGGAACAGAAACTTTTAAAATAAAATCATTACGCTCTTTTTTCCAATCACAAATAATTCTTCCATAAGGGCTGTCATAATAGCCTTTAGCATAATTCAAATCATCAGCAATAAAAGGCTTTATACTAAAACTCCTAAAGGCCGGTTCAGAAGCATTAATTCCCAAAATAGAGCGATAAAACCATTCCGTAACGGAACCAAACATAGGGTGGTTTTGTGAGTATACATTATCGGAATACTTCCAGGTTTCCCATATAGTAGTTGCCCCTTTTTCAATCATATGCCCCCAACCTGGATAGTCTTTTTGATTGACGATAGTGTAAGCTAATTCCTGTTCATTTTCCCTGCGCATTACATCAAACATCATTTTCGTAGCAAAAATGCCTGTATGCACATGATTTTGTTTTTTTTCAAAAGCCTCCTTCATTCTATCCCTAATCTGATTTTTTTCATCTGTATTAATGATATCGTACCATAGTGGGAAAATCTGTGCAGCCTGTGTACCATTATCAAACACACCATCTCCTTTATAAAATTTATGCAGAATGGCTTCTTTAATTTGTGCACACAGCCGGGCATATCTTTCTGTATCTGTATTTTTATCTAATAAGCGGGAAAAACGTTCCATCAACATAGCATGATGGTAATAAAATAAAGAAGCTGTGAGGGCTTCCGGTTTTACTTCCAGAGATTCATGATCGCTGATATCCTCGTCATACAAAAAATCGCGAGCATTTTTTTCTAGAAAAGCAATCTGTTTTTGTAAAGAAGCGTAATGTTTTTCAATTACTCTTTTATCCCCATAAAATTCATACAGTTTCTCTACAAGATAGGGATATCCGAGTTGCCAGCCTAAAGGCCCTGATTGATCTCCCGGCCCTTTATCATGTAAGCCTACAAAAGGAGCCGTTTCGGGTATACCCCCTAAAGGGCGTTGATCGTCCTCAAAATCCTGCAATACTTTTCGGTAAAAATTATGCATATCAAAATTGTAGCAGAAAGACTCTAGTGTACAAAACAGATCTCCACCATAACCAAATTTTTCTCTTCCTGCACAATCAGACTGTACACTGAAAATGTTGCTTTTGAAAGTACGCAGTACATTTTCTTGTATCTTATTAAATAAGTCATTTGAACATTCAAACGCACCGCTAACAGATACGTCGGCATGCATAACCAGTCCGCTAATATCGTCAGGAGTAGGAACTCCAGGCCATCCCTTTATTTCTACATATCGAAATACATGAAACGTAAATCTTGGACTCCATACCTCAATGTCATTTCCTGCAGCAATATAACAGTCTTGTTGCCAAGCTATAGGGGGAGCGCCTGGTCCTCCGTTTCCTTTTTTGATCTGTCCTGCCACCGTCGTCATACCATTCAACTGTCCATCGTTATACACATCCTCGCCGTAACGTAGCGATATACGGGTTCCGCGCGGCGCATTTACTTTGATTTGAGCGACACCTGCAAAGTTTTCTCCCATATCTGCAACATATACTCCTTTTGATACCTCATTAATGGCAACGGGTTTAACAATTCTTTTTACTCTAACTTGGGGCTGTAGGTCAGCCACTAGTTTGCCTTTAGGGCCCTCAACAACCATAGCCTGTTTGCCATTGTGCATTTCAGTATCAGAGAGCCATTGGGTAACATTGCGTGCATCATAAGTCTCTCCTAGGTATACATTATTCTTTATCACAGCCCCCTCCTGATATTGCCAGCTATGATCTGTAATAATCTCACTTATCGTACCGTCTACATACATTATCCGTAACTGAGCTATTACAGAAGGGCGACCTGTTGTTAATGCATCGCGAAGATTGTATTTGCCCCAGAAACGCATCGGTAGTGGATTATACCAGCCGTTGCCCACTTGCACACCTATGATATTTTTACCGGAGCTTACTAACGCTGTTACATCATAGGTTCTATACAAGATGCGCTTATCAAAGTTGGTCCAACCGGGCGTTAGTGCATCATCACTTATTTTTTTACCATTGAGATACGCTTCGTAATATCCGGCACCGGTGATATATAGACGTGCAGAGCGAATCTGTTTATCTGTTGTAAACACTTTCTTGAATACCGGCATGGGGTCTTCCTTGTAAAAATCTTCATCCTTTTCCGGGATCTTTTTACCATCATTTATCCAGTGCGCCTTCCAATCAGTGGCATGAAGCATTGCCGTTTCGAACCAAGTAATATCACTCCATCCAGATGCCAACCCCTTTTCATCATACACTCTAACACGCCAATAATATCTGGAAAAAGAAGTCAGGGTGCGGCCTTGATAAACAATACCAATACTTTGCCGAGATTTTATTTTTCCTGAACGCCACATATCAGCCTTCCCTTGATTAATTAATTGTAGGGATGATGCCACCTCTATTTCGTAAGCTGATTGCGATTTATTGTATTGATCACTTTCCAATTTCCAGCCAAGTACGGGCTGCGGGACATCGATTCCCAAAGGAGTAATCACATACTCGCAATGTAGCGCGGTGACCCTTAAGGACTGACCTAATAAAATAAAACTCTGTAGTAACAGGCAAGCAATCGTAATATAACGCACAACTAATATTTTTGAATACCCATATAAGTGACAAAATTAGGCATCACACTTATATCTGCTGCGTTATTATTAAGATATTGTTTTGAGACTTTCACGTACTGCCTCTATCGTTTTATCCAGATCTTCGTAGCTCAATGCATTATTAAGGAACCAGCTTTCAAAAGCAGAAGGCGGTAGATAAACACCCCGCTGCAACATAGCGTGGAAAAACTTTTTAAACAACTCAATATCACATGCTGCCGCACTTGCAAAATCGGTAACAGGCTTATTGCTAAAATGGACACTAATCATACTACCAAAATGATTAATAGTATAAGGGTGCCCCCATTCGCTCAAAACTTTGTCTAACCCATCTTTTAGATATTTTGTTTTGGTATCTAATTCCTGTAACAGAGAGGGATGGTTTTTAAGCTCAGATAACAAAGTATACCCGGCGATCATTGCTATAGGATTTCCACTTAATGTGCCTGCCTGATATACATTACCTAAGGGCGCAACCACTTCCATTATTTCTCTTTTTCCACCGAAAGCACCTACTGGCATACCCGCACCAATTACTTTACCATATGTTACCAAATCGGCATTAATACCTAATCTTTCCTGTGCACCACCTAAAGCTAAGCGAAAACCGGTCATTACTTCATCAAAAATCAACACAATCTTTTCTTCATCACAAATCTGACGCAATCCTTCCAAAAAGCCCGGCTGAGGCAAAATACAGCCCATATTGCCTGCCACTGGCTCAACAATAATTGCGGCAATTTCATTAGGATGTTCTGCAACCAGACGCTTTACCGCTTCGAGGTCGTTATAAGCGCAGGTTAACGTATCGTTTGCTATGGCGGCAGTAACACCCGGCACTGTTTGTATATTGAAAGTTGCTACACCACTACCCGCTTTCACCAGAAAAGAATCGGCATGGCCGTGATAACATCCTTCGAATTTAATAAACTTGTTTCTGCCTGTATAACCTCTAGCCACTCGCAGTGCACTCATACACGCCTCAGTACCGCTACTTACCATACGAATCAAATCCACATTTGGCACCAGTGATTTTATCAGCTCTGCCATTTTTATTTCAAGCTCCGTAGGTGCACCATATGAGGTGGAGTATGTGGCTTGCTCCTGAATAGCTTTTACAACTGGCTCATAAGCATGCCCTAAAATAAGCGGGCCCCAAGAAGCGATATAATCGATATACTGATTGCCATCTTCATCATACAAATAAGCGCCCTTGGCTTTTTTTATAAATAATGGTGTACCTCCTACACTTTTAAAAGCACGTACCGGCGAATTAACGCCTCCGGGTATAGAATGCTGTGCTCTTTCAAACAAAGCCTTACTTGTCTCGTAACTATACATATCAATGTTCTTTTTACAATTATAAAATCAGCTAGTTTGCAATTTCTTTACCAAACTCCTCGTATTTTCTTTTCATCATGTTCAGCAACTCATTAAAATCAACCTTCAACTTACCGGCGGCTATGTTTATGGGCGTTTTTAGCGTTGTATAATTCAACTCCAGCATTTTTCTTTTCAAAGAATGCCGTTCTTCGGCTATATACTTTTCGGGTTCTTTTATGCTTATCACTATAAAGTTTTCTCCTGAGGCTTGCACATGCTTGATTTCTGTTACATCTTTCCAAAGCACTTTTGCAAACATTACGCCAAGCGAGTTATCGACAAAACCGTTATTATCGATTATCAATCCCGGTTTTTTATTAAATACCTTTTGTGCCAAAATAGCGGTAATAATCGTAAATAAAAAAGTGCCGATAAAGCCGGTTATCTTTACAAAACCATACTTCGTTCCTTTCACAAACAGTTGTGGCTGCACAACCATTATAACAAAGAGCAATAGTAATAACGAAAATAAAATCAGCTGTTTTGCTGCTTTAGATTTGTTAATGGGTATTTCAATAATCATATACTTAGTTTATACCGTCATTGAAAATATTCTGGTTTCGGGTTGTTTTCTAAGTAACCTCAGATCAAATGCCATAGCAATATTCCGCACAAATCCTCTTCCTGCTTCTGTAACTTTTAATCCATCTTTCTTCAACGTTACTAGTCCATCCTGCTGCATTTCTTGAAGGCGGTTCACAATCTGGGGAATTTCGGGTAGCTGCATTGCTTTTTCCTTCCAAGATGTTTCCAGATTGCACATGATATTTAAGATATGCCTACGTACTACAAGATCTTCCTCGCTTAAAATATGGCCTCGAAATACGGGCAATCTACCCTCCTTTACGCGAGCTGTATAAGCTTCCACAGACTTATCATTCTGCGCAAATGCATACCAACTATCACTAATAGCAGACATGCCCAACCCAATCATCACCTGAGTGTATGATGAGGAATAGCCCATGAAATTGCGATGGAGCGTTTTGTTTTGAATAGCCTTATACAAGCTATCGCTAGGCAAAGCAAAATGATCCATTCCTATTTCCACATATCCTTTCTCTTCAAGTAAATTCTTTCCTCGCTCGTACAAAGCACGCTTTAATTCTGCCGAAGGAAGATCGTTCTCGCCAAATCCTCGTTGTCCCACTCCCTTAATCCAAGGCACATGAGCATACGAGTAAAATGCAATTCGGTCGGGTTGAAGCAGCTTAGTCTTTTCAATCGTGTTCTTCATGCTTTCCCAAGTCTGATGTGGTAATCCAAACACCAGATCATGACTAATACTTTCATAACCGATATTCCTAGCTGCCTCGGTGACTTCTTTTACTTTTTCAAAAGGTTGAATACGATGAATAGTTTTTTGCACACGGGGATCATAATCCTGCACACCAAAACTCACTCGGCGAAATCCCAATTCGTACAACGCTTTTAGATGTTGTTGAGTAGTATTATTAGGATGCCCCTCGAAACTAAATTCGGGCTGAGCTGCAATATCTGCCGATGCAAAGAGAGATTCGATAAGTCTTTTTAAATTTTCGGGACTAAAAAATGTAGGAGTACCTCCGCCTAAGTGCAGCTCTTTTATTTGAGGACGACTACCTAATACATCGCAATACATTTGCCATTCCTTTAGCAATGTATCGATATAAGGCGCCTCAACATTATGTTGCTTGGTAATACGCTTATGACAGGCACAGAATGTACAAAGACTCTCACAAAAAGGTAGATGGATGTAAACACTAATGCCTGAGTTATTATTAATTTCGGCAAAACTTCTTTGTAAAGTATCTATCCATTTATCAACAGTAAACAAATCCGTATCCCAATATGGAACAGTAGGATAACTGGTATATCGAGGCCCCGGGATATTGTATTTATTGATAAGATGAGCGTCCATAATTCATTAGCGCATATATTCAATATACAAAGCCGTAGCTGTACAGCTCATTATAAATTTTCTGACAACAATTTCACTGCATCCTTGGCAAAATAAGTAGCAATCAAATCTGCGCCAGCGCGCTTAATGGCAGTGAGGCTTTCGATAATTGCTTTATTCTCATCCACCCAACCTCGAGCTGCGGCTGCTTTAATCATTGCGTATTCGCCGCTCACATGATAAGCCGAAACAGGAATGGTCACAGCATTTTTCACATCGCGAATGATATCTAGGTAAGCCATAGCCGGCTTTACCATCACAATATCTGCCCCTTGTTCTACATCTTGCAGGGTTTCGTTGATAGCTTCAATACGGTTGGCATAGTTCATTTGATATGTTTTCTTATCGCCAAATCCGGGAGCGCTATCTAACGCATCTCTGAATGGTCCATAGAAACAGCTGGCATATTTTGCACTATAGCTCATGATACCGACATCCGTATAGCCATTTTCTTCCAATGCTTTCCTGAAAGCGCCAATACGACCATCCATCATATCGCTGGGTGCAATAAAATCTGCTCCGGCCTCGGCATGTGAAAGACTCATGAGTGTTAATGCTTCTACAGTTTGATCATTTAGAATAACACCCTTCTCCATATCTACAATACCATCGTGCCCATAAATAGAATAAGGGTCCAATGCCACATCAGTCATCACCAACATTTCCGGAACAGCATCTTTAATGGCTTTAATAGAACGTTGCATGAGACCATCAGGATTCCAAGCTTCTTTACCTGTATTATCCTTAACCTCATCTTTGGCCTTTACAAACAATAACACACACTTAATTCCTAGCTTCCATAATTCCTTAACTTCCAGAATAATAAGATCGAGACTATACCGATAATAACCCGGCATAGATGGAATTTCTGTTTTTATATTTTCACCTTCATCAATGAATAAGGGAACAATAAAATCATTGGGTGTTAATACTGTTTCAGCAACTAGGCTTCTGATAGCTGCTGATTTACGGAGTATTCTATTGCGTCTTTGAAGATACATTTTATGTAAGTATTTTATTTTTCAAATGATAGATGTTTCATTACGCAGCACATTAAACCCAGTCTTTCGGATGGCGACAAGCATCTAGCAGTTTTGCTTCTTCACTGCCCGGTTCCGGCTGATGATTGTAAATAAATTTCACGGTGGGCGGCAGGCTCATCAAAATACTTTCTGTACGACCATTCGTCTTTAACCCAAATACTGTTCCTCTATCATGTAGTAAATTAAACTCTACATACCGACCGCGTCTAATTTCCTGCCATGTTTTATGTGCTGTGGTGTAAGGTGTATTTTTCCTTTTCTTCACAATAGGCAGATAGGCCTCTAGAAATGCACGGGCGTTTGCCTGCTGAAAATCGAACAAACGTTCCGCTTCTGCTTCATCTTTCATTCGCAGATGATCATAAAACACACCGCCTAATCCACGCATCTCATTATCTCGATGCTTATTACTAAAATACTCGTCGCATTGTTGCTTGTACTTCGGATACAAATCTTCACCAAAAGGTTCTATAGCATTTTTAAAAGTACCATGAAAATGGCAGATGTCTTCCTCAAACAAATAGTAAGGCGTGATATCGGCACCACCTCCAAACCAGCGGTCTATTATTTTTCCATCCTTATCGGTTAGTTCAAAATAGCGCCAGTTAGCATGCACTGCAGGTACAAAAGGATTTTGCGTATGCAATACTAAACTGAGACCACAGGCAAACCACTCACCATCCTCAACAGCGGCAGGCAGATTTAAGACCTGCTTCATTTTTTCACTCAAGCTTCCGTATACTGCTGAAATATTCACTCCGGCTTTTTCAAAAACATTGCCATTCTCCATAATGCGAGATATGCCTCCACCGCCTTTTCCTTCATCACGATCCCATTTATCGGCCTTAAATTTGGCCGCTCCATCTTCCTGTTCCAGTGCATCACAAATTGTCTGCTGAAGACCGTATATGTATTGCACCCATCTCTCTCTAAATGTTTCGTGTTTCATTTTCTGTAATTTGTTGCGATACCTATACTTTTTACTGAAAGCAATATTCCTTTACGGTGTTCACAAAAGCTTTGGCATGCTCTACCGGTATATTCGGCAAAATACCATGCCCCAAATTGGCGATATGTTTACCAGGTCCAAAAGCCTGTAACATCTGTTTTACCTCTTTCTCTATTACAGGTATAGGTGAAAGCAGTTTAGCAGGATCAAAATTCCCCTGCAATGCGACATTATTACCCGCCAGTTGTCGTGCCATTTGCGGCTCAATACACCAATCGATACCCAATCCATGTGCACCGGCAGCAGCCATTTCGGGCAAAGAACTCCATGCACCTTTGGCAAAAATGATAACAGGCACTTCATCATTCACCGCCGCCACAATCTGTCTGATATATTGCAATGAGAAAATTTCAAAATCTTTTTTACTTAATAATCCGCCCCAGCTATCAAAGACCTGCACCACATCAGCACCTGCTGCAATTTGACCTTTCAAATAAGCGATAGTGGTATCCGTAATCATTTGCAATAACTGATGCGCCAGCTCAGGCTGCTGATAACAGAACCCCTTAGCTTCATCAAAAGTTTTACTTCCCTTTCCTTGAACCATATAGCAAAGCAAGGTCCACGGAGCTCCTGCAAAACCAATCAAAGGAACGCGTCCATTCAATTCTTTTTTAATTAGCTTAATGGCATCAAACACATAATGTAGACGATCGTGAACATCAGGTACACAAATCCTGTTTAAATCTTGTGTAGTTTTGATTGGTTGTGGTAATAACGGACCAAGCTTTTCAATCAACTGCACTTCCATACCCATGGCCTCAGGTACTACCAGAATATCTGAGAATAATATGGCTGCATCTACACCCACAATATCCACCGGCTGCAGTGTAATTTCGCAGGCTAATTCCGGGGTTTTACATCTTTCAAAAAAAGAGTATTTTTCACGCAACTGAATATACTCGGGCAAATATCTCCCGGCCTGACGCATCATCCACACTGGAGTACGTTCGGTTTGCTCGCCTAATAAGGTTCTTACTAATAAATCATTTTTCAAATTACTGTCTCTTCTCATTATCCGTTTATTTTTTCAAGCATCGCACGGATCTCCGGTTTTTCTGCGATGATAATATTTTCCTTACAATATTTCGACAAAGCCTGAGCGGTTGTGGAGCCTATACAATAGTACTTCTGACCAGGCTGCGGAGTGTTCAGTGAAAAATAGCTTTCCACACCGGATGGACTGTAAAACATGATAGCATCGTACTGCTTGTGCAGTTTTTGAGGAACAGCGATATTTTCATAACAGATGATCTCCGAAAAGCGAAGCTCATTTTGCTGTAAGAATCGCGGAATAGTGGGCAGTCTTTTATCCCCGCAAAAAAAGTAATAGTGTGCTTCTCGATCGATTTCAATCAACTTAATCAACTCTTTTGCATACGGGGCCGTGGCACGAATATTCAGGGTAGTCTTACGTACAGTATCTGCTGTCACTCCCTCAATGCAATAGGTTTTATTATACAAGTTTTTTATCAGTTCCATCACAGCATGTACAGCATGCTGACTGGTAAATACGAAAATATCTCGGGAATTAAGATCCCCTAGTTGTTGTACAATATCCGAAGTTGAACGATGGCGTATCTCAATAAAAGGAATGCAGTCTATTCGTATTCCTTTTGCTTGAGCATCCTGCAACAATACAGGTTCCAGCATTCTTGTGCTTAATACATCCATCAATGCTTTTCCAATTTTGTGAAGCACCTACAATAATATTCCTATGCAGATTCGTTTCCTAAATACCCCTACAACTAATCCAAAACTATACTTAATGCGGATTATCAGATAGCTTGTTCACTATGTTACTACCGCCATATTTTAATAATTCCGTAGCCGCAATAGTTCCTGCTTGTGTTGCCTCTTGCAAACTAAAGATCTTTTCTACTTCAACTTTTTCTTTACCGTCAGGTGTAACAATATTGCCTTTAAAAAGTATTTTATCTTCCTTCATTTGTGCCAACGCACTGATAGGAGTAGAACATCCCCCCATTAATGCAGTTAAAAAATCACGCTCTGCCTTTACACAAACAGCAGTAGGCACATCGTTAAGGGGAGCACAAGCTTCCAATGCGTAATTATTATCTGCTTGGCTAACTACCATAATAGCACCTTGTGCAGGGGCGGGTAGCATCCAGTCCAGGTCCAAACTCTCTTCTGGCCGAAGACTAATGCGTTCCAAACCTGCAGCAGCAAATATAGCCCCATGCCATTGGCTTTGGGCTACTTTTTGCAAACGTGTATTGACATTGCCGCGCAGATTTTCTATAGTAGTATTGGGATAACGGTGGAGCCATTGTGCTTTACGACGAATACTGCTGGTAGCAATGATAAAAGCTTCTTCGGAAGGAGTGCCTGCTTTCAATATGCGGATAGTATCCTCGCTCAGCCTACCAGCATGTACCAATATATCCCTATGGCTGGCTCTTTTCAATACAGCAGCCTGTACAATCCCCTGAGGTAATTGCACCGGAACATCCTTCATGCTATGAACAGCAATGTCGATTTTATTGTTCAGTAATGCAATATCGAGGCTGCGCGTGAATACGCCCTGTACCCCCATAGCGTACAAAGGGGTGGTCAGGTCTATATCGCCTTCGCTTTTAATATAAACCAGCTCGGCTTTATGGCCATTCTGTTCCAGTAAACGTTTAACGAGTGAGGCCTGCCATACGGCCAACTGACTATCGCGTGTTCCTATTCGGATATGATTGGTTTGCATCAGGACATTTGCAGGTAATCATTAATCAAATTGATAAACTGGCAGCCCTTATCATTTTTGGTCTTAAGGTTAACAGCTAGCTTTTTAACTGCTTTTTGCGCTCTTTCGGTTTGCTGCTTTAATAAAGCGTCTTTAGCAAACTCACAGGTATGCAATTGTAAACGATCCAATTCCTGTAACTTACTCTTCCAAGTTTTTAAATGGAGTACATACCTGTAATCTTTTAGCCACTGCCAGAACTCTTGGGTGTAGTACTCAATGATTGCTTCGGCCTTAGGCACTTCTGCTCGGCGGCGCGCCAGGGTTTTGTCCAATATTTCGGTGGAAATTTCATCCACATCAATTACACGCTTACCCTTAATCTGCTTTACGGCGGGATGTACATTAGCCGGTACAGAAAGATCCAGAATCAGCTGCTCCTCCCCTTCTGCAAAATGTTGGGGTAAGATAGTAGGCTCGTTGGCATTCGTACATACAATCACCACATCCGACTGACGGATGGCTTCCTGTTTTTTATCGTATCCCAGAAAATGAATGCCACAGGATGCTGCCAAAGCCGAGGCGGTCTCATCGGTTCTGTTCATCACAGTTACCGTTACACCCGGAAAATAAGTAATCAGATTTCTGCACACATTGGCACCAAATTTTCCGGCGCCTATCACCAGTATTTTTTTAGAATTAATATGTGTAATCGCCTGCAGTAATTCGATAGCCGCAAAAGAAACAGAAACCGTACCATTACTCAGCTCGGTATCAGTCTTAATTTTTTTAGAAGCCTGAAACACAAAATTGAGTGTACGGTCCATCACAGGGCCAATCACGCCATGGGCTTTAGCCAGATCTACGGATTTTTTAATCTGACCGAGAATCTCATAATCACCCAGAATCTGCGAATCCAGTCCTGACGCTACACGAAAAAGATGCTGCAACGCATGATTGCCGTTTTTCAAATAAGCATATTCGAAAAACGTTTTTTCGTCGGCCTTACAATGTTTCAGTAACAGATGTACTAACTGCATCACCGACTCGGCAAAACCGTAAATTTCTGTACGATTACATGTAGATAAAACGAAAACACTTTTGATTCCTGCAGCTTTAGCATCTTTGGCAAGCTGGGCGAATCCTTCGTTGTTGATGGAAAATAGACCACGTGTCGCAACATCAGCTTTAAGATAGTTGATGCCCGCTACACAAAACCTATCAAGCACCTGTTTTGAAATATGAAATTCTTCCGCAGACATGTGAGTGGTGCAAAAGTATAGAAGCTTCTTTATTCCATCGTCATAATATTGTCATGTAGAAGTCATAATCATCAATATCATCGTTTTTCCTGACCAAGATCATGAAATTCCCAATCACCTAGGAGAAAGAACAATTTAGTACCTTCGCAAAAATTATTACACTATGCAATGAAACCTTGGCTATCCTGCGCCTCGTATGTCATCATATTATTATTGAGCCGTATATTTTTATGGCCAAATGCTTCCCGATGACATCATCACCCATAAGAAAGAGTTATAAAAGGATATCCAGTTGCATAAGCACATTTAGCCAATAATGAAAAGAGGAATTATTTTACTAAACTTAGGTTCTCCAGACTCTACAAGTAGAAAAGACGTAAAAGTATATCTGGATGAGTTTTTGATGGATAAACGCGTAATCGACAAGCCTTATTTGCTTCGCTTATTGCTGGTACGGGGTATTATCACTCCCATCAGAGCAGGCAGATCGGCAAAAGCCTATCAATCCATATGGTGGAAAGAAGGCTCACCACTCATTGTACTTACGCGTCGCTTAAAAGAAGCTCTGGAGCCCAAGACTACATATCCCATAGAAATTGCTATGCGTTACGGTAAGCCACATCCTAAAACTGCTTACGACAATTTGCTGGCAACAAATCCGGATCTGGAAGAAGTGATCATTGTGCCGCTATACCCTCACTATGCCATGAGTAGCTGGGAAACAGCTGTGGAGTATATGCGAACCATTCATGCTAAATATCGCTATAGTTTTAAGTTGAAAACAGTTCCTCCATTCTACAATCACCCTGCTTATATTCATGCATTGGCGCAAAGTATCCAACCTTATCTGAGCGACGAATACGATCAGTTGCTTTTCAGCTATCACGGTATTCCGGTATCACATATATACAAAACCGGTAAACAGGGTGTACAACATGATCTTGAAGATCCTGAAAAATGTTGCGACGACCCGGAATCGCATCTTACCTGTTATCGTCATCATGTATTAGAAACCTCGAAACTCACAGCTCAAGCACTCGGTCTCAGCCGCGATAAATGGGCCGTAGCTTTTCAGAGCCGCTTGGGGCGTGATCCCTGGCTGTTGCCCAGTACCCAAGAGAGATTGGAGGAACTACCCAAAGAAGGAGTAAAAAAGCTGAAAATCGTATGCCCTTCGTTTATATCAGACTGTTTGGAAACACTGGAAGAAATAGAACAAGAAGGCAAGGAGGAGTTTCTGGAAAGTGGCGGAGAAAAATACGACTATATCCCCTGTTTGAACACAAACGAGCTGTGGGTAACCACTTTGTTACAGCTCATAGAAGAAGCGATTGAACGCCCGTTCGAAAATGTGATAAAATAGTGTAATTTACCCGTCCATAAATTGCTATTGCAGGATGTCTAGTGCCTATTTATACCTCAAAGCCCTACATATCATTTTTGTGGTAACTTGGTTTGCCGGACTTTTTTATATGCCGCGGCTACTTATTTATAATGTAGAAGCCAATACACAGCCTGTAGCAGTCCGAACTGTACTGCAAACACAGTTTGGCATCATGATGAAAAGACTTTGGTATGGTATTACCTGGCCCTCGGCTATTCTCACTTTGCTATTAGGATTGACCGTTTTATTTAAAGGTGGTTGGTTTCATCTGCTTTTTAAATCAGAGGGCATATGGCTGACGCTAAAATTATGCCTCGTACTTTTTCTCTACGCTTATCACATTGCCACTCATGTTATATTTAAACAACAACTAAAGGGTGTTTTTAAACTGAACTCCCAGCAATTACGCATGTGGAATGAGCTAGCCACTATTTTTCTAATATGCATCGTAATGCTGGTCGTAGTGAAACAAGGCATCAGTCTGTTCTGGGGACTGGTAGGAACCGCACTACTGGTAATTGCATTAATGCTGGCCATTAAAATCTACAAGCGCATTCGTAATAAATCCGCACAATAAATTACTCACAACGGGCGCACCCTCATAGTTACTCATATCAACCCACATATATTACTACCATATTTTAGAATATTCTTAATTTTAAGAATATAAACAAAATCTTATAACTATGAGTAAAAAACTTTTCGCCGAGGTATTCGGCACATTTTGGCTCGTATTTGGGGGATGCGGTAGCGCTGTATTTGCTGCTGGTGTACCCGACATCGGTATCGGATTGCTTGGCGTATCACTTGCCTTTGGCTTAACGGTGCTAACTATGGCTTATGCTGTAGGCCACATTTCCGGAGGACACTTCAACCCCGCCGTATCGTTTGGATTGCTTGCCGGTGGCAGGTTTTCTGCAAAAGAACTGCTACCTTACATTATTGCCCAACTGGTTGGGGCCATCCTTGCAGCTGGTGCTCTGTACATCATTTTAAACGGGGCGGGAGCTTTTTCAAAAGAAGGGCCGGGAGCATTTGCAACCAATTTTTATGACATGCCTGGCTATCACGGCAGAAGTTATTCCCTTGGGGCTGCCTTCCTTGCCGAGTTTTTGTTAACGGCGTTTTTCCTTATTATCATTTTGGGAGCTACAGATAAATGGGCTAATGGCAAATTTGCAGGTATTGCCATAGGCCTAGCTTTAACACTAATCCATCTTATTTCCATTCCTATTACCAATACATCGGTAAATCCCGCTCGTTCTACCTCTCAAGCTTTGTTTGTGGGAGGTACAGCACTGTCACAACTTTGGCTGTTTTGGGTAGCGCCGATCCTAGGAGGTATTGTAGGAGGATTAATTTATAAGTATCTGTTACAACGTTCCGATACCGAAGCAAACAGTTAATTAATCACATCTCCTATCCATTGCCAATAAAAAATCCCGTATGTGAGAAATACGGGATTTTTCTTGTACCTATTATCTTCGTGTTATCTAACCTTATAAATAAAATCGTTGTTGTTAAATTGTTTAGCCACCTCGCGCAAATCGTAAGCGATGCTCGCATCTACCATTTGATCCCCCAGTTGCAAAACGAATCCCCCAATAATACTTGGGTCTACCTTTTCTTCTAACTCCACATTTTCGATATTGGCAACTTTCTTTACCTGCGCAACAATATTCTCCTTCACACTATCACTTACAGGAACTGCAGCAGTTAAAATTACAGTATTTATATTCTTATGAGCTTTATACTGATTGACAAATTCACCTAGAATTTCAGGTAAAACCGCTTCACGAGCTTTAGATATTAGCAGTCTTATAAATCCTTGTGTAATCGGATTCACCTTACCATCGGTAATAGCAGCTACAATTTTTTGCTTTTTATCAGCTTTAATGATAGGGCTACGCAATAGGCTCACAAAATCAGGATTGCTTTTGCAAATAGCTTTCAGCCATTGCACATCCTGAAATACCTCTTCGAGCTGTCCCTTCTCTACAGCAATCTCCAATAAAGCCTTCGCGTATCTGTATGCTAAACGTGGATTAAGCATTTTTATTTAATATTTTCAATGAATCTTTTGAAGAATGGATACTAGTTCAGCTTAATGCTTTCCACTAGTCCGTTGATGTGCTCTTCTTGCTTGTTCTGTTCGCTCAACTCTTTTCTTAACACTTTTTCGCTCACTTCAATCACGAGTTTACCTACTTCGTTTTTCACATCAGTAAGAGCCGCCATTTTCTGAGCATTGATAGCCTGTTGGGCATCTGCAATAATTTTTGCAGCCTCAGCCTTAGCCTGCTCCTTAGCTTCGTTGATGATTTTCTCTTTGGTTTCGCGAGCTTCTTTCAACAGCTGAGCTCTTTCTTCGCGCGCTTTAGCCAGCAAAGCTTCATTTTCGCTTTGCATTTGTGCCATTTCGGCTTTTACTTTCTCAGCAGAGGCAATGGCATTGGCAATGTTTTGTTCGCGATCATTCAGTGATTTCAGAATGGGCTTCCAGGCAAATTTTTTAAGAATCAAAAACACTACGATGAAGGCTACCAAAGCCCATACAAAATAGCCTAGATTGGGAGTAAGCAATTCCATATACTAATTTCTGTTTTAAAAGTTCGTGAGGGTTACCACGAACAAAAAGTTGATGTATATATACGCTGCAACTAGGGATTACAGCTGTAATTCATAAATTCTTTAAAAATACCGCACCCGCCGCCCTGTGCTTAAGGTGCAGTAATTTTTTGGGTGAAATGATTACTTCAACACTGCCAATAAACCTGCGATTACCGCAAACAGGGCAACACCCTCGATAAAGGCAGCAGTCAGGATCATAGCACCACGAATGTCGTTAGCAGCTTCTGGCTGACGAGCGATACCTTCGGTAGCAGCTTTACCGATTTGACCGATACCGATACCTGCACCGATGGCAGCTAAGCCAGCACCTACGGCACCACCAAAGTGAGACCAGCTTCCGCTTACTTCCAACAAAGTGTTTAATAAATCCATGATTCTTTGATTTTATATATGATTAAAAATTAAAAACGCATTAATGATGATCGTGCCCCTCTTCATCATGATGATGGTCACCAATTACTCCTCCTATAAACACAGCAGTCAGATTGGTGAAAATATAGGCCTGAATGAACGCTACCAAAATTTCAATCAGGTAAATAAACACTGCAAAGGCAATGGATACCGGAGTGAAAGCAACTCCGGCCACTTTGCTCATTTCAGTAAAGATAAATATCAGACTGATAAAGCTCAGAATAATAATGTGCCCTGCAGTCATGTTCGCAAAAAGACGGACAATCAACGCAAAGGGTTTAGTAAATACTCCAAGCAATTCCACAGGCATCATTAAAAACTTCACCGGAAGTGGTACACCAGGGAACCAGAAAATGTGCTGCCAGTAATGCTTGTTAGTACTAAACAGAATCACAAAGAAGGAAATGATACCCAACATTGCAGTAAAGGCAATGTTTCCGGTAACGTTGGCTGCTCCCGGCAACAAGCCGAATATATTGTTGATTAAAATAAAGAAGAAAACGGTGAGCAGATAAGGCAAATATTTCTGGTATTTGGGCCCCAGATTGGCCTTAGCAATATCATCTCTTACAAAAGTAATTACCGGCTCAATAGCATTTTGAAGACCTTTGGGTGCAGAGTTCACGCCTTGTCCCTTCGCATATTTTTTAGCCATTGAAGTCAGCAACCACACCAGTACGATCAGGGCTATAATCATTTGCACCACGTTCTTGGTCATGGAGAAATCGTACACCTTAACAGATTCGTCAATATTGCCATTAGCATCTACTGCTACAATCTTTCCATGGTCGATTTTGTAGCCATTGTGAGCGTGCGTTCCGTGATGAAAAGCTGATGACATAAACATGCTTAGCCCACGCTGCGGAGAGTATACGATTACAGGCAATGGAAGTGTTCCATGAAATTCTGAACCGTCAGCTTTTTTGATTGTGAAAAAATGCCATTCATGAGCATCGGCAATGTGATGCAGAATTGCCTCACCGGGATTAAACTTCTCTTCGCCTCCAGCGGCTCCATGTTCGGCTGCTGCCTCTGCAGAAACCTCTTCACTCGCAAAAGCCACATTTTGACCGAATACAAAAAAAAGGCTGAAAGCCGCTACTATAAAGCATTTGAAGCCATTTAATCCCATATTCTGCTAAATTTTGGCGCAAAGATAAGGGGAGTATGGGAAAGTTGATGAGTTTAACGGTCGAAAATGTTCAAAACTTTCATCCAACTGCATAAAAGTAGTCATCAAAACAGGAAATCATCCTAAAATCATGAGATTATTATCCTATATCTCCCAATGAGACGAAAATATAATAAAAAATTAAAATATCATATTTATTATTTTATCCGATCCGGATTTTTCTTGATAAAATCTTCCCAGCCTTTAAAGCCAGCAACTTGCGGAATGGGGGATGAATACTGATAAAAATGACAAACTGCAACGGCTAGCGCATCTGTAGCATCAAAATATTGAGGAAGTTCCTCGATGGAAAGCATTTGCTGTAGCATTTTCCATACCTGCTCCTTACTGGCATTACCGTTTCCGGTAACGGCTTGCTTTACTTTACGAGGAGAATACTCGGTAATAGGAAGATTGCTGTGCATGGCTGCAGCAATCGCTACCCCCTGTGCTCGTCCCAACTTTAGCATGCTTTGCACATTTTTGCCAAAAAAGGGCGCTTCGATGGCAAATTCATGAGGTTTATAAAGAGCAATCAGCTCCCGCACTTTTTCGTAAATGAGATGCAAACGCTCATAGTTATTCTTATTGGAGGATAAGCGCAGCGCGTGCATTTCGCACAAGCGTATCTTTTTTTGGGAACACTCAATCACACTATACCCCATAATGAGGGTACCGGGGTCGATGCCTAATATTATTTTATTCGATTGTTGCAAACAGGTATTATTTTTACCTACCACTGTGAAGCTGAACAAAAATATCAAAATATTCGTCAACTACTTCCTGGGGCCGATATTGTTTATCTGGCTGGCATGGTCTATTTATAAACAAATCAGCGCTCAGGAAGATATAGGCACTGCCCTTCAACATATAAAAAATGCATTTACCGGACCTGAAATCGCTTACCTGATTGCTGCCATTCTGTTGATGCCCGTCAATCTGGGATTGGAGTCGTACAAATGGATGCTTGCAGTAAGGCGTGTGCAGGATATCAGCCTAGGAAAAGCGTTCAAAGCTGTTTTCTCGGGCGTTGCTTTTTCTATTAGTACGCCTAATAGTCTGGGAGATTACGTAGGACGCGTGCTGTATATGGACGATGGGAAACGAATTAAGGCTATTTCACTCACTATTGTTGCCAACATAAGCCAATTGATAGTAACCATACTCATGGGGGCGTTGGCGCTTTTCTTTCTTAAGAATACATTAACGAAATCGGACCTATTATCTACAATATTTGTAAATACTGTTCTAAGTAGCTCTGTTTTAGCGCTTATTATACTATTATTGTTCTATTTTAGACTACCTTGGTTAGTCAGAATCATAGATAACTTGCCACAATTCAAAAAATTTTCGTGGATAACCGAAGCTGTAGAACATGTAGATGCAACTTTGCTGGTAAGGTTTTTGTCATTATCTATAGGAAGATTCGTAATTTTTAGCTTACAATATTTTTTATTATTTAAATTGTATGGTGTTGAGATTAATGTTTTTGAGTGTTGGATGAGCATTAGTGTGATGTTTCTAGTAATGACTGCCATACCCACAATAGCTCTTTTTACGGATGTAGGACTAAAAAACGAATTAAGTATACGGTTGGTGGGGTTGTTCAGCTCTAATCATTTGGGCATCAGCTTTACCTCATTGAGCGTGTGGCTTATTAATTTGGTAATTCCCGCTCTCATAGGAAGTATATTAATCCTCGGCATTAAAAATATTCTTAAGGATAGAAACAAACATGAATAAAATTAGACTATCAATACTACTGCTATCACTCGTGATTGTTGCCAGTGGAAGCAAAGCACCAGAAGCATCTCGTGAAATAAACACGAACTGTAGCCTGCCCAATACATCTTTCAAAGCAGGAGAAAAGGTGGGCTTTATAGTGTACTATACAGCTGCAAAATTAATTAACGTAGCTGCCGGTGCAGGATCGTTCACTACCACCCAGGAAAAATTGAACGGGCGCGATGTTTATCATATAGTAGGTGAAGGGCACACCTTACCATCCTATGAGTGGGCTTATAAGGCTAAAGATATTTATGAAACTTATATTGACACAGAAACCCTACTACCATTAAAGTTCGTACGAAATGTCAACGAAGGTGGCTATAAAAAGTATCAAAATGTAAGTTTTAACCGCACGGCTAATACAGCTATTAGCAGTGAAGGAGTATTTAAAATCCCAGAATGTACGCACGATGTAGTAAGCGCCGTTTTCTGGGCTCGTAATATTAATTACGATTTACTGAAACCTTCGGATAAAATACCTATTAAAGTATTTCTTGATAATGAAATGCACACGATTTATGTAAGATACCTAGGTAAAGAAACAATTACTACCAAGTACGGAAAATTCAAAACCATCAAAATAAAACCCTCAACTATTAAGGGTACTATTTTTAAAGATGATGACAAAATGGTGGTTTGGGTAACCGACGATGCTAACAAAGTGCCGGTAAGAGTAGAAAGTCCCATTATCGTAGGAAAAGTAAGAATAGATATGACCAGCTTTGAAAACCTGCGCAATCCTATGACCGCGCTAATTCAGAAACTTTAATCACTATTTAATCTTTTTTGGCGTGCAGAGTAAATCCTACTGTGGTGCCCACACCTGGTGTACTGCGAATATGAATGGTTTGGTCGTGGGCTTCGATGATATGTTTACAAATGGCAAGGCCTAAACCGCTACCGCCCACATACATGCTACGCCCTTTGTCGGTACGATAAAATCGCTCGAAAATACGAGAGAGATACTCTTCTGGAATGCCGATACCGTCATCACTGATTTCTACCAGTATGCGCTTATCATCTGTTATGTAGATACCGGCTTTGATAGTACCGTTTTTCTTACCATAACGAATGGCGTTTTCGAGGAGATTGATAACAACCTGTCTAATTTTTTCCTTGTCGGCATGCACCACCACGGGTGTGTCGCACCCTTTCTTAATATTGAAGCGAATATTATTGGCTTCGGCATGTATGGAAATACTTTCAAAGGCATCTTTCAACAAATCCTGAATCACAAAATTTGTTTTATTTAATATCAGTTCCCCCCGCTCCAAACGCGATATTTCATCCAGATCGTTTAATAATCCCGTCAGCCGCTCTATGTTCTTAGCTGCCTTTTGCAAAAATTTTTTGCGCAGTGCCGGGTCATCTGAATCTTCCTGTAGTAACGTATCCACATAACTTTGTATGGCGAAAATGGGAGTCTTGAATTCGTGAGAAAGGTTCTGCAGAAACTCTCTTCTGAAAGCTTCATTGGCCTTTAGCTGCTCCATCTTCTTCTGGTTCTCCTGGGCCCATGCCTCTACATCATCCGCTACTTCATCAATACTTTTTTTGGGGAGAATATATTTATAATACATCTTCTCCCGCTTGGTAGCCTTTGTTTGATAAATAAGCTTATAAATTAGCTTTATTTTACGATAGATAAACTTATGCAGTACAAAAGAAATGAGCGCATACCCTCCTACCAATAGCACAAAAAAAGAAGCTGATGCCAGAAGCCAGCGCTGTTCTATAATATACAACAAGATGCTTACCGGCAGCGAAAGTGCCAATGCGGTATAAAAAGCCAATTGCTTAGGTGATAAATTTTTTGTACTTAACATTTCATTAAACGCATTCAGTATATATCGTAATGGAAGCTCATATTTCAAATTTGTACCCCACTCCTTTCACCGTAGTAATACAATCTAACTCCAGCTTCTGACGTATTTTTCGAATATGAACATCAATAGTTCGATCACCTACAATTACATCATTACCCCAAACGGCGCTTAAAATTTCGTTTCGAAGAAATACGCGGCCGGGTTTTAGAGCCAACAAATAGAGTAGCTCAAACTCCTTTTTAGCTAACACCACTTCCCGATCATCTACCAGCACAATAAACCGCTCGGGATCGATTGTAATATTAGCTACTTTAATAATCTTGCTGGAGACCTCTTTCTGCACCCTCCGTAATAATGCAGCCACACGGCTCAACAATACTTTGGGACTTATAGGCTTGCTCACATAATCATCAGCACCGGTTTCTAATCCTCTAATTTGCGTCAGTTCATCATTCAGTGCTGTTAAAAACATAATCAATGTGTCCTTAAACTGCTCCTGTGCCCGTAAAATCTGACAAACTTGTACGCCATTCTTTTTAGGCATCATCATATCCAGAATAATCAAGCTGGGCCTATGCTTCATGGCCTTATCTATGGCTTCATCACCATTACTAGCTGTAATTACCTCGTAACCCTCTTTAGCCAGATTATAGGATAAGATTTCCAGAATGTCGAGCTCGTCGTCAGCAATTAGTATTTTATGGCCTTTAGTATCCATTAAAAATAATAATTTAAGGCAAACGTAGTGGTAATTTATATAAAACCGAAAAAAACGCTGTGATTCAACACCATACTTAATAAAAAATTAATAAAGCATCTCTAAGCAACTTTGTATACTTTTTTAAAAAAACGGCGCAATTATTGCTTGTATATGCATGATTTACCTAATGTTACATTTATAAAAGACCATTGTACCAAGTGCTATGAAGTTATTATCGAATATTACCTGGAAAAAGTTTATACCATTTCTCGCCCTATTGCTATTTACCATAAATGCGGATGCTCAGCGCAGAAAAAGAAAAAAGAATCAGAAAGAACAACCTGTTCAGGTAGTAGTTGATACAATTCCTGCTTATACAGTGCCCATCACCCGGCAATTGATGCATGAAAAAGTTGACAAAGAACAACTGGCACTTCTTGCCATAGACGGGGTAGCAGACAAAACCATTAAGATTTCGAAAGACGCAAAACTGAATGAGGCTATTACGGAAGCCGCTATAAAAAAAGTGGACTGGTTGCAATATAAAATAGAATCTAACGATACCATTGATGCGCGCTTAAAAGCCCATTATCTGAATGGGATAACCGAAATACTAAAGCATGTAAAAACCACTGCGCGAAGCAAACAGGCACCTATTTATCAATTACCCCAAATAATTGCCACTTATAAAGATTTGATACTTGCCGATGTACACAAAAAATCCATCGCACCACTTATCGAACCACTTTCTTATGAAGTAGCTACTACCGTATTACTCCCTCGAATATTTAAGGACAATCCGGGCTATCCTGATGTTCGCAATATCATGATTCTAAAAACAGCCGGAGTTTCTGACGAAAAAACCTTTGCTGCTTTAAAAGAATATCCGGATGCACCTTTTACCGACAGCCTTATAAAAGTGATAGGCCATAATAACCCACGGCTCTTGTATGATTATGCGCAATCGAATAATCGATTCAGCTACCGCATTCAGAATATTGATGACGACCCTTTTATCAAAACTGTGGTAGATATAGCGCGTAATCCTAGCAAAGGTGGACAATTTTATTTTCCCTTTCTGGACAATATCGTAAAAGGGAAAATTACTATTGAAGATATAGACAATGTAAAAAATGACCCTGTAAAATACTTTCGTCTACTGGTACAAACACAAATAGAATATACAGAACGTGCATTAAAAGGTGATACTGCTATAGAATTTGCCAGCCTTACCAAAAAGCTGGAACAAAAAGCTAAGGACGAATTTGTTGCAAAAATCAACGGACTGCACGAACTGCCCGATGCCGTTCGCTTCCGCAGTATTCAACCGCTCACAGCCGAAGAGCTGTACTATGTAGCAGTATTAACGCATGGGCTCATTTATACTAGCAGTTACACCAACGGAGTGTATCCACTTATGATGCGTAAAGCTGAAAATAAAGGCGACGAGTTATTGAAAAAATTACACTTCGATCATTATAGAAAATTTATCAGCCAAGCAGCATCCTATAATACACTGAAGCACTTTCTGAGTACCTTTTCCAATCCAGCAGATGCGCATGAGCTGATGAAAGCATTTGTAAGTGGATTAGAAAAAACCGATGGCGTAGAGGACGGTGTGGATGTAGCAGATTCTTATGCCAGCATTGCAGAAGAATTGCCTGAAGTGGCCACAGAAATGCTTGCCAATATCAAAGATAATTTGGAAAGAAATAAAACAGCAGGTAATAAAAAAGGCATCGCTATATACGATATTTTATACAAACTGTTTTTATCAGCAGACACTACCAATCAGATTAACCTTACTGCCGAACTAGGTATTCCTCCGGTGTATAGTGTTCCTTTCTCATCCCTTACAAATGAAAACGGGGAAGTTATTTGCCAAGTGTTCTTTTATGGAGATAGTGATGGACGCAATATCTTCAACGGATTTGTTAACATGTTTGCCAATAGTAATTGGAAAATCGACGGAAGCAATAAAGAGTGGGTGGTTATAAAGTCTGCTAAAGGAAAAACTGTTTCTATTTATGCCAACAGACCGCTGGATGAAAACAAAGGACTTGACGACCAGGCGCAGCGATCACTCAATGCTTATTTGGAAGAAAATAATTTACGACCTACTGTTACCATTCACCGCGGTCATAGCTATTATGCCGAAACAACAATCGGCTATATGTCGCCCTATTCCAAAGTAGTGTTTATGGGATCATGCGGAGGTTTTAATCTTATCGATTCTATTCTTAAAAAATCGGATGATGCGCATATTATCGCTTCCAAACAAATAGGACGTACTGCCATCAACAAACCATTCTTCCTGTTGCTTACTGAAAAAATCAGAAACGGGAAAGATATAGAATGGATCCCCTTTTGGAAAGAATTTAAAATGCGTGCGAATGTAGCTGGATTTGAAGACTATATTCCTCCATATAAAAACCTAGGCGCCATTTTTATAAAAGCTTATAAAAAAGAAACAGGGGAAGATGTGTAACACAACAAGCGGTATTCATTGTTGTTGCTGTTGTTGCTGTATTTGCTCCATATAATATCGGTAAGAGTTTTTCTTTTCCTTTAAAGAAGTATCGGTAAGATTTGACGATCTGTAAGCAAATATAGGATTGGCTACCACGTCGCCGGCCTCGGCGACTTCTTTTTTGTTATAAATAGATACCGATACTTCAAGTACATGATCGGAAGAGCCTTTATAAGTTCCTTTCACAGGAGTGCAATCTGAAAAATTTCTACCTACAGCCAATCGGATATGTCGGTCACTGGCAATACAGTTATTAGTAGGATCTAATCCCACCCATCCATAATCAGGCACATAAGCTTCTACCCATGCATGTGTTGCACCCTCGCCTCTAAACTCATGATCTTTGGGGCAAATATATCCGCTTACATAGCGTGCAGGAATACCTATGTACCTTAATATCCATAAGAGAAAATGGGCGAAATCCTGACACACGCCGGCTTTTAACCTCCATATTTCATCAACGCTAGTTTCCACACTAGTTACACCTTTTTTGTATTCAAAATTTTTAAAAATGTATTCCGAAAAAATACGGGCGTTTTCAAAAGGTGTTCTTTGTTCGTCATATAAAGAGTGAATAAAACTTTTAATATTTTCCTCTTCTTCCAGGTGTTCTTTTTGCAAAAAGTCGATATAAGGTAGACGTTCACAAGCTTCGCGCAACAAACCCCATTGTTTATCAGCTGGACTCTCAATCTCCGGCAATTGAATCTCGTGTGTTACAACCTCTGCTTCGGACACAATCTGCAACTCTGAGAGTGGCTCTACAATAGTAAAAACGCCCACCTGATTACCGAAAAAATCGTTAAACACTTCTACATTCGGATTTTTAGTAATCGTTATCTTATGCCTAAGTACATTTTGAAAACCATCGTTAATGGGGTATAGTTTGATTTGATTCGCGCACTCTACCACTGGGTTTCCATAAGAATAACGAGTAATATGCTTTACATTATAAGCCGGCATAGGCAATTTATTTGATCAATGTTATTACTAGGGTTAATTGTAGCCAAAATAATGCTTATTAAAAGCAATAGCAATATTATATAGATCTGATCGAGTTTGATTCAGCAAAGCTCCAATACTGACTCCGCCTTTCAAATCACAAGTACTATACTTGAGATTATTATACGCCTTCCCGATTAGAAAATCCAGATGTGCAAAACTTTCCGGAATACTTTGTCCCTCTAGTCGCTTAAAATAACGACTGATATGAGACATACAATAAAGTATAGAGTGTACAAAGCTTTCATCATACAATACCTGTTTCATAATAGTATCAGGAGTCATTATGCCTCTCGAAGTCTTGAGATACACCTCATAACCCGATAGAGAATACAACAGGTACCTTAGCGAAGGGAGCGTTAATTCATCATCTAATCTATAGTTTACCTCTTTCAGTTTAATATCCGACACATCGGTAATAATGATAGCACGCTCCACAAAACGTCCTACATTTAAAAAACTATATGCTTCACCTCTAGACATAGTAATATCAATAGTGCCGTACAATAACAAACTATGTCGGATCAATGCATCTAAAGCAGTTATAGGATCGCCGGACTGAATAGTTTGACGAATACTAGGTTCTCTAATGAGCAGGTAATAGGCATTCAGATTGTGCCACATTTCCTTGGTGATATGGTCCTGAACCGCTCTTGCATTTTCTCTGGATCGGGTAATGCTATTGATTAACGAAGCTTCGTTTTCTTTGCCAAGCATCACATATTCCAGCACTGCTCGTGAGTTATATTGGATGGTTTCCATCTCTGATGGAGATAAATAACCATAAGTCTGCAAAACCGATCTCCAGTTATATTGTTTAATCTCATCTTGCGAAGCCACGTAATTCGTACGCAATACCCTAAGCAGACCATTAGTTCTTTCCATATAGCGGGCCATTCAAAATACCGACTCTGCTACACGACTTAACATAAGTGATTTTTAAAATTTCGATTAGTGAATGATTGTATAAATGATACTATTAGCTTCCCAATACCCAAGTATCCTTACTACCACCTCCCTGGGAAGAGTTTACTACTAAGGAACCTTCCTTTAATGCAACACGAGTAAGACCTCCTGGTACAATACTAATACCATCAGGGCCATACAACGCAAAGGGGCGCAAATCTACCCTACGCGGCTGCATTTTGCCATCGATATAACAAGGAGAAGTAGACAAATTAATGATAGGTTGTGCAATAAAACTTCTGGGGTCTTCAAGAATGGCTTTTTTGTAAGTTTCCATTTCCTCCTCCGAGGCTTTGTTACCTATCAACATTCCGTAACCTCCCGACTCATTGGTTTTTTTAATCACCATTTTATCCATATTGGCAAAAACCATTGATCGGTTTTCGGGAACATCCAATGCATATGTGGGAACGTTTTTAAGAATAGGTTCTTCGTTTAGGTAATAGCGAATCATTTCGGGTACGTAAGCATAAACGACCTTATCATCGGCCACTCCATTACCCATCGCATTTACAATTGCTACATTACCTTTACGATAAGCCCAATAAATACCCGGTACGCCTAAGATGCTATCAGGCCTAAACACGAGCGGGTCCATAAAATCGTCATCTACACGGCGATAAATTACATCTACCTTCTTCAGACCTGCGGTAGTTTTCATGTATACATGATGATTTTCCACCACAAGATCACGCCTCTCTACCAACTCAATTCCCATCAGACGTGCGAGTGTGGTGTGTTCGAAATAAGCAGAGTTATAAACGCCAGGCGTTAACAATACAACTGTGGGATTACTAGTTTGTCGGTTTGCCAACCCGAGCAAATTTTTCAATAAAAAAGAAGGATACTCAATTACACTGCGCACATTGTTTTTGGGAATAAGGTCAGGAAAAATGCGTACGGTCATACTTCGGTTTTCCAGCATATACGAAACTCCCGACGGCGTTCGCAAATTATCTTCCAGAACATAAAAACTTCCATCGGCATCGCGTACTAAGTCTATCCCCGCAATGTGGGAATAAATATCAAAGGGCACATCCACATACATCATCTCTCTCAGAAATAAGGGGCAGGAGTAAATAAGCTTTAAAGGGATAATACCATCTTTGATGATAAACTGCTGATGATAGATATCTTTCAAGAATATATTAAGTGCTTTTAGCCGTTGCTTGATGCCTGTTTCTATTACACTCCATTCCTCGGACGAGATAACGCGGGGAATAATATCAAAGGGGAAAATTTTTTCTACCCCTTCCCTATCGCTGTAAACGGTAAAAGTTATTCCCTGAGTCATAAATAATTTTTTGGCGAGATCGTCCTTTCCTTCCATTTCCTCATGACTAATACCCTCAATGGATCTTACGAACTGCTCATATATCGGGCGCACACCATCCTCCCCCATTAGCTCATCCCATATATCTTCTTGTGGATTGTAAGACTCTAGAATTTTAGGAATTGTCATAAGCTCGTAGTTTATATTAACAAATTACCCAATACAAGTAAACTCACATTTCACAGGTTGAGATACAGATTAATTTCCGCCTTATAAATATATATAAAATAATCTAATGTAGCATATTGCAAAAGCAAGTTTAATACGGTAATTTTTGTAGGTTTGGCGAATGAATGAATTGCTAGCTATATCATTTCAATCTGCATCCCGAATTAAAGCCTATCAAGAGCAAAGGCTAGGAGATTTACTTAATTATCTGAATACCCATTCAGCTTTTTACAAAAAACTGTTTGAGGAAAATAACATCGCGATACAGAAAATAAAAACTATAGAAGATCTAGTTCACATTCCTCCTACCGAAAAAGAACATCTGCAATTACATAACGAACAATTTATATGTGTACCTCGAAATAAGATTATAGAATATACAGCTACATCCGGCACTGTAGGAAGTCCGGTAACGGTTGCCCTTACCGAAAACGATTTACAGCGTCTCGCCTATAATGAGTATTGTTCCTTTGTTTGTGCCAATGGCACCTCTGAGGACGTATATCAACTAATGCTGACATTGGATCGTCAGTTCATGGCAGGTATGGCTTATTACAGTGGTATCAGAAAGCTGGGAGCGGGTGTAGTACGGGTAGGACCAGGCGTCCCATCGTTACAATGGGAAACCATTGAACGTTTAAAACCTACAGCCATTGTTGCAGTACCGTCATTTATCATCAAACTCATTCAATATGCAGAGGAACATCAGATTGATGTTAACAAAACTTCAGTAAAGAAAGCTATATGTATTGGAGAGAATATCCGCGACGAAAAACTGCAGCCCAATATACTGCATCAGAAAATTATCGATAAATGGAATATCAAGCTATTTTCTACCTACGCCTCTACGGAAATGCAGACGGCATTTACCGAATGTGAAGCAGGAAGAGGCGGACACCTGAATCCCGAACTACTGATTGTTGAACTTTTGGACGAATCAGGACAGCAGGTCCCTTACGGTGAACCGGGCGAGGTAACTATTACCACTTTAGGAGTGGAAGGTATACCCTTGTTGAGATATAAAACCGGCGACATCTGCATTGCTTACAACGAGCCCTGCTCTTGCGGGCGTCATACTTTAAGACTGTCTCCAGTTATCGGCCGTAAAAAGCAGATGATTAAGTACAAAGGAACCACCCTTTTTGCACCGGCACTTTTTGAAATTATTCATCGCACCGATGCGGTTAAAGAATACGTTGTAGAAGTTTATAGTAATGAAATCGGCACCGACGAGGTGTTGCTACACATTGTTCCTACCGATAATCAGGA
Source organism: Chitinophagaceae bacterium C216 (assembly GCA_028485475.2). Lineage (GTDB taxonomy): Bacteria > Bacteroidota > Bacteroidia > Chitinophagales > Chitinophagaceae > Niabella > Niabella composti. Next base: position 111,653 of record CP144143.1, read on the forward strand.
AGAAACACTAAACAAGATCAAAGCCTACCTACAGGCCAAGTTGCGTGTAACACCACATATCAAAGTTGTCGATGCCGACACAATGCAGAAAATGCAATTTCCTGATGGCGTAAGAAAACCCGTAAAATTTGTAGACAAACGAAAAACTACGCAGCAGGTATAGCTGTATAATTAATACTTATAATCTATAGCCTCTTTATAACCTTGCAGGTTTAAACGAAGGTGTTTATATCCTTTTACCTTTAGGGAAGAGATATTAAAACTGTAGGTACGAGAAACTTTATCTTTATCACACGGCTCATCGCCACTCTCTTGCAATTTAAAATACAGCTTTAGATAGCGTTGAGGTGGTGCAGATTCGGCCACACGGTCAGAGTCTAACAATTTCACCTCCCAAGAGGCATCGTTACAGGAGTTAGCAGTAATAGTAACAGAAAGCGTATTATCCGTCAGCTTTACATCATCAATACTATAGGAGTCACTCTCTGCCTGTTTATAAAAATTGTTATTAATCATCAGACGCTCGTCGCTGCTTATTACATTTCTGTACTTAGTTCCACATGCAAAACCGACTAATACAACATACGACAGTAATAAAAGAAATCCGTTTTTCATATTCATAGCATTTTACAATTAAAGACGGACAGCCGAATCAGATTGCTGCAGTGAAACCCCAAAAAATTGATTTATTTTTTGACATAGAAGAAACTATAATACATCCAAGATACACTCGAATCACTCAGGCGACCTGTTTAGTACAGTCAGCGATTAATTAAGTATCGACTAATAGCGAATAGAACTATTATTGAAGAAATAGTTATTAAGCTATTTGTGATATTATTTATTTGACAAACAATGCACTTTTTTATACTCTGTATTTTATTTAAATTGTAGCAGATAAACGGTTGCAATGAGAAAGAGATGCTTTTGGGTAATGGTTATATGCTTGTGTACCTTCACACTGACTTATGCTCACAATCCAGTATTTAATATAGAACAATACGATAATCGAAATGGGCTTTCCAACAGTGCCATTAATCATTTATTTATAGATAGGGATAGGATTTTGTGGATAGGTACCTGGGATGGACTGAACTATTACGACGGTTCCTCATTTCAACATGTCAATTATGCAAGACCAGAAAATCATTCAGGTATTAGCCATAACGTAATACAATATGTGCAGGAAGATGCCTCTAATAATATATGGATTACTACAATAGGAGGAATATCCAGACTTAATAAAACAACAGGAGTTATATATAATTACTTTTATAACACCACCCCTAATGAAAGCTTAAGCGAACACGAATATGGTCTTGCTGTTAATAGAGAAAATAATCTGATATATGCATACAGCCCCAGACAGGGTTTACTGTTTTATGACAATCAAAAACTAGAATTTATTCCCATCAAAGTTCCTGTGCATTACGGAAAACCAGTAAAACTGTTGACGCAGGGCTCGCATCTTTATCTCTTAAACACGGAAGGCACACTTCACACGTTCGCCATTAACAACCATCAGCTACAACACAAACATGTTTTGTCAGGCATAAAAAATTGTTTTATTGTAGAGAATAAATTATTTGTAACAGATGCCAATAAATTTCTGAACATATATCACAATGATGTACTCTTACAAAAACTAATCATACCAGACTACATTAATGCCATTGGTTATTACAAGCAACATTATCTGTTTTCCTGGGCTGAAAAAGGATTTGCCGTATATGACAGTACTTTTAGAGCTTCGTCTTACATGAATGATTTAACTCGCACTTATAGCGAAATAAAAATAACGGCATTTGGCAGCAATAAAGACGGGTCGCTTTGGATAGGTACCGATGGCAACGGAATATTAAAGATTACACCACGCTCGCAAGCATTTGGATTAATCAGCTTTACCAATTTGAACATCCCTTACAATGTTCCCGTGCGAACATTTTGCCAGCAAGACAACGATTTGTGGGTAGGAACAAAAGGAAAAGGCATCATTGTTTTAAAAGACTTTGCCACTTCTCCTACCTTACAACAATCGGCATACAAAACCTTTTCTTATCCTTCCGAATTAGACAACAACTCGGTATATGCGCTCAAAGCCAGCCGTTATTACCCTTTAATTTATATAGGAAGCGATGCGCTAGGGCTAGGTATTTTTCATAAACCCTCCAACCGCTTTTATAAATGGAAAGACATTGAGGGTCATGAACAGATAGGCAGTTTCGGTTCGGTGTACACCATTTTTGAAGATACGGATAGCTCTCTATGGCTAGGCACTAGCGGCTACGGTCTCATCCATATCAAATTCAACATTCAGTATAGTAAAATCAGTATTGCTCGCTATGAGAAATTCGTAGCCAACGGTAGCGAAAAAGGGCCCATCAACAACATCATCTATACTATTGCTGATGGCGGTAATGATTATTTATGGATAGGCTGCCGATACGGAGGTTTGAACTTGTTTCACAAACAACGAAAACTATTTAAAGAATTCACTCGTGTTCCCGAAGACAAAGCCCTATCCAATAACGATGTACTGTACGTCTATAACGATTCCAAAGGAAATATTTGGGTGGGCACGAGCTATGGTTTAAATCTGTTGAAGAATGCGCAAACACTCCGAGATCGAGCAGAAATTATCCGATTGGGTAAAGAAGAAGGACTGCCCAACAATACGATTCATGGTATTACCGAAGATGCTCAGGGCAATATATGGATTAGTACCAATAAAGGAATAGCCAAAATTACTCAGCTAGGTAAAATCATCATTACTTATCAAGAATCGGATGGGTTGCAAAGCAGTGAGTTTTCCGATGGCTCCGTATGGAAAAATGAAAACAATAGAATCTTTTTCGGCGGAATTGCAGGATTCAACAACTTCGATCCTGCCGAAATCCATTCCGACCCATTTTTGCCCAATCTCTTAATCAATAATCTGATTTTAGGTGGTGTTGCAGATAACCCGCACAAACTGCTCGTCATTCCTCCTAAAACTACCTTCGGTTTTATCTCTCAGCAATTGGAACGAAAAAGTAATTATTTCGAACTAAGTCTAAAACCCATCAACTTTGACAAAGCCGAAAAATGCGCCATCAGCTATCAACTGGTAGGATATGATAAAAGCTGGCATACCGAAAAAGGAACGGTTAAAATCACTTACAGCAATCTTCCGGTAGGTAGTTACAAATTAAGAGTCAAATGGAGCAACGGCGAAAACACTTGGTCGGAAGAAAAAGAAATTCTACAACTCACCGTGAAACAATACTGGTGGCTCACCAACTGGGCATTACTTCTTTACAGCATCGTAGTAGCGGCTATTGTTTATACCATTTATAAATATAGAAGAGATAGCATTGCCGAAAAACATAAACTCGAAAAAGAAAAATTAGAACGAGCTAAAGAAGAAGAAATTCACCAAAATAGAATCAGCTTTTTTACAAACATTGCGCACGAATTACAAACACCACTCACCATCATTATGGGATGTTTTGATCGCATATTGGACAAAAAAAATGATACCGGCGCAGACTCTAACGAACATCGTAAAAACCTTTTTTACAAAAATCTGATTCAACAACAGACAGCCAAGCTTACTTATCTGCTGCAACAATTATTTGAGTTCAGAAAAATTGAAACACCCTACTTTCAAAAAGACATTCATTATATAGATATCACGGCATTGTTGAAAAACCTTGCTGAACCTTTTGTGCCCATCAGCGATAATAAACAACTTCATTACGAATATCATATTGAAGAAAATATTCAGGGAGGTCTGGATAAGGATAAAATAGAAAAAATCGTATTCAATCTCTTATCCAATGCATTCAAATACACACCGGACCACGAAAGCATCCGTTTCGAAGCATCAAAAATTAACAAGCAGCTGCACATTTCTGTGTTTAATTCGGGCATACAACTCCACAACGAGCAGGTACAAAAACTTTTCGATCTTTTCTACACATCATACGACCGAAAAAATCACACCGACAGATTCGGCACAGGCATTGGTTTAGCATTTACCAAACAACTCGTTGACTTAATGGAGGGCTCAATTCGCGTTTATAACAAAGAAGACGGAGTATGCTTTGAAGTAAACCTTCCCATACAGGAAGCTGACCATATTCATTTATTATCCGATAATGTACAACCTTCCTATTTATATAACATTCTTACACGCTCGCAAAAGCAGCTCCATTATCAACCGCCTACTAGTATCAATAAAAATACTGTTCTCAACACCATTGTTGAAGAAGATAAGGACACTATTATTATAGTGGAAGATGAAGCCGAAATACGCTATCTGCTAAGGGATATTTTAAAAGAGCATTATCATATTTACGAAGCAGAAAACGGTTCGGAAGGCCTTCATTTAATACATCAATACCGCCCTGCTCTGGTCATTTCCGACGTTGTGATGTCACAAATGGACGGGTTGGAACTTTGTAATATTATCAAAAACACGAATGCGATATGTCATATCCCCGTTATCCTGCTTTCAGCTAAAAGTACCGATGAACAACAACTACAGGGTTATGATGCCGGAGCCGATGCTTATATCCCTAAACCATTCAATCCCAAACATTTATTGATACGTGTCAAAAAACTTATCGAATACAGAAAAAAAGTTCATGCGGTTTTAAAAGAAAATAATCTAGGTGCAGACATTAAAACTCTGGGGCTTCAGAACGAAGACGAAGCCTTTTTAATGAAAGTATATGAAATCATACAAGATCACTTAATCGACCCCGATCTTAATGCACAATTCCTGGAAAAAAAATTGTGTATGAGTCGCATGCAGCTTTACCGAAAATTAAAAAGCCTCAGCAACATGACTCCAAATGAATTTATCAAAAATGTAAGATTGACCACAGCGGCCAAGTTACTTCAAACCACCAAACTTCCCGTTGCGGATATTTTCTATCAAACAGGTTTTAATAACCAGTCTTATTTCTTCAGAGAGTTTAAAAAGAAATATCAACTATCTCCAAATGAATACAGAGAAAAATTCCTAAATAAGGCATAAATCATTGATTATCACATATTGATACTATTGTACAGTAATTTGATATCATAGTACAGTGCTGCCCACTGGCCTCGTTCGTAGGTTTGATGTCACATAACGATGCTTGTCTCCACCCGTATCTTGGAGGCTTCACATCTTACCTAACTATCGGCTTGCCGTAAAGCTGCTAGAGGGAGTAACCATAACGATAACTTCTAAAACACGCATATGAAACGAAAAACTGGAATCTGTTTTCTCGCAAAAATGCACCTGCATTCCCTGTTGCAAAAAGTATTATTAGCCATAATGCTTTTGACAGGAGGTTCAATGTATGCTCAGTTTACCAACAATCAGCTTAGTGGAAAAGTAATCAACCTTGCCGGCGAACCATTGGCCGGGGTTACCATTTCTATTAAAGAAACGGCTCAAACGGTGGTGGCCGATGCCGAAGGAAATTTCACTATTACAGCTAGCGAAAACAACACATTAGTTATCAATTATGTAGGATATAATCCTTACGAATCACCAATAAAAAACATCAATAGTTTCACTTTTATCTTAGCTCCTACCGGCGGAGCCCTTACCGATGTGGTAGTAATGGGGTATACATCGCAAAAAAAGGCCAGTGTAACGGGCTCCGTAACGGTTGTAGATCTTAACAATCTACAAAAAACCAAGTCTCCAGATGTAATCCAAGCCTTACAAGGTCAGGTATCCGGGGTAATGATTCAAAGTAGCACCGGACAGCCGGGAGATGCTATCGAAATCCGCATCCGCGGTATTGGAACCATAGGTAATGTAGATCCACTATATATTGTCGATGGCGTTCCTACCAAAAATCTCACATTTTTGGATCCCGCCGACATTCAAAGCATGTCGGTATTAAAAGATGCTTCGGCCACTTCCATTTATGGTTCAAGAGCGGCAAATGGTGTGGTAATCTTTACCACCAAAAGGGGTAGCAAAGGGAAAAGTAATGTAGTGGTAGACTATTATACAGGCATCACCCGTCCTTCTCGCTTGCCGAAAATGCTCAATGCCGAACAATATTTAACCGTAAAAGATATAGCTTGGCACAATACCGCCGGAAATGATCCTGCAGCTATCAGTCCTTATGCAGCATTAAAAGCATCAGGCAATTATGCTAATACCAACTGGCTAGATGAACTTTTCACTACCGGTACATCGAACAAACTGAACGTTTCGGCTAGTGGAGGCTCAGACAAAGTACAATACTACTTATCGGCAGGATACTATTATGCCAATGGTATCATTATAAAGAAAAACGACGCTTTCAAGCGTTTCAATATGCGCGCCAATATCAATGCTAACATAACCGATAGGTTAAGCGCAGGCGTCAATTTTCAGTTGATCAATGCTACACAAGATAAACTTTCATCCAGTGGCGATGCACCCGGTATCATCAGGCATGCTTTATTACGTCCACCGGTAATTTCTGTATATAAAGACCCATCTGATCCTACATATAAAGCATCAGATCCTTTTACCGATTTGCCTTTCTATGCACAAAATCTGGCTGCCAACGGTGGACGTTGGAATGGTGCGCAAAACTATTTTGAATTTACAGCCAACCCTATTGCTTTAGTACATTATACCGACAATAAACTCAAAAACTTTAGAAACTTCGGAAATGCATATCTGGAATACAGTTTTCTGCCTGACAAATCATTAAAACTGCGTTCTAGCTATGGCGGAGACATTATCTTCTTCCATAACAAAGCCTTCTATCCCAACTTCGGTGATGATGATGGGGGTGGCGGTCAATATGCCGGTATGGGACGTCAGAACAGACCTAACAGCTTGGTAGAATTAAGAAGTCAGGTAAGTACATTGGTTATCAGTAACACTTTAAACTATCAGAAACTACTACAAGACAGACACAGCTTGAATGTGCTGCTAGGTCACGAATACATCAAAAACAAAGAAGACAATTTAAGTGGTAGCAGAATCGACTTTGATAAGGATGATCCGGCATTCAGATTCTTAGACTACGGTAATACTACCACCGGCCTCTGGAACGGTGGTACACAACCCAATAACTGGGCGTTGATGTCTTTCTTTGCTTCGGCCAACTATGGTCTCGATAACAAATATTACCTGAACGGAACACTACGTGCTGATGGTTCTTCTAAGTTCGGACCTAACAATAAATGGGCGTTTTTCCCGTCTATTGCAGCAGCATGGGTAGTTTCGAGAGAAGACTTTATGCAATCTGCTAACTGGATCAACAACCTAAAGTTAAGAGCAAGCTGGGGTGTATCCGGTAATCAGGAAATTCCGAATGATGCTTACCAAACCGTAGTATCACAAGTGGGTGGAGTTGTCAATATCATCCGCTACGGCAACCCCGACTTGAAATGGGAAGCTACCAAGCAAACCGATATCGGTTTCGACTTAGACATCTTTAACAACCGACTCTTCATTTCAGCCGACTACTATCACAAACGTACTGAAGACATTTTGTTGGCAGTCCCGTTGCCGGCCGTATCAGTGGGTGTAATTCAGCCTACTTATGTAAATGCGGGAGTAGTCACTAACAAAGGTTTTGAAGCTGCCATATTATATCGCAGTAATAGACAGCATGCATTTAGATACGAAATAGGTGCCAATGTTACCACACAAAAGAATATCGTAAATAAACTTTACGAATTTGTACCCAATATTATCGACAATAACAGCAGAACCATTACATTACCCGGTTATGCAATTAACTCCTACTACGGACTGGAGTTTGGAGGTATCTATCAAAATCAAAGCGAAATCGACAACTATTTATTCAGCAACACCAACGGTGCTAAACCAGGCGACATCAAATTCAGAGATGTAAACAATGACGGACAAATCGACGATAACGACCGTGTGGTGCTGGGTAACAATATTCCTAAGCTGTTCTACGGTTTCAATTTCAATGCATCGTACAAAAATTTCGATCTTTCGTTCCTATTCCAAGGTGTACAAGGGGTGCATAGATACAATGATTTGAAACAAATATTGAACTATGACACACGTCCGTTCAACTCCACAACAGCTGTGCTGGATTCTTGGAACGGCGAAGGTTCCACTAATACTACGCCAAGATTGACCTTTAATGATAACGGGGGTAGCAAAATCTCCAGCATCTTTGTAGAAAACGCTTCTTATCTGCGTTTGAAAAACATAGAACTGGGCTACACTTTCAGCGTCCATAAACTTAATCTCAATAAGTGCCGTGTGTATCTCTCTGGACAAAATCTGCTCACCTTCACAAAATATAGTGGTCTGGACCCTGAATCTACTTTATTAAAAGATCAGGGGACCTATCCGCAATTGAAAGGATTTATTCTTGGAGCTAGATTCAATTTCTAACAATTCAAACTAACAGCAATGAAAAGAAGTTACATATATATAGGCATTATCACCTGCATGCTTACAACAAGTTGCAAAAAGCAACTTACATCAGAATCTATAGGTCTTCTAACACAGGAACAAGCTAATACCACTCCCACACAAACAACTGTAGAAACGGCAGTAAGATCTTCGTATAAGATGCTGGCCAATACCTTAAACATTTTAGGAGAGTGGGATTGGGCCGGCGGCTTGGTATTTCAAAACGATATAGTGTTGTCCGATATCGCCTCCGACGATATGGAGAAAAAATGGGTATCAGATGGAGACCAACCTTGGATGGACGAGATCAACAACTTTACCTTCACAGCATCTAATGGTGGTCCAAACGGATTGTGGAAATACAACTATGAAGGCATCAAAAGGCTGAACATTGCCATCGGACATTTGACCAATCCTTCCATAGAACAAATAACAGGAATTTCCACCGCCAGAAAAAACCAATTATTAGGTGAGAGCTATTTCTTAAGAGCCTACTACTATTTCTCTCTAGTGATCAATTTTGGAGACGTTCCGTTAATTACCAAAACCGTGGAGTCTTATCAGGAGGCTTTTGATGTGGCCGTACGCGCTCCGAAAGAAGATGTATGGAATCAGATCAAAACCGACTTAGCTGCCGCCAAACCGTTATTGCCAAATACTAAATACAGCTCCGACACAGAACGGTGGCGCGTTTCTAAAGGTGCCGTCATTGCACTACAAGCGAAAGCAGCCCTATATACCCAACAATGGAACGATGTGATCACTTATGTGAAAGAATTGGAGGATACGCACTTCTATGATTTAAACACAAATTACTTCAGCAGTTTTAATACTGAGTTTACCGACAATGAAGTGATTTTTGCATACGATCACACATCCAACGAAATACCCCGAAACGGCAACGGATACTGTGCCGTAATTGGTTGGGGGTTCTTTGCGCCTAGTACAGATTTCTTAAACTCTTTCGAGCCTAACGATCCCAGAAAACTCTACACTGTAAACACCGTTACTCAAAATCCTAATAAGCTATTAGGTTCATTAGACGGTACCAACAAAGGCAACGATGATGCCCCCAACAACAAAATCTTAATTCGGTATGCCGATGTGTTGCTTTGGAAAGCCGAGGCATATTTGGAAACCGGCGACTATGCCAACGCTATAGCGTACATTAATAAAATTCGTCAAAGAGCACGTAACACCATTACGGCAGAAGGGAATTACGCTCCGGCCGGTACATTACCCGACCGTCCTAGTTCTACCGATAAAGCAACCGTTAAAAATTGGCTGATTGCAGAAAGACGTGCCGAACTGGGATTCGAAAATCATCGCTTTTACGATTTGAGAAGATGGGGTATTGCAAAACAAGTATTGAATGCATTAGGCAAAAACTTTCAGGATCATCACTATTTATATCCCATTCCGCAAAGCGAAATAGATGCATCCGCACAAACACTAAAACAAAACCCTAAATATTAGTTTCTACTCTACAAGATTCCCCAGTATAAGCCGAGCTTATGGCTCGGCATGGGTGAGTCTTATATCGAAACATCAACTTTAAATGCACTAATAAAAATCCTTATGAGCGACATCGCAAAGCGTTTTGCACAAAATCCGTTGTTAAAACCCTCGGATCTGCAACCCAGCATCGAAGGGATGAAAATTGCCTGTCTTTTAAATCCAGGTGTATTTACTTACGACAATAAAACCTGGATGCTGATTAGGGTAGCAGAGCGCCCTGTTCAAAAAGAGGATACCATCTCGTTTCCGATTCTAAAAGAAACCGGAACGATGGAGATCATCGAAATTAAAAAAGATGATCCGGAATTGATGGCCGATGATCCGCGAGTGATTCGATATAAAGGTTCTGATTATTTAACTACCCTCTCGCATTTGAGATTGGTATGCAGCGAAGATGGTGTGCATTTCTCACAACCCGAAAACTATCCTTTGTTATTAGGTTCTGGCAAATGGGAAACCTTCGGTATAGAAGACTGTAGAGTGAGCAAATTGGACGATACTTACTATCTCACTTACACCGCGGTTTCTGAAAATGGTGTGGCGGTGGGATTGCGTACCACAAAGAATTGGAAACAATTTGAACAAAAAGGATTGATTTTTCCGCCGCATAATAAAGACTGCGCCATATTCGAAGAGCGCATCAATGGAAAATACTATGCTTTTCATCGACCCAGCAGTGTAGAAATTGGCGGCAACTATATATGGTTAGCTTCTTCTCCAGATGGCATCCATTGGGGTCAACACCAATGCATCGTTAAAACACGCGAAGGCATGTGGGATTCGGCAAGAGTAGGTGCCGGTGCGGCTCCTATCAAGACTAAAGACGGATGGTTGGCCATTTATCATGGCGCCAATAAAGAACACGTGTATTGCCTCGGTGCTTTCTTATTGGATTTACACAACCCCGGAAAAGTATTGGCACGTACCGAAGAACCCATCATGATGCCCACCGAAGATTATGAACTGCATGGCTTTTTCGGAAAAGTGGTGTTTACCAACGGGCACATCGCTCACGACGATGAAGATACCATAACCGTTTACTATGGAGCTGCCGATGAGTTCATCTGCGGCGCTCGGTTTTCTATTCAAGAAATCTGCTCCTATTTAAAATGAGTTTATGAAAAAACTACTCAACGAAATCCGTTACTTCCGGTCGCAACCACATAATTTCAAAATACTGGTGCTGACCAATTTGGTATATGCTTTTGTACTGCCTGTTATAGACATTTTCGTGGCAGCTTACGTAATGCGCAGCTCCAACGATCCCACCAAAGTGGTGATTTATCAATTAACCATTTATACCGGCATTCCCCTTACGTTTCTATTAAACGGCTTTCTGTTGGCTCGCTTCAACATTCGAGGCCTGTATTCGATTGGGATGATGTTGAGTGCCGTGTCCATGATTATTATGATGTCATTGAAGGAACTCAATTTAGTGGGCATTGGTATGGCAGGACTCACCATGGGCATGTCTTTCGGTTTTTATTGGGCCAACCGAGATTTTTTGGCGTTATCAATCACCAGTGATGCAAATCGTAATTATTACTACGGACTTGAAACTTTTTTTTATACCATCATAGCTGTAGCGGTACCCGTAACCATTGGGTGGTTTTTGGAATCGAGAGGAACAGAGCATGCAGCTGTAAAATCAGGTTATCTTACCATTACTGTAGCCGTATTTATTGTTACACTATTAGCATCAATAGTATGCTTCAGAGGTAATTTCAAAAATCCTGAGCAGAAAAAATTTATTTACTTCAAGTTTCATCCGCTATGGAACCGGTTACTGGTGCTGGCTGCACTAAAAGGCTTGGCTCAGGGTTTTCTAGTAACGGCACCGGCCATGCTTATTATGTTGTTAGTAGGTAAAGAAGGGGCATTGGGAACAGCACAATCCATAGGCGCCATACTTTCGGCCATTATAATGTACATAGTAGGTCGTATATCGAAGCCTGAAGATCGTGTCAAAATTTTTGCTTTGGGATTGTCATTATTTGCTTTGGGTGCAATTGTAAACGGTGCATTGTTTAATCAAACAGGTGTAGTGATATTTATCTTAGTGCTGCTAATTGCAAAACCGTTGATGGATTTGGCTTACTTCCCTATTCAATTTAAGGTAATCGATATAGTCTCAAAAATTGAGAACAGAAGCGAGTTTGCCTATATACTCAACCATGAAGCCGGATTGTATGTTGGGCGCTTTACCGGGGCTTTTACCTTTTTACTACTGGCCTACATGGTATCGAATGAAGTAGCTTTGCGTTATGCCATTATCATTATTGCCATGTTGCAATTACTATCTATTGTGGTAGCAAAGCAAATTATAAAACAGGGTAACGAACTGGGAAAAACAACAGAGACACTTTAAAACAAACAATAACTAAAAGTGTCTATTACTTCAAAAATAAAACTAAAGTCATGAAGGTGAGAACGATTTGCTTGATATGGATATGCCTGACATGGGCTACCATCAATAAAGCTCAAGTGATACAACAGTCACTGCCAAAAATTGATTCAATGCCCGATTGCCCACAGCCTTTCGGCATCATCGATTTCCGGCAACTGGCCAAAGATTTCGATAAAAAAGTATACGATTTTAATGCCACTGGCGATTACTGGCCTTTGGTATGGTGGGATAGTAGTGGTAAAAATTTCAACCAACCTGTTGTAGGTATCTATACCGCTATCGGTGATGCCCGTCAGGGGACCAACAACAGAGGCATGTTCCATGAATCTCTGGGCAGCATGGGCGCTATATTGGGCGCTTCACTGGTTGGTATTGATAAAAGCAAGCAAACCTACAACTATGTGGCCATGCTGAAAAACTACTTCAACCGCGAAACAGGTTGGAACATCATGATGAATAACACCTGCCCCGAAGTAGCGTTGTTGGGTGGCGGATATGGTCGCGATTGGTGGTACGATGTTTATCCCAATCTGCTTTTTTATGCTATTTACGATCTATACCCCAACGAAAAAGATTTCGACTGGATAGCCCGTACCATTGCTGACCAGTTCTATCGGGCCGACTCAGTATTGAAAGGCAACTACAATTATACTTATTTCAATTACGGAACCCTGCAACCCCATACTACAGAAATCTGCATACAGCCCGATGCAGCGGCTGGTCATGCTTGGGTGTTGTATATGGCGTATAAAAAATTCGGCGATGAAAAATATCTGAAAGGTGCACTCAGTGCTTTAAAAGCGTTGCAGGCCGTAAAAGAAAACCCGAATTACGAAGTTTTGATGCCGTTCGGAGCCTATATTGCTGCCCGCATCAATGCCGAACAACATCAGCAATTCGATACCCGCAAGTTCGTGGAGTGGAGCTTCGACGGTACCGCTGTTTGCCGCGAAGGTTGGGGTGCCTTGCACGGCCGTTGGAACGGTATCGATATTTCAGGGACTTTCGGCAGCACTGTGGATAGAGGCGGCTATGCATTTTTAATGAACACTTACGATGCCGCCTGGCCCTTAGTACCGATGGTGCGTTACGATGTCTCTTATGCCAAAGCCATCGGCAAATGGATGCTCAATGCCGCCAATGCCGCCAAGCTGTTTTATCCGCAGTACATGCCCAAAGCATTTCAAGCATTGCCGCACAAAGCCGAGGTTACCAAAGGCGTGATTGCTTACGAAGGTATCATTCGCAAATCATCCTATCCCGAATACGCCGATAAGCCCGGTCCTTTAGCGCAAGGCGATGGCCCGCTTTGGGTGCCCGACAAAAACCCTGATGTATCGCAATTTAGCGTGTACGGCAGCAGTCACGTAGGAATTTTCGGCAGTATTATACGCCGCACCAATGTAGAAGGTATTTTGGAATTAGACTTATTAGCTACCGATTTCTTCCGCGACAAAGCTTATCCTTCGTACCTGTATTACAATTCACATTCGAAAGCCAAGAAGGTGCAAATCCTCAATGCCGGCACACATAAAATCGATTTGTACGATTGCGTATCGGGTCAATTCATTGCCCGAAATATCAAAGGCAAAAAGAAAATCAGTATACCCGCTAAGGAAGCGATGGTATTGGTACAAGTGCCTTCCGGCGCCTCCATTACCAAGCAGAATGGAAAGCTATATGCCGATGGAATAGTCATCAACTATAACGCCTCCAGATAAGACGTGTAACATACCATCCAAATGCCGCGTATGAATTAGACCTTCATCGCGGCGTTTTTATTCCTGCGACTACTTGGGTATTGATACATTCCCATTTGAGGGTACATATACTAAAAAACACATTTATCAATATAAAATATTATAAAAAACCATTAGATGAAACCATTTCTGATGGTTTATATCCGACTGAATTTTAAAGATTTTGGATACAGATTCGGAACAAAGGCACCTATATAAAAACAAAACCTCTTATATTCCTTACCTTTGCACTCATTTTTAGTAGAGTATGAGCGTAAAATACCATGAGTTCCAAGGGTTGAATTTACCCGAGATAGAGAAAGCAATCTTACAGAAATGGACAGAGCAGGAAGCCTTTGAAAAAAGCGTTTCCTTAAGAGAAGGGGCAACACCATTTGTTTTTTACGAAGGACCGCCCAGTGCTAATGGTATGCCCGGTATTCACCACGTAATTTCCCGAACTCTGAAAGACCTCGTATGCCGTTACAAAACCATGCGTGGTTATCAGGTAAAACGCAAAGGTGGATGGGATACGCACGGCCTGCCTGTAGAGTTGGGAGTGGAAAAAGAATTAGGCATTACCAAAGAAGATATTGGAAAGAAAATATCTGTAGAAGAATACAACAAAAAATGCCGCGAGGCAGTATTGCGTTTCAAAAATCAGTGGGACGACCTTACCCGCAAAATGGGATACTGGGTGGATTTGAACGACCCTTACATCACTTTTACCAATGAATACATCGAAACGCTATGGTATTTATTAAAACAACTATTTAATAAAGGATTACTTTACAAAAGTGTAAGTATTCAACCTTATTCTCCGGCAGCCGGAACAGGGTTAAGCTCGCACGAGCTGAATCAGCCCGGTACTTACAAAAATGTTAAAGACACCAGTGCTACAGTGCTCTTTAAGGCCATCAAAGATGGCGTGTTGAAAGAGTTTGAAGAAGATATCTACTTCATGGCCTGGACTACTACCCCTTGGACATTGCCTTCCAATTTGGGGTTGACCGTAGGTGCCGATATCGAGTACAGCTTGGTAGCCTCTTTCAATCCTTATACACAAGAGCGTCAAAATGTAATTCTAGCTACAGCGCTGCTCCACAAATACTTCAAACCCGAAGGAAAAGACGGCAATTTTGAAGCTTATCAAAAAGAAGATAAAATTATTCCCTGGAAAGTACTGGCAACCTTCAAAGGTAAGGACTTAGAAGGCCTGCGTTACGAACAACTCATGCCTTTTGAGGCTAATAACTTGGAAGCTATTCGCGCTATTACTCCTGATGCAGATCCCTTCAAAGTAGTAATAGGCGACTTCGTAACAACCGAAGACGGTACCGGTATTGTACACACAGCTCCAGCATTTGGTGCCGACGACTACAAAGTAGGACAGAAAAATAATCTAGGTATTATTACGCTCGTAGACCGCGAAGGAAAGTTTATTGACGGTGTAGGTGAGTACAGTGGCCGCTTTGTTAAGAACTATAAAGACGATCCGAACTACGTAGACGTAAATGTAGACATATCGGTAGATCTGAAACTAAAAGGTCGTGCCTTTAAAGTAGAAAAATACGAGCACAGCTATCCACATTGCTGGCGTACCGATAAACCTATTTTGTACTATCCTCTAGATGCTTGGTTTATTAGAACCACAGCACTTAGGGATAAAATGGTAGAACTAAACAAAACCATCCACTGGAAACCCAAATCTACAGGGGAAGGCCGTTTTGGCAACTGGTTGGAAAACATGGTGGATTGGAACCTAAGTCGCAGCCGTTTCTGGGGAACCCCGCTGCCCGTATGGCGTACTGAAGATGGTGAAGAAGCAAAATGCATCGGCTCCATAGAAGAGCTGAACGCAGAAATTAAAAAAGCTGCAGAAGTATTAGGGGGAGATACCAATAAAAAATTCCTTGAAGAAGGCCTTAAAGACCTACATAAACCCTATGTAGACGAAATTATACTGGTAAGCGACTCCGGCAAACCTATGCGCCGCGAACCGGACCTGATAGATGTTTGGTTTGATAGCGGAGCGATGCCCTATGCACAATGGGGACTCAACTACGAAAAGCTTAGGGCAGGAGATCCACAGCCTTTCAATCATCCTTTCGAAAACAACTTCCCTGCAGACTTTATCTGTGAGGGAGTAGACCAAACCAGAGGATGGTTCTACACATTGCATGCTATTGCATCGCTGCTGTATGGCAGTGTAGCATTCAAAACCGTCGTGAGCAACGGCTTGGTGCTGGATAAGAACGGCAATAAAATGAGTAAACGTCTGGGCAATGTGGTAGACCCCTTCGATACCATTGAAAAATTTGGCGCAGATGCTACGCGCTGGTATCTTATCACCAATGCATCCCCTTGGGATAATCTAAAATTTGATATCAACGGAATCAAAGAAGTACAGCGTAAATTCTTCGGTACTTTATACAATACTTATCAGTTCTTCGCTTTATATGCCAATGTAGACGGCTTTACCTTTAAAGAGCCTTATATGCCGTTAAACGAGCGCCCGGAAATCGACCGCTGGATTATTTCCTCGCTACATTCGCTCGTTCAAAACGTAACACAGGCGATGGACAATTACGAGCCCACACAGGCGGGTAGGTTGATTGAAGATTTTGTGGATGAACAGCTAAGCAACTGGTATGTGCGCCTGTGCCGGCGTCGTTTCTGGAAAGGAGAGTACGAAGCTGATAAAATTTCAGCTTATCAGACGTTGTATGAATGTCTGGAAACTGTAGCTACCTTGATGGCTCCTATCGCACCATTCTTCAGTGATGCTATTTACCAGAACCTCAATGAGGTTACCGGCCGTCATCCTCACCAATCGGTGCACCATGCGCTCTTCCCTACTGCCAATACCGCGTTCATTGATAAAGAATTAGAGGAAAGAATGCAACTGGCACAGGATGCCAGCTCACTCATTTTGTCGCTAAGAAAGAAAGTCAACATCAAGGTGCGTCAGCCTTTACAGAAAGCGCTCATTCCGGTACTTAATCCGGCAATGAAAACACAGCTGGAAAAGGTAGAAGACTTGATAAAATCCGAAGTAAACGTTAAAGAAATAGCGTATTTAACCGAAACCGACGGATTCATAAAGAAAAGAATTAAACCTAATTTTGTATTATTAGGTAAGAAACTTGGGCCTAAAATGAAAGCGGTTTCCGCGGCCCTAGCCCAATTCACCCAAGAAGATATCAACCAATTAGAACGAAATGGTGTTTATACCTTACATTTGGAAGGTGAGGCGATTGATATCAAATTAGAGGAAACGGAAATCACCAGTGAGGATATTCCGGGATGGACCGTATCCTCCAAGGGCGCTCTAACGGTTGCATTGGATATCACCATCACCCCCGAGCTACAACAAGAGGGTGATGCAAGGGAATTCATTAACCGTATTCAGAAGATACGCAAAGACAAAGGATTTGAGCTGACAGATAAAATAGAAGTGATTGTTGACGCAAATGAAGCACTAAAAAGTTCTTTAAACAGGTTTAAAGACTATATTTGCGCGGAAATATTGGCTGAAAATATTAATTTCCAGCCAATTTCGGGAAATGATGGTATAGAAATTGATGTGAATGATAACATTTTACAAACGATTGTTTCTAAAAAAGGGTAAACTACATGGCTACAAAAAAAAGTACACCGGCAAAAAAAGCAACGCCGGCCAAAAAGCAGAAAAAAACTGTCGCTAAAACCACAGTAAAAGCAGTTGCTAAGAAAACAGCAACTAAGAAAAGTACTGCTACAAAAGCGGCAGCTAAGAAGAAAACAGCTCCAGCAAAAACAAAAACTGCTGCAGCTAAGAAAACTGCAGCGAAAGCGACTCCGGCAAAAAAAGCAGCAACTAAAAAACAAACAACAGTAAAAAGTACTGCTGCAAAAGCCAAAGCTGCACCTCAAAAAACAGCAACTAAAAAAGCAGAACCCAAACAAGCAGTAAAAGCTGCCGGTAGCCAATCAAAAACCCAACAAAAAACTAGCCCTAAAAAAGAACAATCTACCCCAACACCGGTAGTACCGAAACTTTCTACCAAAAGCTCGGTTAAATACCAACCGGAGTTTACAAAAAGTATTTTAGACACCCCTAAAGATGAACCAGTGAAACCAGTAGTGAGATATTCAGATGCGGAATTGCAAGAGTTTAAGGAAATTATTTTGAAAAAATTAGATGCGGCCAAAAAAGAGCTGGCTTATTTACAGGGGCTAATTACACGCCGTGACGAAGGAGGAGACATGGATGAAGGTCGTTATATGACTATGGAAGATGGTAGTGTAAGTATGGAACGCGAGCAGCTGAGCCAATTAGCCAGCCGCCAAATTCAGTTTATCGACCATTTGGAAAAAGCCTTAATGCGTGTAGAAAACAAAACCTACGGTATCTGTCGGGTTACAGGAAATCTTATCGACAAAGCCCGTTTGCGTGCCGTACCTCATGCCACATTGAGTATTGAGGCAAAATCAATGCTTAACAATAACAAATAAACGGTCTTAACAGTAAAATACATTCATTGCATAAAAGCGAAGCATAAACGCTTCGCTTTTATTGCTTTATATATTACAAACCGGGGATAAGCTCCTATAATCCGCAGGTAAATAAAGCATAATTGTCATGACCATCTCATTTCAATACAATAAAAAGCAGGTAATTCAAGCGCTACGCTACCATTTCATAGCTAAGAAGGAAATTCGGATTATGATTATCATGGTAAATGTATTTGCCATTGCCTCGCTTATCTGGTATATGATGGGCAAGATCACTCCGGTGGCTTTTCTTACCTATTCCCTATTATGGATTGTATTGATGATTGCCATATGGTTTGTACTACCGGGCTTTGTATATCGCAAGGCGGAAACTTTTAAGCATGGCTTTTCTATGCATTTTAATGAGGATGATTTTACATTAGAGCACGAAACAGGCTCAAGAAGCTGGCCTTATACGGCGCTACATTCCTTCCGCGAAACGCCCCATTTTTTCCATCTTTATTTTGACACACGTTCATTTCTACTGATTCCCAAAGACGCCTTTGTCACCAACGAGCAAATGCTACAGTTACATAACCTCTTGAAAGCAAAAGTGGGATAATAATAGGCGAATCAAATGCGCTTTTTCATTAATACGTGTGGGATAGATACTTTTTCAAATGGCTCACTGCAGGGTCTATAGCCCATTTTTTCATAAAATCCTACTGCGCTGGCTCGAGCATCCATAGCAATTTCGCTGTAACCAGAATCGCGCGCAATTGTCTCTGCAAATTCTATTAAAGCGCGGCCAATACCTTTTCCCTGCAATTGACTTCGAACGGCCATTTGCCGCAATATGGCAGAACCTTCCTGTCCTCTTACCAGTATGCAGCATCCAAGCAGTTCATCATCTTCAAAAGCTCCAATCAGAATATGATCTTTATCGGCCTGAATGTCCTGTTCATTCAGCGTCATGCCCAGCGGTTTGCGCAAGATTTCATTGCGCAGTTCCACCATCTTCCAATATTCCTTGGAGTCGTAATCAATGATTTTTAGGGCCATAGTGGTAATTTTATGGTCCGATATATTGTATGATAAACTGAAAAATACCAAATTTTATTGGCAGCGTAACATTTTTACATTTTTTTTTGTTTCTGGTAGTTATTTAGTCAAAAACTCTATTTTTGCACTCAACAATAAAAACAATCAGATATGTCAGACATTGCAACAAGAGTTAAAAAAATCATCGTTGACAAATTAGGTGTTGACGAAGCAGAAGTAACTAACGAAGCGTCTTTTACCAATGACCTGGGCGCTGATTCTTTAGATACTGTTGAACTGATTATGGAATTTGAAAAAGAGTTTAATATTTCTATTCCCGACGAACAGGCTGAAACCATCACCACTGTTGGACAGGCTGTTTCATATTTAGAAGAACACGCTAAATAAAAATTTGAACAAAAAAGCTTATCTGTCACTCATCCGATATAGTTTGACAGAAATTAGCGAACTTTATATCCGCCTTTGCAAGTGGTATACCCTCACAAAGGCGGTTTTTCTTAACGTTGAGCTGCACGGCTTATGGAATTAAAAAGGGTAGTAGTTACTGGAATGGGCGCGTTAACACCGCTCGGCAATACGATAGATGGATATTGGAACGGCCTGATAAACGGAGTTTCTGGCGCTGCCCCTATTACATTGTTTGATGCATCAAAATTCAGAACCCGGTTTGCCTGTGAGGTAAAAAATTTTGAACCCACAGATTATCTGGATAAAAAGGAAGCGAGAAAGCTCGATCGTTTTTCTCAGTTTGCCCTCGTAGCCAGCGACCAGGCTATGAAAGATGCCGGTCTTAGTAAAGACACCATTAACCCCGACAGAGTGGGTGTGGTTTTAGGAAGCGGAATTGGAGGGCTCATCACATTCCAAAACGAGGTAGCAGAATTCGCCAAGGGAGATGGTACGCCTAAATTCAACCCTTTCTTTATCCCTAAGATGATTCTGGATATTGCTGCCGGACACATCAGCATGAGACATAATTTAAGAGGCCCGAACTACGCCGTGGTAAGTGCCTGTGCCAGCAGCACCAACGCTATGATTGATGCCTTAACCCTGATTCGTTTAGGCAAGGCCGATATTATTCTCACCGGAGGTAGCGAAGCCGTTATCAGCGAAGCAGGTGTGGGCGGATTCAACGCCATGAAAGCCATGAGCGAACGCAACGATGATCCCGCTACAGCCAGCAGACCTTATGACAAAGACAGAGATGGCTTTGTAATGGGTGAAGCTGCCGGTGTATTGGTATTGGAAGAATTAGAACACGCACTGGCACGTGGCGCCAAAATTTATTGTGAAATAGTGGGTGGCGGAGCCACAGCCGATGCTTATCATATTACAGCTCCTCATCCCGAAGGATTAGGAGCGAAAAACGTTATGCTTGCAGCATTGAAAGATGCAGGGCTCGACGTTACTGCAGTAGATTATATCAATACCCACGGTACATCCACCCCGCTGGGTGATATTGCCGAAGTAAAAGCTATTCTGGACGTATTTGGAGAACACGCTTATAAGCTCAATATTAGTTCCACTAAAAGTATGACAGGCCATTGCCTAGGTGCCGCAGGAGTTATTGAAGCTATAGCCTGCATCAAAAGTGTAGTCCACGATATCGTTCCGCCTACCATCAATCACTTTACTGATGATCCGGAACTAGACCCCAATCTTAACTTTACATTCAATAAAGCACAGGAAAGAGTGGTAAATGTGGCACTCAGTAACACTTTTGGTTTCGGAGGGCACAACGCTTGCATCATTGTAAAGAAATACAAATAAGTTAGTGAGTTTCATTAGGAATTTATTTGTAAAAAAGTCAGATGCCTCTTTCATTAAGGAGTTAAAGAACATCTTGGGATTCACTCCTAAGAACTACTCTTTATATAAAACCGCCCTTACCCATCGTTCCGTTAGCGAAAATGTAGATGAGAATAACGAGCGATTGGAATATTTGGGCGATGCCATTCTGGGCGCTATTACGGCTGATTATCTTTTTCGCCGCTACCCGTATCATGGTGAAGGATTTTTAACCGAGATGCGCAGCAAAATGGTGAACCGCCAACAACTCAATGATATAGCGGTACGCATGGGGCTGAAAAAAATTACTAAATACAATAAGGCCGACCACTGCCTGAAAACCAGCCATATCTTTGGTAATACCCTAGAAGCACTGGTCGGCGCTATCTATCTGGACTATGGATATGAGCGCACCCGTCGCTGGGTGCAGGATTATATCATCACGCCACATATGTTTATGGATGAGCTCGAAAATCTCGAAATCAACCATAAAAACAAGCTCTACGGCTGGGCCAATAAAAATGGAAAAGCCCTGGAATTTGTCACCGTTGACGAAAAAGTGGAGAACGGTCGCCGTTTGTTTACGGTAGCCGCCGTGGTAGATGGCGAAAGTATCGCCCAGGCTACAGCTTTTAATAAAAAAGATGCTTCGCAAATTGCAGCCAATAAGGCTATCGAGATTTTAGGTCTTAACAATCAGTAGTCTCCTTTCTTTTTTATTTACCTTTAAGGTATGTCTATACTTTCCGTACCTGTATATATGGATTACAGTGCTACTACACCTTGTGATGAGCGTGTGGTTGACGCTATGTTGCCTTATTTTACCCGGTTCTTTGGCAATACAGCCAGCCGTATTCATAGTTACGGATGGCAGGCCGAAGCCGCAGTAGAATTGGCCCGCGAGCAAGTAGCCCAAATTATTCATGCACAGCCTAAAGAAATTGTTTTTACCTCAGGGGCTACAGAAGCTTGCAACTTAGCCCTCCGCGGAGTAGTGGAGTTATATGCCGTAAAAGGCAATCATATCATCACCACAAAGACCGAACATAAAGCCGTTCTGGACACCTGCAAAGCTCTTGAAAAAAAAGGAGCAATTATTACTTATCTGGATGTAGATGCCAACGGGCTTATCGATTTAACTGCACTAGAGCAAAGCATCACACCCTCTACCATTTTAGTGAGCATCATGCTAGCCAATAACGAAACCGGTGTGGTACAAAACGTTGCCGAAATTGGAAAAATTTGCAAACAACATAAAGTACTATTCTTTTGCGATGCTACTCAGGCGGTAGGTAAAATACCCATAGATGTTCTTGCCTCGGAAATAGACTTACTGGCCTTTAGTTCGCACAAAATCTATGGTCCTAAAGGGGTAGGCGCATTATATATCCGAAGCCGTAATCCACGTGTAAAAATCGCACCGCAGATAACTGGTGGAGGCCACGAAAACAATCTGCGCAGTGGCACCTTAAATGTTACCGGCATTGTGGGATTTGGAAAAGCCTGTAGCATCTGTATGGAGGAGTTGTCCACAGAACAAGAGCGATTAACACGACTGCGCGATCGTTTGAAAGACGGTCTATTGCAAATACCCAACACTACTTTAAACGGGCATCCCAGTCAGCGACTACCGAACGTGCTGAACATCTCTTTCCCTCCTTTGAACAGCGGATTATTACTTTCTGCATTAAATAAAAGTATTGCGCTTTCTTCGGGCTCTGCCTGTACCAGCGGTAGTCTGGATCCATCCTATGTTTTATCCGCCATGGGCATTGACGATACGCATGCACGCGCAGCTCTGCGGTTTAGCATTGGGCGATTCACTACCGAAGAAGAGATAGACTTTGCCATTCGTGAAGTAAACGAAAAAGTCACACAACTCAGAAACGAGGGTATGTTCATCGGTTAATGCAATAATTCCGTTAAAAGCATTGCCGAATTGGGTATTATCCCACTCGTTCCCTCCCAACTTACATCAATTTCTGTTACCTTCGTTCTTATCTATTATTCGTCCTTATCTAAAAAACAATGTACTATGAGCCAGGTTTGGAAAGAATACCAAGAAAAAAATAAAGACAGATTTCTGGAAGAAATGCTGGAGCTGCTACGCATCCCTTCAGTAAGTGCCAGAAGCGAACATAAGAGTGATATGATCAAATGCGCCGAAGCTATAAAAGACGCCTTACTGGCCAGCGGCTGCGATAAAGCCCAAGTAATGGAAACCGGCGGTCATCCGGTGGTGTACGGCGAAAAAATTATCGATCCCAATAAGCCTACCGTACTGGTATACGGACATTACGACGTACAACCTGTAGAACCGCTAGAACTGTGGCACACCCCTCCATTTCAACCCACTATTATCGATGGCAAAATATATGCTCGTGGCAGTGCTGATGACAAAGGACAGTTTTACATGCACCTAAAGGCACTGGAAACTATGGTAAATACCAACACCATGTGCACTAATATTAAATTCATCATCGAGGGTGAAGAAGAAGTGGGCTCTCCCAACCTGGCAAAATTTGTTGCGGCCAACAAGGATCTCTTGAAGGCCGATGTGATCCTCATCAGTGATAGTGCTTTATTGAGCATGGACACTCCATCCCTCGATACGGGAGTACGCGGATTAAGTTATATAGAAGTAGAAGTAACCTCAGCAGCTCGCGATTTGCACAGTGGCTCTTACGGTGGCGCAGTAGCAAACCCCATTGTTGTGCTTTCTAAAATGATTGCCAGCTGCCACGACGAAAACAATCATATTACCATACCCGGGTTTTATGATGATGTGGTTACAGTATCGGATGAAGAACGTGCATTGATTAACAAAGCGCCCTTTGATGAAGAAGAGTACAAGAAAGAAATCGGCATTAAAGAACTATGGGGAGAAAAAGGTTATACCACTTATGAAAGAACGGGTATCAGACCCACACTGGAATTGAACGGTATATGGGGTGGTTATACAGGAGAGGGTTCTAAAACTGTTCTACCTGCTAAAGCCACTGCTAAAATCTCTGCGCGACTGGTACCTAATCAAAGCAGCGAAAAAATTACTCAATTGTTGTTAGATTACTTCAGAAAAATAGCCCCGTCCTGTGTTACCGTAAATGCTTTTGAACATCATGGCGGCGAAGCTTATAATACACCTATAGACAGTAAGGGATACCAGGCAGCCAGTAAAGCACTCGAGACAACTTTCGGGAAAACACCAATTCCCGTAAGAGGAGGAGGCAGCATTCCTATCTGTCATACCCTCGAGAAAGAATTAGGCACTCAGATTATTTTCATGGGCTTTGGTCTGGATAACGACGGACTACACAGTCCCAACGAAAAATATAATGTTGAAAACTATTTTAAGGGTATTGAAACGATACCTTATTTCCACAAATACTTTGCAAAATAAAAGAAAGCCGGTACAGTTGTACCGGCTTTTATATTTCAAAATATTTACTTTTTATCAGCTATTTTGGCAACTCCGGACGACGCATGCGATAGGGAGTTCCGGTTAGTGTCTTCAGAAAAGCCACTAGCTGTGCTTTTTCCTCTTTTGTCAAATCCAGTTTTTTGATCAATCTGTCTGTTTTAGGAAATAGCGGATCATTTTTTTGCTCTTCCGTTTTTGGAGGTTGTGGCATTCCGCTGTTATACATATTTACAATTCCTTCCAGATTATCAAATAAACCATTATGCATCCAGGGACGCGTTCTTTCCAGTTCGCGCAAAGAGGGAGTGCGAAAACGACCCACGTCTTCCGGATTTTTAGTAACATTATATCGCCCTAAATCCTCATACTTCCTTTTGTAATAAGTAAGGCCTATATTATGAAAAGAGGTATCTGTGAGATAAGGACCGCTATGACAGTTCATACAACGCGCCTTAGTGCGGAACAAATGTAGCCCCACTACTTCATCATCAGTAAATACATGATATTCTCCACTCAGGAAACGATCGTAGCGTGTAGCCCTGCTCTTGATGATTTTCTGAAATGCGGCAAGTGCAGTAGATATTTTATCAAAATCGATTTCAGGAGTACCGTATGCTTTTTCAAATAAATCTCTGTACCCTTGAATCTTTGAAAGCTTCTCGCTCAACAGAGGCACTTCCATATTCATTTCGTGATGCGCACTCAAAGGTTCTATCATCTGCGAAGCAAAATCATTCGCCCTACCATCCCAGAACAATTTGGGATAGATATGTACATTTAAAAGGCTCATGGTATTGCGCTTGCCTTGCATATGATCATTACCCAGAGCCACTACTCTTCCGTCTTGCCAAGCCAGATCTGGATCATGACAGCTACTACAGGAAATCTGATTAGAGCCCGAAAGACGCGGATCGAAAAACAAAAACATTCCTAGGCGGGTCACAGGATCTTTATCAGCTTTAAACCACGAGGTGTCATCTTTGGGAATTACGCCTAACTCGCTCCAAATGGCTCCGGAATCAATATGAGGCTTAGGCCACTCGCTAATGGGCCTGCTGTACAAGCTTCTTATCGAATCTGCATAGCTTTTGAAAGTACGCGCAGCGTGGTTCGTGTATGAAAATGACATCATACCCAGCAGTACAATCACCCCTAAAGTCAAATAAATCTTACGCATGATTTGCAAAAATAAGTTTAAAACAGACAGCCCAAGGTAATATGGAAAATGTTATAGTATTTGCCAAGATACTGTGTATTCAATGCACTTGTGAGAGAAGTAGCACCGCGCAAATAAGCGATAGTTTTGGTACTCACTCGTTGTGCGTATTGTACCGCGGGCGTAATACGAATGCGAGAGGCAGTGAGAAATTCATATTCCTGATTCAGATAGCTATCTCTTGAGGCTGGAGGACGCGCCGATGAGACAGGCTGGTAGGTTCCATCACTATGCAGTGTTCCCGAACCACCTCCATATCCAACACCTAAAGACACCGTATACATATCTTTTCCTTTGATAAAGTTTCGAGAAGCATTCGCATCCGCTTCATATAAATTTAAATCCTGAATACGCAAGAAAGGATACAACGATGTTTTGTGATAGCGATTCATGTATTGAAATGATGCGTTCAATACCCACAAGGGATTGTCGTTTGCTACGCCCAGATATCCTTTATAGTTAATAGCACCTTTTGTAATTTGTCGATTCAATACTTCGTTCTGACCATGATAAATAATTATAGTACTGCCACCGGAGGTATTGCCTTTACTATATACGTTCTCCATATTGATAAGATCCTCATAGCCGGCATTTAACTGTATTAGATGCAGATTTTTATTTTTTTGGATCTTCAGTACCCCTGTATATTCATAGCTATCTGCATCGTGCTCGGTAAAAACAATAGATGCTGTTGCCTTCTTACCATAATAACCGCTTCGCCTTGCATAAGAAAATTCATTCAACAGGCTCACTGTATTACTAAATCGGATATCCGCCTGAAGAGCCATACCGTGGGTATTATTGACAATAGGACGTCGCTCATCGGTAAGTCCGTCCTCGCCAAACAACTCCGTTCTTCCATAAAAATTACCGTAGTTCAAAAAAACGAGATATTGTTTATCCGTATTGCCATGTACCTCAAATTTCAAGCTTTCAATACGACGAACGTAATTATAACTAAGTCCTAGTTTAACAGCTTTAGATAATGTATAATTTACACCCGCAGCAACATCCATATTCAGTAATCTGTTGATATGCCGCAAATCTTTGAGCTTGGCATAATCAGCCACTTCATAAGATATGGCACCTCCCAATGTCAATCTCTGCGACACGGCAGCGCTTACACTACCGGATAAGGTATACCCTTCCAGCTTTTTGGTACCGGCTGTAGAATCAGTATTGTCGTCAAAATTGAGAGGTGATGTATAAGGGTCGACCCATGCACTACCTTGCATGTTTTTACCTCTAAAATTCTGATAATCTACTGCACCATAGAAAATAACATTTCTATTGAGTCGATAAAATGACTCAGAACCGATATTGATTTTATAACTATTATCAGACTGATAATAGTTTTTGAATGCACCGTCCGCTTTTTCATAGGCTACATTGGCCACAGATACCTTGTCCACATCTACATATTGTAACCCCGATGGATTATGAGTTTGTAGCCAGGGATTATTATTTTTTATGTAATTGATATCATAAAAAGAAGTATCTGTGATTTGAGCAATAGATATGTTGGCGCAACCAAGTGTTGCGCCCAACATAAAACCGATTATCAGACGACTGAATTGCATTATTGGTTAATTAGTTCTCAAAGATGGCTTGCTACGCAAATGAAAATCTTTGGTAGAGTCATTAGTATCCTTGTAAATTATTCTCGCCCCGTTTTTAATTGACGCTTCGGCATCGATGCCGCTAGAATCAGTACTACCACGAGGGCCAAGAATATCATTTGTACCCAAAGAGTAATTGTATACCAATTTACCAGCATTTTCTGCAATCGCTTCCGTAGCTTCCTTATCCACATTGCGGTAAATAGAATAACCCTGCCTGTTGACATGATATACATAGCCGGCATCAATATTGGGCGTAAAACGTTTTACATTGTTTTCGTTATTTAATAGATATACTTCAACGCCGTCCAGCACCCAATCAAAAGGTACTTTTTTACCATTATAAGCAGAAAGCCATGCATTATAATTATGAGCAGCATCGGCTCCGAAAGCAGTAGGTGTTGTACCTTTGGTGGTAAAAAGAAATACACCCGGACTTGTTACGCTTATAGACCAAGCATTCCCTGTTCCGTATTTCACGGCCTTCAAATAATGATTGGTGGGAATAGAGGCCGCAGGGGCTACATAATAATTGGCATTATTATACTGTAAGATATCATAAGTACAATAATATTCTGGATTATCAAAGTTGATGGATTTTGAATAAGTAATGGTATTATTCACCGCATTGTTCAATGCAATTACTATTTGTTTGCCCGGCTGTATGGTTACACTCTGCTGAAAATACCAGTAGCCTTGGGGTGCGGGTATCCATCCTTCTGACTCGTACGACAATTTCCCTGATTCATCGTAAAAACCGTTAGAAGCCTGACTATTGTAAGGAGCAATCATACCCAGGCATACATTCTCCAAAGTAGCTGGAGTAGTGGAATTATTATACAAAACGATATACTTATCAAACTCAAACGTTCCCGACCCGTCGTCCTTCAGCGTTCCTCCCACAAAAATCTCTTTTATTATTACCTGAGATAGTTGTGCCTCTATCAATGTAATTTTTGTGATATTATTTTTATCCCAATCTGAAGAAACGGTAATGTTAGCATCAGCATTACCGTTAAATATAGTTCTCTGTACACCGTCTGCTTGGGTATAAGAAGCAGAGGCCTGGTATACACCTGCCGGTACTACAAACTTAGCCAAACCACTTGCATCGGTAAGTGATTCAAATACGTTTGAAGAACCGGTTGCAGTTAACTTTACATTGACTCCGGCAACCGTAAAATTGTTCCCTGATGTATCAGTAAGCTGTACGGCAACTTCAAAAGTAGGATAGGTGATACTATCTTTTTTTCTACACGCTGCAAATACTAAAACGAACAAGCACGTCAGATAGATTACATTTTTCATGTTATATTGAATTTAGCTTTTTACTAATTAAACTTTAATCGCAAAGAAATACCGTAATAAAACCTGGGTATATAACTGCTTTCGAATAAACTAAGCTTAGTATCGGACCAGGTAGAACGTACCCGGCTCATATTGTTTAAAAAATTGATGGCATTAAATGATATAGATGCCAGTTCTCCTATTTCTTTAGTGATGCTAATATTGGCATTGTAATAGAACGACGTTCTATTAGGATTGAAATAGTAATTGGTGTTAGTCTTAATTACCATTTTTGCCAGTTCATTATATAATGTCGGATCGTTATCCTTCGCCCACAAAAACTTTTCGGCAAAAGGAATAGGTGTATTCATGTCATCCAGACTGATATAATACAGTGGATACACTCCAACAAAACGATCTCTTCCGTAGATATCAGTAAGCGTTTGTGAAGGCATATAAGCATCTCTACTATCCAATACAAACCCGCGACCTATATTTCCATATTCGCTCAGGTTTTGCGAGTAATTGTGCAAAGAACCTTCCAATCTTGCTGTAAGCACCATGCGTATGGATGGAATATGTGTTATGGTAGTTACATTAAGGTCTGCCTGTCTTTTTTTCTCTCCATTGGCTGATGATGCCCCTCCCACGAAAATGCCAATGTATTTGTACGGATTACCATCGGCCATATTTTGGGTAGTATTGGGCATATACATGCGCAATGTTTCATCGATATGCTTATAAGTGTAATAAGCTCCGTCTAA
Source organism: Chitinophagaceae bacterium C216 (assembly GCA_028485475.2). Lineage (GTDB taxonomy): Bacteria > Bacteroidota > Bacteroidia > Chitinophagales > Chitinophagaceae > Niabella > Niabella composti. Next base: position 141,339 of record CP144143.1, read on the forward strand.
TCTTAACGAAGTACGCAAGGATTTTATTTGCTTGAAATCGGCAATAAAGCTGATACTTTTCCTATCTACCGGATATCGGTTATTAAAAGGCATTGGATTGCTGTAGAACCGAGTAAACTCTCTATACGTCAGTGTTTCCGAAGGTAATGTACCGGTTCTATCTTTCACTGTTACAATACCGGTATACTTATCCACCGCATAAATCCTGTTGGCAATAGGAATGCTAGAATTTTCCAAATCGGACTGGTCTGTAAACTTATAGGTAAATGGTGTATAAATACCCACACTTTCGAATGTGTTTTTGGTTCTTCCTTGAGATGCCACAATAGTCAATGCCACACCTGCAATTTTCATCTCCACAGCAAGCTCACTTTGTACTGTGTACTGCCATTTTAAATCAGGATTAAATAACCTTGTATATGGCACGGTATAATAAGCGTAAAAGGTCTCCCCTTCCGAAGTGGTACCTGGAGCAAAAGTCAGTATATCTCTATATCCTGGCACCTTATATAAAACATTGAACGAAGGCAGTTTTACCGATCTTCCCCATCCTGCACGAATACTCAAGTCGCTCACGGTTTTAGGCTGACGCTCCCAAAAAGTATAACGTAGGTTGGTGCGTGGCGACAAACTGCTCACAGTACCATACTCGGATCCTTTTACACTGGTAAAATCGGAACGCATACCTACTACCCATTGAAGATAAGCATGAGTGCCTGTTTTTATTTTTACTCTGTCTTCCGCATAAAAAGCATAGTTATTAATAGCCGGCTCTTCATCATATCGATACTCTCTCCAGGTAGGAGCATAACGCATGTCGGCATAGTAATTACCTTTACCAAAATTTTTACTGCCCCGGTATTCACCACCAATCATCAGATTATTGGTAATGTTTTTAACGCGCTTTGCCCAATTAGCTTTAAGCACGGCGGAATAGTTCAGTGCCTTATTATCATCATAACTTATTTCATACCAATATCCCGGTGGAATCAGCAATATGTCTGCATTCGGGTTTTGGTCATAAGTCTGCCCTACGTGGTATCCTTCTTCCTTTGTTCGGATAGACACTTGTGATGAGGAAGCAGATTTATTCTGACTGGTTTCGGATAATTTGTTATTATAGTTCACTCCTACTGTTGCCTCCAGATTGGTGATCCATTTTTTATTCAATAACCATTTTCCCGAAATGTGGGTACGTAGCACATTATCCTTCGATTTAGAATAGGTATTTACAAATTTATCCGGATCGGCTTCGGTACTCATGCCCCCAAAACCTCCCGAGAATCCTACATTCAGCAATAAAGGTTTTCGGGCTTTATTAAAAGTGTTGGAATAATTAAGCGTCAAACTGTTCCTGTCGTAGGAGGTATATGGAGAAGCAATATTGGAAACCGATTTGGTATATTCCCAACTGGCATTTAACACGCCTCCTTTTTTACCAATGCTAAAACCTCTGCTAAGACCGATCTGCTTAGTATTGGGTTTGGAAGACATATCCAGTGTAAGCGGTGTAACACCTTTACGGGTATGGATTCTTACCATACCATTAGCCACGTCGCCATACTCTACGGAGGGCACGCCTGTAATTACCTCAATACTCTCAATATTGGTAGTACTAATATTACGTACATCTACGGCAGTAATACCCGGTAGCGCATTGGGTGATAAACGAACGCCATCTACCTCCACCCCGACACCAAAAGCCGGATTACCACTCTCGCGAAAACGACCATTCACATAAAGATTCTGAGGTCCTGAAGTAAGCGTAAGATCCCGGTTGGTTTTTCCTCCGGGTAGTAAGCTCATAGCATCTTGCACGCTCAACATTTGCAGTTGATCCAGTGCTTTACGGTCGATGGAATAGGTGGTTCCGTTTGCCTCATCACTTTGGATAGTAGCCGTAACCACTACATTCTCCAATGCCAGATCATCTTTGATCATGAAGAAAACCGTATCTACCGCTTCCCTCATGATGATTTCAGAGGAGAGTTTGACGTAATTGAGGCTGGTAACTTGAACCACTATCTTACCTATGGGAACATTCTCGATGCGAAAGCGTCCCTCCTTATCGGCAATTGCCCACAAATCTGTTTCTGCTATCGTTATCGTGGCTCCGGGAATAGGATGCTGCTTCTGTTTATCCAGCACATATCCAGATAAAACATTTTGCCCTGATACTGCATCACTCCACAAAAAGCATATAGCCAATAACAGAATGGTATGAAAACGAGTTGTAATATTTTCGAGCACTATTTAATTTTTCAACGCGCAAAGTTACCCCGCCACGGTGAGCCGGTATTTACGAAATACGGAAAAATTTCCTCCAAAATATGTAACCCATATCAAAATCAATACATTATAAAAGTTACCTTCCACCATTCACTTCATTAAATCCTTCGTAAATTTGTGCTTTTATCAACGCATAGAGTAATAGAGTAAAAACATTGAAGTGTATGGCAGAAGCCGAAAAATCGGAAAAACTTCGTTTAGATAAATATTTATGGTCCATTCGCCTGTTCAAAACCCGGCGACTGGCCACTGATGCGTGCAATGCTAACAAAGTGAAATATGAGGGAGAACCAGCTAAACCTGGTAAAAACGTACACCTTGGTGATATTTATGAAGTACGTACCGAAGGTCGTAAATGGGTAATTAAGGTTACCGGCCTATTGCACAATCGGTTAAAATATTCCGAAGCCATTAAATATTATGCCGACCTCACGCCTCCCGAAGAAATTGAAAAAGCCAAAGTACAGGCGGCTGCCTTTTTCAGTGGCAAACGCCTAAGCAAAATAGGGCGCCCCACAAAAAAAGACCGCCGAGATTTGGACAATTTTATGGGATGGGAATAGCAAAATTCCTGATGACAGCCCGTTTCCGTTTATCTTCGCAAACGTGACCAACAGGACTTTTGAAGAAGAGTATTGCAAATTTGATATTCCATGCACATCGATATCATTACCGTACAACCTGATTTACTGGCCAGCCCGTTTTCGCACAGCATCATGAAACGTGCGCAGGACAAAGGCCTACTAACGGTTCAGGTACATCACTTACGTAAATGGGCTATTAACGAATATGGGCAAGTAGACGACTATCAGTATGGTGGTGGTGCCGGCATGGTAATGATGTGTGAGCCGCTGGCCAATGCCATTGAAGAACTTTCCACAGAGAGGAAGTTCGATGAAATCATCTACCTCACCCCTGATGGGAAAACATTGAATCAGAAAACCGCCAACATGCTTTCCCTGAAGCAAAACCTATTACTTATTTGTGGCCATTACAAAGGCATTGACGAACGTATTCGGGAAAAATATGTGACGCTGGAAATATCCATCGGAGATTATGTATTGAGTGGTGGAGAACTGGCTGCAGCCGTACTGGTGGATGCCATAGGCAGATTAATACCTGGTGTACTGGGCGATGAAACTTCGGCCCTTACCGATTCTTTTCAGGATAACTTATTAGCCCCTCCTGTATACACCCGTCCAGTAGAATGGAATGGTATGAAAGTGCCTGATGTACTCATGAGTGGTGATCATAAGAAAATCGAAGATTGGCGTTACGAGCAGGCGCTTCAACGTACTAAAGAAAGAAGACCGGATCTTCTAAGAGACCATTAAAAAAGCCACGGACAGACGATGCTCGCACCGATATCCGTGGCTGATACTTTTTTAAATACGGCCTATGATAATTTTCCAACCATCTTGGCAGGATCCACCCATTTATCAAATTCTTCAGCAGTAAGATATCCTAGTTTCACGGCCATCTCCTTAAGGGTAGTTCCTTCTTTATGTGCTTTCTGCGCAATCTCTGCAGCTTTATAGTAACCGATCTTAGTGTTTAAAGCAGTTACGAGCATCAGTGAATTATCCAGATGTTTTTTGATATTGGCTTCGATAGGAGCAATACCTACTGCACATTTATCGTTGAAGGACACGCATCCTTCACCTATCAACTTAGCGCTGTGTAAAAAGTTGTAAATCATCATCGGCTTGAACACATTTAGCTCAAAATGACCGGTGGCACCACCTACATTTATAGCTACATCATTACCCAACACCTGTGCCGCAATCATTGTTAACGCCTCACATTGAGTGGGATTCACTTTCCCCGGCATAATAGAAGAGCCGGGTTCATTGTCGGGAATAAAGATTTCCCCAATACCACTGCGCGGACCACTAGCCAGCATACGAATGTCGTTAGCAATCTTCATTAGGCTTACTGCAACGGTTTTTAGCGCGCCATGTGCTTCTACTATAGCATCGTGAGCAGCCAGAGCTTCAAATTTATTCTCGGCAGTTTTAAACGGCAGTTTGGTAAGTTTAGCAATTTCCGCAGCCACATTTTCAGCATATCCTTCGGGAGTATTGATACCTGTACCAACGGCAGTACCACCCAGCGCCAGCTCACTCAGGTGAGGCAATGTATTTTTAATAGCCTTTAGGCCGTGATCCAGTTGCGATACATAGCCACTCAACTCCTGACCCAGGGTTAAAGGGGTAGCATCCATGAAATGCGTACGACCAATTTTCACCACCTTCATGTACTGCTTACTTTTTTTCTTTAGTGTATTACGCAGTTTCTCAATACCCGGAATGGTCACTTCCACCAGGATTTTATAAGCCGCAATGTGCATGGCCGTAGGAAAAGTATCATTACTGCTTTGACTTTTATTTACATCATCGTTAGGATGCAGTACTTTTTCTTTATCGGTAAGTTTACCACCGTTGAGTACATGCGCACGATTGGCAATCACCTCGTTTACATTCATATTGGACTGGGTACCACTACCGGTTTGCCATACTACCAGCGGGAACTCATTATCCAGCTTACCCTCCAGAATTTCATCACACACCTTGCTGATTAAAAGGTATTTATTCCGGGGAAGGACTTTGGCTTTATAGTTAGTAATAGCAGCTGCTTTCTTTAGATAAGCAAAGGCCCGGATAATTTCTTTAGGCATCAAATTGATGTCTCGAGCTATTTTAAAATTTTCAATTGAACGTTGAGTTTGCGCACCGTAATAGGCGTTGACAGGTACTTTCACCTCGCCCATCGTATCTTTTTCTATTCTGAAATCCATATTTTAAAAATTTATTTAAGATGATAACAAAGGTATTGCTTAAGATAATTCATAGTAAATAATTTTATTTATTACCTCCAAAATCATACTGCTCCCTCACTTCATTTTTGCAATATCATTGCAATAATTCCTCCTGAATCTGCAACAATGTTTAAATAATACTGCGCTCCACGTTTGCTACCCGCCTAAACCTTGCGGTAACTTTGCATGTTATAAAAGTAACAGGTTCTAATTATGGAAGACAATAATAAAATACAATGGAAAGTTGAGGGAATGGATTGTGCTACTTGCGCACTGACCATTAATAAATATCTTGATAAAGAAGGTGCCAAAGAAATAAAAGTCAATTTCGCCACAGGAGACGTGAGCTTCTCAATCAACCCTACTCAATCTGTCGAGCACATTTCCAAAGGGCTGGAAGATCTGGGATACAAGGTTGTGAATGAAGCCGCTCACTCTCACGCCCATGGCCATACAGAAAGCAAAACAGGTTTTCTTAAAAACAATGCTCAGCGTTTTTGGTTCTGTCTACCATTCACATTGGTACTCATGCTGCACATGATCCCAGCAATGCATCATAGCTGGATTATGCAGCCGCATATTCAGTTAATATTGGTATTACCGGTGTACATTGTAGGAATGTCGTTCTTTGGCGTAAGCGCATGGAAGGGTATTAGAAACGGCATGCCTAATATGAATGTGCTTATCGCATTGGGTGCTACCGCTGCATTCGTGTACAGCCTGTACGGACTAATCACAGGACAACACGAATACATATTCTTCGAAACCACCGCTACCGTCATCACATTAGTTTTTCTCGGAAACTATATCGAAGATAAAACAGTGGAAAATACACAGTCGCAGTTAAAGAAGCTGGCCGAAACACAAGTGGTAATGGCCAATATGATTGCATACGACAACGAACATAACGAGCATATATTCCCTGTCGAGAGTAATACCCTGCGCACGGGAGATTTAATCCTCATTAAATCCGGCGAGCAGGTACCTGCAGATTGTAAAATATTGTGGGGCGAAGCTTATGTAAACGAATCTATCATTACCGGAGAAAGTACTCCGGTAAAAAGAGGTTATAAAGAAAAGCTGATTGGAGGTAGTGTTCTTACTGATGGTACCGTAAAAGCCCAGGTTACAGCAGTGGGGGACGCTACAGTACTGTCAGGCATTATTCATATGGTGAAAGAAGCTCAGGGCGAAAAACCTCCGGTACAGCAAATGGCAGATAAGATCAGTGCCGTTTTTATTCCCATTGTTTTGGGCATCGCCGCACTCACATTAATCATCAACTGGATGGTATTAAAAGACTTCACCCCATCACTGATGCGAGCCATTGCCGTGCTGGTGATTGCATGCCCCTGTGCCATGGGATTAGCCACACCGGCTGCTATTGCAGTAGGATTGGGACGTGGTGCACGTAATGGTATCCTATTCAGAAATGCTACCAGCCTCGAAAACTTTAAAAATATTACACAAGTAGTTTTCGATAAGACCGGCACATTAACTACCGGAAATTTTACCATTACCGGTTATCAGGCTATACAAGAGCACATCAGTGAGGATGATTTCAAACGCTTGGTATATTCACTGGAAAAGTATTCTAATCATCCCATTGCCAAAGCTATCGTACAAGCCTGGAAAACGAACAATGAAATACGTTGGCAAAAAGTAGAAGAAATAAAGGGCGAAGGTATGCGCGCTACAGATAAGGAAGGCAATGAATATCAAGCTGGCTCTTATAAAATTGCTGCACATTTCACAAACGATGATGCACATAACATTTATGTATTGAAGAATGGTACTCTCATCGGATATATCGATGTTGCTGATGAGTTACGCCCTGAAGCTAAAGATGTAATCAACTATTTCAAAAGTAAAAACATCAAAACTATTTTATTGAGTGGCGACAAGCAATCCAAAGCAGTACAGATTGGCGCCATATTGGGTATCGATGAAGTGATTGCTGAAAAAACACCGGAGGAAAAACTGCAAATTATAGCCGCCAAGAATGCCGAAACTCCTACTGCTATGGTTGGTGACGGCATCAATGATGCTCCAGCATTGGCTAAAGCTACTATCGGTATTAGCATGAGCGATGCCACACAAATTGCCATGCAAACCGCACAAGTAGTACTGATGAACCATGGTCTGAAAAACCTCCCTATGGCTCTGGGTCTGGGTAAGCACACTTACAAAACTATTGTGGGCAACCTGTTCTGGGCGTTTTCCTATAATATCATTGCAATTCCCATAGCTGCATTCGGATTACTGACGCCTCAAATCGGTGCGCTGGTAATGGCCTTTAGCGATGTGGTATTAGGCATCAACAGCAGTCGCCTATTAGTGAAGAAGGTGGTATAAATACAAGCTATTCTAAGATGCATGTGCTGGTTGCTTCCTTATAATAGCCTGTATCAATAGTACAGAAACAATCAGCAAAACCACAGGAACAATCAGAAAATAAAATGCATTGACACCTCCGATCGATTTAAAAAGCGTGCCGACAATGCGAGAGCCCAAAGTACCACCCAAAGCGGAAAAAATAATGATAAGCCCCGACATAGGTGCATGCAGGCTTTTGGGTAAATGGCTCAACACTGCTGAATTCAGCAATGGGTAGATAGGTGCAATAAACACTCCAATTAAAGGCAACATAAAGCCCGACAAAGGAACCTCTGTAAAGCTACTCAGTACTACCCCCGCCTCATCGCCTCCCTGCAATCGGGGCAGTATGAGAAGCAACAGTGCTATAGCGCATATTGAGCAGGTAATAACAATGATTACCCAGGAAATATGTTTACTCAGCCATCCGGCCAAAAATCTTCCTAGAGCCAATGATAGCGCCAGCAAAGAGGCCATCTGTACACTTAGTTTATCAGAAAACGAAAAAATCTTCTCATTAAAACGCGGCAACCAGGTCATAATCCCCTGCTCAATCATCACAAAGAAAAAAGCAGAAAACAAGAACACCAACACTAGCGTATTCCATATAAGCTTAAGGGAGTTTTTAATATCATCCCTCCAGTTTGCCCCGGCCGTAGGAGCCTCGATTCGAATATTGGACATACTAAGAAACAACAGCGATATCAAAACAAGTGCACTCAATACCAAATACACTTTTAACCAATTGTGTGGCTGGGTTTCGGAATAAAAAATCGGGAAGAGGAAATAGGCAGAAGCTATGCCTACCATAAAAAACCCTTCAATTGAACTTAACAAAGATGAATGCTCTTTGGGATTATCTGATACAATTCCAACAAGGCTGTATACAGAGAGCTTAATCAAAGCAAAACTAACTCCTACTGACATGAACATCATTTTGGCAGCCAGAAAACTATTACCAAAATACATGCCCATACATCCTACCAATACAATCATCAATGCAATCTGCATTGCTCTTTTATAACCCAACCTGGGTAAAAAAGAGGCTACAAAAAATGATACGATAGCGATGGGAAGATCTTTGAAAGCTTCCAGTATGGATGCCTGTTTCTCATCCACACCATACAGTTTAATAGCACGAGCAATTACAATACCCACGCTATTAAGTAAAACAGCAAATACGAAATAGTTTAAATATAGCGATAGCTTTATTTTCCAACGAGACTGCATGATGATTTATTTTATGATGAAAGTTTTTTTATCCAGACCGATGCCTCTCAACTCTAATTTTTTCCAGTGCGACGGTAGCACAGACGGTACCTGACGGATACCGCTTGCAGTAATATCCAATCCTCCGAACCCCATGAGCACTGCCTGCAATACACCTCCTGCTCCGGTAGCGAAATAAGGATTGGCTCCTCCCTTGGTTTCTGCAATTACCCTAAACGGAGGCAATAGATTAGGCAAATACGCATCCTGAAACCAATGAAACGCTTTTTCTCTATTACCAAGCCTTGCATAAAGCAAGGAAAAGATTGCCTGTGTCATGGCCGGTGTTCCTTCATCGGGCACACGGGTTTCATAATATTCCAGATCGCGCTGAATGTCCTCAGCATGTGTAATCATTTTCAAGGGATATGCAAGCAAATTCACATCAGCCTGTTTGATGCCTTCACCTTTATAAGTGGCGTGCTCTTTCGTAACGCCATTTTCAAACCTCAATATAGGAATATTCTCCGCCACATGCAACCAATCTGGGTTAGGAGTAAGTCCTAAGACTTTTGCCGCTTCTGTTGCATATTTCAAATTACAAATGGCTGCAGCATTGGTAAAAGCGTTGTTATCTACATTTTCGGCCCACTCATCCGCAGCTACTACATTTTTGATATCATATTGGCCGGGTCCATTACGTTCTACCCTACTAGACCAGAAATCGGCTGTTGCTGACAAAATGGGCCATCCTTTTTCACGTAACCATTCTTTATCTTGTGTTACACAATAATAGTTCCAAGCGGCAATTCCCACACAAGCCGTGATATGATGTTCAAACGGCCCGCTGAGTGCCCATACAGGAGTTTCCTCTACACCAGTTTCTGCACTTTCCCAAGGATACATGGCCCCTTTGTAACCTTTGCTAAATGCATTGCGCTTGGCGGCTTCCAAACGTTGGAAACGATATTCAATCAGGCTTTTTGCAATTTCGGGATGTAAGACCAAAATTGCCGGATACATCCATAATTCGGTATCCCAAAATACATGGCCGTTATAACCCAGTCCGCTCAATCCCATGGGGGATGGAGAAAACGCACTTCCTTCTCTACAAAAAGAATATAAATGATACATCATGCTATGTACATCCTGCTGACTCTGCGGGTCGCCTTCTATCACAATATCACTTTCCCATAATTTTTCCCAAGCCTTCGTATGAAATTGCACGAGCCTATCTCTACCTTCCAATTTTGCAAAGATGGTAGCGCGTTCAGCTTCATTCAAAGGATCTTCATGATGAGCAGAAGTGATGGAAGAACCGGCAATTGAAAAACTATACGTAGTACCGGCATTTATCATTTTCGAAAACTTCATCAAATGCATATTGTTATCCCACATTTCATGAATGATACGCGGTTCTTGCCCGTGAGGTTCACTAAACAAAAAGGTGTTGCTCGCACACATCAGCAATTTACCTGTGGGGCTGCTTGCAGAAGAAGTTAGCAAACTGATGGTTACATGAGGTCTATCGATTTCATTATAGTAATTCTGCACATCGCGTAATGCATCAGGAGCTTCCATTACACTTGCAGCAGTAATATTGATATTAGTCTTAGCCGCAACTTGTACATCCATCAAAACGGTATAAGGCAAGTGACGCAATGCATAATAAGTGTAAGTAACCGTAGCCTTATTGGCATAAGTAAAAGAAGTTGTAAATGCGGCCCTCTTCATATCCAGCGTTTGTGTAAAGCCTGATATATCCTTTGCTTCGATGCGTTTGCCATCAATTTCTAAATAACTATTCAAAAGGTTAAAACTTCTCAGAAAATTACTTACCCTACCTCTTCCGTATCGATCGTAGGCTCCTGCCAGTACCACCTCTTTTACTTTAAAGGGCACTGCTGATGATACAATACCGATCATACCATTAGCCACCGTCACACCATAGTAGGAAGCAGGATTGATTTGCGTGGCGGTAATCTTCAACGGGTCTTGAGCCTGCAGGGCAGTTAAGCCAATACATGCACAACAGATTAAAACAAATCGTTTCATACTACACGGGTTTGTCAGAGTAAAAAAAGCCACTCTTGCAAGTGGCTTTTTTATACGAAAAGTATTGCCTATTGCTCGTTGTATCCGGGGTTTTGTGTTAAGTTAGGATTCACAGCTATTTGCTGGCTAGGAATCGGATATACCAATGTTTTAGGATCCGGATCGGCTGGTTTTTCTTGCCATGCCTGAAGGAATTTTCCAAAGCGAATCAGATCCTGTCTCCTCCATCCTTCCCAATAAAGCTCTCTAGCTCTTTCATCCAGAAGTTCATCCAAAGTCAGGGAAGATAATGCAGGAACGCCACGATTCACTCTAATAGAGTTAACCAAAGCCAGCGGTGTTGTGGAAGCACCGGTACCACCTCTTAAAATTGCTTCAGCATACATCAACAATACATCCGAATAGCGAAATACAACCCAGTCGTTATTTCTTTGACCTGTGACACTATAATCAAAAGTATACTTTATTGGACGAATTCCGGCTGTTTCAATTGTAGCACCGGATGTACGAATGGTTACTTCTCTGGTAAATACCAATGGAGTATTGGCTGGATTACGCGCCATCAAAGGCTGATTGGTAACATAGCTGTATTGCTGCCCCACCAGAAATCCTACATTCTGACGATGATATCCCTTAGTTCTGTTAGATGTAGTATCGGCGGGATAATCATAGTAGATGCCCCGTCTTTCGTCGGATGCAGAGAACTTATCGTAGTAATCTGATAAAGTACACCAACCGTTCCATCCTCCTGGCAGCATATTGTAGTGCGCAATTGTATTCCAAGTTCTGTCGATATTTCCCCCTCTTTCGCCGTTTTTATTCAGCAGTGTATAAATGTTTTCGGTGGATTTCACATCATTATCCGGAGCGAAGTTGTCAAAATATTTACCAGGAGCCGATACCGAGTATAAACCAGACCCCATAATCTCTTCCGCCAAAGAGATGACCTTATTCATATCAGCCGCATCAAAAGTAGGTGACTGACGATTGAGGAATGTGCCCTTATTCAGGTAAATCTTCATCAGCAGTGTTCTTGCTGCATTTTTATTAGCAACATAAGCTCCGGTAGGGCCGTTATTAGGCAAATCGCCCATGATACCATTCAGCTCATTAATCAGGTAGTCTATTGCCTCTTGAGGCTGAAGAACAGAGGGAGGAGTTCTGAAGTCTTCCAATGCATCGCCTTCGCGCAATACTGCCACGCCAAATAAATCCAGCATATCAAACATAGCAATAGCCCTGATGAATCTGGCCTCTGCAGCTTGCTGCGCGCTAGGATTATAACGTAGTACGTTTGTAGCGTTATAAATAGCACTACCCAAATTCACAAAAGTGTTATTCATGTATCCATTATCGGGATTCCAAGTGTGCAGGTGAATAGAACGGTGCATACCATTATCGTCCCAGTCACCGCCGCGTGTGGGCGCCATCGCTGCATCGGTAGAAATTTCCTGTAACACCCAGCGTTGATCATGTTGATATGGAGTATTGAGCGAAGTATAAGCGGTTACTAACAAGCCTGCAGGATCCACATTGTTAGAAGTACCTTCCTGCAACTCACTTCTAAACTCCTCTTCCAGCTTAGTACAGGCAGTAAAACCTGCTGACAGAGCGCCTATTGCAAATATGTATGTTAAGATTCTTGATTTCATGTCGTTAAAATTTATAAAGAGAAATTAATACCTAATAATATAGTTCTTGCAGGTGGATAAGGCAGGTATTCGATACCCAGAGAAGGAATACCGTTGCTAGAACCATCGGTATTAACCTCTGGATCAAATCCTGTATATTTTGTAAGAATGAAAAGGTTCTGACCTGTAAGAGATATATTGAGGTTTTTAATGGTTTTTCCGATATCACCTACTTTATAGCTCAAAGTAGCATTCGCCATTTTCATGTAGTTACCTTTTTCAAGATAACGTGTAGAAGGCGATGCTGAGTTAGAGGTAGATTCTTTAACCGATTTATCAAAGAATTTAGAACCGATATTTCTTAAAGAAAGGTTACTTAATCCCAGTGTAGTAGCTGCAGTGTTGTTAAACAAGTAATGTCCCATAGCGCCGTTCATGTTGGCACTGAGTGTAAACTTCTTGTAAGAAACATTGGTAGAAATACCCAATAGTGTTTTGGGGTTAGGACTGTTTACATAGAATTTATTAATAGCCGGGTCGTTCTCTGTACTGATACTTCCATCCAAACCACGATACATACTCATGCCGGTGGTAGGATCGATACCTTCATAGATGGCCAGATACCATACATTCAGGGGCTGTCCGTTCACCATTCTCTGTCCCAGTACACCTGAGAAGCCCTGACCTCTTAAAGCACCAGTTTCATAATATCCCAACAAGCCGCTTACACTATTTTTCAGGAAAGTAACATTTCCGGTAACATCCCAGGTCCAGTTGCTGTTTCTGATTACAGTTCCGGTTAATGCTATTTCAACACCTTTGTTCACTACTTCTCCATCTAGGTTCACCCAAATACGTCCTGCAGGTGCAGGCTGTGCAAGGGTTTGCTCAAACAGTGCATCTGTAGTTTTCTTATTAAAAAAGTCAATAGAACCATACAAACGATTATTGAAAAAGGCAAAGTCTAGACCGGCGTTCAGTGTAATAGAAGTTTCCCATTTCAGGTCAGGATTACCATAGTTGGCTTGGCTGATACTTTGTGTTCCAAACACGAATCTATCCAGCGATGCACCGGAAGGAAACTCTTGGTTACCGGTTTTACCCCAGCCTAATCTTAGTTTCAGCTGATTTACACCTCTGCTCTCTTGCAAGAAAGATTCTTCATGAATATTCCATGCTAGAGCTAACGAAGGGAAGATGGCATACTTATTATTAGCACCAAACTTAGTAGAACCATCCCTTCTTACAGTTGCAGTAAGCAAGTAACGATTTAGGTAGTTAAATCCGCCACGAATAAATAGCGACTGCAACTGATTGGTAGGGCTTCTATAAGATGTAACCTCTCTGGTGTTGATGGCAGAATAGTTCATGTAATCATAGTAGTCTAACCCCAGATATCTGAATCCACCACCAAACATGAGATTGTTATTATAATTGTAATCCAGATATTCATAACCCGCAACAGCATTGATATGCCAATCGGGAGAAACCTGCTTGTTGTAAGATAAGGTATGTGTTACCTGCTGGTTGGTTTCGGCACTATTGGAGATAAATGCCTGCTCATTGTTATCTGCACTCGGGTCGATGATACCGGCTCTATACATACCTTCACGAGAACCGCTTTGTCTCATTACACTATAAATAAAACGATATTCCAGATCATCGGTGATTTTATAATAAGGCGACAGATTAATCACTGCGGTATTCGTTACAGAGCGGTCTTTATAAGCTTCAATACTTGCTAGCGGGTTACGTGTATTGGTATTAATGTATGTAAGATTACCGGCAGCATCTCTGAGAGGACGTGTAGGATTCCATTGCAGCGCCTGTGAAATAACATTTCCCTCTGCTCCTACGCCCACGTCTATAGGAGCGTACTTGTTATTGATTTGTGTATAGAATAAAGAAAAGTCAAGTCCCAGTCTTCTATTCTCCAGGAAACGGAAGTTTCCAGTAAAGTTGGTAGTATACTTTTTAAGTTCTGAACCAATAACAATACCTTTTTGGTCCATAAAACCTCCTGATACTCGATATTTCCCGTGTTTAGTACCACCTGATACATCGGCATAATAGTTTTGTGTACCAGCTGTGCGGGTAATAGCATCAAATGCATCAACATCACTTCCAAAATCCGCATCTGCAGCTTCGCTTGGTGTGTAATATTGTAAGGCTTCTCTGAATTGTGCTGCACTTAATACTTTTGGTTTTTCTCTAAGATTGGATAAACCTACAGAAGCCCCTACCGAGATTACAGGTTCCCCGGCTTTTCCTTTTTTAGTTGTGATCAGCACTACGCCATTGGCACCACGCGAACCATAGATCGCAGTTGCAGAGGCATCTTTCAAAATATCCATACTGGCAATATCGCCGGGATTAAGGTACGTAAGCGGATTACCTCTGTCGGAAGTAAAACCACCGCGTCCTGCCGGAACCGGTGAGTTTCCTGACATAGGTACACCATCCAGCACAAACAGAGGATTGTTACTTGCTCTAATAGAAGAGTTACCACGAATACGAACCGTTACGGAACCACCCGGCTGTCCGGTATTATTAATAATCATCACACCGGGCGTTTTACCCTGAATCAGCTGATCGGGGTTGGTAATAACACCTTTGTTAAAATCTTTTTCGCCGATGGTAACCATCGAACCAGTAAGGTCTCTTTTTCTGGCAGTACCATACCCGATTACCACAACCTCATCAATGGTACGTGCCGTTGTCAATAATACGAAGTCAGCGGTCTGTGTTTCATTTTCACCTACGGTTACAGTACGTTCTGCCGAGTCATAACCTACAAATGAAACTGACAATTTATAAGTACCAGGGGCTAATCCTGTAATAGTATATTTTCCGTCAGCGTCTACCATCACATTTGTGCCTTTCTCCTCCACTGAAACAGTAGCACCAGGCAGATTTTCTCCTTTGTCGTTCATCACTGTTCCAGTAATGGAGCCATTCTGCGCATAGGCATGACTGAATGAAAAAATGACAAGCAACAGCAAAAGCATTTTCAGCTTCGCGGCCTGCTTTGTTAGAAAAGCAGTTTTTTCCATAATCGTTGATTTTTAGGTTAAAAAAATTGTTTTTTTATCTCGTGCTCAGTTATGTGTAATTACAGTGTTTTCCATATCGGCAACGGCCATACCTAAATACACGCCATTGGTCCATCCAAAACCATCCTGATTCAGATATTCACCTCCGGCATCTAACACTACCGGAAGTCCGCTGACGGGATATTTTTCCATAAGTTTTCCTGTACGCTCATACCCTGCCTCCAGGGTATCCATCCAACTTTTTTTAATAGCATAGGCAAGCTTTTTATCATCATAGTTTAAAGCACTTTTATAACCGATCCATTGCAAAGGAGCCCAACCGTTAGAAGCATCCCACTGCTGATCGCTATTCACCATCGTAGTTTGCAGACCGCCGGTGTTTAACATTTTTTCACTTACAAAACTTAATACTCTCTTTGCACGATCTGGCTTACTTATTCTTACAAAGAGTGGAAATAACATCGCAAGTGTGAAAGCATTAGTATTTTTTTTCTTCTTAAAGTTGAAATCTCGATACACACCTAGCTCATCATCCCACATAAACTTATTGATGGCTTCGATGCGCATGGTGACGACATTTTGCAATCGATCTGCTTTTTCAGTATCGGCTATATACTCATAGGCTTCTAAAAGTGTCTTTTCAAGCAGTAATACCATACAGTTCAGATCCACAGGAATAATATCGGTTGTGCAAATCGTTCGAACATCCTTTTCATCTTCAAACCAACGGCTCGAAAAATCCCAACCCGATTCGCAGGCTGCTCTGATATGACGATAGAATCCTTCTTTATGAGTATCGAGCTTGACATCAAAAGCATAGCCTTCAGGACGTGGCGCATCTTCATCATCCCAGTAACGATTTAAAATCGTGCCATCTTCCATACGCACCACACGCTTGTAATGATAATCTTTCGGATTTAAATGTTCCGCACCATGCATCCAGAAAGCATACTCCTTTTCCAAAGCAGGCAGATACTTACCCAAAACTTCCTCACCTTTTAATCCTTGCAGCAGTTTTATCATTGCTGCATAAAAAGGAATCTGGGAACGGGTTAAATAATAATTCCTTGTAGCGTTGGGAATAAACCCTACCGTATTAATCAAATAGGTGAAGTTTTCGACCATGTACTCTACAAGGTCTATACGATTACTCACGGCAAGACCCAACATCGTAAAATAACTGTCCCAGTAATACATTTCATCAAAACGGCCACCCGGTGCCACATAAGGATATGGCAATCCCAACAGCGATCCTCTGGGAACAGTATTAACGCGGGTCAGCACATCCCATAAACCGATAATATGCTCACGGATAGATTTCTTTATCTGTACTTCTATGGTACGAGGTTGATATCGGGGAATTTCAAAGTGCTCGTAAATAAAAGCCTTAAGATCAAAACCCGGCTTCTGCACCTCTTCGCGATACCGGGCCTCGATGATTTTGGTATCCATCAATGGCAGAGCATCGGCAAAAGTTTTCTGATCTTCAAAAAGGTGCTCTAACTGTACGCGCTTAAACAGATCCCTTTTATAAAATCCAATATCGGTAGTGTTAATAATCATAGAGCAAGCCGATTAAGAATATGGTAAGCAACATCCAACTCTCCCCGCAAATTTCATGATCACTAGGGTTACTAAATAGAACTCTATTCATAATTACTTATACTTTATTAATCACTTTTTTTAATATTTTTAACATAATTATGAAAATTGAGTACGAAATAGTTCGGGCTGACCCTGGCAGCTCTTTTCGCATTATCCATCATAAGAGAGTTCGGAAAACGGATTTTATCTGGCAATACCATTATCATCCGGAGTACGAAATTGTATATGTGCCATATGGAAACGGGACACGTCATGTAGGAAATCACTTAAGCAATTATCTCAACGGAGATCTCGTACTCATTGGAAGCAATTTGCCCCATTCGGGATTCGGTATTAACAGTAGCGGCTTTCACGAGGAAATTGTAGTGCAGGTACATAAAGAAGTGCTCCCCCTACATCTTACCGAATCGGGACCATTGGAACAGCTCCTGACCAAATCCCAATACGGGCTTTCCTTTTACGGCAATACCAAACAACAGGCAGGAGAAAAACTGATGGCCATTGTTGACCAACCGCCGTTCCAGCGCTATCTTACTATGCTGGAAGTATTTCATATTTTATCCACCTCCGATGAATATCATATTTTAAACACATCGATTGTATCCCCCACTCTTTTGACCAAACATAAAAGTCGACTGCAAAAAGTATTCACCTATGTAGAACAGCATTATCATAATGAAATCGATATTAAAACGGTGGCTGCATTGGTGGGATTATCAGTGCCATCGTTTTGTAATTTCTTCAAAAAAGCAACCAACATTACTTTTTCCGAATTTGTGAATCAGTACCGCATTCAAAGAGCCTGTATACTATTGCATCAGGATAAAAGCATTGCAGAGGTGTGCTTTGAATGCGGCTTCAATCATGTCACTTATTTCAATAAGTTGTTTAAGAAAATCATGAATCTAACCCCATCGGAGTTTAAAAAGAATATGGAACCCGTAACCTGATGGGATCTATATAATTACTATATAAAAATTTAACCTGTAGGTTGATTGAAAAATACTATTTTAGAAGCGGCGTTAAAGCCATTTATGAGCATACAAGCACTGGAAACCTTAAAAGAATATTTTGGCTTCAGCAGTTTCAGGCCTATGCAGCAGGAAGTTGTTGAAGCTGCATTGGCAGGCCATGATGTGCTAGCGCTTATGCCCACCGGTGGCGGAAAGTCCATCTGTTATCAGGTTCCCGCTCTCTGCAAAGACGGGCTGTGTCTAGTTATCTCCCCACTCATTGCTTTAATGAACGACCAGATACAGCATCTGCGAAAAAAAAGTATTACTGCATTTGCCATACACTCGGGCATGCGGCGCAAGGATATCATCCAAGTTTTAGAAACAGCAGCACGCAGCAATTGTAAATTCCTATATGTATCGCCCGAACGCCTAGAAACAGTATTATTCAAGGAATATCTCCCAGCGCTGCATGTAAACTTTATTGCTGTGGATGAAGCGCATTGTATCTCACAATGGGGCTACGATTTTAGACCTCCCTACCTACGCATCGCTCAACTGCGAGAAGAACTACCCGATGTACCGGTTATTGCACTTACAGCATCTGCCACACCATTGGTGCAGCAAGATATTTGTGAAAAACTTTCTTTAGGTTCAGATAACCGATTTAAAATTTTCCAGCAATCATTTGAGAGGCCGAACCTCTCCTATAGTGTTTTCAAGATCGAATCAAAAATAAATAAGATTGTATCGATACTGAACCGCGTACAAGGTGCAGCCATCATTTATTGCAAGAGCCGTAAACGCACCAAAGAAATTGCCGAATTACTGCAGGCACAAGGGTTTGCTGCTGATTTCTATCATGCCGGGCTGAGTACTGAGGAAAGAAACACAAAACAACAACAGTGGATTGAGAACAAAATCCGCATCATAGTTTGTACCAATGCATTTGGTATGGGTATTGATAAACCCGATGTACGGGTTGTTATTCATGCCGATGTACCGGACTGCTTAGAAAACTATTATCAAGAAGCCGGACGTGCGGGACGTGACGGGCAACGTGCTTATGCAGTATTACTCTATAACGATAATGAACTGGAAGATCTGAAACAACTTCCCGAAATTAGATATCCTTCTCCGGAAACTATCCGAACCGTATATAGTAGTGTCGTTAATTATCTTCAGTTACCTGAGGGAGAAGCCCCGGGTGAAAGCTATGATTTCATCTTAAAAGATTTTGTAAAAAAATTCGGACTCGACGTGCAAACCACTATTTACGGATTAAAAGCCTTGGAGCAGGATGGATGGCTGAGTTTTAATGAACAGGTATTTAGTGCTGCTACAGTGTGCTTCAGTAGTTACAAAGATGATTTGTACCATTATGAAAACAACCATCCTGAGTTCGAACCACTTATTAAAACATTATTACGCACCTATGAAGGTATCTACGATTATCCTGTGCCTATATCCGAAAATTATCTGGCCTATTTGTTACGTTGCGATACAACCACAGTAAAGGAGCAACTGCTACGGCTCCACCGCGACAGAATTATTGTGTACGAACCTCAAAAGGAAGACCCTCAGGTGACGCTAACACGTACACGCATTAAAACTTCTCTACTGGAGATTAATCTGGAAAAACATAAAGAAAGAAAAACTCTCTTTACAGAGAGAATTCATAAAATTCTCGAATACATCCACGAAACGGTCAATTGCCGTAGTAAAATTATCGGCAATTACTTTGGTGATCACAAAATCAGCGAATGCGGTATATGTGACAACTGTCTTAGAAAGAGAAAAACTTTAGTTTCACAGGATCTATTTGAAAAGATTACTG
The DNA here is from genome assembly GCA_028485475.2 of Chitinophagaceae bacterium C216. Classification (GTDB taxonomy): domain Bacteria; phylum Bacteroidota; class Bacteroidia; order Chitinophagales; family Chitinophagaceae; genus Niabella; species Niabella composti. Next base: position 161,165 of record CP144143.1, read on the forward strand.
TCTTACTGAGCACATATACCCGGCCCGTAATAGTTGACGAACTATTTGAAACCCTTCGGGATTATAACAAAGAACACATTTGGACCGTCATTGATTTTCTGGTGGATGAAGGCAAAATTCATTTAACGAGCGACGGGAGTATTTCTTTGGTGAAATAGATTTTTTTGTAAAAAACATTCGGGTTTATTACAAAAAATCACTCCTTTTCATTACATTTAGCGCAATCGCGAACAAACGGCTATTTCCATGCTATACAGTATTCTGACCGGATTTATTACATCTATACTATTAGTTCCTTTAGGTAGATTACTGAAAGGAAGATGGAGTATTTTACTACCATTTATTCCCCTTGCACTATTTATATATTATCTACAATTTCTGCCCGGCATATCAGGAGGTAATACATTGTACCAATCCGTAAGCTGGGTACCTTCTCTCGGGGTTGATTTGGATTTCAGACTGGATGGGCTTTCCTATTTATTTGCACTTTTAGTCACGGGCATTGGTACGGGTATTTTTTTCTACGCTAGAACCTATCTTAAAGGGCATGTCTACTTTGATCGGTTCTTTGGCTACTTGTTCCTGTTCATGTCAGCCATGTTGGGATTGGTACTTGCAGACAATGCGCTGTTACTGTTCATATTCTGGGAGCTCACCAGCATTAGTTCGTTTTTTCTGATTGGATTTAACAACGATCAGGTTTCTTCCCGCAAAAGCGCCCTCACCGCATTAAGTATTACCGGGCTAGGAGGTTTCTTTCTATTGGCAGGGTTATTACTGTTAGGCAATATCGCAGGCACTTATTCTATTTCTGAACTGGTGCAATCGCGCGATATCATTGTTCACCATTCGTCCTATCCCCTTGCATTAGGACTCATCCTGATGGGCGCCTTTACTAAGTCGGCACAATTCCCCTTTCATTTTTGGCTCCCGGATGCCATGAAAGCACCTACACCTGTTTCAGCATATCTACACTCAGCCACTATGGTGAAGGCAGGTATTTATCTGCTAGCCCGATTCAATCCTATACTGGGCAATACGGATTTGTGGAGCAATACATTAATGATTGTAGGGGGTATCACCATGCTGTACGCAGCGTTTCATTCATTATTACGTACCGACCTAAAAAGTATTCTTGCATATTCTACTATTTCGGCTTTAGGTATACTCACCTTCCTGATAGGAAACGGCACCCAGCAGGCCATCATTGCAGCCAGTGTGTTCATTTTGGTACACGCTTTATATAAAGCAACGCTATTTTTAGTAACCGGCATTATCGATCATGAAACCCATACACGCGATATTAGCCAGTTATCAGGATTGCGCAAAGTGTTATTGCCCGTAGCTATTGCAGGCATACTGGCAGCATGTTCCAGTGCCGGTATTCCGCTTACAATTGGCTTTATAGGGAAAGATCTTATTTACGAAGCCACCTTGCACTCAGGCCCAGGTGTAGCAATCATCACAACTGTACTAGCTGTAGCCACAAATATATGTCTGGTAGCGGCGGGGTTCATGGCTGGTATCAAACCATTTGCAGGATACCTACCCAATCAATTTGAAAAAATACATCTTCCTCCTATATCAATGTGGATAGCTCCGCTGATACTGGGCGTTCTTAGTGTGATCTTGGGTATTATTCCGGGGACAGCCGGTCATCTTTTTTCAGCACAGGCTGCTAACGCCATTGCCGGGGTGAGTGTTTCCACACATTTAAAAATATGGCACGGCTTTAATCTTATATTAGCGCTTAGTGCGGTCACGATCGTGCTGGGTACACTTGTCTATCTTATTAATAAACCCGGTGGTGGTACATCTTTCATCAACAAATTTAAACCTCTGAGTCCGGCATCGCTGATGGATAGATGTGTGGGAGCATTGTTCCGCTTTTCAGAATGGTATACTACAAAATTTCATAATGGGTATCTGCGCTCTTACCATATTAGGATCATTCTTTTTGCAGAAGCCTTGTTAGCTTATAAACTATGGCTGAGCGGACCGGTTGAAATCGACTTCTACTCCCTCACCATGCTTACCATTTATGAAGTAGTCATTATTGGTATTTTGATTGGTGCATTAGCGATGATGCTTGTTACACGCTCCCGACTAACGGCGGTAGTATGCATGAGTGTTATTGGATATTGTATCTGTTTGATGTTTGTGTTTTATAGTGCTCCAGACCTAGCCATGACACAGTTCACCATCGACACACTCACTACGGTACTGTTTGTATTGGTGCTGTATAAGCTGCCCCCGTTTCTCAATCTGGGCACCAAGAAAGAGCGTTATCGCGATATGGCTATCGCTCTGGGATTTGGACTTATTCTCTGTCTCATTGCTCTTCAGGCGCATCACGAGCCTATTGTTACTGCTATCAGTGATTTTTATGGTACCAATGCCTATACTGCAGGTAAAGGTAAAAACGTAGTAAACGTAATTCTGGTAGACTTCAGAGGTATTGATACCCTTTTTGAAACAGTAGTTTTGAGTATTGCGGCAATTGGAGTATATAATCTCTTAAGATTAAGATTAAAACCATCGGAAAAAGAATAAGTATGAGAAGTAACATATTACTTACAGCAACGCGTTATCTGTTGCCTATCTTATTGTTGTTCTCTGTTTTCTTACTTCTACGTGGACATTATTATCCCGGAGGAGGATTCGTGGGAGGACTGGTAGCTTCCATCGCCTTCGTGCTGCATAGTTTTGCTAATGGCACCGATGCTACCATGAAACTGCTGGGAAGAAAACCTTTATCGCTGCTTCCCATAGGATTGGGCATTTCTGGCGCCAGTGTAATTCTTCCCATGTTGTTTGGGCTTCCACCAATGACAGGTATGTGGTTAGATGGGAAATATCCCATTGTGGGCTCATTGGGAACTGCACTATTTTTCGACTTAGGGGTGTATCTGGTTGTAATCGGTGTGGTACTCACCATATTATTCACCATTTCCTTAACCGACGATTAATTATGGAGTTATTATTAATATTAGTAATGGGGCTGTTGTACGCAGGAGGCGTATACTTTATCCTGAGAAGAAGTATGGTAAAACTTTTATTGGGCATTATGCTTCTGGGCACAGCCACCAATATTCTCATCTTTATTGTGGGTGGCATTGTAAAAGCAAAACCTCCCATCATCGATTCGATGAGTGAAGTGCTGGACAAATCCTATGCAGACCCTGTGCCTCAGGCGTTGATTCTTACAGCTATTGTAATCAGCTTCGGTTTGACTGCTTTTGCAATTGTATTGCTAAAAAGAGTATATGCCCTTTTAGAAACGGATGACCTAGATAATTTAAATACACCTGAAGAAGATATATGATTGGAAACTTGTTATTGGCTCCTATATTTATTCATCTGGTAATAGCAGTTCTTCAGCTCACTGCTTGGAGAAAAACTATTACTCAAAGAATACTATCTGCAACCGGAACTTTAGCTGCTTTAATTGCTGCGATATCCCTCTTCTCTTATGTTTATAAAAATGGTACCATTACTGTAAATGCCTCCAATTGGGAAGCCCCTTTTGGAATTGTATTTGTAGCCGATTTATTGGCCTGCACCATGGTACTGCTTACATCTATTGCAGGATTTGCCGTGTCGCTATTTTCTGCAACAGGTCTTAGCCGTCAGCGAATGTTGTACGGATATTTTCCCATTTTCCATTTCCTTCTTATGGGATTAAACGGCGCCTTCTTGACGGGTGATATCTTTAACCTTTATGTATGGTTTGAGGTAATTATTATTTCCTCATTTGTACTAATGACACTAGGGGGGCGTAAAACACAGCTGGAGGGGGCTTTGAAATATATGTCGATGAATATTCTGGCCTCCATGTTTTTCCTTGCCGGCATCGGTATTTTGTACGGAATGACGGGGTCATTAAATATGGCCGACCTGGCTACTAAAATGAGTAACATTCAAAATCCTTCACTGGCGGGTATTACTTCCATCTTTTTCATTCTGGGATTTGGGATTAAATCGGCTGTATTTCCACTTTATTTCTGGCTACCTTCTTCTTATCATACTCCGCCGTCGGCCGTAGCAGCTACTTTTGGAGGATTACTTACCAAAGTGGGTATTTATGCCATGCTACGCGTGCATAGTCTCATTTTTATTCCGGATAGTTTTACGCAAAAACTGCTAATGGTAATTGCCGTGCTCACCATCGTTACCGGTGCATTCGGCGCTCTTATCAAAACTAATCTACGCAGACTGTTTTCTTATCTTATCGTGTGTCATATCGGTTTTATGATTGGGGGCATATCGATGTTTACAAAGATAGCCCTGATGGGAACCGTGTTTTATCTCATACATGACATTATGGTAAAAACCAATCTCTTCCTTATTGCCGGGGTGATTATGCAGCTGCGGGGAGTAATGACGATGGAAAGATTGGGTGGCCTTTATAAAGAATATCCCAAAATATCATTATTGATAGCGCTAGTATTGTTTTCCCTAGTGGGTGTTCCACCGTTATCTGGTTTCTGGCCGAAATTATATTTATTCAAAGAGGCTTTTGCCGAACATCAATTCTTCTATATTGTTGCATTAATCGCAGGCAGCCTCGTTACATTATATGTCATTATAAGATTATGGGCCGAAGTGTTCTGGAAAGATGTACCGGCCGAGTCGGAAATAGATAATAAATTCGAATCTTCATCGTTTCTCAGAAAACTATTGTTGATTCTACCGGTGGGTATACTAGCATGTGTAACACTGTATATCGGCTTAAATGCTGAAGTAATAGCTCAAGTCGCAGATAGAATTGCAGAAGAGTTGGTGAATACCGATTCCTACGTTAAAGCTGTATTTAGAAAATAAAAAAGAAGTCCATGATAAGGAACTTTTTGATGAACTTATTGCTTTCCTTTATTTGGGTAGCGCTCACAGGAGCTCTGTCCTATTCGGGCTTTGCAATAGGATTTATACTGGGCTTCTTCGTACTATGGATCATGAACCGGCACGAAGAAGACCGGCGGTATTTTTATCGTCTTCCGAAAATATTTAGCTTTTTCTTTTATTTCTTGTATCTGTTGCTGAAGGCAAACGTTCAGGTGGCGTATGATGTTATTACCCCAAAATATTTTTTTACTCCTGGCGTGGTACGTTATCCGCTCAGCGATGACATGTCCGATTTTGAAATCAATGTACTATCTACATTCATTTCGCTTACACCCGGCACATTGATCCTTGATGTAAGTGAAGATAAAAAAGCCTTGTACATTCATGTAATGTATATCAAAAGCCCTGAGCAATTTGTTCATTCGGTGAAAACTGGTATTGAAAAACGTTTATTAGAGATATTAAGATGACACTAGCCAATTATTTTGACTTTGTAATAATGCCGATACTGACGATTTCCGTCATATTGGTATTCTTGCGCCTAATAAAAGGGCCAGCGATAGTAGACCGCGTAATAGCATTGGACCTTATTATTACCATAGGTATTGGTATTATTACGGTTTACAGCATCAGAGAGAATCAGAAGATTCTATTGGATGTGGCCATCATCTTGGCGCTTATTGCATTTTTAGGAACTATTGCATTTTCTTACTATATAGAAAAACAAAAAGATGATTAACGTTATTTTAGCCATACTCAGTACTGTGGGCGCTTTAGCGATATTATTTGCCTCGATAGGTATCTTAAGAATGCCCGATTTTTATTTACGGTTGTCCGTTACGGTAAAAGCATCCAGTTTGGGAGTAGGTTTGTTTCTAATATGTGCAGCCATCATGTTCCCTGGAGACGCTTCGGTTACTACAAAATCGATTGCCATCCTGTTCTTCTTAATCATTACGGCACCCATAGCAGCACATATGATTGGCAGAACCGCCTATTTCACAGGTACCCCTTTATGGAAAGGCACTGTAGTAGATGAGTTAGATGGCATGTATAATAAAGAAACTCACGAACTACTTAGTGACCCAAAAGATGCTATTGATAAATCTACCTCCCCATACAATGACCAAATTGCCGATACTGAAGAAGAGACAAAATAATAATAGGTAAATATCATTTACAAAAAATGGCAGCCCGAAGGCTGCCGTTGCTGTGTTCTTGTTATTGCATCCTAAATGCAATATTTTCGAGAATGAAACGGTTATTACTAGCCATAAGAAAACTGTCAAGAAAATCTCCCCAATAATACTATCGGTAACAGGTTTCTAAGAAGAATTGCATTCAAATTCTTTGCTCGGTAGAAGCTGCTACCAATTTGATAAAGCCTACTCATTCCGGAAAGTTATCGAGATGGGAAGCATCATCATCCTCCAACTCTTTGGGCTTTTGAATTGAGATGTTGATATTTTCGCCATATACACTGTATTACTCTCTCAACTAGCTTATACCATTTATTTTACTCTAATAATTACTACAACCAACGATTCACAATGTTTATAACTACTGCCAAATCTTACTAAAATCTGGTTCAAGAAGTCGATATCATCAAGCAGCCATCTTTAACAATGTCCAATGATATAAAGAAAAGATGCAACTAAATGCTGACTCTATTCTAAGATTTTACCAAATGCACACCAGTGGGCAGAAAACGATTCAACATCATTATAGGGGCAGTTAGCAATTCTTCCTCACAGGTCTTAGTTCTTACAATTATAATTTATCGCACTACTTCGTAATTCAATTCTGTCACACCGTTACTAAACTGTCTAGTAGTAGGTAACAGTTGCAGATTTATTTTATTCTCAATATTTTTAAATAAAGGGATGCCTTGTCCCAAAATAATAGGGTTTAAGAAGAGCCAAAAACCGTCAATTAAATTTTGTTCTATTAAACAATGTGTAGCTGTTGGGCTCCCAAACAATAAGATATCTGATCCTGCTTGTTGTTTCACTTTGGCTAATTCATCAGCTAAGTTATCGCTAATGATAGTCGTATTTTTCAAATTGGCTCCCTGCAATGATTTTGACAATACCACTTTATGCACATTCTTATACCAGGTAGAATGTTCTACCTCATGCTTAGTAGCATTGGGTTTTTCCCCAGCTGTAGGCCAATAGTCTTCCATCATTTGATAAGTTTTGCGTCCATAAAGGGCTGTATCGCCAGTTTGGATGCGCTTACCTATATAATCAAAAAGCTCCTCATCCACTTGAGCCCACTGAAGTTCTCCCTGCGGTCCTGCAACAAATCCGTCCAATGTTATGTGCATGAAAGAAATTATCTTCCTCATATTGTTAGGGATTGATTCATCGTCATATCTGTTGCTCTATTAATTGATGGGTTGTAGCAAATCTTTGGCTTAATCATCCGATCCATACGAACGCACTGATAATTTATTCCCTATTAGCATCATCAGTGCGTTCATTATAGATCATTTATGAGTCAGCACCACCTTATTTTCTTAAAGGCTTCCTCGGCTGTGCTGTATAAAAGATATGTACTTTTAATTACTGGGGATTGGTTGAATAGTTAATCATCCATCTTACACCGAACTTATCAGTGAAGCTGCCGTAATAGGCTCCCCAAAATTGATCTGCCATAGGCATTTCTACAACACCTCCCTCAGAAAGCGCATTGAATAAACGATCGGCCTCTTCTCTGGAATCAGGGAAAATAGAGATATAATTATTATTGCCTTCAATTAACTTATGTCCTGCAGAAGGAAGTATATCAGAAGCCATCAGTATGTCATTACCGATAGGCAGAGCTATATGTACAATTCGGTTTTTTTCATTTTCAGGAAGATTTTCGGCCCCTGGGAGCTCACTCATACGTGTAACAGGTCCTAGAAATTCTCCTCCAAAAACAGACTTATAAAAGTTAAAAGCCTCTTCGGCTTTACCGTCAAAATTCAGATAGGGATTTAGCTTCGGCATACTTGTAGGTTTTTGAATTTTATAAAAAAATTAGTTTATCAAAATTTTGTATCTATTCCAGTTACTTGCAATTACCCATAAAAGAACAACAAACATTAAGATGACAATCAAAAGTCCTGAGGGAAAGAAAGTAGCGGTATGTACCAGAATACCTACCATCACAGGAAGAATTATCAATGCGGCCAGTGCACGTGTTTTGGGGAAGAGGAACAACAAACCTCCCACTACTTCAACCGTTCCTACCAGTGGCATTAACCAACTGATGGTGCCAATTGCTTCATATAATTTAGTAGTAGCTTCATCCGCCGGTGGTACAGGCATATAATGAAAAAACTTATCCAGCCCCGCATTAATGAACATCAGAGCAAATAGTACACATAAGATATTTTTAACGATTTTCATAAAAAGGGATTTTATAATATTAGTTCCGATTTAAACAATTGGCTGCGATTCGACATATTTTTTAAAGCTATTCAGTATGTATTCGCGCACCTCTTTTAACACTGAATGTGATGCCCCATCCTGGAGTGCAGAAGTCTCTCTCACAATTGTATTCTCATCTATTTGCTGAAACTCTGTAGTAATCTTCTTTCCCTGCTCCGTAGTAGCTACTAAAATTTGCTGCGGAATTACCTGGACATACGTTCCTTTTATTTCAAACAACGCTTGGGTTTGCGGATGTTGCATTTGAAAATGATACACTCCATTTTCCCGCACATCATTGACAGCATCTATACAGCAGTAACCCTGCGCATTTATCAACCATTTTTGGATATCGGATGGATTGATAAAGTATTCCCACACTACGTTCACAGGACGTTCAATTAATGTTACCGCAACAATGCTTTTTACTTCCATAAAACGCTTATTTCATGGAGTGCAGTCCAAAAACATTACCTTCCGTATCCTGCACTATGGCGCAAAATCCATGTTCTCCTATTGAGGTTTTAGGTTGGATGATTTTACCACCAGCCGCTTCTACTCTACCTTCCTCCACACCACAGTCTTCACACGCGAAATAAACCAATACATTTCCCCCACCTGCTTTTACGCCTTTCATTTTAACCAAGGCTCCACCCGTTCCATGCCATTCCATATTCCCCGGGAAAAATCGCATTTGAGTTTCCTCGTTAGTAGGGTCAGAGGCATCTTCCAGCCTAATGCTCAAGACGTTTTCATAAAACCTCGTCGCCCGGTCTATGTCTTCAACATAAATTTCAAACCATACGACAGGATTGAATTTTAAATTCGCCATGACATTGACTTTTACTCAAAAGTAGTACGACGTGAGTAACACATCACTTATCATATGGCAAGAATTCACTTGTCATATGATAAGAAAACATGCAGGTTTTGGATAAAATATTATTGTAACTGGTAAGTCTTCAGCAGCTCATTAGCATAGGGAATTATGCCGAGATCTCTTTTCGAATCCTACTGAGAGAGGTATCAGTAACACCTAAGTAAGAAGCAATTTGTTTGAGAGGTACATACTGAATAATCTCCGGCTTCTCCTGAAGTAATTTTAGGTAGCGTGCAGTTGCGGTTTCGCGTATCATATCCAGAGAGCGTTGTTTAATAAAAAACAGCTGAGTGGTAAACCATAACCGTCCCCACTCTCTAAATCCGGGCATGCTGTGAAACAGTGGCTGAAAAACTTCAAAGTTCAACTTCCATAAAATGCAGTCCGTTACAGCTTGAATATTCTCTTGTGATGGTATACGCTGAAATAGCGAGGATGTAGAAATCACCACTTCATTCTCCGAAAAAAACTCTGTGGTAATTTCGTTCCCATTATAATCGTATACATAGGCACGTGCGATGCCACTTTGCAAGATGTAATACTCGTTAGCAATTTTTCCTTCCCTCAAAAGAACGGTGCCTTTGGGCACCTCTACAGGCTCGTGTGCATCTGCAAGTGTTTTCAAATCAGCCTCAGTAAGCAGTGGATGGCGATATACTTTTTGAAAAACCTCTTCCATATAGCGGATTTAAACATCTAAAATACTGAATTCAGTCAAATTCATCTGATGCCCCCCTTTCTTCATTCTGAAAACCACCATTCAACTTATCAGCTTACCTTTGCAGCATGGAATTATTTGCGGAATCGCTTACTCAATATAAAAGATTAAAAACCAAAGAGGTAAGAATTGGAGATTTACTACTGGGCAATTTTCATCCCATTCGGTTACAAACGATGACTACCACCGATACGATGGACACCATTGCTACAGTAGAACAAACTATTCGTTGCATAGAAGCAGGTGCAGAACTGGTACGTATTACGGCTCCTTCTAAAAAAGAAGCGGAAAATCTCCTTAATATCAAAAAAGAACTAAACAAACGCGGATATTTTACGCCACTGGTGGCAGATATACATTTTACCCCCAATGCTGCCGAAATTGCGGCGCGTATTGTGGAAAAGGTTCGTGTGAACCCAGGTAATTATGCCGATAAGAAAAAATTTGAAAAAATCGAATATACCGACGTGGAATATGCCGAAGAAATCGAGCGCATCCGCGAAAGATTTACCCCACTGGTAAAAATCTGCAAAGAATATGGGACCGCCATGCGTATCGGTACGAATCATGGTAGCCTTAGCGACCGCATCATGAGTCGGTATGGCGACACCCCCATAGGCATGGTAGAAAGTGCGATGGAGTTTTTACGTATCGCACGTGATGAGAATTATCACCAGATTGTACTGAGCATGAAAGCCAGCAATCCGCAGGTGATGGTACAGGCCTATCGCTTACTGATTAAACAGATGTATGAAGAGTTTGGCGAAATTTATCCGCTACACTTGGGCGTTACCGAGGCTGGTGACGGCGAGGAAGGCCGCATTAAGTCTGCTGTAGGTATCGGCACCCTCATGGAAGACGGCATTGGCGATACCATTCGCGTTTCGCTGACCGAGGACCCGGAATTAGAAATTCCTGTATGCCGAGATATTGTAAAACGTTACACTCTTGCTACTACACAACCAGAATATAACACCACGTCATCTTCTCATCAATCACTGCCTATACATACATATAGTCCTTTTCAGTTAATGCGGCACGAAACGGTTGCTGTAAACAATATTGGAGGCGGCCAAGTTCCGGTAGTGATTGCAGACATGAGTAAGATGAAAAAAATCACTCCGGCTACATTGCAAAGTATTGGCTACGCTTATAACGAAGCCGACGATAAGTGGAATATTGCCGATGCAGCAGCGGATTATATCTATATCGGCGAAGGCGATATCGACTTTGCATTGCCCGGAACGCTAAAGGTGATACTGCCGTACGAAAGATGGAAAACGTTACAAACACACACTGTCGATAGTGGTGAAAAGAAATTTTTCCCAATATATACGGCTACCGAATTCATAAACGCCGCTATTCCGAATAGCGATATTCATTTTGTACAAATTCAATGTCCGGAAGATGCATCGCACATTGATGCCATCGTTTCCAAACCTAATGTAGTGTTATGCCTAAGTAGTACCCAACAAAATGCTGTTCAAACCTTACGTGCATTTTGTATAAAGCTGGCTCATAAAAAAATTAAAGCTCCGATTATTTTCGTTACCGAAAGCAACTGGCACACGGCAGACGAACACCTCATTCACTACGCTACCGAAACGGGAGCTCTGTTTCTAGACGGGTTTGGTGAGGGTATCTTCCTTCGTATGAGTCGTGAAGCCTACGAAGGTTTTGCCCATACTGAATTAAGTGGACGCCGTTATAGTACACCAGCATTAGAAAATGCCCGTGCAGAGGCTTTCTTGAACAATACCGCCTTCAGCATATTGCAGGCTGCGCGCATGCGTATTTCGAAGACAGAATACATTTCCTGCCCCTCTTGTGGTCGCACTTTATTTGACCTGCAAGAAACCACAACCAAAATACGTTCCGTAACCCATCACCTGAAAGGAGTGAAGATTGCCATTATGGGTTGTATCGTAAATGGTCCTGGAGAAATGGCTGATGCAGATTTTGGATATGTAGGAAGCGGGCCAGGAAAAATCACTTTATACAAAGGGAAAGAAGTTGTAAAACGAAACGTCAACAGCGAAATAGCAGTGGAAGAACTCATTAACCTGCTCAAGGAAAATAATGTGTGGGTTGACCCATAGCAGAACATCGGTTATGTAGAACAGATGCTTAACTTGTCATATGAAACCAAAATATTGGGGATATCTTTTTATTGCCGTAACCTGTTTTTATTTTCTGGGCTTGGCACTTAACCATACCCTATTACTCTTCCTATTTAAACCCTTGTTGATAACCAGCTTGCTAGGGTACTTTCTCAAATCAACATCAGACGTTCGTTCTCACTTAAAGAAATGGATGATTGGTGCATTACTCGGCTCAATAACCGGAGATACCCTGCTGATGTTCAGCTCACAAAGCGAAATATATTTTTTAGCCGGACTGATTGCTTTTCTGATAGCGCATATTTGCTATATCATCACCTTTCATTCAATTCGTACACAAGAAGCGATTTTCGGAAAATGGTACCTAGGTATTATTGTTAGTGTATATTATTTGATGATCCTTGGCTTTCTGATGCCGCACTTAGGCACTATGAAATATCCCGTTATCATATACGGTCTGGTCATCAGTTTTATGCTACTACTGGCCATGCATCTTTACGATCTGAAGGATAACATCACTGCTCGATATATTCTTACGGGAGCCATTTTATTTGTGGTGTCTGACTCTGTACTGGCTGTTAACAAATTTTATCTAACACACTGGTGGAACTCCTGGATCATTATGAGCACTTACATTCTGGCACAATGGCTATTGGTAAGAGGATGTATAAGATATATCAATAATAAAGCAGCTGTTTAAAACTTAGCTTTTACCTAATCCTAAAATATCTTCCTGACATACCCTTGTCATCATCCGCGCTCATCTTTACATAAAAAATACATTTATGATAATTAATATTACGCCTTTTAAAGGACAGCATTGTGAAACTACTGCTACCGGAACTTTACTAAAGCACATTGGCATAGAGCTATCAGAACCTATGCTCTTTGGCATTGGTGAGGGGTTGGGATTTATTTATTGGAAGATGAAAACGATGGAATATCCTTTTCTGGGAGGACGTATCAAAACTGATCTACTCACACAAAATATTGCCCACCACCTGCAGCTGGAGCTTATCGTAAAAGAAACCTCTTCCAAACAAAAAGCTTGGGATGGTGTCAAACAGCTTATCGATGATGGACAGCCGGTAGGATTAAAGCTAGACTGTTATCACCTGCAATATTTTTCCAGGCCATTTCATTTTGCTGGACATTATGCCACAATCTATGGTTACGATGATACCTATGCATACCTAGTAGACACCCAACAACAGGGATGTCTCGTAAAAACCAGTCTGGAAAGCCTAGCAATGGCGCGTGCAGAGAAGGGGCCTATGGCTTCAAAAAATTTGTATTATACCTTACAAAAGACGCAACAATCCTATAATTTGAATAAAATCATCCTCACCGCTATCAGTAATAATGCAAAGACTTATCTCAATCCTCCCATTACCAATATAGGTTATAAAGGTATTTTCAAAGCGACGAAGGCTATTTTTGAATGGTTTCATAGTAGTAAGAACATTGAACAAGAGTTCAGGCATACAGCAAGACTGATGGAAAAAGGCGGAACCGGAGGAGCTCTATTCAGAAACCTGTATCGCGATTTTTTAAAAGAAAGCTACGAATTACTAGGATTGAAACCACTAAATGACGCATATGAACAGTTTACTGAGATTGCCAACATGTGGAATACTGTATCAGCATGCTTTGAAAAGGTGAGCGAAAGCAAAGACATCGCCTATATAGAACAAGCTTCGGCTGTGATGAAAGCTATTTCAGAGAAAGAAAAAATGGCAATGAAATTGCTGTCTTCTCTATAAAGAATAGCTATATATCCACGAAAGTGGGGGTATTATTTCTCATGTCCGTTATTGTTAATTTTTTTTTATATCTGATTGCAGCATAAATGTCAAATAGCACGTTATCATAGAGTAATGTGGAGTTAATGTGTCCAGCCAACATTAATCGACAATGTCGCCTGCTATAAAAAATACGAATATCTATCTACTGGAAATACCGTTTACCACTAACGGTAAGGCAGATACTTTGTGGCCGGTTATCATTCAGCATGGTCAAGAATATATACTTGTCGATTGTGGGTATCCTGGTCAGCTGGAGCTGCTGGAAAAAGCTGCCCGCGAACAGGGAATTGATTTGCAATATCTCACAGGCCTGATTCTCACCCATCATGATATAGACCACGTGGGTGCTGCCGCTGAACTGAAGCAAAAATATCCCAACATTCAGGTCATAGCCCCCGTTATCGAAGCCCCTTACATCAGTGGCAAACGCAAATCATTACGCTTAATTCAAGCAGAAGCGTCATTAAAGTATTTAAATGAAGAGCAAAAACCATTCGCACTACAGTTTATTAAGTTTTTGCAATCGGTAGTACCGGTACAAGTAGATAAAAAGCTGCAAATGAGTGATACTTTGTGGAGTACTATTCAAGTAGTACCCACACCTGGTCATACGCCCGGACATATATCATTATATATTCCCTCCCAAAAGATACTTATTGCAGCTGATGCTATAGTAGTTGAAAATAATAAACTAAATATTGCCAACCCTCAGTATTGCCTAGATTTGGAACAGGCGGTACATTCGGTAGCCTTACTAAGCCAATATGAAATTGCGGAATTGATTTGCTATCATGGTGGCAGGTTTAGAGGAAATATACAAGAGGCCTTTAAACAAGTGCTGCATGAATACAATAATGTAATGAAAACACCCATTAACCTTTAATAGCCCAAACTCAAAAGTTATTGCCTTATGACAAGTCAAGAAGTGATTCCACAAAGTATTTTTACTGCAAAAACTAAGACGATGGAAAAAGCGGCAATCGCTAGATCTTTTTCGACCGGAAATTTTAAACCCTGTTACCCATATCTTTCCGATGCAACGGTTTGGGACACCCCTGGACAGCAAACTTTAAAAGGGGCTTCGGAAATTGTTCCATTTTGTGAAAAAATAAGAGATTATTTCGATAGCATTACCACCGATTTCAGAATCCTGCATGTATTGGAAAATGACAATTCAGTAGTGGTGAATGGTACAGCAACTTTTATAAGAGAAGATGTAGTTATCTCCGAAGTAGCATCTTGCGATATTTATATTTTTAATGAAGACAACACCATTGCTTCTTTATATTCCTATTGTGTAAAAACAAAATAACCTATGGGAAAAATCATCCTGCCGGCCGATTGCGGAAATGCCCCCAAAAAATTGTTCTTGAAGGAGTGGTATAGCGCATTGGCCAGCAGTGATGCAACCTTTATTGCTAATCATATTGCGGACCAAGTGCACTGGTGTATTCCAGGGAAAAAATCTATTATAGGAAAGGCTGATTGTATACAGCGCTTTCCTGAACACCCCATTTGGAATGCTAAAGAAATAACAATAGATGCGATTATCACCCACGGACGTGAGGCTGCCGTAAGTGGTCAGTTATTGTCTGCAAAACGTTCAAAAAACACATTTTGTGAAGTGTTTAGGTTTAAAAGTGCAGGAACAAACATTATTGCGTCCATCACCTCTTTTATCATTCCTGTATAGAGTGCATTATTATCCATTATCATTGTGTTAAGTACAAAGGGGGTTATAGGAATGCTATCAGATCTTAGTTTGAGACTATATGATATCATTAGCAGTGTAATACATAAAAAAATACGGGCAGTGATCTGCCCGTATCTATATATAAAATCCGGTATTACTATTTCAGATATCCATAATACTCCTCGTCTGAAGCACAATCCCACCACACAGGCATACTCCAGATATTGGGGTCCGCTGCATGCGGATTTAATGCTAATGTATTAACGGAGTTATAGTTGATCTCATATACTGGAGGTAGTTGCCAACGACGCATCCAATAGCGAGGGTCGGTAGGGGAAGCTCCTGTTAATTGTGAAGCGCCTGAGAACAAAGCACCTCTTTGATATCCAGGATATACTACACCAAACCCGCCTACATTACCTGCACTGAAGTTAAAGCGGCGCATATCATTCCAGTTTTCAATGCTACAACCCATTGCAATATATTTTTGCAACATGATATCCGACATGGTTAATTCGCCAGCGTTTTGACATACTGCTGCACTGGACAGATAGGCCTCAATGGCCGCGGGATCCATAGGTGCCATATCAGGGTTGGTAGCAGTATAACCTGAGGCTTGCCACTCGGTAAGTTTAGCCTGCATCATCTGCATATGCGCTCTAATGCCTTCCTTGTAAGCAGTGAATGCATTTGCTTTATCTCCTTTTCTCATATACACTTCTGCTTTGATAAAGCACATTTCGTGGTAGGTTAATATTTCATGATCAGAAACAGGACGTACCTGGAAAGAACCAGTAGAACCTACCACACCGGCATTATAGGCAGCCAGTGAAGGATACCAGTTCAAGTCTGTAGCAGGCTGAGGAATACTTCCTGCGGTTGCTAATGAAGTACTGCGTAGATTTACGTATACGGTATCTCCAGCAAGTACGTAGTTATTACTGTTGATATAAATAGACCCGGCGGGGTAAGTAACTTTTACAACATTGCCGTCCACCTCATGCTGCCGTCCTGCAGCTACTTGAGCTGCTATAAAATTGGCGCGCTCTGTAGCATCATTAATAGTGTAATTGATGGTTGTATTGGAAGCTGCATAACTTGCAGTTGCAATAGTAGCAGGCCCTCCACCTTTTACTAACCTTGTAGCGGGACCATAAGAATCCACTCCTATTGAACGATTCCATGTATAAGAAGATACCTTACCATTCGCATCAAGCTTTACATTAGCCATTGAAGCCGGTACAATTTTAGGCATACGCGGATCTATTACGCCCGAACCACGCAAGTTGGTAAGCATATCATAATAGTACTTAGAGATACGCTGTGTACTACCATAAGCTGCGTAGTTATAGTTACCGTTGGTAACAATAGGATCACCCAATAGATAATCAGTAACAGTACTATTATTAAAACAAGGCACTACTGTATTATCTGCATTAGATTGCGGTCCTT
Source organism: Chitinophagaceae bacterium C216 (assembly GCA_028485475.2). GTDB lineage: Bacteria > Bacteroidota > Bacteroidia > Chitinophagales > Chitinophagaceae > Niabella > Niabella composti. The sequence continues at coordinate 178,097 of CP144143.1, forward strand.
TGGATAAACAGTAAAGTACGGAATCGGCATTAAACAAATCTGCTTTTTTGGAAATCTTCAGCATATAACGAGCCTTTAGTCCCCAACACAGCTTAATCCATTTATCCACATTACCTTGATTCATAAAGTCGCCGGCTGCTAAATCGGGAGCTCCCACTTCCTGTTGCATACTGAAGAGCCTAATAGCCTCATTCAGTTTATCCATACAACCGTAGTAGATAGTCTTTCCATCATCAGGCTTTGGACTGGGATTTCCGGTTGCAGCTTCATGATAAGGCATTTCACCATAGATATCCAGCATTTGCATAAAACCTAATGCATGGAATACATTAGCAGCAGCCATGTAATGATAAGCCCCTTGCTTTGCTGCCGTGTTATACATGTCCACTACATTCGACGAAGTAGCCACAAACCATGTTTGGTAAGGGGTAGTAGAGTTTCCGTTAGACGGAGCCCATGTGGTACTGAATGTGTTACCATTGGCGTTGGTGGTATAATATACGCCCGCCTGTAAAGCTGTACGATAGTTAGATACACCTGCCGAGTACATATAGAAGTGTTCAATCCAGGGCAAGCGATTTTGAATCAACACGCTTTGATTGTTAGGATTATCGGGGTCAACGTTAATATCTAACCATTTTTTACAGGAAGATGCACCTAAAAGAAGCGTACACCCCAATACTAAGTATATTAATCTTTTCATAACTTACTTTTTTCGCTGATTAAAATGTAATGTTAATACCAAATGTGAAGCTGGCTACAGCTGGAACACCTAGATAATCGATACCAGTAGATCCGGAACCTCCTGTACCTCCTGCTGCACTCACTTCAGGATCCATACCATCGTAATTGGTCCATGTAAACAAGTTTGTTCCTACTGCTGTTGCGGACAAACCTTTTATGACTCTCTTGTTTTTAATCATATCTGAAAAGTCATATGATAAGGTAAGAGAACGCAGCTTTAACCAGTTTACTGAGGTAATAAAATGATAAGAGTTGGCCGCATAGTTCTGCCAATAACGTTGAATCATATTAGTACCGGCATAAGTGGTACCTCCAATGGTATAAGTTTTATCAGCTTCGTAAGTCTGTGTATATGGCTCGCCGGTCTCACTGTTTACTCCCGATACAGTTACCGATTGACGATCGTTCAACAGTGTCTTTTTACTCAACCCGTTTAGCACCATCGCGTATTCTGTACCATTAAACACATCACCTCCTTTACGGAAGTCGAGCAATATGGCCACTGACAGATTTTTAAAGCGCAGTGAATTGTTCAAACCGCCTAAGAAGTCTGGCTCTCTGTTACCTACTACAGGGTTGGTTGTATTGAGCTTGTATAGACCTGTATTAGGATCGATCAGATAGCGACCATTGGGCAGTTCATTACCTTCAGCATCAGTTTCACGTAGATAAGACTGACCGGTCATACCCAGAAAGTACCCTCCGTTAGGAATGGAAGCAGCCTTAACAGTTCCAAACTGAGCATCGGTTGGGTAGAAATAAGCTACACCCGGTAGGAATTCACCCAAACGACCTTTATTATAAGAGAAGTTCAGTGTTACATCCCAGCTAAAATCTTTCTGCGCAATAGGCTTTCCTGTAAGGGCAATTTCCATACCCTTGTTGATCACCGATCCGGTATTCAGCGAGCTGAAGATAAAGCCACCAGACTGAGCTAAACGAGGTTGTGCAATCTGGTTTTTGGTTTGGCTGTGATAATAGGTATAATCCAGCCCTATACGTCCTCTTAAGAATCTGAATTCACCACCCACTTCCCATGAAGTTTGAATTTCGGGTTTGATGTTAGGGTTACCGGCCGCCCATTGATTACCTACTAAAATATAGGATCCTATCATGTAAGGTGGGTTTACGTAGGTATTAGTTGCATAAGGGTTAGCATCCTTACCTACCTGAGCCCAGCTGGCTCTTAACTTACCAAAAGAAAGCACATTGTTGCTAGATAATAATTCACTGAACACAAATGAACCGCTTAATGAAGGATAGAAATAGGATCTGTTTTCAATAGGCAATGTGGAAGACCAGTCATTGCGTCCTGTGGCAGTAAGGAAAGCAATATTCTTATAAGAAACGCCTATTTCTCCATAAGCTCCTACCAATCTTTTGCGGCTGGTACCATCAGTAAAGAATTTGTTATCATTATTGATATTATTAAAACTGATAGTTCCTGCTGTTACGAAATTATATCCCCAATGATTCTGACTATTCGTCTTGGTATCTTCCGATGTAGTACCTAACATAAGGCGTGTTTCAAAATCTCCAAAAGTTTTATGGAAATTTGTCATTACGGTTGTGGAGATATAAGTATAATCATACAACGGTTTACTTAAGCGCCCATTTTGATATAAAGCGGCAACAGCAGAACCCGGAGCGATGTAGGTATAATCGTTGGTAATATATTGATCATATCCCAAACGTGCAACTACATCCCACCAGTCTGTAACTTTATAATTACCGCTGATACCTCCGGTGATACGTCGGGTTCTAGAAGTGAGTTTATCCATATTGATAATCCAATAAGGATTATCCATGTCATCTTCCAGAGCAAGAGTACCTGCAAATCTTCTGTATTGAGAGCCATCAGGGTTGATATAACGTTTCATATCGAAAGTCTGCGGCCAGCCGTATACCGCTCCCATAGTACCATTACCGCCACCACTATACAAACCTGCCGTTGTTAATGTTCTATCGATATCGGCAATAGAGTATGCTACGTTAGCATTTAAAGTAAGATTACCATAACGTTGCTCGCCATTAAAACGGAAAGTTGTCTTGCGAAATCCGGTCTTGGGAACTATACCGGTCTGATTAAAGTTAGATCCCGACAAATAGAAAGAACCGTTTTTAGAACCGCCTGAAACGTTTACATTATTATCGTAAATAATACCATGTTGGAAGAACTCACCTATATTATCATATAAAGTATCCGCATCAGTAATTCTGGCACCCCAAGACTGATAAACATTTTGAGTATTTAAAATTCCATTTACGGAGTAGGTACCCGGCCCAAATGTAGTTTGTGCTTCGGGAAGTTTATTAGCCCATGAAGTACTGATTTTACTGGTCACATTCACTCTCGCCGATCCTTCAGAACCTTTTTTTGTAGTAATAATTACCACACCATCCGCAGCACGAGAGCCGTACAATGCTGCAGCAGCCGCACCTTTCAGTACAGAAAGGCTTTCGATATCTTCAGGGTTGATATCCATTACACGGTTGGAAAAAGTAGTATTGCTACGACTCATACCATCCGTTCCTGTATTACCGGTAACAGTAGTGGAGTTATCATAAATTACTCCATCAACCACAAACAAAGGCTGATTCTGTCTACTTTCGGATGTAGAGTTACCACCACGAATGGTAATAGAAGCTCCGGCACCGGCAGCACCACTAAATTGTGTAATATTTACACCGGGTACTTTACCTACGAGCGAATTGATAACATTGGTGTTTTTATTCTTCATAAGCTCAGCGGCATTCAACTCGGATACAGAGTATCCCAGTGCCTTTCTTTCCTTCTTAATACCCAAGGCGGTTACCACTACTTCGCCCATCACATTATCTGCATCAGGTGTCATAATAATGGAAGCAGTATTGCCGCTCACTTGCACTACCGAACGCTGGTAGCCCACAGAGGTCACAACAAGCGTAATAGGATCCGAGCCTGTTGCATTTAATGTAAAATTACCGTCTTCATTACTAGAAGTTGCATTTTGTGTTCCCTGCTGCTCAATAGTAGCACCCGGAACAGGTTCACCTGCCTGGTTTTTTACCGTACCAGTTATGATTCTTGATTGAGCCCATACAATGTTTGGAAGACAACAAAAGGCCATCCCAAACAAAAGCATACTTAGAATTGTCCTTCTCATATTATGTGTATTTAAAAATATAAATGTTCATTTGAGATGGTAAGTTGGAAGTCGGCGATGATAACTTGTAATGACCGGTAAATACCAGGCATATTTTTCACCTCTGATCAGAGCTGTACTAATAACCCGTTATTTCGACTAGTCATTGCATCATCCAAAGAACACGACTTATTTCAACATCCCTATATCCAATCCATAAAACCTGAAAGAGTTTTAGTTTTAGCACCACGAAGGCTCCTTTTCTTGACAACATAAATCCACATTATAGAACGATCATGTTGCCCTTAGTTTTCGAGGGTTAACGAGCTTGCACAACACATTCATATAAAGAGTAAGCACCGGATATGTTAGATTGAGTATGATTCTTCATTGATAAAATGAGTTGATATAATATTAGGGGTTTAAGCATATTACAATCCATTACTAATACCGGAACACCCTAAAGGTAATGTAAATTTTTGCATAAATTACAAAAAAAAATATTGATTTATTCTATTAGTCGCTTTAAAGAAATTCACTTCGCTAGTTCCTCTACACACATATTATAATACCCACTAAACTATGGTGTTTAGCGGGTATTACAGAATAAATTATTTTAGATAAATTGAAGGCTACCCCTTCCTATCGTGCGTAGAATAATCGTACAGAAGATATCGGAGTAGTCACCCTATAGCCTCCCAATATGTGGTGCGCACATCTGCCAATTGTTGCATTCCACCAATCACTATAGTCAACCATCACATTGGAAGAGTTCAATACTTGCAAAGGTCCTAAATCAGTTCCGTCAGCACCTATCACTCTTATTCGGTAATCGATGCGCTCGGTACCGCCAGAAATATAATTATTAGGATGTTTAATTACCGGCACCTCTATCCAATCAGTAGCTTCTCCAAAAGCCACCGGATTGCCTACATTAAGCCATTCGCTTCGCTGATCTGTTACGCCCGGATCCATGTTGTATTGATACTGATATTGCAGACGTAAAGGAGTAGGTGTATTACCACTTTCAAAAAGAAAGTTATAAAACCGAATCCAAGAAGATTTGGCAGTAGTGTCAGTAACTACACCAGGATAGGGATAACCGTTATTAATGATGATAGGAGGTTTACTAAAATCATACACAAAGATATTTTGCTTACCCTCCCTAAAAGTTATATCCTGATCATATACCAGTTCCTTAGAAGGACCACGGTAAAGTTTAAGGTTTGCCACACCAGGATTGGTTGCATAAAACCTTCCTACTCCCCCACTGGGAACTGCGTTGTACGTAGATAAGGTAGTTGCATCTTCCAAAATAGTGACTCCGTTAAGATCAATTTTGGTAATATTATTTGCTGCGCCTGCTACTACCGGAACAAAGTAATGTAGCTGAAACTCTGCTGCATTAGGCGCCAAGGGCTCTGACTTAAACTCGATAACATGCTTTTTACAAGCCACCCCCAAACTGGCAACAACGATCAGCAATATAAGCGCTTTTAACTTTTCCATACTTTAAACGATTTGCTGTTTAATAATTTAATTATCTGGGCATATCCTTAGGATATGCAAACCAAGGTATTGAAGTATGATAATTATCTGCCAGACCTGATATAGGTTTCAATGCATCTAAAGAGTTTCTATTCCACATATACTCCGAATTATATCTGGGCCTGATGCGATAGCATGGAGAGCCTTCATTTTGTACATTAAATGTTCCTTTTCGATTCTGTACCTGTGCAGGTTGCAAATAAAGGCCTTTATATACTTTATTAGGATCTGTATCCCATTTTTGATTGAGGATAGTCAGATTCCATCCATTACCATTAGAAGGATATTCTCCTGAATAATCAATATCATAATGATATTTACGCATATCCACCCATGCCTCAGGAGCTCCCCATGGATACAATGCTACCCATTTTTGCATCATGATGTGCGATAAAGAAAAATCGGACATGCTCAAACCTGCTACATAAGGGCCCGCTAAATATTCCTCTGCCAAAGTATTAAACACTGCAGGAGTAATCTTATCACCACCAGTCGGACTTCCATTAGCTCCCGGAGTCAGATATTTTACTGTAAACTCCATATCGGCTCTCACCCCTTCCTTAAACGCCTGAAAAGCCAAATCTTTTTGCCCTAACTTCCAATAAGCTTCGGCCAGACAGAATTTTATTTCGGCACAAGTAGTTAGGATATAAGGTGCATTATCTCTATACAACCATCGACCTATTCCATCATGAACGCTGCCACTTACTAATGAATTAGCGTTTCTACCATAGAAAGAAGGAGCACTTCCAATAGGCCCAGTTACTGAGGTAAATGAACCTCCGTAATATCTGTACTTTTTTACACTATCAGCAACATCTAGGTACAAGTAGTTGGGATTACTTGCAGTACCTAGTTTAGCAACTACGCGAGGATCGAAATGCCCTGGTACATTAATAAGTGTATCCGTGATAATTTGTTTCTCAGCCAACTTAAAGGGATAATAATCATTACCGTCTACACGAATTTTATCACCGGTCAATGGATCATATTCCGGCACAGTTCCGGTAAAGACCTGAACAGCGTATTCATGCTGAAAATAAGCACGACTGAGATTACCTCTAGCGGTACCCCAGAAGTTATTGTATTCACTATATGCAGCCTGCTGCGAACCTCCATTCACACGTATGGTAGCATCATCACTCGAGCTCTGAAAAGATTTATTCGCCGCATTGATGAGCTCCTGTGCATATTCGCTAGTAAAGTTTTGCTTATTCGACAATGAAGCCAAATTACGTACAATGACAGCATAAGCAAACTTGATCCATTTCGACTTATCCCCTCCATACATAAAATCGTTTGCAGTAATCTTATTGCCGTAATCGGTATTATCCGTTCTCTCCAGAAGTTCAATTGCTTTATATGCCCACTCTCTCACCTGCGGATATATTTCGTCTTGATAATCGTAGTCGTGAGATAAGAGCCCCGGTACAAAAGCCTGTTTCATGGGCAAGTCTGCATGTACCTTTGTAAGCAAGTCCCATGAGAAAGCTTTTATGGCATATCCCATACCGGCTAAGGTCCAGTGTTCTGCCTCCATAGCCTGATTAATCATATTTTCCAGATTCATCCCTTGCAACCAATACACCATACGCCAAATTTCTCCCCCCGCATCACTACCCACAGTGTAATAATGATTGGCAAACGAAGTATAACTGGTAGTTCCCATCATTTGGGTTAATGGACCAATCGCCCGGATATCCCAATAGATACCCTGATATTGCTGTAATATACCGGCAAGATATAAGTAGTCTTCCACATAATCAGGGGCGTCAATATTTCGATTGACATCCAGATATTTTTTACACCCTGCAGCCAGCATAAAAACAGGAAGTATGAGTATAATTATCTTTCTCATAATAATCTTATTTAGTTCAAGGTTAAATTAAGACCAATTGTTATGCCTCGAGGGTTAGGTAATGACCATACATCATAACCTTCTCCACCAGTACCACCTGCCGCTGCTGACACGGTATTTCCAACAGCATCGATGCCCGAATAATTGGTCAGAGTAAATAAATCATTTCCTACAACAAAGAAGTCGAGCCCAGAAATAATCTTGGTTTTGCTAAGAAACTTTTTCGGTAGGGAATAAGACAATCTCAATTCCTGAAGACGTAGGTAATTGACATCTTTTTCAATCCAGTCTTCGTCACCACCTGCAAATATGCTAGAACTGTATAGGTCGTAATTAACTGAAATATTGTTAATCGTTGGATTATCGGAATTTTCCTTACCATCTCTCAGCACCCCTTTAAATACTACCGGAGGACCTTCTCTCAATGCTACTGACTCCCAGCTGGTTCCTCTTTCCATCATAGAGCGTTTGGTACCGTTAACCACAGTAGCTTTATACCTTCCTGCAAATACTCCCGATAGACGCCAGTTGTTATACTGTAATCCAGTAGTAATACCAAAACGCAGTTTTGGTTCTCTATCGCCCAAAATACTCCATTCATCACTTACGATAGGAATTCCGGTACTGGGGTCAATTAAGATATCCCCGTTTTTATTACGTGCATATGCTCTACCAGATATGGTTGTAATAGGATTACCCACAGATATACCATTCCGTATATTTCCTGAGTTCCAGGTATATGGGTTGTAGTATTCTGTAACATTCTCCGGTAAATAAAGCACTTTTGATCTACCGCGAGAAGCATTAACACCCAAATTCCAAGTAAAAGATCCGGTTTTAATAATATCAGCATTGATAAGACCTTCCCAACCCCAAGTCTTGAACGTACCCACGTTCATGGTATTTAATACAAAACCGGTTGCATAGCTTAAACGGAATGATTTTACAATCTGATCTTCGTGTCTTGTTCCAAACACTGTGAATATGGCATTTACACGGTTGTTAAACAAGCGTGCATCAAAGCCCACTTCACGAGCAGTAGTCATTTCGGGTTTAAGATTCGGGTTAGGTCCGGTAAATCCATATTTAAAGCCTCCTCCGGATAAGTTAGTGGGCTCCAACTGTGGATAGATTTCCAAAGGACCGGCATCCTTACCTACTCTGGCTATAGAACCTCTCAACTTGATGAAGTTGACAACATCACTTTCAATTTTCAACAGATCCGTTAAGATTAAAGATCCCTCTATAGCCGGATAGAAATAACGATTATTATTTATAGGCAAAGTGGAGGACCAGTCGTTACGACCTCTCAGTGTAATAAACGCCATATTGTTGTACCCAAATTCAAACTGCGCGGAGATAGCCTGAATACGTCGCTTTGTATTTCTCTGAGAGGAAACAATGGTTAAAGGGTCTGTATTATTGATGGATTGAAAGTCGGGAATAATAAACCTAGTACCACTGGTGGCTTGCCGAATAACCCCATTTTCCTGTTGGTGGTAACCAACCTGTGCACCAAATGAAAGTTTATTATCTAAAAATTTGTTGTTATACCCTGCTATAATATTGATTGTGGGATCAGAAAAGTTCGAATGTACCAAATCGTAACGGCCGCCATCACCACGACTATTATTTGCAGCGTAATAGGGATGCCAAGATGTTTCAAAAGTTTGCATACCCACATCCCAGCCTATTTGACCTCTCAAAAAGGTATTCTTGATAGGCGTCAATGTTAAGGCTACATTTGTCAGAAACCTATTGGAGCGATCGTAGTTTTTATTTTTATACATCGCAAAAAGCGGGTTAAGCAGGTCCCTATCTATATAATAAGAAGGGTATTTCATATGTAGGCCATCCGATGCCAAATACTCCAACATATTATCAGCCTGAGGCCATAACATAGCTCGATACAAAGGACCATCTGTTCCACGCAACACTTTATGATTTTCTGTTTTAGTGTATTGCATAGAACCTTCAAACTTCAACCATTGAGTAATAGTGGCTTGACCCGATAAGCTGATATTGGCTCGATCGAAATCGGTTGTTTTAACCACTCCCTCCTGATTCAGATAGGAAAAGCCGGCTCTAATGGTTGCTTTCTCCGAACCCGCTTCAACCGACACATTGTGTCTATGAGAAAATCCAGTTTGTAATACGGCAGCAATATTATCGTACAACTTTACATTATCTGTAAACAAATTCCCATACTGAGAAGTGTAATAATAGTTAGTAGTTCCATAGGCTCCGTTAGCATATTTGGTTTGCATATCCGGATAGCCATAGGCCTTATCCCAACGGAAGAAGTTGCTATAACTCACCCTACCTCGGCTTACACGCCCTTTTTTAGTAGTAATGATAATTGCACCATTGGATGCATCGGAACCATAGAGCGCCGCAGCTGCCGCTCCTTTCAAAACTGTAATAGATTCTATATCCTCTGGATTGAAATCATTTCCTCTCGAAGCATAATCTTGGTTTCGAACGGAATACACTTCAGCTCCGGCCATTCCGATAGGATCGAATGTAGAGTTGTTCATAGGTACACCATCCACCACATACAAGGGCTGATTGTTACCCGAAATAGAGGTAATGTTTCGGAGTATTACCGTGGTGGAGGCTCCCGGTGCACCGCTGGTCGACGTTACGTTTAAGCCGGGCACCCTACCTTGTAAGGCCGTAATAAATGCATCTCTTCCCGATTCGGCTATAGTAGCGCCATCTATTTGTTGCACAGATGAACCTACTGCTCGACCAATACGCTTCATACCGAACTCGGTAGTTACTACTACCTCCTCCTCTTGTTTGCCTACCCCTTCAACCATAGTAACATTAACAACATTTCCCGTACCTATGGTCACCGATACTGTTTCATAACCGATAAAAGTAAACTCTAGAACATCTCCTGTAGAAGCTTGAATGGAATAATTTCCCGTAGATCCTGTGGCTGTAGCAGTTGACGTCCCCCTTACTGTTACGGTAACACCTTGTAATGCCTTCCCATCCTGTGTAGTTACAGTTCCCGTAATTGTCCTGGTTTGCCCTAATACCATATGGGGTACTAAACAATACAACAGCCAAAGCACAACGGCTTTTGCAATTGCTTTTCTCATAACGATGTATTTTAGAAAGAATTATAAAACGTTAATTCCTGCTTTCACAAAGGGCTGTAATTGTTCATCCTCGGGGTCCAACTCTGTAACCAGATAGTCAATTCTCTCTATCCCGCATACTCTAATCGGTTGGTACGTCCCAAGCTTTTCGGAAATTGTCATGCACACAACTTTCGAAGCTGAATTTACCATAGCCTTTTTTACTTGCACAACGTCCCAATCATTGTCTGTATGTCCATGTTTTATGTCTAGGGCATTAGTGCCTAAAAAACATAAGTCAGCATTAACATGGCTTATCTTTTCGATTGCTTCTGGACCAACGGTTATTTTGGAGTCTTTCGATAGTTTATCGCCGATTACTAATACATCCACATGAGGATGCGACATACAAGCATTTACTACGGGGATACTGCCGGTCATGATGGTGAGTTTCAACTGCGGTGGCAATGCCCTAACCATTTCCAATATGGTTGTTCCTCCACTAGTGAGAATGAACATCCCGCTTTTAATTAGCCTCTGTGCTTTTTCAGCGATTATCTTTTTTTGCTTTTGCGAATAAACATTTCCAGGCTCGAACTGAACTTCGCTAAATGCTATAGAAAGTGCTCCCCCATGTACCTTTATTAATTTTCCTGCATCTGATAATTCCTGTAAATCTCTGCGGATGGTGTCTTCCGACACTCCCATAGCATTGCACAAATCCACGTTCAACACCTTATTATGAAGATTGAGCTGATGAAGAATATAAGCCTGTCTTTCTTTCTTAAGCAATTTTCAGGTGTTTTAACAACAACTTAAAATTAATGACAAATCCTGCAAATTCCCGCAAAAACAAATATTTTTTTTTAAATAACTTCTAACCAATTAAAAATTAATGATAGCAGGCGCTCATATGCTATAAATAAAAAAGCGCCCGAAGGCGCTATGTGTATTAGCTGGAAAGATGAGTTATTTTTTTATGGGTTTTGAAACGGCACTTTCCTTATTATCTGCATTTAATGTAGAAACCGCATAAAACCCGCTTTGCGAAATGGCTAACTCGTTGGACGGGGTAATAGCGAGCACTTTACCCTCTTGCTGTAAGCTCGATGTATAATACACTACCGATCTTACATTTCCACTGGTGCTCCATTTAAGGGTATTCCCTTCTATCCTTACATTTTGTGGTGCACCCGGATCAGGTGCCACCGCACGACCTAGGAAAGGAATGACAGCAGGAGTACTCCATAGTTCTGCAAGTTTATTGGTAAGATCAGGTTTATCATACAGATATCTTGCGCTATACAACAAATTACCCATCACAGCTTTCTTGTTTTTAGCAAGTATTAGCTGATTCGACAATTGAGAACTATTCGTCATTAAGTAAAAGCCGTGTCCAATCATCAGCGGAGGAAGATTGTTAAATCGATCCCACTCTGTTAACTTATTGGCAAATGCATCATTATTATAGAGCTGCGGAATTACTACATCCATCCACCCCTCTCTTGCCCATTTTTCAATATCGGCATACAAAGTGTTTCTGTTGGTAGTAAAATCTGCACCCGGCGAAATAGAAAATACCACTTCGGGTTTGGTAGCCGCAATCATATCCCTAACGCCCTTTATAGCCTTGTCCACATTCGATCTTCTGAAATCCTCAATGCTTTCGTTACCGGTTTTGTAGGTCTGATAATCATTTTGGTCGGATACCATTTGTCCGGCCTGTGAAGGGTAAGGATAGAAATAGTCATCGAAGTGAATACCATCTACATCATATTTGGTAATGATATCCTTAATGATATCTACTAGTCGCTGACGCACTTCCGGAATGGCTGGGTTATAAATTTGCATCAGCTCATGACTCACCACCCAATCGGGATTCACTGAAGGATGCAAGGCCGGGAAAGGTGTGGAGCTGTTAGCACGGGTTGCAATGCGATAAGGATTGATCCATGCATGAAATTCTAAACCGCGTGCATGTGCTTCATCAATCATAAACTTTAATACATCATATCCCGGATCTTGACCTCTGGTACCCGTAATAGCTGCACTCCATGGTTCGTAAGGTGAATTATAAAAGGCATCGCCCATGCCTCGCACTTGAACAAAAACAGCATTTATATTTAGCTGCTTAAACTTTTCCAGATAATTGATATACTTCTGTTTTTGACTAGCAGTATTATAGTCACCAATAGGCCAGTCTAATCCCCAAGCAGTTACTATCCATACACCTCTAAGCTGTTTTTTAGGCAAGATCATTTGTCCTTCAGGAGAAGGATCAGGATTGGGGCTAGGGTCGGGACCTGGATCTTTTCCTACACCCTCCCCTTTACTACATGCTTGTAATAGTATTACAAATAGTAGAAAAATTATTACATAAAGCGTCTTTTTCATGGGCAATATTTTTAGGATTCAAGAAAAGTGTCTCCGCCTGCCCGATAACATGGCGGAGACTACTATCACATATACCTGTCAATTGAAGGGCGTAGTATTAATCCTCCAGTGTCTTTTTGGGAAACTCAACAATGATAAATCCAGCATCGGTAGAAGCCGCAAACAAAGTAAGTTTTTCGTCATTACCGCTTCCATCCTTGGTAATAAAGAAACCGGACTGTGTACCTGGTGCGGCATTGCTAGCTCCCTTTAACGAGAATTTGTACAGCTGCGGCTTACTAGCTTTTTCGTTAAAGATTTCCAGTGCTTCCTTGGTATTACTTCCCTGGGTAATATCGTACACATAGAAGTCTGTAGCATCTGATGCTGCACGAGCTGCACCTGTCATAATCAAATAGCGCTCCTGATTGAATGTAAACACTCTTGCATCTGCACCGTTGAGCGGTACTGCCGTATTGCTTAATGCATAGTCTACTACACCGGCTTCATTCACTAGTCTGATAGGAGCCGCATATCCTGTCTGAATATAATCGCCAGTACCCGGTACTCTGGTCATGGTCATCCATGCGGTAATACCTGCCTGAGCTGGAATAGAGGTAGGCTCAGACAATGTAGTATAATTAGTCACTTTCACACGAAGAATATCTCTTGGGTTTACAGCACCACCATTATTATCGCCAAAGAACATGTATCCGTTTCCATTCTCATCAAGATCCATCGACATATTATCACCATATCTTCCGCCGGCAACTCCATGATCAGCAGGTGTAATGTTTCCGATAAGTGTTGGTGGCTGCGAAGGATCGGTCCAATGATAAATTTTCAGCTGGGCAGTAGCCGAACCGGCGAGATTACAGATATAGGTATGTCCGTTTATTTGTGCTCCGCTGCTATAAGCGAAAGTACCGCCACTCACACCGGTAAGGTTCAGTGGAATAGGATTGATAACATTATTTTTCAAATCGGATACCTTCAGCAAATGCGGACCTGTAGCGGCTCTGGAAACAATTAGCACATATTCTCCGTCAAAGCCTGTCCATCTAGTCAACTGACTGGTAAAGTCAGGATACTTAGTTGCATTATTACTGAAGTCATAAAGGGTAGGCTTATCGAAATCGGCACCAAATACCGGCACTAGCAAACGCAACGTCACCAAATACTCTCTGAAGCGTTTTTGATTCACCACTTTTATAATGATGGATTTTGCCGATTCACCCTCTTCAAACTCAAATGCATAGCTTTCTTTATCCAGCTGTGCACCTTCAGACATTTCGGCCTCAAACTTGATAGCACTGAAATCCGTTGCCGGATCGATACGCGGAAACCATACGGTTTTGGTGACCTCATCCACCACACCCTCCACAACCTGATTTCCACCGGGTCCCGCATTGACGATCTTAATTGCTTTTAAAACCACTTCATAGGGGGAGTCGACATTTCCCGGATATTTCTTCTGACAGGACGTTGCAAACAGCACTGCTGCCAGTATGACAAATATTATCTTGTATTGCAAAATGCGTTTCATGTTAAATATTTTTAGGAGTTATTCAGTTATTCATATTCAGGCCAACCTTCGGTTTGCGCCAGCACATAACCATTCTTCCTATAATCTTCCATCTGGTTTCTACCTACTGGAGTCAGATAAGGATTCACATTAGGCAATCCCAAGAATGGTTGACGACCATTGGTGTTGGTAGTACGGAAGAAACCGCGCATTGATGCATTGTTGGTACCATTGTACACAGTTACCACTCCATCATTTACCACTGCAATCTGACCCGCATTAGAGGCAGTAAGACTGCTAGGTGACTCTGCAGGAAAATCCACATATCCTCCTGTTAGCAGGTCCGGACGTGCATCGGTATCCATATACTCGAGTTTTTTCCAGCGTTTCAAATCTTGGAAACGTGAATACTCAAACGCAAACTCCATACGTCTTTCTCTTCGAATCTCCCACAATAATGGATTCACAGAAGGATCTCTTGCCGGATCGTTGGGTAATGCTCCCAAATCCATCGGTGCTGTCTTCTGTACCCCTTTAGCTATAGCTTCTGGTGCAAGAGGTCTGTTTCTTATTTTGTTGATAGAAACATCAATATCACCCTGAGTTACGGTTCCTAGTTCGGCTTTTGCTTCAATCCAGTTGAGCAAAGCTTCAGCATATCTGAAAACAGGATAATCGGTATGGTTGCGACTGCTGGAGAACTCTGTAGGCGGAGTGCCACCAGCTTCTACCTGAGCAATCACACTACGAGGTATAAACTTGTTGATATACCAGTAGCTAGCCACATTTTTTGGTGTAGGCTTGTCGTAAAAAGTTGCCTCCAGTCTGGAGTCCCGGGTTTTAATCATGTTTGACAGATTAAAGCTTGTAGCATTGGGGACGGTAGACTGCTGATAAGGCAAGCCATCCACACAAATGAATGCTTTTATAAGGTCTGTAGTAGGACCAAAAGCTATAGACTCGGAAAGGTTATTATAGGTAGCAACGGCATGAGTCACTCCGACCGCCGGATCGTAATGACGATAGAGAATTACATCCTTATTACCTTCTAAAGAATTGGATGCAAACAGCGAACGGAAATCGGTAACAATATCATACTTACCACTACTAATGAGCATGTCACCAGCAGTTACTGCGAGTTGGAAGAATTTATTTGCACGCTGAATGTTATTGTAGTAATACTTTTGCCAAGAGCCTTCCCTCAATGCAATTCTGGTAACGAAGCCTGCTACTACATATCTGTTTACCTGCTGGCTTCCATCATTCAATCTCACATTTTCCAAGGCATAAACCAAATCGTCGTACACTGCATCCATAACGGTATTGCGTGGTGTACGAGGTTTGTACAAATCATCCAGATCGGTATCCAATGGCACATAATCATAGTAAGGCACATCCCCAAATGAGGTTACAATATTGGAATACTCCATCGCACGGAAGAATCGACCTATACCTGTCCAATGACGATAGGCCCCCTCATCCAAAATGCCTTTCATTCTATTTTCAATTCTGTCCAACATAATGTTGATGGACCGAATGGTAGTATAGCTCCAAATACTACTGTTAGGCACAGAGCGTGTAAAATTTCCTTGGTTACCTCTCAGCAACACATCATCGCTAAACTGAAAGCCTAACATAGCAGCATCGGCCTCATTACTAAAGTTTGTTCCATATCCCGTAAAAAATGTAGGATAAAACTTATTGGCATAGAGTCTCAGATTATTCTCTGACGACCAAGCCGTTTCATCATTTTCTGAGGTCAGCGGTGGTCTGTCCAGGAACTTTTTACAACCCTGGAAGCCGAACGCCACCAATGCGATCAATAAGGTATATAATGAATGTTTCATAACAATGGTAAGTTTAAGTTCTACAATGTGATGTTCATTCCGAAGGACGCAATTTTAAATGTTGGGTTGTTGGTACCAGTACGTCCCAGGTTATAGTTACCGTTGGTCAGCAACATGGACTCTCCTGAAATAGCCTCAGGATCGATCGGCAAACCACGCAGCTTATCAAATGTGATGAAGTTTTCAAACGACACATACAGTCTGGCTTTCTTCATCTTTATTCTTTGCAGAATGTTGGGCGCCACATTGTATCCTAGGGTAATATTTTTGATGCGGAAATAAGCCATATTCAGCATATAGCGCGTTTGCGGCACCATAGTAAATCCTGAGTTGGCTCCACCTAAGTCCCATGCTCTAGGATAGAAAGCATCAGTACGATCAGGTCTCCAATAATTACCAGCGATCGCCTGTGGCATAGCACCTTCCTTAGCATAATAGCCAGGAATAGCCAACTGACCCGAACCCCATATGGCTCGTTTTCCTACACCTTGTCCCATTACGGAGAAATCAAATGATTTGTAGTCGAGTCCGATACGGAATCCGTATTCATAACGAGGCAGTACGTTACCGATCACTACGCGGTCGCCCGGATCACCGAATGTACCTCTACCCGGAGTGATATAACCATCTCCATCTATATCTACAAACTTTACATCACCGGGGCTAATCATACGAACTGCACCATCTTCAAAAATTGTTTGATATACCGGGTTATTGCCGGCCAGTTTATGTACTCGTTTGGTAGTTCCTTGGAAGATGATGTATTCGTATACAAAGTTGCCGTTTGCGTCATACACAAAATCGTCTTTCTGGAAAAGTCGGTCTGTTACATAACCATACACATCTCCATAGCGTTTTCCGGTAGTAAAAGTTCCATCCACATTCCTGTCCTCCCAGGGAATATTCCAATCAGGACCTTTTGTAACATAGGTAACCGCATCGGAGAGATTAGCCATTACGTTAATGCCCAGACCGCTTTCGAATCTATGATTAAAGTCAACAGCCACTTCCCATCCTCTTGTTCTTAAGTTTCCGTAGTTACCTTGAGGAGCAGAAGCGCCGAATGTGGCAGGCAGTGCTAACCCAGGGATGATCATGTTTTTGGTTTTACGCTGATACCAGTCAAACACAATACCGAATTTGTTTTTAAAGAAACGTAAATCGGTACCCAAATCCAGTGTTTCGATATCTTGCCAAGTTAGGTTAGCTGAAACAGGAGCAGGAGTACCCAATTGTAGCGACTGCTCACCGTTACTATTCAACCAGCTGTTCTTAGAGTAGTTCATGGTAGAGATGTACAGACTGTTAGCTACAGACTGATCTCCAATAGTACCCCAAGAACCCCGCAGCTTAGCATAGCTCAGCACCGGACGAACACCTTCCATAAACTGCTCTTCGGTGAGTACCCAACCGGCAGAGAAAGAAGGATACCATTTCCAGCGCATATGTGCAGGGAAAATAGAAGTAGCATCATACCGCAGATTACCCTCGAACAGGTACTTATCGGCATAAGCGTAGTTAATACGACCAAAATAACCTAACTGTGAATCCCAATTCTCTCCTCCGGTTACGGTTTCTATACCGTCAGCAAAGTTGAACTGTGGATTGTCTTTATTAAACAATTGTGTTTTTTTGGACGAATGACTTTTCCATCTATTCGCTACAATATTTGTCCCAAGGGTAAACTTAAATGCGTTCTTTAATCCTGGGCGCCAGTTATAAGTAGAATAGGCGTTTACAGTGTGTCTGAATGCATTCCAAGAAGATTGGTATACATAACTGTTTTCTTTAGTTACATAGTTAGACAATGGAAAACGCCATCCCGGCATACCGCCTACGTCTACAATATTTCCTGCACTGTCCACATATACACGATCTCCATTTTCATCTACCCAGGGAATGGCAGAATACCAATGTTCTCTCAGGGTAATTTCAGGCAAAGAAGAGTTCAATGTTTCATTGCGGAAATCATACGTGTAATCAGCAATGATTTGCCAGTTTTTGGTAAGATCGATAGTAGTTCCGAAAGTGAGGTTCAAATATCTTCTTTGGTCATAAACAGTATTGGTGTTTTTTGTATCCCAGTAAGGGTCGCGGATTTCTTCTCCCAGCTCCTTCACACCGGTTGGGAACAACAGACTCCAGCGATATAAATACAACCACGGGTCAGCAGCAAAGCCGGAAGAATTGGTAGAGTTGGGATATCGTTTGAGACGATCGGAGTATAAGCCTCCGGCTCTCACCGAAATGAAGTCGTTAACCTGATTAGATACTTTAAAGTTGGCAGTAAATCTGTTGAAATCATCATGCTTAGCCGGCTTCATCATACCGGTTTGGTTCAGATAACCAAAGCCTATATTGTAAAGTGTTTTGTTAGATCTACCGTTTAAAGATAGGTTGTGATTCTGAGTGAAAGTATAATCCTTAATCATTACGCTGATGGGATCATAAATTCGGTAACCGAATTTTTGAATACCATCCCAATACCAGTCACGACCATACACCACAGGATCGGTTGGTTTTACTGTTTTGCCGTATAAACGTTGCCATTCTTTTGCTTTTTCAAGACTGGCACTATCGATACGCCAGAAGCCACCTGCAGGACCGGAGCTACCCATATTATTATGAGCATCCAGTGTGTATTGCAAACCATCTATCCCAGCCAGCTCCAATTTTTTAAAGGGCATTTGCCAAGAGAAGTTATTCGAATAAGTAAGATCAGCTCCTTCTTTTTTTGAGCCCTTTTTAGTGGTAATAAGAATTACCCCAAATGCTGCTTTGGCACCATATATAGATGCAGCAGAAGCATCTTTTAGAATTGAGATGCTTTCTACATCATTGGGGTTGATGAGTTGGATACTGGGAACTTCCACGTTGTCCACCAGTATTAATGGAGCACTGGATCCTTGTATGGATCCCACAAAGCCTCTGATACGGATTAAAGGATCGGACCCTACTTCACCACTAGGAATACGAACTGATAAACCGGGCACTGCACCTTGTAAGCCTCTACCCACATCCGGAATAGGACGACTCCCCAACACCTTGTCTACATCCACATTGGTAATGGCGCCGGTAATATTACTTTTCTTTTGTGTACCGTAACCTACAACCACTACTTCGTCGAGATTAGAATCTGCAAGCTTCAGTACAACAGTCACATAATCCGAGCTACCCACCACTACACTTTGCGTTCCATACCCCACCATAGTAACTTCCAATACGTCGCCCGTACGAGCCATAATGGAAAAAGCTCCTTCTTGATTTGTAGAGGTGGCTCTAGCTGTTCCCTTCACGGAAACAGTAGCTCCTTGAATGGCATTTCCGCCATCATCAGTAACGGTACCCGTTATTGTACGGGTCTGGGTAAATGCTACGCCAGGAATCATGCAGCATAGCAACCACAGCAAAACAGTACTTACAATTGCTTTCCTCATAATATGTGATTTATAAATAAAAGTTGGATGCTGAGTTATATCACTCTCACGCCTGCGTCTATAAAAGGCTTCAAGATCTCGTCTGTAGTCTCGAGTTCCGTAATCAGATAGTCTATTTTATCAAGGCTGCACACGCTGATGGGCTGATAAGTTCCCAGCTTTTCCGAAATAGTCATGCATACTACTTGTGCAGCAGAATTGACCATTGCTTTTTTCACCTGAACTACATCCCAGTCGTTATCGGTATATCCATGTTGTACATCTATGGCATTCGTACCTAGGAAGCATATATCGGCATTTACATGGTTAATTTTCTCTATAGCATTTACCCCTACAGTTATTTTGGAATCCTTCAGCAGTTTATCGCCTATTACCACTACTTCTACATTGGGATGAGCCATGCATGCATTTACCACCGGTATGCTACCGGTCATCACCGTAATTTTCAAATGATGTGGCAAAGACCGAATCATCTCCAATATGGTAGTACCTCCAGTTGTGAGGATAAACATTCCGCTCTTTATCAGTCCCAATGCCTTATTCGCGATTAGCTTTTTATGTGCCTGTGAATACACATTTGCCGAGTCAAACCGCACTTCGTTAAAAGCCATTGACAATGCGCCACCGTGCACCCGAATAAGTTGTCCTGCGTCTGAAAGTTCTTGAAGGTCTCTACGAATCGTATCTTCCGATACCGCCATCTCATTACACAGGTCTACACTCAGAACTTTGTTATGCAGATTGAGTTGGTGTAGTATGTATGCGTGTCTTTCCTTTTTAAGCATGGCAACAATCACTTTCTCTGTTTCGGCGAAAATGTTATAATAAAGTTAAGGTGTTTTTCCGCAAAAAACCGCAAAAATCAGAATAAAATCTGCATTATTTTTGAAATATTCAGAAAGCAAATACGCAAAAACATGCATAACAACGAATTATATATAAAAAAATCCGGTTCGTTTATTCCAAACAAACCGGATTTTCATATAGTGTATCAATAAAAATTTATTGTCTGTGCTCTTTTATCATAGCGATAAAATCATCGAAGAGGTATCGCGAATCATGTGGCCCTGGAGTACTTTCGGGGTGATACTGTACCGAAAAAGCCGGTTTCCCTTTCACCCTTATACCTTCAATAGAATGGTCGTTGAGGTTCACATGTGTTATCTCCACTTTGTCGGAAGCCTTGACAGACTCGGGATCTACGCCAAATCCATGGTTTTGAGTAGTAATTTCAGATCTACCGGTAATGATATTTTTTACCGGGTGGTTTAACCCTCTGTGACCGTGATGCATTTTAAAGGTCTTGATACCATTAGCCAAAGCGAGCAACTGATGTCCTAGGCATATACCAAACATCGGTTTGTTCTCGTTCATAATTTCCTTCACGGTATCAATGGCATAATCCATAGCGGCAGGATCGCCAGGACCATTAGAAATAAAGTAACCGTCGGGATTAAAGCTTTTAATTTTCGCTAAAGGAGTTTTTGCGGGAAATACTTTTACAAAAGCGCCGCGCTCGGTCATGCATTTTAAAATATTCTGCTTAGTACCATAATCCAACACGGCAATTTTTATATCAGCATTGGGATCGCCCAGCTCATACGGCTTTTTTGTAGAAACTTTTGAAGCCAATTCCTGCCCGCTCATATCGGGTGTTTCGGCCAAGCGACGCTTCAATTCTTCAATATCAAAAATCTCAGAAGAAATGATGCAGTTCATTGCGCCCTTGGTACGAATGTGGGCCACCAGCGCTCTGGTATCCACACCATGGATGGATACAATATTATTCTTCTTTAAATAGGCATCCAGCGATTCCGTGGCTTTACTTCTGGAGTAGTTTTCATTGAGGTTTTTGGCAATAACTCCTAGTACTTTCACGCTATCACTCTCCACATCTTCGGGCACCACCCCATAGTTACCCACGTGTACGGCATTCATGATAACGATTTGACCATAATAACTGGGATCGGTGAAAACTTCTTGATAACCGGTCATTCCGGTATTAAAACAGATTTCACCACTAGTAGTGCCAATAGCTCCGAAAGCAAAACCTTCGGCGATAGTACCATCTTGCAATAATAAAATAGCGCGGGCTTGTGTATCAGACATTTAATTTCCTTTTATTTACCAGCTTATGTGCATGTCGGCTCCACCGTTATGAGGCGAGTTCACAACAAAATCGCGCAAAAATAGGGCAAAATTTCAGATTCAAAAGGATAAATCCGGATATATTTCAGGATTTTTCACAACGGTGAAAAACTCACACATACTTAGGCATTCGACAACGGTCCCCTACTAGGCCTGAGCTGCCGGTCCTCCAAAGTTCACCGGTATTTGCAACTCGTCCAAATCTTTGATGGGTCCGTGAACGGCCTCAAACTTCTCGATATTTTCTTTCAACGCTTTCATAAAGCGTTTGGCATGCTGAGGCGTAAAGATAATTCTGGACTTCACCTTACTTTTAGGCGTTCCCGGCATAATGTTTACAAAATCAATTACAAATTCTGCATGAGAGTGAGTAATCACTGCCAGATTTGCATAAGTTCCTTCTGCAATTTCTTCGGATATTTCAATATTGATTTGATTCGGTTGTTGCTCCATATGCCTCTTTTTTATTTATGAAGCGAAGGTAATAAAAAAGCTACCGGCAGCAGTCATCCTCTATTATAAAATATTGCTACAAGCAGCATTGCTAAATGATTTTGCCCTTGGACTTATTATCAAAATGCCCCACGATAATCGTGGGGCATTTTGATAAACTTGTAACAGAAAATCATATTATATTATACAAATACGACGATTGGGTGTATTTGCCATCTTGTAATTAATCCTGCATATAATCGTCATATCCTACAGCTCTGTGACCAGCTAAAGTGTATATAGTACCGGGATCATCCTCAAATTCCATGTTAAAGTAGATGCTGTCTTTGTTGATAATCTTCCCATCGGTCACCTTAATAGTAATGTCATACTTGGGAATAGCATTTACAGAGCCTGCTGTTTGAAATGTGAGGGTAGACATATCTACTTTGGCTTTAAATTTCATATCCCAGAAATTTCCATTGTAGTCATCTATCCAAACAGAATCCTGTCCAAATGAAGTGTTATAGATTTTAATTTCAAATGGGCCATATATTTCATCACCGTCTATATAAGCTTTAAGCTTCCAATCTCCTGCAACCGGGTATGCCCAATTATATTCTTTCTCTATCTTTTTCTGACAAGAAGATAGGGCTATCACTACACCCAAAATAATTGCTATGCAGTAAAGTATTCTTTTCATTGTATAATGTTTTGTAATATTCACTCTAATTAAATTTAGAAATTACTCTTCAAAAAGTGGAGAGGGATTGGATAAAGTAACTTCAAAGAGCAGATACTCAACATCCCCCATGATGGTATTAAGTTTTATAGTTTTTGTAGCCGGATCGTAAGTGGACTCATCGAAGAACACCGGTGCTGATTCGCCAGAGAAACCTAAGTTTTCAGAAGAGATCAGCTCAAAAGTGTTATCACCTTTCAATCTAATCACACCCGGACCGGCATATGCAGCACCATAACCACTTCCTACATCATACCAGCGACCTAATAAATCTTGCACATAATAATCATCCCCACCTACTCCAAAAACCAACAAGGTGTATGGGCCTCTGTTTGCAGTAGTACCAGCATCCGTATTATAGAATGTGATGCGAGACTCGTAATACCCATTTAAAGGTGCGTTTTTATCACATACCACCACAGTACGGCTCACTGATGCAGGGAAGCCGTCGCTATTATTCACCGAGTAAGTTACGGTATAAACACCGCCTTTTGCTGTATTCACATTTGACTTTACAGTAATTTGATCAGTAAGATCAATATCACCTTCCATAGCAGTACATCCCGGGTCTACATAAGGCTCGTTCAGCTGCCAGAAAAGTGTACTGGGTCCTTCTAATTCCATATCGGCGTAAGTAGTAATGAAAGATACACCTTTGGAATCTTTTTTACAGGATGTCATTGTCAGGATAGACAATGTAAAAATGGATAATATCGATAATATCTTCTTCATAGTATTCGTTTTAATTATTTAGCCCACCAAACTGGCACATCAATGCTTACCAAAGCAGGTGTATTTATATTGGAAGTACGCTCACTTGACGGATAAAGCAAACGTTTCGGCCGGTTGTCTCCTGTCAGAACAGAGGAAAGAGACTTTGTAAAAAAGTCAGGATATCCTGTTCTGTTATAATCGAAGAAGGCTTCCAATGCTCTTTTATTAGTAGCGGCAAACCACTTCTGCTCTATTATGGACTTTATTCCATTGTATGGATAAGTTATAGCATCACCACTTAATCCTAAGCTAAGCAATGATTCTCTGATTCCATTATTGTATGCAGTTTCTGCGCGAGAAGCACTACCATATCTGGCTTCTGCTTCAGCAATGAGGAAGTATACTTCTTCTTTTGTGAAAAAATATACTGGATATAATTCATCAATTTTGGGTGTAGCGTAGTTTTTAATGGTAGTTCCTACAGTAGTACGACTTTCACCTGTACTTAAAGAAGCCCATAAACCTCCAGTCTCTGATGGTTCAAACAGTTTTTCTCTTCTAGGATCATTATTGTCGGTGAGTCTGGACATCAAAGTGGTATTAGCGATTACGTTACCACTTAACCTATCTACGAATGTGTTATAAAATGGATTGGCTCCTGTTTGCTCTGCTTTAAAGGATGAGAATTTTGCATCCGCAGTGGTCAACAATTTATTTTCATCCAATAGAGCCAAAATTTGTGATCTATATTTATTGGGATCAACGTTTACATAGCGCAAATAGATTTTCAACTTTAAAGTATTAGCAAACCTTTGCCATTTCTCCATATCTCCCTGAAAAATTACATCAGCCGTTCCTGGATCTTCTGCAGAAGAAGAGGAGAAATCTTTAGACATTGCATCATCAATCATATTCAGCAACCCTTCATATACAGTTTGCCCATCATCATACTTTGGCTGAATTACCTCTGTACCCATCAACGCCTCTGTAAAAGGTATTTTATCATACAGATCAGCAAGTACGTGGAAGGTATACGCTTGCATTAAAGTAGCAATGGCATAATACTTCCAATTGTTGGTAGCGCTGGCTTTATCTTTTACATATTTATAATCATACAATGCTCCCGCATATAAAAGAGTAAATTGACGGTTAAAGTCATTGTCGGTTAAGTTATAAGATTCCCACTCAGCCCACTGAGAAGCAGCAGCAGCTTGCGCGTAATGCTGTGCCCAGAATGAACCGAGAGCATGATAATAACCGCCCAAAACAAAAGCAGATCCTGCTATTCCGCTGGGTAGTACAAGAGCGGGGGTCGCTTCTGAAGGATTATTGGGGCTTACATTGATATCAAAAAAGCCTTTTTTACAACCGGAAGCCAGCAGCGCTACAGTTATAAAAATTAACAAATAATTTCTTATATTCATTTTATTTATGATTTTATCAGTGATAAACGTCTCTTAAAATCCAAGTCTAATGCTAAATCCAAAACCTCTAGTAGTAGGAGTAGCTCCAAAATCACCATAATCAGCTTCCAAATCATTACCAAAGGTTGTTTGCTCTGGATCAGTAAACGAATTAGCTACTGGAGTCCATAAAAGCAGGTTGGTACCCACCAGCCCTACGTCTATAGAACGAATTTGCGAACGAGAAAGCAACTTGGATGGTAAAGAATAGTACAAGCTAACTTCCCTGAGTTTAAAGAAAGTTTTAGGTACTAATGCATAAGCGGAACCCTTTCCTGCATTATATGTTTGATTATAATACAGATTGAGATTATGATCGAAACCTGCAATAGGCACAGTATTCTCAACATAATTATCTCCAATCTTCTGTACTGAATTAGGGATAATAAAGGGTTGACGATCGTTGTAAGTAGTTTGAATAGCATTACCAGTAAAATACATGAGTTCAGCAGTACGAGAGTACATCAAACCACCATGCCTATAATCACCCACAACTTTTAAGTTCAAGTTCTTATAAGAAATACTGGTACCACCTCCAATTCTGTATTTGTTTTGAGAGGAACCTAAAATTTCTTTTTGATCTTTAAAGGTGGGCAAACCTTGAGCGTTCACTATTACTCTACCCTGAGGATCGGTTGCAACAACGGTTCCTTCAAATAATCCTAGAGGATATCCCGGACGAGCTACAAAACCGATAGTGCTAGTTCCTCCAAGAGATATTTGATCTAACCCTTCTACTAACTCGACGAGTTTGTTTTTGTTAGTAGAGTAGTTAGCAAACACTTCCCATCTCCAATCGGTAGTTTCTACAGGAACTACATTTAAAGCCACTTCAATACCTTTATTGGTAATCTTTCCAAGATTTTGAGTTTGTGCTGTAAATCCTGTAGTAGATGGTATGGTTGAAGTCCAAATTAAATTAGTAATAATCTTATTGTAAGCTGTAAAATTGATACCAATTCTGTTTCTGAAGAATTTCAAATCAGTACCGATTTCATAGTCTGTAGAAAGCTCTGGTTTTAGTTTTTGGTTTCCAATAAGATTAGAAACGGTAAAACCATTTACGCCTCCAGCTAATGGGAAGTCAAACCCACGGTATCCATCGGTTAATGATGTTTGGGTGAGTACTGCAAAAACCTGATAAGGGTCAGCATCTTTACCGGTTCTAGCAACACCCATTCTAAGTTTACCAAATGAAAGCACATCTTTGGATGAGAGCAGCTCAGAGAATATAAAGCTTAAGCTAGCACTTGGATAAAAGAATGAGCGATTGGATGCTGGCAGAGTGGAAGACCAGTCATTTCTTCCTGTTAAAGTCAAATACAATAAGTTTCTATAACCTAGGTCAGCACTAGCATACACACCTACTAATCTGCGCTTAGACAAGGTAGCAGTTGCGGTAGGCGTTGCAGAACTATTAGACAGATTATAGTATCCTGGAATATCCAGTCCTATAACTGTTGTTGATTGAGTGCGTGCATCTCTTTGGTTAAAGTTATGACCTACAATAGCATTTAAGGAGAAATCACTACTAATTTTTGGATTAATGTTAAAGAAGAAATCCGTATTGAACTCGGAAGAATAATATGATGCTTCAGTTACTCTACCTACATCATCATTATAGCTTGCGCGAGCAGACTTGGTAATTGCTCTCCAGCTTTTAGCTGTACTGTTTGATACATCGCTACCGGCGCGGAAAGTGGCACTCAGCCAAGAAGCAATTTTTGCATCGAGAGATACACTACCAAACATACGGTTCTCATTAAACCTATTACCATGCTCTTGAAGCACATAGTAAGGGTTTTGTGCGTAGTAAGTATAGTAGTTATCTACGTTATAGAACTTATTATTATAATCCTTCTGATCAACAAAACTGATATCTCTAGGGGCTTGCCACAAACCGTCAAGCACTGATTGATCCTGACCGGTAAGAACATACTTTGAGCTCTTTCTAATATAGTTAATATTAGCAGAAGCATTAAAAATCTTTAAAAATTTAGCATTCCCTCTTGCCGCGATATTATGTCTCTTATAGGAATCGGCATCGGTAGGCATAATTCCATCGGCCAAGATATTACCATAGGAGAGATAATAACTCTTATTTTCATCTCCATTTTTAATCGCAATAGAATTATTTAATGTTTTGCCTACCTCAAAAAAGTCTCTTACGTTATTTTTTAAAGCCACATAAGGTTTAATGAGTTGTTGGTTATCTACAACAAAACCCCATTTACGAAGCACTCCATCAAATTTGGGACCCCAGCTACCATTTTCCTGTAAGTCACCGCCATCTTCTGTAGTGCGGTTGTACCATCCCTGACCAAATTCATTTTGCATGAATGGCAATCTCAGAGGAGTTTCAAATGTTGTAGTGGATACGATATCAACAGATACTCTATTATTAGATCTAGAACCGTTCTTTGTAGTAATTACGATAACACCAGATGCAGCTCTAGAACCGTATAGTGCAGTAGCAGAACCACCTTGGAGAATAGTGATAGATTCTATATCATTAGGATTGATATCATTTCCTCTATTACCAAAATCCAAACCGCCGTTCAAATCAGTAGAGCCGATTTGTCCATTACTAATGGGAACACCGTCTACTACATACAGAGGTTGGTTAGATCCTCCCAAGGAAGTAAAACCACGCATGATAATACGGGTAGAAGCACCGGGAGCACCAGACGCAGAGGTGATATCCACCCCAGGAACTTTACCCTGTAATGCATTAAAAGCACTTCTGTTACCGGTAGCAGTAATATCTTCGGCATTAATCTGAGTAGCAGCATAACCTAGCGAGCGCTCAGATCTTTTAACACCAACCGCAGTTACCACCACTTCCTCGATCATCTGTGCCTCGCCTCTGGCAAGTACAACAGTAACCGTAGTGCCCTCTACTTTTACTTCTTTAGAGGTGTAGCCGGTTGCAGAAACTACTAAAACATTTCCAGGAGCAGCTTGTACGCTGAAGCTACCCTCGGCATTTGCCGATACAGCGACATTGGTCCCCTTGACACTGATAGTAGCAAAGGGCACTGGGGCAGCAGATTCATCAAGGACTGTCCCGGTTATCGTACCTGTTTGTGAAAATGCCAGGAACGAGAAACCTAAAAACATTGCAAAGAGCAATAAAACCTGTCTCATTTAAAACCTTTTTGTTAAAAAAATTAATAATTGACTTACGGATTAGTACGGAAATCAGTACAGATCACACTCTCCTTTTCTGACAAGGAAAGGGCAAGTTAGATTTTTTTTAACAAAAGGGGGCGTTTTTTTTATTTTTTCGTTAAAATAGGGGTCTATATTTTTCTTTTTCAAAACATTGAATTAATGCTGTTTTTCAAAACATTATAATATCAAAAAAAGAAAAATATATATAAAAAATATTGATATAAATCATGTTATAAAATAGTTTTTATAAAGAAAAGGGTAAAATTTTTGAAAATATTTTTCCCGAAGCCTTTAAGTAGAGGAGCATTAAATAAATTAAAAAAAAGAGGATATGCAAGTAGCATATCCTCTTTTTATAAAACGATATTCTCTTTACCTAATTTCTATCACCTGTACGTGTGTACCATTCTTCAAACTGTCGGCTACCTGCGGTCCACTTCACGTACAGTACTTTGTTCACAGGATCCCAATTACTTGCCGGATCAGTAATCGGAGTACCAATTGAAGGATCCACTCCAATTACAGTTACCTTATTTGTTGTAGGATCAATTTCGTACGTGATAATATTAGAATATGTATACAACAAGTTGGTTTTTACTCTTGTTGCTGTAACAGTTTCTAATGGTACGTTGCTCTTATTGGCATTAGGCACTAATGATGTAGCAGCCGAAGTTCTATAGTGATACACCCCGTCGTATGGATTTTTCCCCATCACACGGATAAGAATTCTGGAAAAATACTTACTTAAAGTTTCTCCGGATGCATCTGTAATTTTCAATGGGAGAATATAAGCTTCTTCCAGACTAATTTGATCTACCTTAAAGTCAATATTTATTGTTGCCGTTTTTTCACCTTTTCTAATAGTAGCTGAACTAGGCATTGTATATACTGAAGCCGGTAATAGAGTCATGTTTGCAGACTTCACTGTATTATATTTATTCAGCCACTCTTCGTCTACCGCCACGTTAACAGCAATATCGCGGGGAGCATTTTTGGGCCCTGTATAAACTACAGGAACTTCCAATATAGCTGATGGAACTATATTGTAGCTCACTGTGTACAACCGGAAAGAATCCGTTGGAGCACTTGTAAGTACCGCAGGATTCCCAAATTCTACTACTGCAGGAACAGCATCCGGATCTAAAACCAAATCTCGCCCCTTTAAGCAGGATTGCAGCAGCAGTGTAGAGCCTGTCATTATTAGAAATAAATACAATATCTTTTTCATAAAATTTTAAATTTATTTAGCCCAAAATATTTTGTCTCTAAGAGGGTCAATATTTCCCTGTGCTCTCACGTTCTCTGCATTGTAAGAAAACTCTCTTGCCGGATACTGAATTCGAGTAGGCAATTTATCTGGTTGCGGAGAAGGAGAAATTACAGAAGCGAAGCTGTAATATTTGTAATCAGGAGTATTTCTCGGATCACAGAATGGATACCCGGTTCTTCTATACTCGTTCCAAGATTCATCCGCCTTAATCATATTATGAGCGATATACTTTTGGGTAATAATCGCTTCAATCTTCTGCTCTGTAGTAGTGGCCAAGTCAAAGTTTACCAGTCTGTTATCACTATTGAGTCTCTGATAAATTTCTACCTCTATTGCAGGATTTATCTGAATATAGTTGGATGAAACTGCCGAAGTAGCCAGGGTTCCATTTGTAGTATCCACATATTTTGTAGATATATTGCCTCCCTCGTCTTTGTTTAAATATCTGAAAGACTCTAAGATACCGTTGTTAAAGGAAGCCTTCGCATCTCCTGAAATCAACCCTCGAACGATGGCTTCAGCCTGTAAGAAATGACTTTCGGCAGCCAACATTATCGGCTGAGGAGCCGATGGCCCTTTAAAAATTCCAATTGCTGCATAGTTACTTGCAGATGGTGTAGC
Source organism: Chitinophagaceae bacterium C216 (assembly GCA_028485475.2). Taxonomy (GTDB): domain Bacteria; phylum Bacteroidota; class Bacteroidia; order Chitinophagales; family Chitinophagaceae; genus Niabella; species Niabella composti. The sequence continues at coordinate 208,207 of CP144143.1, forward strand.
AGCAAGCGTAATATACCAGTCATTAGGTTGTTTTACCACTGCTTCACTTCCACCGGGTACACCTAACTGATTCACCCCGGGAGTTGGAAAGGTTCTATAGAGTAAGTGACCTCTGAAAAAGTCGTTAATCTTAGTACCATCATAGAATCCCAACATATAATAGCTGGGCACACGCTGGGTAAGCCCCTGTGCAGATCCCGAAGCAGAATACACACGACCCCAGTTAGGATTGGTTTTACCATCGATATTGGTAAAGCCGGGCTGCACCATGGCATCCTCAGCAAGAAAACCGTCAGCACTAAAGTTCTTGTTATCGAAATTCACTTTATCACCCGCTCTTAAAATTATTCTGAGCTTAATAGTGTTGCCGTATTTTCTCCATTTTACTAGGTCACCTCCAAATAGTGGATCCGTTGCATTGGTAGGTACCAATGTAGCCGCATTACCTCCCTGTAGCTCACCTATCGCTTGATCTATAAGAGATGCAATACTTTTGTAGATATCTGGACCTTTATCATACTTTGGCAACAACGCTTCTACACCACGATTGGCATCAGTATAAGGCACATTGTTATAAGCATCCACTAACGCTTGAAAATGTACCGCTTTCAAAATTTTAGCGATAGCACCATAGTACTGATAAGATTCGTCCACTTCACTTCTAGCAATAATAGCGTTCAGATCTGTTACATTATCGTAAAGATCCCACCAGAAGGTGTAATTCCCCGGTCCATAGTTATAGTCAATTAACGATCCATAACCTGATACACCACCGGCGTTTACAATGGCTCCGCTAAGTTCGCCTCCATAGTTATCGGCGTTGGGCATCACACGCGCCCAGGTTACAATAGTTTTTCCTAATAGGAAAGATTCTTCAACAGTTCCGGTAGGAGCGTTGGGGTTCTTATTAATGTCCATGAACTTTTTACAGGACGATAGTAAAGTTGTAATTCCCAACAGCAGAACCAAACTGTATATATAATATCTCTTCTTGTTCATACGATACTCATTTTAGAAATTAAACGAAATGGTTGCTCCATAGAAACGAGTAGGAGGATTTTCTGTTAAAGTAGTAATACCGAGATAGTTTCCGGTACCGTTATTGCTATACTCCGGATCGGTTGCATACACATTTTCTTTTGGCACCAGTATGAACAGGTTTCTACCTATCAAATTAATCGCTGCACCTTTAAGAATTTTGGTATTACGGAATAATTTACTAGGCAGATTGTAAGACAGAGAAATCTCTCTAAGCTTCCAGAAATCACCGGAAAGAAGGTAGTTTTCTGTAATCGCTCTACGTGGGTTGTTCTGTGTCCAGTATCCTGTATTACCATCAGTAATGGTCAAATTAGTATTGTCGACGTATCTACCGGTGGCAGGATCAAGATATACTGAATTAGGGAATACAAAACGTTCACGATCGAACATGATTGTATTAATACTAGAACCACTAAAGTCGTAAGTAGGACCAGCTCCAGCGTAGATCACATAACCGCCTCTGTATTCCATCAATACTCTTAAGTTGATACCTTTCCAACCTGCATCTAGGTTGACACCCATTCTGTGCAATGGCTGGGTATTACCCAAAGGTTGAATATTAGTATTATTAGAGGGATATCCTGATACAGGATCTACAATTACTTTACCCGTTACACTGTCTCTTAAGTGAGTAGTACCGAAGTATACCGGGAAGCGATATCCATTAGCAGCATAGATACCAGTTTGGTCGCCATATGTAAATAGAGATATGCGCTCGATATCCTGAATTCCTAGGTCTACTACACGGTTATCATTGTAGGTATAGTTACCACCTAAAGTCAGATACCAGTTTTCTTTATTCACAACATTCACATTCAACGATGCTTCAAAACCGGAACCTTTGGTCAAACCCACATTAGCCAGCATGCTGTAATAACCTGTTGATTGAGTAAGCTGAACAGGCAAGGTTTGGTTCCTTGTTTTTTGAATATAGTAGGTGAATTCCCCGCTTATTCTTCTAAAGAATTCAAAGTCGATACCATATTCAGTAGCGAAGGTAAACTCAGGTTTTAAACCTTTTTGAACTATACGGTCTCCAATGGTATAGGATATTACACCGCTATACGGATAACCCGCTCCCTGTCCAATGGTAGGCTGAGTCGCATAAGGACCAAGGTTTACGTTACCTGAATTTGCAATACCGAATCTCAGTTTTAAGAGATTGATATTGGGATTATCCTTCAAAGCCGGAATCGCATCCGATAACACTACTGATAAATCAGCTGAGGGATAGAAGAACGTATTGTAACCTGGATCCAGAACCGATACATGGTCTCTCCTACCGGTCAGGTGCAAAGTTGTCCCAAATTTTCTATAGGTAATATAGGCCTCCCCATATACACCTATTGTTCTGGATTTGCTGATACTTTCTCCGGCAGAGGGTGGGTTAATCTGGTTAGACAGATTATAGATGTCTGGTAAGGCCAGACCTGTAATGCCGGCACTCAAGTTTTTAGAATCGTCCTGAATCAACTGGGTACCTAAAGTAAGCTTGAAGTCCCAATCCTCTATATTCTTTTTGGTAAATACAGATTGGAAATCTCCTACCAGCGTATTAGTATAGAACATATTATCGCTTACACTACCCTGTATATCACTTTTCTTATAAGAGCCGTGAGAATTATCTTTTGCATAGGTTGAATAGGCATACTTACCGGTCCAGGATTTACTGGAATAGTTTCTAGAAGTCATACCCACTCTACCGATCAGGTCCCACCAGTGGTAGGGCGACCATTTTAAATTGAGGTTACCTACCAAGTATTCATTCCGTGCATCGGAACGGTTATTATCCTTTATGAAATAGGGGTTGTTGTAATAAGCATTATAATAGTAGTCGGGCATAGCAAACGAGTCGCGTTGCCAGTTGCGATAAGTAGTAATCGGCGCATGCCCTGGTGTATTCAATATCAGGTCATACATTGTTCCACCAGATGTGGCCTGTCTGGTATAGTTTTGTACATAACGAACAGAGTAATCCAAACTTAGGTTCTCGTAGATTTTTTGATTACCCGAAAGTGATACAGTAGAACGCTTATAAGAATCACCTTCAATAAGACCCTTATTCGCTACATATTGACCAGAGAAGTAGAAACGGCCTTTATTACTTGTATTAGCCAAAGAGAAATCTGTCTGCGAAGAAACATCGGGCCTCCAGAAGTTTAACTTGCCATGCTTTGAGTCAAATGCATAAGGTACTTGTTGCATAGCACCGCCAGGCAGCGGAAATTCGCCAAAGTCAACCAAAGAGCCGTCGAAAGCCGGACCATACTGTTGGTTTTCGTACGGTTCGTAAATTTTTACATACCCTGTTGCACCCGATCCGAATTTTTTCTGAATTTTAGGGAAGAACCCCACTGTAGATACTTGTACGGTTTGAGCCACGCGTACTTCAGTTCTTCCTGGTATTCCTTTTTTAGTAGTAACAATTAACGCACCGTTTGAAGCCCGGGTACCATATAACGCTGAGGCACTCGAACCGTTCAATACGGTAATGTTCTCAATGTCGTTCGGGTTAAGATTACCCAGAATTTCATTAGGTACAATTACGTTGTCCAGTACAATGAGGGCTTGGTTATTACCGGTAATAGAACGGTAACCTCTGAGCACCACGCTCACATTAGGATTTACACCGCTACCAGTAACGTTGATTTGTAATCCCGGCACTTTACCGGATAGGGCTGTGGCTACGTTAGTAGGAGCAGCTTGTACTAACCTGTCAGCATTCACGACAGTAGCAGCATAACCCAGATTCTTTTTGTTAACACGTTGTCCGGTAGCTGTTACTACAACTTCTTCGATAACATCACTACCGCTTTTTACCAACATAATGGTAAGTGGAGAGGAAGAGGCTGCGACTTCTTTGGCTATAAAACCTGTCGCAGATACAACTAATGTAGCACTGGGTTCGGCCTGGATGGAAAATTGACCTTCATCGTCAGCCGAAACACCAAAAGAAGTTCCTTTAATCGCCACTGTGGCGAAAGGCACCGGCGCACCGGTTTCATCAAGCACTGTTCCGGTAATCGTTCTGGTTTGGGAAATGGCCAGAAACGAAAAACCCATAAACATTGCAAAGAGCAATAGAATTTTTCTCATGTAAAACTATTTGTATTTTAAACAATAAAGCAGCTAAATTTCCTGTGATACTGGGTGTCAGGGTACTTTAGCAGTTAGCACTAAGTTATAATTTTTTAACAAAAAATTGACTTGATCTTTACCAATTTTTAAGAAAAAACCCATGTAGATCTGATAAATAATTGAAATTTTTATTAGTTATATATTAGAAATGACCTAATGCAAAATCAGAATATTGATTGAAATCAATTATATTAATTATTACTTTGTTATTCATGTGTTTGCTTTAGTCTAGAAAAATTAACGCATATTTGCACATGCAATTACTAGACGGAAAGAATACAGCCCAAACAATTTTAAATGAACTGAAACTAGGCGTAGCACAACGTGCAGCAGCGGGCAAAAAGATACCTCATCTGGCTGCAATTTTGGTAGGAAATAATGGTGCCAGCCAAACCTATGTCAATTCTAAGGTCAAAACCTGTAACCAAATTGGTTTTATATCGACCCTTATCCAATACGAAGAAGACATCAGCGAGGTAAAACTTCTCGAAAAAATAGAAGAACTGAATGAAGATTACTCGGTAGACGGGATTCTGGTGCAGCTTCCCTTACCCGCTCATATATCCGAGAAAAAAGTCATTGAAGCTATTGCAGTTCAAAAGGACGTTGACGGGTTTCATCCCGAGAATATGGGTAGGTTGATTATGGGTGAAGAGGAGGCTTTTATACCGGCAACCCCTTACGGCATCATGTTGTTGTTGGAGCACTATAATATCCAGACTAAAGGCAAGCATGCTGTAGTGCTCGGCCGCAGCCATATAGTAGGACGCCCTATGAGCATCCTGTTGAGTAATAATACACAGCCCGGTAACTGTACCGTTACTGTGTGTCACTCAAAAACTCAAAATCTGAAGGACGTCTGCCTGCAAGCCGATATTATTGTGGCAGCTATTGGTCAGCCTGAATTTCTTAAAGCCGACATGGTAAAAGAAGGTGCTGTGGTAATAGATGTGGGAATTACACGCCTCCCGGATGCTTCTAAAAAATCCGGTTATCGTCTGGTGGGAGATGTTGATTTTGCTAATGTGGCGCCCAAGTGCTCTTACATCACCCCAGTGCCAGGAGGAGTGGGCCCTATGACCATCGCCGCGTTGATGAAGAATACTTACAAATCCTGTACACAAAAAGATTAATAACCTGATGGTACAGCAGGTAACAGAGTGTTTCCGTTACCTGCTTTTATCTAGCAATGCCCGACTCTGTAGCGTATGTCTAACACCCCTTCTTTACAAGCCGAAACATATTTACCCGTGATGGAGCACTTTTATACCTTGCAAGGAGAAGGCTTCCATCAAGGACGTGCCGCTTATTTTGTACGTCTTGGAGGATGTGACGTGGGCTGCGTATGGTGCGATGTAAAAGAAAGCTGGGCTTTTGAAGGACATCCTCTGCTGTCCATAGAAACAATTGTATCGCATATAAAACAGTCCGGAGCTCCTATTGCCGTGATCACCGGTGGAGAGCCGCTGCTACATAACTTAAACGAGCTTACTACAGCGATTCAAAAAGAAGGTATCCAAACCAATATCGAGACATCGGGTTCCTCCCCGCTAAGTGGTTACTGGAACTGGATCTGCCTTTCACCCAAAAAGTTTAAACAACCCCTCCCCGAAATACTACCCTTGGCCCATGAACTCAAAATCATTGTATATAATAAGAGTGATTTTGAATGGGGGGAGCAATTTGCCGCACAAGTAAGCCCTACCTGCAAATTATACTTGCAACCCGAATGGAGTAAGGCCGCACAGGTTACACCTCTTATTGTCGACTACATCAAGAAAAATCCCAAATGGGAGCTTAGTCTGCAAATTCATAAGTACATTAATGTTCCATAACAACTTTTTATACTCAATAAAAAAGCACACTGCTTAAAAATAAAACAGCGTGCTTCTAAAATTCTAAAAGCATAGGATTAGACGGATCTATCCTTTAATCAATGCTGAACTCAAACTGATCGTACGATTCGGTTCTCCATGCTAGATGTTGGGTTGAAGGGGAAATCGCAAACAAGGGTGAAAAGGTTTTCACTTTCACTGTTTTCTTATCGGGTAAAAACTCCAATATCCGCAACCACCCATCGCCACCGTTGCCATGCCAGCCACCTCCTAAAGCTTGGGCATTAAACACCATCTGACTTACATTCTTTCCGGCTGCATTTTTATCCTGCCTGAAACCTACATGCGCCTTTACATTATCAGGAGCGCCGATATGTCCGGAAAATACCAGCTGAATATTGGAAGATGGCTGTACCAGTTTACGCCAGATAGCAGCACCATAATTGCCTTCGCTGATTTTATAGTTCTCTTTCTCAATATGCTCATTTTTGGAATTGAGATAAGAATGCGTAAGAATAATAGCCGTATGGTCTTTGTATTTATCCTGCGCTAGCGTGTGTTTGGCCCAGCTTAAGATAGTGTCGCGTGGAGCAAACTCCAATGTCATCAGCAAAAACTTTCTACCCTGCGGTGATGTAAATTCAAATACTGCATTTTCCAGCGTGGGTACCCCCTCGGCGTTGAGCGCCACCTCACGAATACCTTTCTGAGTTAAGAAGTTTTTATCCACCGGAAAATACTTATTGTATTGCGTGCGGCGAACACTAATATTGCTATAACCATAATCATGATTGCCGGCTGCAAGCATATAAGGCACCTTACCATCCAACCTGCTAAATCCTCTTGCAACAGCTTCCCATTGCTTCTTACTGGGCTGATTTACCGAAACACCATTAGGATTGATAATTTCGTTTTGCTCCACCAAATCTCCTGTACACATTACCAGTTTAATATTCAGCTTATCGATATTTTCACTAATCCATGCCGTCATAAGTTCAAAGATGGGCTGATTACGTTCAAACTTCTGATAAGTCTGAGGATCCGGCAGTAAAATCATAGTCCAGGAATTTGGGTCCGATAAAGCCGGAGGTTCATATTGCTTCTGCTGAGCATGAACAGCTAACTTAAAGCAAACAATCAATAACGCAAATAACCAGAATTGACGAAAGTATTTATTCATGATTATATTTTCTTTTAAGTGAATTTAGACCTAAGTCTTTCGTTCTTTTCCTTCTAGAAAACAGACCACTCCTTCTTCATGGGTCTCGTTAATAATTGATTGGCTGTCTCATTATTGGTGAATCGTTCTTTTACAGGATCCCACTTTAGATATTCTTTTACTTCGAATGCAATGTTACCAATATTGCACACCGTAGCGGTACGATGGCCTGTTTCAATATCTGCCACCGGTTCTGTACGCATACGCATAGCATTTATGAAATCTTTATAATGATCTTCACTATAATACACTCTTTTTTCATTGGAGCCTATTTTATGATCGCGCAACTGTTCGGGATTGGTTTCTAGCTTTCTTCTTTGTACGTCCAAAGTGCCTTTAGTACCGATAAATCTTACGGCATGATTTTTTCCAAAGTTTTCTTTGGTCATCACAATACCATTAGCATAGCGATAGGTTAAAGCGGTAGCACCATTTACGCCTGGTGGTGTAATGTCTACGGGACCGCTTCTGTCCATATCTAGCGCCCATTGTGCAATATCAAACATGTGTGCCCCCCAATCTGTCATATCACCGCCACCAAGACCTTTATAATTGCGCCATTTAGCCCATACTGGATTATCTAAGGCCGGATTCAGCAAATTGTTATAATGCACATATTCCGTATTGGGGCCTAACCACATATTCCAATCCAGATCTGCAGGCAACTGCTCTTCGGGTAAATCATAAGGAACGGGGGGAGCTCCCACACTTACCTGCACCTTGGTAATTTCACCAAGATAGCCGTTACGTACCAATTCCACCGCCTGCCTGAACTCTGGCCAGGAACGCTGCATACTACCGGTTTGAAATACTCTCTTGTATTTTTTTACCGCATTCACCATAGCGCGTCCTTCGGTCACAGTAAGCGACAGTGGTTTTTCACAGTAAATATCTTTTCCGGCTTTGGCTGCCATTACAGTCATAGTTGCATGCCAAGCATCGGGAGTAGCGATCACTACGGCGTCTATATCTTTTCGTTGGAGCAGTTCTGTGAAATTGCTATAGGCTACACAACCGTTATAGGATGATTTACCGGTGAATTTTGCGTAATACTCGTTTACTTCCCTAACAAAAGTATCTACTTTTCGTTTGTATACATCACAAGCTGCTGCAATTTGTGCCTCACCGGTATTTAAGAAAGATTGTTTTAGATAAAAAGCTTGTCTTCCGGTTCCAATAAAGCCGAAATTAATCATATCGCTGGGGGGCGTATAGCCTCTACCCAATACACGACGCGGTACAATAAAAACAGACGACAATATGGCCGATTGGGCAAGAAATTTTCTGCGAGAAATAACGTTTTTTTTGTTCATGCTTTGAGTGCGTTTTTACAATAATCAATACATTTTTTTATTTCGGTGAGTGCGTCAGTTGCAGCATATTCATATTCGATATTACAAGGAATCGGCCAGCCTTTATCTCTTATCAATTGCAATACATCCACAATAGGTGTGTCGCCTTGTCCAAAAGGCACCACACGTCCTTGATTCTTTTTGCGGTCTTTAATATGAAGACAAACAATTTTATCGTGATACTTTTTAATAAAATCTACAGGATCATAATTCGCAGCAGTGAAGTGCCCGATATCTAAATTAATGCGTATAAAGTCCGACTTACCCTCCATACCACGCATAAAACTTTCAGGCGTGGCGAATTGATTGGGATCCTCTACATGGGAGTGATTATGCATCCCCACTTTTATCTGATATTTTCGGGCCAACACATCTATTCTGCCCATCTGATCTACTGTGGTGGAAGTGGTAATCGTATCGGTTCCCAATGTTTTTGCTATTTTGAATACCAGTTCAAACTCCTTTTCTGAATCTCTTTTATTAAACGTACCGTTGAACGCCTGAATACGAATACCGGCTTTTTTAAATTTTTCGGCAATCGCTTCAATCTGATCCATTGTTACTGTTTCGCGCCATCGTTTTAATCCTTCGGCATTGCGCTTCCGTTCCTCCGGGGTGGCATCACGCTTCCACATAAACTCGCGGGGTTCTACATGGCCTGTCCATAATTCACAACTCGTAAATCCTAACTGTTGCATGGCTGCGATAGCCTCGTCCAAATTCCGGTCGCGAAAGCTGTAGCTTTGCACACCTATAATCACCTCCTTATATTGTTCTTCGATTAAAGAAAAGTGTTGTAGCGAAGGCGATATCAACATGCCAGTCATTCCGGCCAAAGATATCTTACACCATTCCCTACGAGATATTGTTGACATGGTATTATAATTTATGCAGTAAACTCCTAATAGAATCCTTATCCAATTTCAGAAATATCAATATGCAAGCATCCCGTTATAAAAACCAAATAAGCAATCGTAAAAAAGCTATTGACCTTTAAAACACCAAGTGCTTAGAGCAATCTCATCACATTCAAGAAATAACATCCTTACCACGTTCCGAATCTTCCCCATTACACGTTCCTCAAATTTAATAAGTTCCAACTATTTCTGTATTAATTCTTTTTTATCAGTTTATTAGAGATGCCTTCAGGAAGCGCCACTGAAGTGTACCCGCATAAAAAAAACACCACTTATAGACATAAATGGTGTAATTCTCGAAAACTATCTGCTTTTAGGAAAGATGTGAAGGCAAAATTGTTGGCACCTTTCAGAAAAACTTACTCAGTAAGCAAAAGCCAAAGGAGCCACAGGCTTTTGTGATAACAAAAGTATAAGCATGCCGTATTACTTTATTATCGAAATCGGGAAAAAGCATTTGCGAAATGCGGAAAATAGGAAGTATTAGCTCTTAAAAGTTTGGGCCAATCTAGCAATATTTAAGCTACGAGCCGAGGCTTCGAAGATTTCCTTGTACACCCCCTCACGTTTAATCAGCTCTTCATGCTTGCCGCTCTCTACCAGACGTCCCTGTTTCAGCACATAAATCACATCTGCATCTACAATCTGTGAGATGGAATGTGAAATAATCACTACAGTACGGTTTTGCTTGATGGCATCAATACTGTTTTTAATTTGCTCGGTGGCGATAGCATCTAGGCTCGCTGTGGGCTCATCCAAAAAGATAATAGGTGGATCTTTTAAAAATAACCTAGCAATCGCAATACGTTGTTGCTGGCCACCACTTAAGAGCTGTGCATCACTTTTATATCGCAACGGAAGATCCATAATCTGATCGTGCAGATAAGCTTTTTTAGCCGCTTCAACAATTTCCGCTTCCGTAGCATCAATTTTACCATACCGAATATTTTCTTCAATAGTTCCTTTGAAAATGTGATTACGTTGCAATACCAATCCTATCTCGCTACGCAATGAACTATTATCATATTCTTTCAAATCAACACCATCCAGTAAAATGGTACCACTATCTGGCTCATAAAATTTATTGAGGAGATTGAGTATAGTACTTTTGCCCGCACCGCTGAGACCTACAAGGGCTGTAGTTTTACCTTTTTGAATTTTCAGACTTACATTATGTAACGCCTTGGTGCCATTGGGGTAAGTAAAGCTTACATCGCGCATCTCGAAAGTGCCCTCTGCTTCAGTAACCACATATCCGCCATTAGCCTCAATTTCCTCATCATCTTCGATAATTTGAAAATAGGCTTCGGCATAGATAAAGGCATCGTTAATTTCATCGTAGATCCTGTGCAGTTGCCGTATCGGAGCGGACACATTATTAAACAGCATGATGTGCAACATAATAGCACCGATACTAATTTGATGGTTCAACACCAGATAGGCGGTTAAAATGATAATCAATACTACCCCAATCTGTTCGATAAAGCTTTTAACACCATCGTAAGTAAAATTCGTTTTACGGGTGTATAGCTGATTATCCGTAAGCTCCTGCTGGATAGCTAATTGTTTTTTTTCTTCAATATCTTCTCTAACAAAGCTTTTGATAACCGTAATGGAATCAATAAGATTCAATAATCCGTTACTTTTATTCTCTCGTCCCGATCTAAGCTGTCGCCTCACCCCCTGCAGTTTCTTAGCCTGCTTGGCACTTACCAGAAAATAAGCCGGCAATATAGTTATCGCTATTAAGCCTACATATACATTGGCCGTAAACATGATTACCAATGCCAGTATCGCATTACAGAATAATGGTAATATATCGATGAAAAAGTTTTGTACCAGTCGTGTAAGACTTTCCACACCTCGATCAATACGCGTCTGTAATTTACCAGATTGATTTTCGGGCAATGCAAAAAAATGCATGCGATAAGTAAGAATACGGCTGATGGCTTTTTGTGCTAGTGTGTTACTGACATTGATGCGGATCTTTTCGCCGTAGTATTTCTGCCCGAACTGAATGAAAATATTCAATAATTCTTTAGCAAATAATATGGCGGAAATAACACCCAGCAATTTTACACCCTCTTTCATGGGGTCGGGATGATGCAATAGCACATCCACATGATCCACTGTATACTTGAGGATTAACGGATTGACCTGTGCCGCCATTGCACCAATGAGTGTGAGCGTGAGAGTGCCCAACACCATGGTACGATAAGGCTTTACGAAAGGCCAAAGCTGCTTTACAATATTGACGAGGTTAAGTGTTTTGGAAAATGGTTTGGCCATTCGAATTTATTCTGGGTTGGAGAGATGATCTGTTATAACTAATGGATATACTTTACAACCTTTCGATGATGCCTGCAATCCCCTGTCCACCACCCACACAAGCGGTGACCATGCCGTACTTTTTGTTTAGTCTTTTCAAGTCGTTTAAGATTTGCACGGTGAGCTTGGTACCGGTACAACCCAATGGGTGTCCTAAGGCAATAGCACCCCCGTTGATATTTACTTTGGTAGCATCCAAACCGGCTTCGCGTATAACAGCCAATGTCTGTGAAGCAAAAGCTTCATTTAGTTCTATCAAATCGATATCAGCTAAGTTCATACCTGCTTGCTTTAAAGCCTTTGGAATAGCAGCTACAGGGCCAATACCCATAATTCGGGGCTCCACTCCTGCTACTGCCGATACCACAAGTCTACCTATTGGTTGCAGTTGGAGTTGATTCATAAGCTTCTCGCTCATCACAATCACAAAGGCGGCTCCGTCGCTGGTTTGAGAAGCATTCCCCGCCGTAACAGTACCATTGGCAGCAAATACCGGTTTCAGCTTGCGCAGCGCTTCTATAGAAGTGTCCGCACGTGGTCCCTCATCCGTATCCACCACATAAGTGCGCTTTTGTTTTTTTCCTTTTTCATCCAGATAAACTTGCTCCACGGTTATGGGTAAGATTCCGTCTTTGAACACACCGTTTTTTATAGCAGCTAATGCCTTTTGATGCGAATGGTAGCTATACTCATCTTGGTCATCGCGACTGATATGGTATTCCTTAGCCACAGCTTCGGCTGTGAGGCCCATATTCAAATAATAATCGGGGGCATCGCTGGCAATATTGTAAGAAGGAACGGTTTTCCATCCGGAAGCAGGCACCATACTCATACTCTCGGTTCCGCCTGCGATAATACAATCGGCCATGCCACATCTAATTTTAGCAGTGGCGATGGCGATGGTTTCCAATCCCGAAGCACAATAGCGGTTGACCGTAACCCCGGGTGTTTCGATACCTAATGCACGCGCAGCGATAATACGTCCCATTTGTAGGCCCTGCTCCGCTTCGGGTACGGCATTGCCCACAATTACATCATCTATCAAAGCGGGCTCTAGTTGTGGCACACTCGCCATTAATCCTTTTATAACTTCGATGGCCAAATCATCCGGACGATAAAAGCGAAAACCGCCGCGCTTGGCTTTGGCCACTGCAGTTCGATATCCGGCTACGATATATGCTTCTGTCATGAGCATAGAATTTAAACTGGAAAAATGATTAAATAGTTGCATAAGCAACCGTGTATTTCAAACTTACGAAAATTGCATGAACCATGGATTTGTCTGCCATCAATAAATGACGAGCTATGCACCGCAGTACAAGTGAGTGACACAAGAGCGATGCGTAACCGTACCACAGCCAGTAACATAAACATCATTATACAACCTTAACATCACCTATATTTGCAATCGATGTATTCCCTACTAAGAAGATTATACTTTTTGTTTCCTGCGGAGAGGGCTCATTATATGGCAATGAGCCACTTACACCTGCTTACGGCTACACAGGCCGGCAAGAAGCTGGTAAGTGCCATTACAGCACCTTCTAAAACCATTGAGACGCGTTTTCTGAATATGGTATTCAAAAATCCGGTGGGACTAGCTGCCGGTTTTGATAAGAATGCCGTATTTCTGAACGAACTGGAAGCATTGGGATTTGGATTTGTGGAAATAGGCACCGTTACCCCATTACCGCAATCCGGCAATCCGCAACCACGCCTATTCAGATTGCCGGCCGATAGGGCTTTAATCAATCGAATGGGCTTTAACAACGACGGTGCAGATGCAATTGCAGAGCGACTTCGGCAATGGAGAGAAAAAAAAGCTGCCGTCAAAGAAAAATATCCGCTCATTATTGGTGGTAACATTGGTAAAAACAAAGTAACGCCTAACGAAGATGCGTGGAAAGACTATGCCACCTGCTTTAACAAACTGCATCATTATGTAGATTATTTTGTGGTGAATGTGAGCAGTCCGAACACACCCGGCCTACGCGCATTGCAGGATAAAGAATCGCTTAGAAAAATTATTTGGAACCTTGCCATGATTAACAATGGTAAGGCCGTAGCCAAACCTATACTGTTAAAAATAGCACCCGACCTGAACCAGGCGCAGATTGATGATGTGATTGAGCTGGCCGATGAAGTAAAACTGGATGGGTTGGTCATCAGCAATACCACTATTGACCGTAACGGATTGGTAACACCCGTAACAGAACTAGAAAAAATTGGAAATGGAGGCTTAAGCGGAAAACCCGTAAGAGCCAGAAGTACGGCCATTATAGAGTATGTGCATAAACAAACACAAGGATGCATTCCCATTATCGGTTCGGGAGGCATCTTTAGCGCGGTAGATGCCCGGGAAAAATTGGCTGCAGGCGCCACTTTGGTGCAGGTATGGACAGGGTTTATTTATCAAGGACCTACCATCGTTAAGCAAATTTGCGACGCTTTATAAACCCTGACATGGAAACATTATTTATCTCCGCACCGGAGCTTTTTACCTTCGATTCGCTGGTAAGCTTCATCATACTCGTAATACTGGAAATCGTATTGGGTATCGATAATGTAACTTTCGTAAGCATTATCTTGAGCCGCCTTCCCCGTAATTTACAGAAGAGAGGGGGTGTTACATGGATGATTACCGGCATCATCAGCCGCTGTTTGTTATTGGCCGCACTCAGCTGGCTGTTGTCACAAAAAGGCAAATATATTATCCCTGATAGCTGGTTTGGAAAAGGATTTGACCTGGCCAGCTTAGTAATGCTGGCGGGAGGCATTTTTTTGATATATAAATCGGTAAAAGAAATCCATCATAAGCTAGAGGGAGAAGACCCCATGGCGAATCCACAAAACCGTAAAACCTTAACCTTTGGTGTAGCCATTGCACAGATTTTGCTTATCGATGCGGTGTTCTCGTTCGATAGTGTAATTACTGCCGGAGGTACGGCCAAACATCTGGAAATTATGATAGCGGCAGTAATTGTGGCGATGATTGTGATGTTTACCTTCAGTCCGAAGATTGCGGATTTTATTGAAAAGCATCCTACACTGAAAATACTGGCTCTTTCGTTTCTAGTAATGATAGGCGTAAGTCTGATAGTAGAGGGTTGGAACTCCGAAAAAGCCCACGAGCTGCACCTGAAAAACTACATCTACTTTGCCATGGCCTTTTCCTTTGTGGTGGAAGTGCTGAATATGATTATGCGCAAACGAACCGATAAACGAGTAGTACAACTAAATGCACCCCGATTGAAGAAAGAGCGTGATGAAACGTCTGAGACCATTTAAACAACATGGCAGCTGCTTATAAATTTTTTTCTGCAAAATTTTAGCAGCTTGATGCAAAAGCTATATTTTTACACCCCCAAAAAAACGGGGTAATATCACACGGGATGTAGCGCAGCCCGGTAGCGCGCTTCGTTCGGGACGAAGAGGTCGCTGGTTCGAATCCAGTCATCCCGACTTTACTTTCTCTGATGCATTAGAAAACTGTTTCGGATAGCTTTACCCGCCCTTGGCTTTCCATATTCCTGTATTACCTTTCTCCCACAATTTCGTCAAACGTTCTACAATTTCGGGGTGTTCTGCTGCCATATTCTTTCTTTCAAAAGGGTCGCTGTCATAATCGAATAATTCAACTGCCGGTGTTTCGGTTCTGAAATATTTGGTGAGTCTGTATCGTTCCGTACGCATACTAATGCCGCGCCTAAAATAACTGTACGCCACATTTTCCCAATTTTTATCCTTAAGATTCTTTAATAACGGAATTAAGCTTCGACCATCAGATTGATGTTTTACTTTAACATCGCACAACTCCGTTAATGTAGGATAAATATCTACGCTGCTTACAATCTTCTTACAAGAATAGGCTTTTGTAACACTTGGTACTTTGATGATTAACGGGCTTCTTAAGGACCATTCCGATAGTGTATGTTTTCCCCATACTCTTTGGTCGCCTAGATGCCAGCCATGATCCCCCCACACAATGACAATCGTGTTTTCTTCAAGATGCAATTTTTTCAGAGCATCTAGTACTTTACCTATCTGAGCATCTACATAGCTAACCCCAGCTAAATAAGCATGTCGGAGTTTTCGCGCATAGGCATCGGATACAGCTTGCCGGAGCGATGCCTTTTCTTCGCCTTTCTTATACCCATTAAACTCTGCACTGTTGTGCAGGCTTGCCTCATTCACGCCCTCAGGAATATCGGAAAACGGTGCAAGAGGTATTTGCTCTTCTTCATAAAGATCCCAATATTTTTTAGGGGCATTGAACGGAAGATGCGGTTTAAAAAAGCCCACGGCCAAAAAGAATGGCTGATTGCGGCTGGCAAGCTCCTGCAGTTTTTGCACTGCCAATGCTGCGGTCAACCCATCAGGATATGCATCATCCGAAACATGGGCTGCTTCATAAGGTTTTACTTCACCATTTAGCGCATTTCTGTTTGTTCCATCAGTATACCCGAAAAATGCATTCCAGCCAGTACCCCATTTGCCAGCGTTAAACAACATTTCGTCCCAGCTTTGGGGCAGCTCCAGCCGATTGCTTTTGGGCTCCTGATACTTATAAATATATCCATCTGGTGCATGGCTGATTTTTCCAATACCTACCGTGTAATAGCCGTTTAGCCTGAATGCATGCACAAAAGTTTCCGGGTTAAAATCGGAGGGTACTCCTTTCAATTTGTGTTCCATCGCTTCGTTACTCAGGTCCTGCACAGTACGAGGTAATTTTCCGGTAAGTATGCTAGCTCTGGAAGCACCGCAAGTAGGCACAGTTACATAATGATTCATAAATACCACACCGCCCGAAGCTAGAGCATCGATATTGGGTGAATAAACGTATTTATTACCATAACAACCCAGCTCGGGACGCAGATCATCCACTGCTATAAATAATACGTTCCACTTGTTAGAAGAAGATTGGGCTGTAACTAAAAAAGTAGACCAGATTCCTAGAAAAAACAGTATTCCTCTCTTTATCATGCAAATCTTTATTGTGGCGAGCAATGTAAACGCATTAAAATTAAGACATCATTTGCGAACCAATGGTTTAATTGATAGTCCACTAATTTAGTAGGATAAATGTAAAAAGCCTATCTTCGCGAATATTTTTAATCGTTGTGTGTATTTTATGAGTGAAGTTTTATCAAAATTTGATAGTGGCACGGAGGTAGTAACAAAGGGTTTTCCTGTGTTTCTCAAAACAGATGAGATGGATGTGCTCATTGTAGGAGCTCGAGATAGAGAGGTAGTACTACTAAAAACTTTATTAAAAAATTTACCCCAAGCTACTATAAGAATTCAGGCTGAAAAAATAGACGAATCGATACGACAGCTCGAAAGCGAGTTTGATTATGTAACTGTAGAAGAAAGACCCTATGAAAAAAAGGATTTGGAAAATGCCAATTTGGTTATTATTGCGGGGAATCAGCAACAATTGATGCAACGTATACAGCTGGATGCCTCCCAACTGGGATTAACCGATGTGCATATTCTGCAAGGAGATGCCCCTATGAATATTTTTGCAAATGGCGGCGTGCCGCTCAATGGAAATACAAAACGTAAAAAGCTTTCCTATAAAAAAATTGCTTCCTACGCATTGGGTGTTTTTGCTTTAATGCTCATTGGTCATATTATTTTTTCTTTCTGGCCCTTTGATGCAATTAAGCAACAGCTAGTAACACTTTACGACTCGCTGGGAAGCTCCTTCTTGATCATGCTGGCTGCAGGATTTGCTGCACAGCTGGTGGATGGAGCGCTGGGTATGGGTTATGGTGTAACCAGCGCCACTATATTATTGTCTGCCGGTGTAAACCCTGCTGCTATTAGTGGTAGTATACATACTGCTGAAATGTTCGCTAGTGGTGCATCGGGTTACAGCCACTACAAATTCGGCAATGTCAACAAAAAATTGTTTAAAACATTACTGATTCCTGGGGTAATTGGTGCTATTGGTGGTGCAATATTGTTAGTATGGCTAGGAGAACAATATAGTGACTGGGTACGTCCTCTATTGGCTTGCTACACGCTTTTCCTAGGAATAAAGATTTTATACAACGCTTTCAAAAAGCAAATTAGAAAAAAGAAATTCAAACATTACAGACTATTAGCCGGTGCCGGGGGGTTCTTTGATTCATTCGGTGGAGGTGGATGGGGGCCTATCGTTACTACTACATTAATAACCAAAGGCCGTAGCCCCAGATACGTAATAGGCTCTGTAAGTATTACCGAGTTCTTTGTTACCCTATCCAGCGCCTTTACATTTTTTATATTGCTAGGTGTAAGTCACTGGCAAACCATACTGGGTCTGATTTTAGGTGGACTGATAGCAGCTCCGATAGCAGCTAAACTCGCCGGTAGACTTCCCAGAAAAACAGCATTCATATTAGTAGGTGTATTAGTAATTATTTGGAGCATTCGAATATTGATAAAGCTTTTATAAAATTACTTCTTCATAATTGCTATCTATAAAAAAAGCTCACTATTTACAGTGAGCTTTTTGCTTTAAAAAAAATTTTACAATTTATTAGTCTACTCATTTGGTAGACTAATAAATACTTTATATGTTTGCATCAGAATATAACCTATGAGGCATTCTGCAACATATTACTTCTACATTTCCGACATGTGTTGTTGCATACACATACCTGTCATGTGTTGCCGCTAGCTTACATTGCTTTTCGCTATAGCAATACCGGATACTCTTTACATTTCTTCACCACTAAATACTGTAATCACATGAGCACACCCACACAGCAATTTCACTTCAATGGTCAGATAACATCTTTACATATTGAACATTTGAAACAATATGGCATTATCCACTTTAAACAATTTATATCTTATCATACCGTAAAAGAGTTTTTGTACGAAATCTATCAAGTGGAGCAGCATTTATTAAACAAAGGCATTCAACAAGTCAATGGCATTCCTTTAAAGTTTGGTTATAATGTGGATGGCGCTCCGCTTATTCAACGCATAGCCTTTGCTTCGTTGTTCAGCAGTACACTCAGTAATTTTTTGAAAAGTGATCAGGTGCAGGAATTGACTAAATTACTCACGCCTTACGAAGGACGCATAGGAGAATTGGAAAAAGATGGGCTAGTAGTAAATCACTATCTGAATACCAGTGACAGTTCCTTTACAAGACTGGGCTGGCATACGGATAGTCCCAGAGATCTTTTTCTAGGATCAAGAATCAAGCCCATGCTGAATGTAGGACTACATTTAGACGATTGCCCTCAAAGCAACGGAGGGTTAAGAGTATTGCCCGGTACCCATAATAAAGGATTTTTCACCCTTTTCTTTAAGAAGAAATATTTCATCGATCACGAGCCCGATCAAAATGAAGTGGGATTGGATATTCAGGCCGGAGATCTTACCATACACGACGGACGTTTATGGCATCGTGTGCAGCAATCTCCTTATATCGGAGAAAAAAGTAGACGTCGTGTGATGTATATACCGGTAATAACGGGCGCTTATCAGCCCAAAACAGCCGATAGCAAAACACCGCTATATCACAGACTGGCTTCGCTGGTATTTAAAAAACAAGCAAAGAAAAAAGTGCCGCAATACGAACCGCAGTTAAATCCAACAATATGATCCCACTATTGATCCTATCAATTATTCAAAACTTTTTAAACAAGAAAACAAAAAACTGAATATGTCATACGCACTTGTTACAGGCGCAGCAAAAGGTATAGGCGCAGCAATAGCCATAGAGTTGGCAAAACTCAAAAAAGGGCTTATTCTAGTAGATGTGGATGAAAGATCCTTACACGAAGTAGCTCAATACATTCAAGATAAATACTATGTAGACGTGTTTCCTATAGTACAGGATCTATCACAACCGGATGCCGCACAGCAAATTTTTGAAAAAACAAAATGGTATCATCTGTATTTGAATATTGTAGTCAACAATGCAGGCTTCGGCTTAAATACTCCTTTTACCGAAGGCTCATTAGACGATCAGCTGAATATCATTGATGTAAATGTAAAAGCGCAATTACGCATTGTTCATACTTTCGTTCCTGTTTTAAAACGATTCTCAGAATCGTATCTGCTGAATGTAGGAAGTACTACCTGTTATCAATCCGTGCCCTATTTATCAGTATATGCAGCGTCGAAAGCGTTCGTGCGCTCCTTTACGCGCAGCTTGAGATATGAATTAAAAGACAGCACTGTATCGGTTAGCTGTCTGATACCAGGTCCTACCGATACCGCTTTCGTAGAAAGAGCAGGCATGAAAACACATACTTTAAAAACCGCAGCAAAGTTTAATATGACACCGCAAGAAGTAGCACAAGTGGCCGTTAAAGGATTGTTTAAAGGTAAGGCCGAAATCGTTCCAGGCTTTATCAATAAGCTCAATGCGGTCGTTACAAAATTTGTGCCTCCGCGTATTGTAGAGCATGTAGCGGCACAGATCTACAAACCCCGACCCGGAGAGCAGGAAGATAAAAAAGCAGTAGCACTACAATACTAACCCATCAACCATACCTTACACCTTAAAGCCACGTGGCCGAGTGGATAGGCAGAGGTCTGCAAAACCTACTACGAAGGTTCGAATCCTTCCGTGGCGTCAACGAAATTAAATATTGTATTGTACTCCGTATAGTTTTACATCGCAACTACCATAAAGGGAGGATTGGCAACATATCAGAGATAATCAATTATTGGTCGTTTCCCCTCATTACGATTAAGCTTTTCTACAAACAAGCACTCACCACCATTAAATCCTCCCTTTTTCCTCACACTATTTATACGAAACAATTCAAAACATACACCAGTTTCTATAATTCATTTGCTCAAAATGATACCCGCAGCATTCATTCATAACACATTATTATTTATAACACCTGCGGTGCATTAGTGCAATTAGGAGTAGATAATATATGCAATTTGAAATTCAAGGTAGATTTAATCGCTACTGTAGCTAATAGAGGAAACGATTGGCCTGTTATTAGACATGCTGATATAATCCTCGCATCTGCAGAAGCACTAATCAAACACTACGATCCTAATGCAACAAGTATTAACTTAGTAAATGAAGTGAGGGCAAAAGCAGGTATTACATCTTTACAGCTATCTGCATGCCGAGTGCAGAATCGTAGCGCCATGCGATATTTCAAGAAAGAGTGTGGGAGCTTCATGCAGAAGAAATGCATCGGCAGGATCTAATAATAAAAGGTACTTTTATCGGTGAAGCTCGACAAAGAGGACATAATGCTCAACATTATCAGGTTCTTTTCCCGATTCCACAAGAAGAAATAGATAAAAATCCAAATCTTAAACAAAATGATGGATATTAACTTAACATCGAAACACGTGTATGGCAGACTATTATTGATTGCCTCAATACTTCTATTGACAATCGTGTCGCGTGCGCAATCTCCTAATGCACCCAATATTATTGTTTTTATTGTGGACGATATGGGGTGGCTCGACACTTCGGTTCCTTTTGCGGGAAGTGTTACAGCTAATAACAAGAAGTATCATACTCCCAATATGGAACGACTGGCTAAAGAGGGGATGATCTTTACCGACGCCTATGCAGCACCGGTTTGTACCCCCTCGCGTGTAAGCTTGATGACAGGCATGAATGTTGCCCACCATCATGTAACCAACTGGACACATCCTCTTAAGAACACTGTCGCCGATGCCAAAAATCCTCCCTACGATTATGCCGACTGGAACATTAATGGCTTTAGTCCCATAGCTGGCATAGAAAAAACAGTTCATGCTACGGCATTACCTCAGTTATTAAAAGCCGCCGGATACTTTACGATTCACGTAGGAAAAGCTCACTGGGGTGCACAAGGTACTCCCGGAGCGAATCCATATAATCTTGGATTTATTGTAAATGTAGCAGGACATGCGGCAGGTCATCCGCAGAGCTATCTTTCCGAAGACAACTATGGAAATATACCTGGCTCAAAAGTAGCTGCACAAGCAGTTCCGGACTTAGAAGAATATTATCAAACCGGTACATTCCTTACAGAAGCACTTACACGAGAAGCTTTAAAAAGTCTGGAGTACCCCGTTGCCAAAAAACAACCGTTCTTTCTTCATTTCGCTCATTATGCAGTACACACACCACTTATGGCAGACGTTCGGTACTTTCAAAAGTATTTAGACCGTGGATTAGACTCCGCCGAGGCAAAATACGCATCGCTTATCGAAGGAATGGATAAAAGTCTGGGCGATGTTATAGATTTTATCGAGCAAAAAGGAATTAAGAACAATACCGTAATCTTTTTCCTATCCGATAACGGTGGTCTGTCTTTACCTCCAAGAGGCGATAAACCTTTAACGCACAACGCCCCTTTAAAAGCAGGAAAAGGATCAGTGTATGAAGGAGGTATTAGAATCCCGTTTATTGTAAGCTATCCGAAGCTTGTCAAAAAAGGTCAGGTATCCCATACCCCCATAATCATAGAAGATCTTTTCCCTACATTGCTTGATATTACAGGCATGAAAAATTACAAGACTATTCAAAAAATCGACGGCAGATCTTTAGTTCCACAATTGAAAGAACCCTCTCTTGCGGATACGTCTAGAATTCTATTATGGCATTATCCCAATTATTGGAGACCGAGCAATTTTCCAGGCACCAATTATCACAGTGCCCTACGCCAGCATAATTGGAAATTAGTTTATAACCAACAGACTAGAAATGCAGAATTATATGACCTTTCGACGGATATTGGCGAGCAGAAAGACCTCTCGACCATTTATCCTCATAAAACAAAAGAACTGGTAGCTCTATTGGGCAAATTGTTGAAAGCTTATAATGCACCAATGCCTAAAGATAAAGTTTCGGGTAAACCCCTTCCTTATCCGGCAGATGCTGAATAATAAGCTTACTGAAGTGATTCCACTTTTTGACTCAACAAACTTCATCTAGTTATGAAAAAAATAAAATTACTTTTACTTGGCTTGTTCATAGGTACAGCCATTATCAATGCACAACATCAACAACATCCCAATATTATTCTCATCTTTTCTGATGATCATGCGTATCAAGCTATAAGCGCATACGGCAACAACCTGGTACAAACACCTCATATCGATCGCATCGCAAAAGAAGGAGCACTACTGGAAAACAATTTTGTAACTAACTCTATTTGTGGCCCCAGCCGTGCTACATTGCTTACAGGAAAATATAGTCATAAAAATGGTTATTACGATAATGGCGGGACGCCAATCAATACTGCACAGCTCGTATTTCCTCAACTGTTGCAACAAAACGGATATCAAACTGCATGGATTGGCAAAATGCATTTGAACGCGTTACCTAAAGGCTTCAACTATCTGAACGTATTAGCCAGTGCGGGAGGACAAGGACATTATTTTAATCCAACATTTGTAAACATCAATAATGATACTTCGGCATACAAAGGCTATGTTACCAACCTCATCACCGATTTCTTCTTTGAATGGATGGAGCAGCGCGATCCCAACAAACCTTTTTTTGCTGTAATTGGGGAAAAAGCTACGCATAGGTCATGGCTGCCAGACTTACCCGACTTAGGAGCATATGACGCTATTGATTTTCCGCTTCCCGACGACTTTTTTGACAATTATGAAAGTAGACCTGCGGCCCAACAACAAGACATGACTATTGATAAAACAATGCGACTTAAAGAAGATCTGAAAATCGGTCAGATCTTCGGCATTAACCGAAATACAGACTTAAATGAAATTCGTAAACGCTTAAAAGAATATTATCCCAACAAAAAATTTACCGATAAAGAGTTGCGAAACTTTGCCCGCAATAGCGACTACAGCTCACTAGATGCAGAGCAAGCAGCAGCTTACCAAAAGTATTACGGAGAGATCACCAAAAAATTCGAGGCTCAAAAATTAAATGGTAAAGATCTTGCTAAATGGAAGTTTCAACGTTATCTCAAAGACTATTATGCAACAGCTCGCTCCATGGATCGGAATATCGGAAGAATTTTGAGCTATCTGGACAGCACCGGTCTTAGCAAAAACACAGTAGTTATCTACGCATCCGACCAGGGTTTTTATTTGGGTGAACATGGTTGGTTCGATAAAAGATTTATTTATGATCAGTCTTTAAAAACTGCTTTTGTAATCCGTTATCCCGGTGTTATTAAACCCGGCACACGCATTAAAGAATTTGTTTCCAATGTAGACTGGGCTCCTACTCTTCTCGATATCGCAGGAATTAAAACCCCTTCCGAAATGCAGGGAGCCTCCTTTCTTCCTATACTAAAACAACAAACACCTCACAACTGGAAGAAAGACATTTATTACCACTATTACGAATATCCACAGCCGCATCACGTATCACCTCATCTTGGCATAAGAACGAAGGATTATCTGTTAATACGATTCTATAAAGGAGTAGAAGGATGGGAGTTTTTTGATCTGAAGAAAGATCCAAAGCAACTGCACAATGTTTATAACCAGAAAGAATACGCACCCATTATCGCTCAGTTAAAATCCAGACTAAAAGAGCTCATCATACATTATGACGATAAAGAGGCTCTAGACATTTTCAACACACCCATCTAATGAAAAATGCCTGCTGCATCTTCTTGAATCAGCAGGCATTAATTTTTTGACAAAGACTAATCAGGCGCTCTTCAACATATGGGCCTGGAGCCCCGCTGCCAACGACCGTATACGTACCAGTATAGACGAAACTTCTTTACGTCTTTCAGGCGAAAGATTTTCAAACAGCTCAATTTCATTAGTAAAATAAATATCAGAATCAATGATTTCTTGAGGTGTTCTTCCTGAAAAAACTTTCAGGAATAAGAATAAAATTCCCCTCATGATGCTGTTGTCACTATCGCCGCTGTAATATACTTTTCCGTCGCGACATTCTGCATCCAGCCATATCCTGGACTTGGACAGATGAATAAGTTTTTCATCTGTGCGAATGGACGTATCCGTAGGCAGCTGTGCACCTAAATCAGCCAGATAGCGGAAATATTGCCGCTTGTTCTTCAAATTGTCAAAGAGGGCTTCAAACTCCTCAATGATAATGTCCTGAGCTTTATTCAAATGCATAGCTAAAAGATTTGAACGTTAAGAAATGATCGGAACATGCTATCTTCTAAAATATTGTATATCAGCGCAAGCAATGATATCCGTTCGAAGTCTCTTCAATTCTGTGATAAATACTCTAATTATTCAGAAGGCTTGGGTCAGCAACAAACTGTATTATAAACGTACAATGCACTCTTTTTAGTGCATCAGCGATTGTAATTTTATTATAAAAAATTAACGTTAAATAATCGCCTCCATTGCAGCTGCAACTTCAACAATCTTCACCTATTAGGGCTGCGTTAGAACTATTAAATATTAAGAAAATTTGTTGCAACTATTCTAATTTACCTTTTGCCCAATTACAAAGTTTTATACCTTTAGGTAATTACTGCATTTTATGGCTTCAGTGGAACATACTCAGGATGAATCTCAATGGTTTAAGGCAATGTTTGATTATGCCACTATTGGAATAATCGTTACTAATGAAAAAGGGGAAATCACCAATTTCAATCGACAGGCGGAAAAATATTTTGGTTATAGCAAGGAAGAAATTATCCATCAACCTATTGAAATTCTACTTCCTCCGGGAGCTCGAGAAAAACATATTTCCTACCGACAAGAATTCTATCATAAACCTTCCCCTCGTAATATGGGGCACGGACGGGATTTGTACGGACAGCGAAAAGATGGTAGCGTTTTCCCTGTGGAAGTAAGCCTCAGCCATTATTATATCGAAAACAAAATTTATGTTATTGCTTTTGTAATAGACATTACGGTACGTAAAAAGCAGGAAATAACTTTAGTGCAGCAGAAGGAAGAATTGGAACGTGTTACTGAAGAAATCAAAACACTTAATGCCACACTCGAAAAAAAGATTGACGACCGTACGCGTATGCTGCGCGAAACCCTGTCTGCTCTGGAGCAGTCTAAAGCCGAATTAAGCGAAGCTCTTAAAGCTGAAAAAGATTTAGGCGAGTTAAAGTCCAAATTTGTATCGATGGCTTCGCACGAATTTAAAACACCCCTCAGCACCATTTTATCTTCTGCCTATTTATTAGAACAATACAACGAATCAAACGAGCCTGCGAAGCGTATCAAGCATATCAATCGCATTAAAAACGCTGCGAATGACATGAAAATGATTTTGGATGATTTTCTTTCGCTTGATAAACTGGATGAAGGGGTGGTACAATGTTATCCCATACATCTCACGGCAAAAAAATGCATTGAAGAAATTGCCGACATCATTCAGGATATGCAAATCAATTGTAAACCCGGTCAGATCATCGAGTTTACGCACGAAGGCAATAATGATATCTATGTTGATGATCGTCTTTTAAAAAATATCTGCATCAACCTGATTTCTAACGCTATCAAATTTTCCCAAGAAAATGGGATTATAAAAGTGCATTGTCGCATTCAGCCGCACGAGCTTTCTGTGTCGGTAGAAGATAACGGCATCGGCATTTCTGAAGAGGATCAGCAGCATTTATTTGAAAGATTTTTCCGTGCCAGAAATGCCGTCAATATTCAAGGTACAGGCTTGGGATTACATATCATCGTCAAGTATTTGGAACTGATGAACGGGCGCATCACCTTTAGTAGTAAATTAGATGAGGGCTCTACATTCACGGTCTTTATTCCGCAACTACCATCATCTTAAGTATTTTTGCAGTACAATTCAAAGACTGAAATCAATCTAATGAAAAAAATTCTTGTCATTGAAGATAACGAAGAGGTAAGAGAAAATATTGCCGAAATACTGGAGCTTTCCAACTATGAGGTAGTTACTGCTGCCAATGGGAAGATGGGAGCCGAAATGGCTATAAAAGAAAAACCAGACCTTATCATTTGCGATGTGATGATGCCCGTGCTGGATGGTTACGGCGTCGTGTACTTGTTGCATCAGCAGCCCGAAACCCGTCATATCCCCTTTATATTCCTTACAGCTAAATCTGAAAAATCTGATTTCAGAAAAGGCATGGAACTTGGTGCGGACGATTATATTACCAAACCTTTTGAGGGCATAGAATTACTAAAAGCCGTAGAAACCCGCCTTCAAAAAGCAGAGCTGACTAAACAACACTTTTCAGCAGGGAATACGAACAATGTACCGTTTAATAAAACTACAGCGAGCCCCAATGAAAACCCGCTTATCTCCGGCAACAGGGAAGCTTACGATTATCGGAAGAAACAAATCCTGTATAACGAAGGGCAGCGTCCAAAAGCCGTGTATTATATCAAATCTGGGAAAGTGAAGATTTATAAAACCAATGAGGACGGAAAGGAATTTATCACCAACATATTAGGCGCCGGCGATTTTCTGGGTTATACCTATATCCTCGAAAATTTGCCCTACAAAGAAACCGCCGAAACATTAGAAGATGCGGAGATTATGATTATTCCTAAAGAAGAGTTCTTATCGCTTATTTCTTCTAATATCCAGGTAGCCCAGCAGTTTATACATTTGATGAGTAGCAATGTACTGGAAAAGGAAGAAGCACTGCTCAACTTAGCTTACAATACACTTCGAAAAAAAGTCGCCTACCAGCTCACTGTAATGCTGGATAAATTCAAAAGTGAAACACCCGGTACTAATGAAATTAGATTATCGAGAGATACATTGGCTCAGGTTACCGGCATTGCTACCGAATCATTGATTCGCACGTTATCAGATTTCAAATCGGAAAAACTCATCGATATAAAAGGAACGACTATTATAATTTTGAATGAAGAAAAACTGCGGCAACTCCCGTATTAAAAGTGATTGCTGACCTCCTCCGCAGCAGTATTTTGCTGTTCCAGTGTCCAGTTGTTAGTTAATGATGTTTCTACCCATACATTCCCACAACGTCGAAATACTTCGGCTCTCAAACCCAGCTTAGCAAATTGGGCTTCGAGTTCGGATACCGTTACCAATTTTCCAATGTTTATATAACCGTCCTGTTTAAGATTGGCAAAATGCAGTATGGCACGGGCTTCTTTCTTGCCTATATCATTACCGAGGAGCTTGTACAGCTCTATTCGCAAATAGGGATAATAGGCTGAAAACTGCTTCTTTATCTCTTCCGGCTTAATATCTTTTGCAATATACAGCTTCATTATAACCAATATTGCTGTAAAACTATTGCTCCGCCCAGAAGCACGTAATGATCATCATCAATTGACGAAATGATTATCATCAGGCTGCCCCTATAAAATGATAGTCTTAAAGTTTTGTAAATGGTTGTCAAAGCACACAAGCCTAGCCGGATAACCGGGTTTGATATACCCCAGCTTATCATTCATGCGTATAGCCTTAGCTACGCGACTACTGGACATTTCCACAGCTTCTTGAATGGAAACATGCAAATGCGTTACGGCATTTCGTACAGCATCAACCATGGATATTGCTGCGCCACCCAGATTGCCATAGGCATCTCTATAAAAGCCATCAATTATGGTGATACTAAGATGTTCCCAGTCGAAGCGTTGTTTTTTTCTGCCCAGAAAAGAAGCATCAGAAAGCAAAATAAGTTTGTCGCCTTTTTGTTTGTATGCTATTCTAGCTGCTGCATAATGACAATGTCCTCCATCCAATATCAGTGGCGCATACACTGTGTCATTGTCAAACACCGCTCCTACCAGGCCACACTCTCTATGCCCCATTTGATTCATTGCATTATACAAGTGAGTAACCAAGCTAATACCTTTTGAAAAATAATACTGCGCTTGATCATAATTCACTGTAGTATGCCCAATAGAAATATTAATGTTACTATCGAGCAGCATTTGCAACTGCGCTTCTGTAAAACATTCCGGAGCAATCGTAATCATTTTTATTACATCGGCTCCTGCGTTTAAGATTGCCTGCAACTCTTCATTTGTAGGCTTACGAATAATATGTGCCGGATGGGCACCTCGTCTTTCTACATTAAGGAATGGACCTTCCAAATGCATTCCTAATACGCCAGGCTGTTTCTGGCGATACTGCTTAACAACCTCAATAGCTTTAAGAATGGTTTCAAATTCGGAAGAAATCAATGTAGGCAACAAAAAACCTGTGGCATGATCAATACAAGCTTGATACATGTCGTCCAAAGCAGCTTCCGAAACCTCTTTTGAGAAATATAGATCATAACCCCCATTGGGCTGAATATCAATAAAAGCGGGTGCAATATTTTTCCCCTCCACATCCATAACGGTGGCTCCGATAGGCACACGGTCAGTGCTTTCCCCGATCATACCATTTTCAACAACAATGATCCTGTCGTGTATAACCTGCTCACCGTTATAAATAACGCCATTTACGATTGCATGTAACATAATATTTACCTTGTGCATTATTGAGGTATCCGCAAAAGCGCTGCGGCAGCCATGCCTGCAGTTTCTGTTCTAAGCCTTGTATCGCCTAAAGTAACAGGCCGATATCCTTTTGACAATGCTTCCTCTACTTCTTGGAGAGTAAAATCGCCCTCGGGTCCAATAAGAATAATAGATGAAGCAGTGGTGTATTTCAGTACTTCCTTATTTCCCTCTATACAATGTGCAATATACTTATGTTGAATGGCAGTATAAACATCATTACGCATCAGGGCGTCGAAGAGCATCGGTTCACAAGTCTCCACCAGCCAGGTTTGGCGGCTTTGTAGCATGGCGCTAATTAAAATATTTTCAACCCTCGTTGCTTTGATGTTTTGCTTCTCGGTACGTTTGGTAACAATCGGTATTACCCGGCTCACTCCCAGTTCTGCAGCTTTTTCAAGAAACCACTCAAAGCGGCTGTTATTTTTGGTAGGAGCAATGGCAATGGTAACTTCCGGTCCGGTTCTAGGTTTTAAAACTGCCTGCGATACACGTACCTCGCAGCGCTTTTTATGATCGTTGGTGATTACGGCGGTTAGCAGATGTCCTTTCCCATCCGTAAGATGTACTGAGTCGCCGTTTTTCATTCTCAGTACTTGAATAGCGTGGCGCGAATTATCTTCGTCCAACACCACCCCACTTTCCTTCGGGTCATAATCTTTTATGTAAAAACAGGGAAGTATATCTTCAGTTTTTCGATGAAAAAAATGCTTCTCTATTTTTTTTAGAAAGGAGCATCGTCCAGCTCGTCATCTGTCATGGTGTTCATGCGGCTCTGCGCTTGGAACAGACGCGCACCTCCGGCACTGTCATCGTCCACCGGACGCCAGTTACCGCCCGGTAAACCTATTGCACTGAGCGGATCTTCATCCCATACAACAAATTTCTGGATGTGTAACAGTGCTTTCAGTTTAATAGTTTCTAGCGAACCGTTACGGTGTTTCGCTATTTTTACCTCGGTAAGACCTCTTTGGTCTTCACCTTCGGCATTAGAATGAATATCGTAATAATCTGGACGGTACAAGAACATTACCATGTCCGCATCCTGTTCAATGGCCCCGGACTCACGCAGGTCGCTCAGTTGAGGTACGCGACTACCATCTTTAGCACCCCGTTTTTCCACCTCCCGGCTTAACTGCGACAACGCAATAATGGGAATATTAAGCTCTTTAGCCAATCCCTTCAGGTTACGGCTAATGTTACTAATTTCCTGTTCCCGGTTGGCATTGCGGTTATCCCCTGTTCCACTCATCAACTGTAAATAGTCGATAATCACCAACCCTACATTATGCTTATTTTTTAGCTTGCGACATTTAGCGCGCAATTCAAAAATATTCAAAGCAGGCGTATCATCGATAAACAATGGAGCCTGAGACAAGCGTTGAATACCTTTTGTGTATAATTGCTTCATCTCATGCTCTTCCATTTTACCACGCGCAATTTTCTCCAGATTAATTTCACTCTCGGCAGCCAAGATACGTTGTACTAGCTGGCTCGCACTCATTTCAAGAGAAAAGAATGCTACGGCCGTAGGTTTTGAAGGATTCAGTGCTGCATTTCTAGCCAGATTGAGAGCAAATGCAGTTTTACCCACCGCAGGTCGCGCCGCCAGAATGATCAGGTCGCTGTTCTGCCATCCGTAGGTTACTTTATCCAAGGTTTTAAAACCACTCGGTACGCCGGTTATATCTTCATTCCGATGTCGGAGATCTTCAATACGCTGAATGGTCTGTACCAGCACAGAGTCTACCGGCTGAATACTGCTACGCAAATGTGAATTGGTAATTTCAAACAATTTGGCCTCGGCATCATCAAGTAGCTCAAACACGTCAGTGCTATCCTCATAAGCATCGTTGATGATTTCGCCACTGATACGTATCAACTCTCGCTGGATAAATTTCTGCAGAATGATACGAGCATGCGATTCTATATTGGCAGCAGAAACTACTGCATTAGTAAGCTTGGTTACGTAATAAGGTCCACCTACCATCTCCAGTTCCTCTCGGCTCTTCAGTTCTTCTACTACGGTAAGTATATCTATAGGCTGGCTCTTATTCGCCAGAGACTGCATCGCCCTGAAAATACGCTGATGGGCATCAACGTAAAAACACTCAGGCTTCAGTATTTCAATTACAGCATCAAAAGCATTTTTCTCCAGCATTATGGCGCCCAAAACCGCCTCCTCCAGTTCTCGCGCCTGTGGTGGTACTTTCCCATAGACCATAGTGCCTAGGTCTACAGCCGTACGCCTCTTTTGCTTTCTTTCTTTTTTATTTAGATTCGTTAAATCCATTGTTCATTAACAGCGACAAAATTCCTATCATTAGTTTTTACCAACGATCCACGGGTGCCATCCAACTTATATTTCTGTAAAAATGTTTGTTGTGGTGGTTGCGATACCCTTATCTCAGAGGGCGAATTTAGACTCAAAAAAGGGTAGAAAAAAATCTTTATTTCCAAACATTTTATATACAGAAAAAAGAAGGTTATTCACATGTTCAAGCTTTTATATATTTCGTACAATAATTGATATAGCAAAGATTCTATATTACAAATTATTGATATATTCACATTCTGTAATAATAGCAAAAACCTCAAGCACCCTGATTTCCGATACTACAGCATCCGATGGTTTGCCAATCTATTTTTTACATGTCGTCGTGTTTATCACTCAATATACATCATTTAGGTGGATGTATAAACTACTATTTATGAAAACCCGTATTTACTAGGATTTATAGCATTCATCTACATCTTTAATAACATTCAAAAACATACAATGAGTACTCCGTTCATATACTCTCATTAAGTGCTATAAATATGTTCACATCACCATTCTTCACATTTTTAAACATCCCAAAGAGAATTATTTTGATAACGCTAGCTCTTAAGCTTGCCTCCTCACTCATCATTAGCGTGGACTCCTTCTTTCCAAAATTTAGAGAAGTTTTTGTTTTACCGTATTGCACTGCTTCGCAGCGCCCACTAGCAGCCAATTGCTTATCTTTGCGGCTCCCTGAAGGGATATCCTTCAAACAAAAACATATTTCAGAAGATGACTATTTCATATAATTGGCTAAGCGAGTATCTGCCGGAACCGGTGCAACCCGAAAGGCTGAGCCAGATTCTTACCTCAATAGGACTGGAAGTAGAAGCTGTAGAAACATACGAGTCGCATAAAGGAGGCTTGAAAGGCCTTGTTGTAGGTGAAGTGCTTACCTGCGAGAAGCATCCTAATGCAGATAAGCTGAAACTGACTACCGTGGATATTGGGTCTACAACCTTAAAAATTGTGTGCGGAGCCCCTAATGTGGCAGCTGGACAAAAAGTAGTAGTAGCACCCGTAGGTGTAACAATATACCCCACCGACGGAGAACCCGTTACTATGAAGCGTGCTAAAATACGTGGCGAAGAAAGTGAAGGGATGATTTGTGCCGAAGACGAAATTGGGCTGGGAACCTCGCACGATGGTATTCTGGTATTGCCTGCTGATGTCAAACCCGGCACGCCTGTAGCCAATTTATTTGAAATTTACAATGACACAATTTTCGAGATAGGGCTTACACCTAATCGTATGGATGCGATGAGCCACTGGGGTGTAGCAAGAGATGTTGCTGCTTACTTAGCTCATCACGATAAGAAAACCGTTTCTCCCAAACTACCAGAAATTGCTAAACTTCCCCCCTTCAAAGGAAAAAGCCCTATTGAAGTATCGGTAGAAAATACGGCTGCTTGTCCTAGATACAGCGGTATCTGCATTAATAATGTAACTATCGGACCCAGCCCAGTATGGCTGCAAAATAAACTTAAAGCCATCGGCGTTAAGTCTATTAATAACATTGTTGACATTACTAATTTTATCCTCCATGAAACCGGACAGCCTTTACATGCCTTCGATGCGGACAAGATTGTAGGCAATAAAGTCATTGTTAAAACGCTGCCGGAAGGCACACCTTTCGTTACGCTGGATGGCAAGGAAAGAAAACTATTGGCTTCCGACCTAATGATATGCAACGCCGAAACCGGCATGTGTATTGCCGGTGTATATGGTGGTGCTAATAGCGGGGTAACCGAAAGTACCAAAAACATTTTCTTGGAAAGTGCTTGTTTCGACAGTGTAAGCATTCGCAAAACATCCTTTGCCCATGGCTTAAGAACCGATGCGGCTACACGCTTCGAAAAAGGAACCGATATTGCAGCCACTGTCGACGTGCTGAAAAGAGCTACCGCTCTTATATTGGAATTGTGTGGCGGTGAAATCGCATCAGATATTATCGATATCTATCCGGAAGAAAAACCCAAAACTTCCATCATTTTGAAATACCACTACCTCAAAAAGCTTAGTGGCAAAAACTATCATCCTGATGCAGTAAAAAAAATATTGAAAACATTAGGATTTTCTATTGAGAAAGAAGATATCGATTCTTTAACCATCGAAGTACCGTATCACAAACCCGACATCAGTCTGCCCGCGGATATTGTGGAGGAAATTCTACGTATAGATGGACTAGACAACATTCCTAATCCTAGCTCCATTACCATGACACCCGCAGTAGAGGAGCACTATGCAGCAGAACAACTAAAGGAAAAAGTAGCCTTTTACCTTGCTGGTCTCGGCTTTAATGAAATACTTACCAACTCCATCACTAATAAGGCTTATTTCTCCGAAGAAGAACTGGCTGCAGCAGTAAAAATGAAGAATAGCTTGAGCGCAGAATTGAACATTCTTCGGCCAAGGATGACGGAAACCGGTCTAGAAGTAGTTTCCTATAACCTCAACCGTAAAAATGAAAATCTAAAGCTGTTTGAATTTGGGAAAATTTATAGTGTCAATAACAAAGGGGCTTTTAACGAAACAGAACATCTCTGTTGCTATCTCACCGGAAAAAAACACGCCGATTCTTGGAAAGGCAAAGCTCCGGCTAATGACCTATATACGCTCAAAGGAGTTGTAGAAAAAGTATTATATCTGACCGGCCTTACAAATTTCACTTATCAAGAAACTAATGATCCCACCCTGCAGTATGGTCTGTCCTTATTGGCAGGAAAGGATGAAATCGGCCGATTAGGTTTAATTCATAAAAACAAACTTGCGCAATTTGACATTAAACAATCGGTATTTTTTGCCGACCTGAACTGGGAGCTGCTATTGAAAAAAGTAAAAAACCATCAAGTACAGTTTCAACCATTACCCAAGTTCCCTTCAGTTCAGCGAGATATTGCAGTAGTCATCCCCAAATCGCTGCCTTATGCCGCAGTAGAAGAGCAGGTAAAAAAATTAAATCTTAAAAAACTACAATCCATCCAACTCTTCGATATTTTTGAAAGTGAAAAATTGGGCGCTGATAAAAAGTCGATTGCCATCAATTTCACCTTCCTGGACGAGGCAAAAACCCTTACCGATAGTGAAATTGACGGCTGGATGAACAAGATTATTCAAAGTTTGGAAAGAGATTTGCAGGCAGAAATAAGAAAATAATGGCAGTAGTGCATGCAGCCCTTGTTGGAGGATGCACTACTCCTTAAAATACAAGCCTATGTCCGAAGTTCTTGAAAACAAAATAAAAGACATACAGGAAAAGCTGCAATTACTCCTAAAACAGCATGCTGCCTTAAAAAAAGAGAACCAGCAGTTAAAAGACGCGCTGGCGGAGGCCCGTCAGCAAGTAACCGAAGCCTCTAAGCTGGCTGAATCTCTACAACATCAGCTGGATGCCCGTAAGTACAGCCAGGCCTTAATGGATCCTGAAGAAAAGAAAGCCTTTGAAAAAAAGATCAACGGGTATATCAAGGAAATAGATAAGTGTATTGCACTGCTTAGTGTATAATGTCCGGTATTACAAGATTTGTAATCACTTTAACCCACTGCCATGGAACAAAAAAATCTCATCCCTGCAAATATCAATATTGCCGATAGAATTTACCGGGTACAGATGCTCCCCGACGATGAACAGGTTGTAAGACAATCTGTAAAGCTTATCAATGATAAAATAATGGAGTTCAAAACCACCATCCCCGGAAAAGATATGCAGGATTATCTTTCCATGGTACTGGTGTGGTTTGTAACCGAAAGCGCCAATAAGTCCGTATCCCTTGCCAATGAAAGCCTACTTTTATCTCAATTACAACAAATCGAATCGGTTATTGAGGAAGAACTGGAAAAATAAATACCGTAACCATAACCGTTAAAAGAGCCTTTCTTTTTTACCCTCACACCTTCGCAGCGTCTTCAGCAATGGAAAAACGAGGAGTATTGAAGCCAAATTCTAATCCTCTCCCTTATTCCAAGAAGTAAGGTTGGGCACATATTAAATCCCAAATTTATTTTATCTTCGCCCACTGCCATAAGTGTCGTGGTAGTGACGTAATTTTATATAGATAGGTAGTATTATTTGTTAAGAAAATTTAAAAATGAATTTTAATGGATCCCATAATAAGTTTTGTTATAGTGGCTGTGGTTGCCCTACTGGTTGGCATTATAGCGGGTAAATTTATTTTTGCTAAAAGCACAAAAGAAAAGATTCAGGAAGCGGAATTAAAAGCGCAAACTATCATAAAAGAGGCTGAATTAAGAGCTGAAAATATTAGAAAAGAAAAAGAATTACAGGCGAAGGAAAAAATCGTTTCTTTAAAATCAGCTCATGATAAAGAAGTAAATGAGCGCAATCGCAAACTTGCCGAAACCGAAAACCGCATTAGACAAAGAGAACAGCTGTTAATTCAAAAAGAATTGACGCTGGAAAAACAGGTTAAAGACAACGACGTTATTAAGGAAAACCTTAACAAACAAATCGAAATCGTCAATAAAAAACGCACAGAGCTGGAGAAACACCAGGAAGAACATATCCGGCGTCTGGAAAAAATTGCTTCGCTTACTGCAGAAGAAGCCAAAAGCCAACTGATAGAAACTCTTAAAAACGAAGCAATAACACAGGCAATCGGCATTCAGCAGGAAATTATTGACGAGGCAAAACAGAAAGCAAATAAAGAAGCCCGTAAAATTATTATTCAAACCATTCAGCGTACTGCTGCGGAACAAGCCATTGAAAACTCAATTACCGTTTTCAATCTGGAAAGTGATGAGGTAAAAGGACAAATTATCGGTCGTGAAGGTCGTAATATTCGTGCGTTGGAAGCCGCTACTGGAGTAGACCTGATTGTGGACGATACCCCAGAAGCTATTTTATTGTCCTGCTTTGACCCGCTTCGCCGTGAGATTGCCCGACTTAGTTTACAACGCTTGGTGACAGATGGTCGTATCCACCCGGCACGCATCGAGGAAGTGGTAGAAAAAACCCGCAAACAGATCGAAGAACAGGTAATGGAAATCGGCGAACGCACCGTTATCGATTTAGGCATTCACGGTCTGCATAAAGAACTGGTAAGAATGGTAGGGCGCATGCGCTATCGTTCTTCATACGGACAAAATCTGCTCATGCACAGCCGTGAAACTGCTAATCTTTGTGCTACGATGGCTGCCGAGCTGGGATTGAACCCCAAACTGGCTAAACGCGCCGGTTTATTACACGATATTGGTAAAGTACCTGATGAAGAAAGCGAGCTGAGCCACGCACTGCTGGGTGCTAAGTTGGCCGAAAAATATGGCGAAAGCCCTGCAGTGGTAAATGCCATTGCCGCTCACCACGATGAAGTGGAAATGAAATACATTATTGCTCCTATTGTGCAGGCTTGCGACGCCATTAGTGGTGCCCGTCCGGGAGCCCGCCGCGAAATTATGCAGCAATATCTGCAACGCATTAAAGACCTCGAAAATCTCGCTGTAAGCTATCCAGGTGTAGAAAAAGCTTACGCAATTCAAGCGGGACGCGAGCTGCGTGTTATTGTAGAATCGGACAAAGTAACTGACCAAGATAGTGACAGGCTCTCCTTCGAGATTGCACAAAGAATTCAGTCGGAAATGACCTTCCCCGGACAAATAAAAGTTACTGTCATCCGCGAGAAGAGAGCTGTAAACGTGGCCAGATAATTTATTCAGACCGTCAAATAAAAAAATATATCAAAAGAGGAGCTTAAAGCTCCTCTTTCTTTTTATGCAGTATCATTGTTGCTCGGTTCTACTACTCGCTAGCCTATACATTTCATGTTCCAGCAATAATGCCAAATAGTACGCACGACATTTATAATAAAAATTGATTTTGCGGCTTTTGGCAAAAATTCCCTTAATAGGATTAGGAAACACAGATGTCATATTGGCTACAAAAAAATAAAAATCGTCCAAATCTTGCTCCAAAAGCTGTATACGCGTTAATACAGGCACTCCTAACCTGAGTAATGAAGTTTGCAATAACACAGCTCGCATCCCGGCGTTTGTTTTTAATAATTCTTTTTGAATATCCCTAATCAGTAAGGGTTTCAAAGCAGCTAGTTCAGGCAATTGAGGATGTGCAGCCACCAAACGCGATAGATGGTATAAAATAATCGCCGCATCTTGATAATGCGGTGCCACATAAGGCGGTCGCTTTATATGCAAGCCTGCTCGTACCATATCGCTAATGAGGTGGATGGTGGCGCTATCATGTGCCCCTAATGGAAACCCATTATCCAGCACAAATCTCAGCCCATTTGCCTGTACACAGATGTCAAAATCTATTGGCATGTTTTTGCCAAACCAGGTAGCATAGGCTTTACGATTCTTATAGCGCTTGTAGGTATTTCTAATACGTAAGGTATTGCCATTAGCATGGCGAGCGATCAACTGTTTGACGGCCTGTTTAAGGCTGTCGGGAAAATCAGCAGAAAGGTAAATAATGGCCGTATCATCTAAGTCATCGGGCAAAATATATTTGCTTCTGCTGGAAAAATATTTACTGTTAGGAAAGTGCCTAGAAGGATTCGTCTGCCAAAAATTGTAAGTGGGCCCTCCTTCTTTGTTTCTGTATAAAGGATAATTAACAATTGCACGCGCTGCAATGCTGTCTACCAATTGCTGATTTTGCAAGGATAGTGCATCGCGAATGCTTTTCAAAGTCCATACAATAAGACCGGTAAAAAATATATTATCATCTTCTTTTTCGTTATACCGAAATCCTAAATAACAACGTTGGGAAGGAAACAAGCCAGCATTATAATAAATATCCGACTTACTTTTCTGCAAGCCTACAATAGCATTTAACAAAGAATCTACATAAGCATTCTGGCCCCGAATAGTCGGGGTTATTGATAATATCCATACGAGAATCCAACAAATTCGTAACATGCTTTGTTATTGTGTGATAATCTTACAAAAGTACATTACGGGAAAGCGTTTCGGCATCACACAGTGTGTATATTTTATTTCAGCAATTAATTTAAATTGAATAATATTGCCGCTCTAACCGGTGCAGAATTATATTCTCTTCCTTCATTACCGAATATCTGAAAAACCGTGAACAGAATATTCTATCTGCATAATTATTTATTCCGATGCTTGCCCGATAAAAATGAGCATAAAATATGAAGGGCAATAACAAAGCTGTAAAAATATTCATTCTAGGATTGTTGAGTGCAATCGGCCCCTTTTCGATCGACATGTATTTGCCGGGGTTCCCCAGTATTGCTAAAGAATTAAATACGGATGTAAGTAATATATCCTTGACGCTTTCCAGCTTTTTCATCGGTATTTCATCCGGCCAGTTGATTTACGGCCCCTTATTGGACAAATATGGTCGTAAAAAACCGCTGTATTTCGGGCTCTCGCTTTACATTCTTGCTACACTCGGTTGTGCACTGGCCACTTCGGTACATATGCTTATAGGGTTACGTTTTCTACAGGCTATTGGAGGTTGTGTGGGTATGGTAGCTTCAAGGGCCATGGTACGTGACCTGTTTGATGTGGAAGAAAATGCAAAAATCTTTTCCCTTTTGATGCTGGTGGTAGGAGTATCACCTATTATAGCCCCTACATTAGGTGGTTATATTACTGCAGTATTGGGCTGGAGGTATGTTTTCGGAGCGCTAGTGCTCATTGGTGTAATAATTCTGGTGCTTTGCATCACCATCTTGCCAGAAAGCAAAAAGCCTAACCCCAATTATTCTTTGGCTCCTAAGGCTATTTTAGGAAAATTTGCTGACGTGTTCAGACAATCGCAGTTCGTTATTTATGCGATAACCGGAGCTTTTACGGCTGCAGGCTTGTATGCCTACATCGCCGGTTCGCCACATGTTTTTATGGAA
Source organism: Chitinophagaceae bacterium C216 (assembly GCA_028485475.2). Lineage (GTDB taxonomy): Bacteria > Bacteroidota > Bacteroidia > Chitinophagales > Chitinophagaceae > Niabella > Niabella composti. The sequence continues at coordinate 247,583 of CP144143.1, forward strand.
ATCTTTGGGGCCAGCGAGGAGCAATACGGGTGGATATTTTCCATTGTTGCGGGCGGGTTGATATTAGCAACTCAGATCAACGCACAAATATTAAGGTTCACTACCAGCCAAAAAATCGTGCCCCGTGCCATTCTGCTGCAATGCTTTACCGGATTATTGCTGTTGGCAGGATTCATATGGCATTGGTGGGGACTTAACAGCAGCGTGGTAATTTGCTGTATTTTTCTGGCCTGCCAAGGCTTTACTTTCCCCAACGCTTCGGCCATTGCCATAGCCCCTTTCGAGCAGAATGCAGGTAGCGCATCGGCCCTGATGGGATGTATTCAGATGTTAGCCGGTACACTTTCCTCGGCACTGGTAAGTATTTTTCACAACGAAACTGCCATTCCCATGGCATTTGTAATGGCTTTATGCGCCTTTACGGCCCTGACGGTACTGGTTACGGGTAAGCGCATCGTAAAATATAAATGCAGTCAGCAACAGGTCGAAAAAAAGAGTACCGAAATGCTGAGCGAGATATAAAAACACCCTCTCAGCAAAAAGTTTTTATCACAGGGGGTGGATTTTTGATAAATTCCCCTTACCTTTGCAGTCCTTAAAAATAAAGTTATGAGCAGCGCAGTAGCTTTCGTTCATGAGCAATTGACTCAAAAAAAGAACTTCCCCGCTTTCAAAGCAGGTGATAATATTACTGTAAATTACAGAATTATAGAAGGAAATAAAGAGCGTATCCAGTCTTTCAAAGGTGATGTGATTAAAAAACAAGGAACTGGAAGTACTGCTACCTTTACTGTAAGAAAAATTTCTGATGGTATCGGAGTAGAAAGAGTATTCCCTTACGCTTCTCCTAATATTGAATCCATCGTAGTTAATAAAGTAGGGCAAGTACATAGAGCTAAACTTTACTACCAAAGAAAAAGAAGTGGTAAGAGCGCTCGTATTCGTGAAAAACGTATGGCAGTTGCTGCTGCAGCTGATAAAGCATAAATCAGTTTTAAAATATTATAAATCTCATATAAAAATCCCGCTTAATGCGGGATTTTTATATATAGGATTGTTGACTATTTGAAAATTTTTAAAATACTAAACAACCGGCATAGCCATTCTTCTCGTATCTTTGATAACTAATTTTATCAATCATGACAAGTGTTCAACTTTTAGCTTTAGGTACTAACGAGGTTATTATCATTGCAATAATTGTGTTACTGTTATTCGGTGGCCGTAAAATTCCCGAGCTGATGAGAGGGTTGGGTAAAGGCGTGCGTGAGTTCAACGACGCTAAGGATAATGTAAAGAGAGAGCTGGAAGAAACAGCCAATACTATTTCTAGCGAACCTAAAAAGCCTGAATAACAGTATTCTATTTCGTTTATTTTATTGACTTTCAAAGCATAACCTCTTGCCGGATTTTATATCTATTGCAGATTATCATAAAAGACTGGAAGAAGGTAGTACCTCCTGTTTAGCTACTGTGGAGGAATACCTGGCTGCGATTGAAGCCAAAAAGCATTTGAATGCTTTTGTAGAAGTATATGCCGATGAAGCCAGAGCTCGTGCCAAAGAACTGGATGCATCCACCGCTCCAAAAGGCAAACTCCATGGTGTTGTTATCGGTATTAAAGATGTTATATGCCATAAAGGCCATAAAGTAACCGCCGCATCCAAAATTCTAGAAGGATTTACTGCTGTATTTTCTGCCACTGCTGTAGAACGGTTATTAGCCGAAGGAGCTATTATCATTGGGCGACTCAACTGTGACGAGTTTGCTATGGGCTCCACCAATGAGAACTCTGTTTACGGGAAAGTGCTCAACGCCGCAGATGAAACCCGCATTTCCGGAGGATCTTCTGGAGGGTCAGCTGTGGCCGTACAGGCCGGTTTGTGTATGGCCTCTCTAGGATCAGACACAGGAGGCTCGGTACGTCAGCCTGCCGATTTTTGTGGGATTGTTGGACTGAAACCTACTTATGGCCGCATCTCCCGATACGGATTGATTGCCTATGCATCTTCTTTTGATCAAATTGGAATATTTTCCCAAAATATACCCGATGCCGCATTATTGCTCGAAGTAATTGCCGGTCCAGATGAATACGACAGCACTGTATCGCTGAAACCGGTTCCCCAATATTCAAAAGAGCTAAAAAAAGAGCAAAAAAGCTATAAAATAGCCTATTTCCCTGAAGCTTTGAACCACGAAAGCCTTGACCCAGAAATTGGTGCAGCAATTAAAAATAAATTGGAAGAGTGGCAAACTCAGGGACATACTGTTGCACCGGTTACCTTTGATCTACTGGATTACATTGTTCCGGCGTACTATATTCTTACTACTGCAGAAGCTGCATCCAACCTGTCAAGATACGATGGTGTAAAATATGGATACCGACATCCGGTACAGAACGACGCGGATTTGGATATATTTTACAAAAACAACCGTTCGGCAGGTTTCGGCTGGGAAGTGAAAAGGCGCATTATGCTGGGTAATTTTGTGCTCAGCTCGGGATATTACGATGCTTATTTCACTCAAGCACAAAAAGTAAGGAAACTTTTAACAAATAAGTTAACATTGATTTTCAATGATTTCGATTTTATCTGTATGCCTACGGCTCCCTCAGTAGCCTTTAAAATTGGGGAAAAAATGACGGACCCTATATCGATGTATATAGCTGATATATATACAGTTATGGCTAATTTAACCGGGGTGCCGGGGATTGCCTTGCCGCTTTTCCAGCATTCGCGATACCATATGCCTTTTGGCCTGCAACTCATGTCATCTCATTTTAATGAGTTACCTTTGCTTTCTTTCAGCCACAATATTTTGGCTAATTAAACGTTATTAAGGGAGCAAAATACCAAACAACCTTTGACTTCTTTAAAACATCTAAAAGGAATGACAAGTAGTAAAAAGACATCAAGGCGCTATGGATTGGTGGTGGTATTTTCTGCTCTTTCCACACTTTCATTTGCTCAAATTAATCCGCTGGTAACAGCAAACCCTGTTACCGCTAATAATGCGGCCTCATCGGTAAAAAAGGCGGATCCCAAAGATGGGTTTAAAAACGTATTTGAGAATACCAACGCGCTTAACTCAGCATCATCGAGTATAAAGAATATTAATTTCGATCATCTCAACCCGCAGGCACTTAGTTTTGTCCAGGATTATATAGAAAAACACTATGAATCTCTAATGGACATGCAAAATTGGGCACGCCCTTATTTTGATATGATGGATGATGTGCTCACCCAAAATAATGTGCCCAAACAAATGAAATATCTTGCTGTAATTGAATCGCATCTTCGTGCTTCAGCGGTTTCTTGGGCAGGTGCTGTGGGCCCTTGGCAGTTTATGCCAGCTACAGCCCGAACATTGGGGCTTCGAGTGGATCGCCGCGTAGATGAAAGAAGAGATTATCTAAAAAGTACAAAAGCTGCAGCTAAATATCTTAATTACCTGTTTGACATCTATGGCGACTGGTTATTGGTAGTAGCTGCTTATAACTGCGGTCCTGGAAGAGTGAATTCGGCCATCGCAAAAGCCGGTTCTAGTGACTTCTGGAAACTGCAATACCATCTTCCCGCAGAAAGCCGTAATCATGTGAAAAAATTCATTGCTACACACTATATCATGGAAGGAAAAGGTGGTGTAACCACAGTATCCAAAGAAAAAGCGTTAGCAATGATGGAAACTGTAAAGGACGAGGCAACTCACAAAGACGTGAAAGTTCAGACTATCAATGGCCGATATAAAGTGAAAGCCATTGTAAAATATCTGGGTATGGATGAGGAAACATTCAATCAGCTAAATCCTAATTTCGAGCAGGTTTTGGCCGCCAATAACTCGTACCAGCTGAAACTCCCGGTGGAGCAAATGGAAACTTTTATGTCCAAGAAAAATGAAATGCTTAACGAATCTATTCAGATGCTGATTAATCCTGAATATAGAAACTAATTATACAGTATTTCAACTCAAAAACGCAGGTAAATATACCTGCTTTTTTTTAAGATTATCAATCGGTGCTATCAAACGCCACAGCTTATAACATACAATCCTCCTATCTATCTTATGGCGTAACAGGATTAATGCAATAAATAACTTTCCCCTGTTTAAGACTTAGTCTTCTCATTGTAAATAAGAATTAAATAACTCCTTTCTTTACATTCAAAAGGCTACTGCACAGGTCCTTCCAATAAATTCTCTTGACGATATCGACAATAAACGAGTCAACCTGCATATATCGTCGATTGTGAGCGGCTGGGGAAGATAGAAATAATAAAAAATCCCGCCTGAAAAAGCGGGATTTTAAAACTACTTAAAACCTTTAAGATCATTAGTCATATTTACTGCTCAACCACCTGGAAGGTAATCGGCTGCTTTCTGTAAGCTTTTACTTCACGTCCATTCTGAATCGCAGGTTTCCATTTACCGGACTTTTTAATTACCCGAATGGCTTCCTGCTCCATTCCGTAACCCACGTTAGTCAAAGCCTTCACATCACTTACAGTACCGGTTACATCCACAATGAATTGGATTATCACCGTGTAGTTTCCGGGAGGAGCACCATTTTCTACAGGCACCTGAGAATCCAAGTTTCTTTGCAGAAAGTTTACCCAGTTACCCGGATAAGAAGCATCTACCTCTACTTTGGTAAATACTTCAGGTTCTTTTTCTACAGGTTTAGCCTGCACCAGACCTTTACCGGCATCCACTGCAGCTGGCGGGGTAACGATACCAATATCTTTAATACCCTCTTGGTTGATGGTACCAATTTTGGTTTCCTTCAACTCTTCCACTGCGGGTGGTGGTTCCTTCACCTCTTCATCTTTTACGATTTTAGGAGGTGTGAACTGTTTCATTTCAATTTGGGGTGGAGGTGCCTGTTTGGGTGGCGGCGGTGGTGGAGGGGGTGGTGGTTCCTCCGGCTTCTCCTGTTGAATGTTTTGAATCGTAACCTCATTGATTTTTACGGCTTCGTTGTCTACCGCCGGTTTTAGTTGGCTTTTTACAATGGCTATTCCCGCAATCACTACAAGAGCAAGGGCGGTGAATGCCAAAGCCAACCACAACCTTTTCGGATAGGTTTTACGAAGCTCATATGCACCATAACTTTTATTGCGACCCTCAAAAAGAAGGTCCAAAAAGTCAGTGGTTAATATTTTATTAGCTTCCATTACTTTTTAAGTTTGTTAATATTGAGATGCAAAAATGCTCACATTCCACAAAAAGACGGTTATTGTCCAGCAGCAGCTGAGCCTACTGACGCATTTACAAGATCTAATTCTGTTTCAAATGGCTCCAACAATGCATAGCGTGATACTTTGTTGATGGTCATCTCATCCAGAATGTCGATCACTCCTTTATAATTTGCATCATCTGTAGGTTTAATCAGTACGAAGAAATCCTTTTGACGACAGTCGTTGGGATCTTTTCCGTCAGCCTTGGCTTTAGCCTCGCAAGCGGGGTCCGGAACGTATCTGGATTCTACCTCCTTCTTTTTGTTGATGATAACATCTCTGATTTCATTAAAGTTAGAGGATTTAAAGATCTGACTTGCGTTTTCATTGGTCAGTTCTCCCTCGTAATAGAAGATGCTATTATCTTTCGCTAACAAAATTGTAAGCGCTCCTGACATTTTCACCTTAGTTTGCTCTTCCTGCTTTTCAGTATCCTTTGGCATGTTCAGGTCCATTGTAGTAGGAGAGCTCATGGTCGAGGTGAATATGAAGAAGGTGATCAGCAGGAACCCCAAGTCCACCATGGGTGTCATATCCACCTTGGTGCTCAGCTTTTTGGCTTTCTTAACGCCAGGACCTTTTTTGTGTCCGCCGTCATCACCAGTATCTAAACTTGCCATAACTTTTCAGTTTTTGGAGTTAAACGATTATTAATTCTTTTTAGCATTACGCTCGTACCATAGCGGTGTTCCTTCAGGAGCTCCTTCCGGCATGGTTACTAGGTTGTACTTCTGCTCATCGTTTTTCTTCAATGCATCTATTACTGCTTTGAAAGCAGGGTATTTAGACACATTATCCCCTTTAATAAGGAATTTCACGGTTTTACCCATGTAAACAGTACGAGTCGCAGCAATCCAGTAATACAATTCATTGTTCGCTGAATCTTTTACCGGAATACCTTCCTGAACGTAAGACCTTTTTTGATCTTTAGAAAGTGCTAGGAATGGTCCTAGTTTGCTAAAGGGTACACCTATCATGTCTCCAGAGATATAGTTAGCAGCCTGCTCATCCGAAATTGGAATATTTCTGGCTTCAGCGGCAGCTTTGATAATATCCCTCGCTATTTGAGGGTCTTTTTGAGCCATGATAGAGAAATATACTTTATCATCCTTATCAATGCTGATCATTACAGCATCGTTCTCAGGCAATCTTTGCGAAGACACCGAGTTCGGCGTAGTAATAGGTACCGCCTCCGGTGGTTTAAATTTCGTTGCCATGATGAAAAACGACAGGATAAGGAACGCGATGTCCACGAAGGGCGTCATGTCCGTATCAGTCGATTTCCTGGCTATCTTAACTTTTGGCATATAAAATCACTGTTTTATTATAAGACGATACAACTCGGATTTTCCATAAAAAAGTTACAAAATTTTGCTCGTGTAATTATTTGTACAGAGAAGCAAAAGATTGAGTTAATGTAAATCCGGACTCGTCAATACCATAAGTGATATTATCGATTCTTGTAGTAAGCATGTTGTAGAATATCAACGCCAAAGCAGAAGTACCGATACCCAAAGCTGTGTTATACAGCGCTTCAGAGATACCAACCGCCAGCTGGCTAGAGTCTCCACCGCCACCAGATTCACCCAGTGCAGCGAATGAACGAATCATACCCATTACCGTACCTAACAGCGCTACCAGTGTACCGCACGATACGATTGTAGACAGGAACACCAGGTTTTTCTGAAGCATTGGTAATTCCAGGGCTGTAGCTTCTTCAACTTCTTTTTGAATAGCGATTACTTTTTGTTCAGTATCGAGGTCAGTTGCACTGATCATTTCTTTATAACGACGCAGACCAGCTTTCATTACATTACCAACAGAGCCTTTTTGTTTGTCGCACTCTGCAATAGCAGCGTCAACATTTTTGTTAGCCAGTTGATATTGTACTTTACGGATAAAGTTGCTGATATTTCCTTTACCTAATGCTTTGCTGATAGTAAGGAATCTTTCGATGGCGAAAACGATGGTCATTAAAAGCATACCAATCAAGAGAGGCACGATGATACCACCTTCGTAAATTCTGTGGAACGCATCAACTGGCCCTAAATGGTGCGGCCAAAAACCTCCCGCTGGATCTGGTGATTTAAACCCTGCAGGATTACCCATGCCAAATCTCCAAATACAATAACCAGCAATAATACATAATGCAGGTGCCACCCACGAAATCAGGTTTCCACTCTTTTTAGGTTGCACAGAAGTCGTTGCCGCTGCTACCGGCTTAGCTTGATTTTCAGCCATGATCTTAGTTTTTTAGTTTTTAAATATTTAAGCTCTTGAAAAAATAAGAGTACAATTCTAACAAAAAATAAATTACAACAAAATTTTTCGGTGATATTTTTTTAACCCTGAAAGTAACGCTTTTTAATGATTCAACACTAATTTATTCAAGCAGCTGTTTCTTCCCATCCACATTATTCCTGTTTTTTCATTATCATTATGTAAAAAAGACCATAAGAGTAGTTGTCAATCAATTAATTTTTCGGATATTGCATCAATAGTCACAACTAATATACTAATTCTTTTATTTTTTTCGTTAGTGACTTTCAGAATATTTTTCGAATAACAGTTTCTTAAAAAAAATTAACATTTACTATGTCACAAATTACTTTTAAAGGATCTCCTGTTAATACATCCGGCACGCTACCAGCAGTAGGTAGTCAGCTGAAAGACTTTACTTTAGTAAAAGATGATCTCAGTGAAAAAACACTTGCAGATTACAAAGGGAAAAAAATCGTATTGAACATTTTCCCCAGCATAGACACAGGCGTTTGTGCCGCCTCTGTAAGGAAGTTTAATGAAGAAGCTGCTAAGTTGGAAAATACTGTAGTAATCAATGTTTCAAGAGATCTTCCTTTTGCACAGAAAAGATTTTGCGCAGCAGAAGGTATTGCTAATGTGGAAACTCTTTCCGACTTCAGAGGAAGCTTTGGAGAAGATTACGGTGTAACACTAACAGACTCTCCCCTCAAGGGTTTGCTGAGCCGTGCTGTGTTGGTAGCAAACGAAAACGGAGCCATTGTTTATACCGAACAGGTTCCGGAAATCACACAGGAACCCAATTATGCAGCCGCTCTGGCAGCGTTACAATAAAATGTATTAGTGTATTTCTAAAGAAACCCGGTCAGCATACATGATCGGGTTTTTATGTATTTATTCAAAAACTCCTAACTTCGCCTCACATTAAAAGGAAATGGTGTCTTCCTATTTGAACCGTTCCCCCCACCGGAACTGATGGCGCCTACAAATTATGGTTATTTATTGATCATTTAAACCTATTAGTATTTGTAGGCATGAAACAATTCAAATCTTCTTTCGAGCAGTACGCTATTGCTTCCTATCTTTTAAAATGGACACTGCTGGTGTTTCCTGTAGCTGCTGTAGTAGGCTCTATGGTAGCACTTTTTTTGTGGTCGCTAGAAGTAGCCATCCATTATCGCTTTATACATCCATGGCTGCTGTACCTACTTCCACTAGCGGGGATTTTTATATACCTGCTTTATACGCATTGGGGAAAGAATGCCGAGCAAGGCAATAATCTTATCATAAACGAAATACACAATCCCGCTGGAAGTATCCCATTGCGTATGGCACCACTAGTGCTATTTACTACGGTAATTACCCATTTGTTTGGAGGCTCTGCCGGACGTGAAGGCACTGCCGTACAGATAGGTGGTAGCATTGCACAATTCTTTAGTAAAAAACTAAAGTTGTCTGCCGATGATACAGGCATTCTGTTGATGAGCGGCGTAGCTGCCGGATTTGGGGCCGTATTTGGTACACCCGTAACTGGAGCTATTTTCGCACTGGAAGTAATTACACTGGGAAAAATTAAATACAAAGCTCTGATGCCTTGTTTTATAGCCAGTGTACTGGGCGATCTAGTTTGCACGGCATGGGGTATTCAGCATACGGCTTACAATATCAGCTTCACAGAACAAACAGATAGTTTGCCTGTCTTATTTCATATTAATCCATTACTTCTTCTTAAAGTAATTGTAGCCGGTGTTGCCTTCGGATTTGCAGGATACTTGTTTGCCGAAACCACGCATCTTATAAAAATCTATAGCCATCGATGGGTACATAGAAAATGGATGATTCCAGCTTTAGGAGGCTTGACTATTATTTTGCTGGCTACTATACTGGGTACTGAAGACTATTTGAGTCTTGGTGTAGCCAACCCTCATACAGGCAGTGTTTCCATACTGTCTTCTTTTAATGAAGGCGGCGCCACAACCTTCAGCTGGTTGTGGAAACTGTTGTTTACTGCTATTACCATCGGTACCGGTTTTAAAGGAGGCGAAGTAACGCCGTTGTTTTTCATTGGAACTACTCTGGGCAATACCATAGCCGATCTTTCAGGAGCCCCCGTCGATCTAATGGCAGGACTGGGATTTATTGCGGTATTCGCGGCAGCTACCAATACACCTATAGCATGCACCATAATGGGCATAGAGCTGTTTGGTGGCGATCATATCCTTTACTATGCTGTAGCTTGCTTTACTGCTTACTATTTTAGCGGACACTCTGGGATTTACGCCGCACAAAGAATAGGCACGCCCAAATCCCAGCAGCATAATCAATATGTCAATACAACACTTCAGCAAATAAAAGAAAAAAAGAAAAGCTAAAAACAAGATAGGTATTGGTAGCCTCGCCCAGAATCGAACTGGGATCTCAAGTTCCGGAGACTTGCGTACTATCCATTGTACTACGAGGCCAACATACAATCAGGGGAAGGCTCTTCCGGGCGGCAAAATTAGGCTAAAAAAATTACAGGCAACCTCTATTAAACGATTATTTTCTATCAGTGCTAATACTAATGAATCAAACCTGCAGCATTAGTTGCAAATATTTTAACGGATATCGCCAGCAATATCACCCCGAAAAATTTTCTGATGGCTGTAAGACCACTGGGACCTAATAATCTGGATACACCGTTGAGCGACTTTAGAACAATGTAAATAATCAGTAGATTTATAACAATAGCCGCCAGAATGACCTGTATCTGATAATTCGCTTTAAGCGACATAATAGTAGTAAGAGTTCCCGAGCCTGCAATGAGTGGAAATGCAAGAGGCACTATTGTAGCTGCTTTTACATCGTCATCCGATTTAAAAAACTCTACTCCCAATACCATTTCCAGCCCCAGAATGAATATAACTATGGAGCCCGCCACAGCAAAGGATTTTACATCTAGCCCCAGTATATCCAATATGGGGCCTCCCATAAACAGAAAGAGTATCATGAGCACGCCGGCAATGACCGTTACCCGCAATTCGCGAATACCTCCCGCTTTATTTTTAATCGATATCAGAATCGGAATGGAGCCGATAATATCGATGATTGCAAACAGAGTAAAAGTTACCGTCAATAAATCCTTGTAGCTGAATTGCATGGATAATGGTTTTTAAAAGACACACTCTTTATATCATTCATACAATAAATATAATAATTCTTTAGCTGGTAATGAGCATGTGAAAATAACAACGCCATGTAACATTGCCTTATATAAACAATATTACATGGCATTGGTTGACGTATAAGCCGCTACAAAGAACACCGCAAACCGGCTAAAAAGTTAAAACGACGGCTATTATATCCGTATACATCAAAATATTTTTGATCGGTGATGTTGCGAAAATCTCCAAACAACTTCAGCCAACGGTTTACTTTATACGCCACATAACAATCTACGGTATAATAGGCCGGCATGGGATTGGGCCCACCCAAATCATACTCCCCTGCAAGACGCTCCCCTACAAAGCGGAATGCCGGTGCAAGGGTAAGCCGGGAAGAGGGATTTAAAGTAAGCGTACTATTGAAGGTAAAATTAGGCCTGCGGTAAAGGTTACGGATTTTTTCACCATCGTTAGTACCATTCCCATTGATGTACGAAAAGTTGTTCACCCAACGGCCTATATTACCCACTACCACATTGCTCTCCACCTCAAAACCGTAATCGTGTTGTTCGTCACGATTTCGGTATTGGCTGACATAAGTATCAGGATTAGTATAGAAAATGATCAAATCCTTAATATCCCTTTTAAATGCCACAATGCGTAAATGATTGCGATTATCGTCCATAAAAGTCTGCAACCCTAATTCGTAGTTGATACTTTTTTCAGGCTTCAAGTCTCTGTTTCCATACTCGCTGTACAGCTGATACAATGAAGGCGTATTATATCCGCTGGATACGTTTAAAAAAACAATGGCCCCATCACCTATGTGATATGAAGGGTTGAAGGTAAAAGTGGTATTATTACCATATACGCTAAAATGATTATAGCGCCCACCTATCTCAATATTAAAACGCTTTAATTCTGCAAGTAATAGAGATGCATATACAGAAAGATTGCGTGCTTTGGCCGAATCGCTGCTAATTGGCAATGCATCATAAGGTCCGTAATTGGATATGCTCGTGTAATGCTGATCGGTTTTTTGTGCGATATACTGCACACCTCCTACTATGGAGGCGTGCGAAGAGAAGTGGTAGTTACCATACAATTCCGTTACCGAAGACAATCCCTTATATCCAGCATCTGACCAGACGGTATAGTAAGTAGCCGCCGGATCCAGACGCAGCGCTCCCACATCTGTGCTATCATCATAGTGAAAACGATCGGAACGCACAAAGCTTTGTGTAAGGTGTAACGTAGTTTTGCCGCGCTTATAATGTAGCCCCAGATTATTGATGAAGGTCTTGCTTCGAGCAGTGATATCATAATCATCGGCATAGGCACCAGCATCTGCATCAGCTTTATATTGACCGTAATTACTCATCAATTGTATCGAGAGTACATCAGAAATACGATACTGCAGATTGGCCTGAAAGTTATTTTGCCTTAATCCGTCTTTGTCAAACGAACGGCCGCCAATACTATCATATGCTGCAGAAAAACCATCGGTCTGCGTACGGTTATATATAACATTATACGAGAAACGCTTTATACTTCCTTTGATACTAACATCGCCTTGAAAAGTGTTGTAAGTTCCGTATGCTAGTGATACGGACGGGGATATGGATTTTTCTCCTCCCTTTTTAGTAATGATATTAATCACACCTGCTACGGCCGCACTCCCCCAAAGTGTACTTTGTGCACCTTTTAATATTTCGATACGCTCGATATGCTCGGGCTTAATATTGTTCAGGTCGTAAATATTGGTAATAAAAGACGGATCCTGCAGTGGAATACCATCAATCAAGAACAAAGTATTGCCCGTAGCTGCACCACGCATATAAAACTCTTGATTGGATGCAGGAGCATTATTGGCGCCTACTGTAAAGAGACCTGCATACTGATTTAGAATTTCGGTGAGGGATTTACCGGGATTGTTTTCCAACGTCGCTCTGTCAATTACGGTAATTACTTTACCGGTTTGAGATTGCTTTTGTTCTTTTCTGGTAGCGGTAACTACCACTTCGTCCAAGTCTTTGTTAACGGTTTCGTGCTGAGCGTGTAGTGTGCCATGAAGTATAACAGCAGCCACTACTAAAATTTTCCTTTTCATGCGTGATAAATTTTAGTTTGACTGCTCTCGGAAAGAAAAAGAAGGAGAGGTATAAACGCAAAAGAGCGGTTACATCTCATGCTTTTCACCCGAAAGCCTGATTCGTAATAGTGATTTCTGGCAGGTCTTCTGGCTTGGGCCGCTTCAACACCTTCCCATCCCTACCGGACAGTGGTTCTTTGTTGAAACTTCTTTCCAATCTGAAAGAGCCCTTACAGCTACGGGGATAGCGCCGGACTTTCACCGGACTTCCCTTTTAACTCCGCATACAACGGAGACCAAAAACCGCAGCAAAAGTAAGAAAATGCTAAATACACCAGCTTAATTTCATTACAAAAAATATAAGAGGCATATCCTTAAATAATAATGCACCCACATCTATGGGTGCATTATCCTTCACTAAGCCGTATTAAAAAGTTTTTACTGCATCGCCCAAATCATATACAACTGCATCAGCCGGTAATTTTGCTCGTAGCAAGGAGCTTGCTGCCGCACTTCTATACCCTCCAGCACAGTGCACTACTATTGGTTTACCGGAAGGGATCTTATCAATATTATTTCTTAGTTGTCCTAAAGGAATTGCGATGCTATTTTCGAAGATTCGGCGCTTCTTCACTTCGGTGTCGTTACGCACATCTACAATGGTGTAATCGTCGGGGTGCTTTCTAAATTCTTCCACATCCAGTAATGGTTGTGCCAATGAGCCGGTATTAACAATAAAAGCATGTTGTATACTGGTTTCGTAACCAATAGCTGCAGCGCGTTCTATGGCCGTATCCACACTGCTTTTATCGGCAGCTGCTATATAAAAGGGTTCTCCTGGTTTTACGATGCTACCCAACCAAGTTTCGAACTTATCCCCTTTCATTAGATTCACCGAATGGGGTAGATGACCTTTTTTATATGCATCCTGAGGACGCGTATCGATGATTAATATTTCTTCTTCCAAATTTGGTACCATAGTACTAAAGGGTACTTTTTCCACACTTTCTTTAAACGGTGCTGCACCTTTGCGATTTAACTCTACATCAAAGGGGAAATAAGCCGGTATAAAAGGCTGATCCTCTAGAAGCTGCTGCATGAATTCTTGCTCGGACATGGGTTGTAAGCTCCAGTTGGTCTGCTTTTCGATACCGATAGTGCTTTTGGGAGCATCGCTCAAGTTTTTACCGCAAAGCGTTCCCGCCCCGTGCGCCGGATATACGATAACGTCATCGTTCAGCAAAGCCAGCTTTTCATGTAGCGAATGGTACATCATGCGCGCCAGCTCATTTCTGCTGAGTTGTATACTCCCCGCTCCTTCCCTTAAATCGGGCCGACCACAATCGCCTATAAACAATGTATCCCCGGTGAAAACCGCCTTCTGTATGCCTTCATGTTCCAGCAGAATACATATACTATCCGGAGAGTGTCCCGGAGTATTCAGTGCTATCAGACGCATCTTACCCAACTCGATAATCTGTCCTTCATCGAAAGACTGATGAGGATAAAAAGCGCCTACTTTTTCGCTTACATAAATTGTAGCTCCGGTAGTATTAGCAATCTCTACATGACTGCTCACAAAGTCTGCATGAGGATGCGTTTCAATAACACCGACGATTCTAGCATCATGCTTTTTTGCGTAATCATAATAGGGTTGAGGGTTACGGGACGGATCAATCAAAATAATCTCTTTCTGACACTCACTCAATATAGCATAACTATAATGGGCCAGACTTACATCTTCAAATTGCTCTATCTGCATATATATATGTTTTCATTATTTACATAATTAATGAGGAAGTTTATCCCTCAGGTACCCATATACCCAGGTACCGGCAATAGCACTTAACAGTACCACAAGCACTACCCCTACCCCAGTACCAATTTGTACAAATATGGGACCCGGGCAAGCTCCAGTCATAGCCCATCCTAGTCCAAACATCACCCCTCCGTATATCTGTCCTTTATTAAACTTTTTGGGGGCAAATGTGATGGGGGCACCATCAATGGTTTTTATATTGAACTTTTTAATCAACCACACCGAAATCATTCCCACTACTACAGCCGATCCTATAACGCCGTACATATGGAAACTTTGCAAGCGAAACATTTCCTGATAGCGAAACCAGGAAATAATTTCGGCTTTGACAAATACGACGCCGAACAAAACACCTACAATAAAGTATTTAATATTGCGCCACCATGGTTCCTGTACCATCACATCATTATCAAGGCGCACTTCAAAGTCGGTATCTTTTATTGCTTCTTTCATAATGGATCGTTAGAGGTTGAGAATAAAGGGTAATATCAGATTTGCCATAACAAATCCGCCAATCATAAAGCAAATAGTCGCTACCAGCGAAGGCCATTGCAGGTTGCTCAATCCCATAATCGCATGGCCGCTGGTACAGCCACCTGCATAACGGGTACCAAATCCTACCAGAAACCCTCCTACAACCAACATCAGCAATCCTCTTACTGTTAAGAAGCCTTGCCAGCTAAATATTTCTGAAGGCAACTGATGCTGATGATCAGTAATGCCATATTGATTCAGCTCTGACAATAAAGCCGGAGCCACCTCGACAGGATTGGGGTCCGGAAGCCAGGTTGCAGCAATAAAACCACCTAATATCAGTCCGGCTACAAAAAACAGATTCCACATTTCTTTTTTCCAGTTGTATTTGAAAAAGGAAATGTTTGCCGGAAAACATGCGGCGCATATATGACGCAGATTGGCGGAAATACCAAAATGCTTATTACCTAAGAGTAATAAAGCCGGCACGGTAAGCCCTATCAGCGGACCGGCCACCCACCAAGGCCAAGGTTGTTTGATCCATTCGATCATATATGATTATTTTAAAATCATGTGGTAATGAGTGATATCTCATGAACAATAATGTAAATCCCCATCAGCAATACAAACCACCCGAACCCCTTTTTCAATACACTACCATCCATTCTTTTTCCCAATGCGATCCCGATTAAAATGCCAGCGATTGACACACCGGTAATTTTTAATAACAACTTCCAGTCCATGTTATGATGCGTCACATCGTCGGCAAAGCCGATAAGACTATTGATGGTAATAATCAACAAGGAGGTTCCCACGGCTCTTTTCACCGGAAGACGCAATAATAATACTAATGCCGGAATCAATAAAAATCCCCCTCCAGCACCCAGAAGCCCAGTGACCAGTCCTACTCCTACTCCATAACCGAGTATTTTCAATACACTAGTATTATGCTGAGATGTTTGTTCATGCTCATGCGTCCTTATCATCGAAAAAGAGGAGACTATCATTAAGAGAGCAAAAAGCATCATAGTAATGAATGAAACCGGTATCGAAAGCCCACTTATACTTATCTCCTGCGGTAAATTAGGTATAATATAATGACGAATACAAAATACCGTCATGACCGATGCTAAACCGAATATTAGTACCATCCTCATATCCAACTTGTTAGTTGCCCAGTGCGTTATAGAACCTACAAAGCTGGTTACGCCAACTATAAACAAGGAATAAGAGGTGGCCAACACAGGGGGTATATCAAACAAATAGACCAATATGGGAACCGTTAATATAGAGCCCCCTCCGCCAATGAGCCCCAAAGAAAGGCCTATAAACAACGCTAGTAGGTATCCCATAATACAAATTTGCGTGTACGTTCTTATAAATAAAATGATATTAATCAGTTGTTTACCTAATTCAGGGCACTTATTTACATAACTAAGTCCATGCTATAGCATCGCTCTTGAAACCTTTGTATAAAAGCAGCCGAACAAAGATTTCCGAGTACCGGAACTTATCACAGTGTTCGGATTAATACTTTCGATGCTCTATAAACTTTACTGCAAAGATTAGCTTTTTATCATAATCCGCCCGATAAACTTATTTTTGACCCCCTAAGTACATAAAATGCGGTTTTTGATAGTTTTCCTGCATTCTAGAAACGGAAATTATTAATTACATATCTTCAATACGATGAAAAAGCAACTTGGCCTATTTGACCTTACTATGATAAGTGTCAGTTTTGTAATAGGCATGGGGATATTTAGAGCACCCATCAATGTGGCGCGTGCTACACCCGATGTTATCACCTATTTTTTATGTTGGCTGGCTGGAGGCCTAGTGGCTTTTTGCGGAGCGTTGACTTATGCCGAAATAGGATCGCGCACCCCAGCAACTGGCGGATACTATAAAGTATTTTCTTACGCTTACCATCCTTCCATTGCCTTTGCCATCAATTGTATCATACTTGTAAGTAATGCCGCTTCATTAGGAATGGTAGCACTGGTAGGTGCAGAATATATCGCAGGCATCCTATTTCCCAGCGCACCCAATATCAAAACCATAGAGATCATTACAGCAATAGTGGCCATTATTATATTCTATGGTGTCAACATGCTGGGACTGAGGATGAGTTCCCGTACACAAAATGTATTAATGCTTATCAAAATCGGCTTAGTTGCCTTACTAGTATTATCAATATTTTTTGCGGATCCCGCTCCTAGAATACAACCTGAAGGCGTAATATCGCCCACAATGAAAGAATATATTAAAGCTTTTGGAATTGGACTAGTGGCGGTGAGTTTTACGTATGGAGGCTATCAGCAGACCATTAATTTTGGAGAAGAAATCAAAAACCCCTCTAAAACTGTTCCTCGCAGCATCTTCTGGGGAATGCTTATCATCGTATCCTTATATCTGCTGGTGAATTACGCGTACGTATACGTGATAGGGTTTGAGCAATTGAAGGAAAGCAAAAATATAGCAGCCATTATGGCTTCAAAGGTTTTAGGTTCCAAAGCCGAAACCGTACTCTCTGTACTTCTATTTCTCGGAGTGCTGGCTTATATCAACGGCTCCTTATTAAGTAATCCGCGCGTGATGTATGCCATGAGTCAGGACAAGGTGCTTCCCTCATTTTTTTCATCCACTAATAAAAATGGGGTATTCAGCACTTCGCTTACAGTTTTTTCATTAATAGCTGTATTGGTGGTATTTTGGGCTGAAGAGTTTGATAAAATACTCAGCTTCTCCATTTTTTTAGACTGCTTCGGCATGGCTTTATCTGCCGGCAGTATTTTTTATTTCAGGAGAAAAACAAAACATCTTGACGGGACCGGCATCTATAAGATGAAACTTTATCCGTTAATACCCATTATATTCATTGCGGCCTATGCTTTTGTAGGAACAAGCATTGCGCTGGACTACAAAAAAAATGACCATGCAGCGCTGATAGGATTAAGTGTGTTGGCATTGTTCATGCTACTATACTTTATTTTTTATAAAAACACCAAAAAGAAAGTATTATAAAATGGATATTTCCAATATCATTAATGAGCTGGGAGAGGACAGGGAGCTTTATTTTAATGCAGTGGCTCCTCCCATTTGGCAGGCCAGCAACTTTGCATTTAAAACAGTAGAAGATTTTAGTAAAATTGCTGAGGATGAGCGCCAAGCCTATGTTTACAGCAGGGGTATTAATCCCACAACCGATATATTACGCAAAAAATTAGCTGCCCTAGATCATGCAGAGGATTGCTTGTTGTTTAGCAGTGGCGCTGCTGCTATTTTCGCCGGGGTATTTGCAAATGTAAAAGCCGGAGACCACATCGTATCTGTAAAAAATCCGTACAGTTCGGCCAAAAAAATGTTCGATGCTATTTTGCCAAGATTTGGTGTTACGGTTTCATATATAGACGGAAAAACTATTGAGGAGTGGGAAAATGCACGGCAGAACAATACAGTCTTATTCTATTTGGAATCTCCCAACAGCTGGACTTATGAATTACAGCCACTGGCACAAATAGCGCAACTCGCTAAAAAACATAATATCGTCACCTTCATCGATAATACGTATTGCACTCCCATTTATCAGAATGTAATAGATATAGGTATTGATATTGCCATGCAGACAGCAACCAAGTACATCGGGGGGCATAGTGATACATTAGGAGGTGTACTATGCGGAAGTAACGCCATGATGAAAAAGATTTTCGATACCGAGTTGATGACAATCGGTAGCAGTCTCCAGCCTTTTAACGGATGGCTTTTATTAAGAGGTCTTCGCACACTGCCTTTGCGTCTGGAACGCATCCATCAAACCACGCAGCGGATAATAAGCTTTTTGGACCAGCATCCTGCTATAGAAAAAATTATATTTCCTTTTCATCCTTCGTTTGAACAGTATGAGCTCGCCAAAAAGCAGATGAAAGCTGCACTAGGGTTGGTTACGATAATTCTGAAAAAATATGACAGAAGCTCAATCATCCATTTCTGTGAAAGTTTACGACACTTTCTGATGGCCGTAAGCTGGGGTGGTCATGAAAGTCTTGTGATACCCCGTTGCACTTTTATACCGGAACAAGACTACAACCCGGATAATGAATATCACCGCCACATACGATTATACTGCGGACTGGAAGAACCGGAATATTTGATTCAAGACTTGGAACAAGCACTAAAAACAATATAAGCTAACAAAGATATAGCAAACAAAAATCATCTGCTGGTGCATTTTGGCGGCTTTGGTATATCATTTGCTGAAAAGCTATTACACACTTTGAGTATAAAACACCATAAAAGATATGAGGTTCATTTCATGCTTTGTTATTACTTTTTTACTTATCAGCAATAGTGTTTATGCGCAAAAAAGCTTGCGATTAAAAAAACTAGTAGCTAAAAAATCGGCAATTTCATCTACTATTCCCTTATCGGTGGTAGAAATTCCTACCGGAACCTTTATCATGGGAGATGAAAACGACACCTCGTCGGTAACAAAAAAAGAACGTGTCAAACCAGTGTTAATAAGCGGCTTTTATATTTCGCAAACCGAAATTACAAACGCTCAATATAGAGAATTCGTGCACTGGGTACGCGACTCTATTGCAGCAAGAATTTTAGGAGGCGAATACATAAAAATCAATGGCAGTGATACAGCTGTAAACTGGAAATTGGCTTCTAAAATTAATTATAATAATCCTCAAATCATTGAAAGACTAGGAGACTTCTTCATCGATCCCTCCAGATCTGTTGACAATAAAAGAAGCATCGATCCCAAGAGGCTGGTATACCTGATGCACGGCTTCAATTATCTTGAAGCAGCTAAGAAAGAAAATCGCGACAGAAACCCCACAGAATTTATTTACAAATATGAAATCCCCATTTATCCGGATACACTTTGTTGGTTACGCGACTTCGGTTACTCCAACAATGAACACATGGCCGTTAATTATTTCAGCAGCCCCAAATATCAAAACTTTCCGGTTGTAGGTGTAAGCTGGAATCAGGCAAATGCTTTCTGCGACTGGATTACCAAACAAAAAATCTACCCTTATCAAATTAAAAATAAACTATCACAAGGAGGCCGCTGTCGACTCCCAACCGAAGCAGAATGGTTATATGCAGCCAGCCTTGATGAAAGAACGGCCCAAGCAAACGCAAAGGCTGCGAAAAAGAAAAAAGATACATCTGAAGAACAACCCGCCAGAATATTTCCCGTAAACGTATATGAAGGTCAAAAAGGCAATATAGGGTTGTACAATATGACCGATAACGTTTCGGAATGGGTGCTGACCTCTTATTACGAAGGAGGCGAAAACTTTCAAAATCGTTTTAACCCGGATATTCAAATAGGTACACCGACAACACAATCTCGATTCCAAAGAAGAAAAGTGATTAGAGGCGGCAGCTGGAAGGATACCCCATCCATGCAAACTACCTCCAATCGTTCTTACGATGATATGGATGCAACACACTCTTATCTAGGATTTAGAGTTGTATTAAATATGCCACAATAAAAATCAACTACTATAAAACTTTTTTACAATGAATGAAGGAAGAAGCACAAACATTCAACGTTATTTGAACGTTTTCTTTTCACTAGGGGCAGTACCTGTACTTTTAGGTGCATTGTTTAAGCTTACCAACACTGCACCTATCGGCAATCCCGATACGTGGTTGAAATTCGGTATGTATACCGAAGCATTGGTTTTTCTGGTATATGCATATATGTATGCCTTTAAGCCTCAAGCATTAGATGACGCACCCCAACAGGAAACCATC
The DNA here is from genome assembly GCA_028485475.2 of Chitinophagaceae bacterium C216. GTDB lineage: Bacteria > Bacteroidota > Bacteroidia > Chitinophagales > Chitinophagaceae > Niabella > Niabella composti. The sequence continues at coordinate 268,373 of CP144143.1, forward strand.
GCACAAAAACAAACACCGACAAAAACTGGCAGTTCTCTTGCCGCACTGGATGAAATGTTGCAGGCAGCCGATATTACTCCCGAATCACTCCAAAAGCTAAGCGAAGGCTTTAAAACACTTGAAGCCAATATTATCAAAATAGCTAACGCTACTAATACTGTTGTAGAAACAGACGAATATGCCAAGCAGGTAAAAGAGGCTACTTTAGCAATCAACCGTGTTAATACCTATTACAACAAGCTTGCTGAAACATCGCATGCACTTATCAGCAGTGCTGAAGATGCTAAAGTCACACAAAAAGAAATGGCTGAACTGGCTAAAAATCTGCAAAAGCTAAATCAAATGTATAGCAGTATGATTGCAGCCATGCAAATAAAAGGATCCTAATACGATGATAAAAGATACACAACAAAAGTAACATCGCGTAGTCGTTAACCTTAAATTATTCATTATCCTATGGCTTTACCTAAGGAGCCCCGACAAAAGATGATCAATGTGATGTATTTAGTGCTTACGGCATTATTAGCACTAAATGTATCCAGCGAAGTTCTGAACGCTTTCAGAACCATGGATAAAAGCTTCTCCAATGCCAGTGCTGTCATTGATAATAAAACCAACACCATTTTCTCATCCTTCGAGTCAAAACTGAAAGATCCCAAAACGAGCGAGCTGGCCTCAATTTGGAAACCCAAAGCAGATAAAGCTAAGCAACTTTCTGATGAGCTGGTTGCTTATATAGAAGATTTAAAAACCAAAATAAAAAACGAAGCCGGCTCCTCTGGCGACCATTTCAATGAAAAAAACACCAATGCGCCAACGAAAATTATGGTGGATGAACCAAACGGAAAAGAGTTACTCAAACGATTAACAGAATACAAAAACAATATATTGAGTATCGATCCAAAAATAGAAGCACAGTTTAAAAACAGTTTTCCGCTGGACCTGAGTATGCCTCCGGTACAAAACAAAAGCAATAATACTTGGGAGGCTGCATACTTTAGACGAACACCTGCACTTGCGGCCATCACTATTCTTTCCAAATTCCAAAGCGATATCAAAAACGCCGAGGCACAAGTCGTAGAATATTGTCATAATCAAATTGGTGAAGTACAGGTAGTATATGACGAGTTTCAGGCTTTGGCCACAGCCAACTCTCAAGTATTATATCCCGGAAGTGAATTTACCATTACTGCCGGAGTGGGAGCATTTAGTAAAAATGCAAAACCCTCAGTAACGATTGATGGCGTACAAGTACCTTTAAACGAAAATGGCCTTGCCGAATATAAAACTGTTGCGGGGAACCCGGGATCTTACACTAAAAAAGTAAACGTTTCGTTTGTCAAACCCGATGGTACTACTGCAACACTCACTAAAGATATTCAGTACGTTGTAGCAGCACCCACTGGCCTTACAGTAAGTGCCGATGCGGTTAAAGTATTGTATGTAGGTCTAGATAACCCTATTTCCATCGGTGGAGGTAGTGGCACCAATGCTAGCAATTTAAAAGTTTCAATCAGCCAAGGTACAATCACCGGTAGCAATGGCAGATACATTGCGCGTGTTACAACCCCGGGCACCGCAACAATTACTGTAAACGATGGAAAGAAAACCACAAGCTTCGACTTTCGTGTAAAAACGGTACCCACTCCTACGGCCATGGTAGGAAATAGTCGTGGAGGACGCATGCGTGTAAACGATTTTAAAGCACAGTCTGGCGTGCGAGCAGAGCTGGAAAACTTTGTCTTCGAAGGCGTAAAGTTTACCGTTACCAGTTACACAATCACTTTTGCAGGAGCCGGTTATCCTGAATTCATGTACAAAGCTGTATCCGGCAACAGTTTTGCTCCGGCACGTAGTCTTATTGAAAGAGCACAGCCCGGAAGTACGATTACTATTGATGAAATAAGAGCTGTAGGTCCGGGAGGGCCACGAACATTAGCTCCTATTGCGTTTAACCTGTATTAAAAAGTAAAGTACCATGAAACAACTTGTATTTTTTACTTTGTGTTGTGCATTCCTTTTAGATGTGGATAGTGTGCATGCTCAAAATGCACCGCGAAGTGCTTACGATACAACACCTTCACAGAGATCTAACAGAAGAAACAATAATCAGTCAACACAATCCAATAGCCAATATGCTACACCTTCAGGAGAAAGTGGTGACTATACGTCGCAACCTGAAGTCAATTTACCTATCGAAGTTGTCGAAGACGAAGGCGAAGGCGGTTTGTATGGTACTTATAAACCTTCCTTAAGAAAAGACAATATTTTGGAAGATGACGATATTGACAGTACAGCACAGCCTTTAGCTTATACGCCGCTCTATGCAGCTGATGCAGCTTTTCGCATAAGGGCATGGCGCACTATAGATGCACGTACCCCTCAAAACGCCAAATACTTCTATAATAAAACAATTGAAGGCGATAATGATAAACGATTTATCAACATTCTTCTTAAAGCCATTAAAGAAGACGGCGTACAGGCCTTCAGCAATATTGACGATCGATTTACAACTCCCATCACCTTTGAAGAAGCCCTAGCTGCATTCGGTGGAGGAACAGATACATCTGCCAAATATGACCTAGATGGTAATATCGTAGGGTATCAGGTAAGAAACCGAATGATATCGCCTGACTCTGTATACAAATTCAGAATAAAAGAAGAGTGGCTTTTTAACAAGCGTGATGGCAAAACCTATGTGCGCATCCTAGGTATTGCACCTGTCATTAGTTATACCACTTCTGATGGATATACACTAGAAAATAGCGAACATGCTGCATTCTGGGTATATTACCCCGATTTAAGAAAGACTTTAGTAAGGAATCGCATTACCAATCCACTAAACCTAGGCGGTTCTGTAACATGGGAAGAAGTATTTGAAAACCGTCTTTTTGAAAGCAGGATTATCAAATCCTCGCTTGATGCGGAGAATGGTTTTAACAATACACCCCTCACACCCGAACAGGCCGCTATTATAGAAGAACAATTGAACAATTTAAGTGCAAGAAGTTGGGCAAAATAGTTCGAATAAAATAATTATAACTATGAAAAAACTTATTCTAGCGTTTATGCTTATTACAGCATCTTCTATTGCTTTCGCTCAGACATATATAGCACAGAAAAACAGTTTGGGATTGGGTTTTGGAGCTCTATCCTATTCAGGAAGATTTGCTGTAGATGCCTCTCTAGCCAGTCACTCATCCCTTTACGCTTCTCTTAATTATCGTAGAAAAGTCTGGGATAAACTATATGTTCGCGGAGAATTGTTTGGAGGTCGCATGAGAGCCGATAATACAAATGTGCTCTCCCAAGAAGAAAAACCCTCCGGTTATTTCCAAACCGAAATGATTGAAGTATCGGCAAAAGCAGAATATGATTTCATCGATTTAAGCATCAATAACATCACCCCGTTTGTAAATGTGGGTGCCGGCGTTTATACATTATTCAATTATACTTCCAGCTTAGGCCCCAAAGACAGCAAAGACAGAACGGGCTTTGTAATGCCCGCCGGTTTAGGAGTTAAATATAAAATAAACGATCGTTTTAAGATTTTGGCTGAAGGCAATCTAAGATTCTTCTCTAAGAATCTCGACAACCGTACCGGTCCCGGCATTAACAATCCCAATAAATACTATAGCTTTGGATTCGGTGTTATATACGAATTATCATCTTCCAACCAATTATGGTGAAGACATGATAGCATCATTGGATAAAAAGGGTAGCAATTACTTGCTATCCTTTTTTATTTTTGCCTAAAATTGAACGCATGCGTTGATGGAGCGATTGCAAAACGGGCTGAACATCCGGTGAAAGATTGAGTATATATATACCTCCGCAAAATAGCACCAGCGCAAAAAGGCTTCTCGAAAATAAACCCGTAAACCCTTGCCAGTCTTTAAATAAAAACCAGGTAACAAGGAATACACCTAAAGCGAGGTTGATAGTATGCACCGATTTAGGGGTAAAAGGAAATAAGCGGTACTTTTTCCAAAGGAATACAATGCGTATCAGATTATACACTGTCATTGAAAGCAAATTCGCTAGTGCCGGCCCCAGTATATCCAATTTCTTTGTAAGAAAATAATTCAAGGGCAACATCAGCAGTAGTAGCACTACTCCGCTAAATAGTTCAAATTTCCAGTAATTAGAAGTGCCTATAATCTGAGCATTTACGCCCGATCCCATATCCACCAAGCGCATTAATCCCAGAATTATAAAAGCATGAAAACCCAACAAATATTCGGGTTTCAGCTTGAAAGCTATCACTGCATTCTGATAATTCAACGTAATCAACATAAGCATAAACGAAGCAAAAATTAGCTGGTTGATGGAAGAACGCTGATAGATGGTTTGTATGGTTTGCAGGTTTTTATTTTTCCAAGCTTGAGCCAGATGCGCTACAGAAGCCGCAATAATTCCACGCTGAGGAGCCTGAATCAAGCTGGTTAATATATAGGCCAGGCTGAATATCCCTACTTTTTCCATTCCGTTATCCAGTACTGCTCCTATTACAAAGGAGTCGAATACTTGTGCCAAAGTAAATATCAGTCCGCCACTATAGATAAAAAAACAAAAGCGTGCAATCTTCTTAATAAATCTTCTGGTAACCTTACTGATTCTAAAAACAAAAAAGGCTTTTTTGGTTACCAATATATAGATCAGCAACGTAAGCGCAATTCCCAGATAGGTAAAAGCATACAGTTTAATGAATGTGTCAAAATCGGGTATGACGTTAAAAAAAAAGAGAACAATAATAATAGTAGTGAGCAAACGCCATTCTACTTCTTTAACAAAATTGGTAAGAATGGATTTATGCAAACTCCAGGCATAAGCCTCGAAAACATTATAGAGCGTTAATCCCAACCCCATTGGAAAAACCCAGTAATAGTAAGTAACAAACAAAGGAGAATTGGCACTGTATTTCCGATATACTAATTCTTTAAAACTCCATCCCAAAAATACAATCAGCACAAACCCTACAATACTCACCAAAACCGCCCAGGCCAGCATATCGCTCTCTCGAGGCTTGAGGTTATCATTATAGTAAGGATAGAACTTATAGATAAAGCCCGGCATGGCAAAGGTGGACAGAGATGCAATTAGCGTGGCGATATCAATAAATATCTTTGTTAAACCGTACTCTGCACTTGTAAATAGCCCTTCCTTGGTAAAAAAGTAGGTATTGAGTAATCCAATAGCAAAGCCAAAATAAATGACTAAAGAAGAAATAATGCTTTGCTGCCTGATTTTTACACTCATTAGAAAAACTCCGGTTTACTTATTGGTTGCCAAACATATCAAACATAGGATATTTTGTGAGCACTCGGAATGGCAAAACTAAATTTCTTTCACTGTAATGTAAAAATCAGGAATTACTTCAAAACCCGTATCACCGAGCTCGTCTAATGCTATCTTTTTTAAAGTTTCTTTAGGATAAATCCATTTCCCGTTGATGAGTTTTATCGGCATGTCAAATCCTTTAACCACATTTTCCCACTTGTAGAAAATATATTTTCCCTTCTTGTAGTATTGAAGTTCGGGAATTTGAACAGTTCGAAGATACTGTTCAAATATTTTGCTGAGATCTTTACCACTTTTTCGGCTTATATATTCTTCTACTTGTTTACCGGTAACGGTTTGATGATAGAAGTCTTTGTTCAGTCCTCGTAAGATATCTTTAAATATACTATCATTATCAATAACCTGTCGGATGGTATGTATCATATTGCTCCCTTTATAATACATATCACCACTTCCCTCCTTATTTACACCATAAGGACCGATAATAGGTATATCGTTTTGTATAGCATTGCGGAGACCGATAACATATTCAGAACCTGCTTTTTTACCAAATAAGCATTCGGTAAACATCGTCTCGGTATAATTAGTAAACCCTTCATGCACCCACATGTCGGCGATATCCTTTGAGGTAATATTATTTCCAAACCATTCGTGTCCACTTTCATGAATAATGATAAAATCCCACTTTAAGCCCCACCCGCTATTACTTAAATCTCTTCCCAGATAGCCCATGCGATATCTATTGCCGTAAGCTACAGCACTTTGGTGTTCCATACCTAGGTGCGGCGACTCTACAAGCTTGTAGCTATCTTCATAAAACGGATAAGGTCCCATCCAGTCTTCAAAACAACGAATCATTTCAGGTACCACAGCAAATTGTTGCCGGGCTCTTGATAAATTATAATCCAAAACCCAATAACTCAGGTCCAACTGCCCTTTCAGTCCTTGCACAGCGTCTTTAAAATTTACATATTTGCCTATGTAGGGAACGATATTATAGGTATTGATAGGTGATGTTACCTCCCATTTCCAGGTGGTGGTTCCATTAGCATGAGCCGTGGTACCTATCAGCCGGCCGTTGCCAATAGCCGTAAGCGAATCCGGAACGGTTATCGAGAGGGATGCACCTTTATCCGGCTCGTCGCTTTGATGATCCTTACAAGGATACCAAACACTGGCTCCGAGGCCTTGACATGCCACCGTAACCCAATCGCGGCCTAAAGAGTCTTTGGTCCATACCCATCCTCCATCCCAAGGAGCACGCACTGCCACTTTGGGATGCCCTTTAAAGTAAATACGCAATTTTTGCTCACTTCCGGGTTGGGGTGGGGAGGGATGTTGCAGCCAATATACATTTCCTTCTCTAGTAAATGATAAAGCTTTTTTGGTATCGAGATATTCGACGCGGTCTATCTGCATAGGCTCCTGTAGATCAATCTGCATGAGGTTGTTGCTACTCACGTGCAGTACTTTGTAACTAATATCTACATTACCCTTAATAAACTTTCGGGGTATATCCACACTTACAGCAATATCATAACGGGTCACATTCCACCAGTCGCGCTCTGGCCTTAGCGAGCCTCGAAGCGAATCTTGTCGGCTAAATTGCTTTTTATTGCTTCCTAGTTGCGCATTTGCTGTAAAACAAAACACCATCGCAACAGCGAAAATTATTGCCTTATAAATATCTTTACGCATGTTGTACAATTGATGGTGTAAATTTAAATCTTCGGTTTCAAACAGTATTTTTAAGTTGATAAACGGTCAATTTCGATATTTAAGAAGGGGGTCAGCATGATTTATGTTTTCAAAATGAGACAAATTTTTTCTCAGTGGGCAATAATAATAAGTGCTATAGCCCTATTATATGCATGCCATCAACCTTCCGAAAAAAATAAAAAGAAAATATTCCGTTATAACGAATATGCCGGTATTGCTTCGCTGGATCCGGCATTCGCCAAGAACCAGTCTACCATGTGGCCCGCCCATCAGTTGTTCAACACATTGGTAGAGATAGATGACAGTCTGAATATTAAACCCTCTCTGGCAAAGCATTGGGACATTTCTCCGGATAAAACGACATATACTTTTTACTTGAGAGATGATGTGTGGTTTCATGACGACGCCTGCTTTCCCGATGGAAAAGGACGCAAAATGGTGGCATCGGATGTGGTGTTCAGTTTTCAGCGGATACTAGATCCCAAAACTGCCAGTCCGGGCGCATGGATTTTCAATGGTAAGGTAGATAGTATACAACCCTTCACGGCTATTAACGATACTATTTTTCAGCTTAAGCTCCTACGTCCCTATCAACCTATATTGGGCATACTTTCCATGCAATATTGCTCAGTAGTGGCCCCAGAAGCGGTACAGCAATATGGGGTTGATTTCAGGCAGCATCCCGTAGGTACAGGGCCTTTCAAATTTGTGGTGTGGGAAGAAGGACAGGCTTTGATATTTGCCAAAAACGAAAAATATTTTGAGTTTGACAGTGCCGGTAGGCGATTGCCCTATCTCGACGGCATCAAAATTAGTTTTAAAGATAGCAGGGCTACAGAGTTTTTGTTATTTCGTCAGGGACAATTGGACTTTATCAACGAGCTTGACCCTAGCTTTAAAGACGAAGTACTTACCAAAAAGGGCACTTTACGCAAAAAATGGCAAGATAAAATAGAGCTGCAAACGCACCCCTATTTAAATGTAGAATATTTAGGGTTTCTAATGGACACCACCAATCCGTTAGTTAAAAATGCGCCGACACGATTCAAGAAAGTGCGTCAAGCCATTAATTATGGTTTCGACAGGGAAAAAATGATACTCTACCTGCGCAACTCTTTAGGAACTCCTGCTCAGAGCGGTTTTGTTCCCAAAGGAATGCCGTCATTTAACGACTCCCTCGTAAAGGGATACAACTACAATCCTGTCAAAGCTGCGCAATTACTAAAAGAAGCTGGTTTCCCCGGAGGAAAAGGTCTTCCTCCCATTAAATTGCTCACCATTTCGGGTTATGCTGATTTTGGGAATTTTATTGCAAAACAGTTGGAAGAATTAGGCATACGTGTACAGGTGGAAGTAGTGCAGAAATCGCTGCTGTTCGAAATGACCGCAGGCTCTAAAACCGCGTTCTTCCGTGGGGGTTGGATAGCCGACTACCCCGATGCAGAAAATTATCTATCGGTATTTTATTCTAAAAATCCCGCGCCTCCCAACTATACGCGATACAACAATCCTGAATTTGATAAAGTGTTTGAGCAGGCCATTCAAGAAACCAACGATTCTATTAGATATGCGCTATACAGAAAAGCTGATCAGATAGCCATTAATGATGCGCCGGTTGTTCCTTTATGGTACGATAAAGTCATTCATTTAGTACAAAAGAATGTAAAAGGATTTACCACGAATGCGCTAAATCTTCTGGAGCTAAGACACACTCAAATTGAATAGAGTCATCAAACTTGTATCAAAATCTATCATCATGATTTTTATGCTGTGTGCATTGCTTGCCGGATTTACATCCGCCAGTGTTTTGGGATGGCTGGGTACTGTCTTTTACTTGATAGCCTACTTTCTGCTAAGTATACGAAAACTCAAGGCCAATAGTATATTGTATCATTTTATGAACCTGGCAGGTGCCATAGGTATGATTGTGCATGCCTTCTTTCTGGAGGACCATCCTAATATTGTAGTAAATCTGGTTTGGGGCGGCATAGCTGTAATGGCAATGATAATGATTTTATCAAAAAAAACCTGAGTTTAGGTCAATCCCAACAGCTTGAACGCTTCTCTTTTATAATTACTAAGCTTGGTTGTATATTCTTTTTTATCATCAGCAAGACTTAAATAATAATATGCACCATCTACTAATACAAAAATGAGATCGGCCGTATATGCTGGATTCTTTACTGAAAGCACTTTTTGTTCATTACAACTGATGATAAGCTGCTCCAGTTTTTTACGAAGCTCATCCAAAAGGGATTTATATTTTCCTCTTATTATTTTATTGCGAAATACAAGTGCATAACAACTATAAGAAACACTATCGTCAAATAACGTATTCCATTTATGAGAAAAAATATTCTCAATTACAATCTTCAGGGCTTTTTTAGGATCGTTTTGATAACGTGGTGGAATTTTAAAAATCTGCAAATACTTATGTAGTATATACTCTACAAGTCCATAAATAAGATGCTCCTTTGTCTTGAAATAATGCATCACTAAACTGGGATTTATTTTTATCAGATTGGCAGTTTTGGCAATAGATGCATTTTCAAGCCCTTCCTTTTTAGCCAGTCTGTAAAAAGCTTCAATAATTTCTTTTTGTCTTGGTTCTTTTAAACTCTTTCTTCCCATGCATTTGAGTTTAGTGATAGGAATATTTTAGCAATTCTAAATTACCTATTTTATAATCTCTGCGCTTCAAACGCGCAATCGATTGCACGCTTAAAGTTAATGATAAATTAATTGAATATTCATTCAATTAATTACCTTTAATTGGAAATTTGAAATATTCTTGCCAGATCATATAGTGTGTGACATACGATTAATAATATCGAATGCTATGAGTCAACAACGATAATAAACCATTTACAACACCTCCAGTTAATGAACATATTCAAGAACTTAAAACCACTTTTATGCAAAAAACACTTCTAATTGTATTGCTAGGCATACTTTCGATAATATGCCAGGCCCAAACGACGGTCCATATTAAGGGAACGGTTCGCTCCTCTAGCGACAGTACTTTCCTTCCTGGTATTAGTATTATCGAAAAAGGAACTTCAAATGGCACGAGCTCTAATACCGATGGTAGCTTCAGCTTAGCCATACGCTCCGGAAGTACGATTATCGTCTCCGGAATTGGATACGTTACCCAAGAGCTGAAGGTTAGTAGCCATCAAATAGAAATATACTTACTACCCGCTGCACTAGGGATGGATGAAGTAATTGTAACGACAGCATTGGGCATACAAAAAGATAAAAGAGTATTAGGATTTGCCACACAGGAGGTGAAAGGAGAAGCAATGACCAAAGCACGCGAGCCTCAGGTAATTTCCGGCCTTACAGGACGAGTTGCAGGTCTCACCATTAACAACAAAGCATCCCTTTATGAAACAGCCAGCATTGCACTGCGAGGGAAAACACCTCTCGTTGTAATAGATGGAATTCCTTCTCAAGGAGACTTATGGAACTTAAATGCTGATGATATCGAAAGCATTAACGTACTGAAAAGTAATGCGGCAGCTTTGCTGTACGGCAGTCTTGGTGTAAACGGAGCCTTGCAAATTACTACTAAAAAAGGCAAAAGGGGGTCTGGTGTAGAGACTAGCATTAATCAAGGATTTCAAATGACTGCAGGCTGGCTTAAGCTTCCCGAATATCAGACTCAATATGGTATGGGGTGGAAAGGCTACTACGCATTTATAGATGGGAAAGGCGGTGGTGGATTTTATGATAACTATGGATACGTTTGGGGACCTAAGCTGGATGTACCTGATCCTACAACGGAAAGCGGATGGGTGGAATATCCTCAATATAACAGTCCATACGATCCAAACACGTGGTACGAGTTTACTCAAAATGGATACACAGGACAAAGCCATTATAAACCCATACCCTATATTTCGCGAGGCAAGAAAAATTTGCAGAACTTCATGCGTCCACAGATGCTGTATACCATCAACGCCAATGTTGCAGCACGTGGCGAACTAGGAGGTTACAGAGTATCGTTAAGTCATATGTACCAACGTGGACAGATACCTAATACCAAACTCAATTCCAGCACCTTTGCGGTAGCAGGAGATATCAAAATTTCTCCTAAAATAAAAATTGAGGGAAGCTTATCTTATAACAGACAGTTTTCACCCAATTACCCTGATAATTCTTATAACCCAGAAAACTTTTTCTACAATATACTCTTATGGATGGGAGCCGATGTGGATATACGAGATCTGCGTGATTATTGGAAACCTGCAGGTGGATACGAGCAGGAAGGTCAATTTAAGCCTTACGGGGTAAAGGATATTCAACAGATGAACTACAACTACTCTTGGTATAACAACCCTTGGTACCTAGCTTATGAACGTCTTCGTCAATATAAAAACAATGTAGTTGTTGGAACTGCAAGTTTAAACTATAATATCTCAGACAACTTAAGTCTGATGATAAGAAGTGGCGGCACCTTTAGTAACAGCGGATCAGAGTTAAAAACTCCGTACAGTTTCATCTCTTATTCGGCATTGCCTTATGGAGCATTCTCGATAAGCAGTACCAGTAGACTATTGTTTCAGACAGACGCGTTACTCACTTACAAAAAACATTTGGCGATTTGGATATGACTATTGCAGGCGGCGGTGCTAATCGTTACGAATCCTACTCAACAAACGGCGGAAGTACAACCGGAGGATTACAGGTACCGAAAGTATATAACCTGGCTATGTCGCGTGATCCGGCAACAACTTACAACGATCGTTGGGAGAAAGAAGTCAACAGTGTTTTGGGATATGCCGATTTGGGATATAAAAACTTTCTTAACCTCAACATCAGTGTGAGAAATGATTGGAGTAGCTCATTACGAAAACCCTACAACTCTTACTTCTACCCTTCTGCATCATTGAGCTTTATCTTATCGGATGTAGTAAGGCTACCCGATGCTATTAATTTTGTAAAACTTAGAGGAGCTTATGCGGATGTAAAATCAGATGTATCGCCGTATTATACAGTGCCGACTTATAGCTCAGGTACAAGATGGAATGGTGTACCGTCGTTATCAAGCCCCGGTTCAATATTAGATTCAGCCATTCGTCCTAGTAGAACAATTTCAAGAGAAGTGGGTCTTGAAACCAAATTCCTGAATGATCGTTTAGGATTAGATCTCACATACTATAGCTATCTTGATAAAGACTCACCCAGAGATATCAGCCTATCACAAGCTTCAGGTTATTCTTCTTATCGTGTAAATGGCGATGTATATAACAGACGGGGATGGGAAATAGTATTAAACGCATCGCCTATTCAAAACAAAAATTTCGGATGGGATATTTTGGTAAACTATAGCCGCATCAGAAACTATGTAAAAGAATTGTATGGAGGAGTCGAAAGCAGAGGACTGATAAAAGTAGGCGATAGAATCAATGTGGATCCGGCAAGATGGGGAGGTGAGCTAGCCTATACAGGATGGGTATGGGAAAAATCTCCTGACGGACAGATTGTATATGAAAACGGCTTACCCAAATATTTGAACCAGTTAATCAATTTAGGAGTGCATGAACACGACTTTGATTATGGCATTAATAATGCCTTTCGGTTGAAGCAATTTTCATTTAGCTTTTTACTGGATGGCCGCGTGGGGGGCAACATGTTTAATGGTGTGGAGGCGAAAATGTACGAAGGAGGTTCGCATCCTGCCACAGCCAACTCTTATAGGGAAGATTCCTATGCAGGACAGAAAACTTATGTTGGAAAAGGCGTAGTAGTTACCGGTGGCGATGTGGTATACGATGCTTTTGGAAATATCATAAGCGATAACCGCACCTTTGCTCCCAACGATGTCAAAGTGGATTATATAGACTGGGTATTTGCAACCTATACAAATGGTGTGACTGAGTCGTTATTATACAAACAGACCTATTTAAAACTGAGAGAAGTTATTATCGGGTACAACTTTAAACCCGCTTCGCTTAACAAAACACCATTTAAATCGGTAAGTATATCGCTAGTAGGGCGTAATCTGCTAATGTTTACCAAAGTTCCTTATATGGATCCTGAAGCATATTCCGGTACTACTATGGCTGAACCATCATACAGGAATGTTGGTATCAATATCAATTTAAAATTCTAACCGCCTAAATTTTTTGCTATGAAGAAAGCTACACACTATATAACTTTCATTACATTCTCGTTAATCGCACTGCTCTCCTCCTGTCATAAGAATGCCTATTATCAGATTGATCCCGACAATCCATCTGTAGGAGATCCAGCGCTATTATTAACAGGTATACAAATATCCGTTTTTAATATCACACACACGGACTACTCGTATGTAGACAGGCATTTAGCTTATTACGAACGCACATCCGAATCTATGACCTACAACTGGGGAACAGGAAGTTATAACAATTATAACATCCTTCGAAATGTTCAGGAGATGGCTAAGAATGGAAATGACAATTATAAGGCGTTGGCCAAATTCTTTCGGGCGGTGTTATTCTCCCAGCTTACCGAAACATTTGGTGATATTCCCTATTCAGAAGCATTGCGTGGACACGAGGGACTTGCCACTCCCAAGTATGATAGTCAAAAAGAAATCTATCTTGGTTTATTAGCGGAACTGGAAGAAGCCAATAATATGCTCAGCAGTGCCAATGGCCCTATAACCGGCGATATTATCTACGGAGGGCGTCCCGATCCCGTGCTTCAGTGGAAAAAGCTAATCAATGCTTTCAGATTAAGATTGCTGATACATCTATCAAAAAAAGAAAACGATCCGGACTTGAATATTAAGCAACAGTTTCAAAGCATCATTAGTAATCCTACTAAATATCCGCTGATGAATGATAACAATGATAATGGACAAATCGTGTACAATACTTCAGCAACTAATAATTCCTATCCCACGTTTCAGCATATCAGCTTTGCTACATCGGTATCGATGGAGAAAAATTTTGTCAATATGTTGAAAGATTTTCAGGATCCCCGATTATTTTCCTTTGCTGAACCAGTAAGTGGCAGACCGGCTAATGAATTCTCCAGTTATGATGGGGTGGATGGAGGACTTACATTGGCTGAAATGCAACTTACTTCTGCATCTGCATCGCGCATTAAAAGCCGTTATCATCAAAATCAGGTAAATGAGCCTACAATATTTCTGGGATATGCAGAGCAGGAATTTCTAATAGCTGAAGCTATTGAACGCGGCTGGATATCAGGAGCAGGTACAGCTAAACAACACTATGATAACGGAATCACCGCCTCTATGGCATTTTATAATATTACAGGAGGTGATGTTACCACCTACCTGTCAAATCCCGGTGTAGCCTACAATAGTGCTACAGGCCTCTCACAAATTGCAAAACAGAAATACATCGCCTTCTTTATGAACTCAGGAAGAGAAGCATTCTTTGAACAAAGAAGAACAGGTATTCCTACACTTAGTGTAGGACCAGGCACCCTCAACAATGGTATGGTACCTAAACGTTGGCGTTATCCGGCTAATGAGTTTACCATTAATAAAGAAAATGTAGAAGATGCAGTAAATAGGCAGTTTAACGGAAACGATAACATCAATTCGATAATGTGGTTGATACAATAAATGGTTAGGAACTGAGGGATTATTGAATATTCCAATAATCCCTCTTTTAACGACGAACTGTTTCTAAAACAGCTTACATAATTATGCTTTATGTAAAACGATTATTGGGGTGTTTATTCCTATGTTTGTATACAACAATTATTTCGGCCCAATACACTCCTCACAATAGAGCTCTAAAATTAGACGGGAAAGATAATAATGTATGTACCGGAATTGGTGTTATCAAAGCGCCTTGGACTCTTGAAGTGTGGATCAAGCCCGATTCTAACCTACTCAAAGATACGGCCGTAATCATTGGTGGGGGAGAATATAGTACACTTAATACTGCACACAATTTACCACTCATTTTTATAGGAGGTAAAATTGGAAATCCTTTTGCTGATATTTGGTCTGAAGCAATATTAGACGAGGGCTGGCATCACATTGCTTTATCCTGCAACGGAGAAATAACCCAATTATATATTGATGGACATATTGTAGCAAAAAAACTAACCAGCTTCTCTATAATACCCGGCACATTAGGATCGCACTTAAAAAGTGCCACTGTATATCAAGGGTTAATGGATGAGGTACGCATCTGGAATGCTGCGGTAGATGAATCCGAAATACAATACTGGATGAAACGGCCACTCAACAATAATCATCCAAATTTCAAAAGTCTTGTAGCTTATTATAATTTTGATGATGGAATTAATGAGATTGGTATTAATTGGGTAGGAAAAAGCTGGCAAACTTTTCATCTCAGAAACGGACGCATTCATTTCAGGGGCCGGGCTCCTTTAGCCTCCACTGTTCCAAGCAATAATATCCACTTCAAATACAACCCAAACGAACAACCTTTATTTAATGCAGTGATATTACATAACGAGTGGGATTATGATCAACACAGCAAAAACTTCCAGATACTTAAATTAAGAATTATACTTAATCAGCACAACCGCCCTGCATATCTTACGGGAATCACCCTAGACCTCTCTGAAGTGAGCTGGTTGCCCGATATTGAACGATTACAAATTTTTCATTCTTATAGCAACGGTAAATCGGATACCGTAATACAATACTTAGGTAGAAATATCCATCCGAAAAAAAAGATTTCATTGACAAATAAGCAAAAACGAATTTGCTTATCTCCTGGAGTTAACTATATTACTATAACCGCCGATATCGCAAGAAATACAACACGACAAGGAAGAATAAAAATCAAGGTGCCTGAATTTAGCTTAAATGAAACCTCATATGTACCAGAAGAAGATACTAATCCTATTATTCCTGAATTAATATGCAACAGTAAACCTGGCTCTCAAATTATAAAAGTATTGCAATGGAATATATGGCATGGCGGTATACATCTTGGCAATGATGGCATGAATAAAGTTATTGAGGTATTAAAAGCCGCGAATGCTGACATTATTACAATGCAGGAAGCATACGGCTCTCAGCAGCAAATAGCCGATGCACTAGGATATTATATGTATTCAGTAAATTCAAAAGAGAATTTAGCTGTTTATAGCAGATATAAAATCACACCATTACCACAGTCTCACAATACATTCAATTCCAACCCTGTATTGATACATTTGTCTAATGGACGCACCATTTTAGTAAATTCATGCTGGCTGCGTTATAGCAATGATCCGGAGTATACCTCCATCTATCCCAATACAGGCCAAAATCCCGAATTATGGGTTGCTGGAGATTCGGCAAAAGCATTAAAGGATATACAAAACATCATTGAAAAAGATACCAAACCCTATTTAGATAGAGAAGACCTAATTGTAATTTTAGCTGGAGATTTTAATTCAGCCAGTCATCTGGACTGGACAAAAGCTGCTACATCATTACACTTTGGATATGGGCCTGTACATTTCCCTGTTTCCAGATATTTACTAAAAGAAGGATATAAGGATAGTTTCAGAGAAATACATCCTGATGAAGTAAAACGACCCGAGGGAACATGGTCACCAATCTACGGGCAGCTGCCTCATTGTCGCATAGATTTCATTTATTACAAGGGTAAAGGAATCAAGCCGATTGGTTCCAAAATCATTAGAACACATCCTAACATAGACAATCTATGGCCTTCGGATCATGCAGCGGTGCTTACCAGTTTTGAAATAGCAGACAAACCATAAGTTAAAGCAACATGTAAATATGTTTATTTTTATTTCTAAGAAAAAAATTATGCTATGGACCAATCCCGCAGAAATTTTCTAAAACAAGCCGCAATCCTAGCGGCTGGTACTACCGTCACCACTATGAATGCATCTGCTGTAGAAAGAGCTTTTGCCATTAATGCACCCAAAGGCTCCACCTTTTACGATGCAGAACACATTGTGCTACTGATGCAGGAAAATCGATCATTTGATCATCTCTTTGGATGCATGAAAGGCGTAAGAGGTTTCAGCGATCCACGCCCCAAAATCCTACCTGATGGTAACAAGGTATGGATACAGAAAGACAAAGAAGGTAAAGCCATAGCCCCTTTTCATCTAGATATACACCAAACCAAGATCACTTGGCAGGGCGGCTTACCGCATAGCTGGCCCGATCAAAGTAAGGCCCGTAATAATGGCAAATATGATCAATGGATCCCGCATAAAACTGCTATGACGATGGGATACTATAATCGTCATGACATGCCTTTTTATTATGCACTAGCCGATGCCTTTACTATTTGCGATCATTATTTCTGTTCCTCCTTAACAGGAACAACTCCTAATCGACTTTTCTTTTGGACAGGCAACATTCGTCCCCGACCCGATGGTCATTCCATAGCTGCTGTATATAACTCCAATGCCGAATCGCGCAATAATGTATTTGTCGATTGGCAAACTTTTCCTGAAATATTAGAAGATAATGGCATTAGCTGGAAAATTTATCAGAACGAGCTATGGACGGCCAATCTTGAAAGAAAAAAAGACTATTGGTTGGGTAATTATGGAGACAACGCCATCGAGTATGTAAAACGCCATCGTGTAAAACTTTCGGCTTATTTCAGAAAAAACGGCGATAAAACTGTCACGCCGCATTTAAGCCCGGAAGAAGTACAGGCGCGTTATAATCAGCTATCTCAAAGAGAAAAAAATTTGATTGATAAAGCCTTTACTACCAATATTGAACAGGAAGACTATCTGGAACTAGAACCTTTTACTTTTACTAATGATCAGGGAGTTGAGGAAACTGTTAACATCCCTAAAGGAGATATACTCTATCAATTCAGAAAAGATGTTGAAAATAACAAGTTGCCTACTGTATCCTGGCTAGCGGCTCCGGAGAGTTTTTCCGATCATACGGATACTCCTTTCTATGGTACATGGTATGTTTCGCAGGTGCTGGACATTCTTACACAAAACCCGGAAGTTTGGAAGAAAACAATTTTAATCATCAATTATGATGAAAACGATGGTTATTTTGACCATATACCACCCTTTGTGATTCCCGGAGGCGCTACTGGAGGAAAAGTTTCGGCAGGCATTCAATGCGATTCAGATTTTGAAAAGCAGTCCGGATGGCCTATCGGATTGGGATACCGCGTTCCGTGTATTGTAGCATCACCATGGAGCAAAGGTGGCTTTGTTAATTCAGAAATATTTGATCACACGTCAACATTAATGTTTCTCGAAAAATTTCTTCAAAAGAAAACCGGAAAACCTATTCGGTGCAACAATATCAGTAGTTGGCGCAGGGCAATTTGTGGCGATCTTACATCAGTATTCAGACCCTATAAGGGGGAATCATTCCCGCTTCCTGAATTTCTGAAACGAGAGAAAGTTATCGTCACTATTCAAAACGCAAAAAACAAACCACAACAGTTGGTTCCCGATCCGTTAACCGAACCGCAGATTGAAAAAATCAATAAAACAGATCACTTACAAGATATCGCCGCCAACACACCTTTGCAGGAGAGCGGCACACGCCCCGCCTGTGCTATTCCCTACCGATTACATGCCGATTGTGTTCTTAACAAAACATCGCAACAACTGGAACTTTCGTTTAGCGCGGAAAAGGTTGTAGGAGCAAAAGGAGCTCCGTTTAATATGTATACCCAAACATCCTATAACAATGATAAGGGCAAAACCTGGGCCTATGCTGTTTTAGCAGGCGATACTGTGAAAGATTATCTGGAACTAGCAAAGTTTGATAAAGAGCAGTATCAACTTTCTATAGACGGACCTAATGGATTCTGTAGAGTTTTCGCTGGTGATAAACATGACCCTGAGCTTGCCATAAAGTTCGACTACGCTCAGAAACCGTTAAGTGGAAAAGCTGAAGAAAAAATAATACTTACACTAAACAACAATGGCAGGGAGGATCTCGAAATTGTCATCACAGATCCTGTTTATAAAAAAGAGGAACAAACAATCGTATTAAACGCCCAAAAAAGCAAAAAACTAAAAATCAATTTGGAATCCACCTATGGGTGGTATCATTTTATTTTAAAAGTAAAAGGATATAAACATTTTTACCGCCTATATGCAGGGCATGTCGAAAGTGGCAATATATCTGTAACTGATCCTTACATGGCCGGTGAGATTTAAATATGCTTTTTCTTTTTCCATAATACTTCCGCTTACCTTCGTGCGCAGATATTTTACAGTAAGGCGAGAACTTTTCATTCAAAGTTTTCGCCTTTTATCTGATAAAAACAACATAGCTCTCCTTATAGGCACATGGCATTTAATAATGTCTGATACACGCCTCCCTAATTTCGTATAATAAAAAAGCAGACCGAAGCCTGCTTTACATGCAATATATTTTATTCGCTGATTAATTATTACCAAAAAGATTACCTACCGCTCCTTCCAGCATGGGAAACTTTTCAATCACGTAATTCTTTATTACTTCTAATGTTTTTGCGGCTTGCTCTTCGGTAAGTCCCGCCTCGCTTTGCAGCCTTTCGATAATTTCGTTCATTGACTATTAATTTAAGGTTGAATGTTTACTGAATAATTATCTATGCCGCTTTAATTAATCCCATTTTACTCTTGCTAAATTTCTTTTCGGCATACTCTTTTGTAAGTGTAAAGGTTTTTTCCTTAGAAGAAGGCAGCTCATACATAGCGTCGGTGAGTATGCTTTCGCAGATACTTCTCAATCCGCGGGCGCCCAACTTATACTCAACTGCCTTTTGTACCATAAAATCATACACTTCTTCTTCCACCTTCAGCTCAATGCCTTCCAACTCAAAGAGCTTATGATACTGCTTCATTAAAGCATTTTTGGGCTTGGTAAGAATATCCCGTAGGGCACTTGCATCTAGAGGATCTAGATAGGTTACTACCGGGAGGCGACCCAACAATTCAGGTATGAGGCCAAAAGATTTGAGATCCTGTGCATTCACAAAACGAAGCAGATTTTTCTTTACATCTTCCTGTTGTTGCTTATCAACATTAAATCCGATAGTATTTGTTTGTATTCTACGGGCGATAATTTTATCTACTCCGTCGAATGCACCTCCACATATAAAAAGGATATTATTCGTATTCACCTTAATCATTTTCTGATCAGGATGTTTACGTCCTCCCTGCGGTGGCACTAATACATCGGTACCTTCGAGTAGCTTTAGCAAACCCTGTTGCACACCTTCACCACTAACATCGCGGGTAATGCTGGGGTTATCGCTTTTTCTTGCAATCTTGTCTATTTCATCGATGTATACAATCCCTCTTTCTGCAGCCTCTACATCGTAGTTACATACTTGCAACAAACGGGTAAGGATACTCTCTACATCCTCTCCCACATATCCGGCTTCGGTAAATACGGTAGCATCTACAATGGCAAAGGGAACATTGAGAATCTTGGCAATACTTTTGGCAAGTAGGGTTTTTCCTGTACCGGTTTCTCCCACCATAATGATATTGCTTTTCTCAATCTCCACTTCGTTAAGCGGATCCAGTTCTCTGCCAGAAGCTTTTTGTTTTAATCTTTTATAGTGATTGTACACAGCTACCGACAATACTTTTTTGGCGTCATCTTGTCCGATAACGTATTCATCTAGGAATGCTTTAATCTCCATAGGCTTCTTCACATTCAGCGAATAGCCGGAATTGTTAAGATGACGTTTCAGGTTTAACTCCTGCTCGATGATTTCTTGGGCATGTTCTACACAGTTTTCGCAGATATGTCCTTCCTGTCCTGCAATTAGAATTTCCACATCATCGCGGCTTCTTCCGCAGAAAGAACAGTGCAAAACATTGCCTGAGATTTTTTCCTTCATTGTCTATTACTTTATTACAGAGATAATCTCTGCGTATGATTCTTGTCTACAAAGGTAAAAAATCCACTACTGAGTAGTGGACTTTTTTATAATATTAACTATTTATGAAATGAACTACAGCTTGTCCACCACTTTATCTACAATACCATACTGTATGGCTTCCTCGGCATTCATCCAGTAGTCGCGATCGAAGTCGCGCATAATTTCTTCTATAGTTTTACCACAGTTATCGGCCAAAATTTGTGCCCCGATTTGCTTAACACGCTGAGTTTGACGTGCCTGAATCTCCAAATCGGCCGTTACACCACGGAAGTAACCACCCAATGAAGGCTGATGTATCATTACCTCACCATGGGGGTAAATATAACGTTTGCCCTTTTCGCCACCACTCAATAGGATACTACCCATAGAAGCTGCGATCCCCATACAAATAGTACTTACGGGGCTGCTAATCATCTTCATGGTATCATAAATCACCATACCGCTGGTGACTACCCCTCCGGGGCTGTTGATATAAAATTTGATTTCTTCTCCGGGTTTATCAGCATCCAGCAGCAACAATTTTGTAGTGACTTCGCGCGCACTTTTATCATCAACCACTCCCCACAGGTATACACTCCTTTTTTCAAAGAAGAGTTTTTCGAGGCGTTTGTTAAACATGGAAAGCTCATCGGCTTTATTCTCCCGCTCTTTTTCCTCCTCCTCATCACTGATAATGGGCTGATGCCATTTTTGGCTGTATATGTTTGAGATGCTCATTTTTATAGAATTTATGTTGTCTAAGCTTTATTTTTCTTTCTTACCTACCATCAGTACTTCATCAATGATACCATACTCTTTTGCTTCTAGGGAAGTCATCCATTTATCCCGATCAAAATCTTTTTCGATTTGATCCAGAGGCTTTCCGGTATGGTTCTGTACTATTTCGTAGAGATCATTTTTGAGTTTTCTGATCTCGTTGACGGTAATTTCAATATCGCTGGCTTGTCCGCCAATGGCACCGCTAGGCTGATGCATCATGATACGGGAATGTTTTAGCGCAGCACGTTTCCCCGGCGTACCTGCTGCCAGCAACACACATGACATCGAAGCCGCCATGCCTATACAAATAGTGGCGATATCGGGAGACACATACTGCATAGTATCATATACTCCTAAACCGGCATACACGCTCCCGCCCGGACTATTAATATACATATTAATATCACGAGTGCGATCGGTACTGTCAAGAAACAGCAACTGAGCAGTAATGATGTTGGCCACCTCATCATTGATAGGATAACCTACAAAAATGATGCGGTCCATCATCAACCGGCTATATACATCCATTACCGCCACGTTCATGGGGCGTTCTTCAATAATGTTAGGAGTAAGAGCCGTAACCAGATAGTTTCCATAGCTATTAAGGGTATTACTGGAAATACCCTTGTGTTTTACGGCATATTTTTCAAATTCAGAATTATAAGTCATGCTGATACATTAATTAACGTGGGTAAACGTACAAATTTCTATCCATTTACAAAAACCTTAAAAGAGAGTGACAGATTGGCGCATTTATACGGCCATTTGACATACCCTCTGGCGCACTTATTGCGTTCTCAAAATAAAACGATTGTAGTGTGCTGAATAATAACTTTTATTAAAATACAAAAGTTTTTCATTATGTTGCAACCATAAGGATGTATAATTGAAGTTTTGGTAAAAAGATAAAATCTTGCTTATTGTAGTATATTTTTACAATAAATAGGTTCTTTTCTATACCTAACTGTTGCCAATTGCATTATGAAACAACATTCCATTCTTATCGTTGATGATGATGCTTTTATTGTAGATTTATTGTCGGACTTGCTAGATGTCGAATTCAAAGTATTTTCGGCATTAAATGGAGATGATGCTATAAAAATACTTAATTCGCTCTCTGTTTCGCTGATCATATCAGATGTAGTGATGCCTGGAAAAGACGGGCTAGATTTATGCAATTTTGTGAAAAATACCCCACATCTAAGTCATATTCCAGTTATTTTATTATCTGCAAAATCAGAAGAAGAAAATAAAATTCAAGGATTACATGAAGGCGCAGATGTATACATTGAAAAACCCTTTTCTCCCTCATACGTAAAAGCACAAGTGGTTTCAATAATAGAAAACCGTACCCGAATACTGAGCTTTATCTCACCTAAAAAGACACACGGGGACAATCTTATTACGGAGGAAGAATATTTTATTAACCAGCTTAATAATATTATTGATGAAAACATTGCCTACCCAGAACTAAATCTAAATCTGCTGGCACAAATTCTTCACATGAGCCGTGCCTCTCTTTATCGAAAAATCAAATCATTAGCACACTGCACACCTAATGAGCTTATTGAAGACAGACGTTTAAACCAAGCTGTAACTTTAATCAATCAAGGCTTTTATAAAATGAATGAAATAGCCTTTCTATGTGGTTTTACTTCTGCTTCACAGTTCACCAAAAGCTTTAAACGAAAATTTGGACAATCTCCGTTAAACTATGCCCGTTTACATAAATTAAGAGTTTAGGATTAATGTAGCTTATTATAAACCGCTATTTATTATTGCCAATTAATAGGAGCTGATGTGGAATTAACTCTTGTACTAGGCTGTTTATGAAACAAATAAACAATAAATTGGGACTTAAAAGAAATTTTATTTATTTTTATTTTAACAAATTTGTAAGACATTTTAAAATTCAGTAGTATGTACTTAACGCTTAAAAAACAGTTAAAAACATTTCACTACAAATAATGCTTTTCTACCATAAGAATATCTCTTTTGAGTATACAACATATAGTTCACACCCTCAACAGCATATTTTTATAATATTTTGGCATACTCAAACTGATAGAATAGAGTGACTTTTTTCTAAAAAAAAATCATTAAAGTATTTAACATTCATCACCCTCACCTTCTAATACTATTAATATGATTACAAATTTTAAACGACTTGCTCTCATTTTCTTAGTTCTATTAACCTTTTTTACCGCACCACTACTAGCCCAAGAGCCCCCTCTGAAATGACTCCTTTTGAATGTACGAATGTTGCTTATCAAACGGTAAGTAACGGTTCTAACTCAACTACTTTATATGCATATGATATAAATACAGGGACAAGAACTACTGTTCGAACACTACCTTATGCAGTAAACGCTGTGGTTTATTCACCTATTGATAATTATATGTACGCTTCCAGATCCGGCACCCCTAATAATCAAATAATTAAATTTGGTTTAACCGGAGATTCTGTTATAACAGTTACAGGTCTGGAATATTGCAATAATGGTGCTGTAACAAATGATGGTTACATGTTTATAGCCAATAACCAGCCTATTGTACGTACACGATATTATGTGTTGGATATAAATCCGAACAGGCCTGATACGTATGGAAAGTTAGTAGATCCCACTAGTGAAACTTTCCCTTACCCCGCTAAAACCGCAGCCCCATATTATACCTCTTTAGCCAATGGAGCGTCACTTAATACAAGTGATATGGCATACAATCCTGAGGATGGTCTCTTCTATGGAATTAATGGTCCCATTTGGGGCGGAGGAGGAGCCGACCCTAACCGATTTAAGCTAGCCACCTTAGATATTAAAACAGGGGTTTTAACTTTAAGCAGCGGTCTAGTTACGGGAGGGGGTATCCAAGGTGAAGGATCTGCTTATGGATCTGTTTTTTTGATGGAACGGGTAGTTTATATGTGTTTGCTAACTTACAAGGCCGATATTATAAAATTGATATAACTAATTTAACTTCGGTACAAGTAGGCCCTACAGTAGCTGCTTATGAAAATAATGATGGCGCATCCTGTCCATTTGCCATCTTTGAAAATGTGGCTATATCAGGTAATGTATTTTATGATGTAAACGGCCTGACGGATAATATAGTCAATGGTACAGGTACCAATGGTGGCGGTACATTAAGTGTAGTATTATGGGATATTGACGAAGGCAAAATTCTTGACATCGCCTCTGTAGAACCTGATGGCACTTATATACTTGCTGCTGCTCCTGGTAAAAATTATAATATTATTCTCACCAGCGAGCCCGGCACTTTGGGAAGCACCACCCCACCATCCGTAGTATTACCCGCAGGATGGAGTGTAACAGGACAAAAAGTAGGTAGCGGAACCGGTAGCGATGGTGAACCTTCCGGAATATTAAGTAATGTTGTTATCGGCAATGATGATGTAAGCAGTGTTAATTTTGGCATCAGCCAACAACCTGAAAGCCATGATTCTGTCTTGCCAATCGATGGGCCACCTGTACCCAATCAGAACATTCCTTTAACCGGTCTTATCAAAGGTAGTGATGCTGAAGACTTTCCTGACGGCGATCCTAATGGTGAGGATTGGACCGGAAGATCTATTGTTATTACAAGTTTACCCACTAATGGATTTGCTCTATACTATAATAACAACCCTATAACTGATTTAGGAGAGAATGGATATCGCATTGATAATTTCGATCCTTCCCAACTTACACTTCAATTAGTGGATCCAGTATCTGGAGTGGATGTCACCAGCTTTACTTACTCCGTTATTGACGCTACAGGATTGCAGGATCCCACACCTGCCACAGTGAGTGTTCAATTTTCAGAAGCATTGCCCGTAATATTTGGTGCAATTAGCGCTTTCTTCGAAAACAATAACCTTACAATTGAGTGGGAGGTTTTGAAAGAAGAAAATAATAGTCATTTTATCGTAGAACTGTCATCTGATGGGGTTCACTTTAAGCAGATAGGCAAGGTTTCTTCAAAAGCTATAGGTGGCAATTCTGATATACCACTCACTTATACATTTTCAAAATCCATTAACCCGGTTGTATTAGGCCTCAGCTTCTTAACATTCCTAGTAGGTGGCATACTATGTCGAAGAAAACGGTGGATAGCATCTCTATTAATATGTTTTGGATGCATAGGTATTTTATATTCTTGCTCTAAAAGTGATCTGGATAAGTTAAATAAAGACAGCAGCAAGTATTTTGTACGAATAGCTCAAGTAGATAAAGACGGTACTACAACATACTCAAAAACCATAACCGTTATAAAAAAATAAAAAGCTCTTCGCAGAATTTAAAAAGCCGCTGTTGTGTTTAACAGCGGCTTTTTTATAAAGTAAAGCATCCGCATTGAGTTGCATGCTTAACTTGTGAACGGATAGACACATTTAATGTTCAAACATTATTTTTACCGCTTTACTATCGGTTGAAGCCTCAGTCTCAAAATAAGTATTGCTAATCGCGAATAAGGAAGTTCAACTTATTTGAAGTTCCTTATTCTTATATACGATACTTGATGGCCGAATATACACGGAAACGTTTTGGCGATACCTTCAAATGTACCCTGCTATACGCCTCGATAAGCACTTCATGTACCGATACTCATCATACCAGATTATTAGCTTCGCTCCTCAGCAAACAAAGGCTATGGTTATTACAATCAACTTCTAAAGCACCTAGGTATATTTGCTCAAAAGAAGGCCATCTTTCCAACCTTCCCGCTTTTAATTAAAGCTGCCAACCACATCACACAACCCAGACATCGTTGTCACATGGTTCACACCCCACTGGTCGAGCGACAGATAGAATAAAGTCCCCAAGCGAAACATTACATCCATATTCTCCACATAGCTTACATCTCAACCATTAACATTGCAGAAGCGCTTAAATATCCAGCAGGCTACAAACATTAGTAACATATCTATCCTATTATATAGACTAACGGCTAGGTAGCTGAGATCTCTAAATTCCTGCGATACTGAAAACATGCTTAGATGTATATGTTCTATCAAAGCATTGCTACATCTATCAATACTACACTTTGATTGTTACTAAATTACTTAGAATTTGGGGCTAAATTCAAGATAAAATCATACTAATTAGCCGGAAGATTACATACCTCAATTATACGCATTCCCATATGGAAGATGAAAGACAGAGGGTTTAGAACTCCCTTTTCATCCTTTGTGCCAAAAGCACCAGCCATAAGGAGCATTACTCGATGAGAGTAATATTAATATCAAAGCTGGTCATATTAGCACACTACATTTTGGTAACAAATGGCCGATGCCATGCAAATAATAAGTCCACAGGCAAAATTAAAAGCAAACAATAAAAGAGATTTTTGCATTGATTACAGAATTGGATAAAACGCGTAGCATCTTATACTATACTTTCATCACACAGCAGCAAATTTGATTCATAAAAGTAACTGTAATTAACATTCAGTAATAAAAAAAGGACCGGTACGAAGCCGGTCCTATACTTCATTATTGATACAGAAAACTAATTTTCATATACTACTTTCACCACCTTGCTGTACTGATACCTACCATCCTTATCCACTTGTTTGATACGAATGTATAAGTCTTGAGCCTCTGATGGTAAAACCACCTTATCCTGCTTAGAGCAAGACATGAATACACCTCCCAATAACATAAAGGTAAGCAACATCAAAGCCCCCACTTTTCTGCGACCGGTAGCCATACTGTCGATAGCAAGCAATAATGCAGACACACCCGCTAGTAGCGCAGTATGGGAGGTGGTTTTACTGAAATTATATTGTAAAGAGTGGTCAGAACTACCATCCTTAGCCAGGCTTTGCACCTTACCAAGACTCACAAAGTTTTTACCATCCGTAGACGCTTCTACCTCAAAATAGGCATTATTTACTTCAGATAAGGTAGTCCAGTTGATAAGTAACTGATCATCCTTAAATAAGGCCGTGATAGCACCAAAAGTTACAGGTAACGTGACCGTACATGTACCATCAAAAACATCTTCATTGAAAATCCATCCTAACTCGAAAGACGCTTGAATACATAATCCCTCGGCTGCAGCACCATATGTACAGTTATATGCATCTATAATAAAATCTTTTTTATCGGGATTTTTATCTAACCAACCTTTAAGAGTATAAGTATAATTTTCACAACTCATAGCTGTATTAGCTATCGAAATTTGAGAAGCATTAAGATGTAAAACTCAGCTACCAAGATTTTGATTAAAAGAAAGTGCATCAAAGTACATATTATCAACATACTCCGCCTTAATCACGTTCCAATTATCCAAAGGCTGATTGAATTTGTTAGCTCCATAAACAGGGCACTCATATTTACAACCTTACTCACATCCCATTTATCTAACGGTTGATTAAAATTTTGATAGCAAATGTAGGAGTGATTATAAATGGAATAAAATAAATGCGATCCCTAGAAATAGGGAGGCTCACCAATATTTATCAAAGCAAAAACATTTTACATATATTATCACAATATGCATAATTATATAATTATTCATAATTTACACATTGCAAGATGGCGAGATTCAAAAATATATAACTAATATTTCTTCATTAAGCCTTTTTGTTGTAATTTCAAGAGTAGCAAGAAGGCATGATCTATTGTGCTAATAGCTAGTTCGTAATTTCCATGTATACATTTCGATGATGTAGAAACCGGATAATAATGATAGATTTTACGCCCCTAAACATTACAATAACCGAAAGGCATAATGTACTATTTTAATAAGTATGAATAGACTTTCTTTAGCGGTGTAGTACGGAAGGGTATCGAATAATATTATTAAAATATTGGGAATCCGTTCCTTATCATTACAATGATACAATCATGTTTAAAACCGCTGTTAAGATTATTCTTAAATAGCGGTTTTTTATAAGGGGTTACAAAATAATGTAGCAATACCTTACAAATATTCTTATATAAATATTGACAGGAAAAAACGTTCTATTAAAAAATTCCGACTTTGGGTAATAGCCTATCGATATGATTTTCGTGTGTGCTTCTTTTTTTTACTCAAAGGACCGGCAATAATACCGACCCTTTGAGTAATATAACCCCGTGTACAGTTAATGTTCAAACATCACCTTCACTACTTTACTGTATTTATAGCTACCGTCTTTATCTACTTGCTTAATACGAATGTACAGGTCTTTATCTTCGGCAGGTAAAGCAAAGCTATCCTTCTTATTACATGATGCAGCTATACCCACCAACAGCATACATGCCCCCAACATCATAGCTCCCGCTTTTCTACGACCTGCAACAAAGCTGCCTATGGCCAAGGTTAATGCAGCTATACCAACTAGCAACGCGTTGCGTGATGCGGTTTTGCTGAAGCTGTATTGTAAAGGTTGGTCGGAGTTGCCGTCCTTAGCCAAGCTTTGTACTGTACCAATGCTTACAAAGTTTGTACCGTCGACAGAGGCTTCTATTTCAAAATACGCGTTGTTGAGTTCTGATAACGTAGTCCAGTTTACTTGCAACTGACCATTCTTGTATAATGCGCTAATATCTCCAAATACTACCGGCAATGTTACATTACAGGACTCATCGAGACCATCGTCATTAAATATCCATCCATTACCTTCTAATAATGAATGCGCTGCATCTGCAGCAGGACCATAACTAGTATGGTATACATCCACAGACACGTTGGTCAAATGGAGATTATTAGCTGCCCAGCCAATCAATGTAAGTGTATAGTTCTCACAGCTCATACCTGATGGACCGAGCGTTATATATCCTGTATTGGGGTGCATCTTCCAGCTACCTAGGTTTTGATCAAAAGAAGTGGCATAGTAAAACATACCCGCGAAGCCATCACTAAAATAATCAACATTGCTCACATCCCAATTATTCAACGGCTGGTTGAAAGATCTAGCACTACTAAACATGTTTCTCATATTACGCACATTACTTACATTCCAATTATCAAGAGGCTGGTTAAAGCTTTCAGCGCCAGAAAACATGTATGCCATATCCCTCACATTACTCACATCCCAACTATCAAGAGGCTGGTTGAAAGATCTAGCACTACTAAACATGCTTCTCATATTACGCACATTACTCACATCCCAATTATCAAGAGGCTGGTTAAAGCTTTCAGCGCCAGAAAACATGTCACTCATATTCCCCACATTACTCACATCCCAATCATTCAAAGGCTGGTTAAAAAGTAATGCGGCTTGAAACATCGCTCGCATATTAGTAACATTACTCACATCCCAGTCATTAATATTATTAGGACCGGTTAACTTTTCACACTGGGAAAACATAAAGCTCATGTCAGTTACCTGCGACAAATTAGGCTTATCCGTTGCCGTTACATCCATTACAGTGGCGCCATTAAATGCAGAAGCCATCGATGACCACACTACATCGCCCCATTGCGATATTTCTTTAAAATTAATACCGTACATATGAACCGCCATCAAGTTCTGCGGTCCTAAACGTAATTCGACATCACCCCCTACAGGAAGACCGTATATAGATACATAGTTCGGCGACGGCATATTAATAAGTCCCATAATACTATCCTCACCGCTACCCGTACTAAACTTTGCCGTATAGGTGACATCTCCAGCAGTTTGGGCTTTAAATGAAATCTGACCAGATCCATCAGCTTGCCATTTAGTAATAAAAGGACGGTCTTGAGATAAAGAGAGCTGGGTAAATAAAAGGGCTACGAACAGTCCTAAAGTAAGCTTTCTCATTTTTTAGGAGTAGTTGCTTAATTAAACAATAGATATTATTAAAATAAATGTCTTATACTAGTACAAATGTATATATATATTATGTAAATAAAATTCGAAACAATAAATCCATCTTCAATACTTTACCCCTCTTCACTGCATCTATATACACAAAGCAAAGGCTATACAGTGATTCTATATTAACCTAAGTTGCTAGTTATGTAAAGAAGTAAAAAAGAAAGCATGTTTATAATAATTTTGGATTACCACATCTAAAATATATAAGCCATGCTTTCCGATAGTAAATTATAGCTCTTTATTGTATAGTAGATGATATTTTAAAATCTTTGCACCACAAGGAGGATATCCGGGTACGGGTTAGCGATGCGGAGGTTATTACAACGGCCTTTGTATCAGCGTTGTACTTTGGAGGTCACCAGGGAAATGCCCGTCACTTTATGAAATTGAAGGGCTATGTGCCGCAGATGTTAGATAAATCGAGATTTTGCCGAAGGCTGCACCGGCTCTCAGAGCTGCTGTTGTTTATGTTTTCAGTAATGGGTAAACAGTTAAAGGACATGGCGGGGGCAGCCGATTACCGCTTAGACTCTTTTCCTGTTGCAGTGTGTGACAATATACGCATTGGTCGTTGTAAAGTATTAAGGGGTGAAGCGTTTCGGGGTAAACATGCTGCCATGAGGAGGTATTTCTACGGAGTTCGGGTACAGGTAATGACTTTAAATGGAATACCGGTAGAGTTTTGCATAGTGCCTGGTAGCGAGCATGACAGTCAAAGCCTTGGAAAACTCCCTTTTGATGTAGCACCGGAAAGCAGCATCTACATGGATGCCGGCTATACCGATTATTTGAGTGAAGATGACTTATTTGAGGCAGAATTGATACATGCAAAAGTTCAAAGAAGGTCTAATAGTAAAAGAAAAGATGAGCCACATGTCGCCTTCTTAAAACAATATATGCGTAAACAAATTGAAACAGATTTCAGTATGATTAAAGAAAAAATGCTCAGAAAAGTGCATGCTGTAACAAAAAATGGCTTTCTGATTAAAGTCGCTTTATTTGTTATCGCATATACTTTTGAGAAATTAACATAACTGGCAACTTAAATTAAATAATTGAATAGGGAACGAAGCTAGATTCTTAGGCAATTCTTGCAATATCTCATGTGGAAAATGATAGACAGAAGTTAGAAATATATTTAGAAATATATATACAGAGCAAAGAAACAGCACATTTTGAGATAAAATTTGAAAGCCCCTAAGTAAAATAGGCTTAAACTAATGAATTTTAATATTTTTGAATATTATATAATTAATAATATATATAAAATAATAATGATTGATTGTTGCCGTCTGTTTTTTAGTCGCCTAATTCATCCCATAATTGGATTGATTTTTACACTCCAAATACAAAATATTCATGCACAGCAATATATATCTAAAAACCTTAATACAAATAATGGTTTAAGCAATAACACCGTTTTTACCATACAGCAAGACAAAAGAGGCTTTATATGGATGGGGACTGCCGATGGCCTTAACAGATTTGATGGTAAGGCCTTTAAAAAATTCAACACTATAAGCAATAACAATAAAATAAAGGGTCCCCTATATGTATGGGAACTACTAGTGCACAGTAATGGTAGTTTATGGTTAGCCACCAATAAAGGCCTTTTTATCTTCAACGATACCACGGAACTTCTGGATCCGGTTAAAAATGTTCCCGAAGGTGTGGTACACCGGATGGCCGAAGACCAAACCGGAAAAGTATGGCTATCCCTTTATAATAATTTGTATGAATGCGATCCTTTAACAAGGGAAGCCATAAAATATCCTAATTACCAGAATCAAAAGTATACCGATATCATCGTAACCGACAATCACCAAATGTGGGTAGGCACCGAAAACGGAGAGCTAGGTTTGTGGATGCCTTTTGAACGTCGTTTCATTTTCTTCCCTATAAGTACTCACTTTCAGCCTGCAAGTACCCGACGAATTATTAGGATATTTAAAAAGGATGATCGCACCTTGTGGGTAGGTACTTTAAAAGGTGTTACCGCTTTCGATATCCAACAGAAAAAAGCACAACCGGTAAGTTTAAGCTTCGGGGAAAGTACCAATATCACAGTTCGTGATTTTCAACAGGTGTACTCCAATGAATTCTGGGTGGCAACTAATAAAGGTATATATATACTGGATAGCAACGGCTCATACCAAAATAGGATTTTACAAAGCCCGGAAAACAGAAATTCCTTGGCTGATGATTATGTGTGGTGGCTACTTAAAGATGCTGAAGGAGGTATCTGGTGTGCCACATATCACAATGGCGTGAGCTACTACCCTCCCGTAAGTAACGCCTTTGAAGTATATACCGCTAATCTTCATTCTTCACATGGTTTGTGGGGGAAAAATTTCACTAACATCACTGAGGACGATCAAGGCCATATATGGATTGCCAGTGCTAAAGGGCTAAACCGTTTTGACCCACATACCCGTCGCTTTGAATATTTTTCCCAAACTCCTCACCAAGGCGCATTCTCCGGAGAAGATCTTTTAGGAATGGTTTATGATCAGGGTAAATTATGGTTGGGAGTATGGTTATACGGGCTGCAAGCATTGGATACAAGGAGTAAAAACATCGTAGAACACTATACGGCAGGAACTGGAACCAACGACTTAAAAAGCAACCGAATCATGTCACTCCATGTGGATTTAAATGAAAAAACGATATGGGTAGGTACTGCAGATGGTATTTTCCAATTCGACAAAGGCACCAAACGCTTTACCAGGTCTGATCATTTTCCCCAGCAAACACCCTACAACGTGATCACACAAACACCCGATGGAACAGTGTGGGGCTTAACACATGGATTGTTTTTCTACAACGAAAAACAAAACTTAAAAGGGGAGGTAAAGGTAATGGTCGATGGAAAAAATATTTTACCCACCAGCATCAACTCCGCATTACTAGTCTCCCGCGATGGCACTATCTGGTTGGGAACAGGTAACGGTCTGATAAACATTAATATACATACGAAGAAAACTTACATCTATACCAGCAAACACGGACTACCATCAGATATTGTTACCGCTATCGCCGAAGACAATTATGGCAAACTTTGGGTCACAACCGCAGCCGGAATAGTCATGTTAGATCCGGCCACTATGGCTTTGTCTCGCTTTGAACAGATAAAAGAATTCTCTGCAGGACAATTTGCTTATGCCAGCTCTTACAAAGCACGAAACGGCGATATATACATTGCAACACATGGAGGTATTATAAGAGTAAATCCCGATAATATAAAGACTTCCACTTACAAGCCGCCGCTTTACATAACTGAAATCACGATGCTGAATATCCCCCTTACTATTAATCCGAATAAAGGTCCATTAAAGCAATCCGCATCACTAACACATTCTATCACTTTTACACATAAGCAGTCCTCATTCGAAATTGATTTTGCAGCACTCAGTTATGCAGCTCCCGATGGTATACAATATGCGTATAAAATGGAAGGCTTAGACAATAACTGGTATTACATTAAAGATAAGCGCAATGTTAGTTTTATCGCCATAAAACCCGGGAAATACACTTTTAAAGTAAAAGCCACAGATAACAGAGGCATCTGGCAGGACAACGAAAGAGTATTGCATATTACTATCTTAAATCCTTTTTATGCAACAACCTGGGCTTATTTAACCTATGTCGTGCTTTTTTTCCTGCTCACCTACACCAGTCTGAAATATTATAAAAGAAACTTAGCAGAACGGCAGAAGAGAAACAAATTACTCTATGAAATTCAACGAGAAAAAGAAATTTATGCGTCAAAGACAGAGTTTTTTACGCATGTTATACATGAAATCAAAGCTCCTATCACGCTGCTGAAGGCCCCCTTAGAAATGGCTAAGATAGACACTGAAGATCGTCCCCGTACACAGAAGTATCTTAATATTATGGAAGAAGGTGTACAGCGATCTCTCAATCTGATCAATGAGTTGCTCACCCTTAAAAAAACAGAAAGCGCTCAAATGCAAATCCAACCCGAGCGGCTGGAACTAACTCCCTTCCTAGAATCGGTGTACTTTATTTTTGACCCAGTTATAAAACAAAAACAATTTGCTTTCAAATCCATAATAGAAAAAGGATTAACACATATATATGCTGACAAAGAAGCGCTTACAAAAATCATTAGCAACCTTCTAGATAATGCGCTCAAGTATGGTAAAAGTCAAATTATTCTTAAAGTACAACGTTCTACTGACCCAGATAAGATTAAAATTAGTGTAGCCAGTGATGGAGATTTAATCATTCCAGAAAACAGGGAAAAGATTTTTGAACCCTTTGCCCGGCTCAATCCCAAAGGAAATCTTCCGGGAACCGGCATCGGGCTTGCACTGTCTCGCTCACTGGCTACCCTGCATAGAGGTTCATTAGTTCTGGAGGTATCCGATAGCTACAATATATTTATTCTCACAATACCACAATCCCTCGAGAATAAATAAACTATTCAATTTATATGAAGATTTTGACAAAATTGATACGCAGAAGAAAAAAATTGATACGCAGAAGAAAGATTTTATAATAGATACTATAGAAATTTGCACAGGTACTTTATAAATTTGCCAAGACTAAATGCTTGTAAATATTGGTAGTTTGTAAAAATTTAATTGCAATTTACAATAAACAAACAGCACAAATTAATTGATTTTAAACTTTATACATTTTCTATTTAAAAGTTTAATAATAATCAGTCCCTTTAGAGATGATAATGCAGTAAAATATTAGAGTTTAGGTTAGGTTTATAACGCCCTGGGTTTTTACCCGGGGCAATTTTTTAATGAAGTTCTAAAGTAACTACTAAGGATAGGGGCTAATAAAAAAGGCGCTTATAATAAGCGCCTTTATATCAACAAAATATGTTACTGCATTATTAATGATGATGGTGCTGATGCTCTTCAACCATTTTATTAAATTCCTCCGCACTTACTTGCTTGGATTTTGGCTTTATTTGTTTTTCAGCCCATTCAAAAACTTTTTGAGACTGAATACGAGAGTAAGCATCCTCAACATACCTGCGATCATTCATCATTCTGTCTACATAATCCTTCACCCAGGGTTCTTCTTCGCTAGGTACCGCACCTCCCATATAGCTAAATAGCTGAGCTTTCGCAAATTCTCTTACCTCCTCGGGCTTCACCTCAATTTGTTGAACCTTAACAATTTTTTCAGTGATCAAAGTCCATTTCAGCTGATTCAGGAAAGTAGGTAACTCCTGCTCTACCTGTTCTTCAGTTTTGGCAGGCTGGCCGTTCTCGCTATTTTGAGATAACAACCATTTACGCAGGAATGCCTCAGGAAATTCAATCTTAGTATTGTCCACCAAGCTGTGGAAGATTTGATCATGAATTTGATTGCGACTTTGAGCAGCCCAATAATTGAAGATCTGATCTTTTACTTTAGCACGGAATTCTTCTTCAGTTTTTACATCCCCTTCAGGGAAAAGTTGTTTGAAGAACTCCTCATCCAATGCTCTTTTTTCGAGTTCTGCAACCTTAGTTATGGCAAGCTTAAAAGTTTTCTTTTTGTCTTCTTCGCTGTCCTTGTTCAATCCCAGATCTCCGGCTACATAATCCCACTCTTTTTCTTCAAAAGCCTCACCAATAGCAACTTGTATGCTATCACCAGCTTTCTTACCCATCAACTCTTTTTGTGTGGCTGCGGCAAAATATTTTACGAGGAAAGAGTTGTCTTTCTTCAAACCACCTTCCACTTCGTTACCTGCTGCGTCGGTTTCAATAAAACTAACATATACTACAGCGTTTTCACCAGAAACCGCTTCTTTATCCACCATATTACCGTAACGATTCTGCAATCTTTCCACTTCCTCATTAATCATTTCGTCGGTAATATCAATATTGTAGGCTGTAATATCGGCTTTTGCCAAATCTGCCAATTCAAATTCGGGTTTTAACCCTATTTCAAATTCAAAATTATATTCACCAGGATTGTTTACATCCAGTTGAGCAATATCCACATTCAATGGAAGCGGCTGAGCAAAGATCTCAGTTTTCTCATTTTGCAGATAATTGATCAGTTCTTTATCTACAGAACGTAATACCTCGTCGGTAAACAAAGAAGGGCCATACATTTTTTTAATTAGACCTGCGGGAACTTTTCCGGGTCGGAAGCCTTGCAGATTTGCCTTCTTACTATATTCTTTTAAAGTTTTTTCAAAACCTGGGAGATAATCGGCCTTATCTACTTTTACACTGATCTTTTCGTGCAACTGGCCAATAGGTTCTTTTGTAATTGTAGCCATGTTATAATAATAGTTTAATAAAAAAGTTTAAGGTTTAAGGCTTGTTGGTAAACGGAAACCTCAAACATTAAACTTTTCTAGTCCGGATGGAGGGACTCGAACCCCCACACCTTGCGGCATCAGATCCTAAGTCTGACGTGTCTACCAATTTCACCACATCCGGTTAACGATTCGGGGTGCAAAGGTAATGGATTTATTGAAGATTAAACACGATAATTTAATATTTTCGTCGAAGGTTTTTTTGGCTAGCGCAAAAAAGCAATCAGAGGCCGCTCAAACGTGTTGTTTTTACACGTAAAGAATCGTATATTTATATAATAATCACTTGTATACCTAAGAAGTGATATCGGACTAGGAGAGTATATTGATAATGAAGACAATAGAGCAAAAACCCAAATACAATCTTACCGAGGAAGAGGAAAAAAAGCTCATTTTACGCGAGTACCGTTCCCTGTTACGTTTATTAAAAGACAAACTAAAACCGGGCGATAAAGACCTCATACGTTCTGCTTTCGAAATGGCTGCAGAAGCTCACAGCAGCATGCGTCGCAAAAGTGGCGAACCCTATATTTTACACCCCATAGCCGTAGCTAAAATATGTGTAGAGGAAATTGGCCTTGGAGTGCGTTCCACTATATGTGCCCTATTGCACGACACCGTAGAAGACACCGATGTTACCCTTCAAGATATTGAACGCGAGTTTGGATCGGAGATTGCACGCATTGTAGATGGACTAACCAAAATCTCCAATGTCATAGATGTAAAAGCTTCGGCACAGGCAGAAAATTTCAGGAAAATTTTACTCACACTTACCGATGATCCCCGGGTAATTCTTATCAAACTGGCCGATAGGCTCAACAATATGCGCACACTCGACAGCATGAAGCGCGAAAAGCAGCTGAAAATTGCCTCCGAGACCGTGTACATTTTTGCTCCGCTGGCACACCGCTTGGGACTGTATGCCATCAAAACCGAGCTGGAAGATCTGGCCATGAAATATTTGGAGCCTGATACCTACAAAGAAATCGCCCGAAAACTCGCCGAAACCAAGCGCGAAAGAACGCGTTATATCAATGAATTTATCAAACCGATTAAAGAAAAACTCGAAAAAAACAATTTTAAGTTCGAAATATTTGGTCGGCCCAAAAACATTCACTCCATCTGGAACAAAATGAAAAAGAAAGGCGTATCCTTCGAAGAAGTATACGACCTTTTTGCCATCAGAATTATTCTCGACAGCAGTCCGGAAAAAGAAAAAGAAGACTGTTGGAAAGTTTACTCACTCATTACTGATGAATATACGCCGTCGATTGAGCGCTTGCGCGACTGGGTAAGTAATCCTAAATCCAACGGCTATGAAGCATTGCATACTACCGTAATGGGACCACGCGGGCGATGGGTGGAAGTACAGATTCGTACCCGCCGTATGAACGAGATTGCCGAGAAAGGGCTGGCCGCACACTGGAAATATAAAGAAGGCTCGCAAAGCGAAAACCGTTTTGATAAGTGGTTCCAACAGATACGGGAAGCGCTGAACAGTAAAGACGCCGACGATAGCGTGGCTTTTCTGCAGGACTTTAAAACCAGCTCCCTAGCCGAAGAAATTTATGTATACACCCCCAAAGGCGATATCAAAATGTTGCCTGCCGGTAGTAGTGCGCTGGATTTTGCCTTTGCCATACACTCGGCTATTGGTGCCAAAACCATCGGCGCTAAGGTCAATCACAAGCTGGTGCCTATCAGCTACAAGCTATCCAGCGGTGATCAGGTCGAAATCATCACCAGTAATAAACAATCACCTTCGGAAGACTGGCTCAAATTCGTCATTACAGCCAAGGCTAAAAACAAAATTAAGGAGGCGCTTAAAGAGGAGAAAAGGAAAATCGGAGAAGAAGGCAAATACACATTGCATCGCAAACTGGAAGCTATGGGAGTTCCCATGTATCCGGGCAATGTAGAAACTATAGCCCAGTACTATAAGCTGAACTCCAATCTTGAGCTGTATTATCAGATTGCTATAAAAAATATCGACCTTAAAGAACTTAAAGACTTTAAGGTTATGGGTGACAGGTTGGAAGCTCCGGCCCCACCTAAACCGGCCGAATCTAAAACAGAGAGCGCTCCACCATTACCTACTCCGGCTAAAGATGCCGAACTAATTATCTTCGGGGAAAGCAGCGACAAGATTGTATACACTTTGGCCAACTGCTGTAAACCCATTCCCGGTGATGACGTATTTGGCTTTGTTACTACTGGAAAAGGCCTTACCATTCACCGCACCAACTGTCCCAATGCACCTAAACTGATGGCCAACTACGGCCACCGGATTGTAAAAACTAAATGGGCGAAGAATAAGGAAATTTCCTTCCTCACCGGTATCAAAATTGTGGGTATCGACGATGTAGGTATGGTAAGCAAGATTACCAACCTCATCTCGGGCGAACTCAAAATCAATATTGCCGCCCTTACCATTGAGGCTCAGGAAGGCCTGTTCGAAGGAAACATCAAGTTATTCGTTCACGACAAGGAAGAGCTGGACGAGCTGGTGCGAAGACTGGGAGAGGTGGATGGCGTAGAGTCGGTCTCGCGGTACGATACAGAGGACATATCCAAATAAAAGCCGCTGAGCCTTCACTTCAAGAGCACCCTTTATATTTTTCGGCTTCCAAGGCCGATAATTTCTTTTTTCGCAACACGAACCCTTATTTTTGCACTTCAATTTTTTAACCAAAAACAAGGCAGATGGTAGATGTTATTTTAGGGCTTCAATGGGGAGATGAGGGGAAAGGTAAGATAGTAGATTATTTTGCTAAAGATTATGATGTGATAGCCCGCTTCCAAGGTGGTCCCAATGCTGGACACACCTTATACAAGGATGGCAAAAAACTGGTATTGCATCAAATACCTTCCGGAATTTTTTATGAAGATAAAATCAATATCATCGGAAATGGTGTAGTACTGGACCCTATCACATTAAAAAAAGAATGCGAGAACGTAGCCGCTTTCGGAATTGATCTTAAAAAGAACCTTTTTATTGCCGAACGCACCAACCTTATATTGCCCACCCATAGGGCACTGGATAAAGCTTCCGAACAGGCAAAAGGCAAAAGCAAAATCGGCTCTACATTGAAAGGTATCGGCCCAGCATATATGGATAAAACCGGCCGCAATGCATTGCGCGTGGGTGATATTTTACGCGACGATTTTAAAGAGCTATATGATCAATTACGCCAAAAACATCAGGTAATTATAGATACCTACCACTATAAAGAAGATATTTCCAACGACGAAAAAGAATTCTTCGAAGCCGTTGAATTCCTCAAAGAACTCAATATTGTAAACGGAGAATACTTCATCAACAAGCTTATTCAAGAAGGCAAAAAAATACTGGCCGAAGGTGCTCAGGGCAGCATGTTGGACCTTGACTTCGGGACCTTCCCCTTTGTTACTTCGTCCAATACTATTACCGCAGGCGTATGCAGCGGTTTGGGTATTGCACCCCAGCACGTGAAAGATGTTATAGGTATTACGAAAGCTTATTGCACCCGAGTAGGTAGTGGCCCCTTCCCTACCGAGCTGGAAAATGCCGACGGACAAAAGCTTCGCGATATTGGTAATGAATACGGTGCTACAACCGGGCGTCCACGCCGCTGCGGATGGATTGATCTGGTTGCCCTTAGCTATGCCTGCATGATCAACGGTGTTACCAAAATTGTAATGACTAAGGCTGATGTGCTCAATACCTTTGAAGAACTACAGGTATGTACTGCATACAGCATTCGTGGTAAGGAAATTAAGGAAGTCCCTTTCCGCCTCGATTTGGACCACTACGTTCCTGTATATCAGAAATTCGAAGGATGGAACACCGATATCAGTCAGGCAAAAGACTATAATTCGCTGCCCGAAAAGACCAAAAACTATATTAAATTTATTAATGAATATCTGGGAGTAGCTATTAAATATATCTCCAACGGGCCCGAAAGAGACCAGCTAATTGTTCTGTAATTTTTTTCAAAAAAAGAAAATTAAAAAATTTGGCGATTTAAAAACTTCGAATAAAATTTACAGTATAATTTTTAGATTATGGCAAAGTCAAATAAATCTAAATTAAGTGACAAAGAGACCTTTAACGAAAAGAAGCCTGTAAAGAAAGCTTCCCCGAAATCGAAAAAGGAAGAAGAATTTGATGATGAAGATGACATTGACGAAATTGATGATTGGGATAAGGTAGAAGAAGATGACGATTGGGATAAAGACTTTGAGGAGTTCGATTTGCCAAAGTCGAAAGGTAAATCCGGCAGAGGTAAAAAGTCATTTGATGATGACGATGACTTCGGCTTGGATGATGAGTTCAAAGATTTGTTTGGCGATCCAACCTTCGATGATGACGAGGAAGACGACTTTTAATAATCTCTTTTACTAAAACCATTGCAAAGCACTTTTACAGTTAACGATATAAGTGTTTTTAAACAAAAGGTGTTGAATTGGCTTCGAAAGTTCAACACTTTTTGTTTTTTAGACAGCAACCATTATACCGGCCACCACCAATGGCTAATAGGTGCTGGAGCCGTACGGCAATATCAATCCTCCGGTATTGACGCCCTTCCCGGTTTCGAACTATTTCTAAATCAGAGACCCTCCTGGTTATTGGGGCATTTGGGCTACGAATTAATCACATTTGAAAGAACAAGCCACACCTTTAAAGCTGATCACATACAATTTCCTGACATCTTCTTTTTTGAACCAGAAGTACTGCTGATTTTGAAAAAAGAGGTTTTGGAAATTATCGGAAGCGATCCTGAGGCCGTATTTCAAGCTATTGAAAACTCCGAGAACGTTCATACCGGTACTACAACCCTATCAGTACCCGTACAAAATAAAATACCGAGGGAAGAATATCTCCATATCATTAAACGCCTGCAGGAACACATTCATAGAGGCGATTGTTATGAAATTAATTTCTGTCAGGAATTTTTTGCCGAAGGTGTGAGGTTGGATCCCATTACGCTGTTCGCCCAACTCAATACCCTATCCCCCAATCCCTTTGCCGGACTGTATAAAACAAATGACAAGTGGCTATTATGTGCCAGCCCCGAGCGCTTTCTGAAAAAAAATGGCCAACATATCATTAGTCAGCCGATCAAAGGTACTATGCAGCGCATCAGCGGCACAGCTACAGAAAAACAACAGCTGCTGCAAAGTGAAAAAGATAAAGCCGAAAATGTAATGATAGTAGATCTGGTGCGTAACGATCTATCGCGCATTTGTAAGGAGGGTAGCGTAAAAGTGGATGAACTCTTCGGCATATATAGTTTTCCGCAAGTGTATCAAATGATTTCCACCATCAGTGGGGCATTGCAGGATGATGTACGTTTTATGGATATCATTAATGCTACTTTTCCCATGGGTTCCATGACGGGTGCACCTAAAATCAAAGTCATGCAGCTCATCGATCAATATGAAAGAAGCAAAAGGGGTATTTTTTCAGGGGCGTTGGGATATTTTACTCCCGAGAGGGATTTTGATTTTAATGTAGTAATCCGTAGTATGATGTATAACGAATCTAACGGCTATCTTTCATTCCAAACCGGAGGCGGCATTACAGCTTACAGCAATGCCGAAAAAGAATGGGAAGAATGCATGCTGAAAGCCAAAGCAATCAAAAGCATTTTGGGCAACGAATAAAAGCAACTGCTATTTCTCCGCTATGTAAAATAAATCCAAACATTCATCATTTACTTCTGACAGAAAATAATCGCTCATTTGAATACTGGAGACTAGTGTATTATCGCTTTTAAGCATTTTTTTACGGTTCCATCTGTTCAGGATATCATAAGGTATTTGCAAACACCAGCGCGGTAAATTGTATTGAAGATTAAAAATATCAAAGCGAGTAATTCTTTCTACTGCTTTTTTATTGGCTTGATAATATTCCATCACTTTATCATTACCATACACACCGAGTGCTTGAACAGATGTGAAATCCTGTAGCAGTAATTTCTTCAGCTCATCTACCGTGTACTCACGCACATGCCAAGGATTGCGAGTAAGTGACATTTTCTTATTGGGTGTGGTAACGATAAGTTTGCCGCCAGGTTTAAGCACCCGCTGAATCTCTTTTACAAAAAGCTTATCGTTCTTAATATGCTCGATTACCTGAAAGGTAATTACATAATCAAAAGTATTATCGGCTATTCCGGCTAATGGTGGAATACTCATCTTAATGAATTCAATGTTGTGGTGTTTAGCCACCAGTTCCGGAATATTATCGTTCTGAAATTTATCAATCGTTACAAATCGAGTTGCTTTTGAGGCAATATGCTCAATACCGTAGCCGCTACCCGTTCCTATTTCCAAAACATTACCCGATACCATATTGGCGGCTTCTGCATAAGCCAGTAAGGAGCGCTGATAAACATAGTTATCAGAAGCATCTAATTGCGAAACCCTTTCTGCTGTTTGTATTAATTTCATCCGTTTGTAATAAGGCTTCAAAAATATAAATATTCAACACTATCGGTAAAATATTTTATTTTAGAAAAAAGTTTTACATGAAAAGAGACATCTTTGGATGGTATAGTCCTTCGCTGAATAAAGAGATGCCCATTGTAACCTATGGACATTATGGCTTTGCATTATTACTGGTACCCACGGCAGCAGCAGATTATCTCGAATATGAACGCTTTGAGCTTATTGAGGCACTGCGGCCATTTATCGAAGCTGGTACCATCAAAGTATTTTCTGTAAACAGTGTAAATAACGAAAGCTGGTTGAATCAGCATATGCCCCCCCAAGAAAAATCGATCCGGCATGATCAATGGAATAATTATATCTACAATGAAGTAATTCCTTACATTAAAAATGCTACCAGTAGCCAGACCCCTATTATTGTAAGCGGAGCCTCTTTTGGTGCACTGCACAGTATGAATTTATTTCTAAAACGACCCGATCTTATTAATGGTGTTATTGCTATGAGCGGCGTGTATGATCTTACCTATTACAGCGATGGTTATATGGACGATAGTGTGTATTTCAATAGTCCGTGGCATTATATGCCTAATCTCACCGACCATCATATTTTGGAAACCATCCGTAAAAGTAATCATATTCATATCCTCACCGGAAGTGGAGCTTACGAGGACCCTAAAGCTGGCGGAGAGTTTGCACGCACCCTATACCAAAAAGGAATTGCCTATGATTTTCAAAACTGGGGCGAACAATACAAGCACGACTGGCCAACCTGGCGAGAAATGCTACCAACCGTATTGCATTACAAGTTTTAACAAACTATCCAAAAATCAAATCCATTTTTTCAATAAAGCTTGAAACTCCTGACCATCAATCATACGTGCCCCAAAGCTTTCCAAATATTCGGTGTATACCTGACAGTCGATCAATTGTACATCCTCAGCAACCAGCTGCTGCACATATTTGGTAAACGCATACTTAGAAGCATTACTTACCAAGCTAAACATACTTTCGCCAAAAAACACCTTTCCCAGTCTTACTCCGTATAACCCTCCCACCAGTTGTCCATCTTTCCAAACTTCGGCACTATGAGCATACCCTAGTTGGTGCAGCTGCGTATAGGCACGCACCACCTCCTCACGAATCCAAGTACCATCCTGTCCCGGACGCGGTACGGTTTTACAATGTTCAATTACTTTTTCAAAAGCACGATTGATGGTAAAATCAAATGCATTACGATTCAAAAGGGGCTTCAGACTTTTTTTGACTTTAAATTCAGATGGGAAAAGGACAAAACGAGGATTGGGACACCACCATAAGATAGGTGGC
Source organism: Chitinophagaceae bacterium C216 (assembly GCA_028485475.2). GTDB lineage: Bacteria > Bacteroidota > Bacteroidia > Chitinophagales > Chitinophagaceae > Niabella > Niabella composti. The sequence goes on from CP144143.1 coordinate 312,848, forward strand.
TCGCTATACCAAGGGAAAATACCCGAACGATAGGCCAATAATAATCTTTCTACGGACAAATCTCCACCCATCGCTAGTAATCCGTCGGGCTCGGCCAGATGCACGGGAGGAAAATACAACGACTCGTCAAGAGCAAATAACGGCATAGAGCAATCAATTCCAAATCAAAGCCTGATTTAAGATACCACCTCATCTACGGTAGCATTAATACCTCTGTCGAGGATGGCATCGCACATCGGCTTCAATTCTTCATACTCACCCTCTTTCACAGCATATTTACCCTTAAAATGAATAATATATGCACATTGCTCCGCCTGCTCATAACTGTGCCCACATATATCCATGAGCGTTTCAATCACCCAGTCAAAGGTGTTTACATCGTCATTCCACACTATCAACTGGCACGATGAAGTAGGTACAGCAAGTACATCTGTACTTTCCGAAAACCTTGTATCAGTGCTGTTTTGCATAAGACAAAGATATAGCATTTAAAAATAGACTTGTACCCCCCTCAGGTTCAACAAAAGACGTATCGACTTATAAATATTTACAACTTTTATATATCAATTACATAGGATAATGGTAGTCTTTGGCATGCATATTGCACCCCATCAATAAATATGAATATTCCTCAACCCTACAAAAAACTTTTTTAATGAAAAATCGTCCTACACTAGCTCTCTTGGCAATCCTTGCAATTATACTTTTTAGTGCATGTAGTAAAACCCGTGATGGGTTGGGCTTGGATGCAATAATTAATAACGCTAGAATCGGCAAATGGGATGTTCGCCATTTAACCTATGTAGGAAATTCATCCACTCCTTTACTGGATGAGAATCTTACTCCCGGCTCAGCATATGCAGAATTTAAATCAAACGGAAAAGTACAGTACTATGATGCAGAGGGTGTACACAATCCTGCACTGGACGTAAACTATACTTTTGTAGATACTAAAACCCTCATTTACGATGGCGTGGAATACAAGATTCAGGAAAACCTCGCAGGTACTTTTAAAAAAATGACACTGCAACGTAACACTGATACGGGCAGAGATGTATATATTTTTGAAAGAGATTAAACATATAAAATATTTGTCTATATAGACATCAATAAAAAAAGCCGGGCTAATAGCCCGGTTTTTTCATAAAGGCTCTTTAAACTTTTTTTAAATTGTATAGAGCAATCATTTTTTTTAAATATCTTTAAAACCTGCTTGCACCAAAAGCTTGAATTTTTTTTAACGAAAACTATTTAAACGATTCCATATGGCGAATAACACGTATGATGCTATTGTCGTAGGCAGTGGCATATCAGGTGGTTGGGCAGCTAAAGAGCTCACTGAAAAAGGCCTGAAAACTATCATGCTCGAAAGGGGTCGGGACATTAAACATGTTCAGGACTACGTGAATGCAAATAAAAACCCCTGGGACTTTCCTCATCGCGGAGGCAGAACACAGGAAATGATTCAAAACTATCCAGTATTAAAAAGAGACTATCCACTTAACGAAACCAACCTAGACTATTGGGTAAATGAAAAAGAATGCCCCTATGTAGAAACGAAACGCTTCGACTGGTATCGTGGCTATCATGTAGGAGGTCGCTCTCTCATGTGGGGACGTCATTGCTATCGTCATAGCGATATAGATTTTGAAGCTAACGCACGTGAAGGTATTGCAGTGGATTGGCCCATACGCTACAAAGACATTGCGCCCTGGTATAGTTATGTAGAAAAGTTTGCTGGAATCAACGGAAGCAATGAAAACTTCCCAGGTTTTCCTGATGCAGAACTGATGCCGGCCATGCCTATGAATTGCGTGGAAAAAGATGTTGCAGAAAGAGTAAGAAAACATTTCAATGGTACGCGCATTATTACCAATGCTCGCATAGCCAATATTACCCGCCCATTAGAAGGTCGCAGTGCCTGCCAATATCGCAATAAATGCTGGTTGGGTTGTCCTTTTGGTGCTTACTTCAGTACACAATCCTCTACACTACCGGCTGCAATGAAAACAGGCAATCTTACATTGCGCCCCTTCTCTATTGTAACCAAAATTATTTACGATAAAGACACTCAGAGAGCAAAAGGAGTTGAAGTGCTTGATGCCGAAACAAACCAAACTTACGAGTACTACGCTAAAGTAGTTTTCCTCTGCGCTTCTGCACTCAATTCCACTTGGATTCTGATGAACTCGGCTACCGATATTTGGCCTGAGGGATTGGGTAGTAGCAGCGGCGAGTTAGGCCACAATCTGATGGACCACCATTTCCGTTGCGGTGCATCAGGCAAAGCTGAGGGATATGAGGATAAATATTACTTCGGACGCAGACCCGGCGGTATCTATATTCCAAGGTTTAGAAATATTGGTAACGACAAGAGAGACTATCTGCGTGGATTTGGTTACCAAGGTAGCGCCAGCCGCCAGGGATGGCAACGTAACATCGCCGAATTAAGTGTAGGAGCAGAACTGAAAGAAGCGCTGTGCGAACCCGGACCATGGACATTAGGTCTCGGCGCCTTCGGTGAAATATTGCCCTATCATGAAAACAAGGTCACACTGGATAAAAACGTAAAAGATAAATGGGGCTTACCAGTTTTGAATATCGATGCTGAAATCAAAGAAAATGAAAAGAAAATGCGCATCGATATGATGAACGATGCTGCTGAAATGTTGGAAGCAGCTGGACTGAAAGACGTAAAAACCTACGATAATGTTTACGGGTTCGGTCAGGGAATCCATGAAATGGGTACAGCGCGCATGGGTCGTGATCCCAAAACATCAGTACTGAACGGCAACAATCAGGTATGGGATTGTAAGAACGTATTTGTAACGGATGGTGCCTGCATGACAAGTGCCTCCTGCGTTAATCCATCACTTACCTATATGGCGCTTACAGCAAGAGCTGCAGACTTTGCGGTAAGTGAATTAAAGAAAGGAAACCTTTAATAAATTTATATAACATTCGACAACGAAAAGAGTAAAATTCAATACGCTGTCATTTCAAATAAATTACCATGAACAGAAGAACAGCAGTACAAAGGGTTGCCCTCTTATTGGGAGGTACAGTACTCGGCGCAGAAATGTTTCTGCAATACGGCTGTAAACCCGCCGCCAACAAAGATGCAGCCGAAGCCGGAGCTAAGACATTGCCCGACTTCTTCACTAAAGAAGAAATTGCTTATCTGGATGAAATAGCCGAAACCATCATACCCCGAACCGATACTCCTGGTGCCAAAGATGCCAAAGTAGGAGAATTTATGAATGTAATGGTTCGTGATTGCTATCGCCCCGAAGAGCAAAAAGTTTTCAGAGAAGGCATGAAGAAAATCGAGGCACTTAGCAAAGAAAAATACGGCAATGGTTTTATGCAAATACAACCCGAGCAACGCAAAGAGTTGCTGACCATGCTAGATAAGGAGGCAAAAGAGTACACCAAAACGCCCGAGTATAAAGCTAAGAAAGAAGCTTTGGATAAAGAAGAAGCTATTAAAGACTCTCTGGAAAGAGCAAAGGGCAACTTTGGATACGATAAGGCCTCAATACCGCGTCATTATTTCAGAATGATGAAAGAATTAACGCTTTTAGGCTTCTTTACATCAGAACCAGGTGCGACCAAAGCCCTGCGCTATGTAGCGATACCCGGTAAATACGAACCCTGTATCCCTTATAACAAAGGAGATAAAGCTTGGGCAACTTAGTACAACAGAAAATAAGAAACACTATGTGACAATAACTAAGGTTGTATATACGTCACATAGTGTTTATATATTTTAAAGAAAAGAATACCTTATCGTAATAAGGTATTCTTTTTTGTTCTAACTACAACCCAAACTATTACCGCAATTGAGACATTTGTAGCAGGTTCCACTTCTTACAGTAATATGTCCACACACATTACAGGCGGGGGCATCAGACTGCATATTTTTAGCAGCTACGTTTACTGCATCTAATCCCTGCGACATAGCACTACCATTCTCCTCTACTTTAGGTGCAGCAGCTACCACTCTTACTTCACTCATTTCATAAGTACGTTCACCAATAGTAGGTGAATCTTCACTCCATTCTCCCTCTTCTCCATCTGCAATCCGGTTTCCAGGCTGATCCAAAACATGTACCAAATCCGTGCGTCCGAGATAATCATATGCCAAAGCACGGAATATAAAATCTACTATAGATGTTGTAGACTTAATGTTAGGATGCTGCACCATTCCGGAAGGTTCAAAACGAGTAAATACAAATTTCTCTACATACTCTTCGAGAGGTACACCATACTGTAAGCCGATGGAAACGGCTATCGCAAAGCAGTTCAACAGGCTGCGCATAGTGGCACCTTCCTTCGCCATATCGATAAAGATTTCTCCCAATGTTCCATCGCTATATTCTCCTGTACGTAAGAATAATGTTTGCCCGTTAATCTTGGCTTTCTGCGTATACCCCCTACGTTTTGCAGGTAAGGTCCTACGCTCCACAATTCTTGCCAGCTGCCTTTTAAGGCTGGTATCGGCACTATTCTGCACGCGTTTATTTACCTCTTCCAGCAGCTCATCAATGGTAAGCTTACCTAAATCTATGATACTACTTTCGGCAACGGGTTCTTCTTTTTGCTCTACGACATCTTCAGTTTTATTTTTCTTATCACTTTTATTACTGAGCGGCTGACTGAGCTTAGAACCATCACGATATAATGCACAGGCTTTGAGCCCCAGCTCCCAGCTTAGCTTGTAAGCATCAGCAATTTCTTCAACGGTTGCTTCATTGGGGAGATTGATAGTTTTACTAATGGCACCACTAAGGAAAGGCTGTACGGCTGCCATCATACGGATATGACCATGCGCATGAATATAGCGTTTACCTAAAGGACCGCATTTATTAGCACAATCAAATACTGGCAAATGCTCTTCTTTCAGATGCGGAGCCCCTTCTACGGTCATGGTACCACATACATAGGTATTAGCAGCATCAATCTGTTCCTTAGTAAAGCCTAATGCATCTAACATGCTCCAGCCAAAATCGTTGTATTGCTCTGGTTTAAAGCCCAGGCGCTGCATACATTCTTCACCCAATGTATACACATTAAATGCGAAACCTATTTCAAATGCAGTACCCATTGCTGCATTGAGTTTATCCAAATCGGCTCTAGTAAAGCCTTTAGCTGCCAGGCTTTCTTCGTTAATGTAAGGAGCTCCTTTTAGTGTGGCATGCCCCTTTGCATAATGAACAATATCTTCAATTTCTTTTTCAGAATAACCCAAGGTACGCAACGCTAGCGGTACACTTTGATTGATGATTTTAAAATATCCGCCGCCACTTAGTTTTTTGAATTTCACCAAAGCAAAATCAGGTTCTACTCCGGTAGTATCGCAGTCCATAACCAGCCCAATAGTGCCGGTAGGAGCGATTACAGTAGTCTGTGCGTTTCTGTAGCCATACTGCTCACCCAGTTTCACAGCATTGTCCCAAGCTTTGGTAGCAGCTTTCAGCAAATAATCCGGACAGTGGGTGGCATTGATACCACAAGGTTTTATCTCCAGCCCTTCATACGCTTCGGTAGCATCGTAGGCGGCTGCCCGGTGGTTGCGCATCACGCGCATCATATGCTCCCTGTTTTCTTCAAAACGAGGGAATGGCCCCAATATAGATGCCATTTCGGCGGAAGTACTATAAGCCACTCCAGTCATAATAGCCGTAATGGCACCGGCAATGCCTCTAGCAGCCTCGCTGTCGTAAGGTATACCACTTACCATTAGCAGGCTACCTAAGTTAGCAAAGCCTAAACCTAAGGTGCGGTAATCATAACTAAGTTGTGCTACTTCTTTTGATGGGAATTGTGCCATCAGCACAGATATCTCAAGCACAACCGTCCACAAACGACAGGTATATTCAAACCCCTCCACATCGAAGAGGTTCTTGTTTTCATCATAAAACTTGCGCAGGTTGACACTTGCCAGATTGCAAGCCGTATTGTCCAAAAACATGTATTCACTACAAGGGTTGCTGGCCCTAATGCGCCCACCCTCGGGGCAGGTATGCCATTCATTGATGGTGGTATCGTATTGTGTTCCCGGATCGGCACAACGCCACGCTGCATAAGCTATTTGCTCCCACAGATCTCTGGCTTTTACTTTTTTCATTACCGAGCCGTCGCATCTGGCTTTTAGCTCCCAGTCGCCGTCTTCTGCCAATGCTTTGAAGAACGTATTAGGAATACGCACCGAGTTGTTACTGTTCTGCCCGCTCACGGTACGATAAGCTTCGCCCTCGTAGTCACTAGGATAACCGGCTGCAATTAATGCAGCTACTTTATCCTCTTCTTTAACCTTCCAGTTAATGAAATCTTCTATTTCGGGATGATCTAAATCTAGGCACACCATTTTCGCCGCTCTACGAGTAGTGCCTCCACTTTTAATAGCTCCGGCAGCACGGTCACCCACACGCAAAAAACTCATCAGCCCGCTAGATGTTCCACCTCCACTAAGCTTTTCACCCGCTGCACGTATATTGCTAAAATTAGTTCCCACTCCGCTACCATATTTGAAAATACGGGCTTCGCGTACCCACAAATCCATAATACCGCCTTCATTCACCAAGTCATCTTCAACACTCAAAATAAAACATGCATGCGGTTGCGGTCTCTCATAAGCCGAAGTAGATTTTTTTAATTGCTGATCCTTAGGATCTACATAGTAGTGCCCTTGTGGCTTACCTGTGATACCATATGCTTCGTGCAAACCAGTATTGAACCATTGGGGACTATTGGGTGCACAAGATTGATTTAATATGGAATATACCAGCTCATCGTAAAAGATTTGCGCATCTTTTTCACTCGCAAAATAATTATAGCGCTCGCCCCATTTGCGCCAGCAATGTGCCATACGATGTGCCACTTGCTTAATACTGGTCTCCCTTCCCAAAGAGCCATCAGGCTGAGGAACACCAGCCTTTCTAAAATATTTCTGAGCAAGAATATCTGTAGCAATCTGGCTCCAGTGTTCTGGAACTTCCACATTATCCAACTGAAAAACGACCTCACCGCTAGGGTTTTTAATAACCGAAGTGCGGTAGTCATACTTAAACATATCGAAAGGATTCACGCCTTCCTTGGTGAATTTTCGGGAGAATACAAGGCCTTTGAGAGCGGGATTTTTAATTGCCATCATGAAATGTTTTAGAAGTTACCAGATAATGGATCAGACTATGACGAATTTATCCCTTCTCGCAGAAGATTCCGAATAATAAATATGCACAAATGTGGAAAAGAAATTTTACCCCCCTTGAAAGAAGCTTAAAAGCCTATAAAAGCTCTTTAATCTTCTCAATTACTTGGTCAATTTCCTCCTTGGTGTTATACTTACTGAATGAAAAACGAATGGCTACCCGGTCGGGGTCTTTGCTGATGGCATTGATTACGTGCGAGCCCTGATTAGCTCCACTGCTACAGGCGCTCCCCCCCGAAACACAGATGTTGTTTATATCCAAATTAAACAACAGCATCTCGGACTTTGGCGTGGCTGGGAAAGAGACATTTACGATAGTGTAAAGACTACTACCGCTATAATCCCCATTGAACTTTATATTAGGAATATGCTTTTGTAGCTGCTCAATCAAGTAGTCCTTTAAGGATTTAATATATGCCGAATCCTTTTCATAACGCTCCATCGACAGCTCCAGCGCCTTAGCAAAACCCACAATTCCGTATACATTTTCGGTGCCGGCCCTCATGTTACGCTCTTGCCCGCCGCCGTGAATCAAAGGCTTTACTTGCACATTATTATTGATGTAAAGAATTCCGGTACCTTTCGGGCCATGAAACTTATGCCCCGAAGCCGAAATAAAATCCACCTGTATACGACTCAGATCGATGGGATAGTGTCCTACAGTCTGTACACAGTCAGAATGAAACACAGCATTGTATTTTTTGCATAAGGCACTTACTGCATTGATACTTAAAAGATTGCCGATCTCATTATTGGCGTGCATGAGGGTAACCAAGCATTTCTTTGGTATTTGCGCCAGCTGCGATTCCAAATCTTGCAAATCGATGTGACCGTCGGGTAACAGTTTTACAAAACTACTGGTAATATCGCCTGTGGCGTAATGACTTACAGTGTGTAAAACTGCGTGGTGTTCGATAGGTGATGTAATAATATGTTTGCAACCTAAATCACGAATGGCTGTTAAGATTGCCATATTGTTGCTTTCAGTGCCACCGCTTGTAAAAAAAATTTCCCCGGGGTGAGCATTTAACAGCTTTGCTACTGTTTTACGAGCATTTTCCACAGCTAGGCGGGTTTCTCTTCCATAGGAGCAAATAGAGGAAGGATTTCCGAAGTGTGTTGTCATATAGGGTAGCATTGCGTCTAGCACATCCTTATCGAGCGGTGTGGTAGCGGCATTATCTAAGTAAATTCTTTGCATAAACAAATAACAAAACTTGCGCCGGCAAAGTTATTATAAATAGATACGTCAAATGAACCCAAGATGAAAAATTCACAACACCCTGAAAGTAAAAACCTTACTAAGCAAATATGCTGTCGTGAATGTTATTTTTTCAACGGATTATCTATTTTTTGATGGGAAGCAGCTTTTCTGTTATACTTTCTCAATTTTTTCTTTGCTCCTGGCAAGCCTATACTGGACTTAATACCCTCGAGAGATGTTTTGATGATGTAATTAATAGGTGACTTATCCTGCCAGCGCTCGAAAAAGACTAAAGATGCTTTATTACTATTATTACGCCGAACCACCAATATCATAGCAATGCGGCTGATCAGCTTATTCAGAAATGTCTGATTGGGAAGATCTTTTTTATTCAGTAAGCCTACATTTAACCCTCGATAATTCATGCGTGCGATTCCCGCCGCCGCTTCATTTGTACCTACGGCCTGAATATTGAGACTGTTTAAATGCCCATCAAAAACTTTAGCGGCTACTAAGGGAACCAATACGGTATTGAAATGAGCCAAATCCATTGAGCCGGCATTGAGCTGCATTCGCATATACCCTGTGGTGTCACTATAAGATTGGCTTACCTGTAGTGTAGCCGGCAATTGATCTAATATCCGAGCGGTAGCTAAAATATAAATACTGTCATCAGGCTGAATATTGTAATTCTTGATATTCGAAATTACTGTATTCAAATCTGCAACAGTAACCACGCCTAAAGTATCCGTATTAGGATTGATTTCCCAATAAGTCACTTGCATGTTCTTCAGCCGTATGCTATCGATATGCAGACTATTTTTAAGGTGTAACAGCATTTCGGCAGGCAGGGGTTTGTATTTGACTACAGTGTCGGGTTGTGTTTTATCCTTGAAAGTGAAGAGGTTTACATCATTTAAAGCAATACTGCCGACATTCAATATGCTATCATTGCCATATTTTTCCATGTCTACCGGTCCGCCACTGATTTTTCCGGTACGTACTCTTAAATAATCCTCATTAAAAGCTTTGGATATACGATACGCTTCAACCGACTGCTTGGGAGTAAAATACACCGAGTCTACGCTGAACATCTGATCCTGCACAGCAAATCCATGCCAATACAATTCATTTTTCCCTGTAAGAAAACTACCGCTGACTGCATTTACTTGAAGGTTTGCGCTGTTGGCAATCACACTGCCGATATTTTTAATATACTTTGAGTTCAATACAATATTGTGCACATCACCTTTATCGAGCATCAATTCAGCATTGTTTTTACCGAGACTATCGAAGTATAACCTGTCGAGAGAGAGAATGTTGACATTTGTACGCCAGTCAATCAATTTATCCTTATTTTTTTCCACTACAACATCATTAAACTCCAGATTCAGCTTGTTATCATTCGTAGCGGTTTTTTTGCCTTTGGCATTGACAAATTCGAAATGCGTCAGGAACATTTTAATCTGATCAGCCTTTACGGGAATCTCATCGGTGGACTTTAGGTTGGTCAATTTCAAATAACTGTTTTCTCTCTTTCCATCCCAACTCACATGGCTAAAAGCATTCTGTTTGTCCTGAAAAGATATTTTAATATCGGGTCTTTGTATAAATGCTGATCCAATAACAATCTGTGGTGCTTGCTTCTTTTCGGTAGAGGTTGTGGAATCTTTCCGCCCTAGTTTTGCATGAATTATAGGGTCGGTAATTTCTATGCCCCTCAACTTAAGATCACCGCTGATAAATTCCGTAATATTAGGAATAATAGCAAATCGGGGAATGGTAGCAAGTATAGAATCTTTATTATTGATTTTGGACAACTGAATATTGGTCAATACACTATGCTGATTATCCACAATATCCATTTTATCTACCGACACACTTATATCCGGTCCTGTAAACAGCAGATCATTACCATCTACGCTCATACCCCTAATCTCCGGCTTACCTGCCTCATTCTTCACAAATTGCTTTAATAGTAGAGTATTTAACTTACCGCTAATCGTATGCTGCTTTAAAGCAACATCCAAATGGGTATTGGAAGTATGAATATTCCGCAGTACTATAGACGTGGCTTTCCTCTGCGATTTTGACTTTTGATGCAGCGAATGCTCCGAAGGATTCATTACAAGGCTAGCATTTGCCCACTTTACACCATCAATTATAATACTATTAGTAGCACTATCCAGAATAACCGTACCCAGACTTATATGATTTGCTTTTGCATCTATATCTTTTGACTGGAGTATTAACGAGCTCGCAGTAAGACCGCTTTTATTTTCTGATAAATTAACATTAGTAAGTTGTGCCGTCAGCGCTCCTTTTTTAAAAATACCTTTTTCAAAATGAAGTGCATTTACCGAGCGCTGTACGCTTTTAATACGATTAGCACTCGTGAGCTCATTGGCTCTTAAATCAAGATTGGCATTGTGTAAACTCAATATTCCGCCTCTGCTGAGACGAAGGGTAATCTCCCCATTTTCAATACGCAGGTTTTTCAAATCCATCACATCATCTACGCTGTTCAGAGTTTCAAACAGATTGCCTCTCCTGGCCTTTTGCTTTCTCCTTGTAATGGTATAATCCACTATAGGATTAATAAAATTGGCGCTATTGGCTGAAAAAATATTTTCATATAACAACGACTCCCATGATAGACCTCGTACTTGAAACGTAGGCATCGCAAGGCTTTTTACCGTCTTGCCTTTATGAAATTCTTTGAAAGAAAATTTACTCAGATTGATGAGATCATCTTCGAAACCGATACTATCGAAAGCAATAGCATACCGACCGTCGCTCAATGAGGTCTCATAATCATGTAGCGACATTACAAACTTGCGAAGCCGGATAGGTTTCTCTTCATCATGCTTCACTAAGAGATCATATATTTCGAAGTTATTATCGCTAGCAGAAAAGGTGTTTGTTACCCCCTTTTTAATGGTGTTTACGTGAATAGCGGCTTCTTTTACGCCTACATAATTAAGCTTAATATCGCCCAACAACTGCTGCATCAAAGCATCTATGCGCTCCACACGTTTTTTCTTCTCCTTCTTAACTACGTGCTTTTTAACATCGCTATCTATATCCAAATATATTTCTGGACTATCACAAAATACGGAGTCGGCAATAATAGTTTCTGTGCTGTATAAAGAATCAAAATTGATATTGGTTAGTTGCAGTTTATCAAAAAATATACGAAACGAAGTTTGTGAACTATCTCCCTTTATAGCCCGCAATGTGCAACTATCAAATTCTACCCGCTTGTTTTGCAGATTTACCCGAAAGTCTTTGAAAGCAATAAAATGTCTTCCACCGGGAAAAACGATACTCTGATCATGGGTGCGGACCGCTATGTTTTCGGTAAAACTGATTTTCTCCTGTGCTTTTTTACTTGTATTAACTTTATCAAACTGCAAATGATCCAACTGTATGTAAATGTTGGTAACTGTAAAGGGAGTTTCATGAGGCTTGGTTTTATTAACAAGCGAAAAGCTTCCACTGTCTAGCCTAAATTTATCCACCTCCAATACATTTATCACCTGCGTAATCGAATTAGAAATACGCCCCATTTCTTGTGCAACAGAAAAGCTATTGTCTACTGTAGTGTCTTTATGTTTGAGAGTATGTTTCTTGGGAGCATGTCGGGTAAATATTACATTAGGAGCCGTTAAACGGATGGAATCGATAAGAATCTCCTTTTTGATAAGCAAAGGCAAAAAACCGCGAGCCTTAATAGATATCCGCTCTGTATTTACCGAATAGCTGGTTGCAGCCGTGGTATCCGTACTATGTATGGATGCGTTTTCGAGCTCAATTTTATTGGTAACCCAATTGAACTTAAACTTACTTACTTTGAGGCGAAGTTTTCCTTTGGATTGATTGTATACAATCTGCTCCAGCGCATCTTTGGCGTGATCAATAAACCAAAAATTAAAGGCAAGAATTACCATTGCAACAATTCCCAGCAAGATGAGCGCCGAACGATACGTTATCCGCTTAAACCGCAGCCTTCTTAATTTTAACTCGCGTAAGTTAATCCTTGTCTTCAAAAGTATTTATTTGGTAATGATTAACCGGTTTGACGGTTCGCATTGTTTTTCTTAGTATTAAAAATACAGAAAAGGTCGAATATTTTGAACTATTCGACCTTTTAGTAAAATATGCTTTGTAGAATAACTAACTTACAATACTTCCATTTTGAACCTCTTTATCGGAGGCAATAAACTGCAACGAGCCGTCTGCGTCCTCCGCCATCAGAATCATTCCATTACTCTCAATACCACGCATCTTTCGAGGAGCCAAATTGGCTACTACTACAACTCTTTTGCCCACAATGGTAGCGGGATCATAATGCTGTGCAATGCCAGATACAATGGTACGCTTTTCGAATCCCAAATCAATCTCCAACTTTAATAACTTATCCGCTTTTTCCACTTTCTCAGCAGCTACAATGGTCCCGGTGCGCAAATCGAGTTTTGCAAAATCATCGTACTGTATCACCGGCTTTACTGCTGGAGTCGATGATACCGGAGTGGCAACAGCCACTTTTTGAGCTGCTTCTGCAGCCACACTGCCGGCTCTTAGTTTTTCTATCTGAGCCTGTATTTCAGCATCTTCAATTTTTCTAAACAGAATCTCTGGAGCGCGCAGTGCATATCCCACGCTGAGCAGGTTGATTTTGCCGGCATTTTCCCAATCCAGTATTCGGTCCACCACTTTCATCATATGCAGCATTTTTTTAGCAGTGGCTGGTAGGAAGGGGTTGATTAAGATAGCTAAGTTGGCGGTTAGCTGCAGGCATAGATGTAAACAGTTATCGATGCTTTTTTGTGCTTCAGGATTTTCTGCAACTTTTTTTACTACCTGCCAGGGCTCTTTTTCCTGCATATATTTATTGCCCTTGCGGCTGAGATCGATTACTTCATACAGAGCGTCTCTGAATCGGAAACCCTCCAACGCATTTTCTACTTTAGCTTTTGCAGCTTCGATATCGGCAATAAGCTGCCTGTCCAAATCATCCAAAATATCGGTGTGTAGCTTAGGCACTTTCCCTCCACACAATTTGTGCATGAGTACGAAGGTTCTGTTTACGAAGTTGCCAAAAATAGCTGCCAGCTCATTGTTATTTCTATCCTGAAAATCCTTCCAAGTAAAATCGTTGTCTTTGTTCTCCGGCGCATTCGCACAAAGTACATAACGCAGCACATCCTCACAGCCGGGAAAATCCTTTATATATTCGTGCACCCACACAGCCCAGTTGCGACTGGTAGATACTTTATCTCCTTCGATATTCAAAAACTCATTGGCAGGTACATTATCCGGTAATACGAAATTACCGTGAGCCTTGAGCATTGCCGGGAAAATGATGCAGTGGAAGACAATATTATCTTTTCCTATAAAATGTACGAGCTTGGTATCTTCCTTACACCAATAGTCGGCCCATTTATCGGTTAGTTCTTTTGTGGCTGAAATATAACCGATAGGTGCATCAAACCATACATACAACACCTTCCCCTCGGCATCGGGCAGCGGCACTTTAATCCCCCAGTTGCTGTCGCGGGTCATGGCGCGGCTTTGCAAGCCATTATCTAACCAACTTTTACATTGCCCGTATACATTATTTTTCCATTCGGTATGGCCCTCTAGAATCCATTTTCTTAAAAAGTCTTCATACTTCTGTAATGGGAAATACCAGTGTTTGGTTTTTCTTTTTACCGGAATAGCATCACTTAGTGTACTACGAGGATTGATAAGCTGATCGGGCGACAAGGAGCTACCACATTTCTCACATTGGTCCCCATAAGCCCCGTCGTTTCCACACACCGGGCAGGTACCGGTGATATATCTGTCGGCAAGAAAGGTATGGGTTTTCTCATCATAATATTGCTCCGTTTCCTTTTCTTCAAAAATGCCGTCATCATATAATTTTTTGAAGAAGTCAGAGGCTGTTTTATGATGTACAGGACTTGTAGTTCTGGAATAAATATCAAAAGAAATACCCATCTGCTGGAAGCTATGTTTGATCAACTCATGATACTTATCCACGATTTCCTGAGGCGATACACCTTCCTTCATCGCTCGAATAGTAATGGGCACCCCATGTTCATCGCTTCCGCCTACAAAGATTACATCTCTTTTTTGCGCGCGCTGATAACGCACATAAATATCTGCCGGGATATAACAACCGGCCAAGTGTCCGATATGTATTGGTCCATTGGCATACGGTAAAGCCGCAGTTACCAATACTCTTTTATAATCAGTCATAATCGCACTAAAACTTTTAATTAACCTGCAAAAATAGCTATAATTAGGTAAGGTGATGAGAATATATGTATCCCATACCTAATACTATTGTAACGGCTTCATATAATGACACCTTTTATACTTTTCAACTTTCCTATCTTAGCAAATATGAACCGAAAAAATTTTATCACCACGGCCGCAGCGGTGCTGGCATCCCTTTCCTTTTCGAAAGTGGGAGCAAGGTCTCCCCTGTCAGTATCGCAGTACGCCCCTATTATCCCTCCCTATTTGAAACCTGGAGACCTTATTGGCATAACCTCTCCGGCAGGCTACATTACACGTGAAGACATTATTCCCGCAGCCACACTGATGCAGCAATGGGGATTTAAAATACGCGTGGGGTATACCATCGGAAAACGCAATTATACTTTTGGCGGGACCGATGCGGAGCGCCTGCAGGACCTTCAGCAAATGTTGGACGACCCACAGGTAAAAGCCATCATGTGTGCCCGAGGAGGATATGGTGCTGTAAGAATTGTGGACGGAATTGACTGGACCCAATTCAAATCCAATCCTAAATGGATTATTGGTTTTAGCGATATAACTGTTTTGCATTCTCACATACAGAGGAATTTGGGCATCGCTACTATTCACTCGAAAATGTGTAACAGCTTTCCAAGAGTATGGGATGATGCCAGTCCCTTGCAAAAAGAAACTATCCTTTCCATTCAGAAAGCTTTAATCGGCGAAAAAATTCAGTATTCGGCGCCGTCTAACAACTTTAATCGCACCGGTACAGCTCGTGGCATACTTGTAGGGGGTAATTTAAAAACGCTTGAAAGCTTGGCCGGTTCTGTTTCAGACATTAATACCGATGGCAAAATATTGTTTGTAGAAGATACCGGAGAGTATTTGTACAGCGTTGATCGTATGTTTTGGAATTTAAAACGCAGCGGTAAATTAACCAACCTAGCTGGGCTGATTGTTGGCGGTTTAAAAACCAAACAGGATGACCCAGGCGAATACTTTGGTTATTCCACTTACGAGATTATAGCTTCCAAAGTAAAGGAGTATCGCTACCCCGTATGTTTCGAGTTTCCGGTGGGCCATCAAATAGATAATTTTGCACTCAAATGCGGTGTACCATATGAGCTTTCTGTTTCAGAAAGCGGTACTACACTCAAAGAAATTTAAGCACTTTATCCATCATTATAAAGAAAGGCAGCATGGGCATTAAAACACCTCCCTATCTCAAACCCGGCGACACCATCGGTATTGTATGTCCTTCGGGCTATATGGCTTTTGAAAAAGCAGCCGAATGCATTCGGGTGTTGCAAGAAGAATGGGGTTACAAAGTGAAAGTAGGAAGCACTCTGGGTAGTAAGTCCGAAACCTATTTCTCCGGAACTGATGAAGAACGACTGCGAGATTTACAGCAAATGCTCGATGACGATGAAGTACAGGCCATTCTATTCGGCAGGGGCGGTTATGGCATGGGGAGAATTATCGATAAAATCAATTTTAAAAAGTTTAAGAAAAAACCCAAGTGGGTGATTGGCTTCAGTGATATAACGATCTTTCATTGTCACCTTTATGCTAATTACGGTATTTCTTCGTTACATGCACCCATGGCCGCAGCTTTCAACGATGGAGGCTATACCAGTCCTTATGTACAATCTTTAAAAGAAGCTCTAGAAGGCCAACCGGCACATTATACATGCTCCTCGCATGTGCTGAACAAAAAAGGAGAAGCAGCAGGGCCGATAGTAGGCGGAAATCTGGCATTATTGGTAAATACCATCGGTACACCCTCGGAGATAAAAACCAAAGGCCGTATTCTGTTTATTGAGGATATTGGTGAGCAGAAATATTCTATCGACAGAATGATGTTTCAATTAAAGCGCAGTGGGAAGCTGGACAAACTTGCAGGCCTTATAATAGGAGGCTTTACAGAAGTTGGAGATACCGAGCGTCCATTTGGGGCCGAGGTACAACAAATTATTTACGATCTGATTAAAGAATACGACTATCCGGTATGTTTTAATTTTCCCGTAAGTCACGACCCAGAAAACTATGCACTGAAAATAGGTGTGTCTTATACATTAAAAGTTGACAGCCAAAAAGTTGTATTGAAGGAATAAAAAATCCCCAACATAAGAAATGTTGGGGACTTCATCAAAAACCATTAACCATTAAACCTTATCCTATGAAAATTCAGTCCGAAGTTACATAATAATTAAGTCACACACAAACAGCCCCCATCAAAAAATAGAAAACTTTCGTATTTTTTATTTTTTTTAACAAATTTCAAAATTTCTACCCTCCTACTATCAATTTATTGAAAATCTACAACTCATTGAGTTTTATCAAGATCAATGTTGTAACATAAAATTCATAAATCTCTTTTATTTAACAACTATCTCACAATAATAAGGCCACCAGAAGATTCCGGCAGCCTTAATTTTCCTTAAAAAAATTATACTTAAAATGTGTATCGAGCCGAGACGCCAAAACCGTCTCCGATAAATCTACCATACTGATCCGTTCTAGCCACCAGAAATGTCGGACGCCAATCTGCAGACACATTCAGCGGTATTTTGGGGAATTTATAATCGGCTCCTCCTGTCGGGAATAAGCCTACGCTTACTCCTTTATAATCATCAAATTTAGAAGAGGTGTGCAGTATAGTTACTCCACCCCCTACGAACCATTTCAACCCCGGTACAGGTTTAATATCGAAGTGGTGCTGGTAGGCAGCTGAAGCGCTCACTGCAGTGGAACGATAGCGATGCTCATGATGATGATATCTGTCTCCACCAATCCCCAGATTAAACTCAAATGCGCCATTGCCAACTGCAAAAACCTTATAAGAAGCTGCAAATACATCATAACTTGAAGCCGGGCTCACTCGAGCTCCAATGGCCTGCTTATAAGTACTTTGAGCAAATAGAGCTGAGGTTAAGGACACAAATGCAATGGTTAGGGTTAATTTTAATCTCATAGAAATAAAGTTTTATTTAGTTGTCGTAAATGTAGACAATTTAGTTGTTTAAACGGGCATAAAAAAGGCTCACTATCTGTGAGCCTCTGCATATATAATGACATACAATGGATTTCCTTAATAATTATAATCGTTACGGCCGCGGAAATCGCCTTTTCTAAAGCCCCCGCTATTGCCACCAAAACTTCTTTTCTTATAACCTCCATTTCCTTCTTTCGGACGGCTTTCGTTTACTACAATGTTTCTTCCGTCAACTTCAGTACCATTCAGTGCGTCAATGGCGGCTTGTGCTTCTTCATCGTTCTGCATTTCTACAAAACCGAAGCCCTTGCTACGATTGGTGAATTTGTCTAAAACGATTTTTGCAGACGATACACTACCGTGAGGAGTAAATAAGTTTTCTAAGTCCTGATCATTAAGATTCCAGCTCAGGTTACCAACGTAAATGTTCATTAGTGAAAAATTTAAAAAATTAAAGAGAAGTGAGACAGTAGACAAGACCGATGAACATTAACGTACCATGGAACCTTATTACTGAAAATCACCTAATCTATTACAAATATAGTGGATTTTATGCGGTATTGTCAATTAATTTAATTTTTGAAAACTTAAATAAAAACGCCCTGAACTTTCAGGGCGTTTCAATTACTTAGAATTTCTGCTTAACTTATTATTCAGCAACTACTTCGAAATCTAACTCGGTAGAATGACCGTTTCCGAAATCAATTACTGCTTTATGAGTACCTAATTCTTTTACCTCATTCAGAATAGTGATTTTTTTACGGTCGATTTCGTAACCCTTTTGCTCGCGAATGGCTCTACTAATTTGCAAGTTAGTTACGCTACCAAATATTTTTCCTGAAGTACCGGTTTTAGCACCAATTTTTACAGGAGATTCTTTCAGCTTGCTGATCACTTCATTAATAGTAGCCAGTAAAGCTTCTTCTCTCTTTCTGGCTTGTTTCAGCCGCTCTTCCAATTGTTTTCTGTTTCCAGGAGTACTTTCTACGGCTAACTTGCGTGGTAACAAATAGTTACGTGCGTAACCATTTTTCACGGTAACTACTTCGTTAGCAGCACCCAGATTATCTACATCCTGAATTAAAATTACTTCCATTGATTTTGTTTTTAGCTCCCTTTTACCCAATCGATGGTGACTGTCACCCGTCAGAGCGGGATTAGGGAAGGTTACTAATTAATGCATTAGAAAAGTCCATGACAGGGTCATGCACTACTCTACTATTTTAAAAGATCTGTAACGTACGGTAATAAGGCCATTTGACGTGCTCTCTTTACAGCAGCGGAAACTTTGCGTTGAAATTTCAGGCTATTACCGGTAATACGTCTTGGTAATAATTTACCCTGTTCGTTCAGGAACTTTTTCAGAAACTCTACGTCTTTGTAATCCACATAGCGAATGCCATATTTCTTAAAACGGCAGAATTTCTTTACGCGTTTGTCGCTTCTAATGGCGGTAAGGTATTTAATTTCATTCTTTGCCATAGTATTAAACCTCCACTGCTTTTTCGGTTCCTGTATTTACGCCACTTGCCTTTTTTGCATTATACTCAACGGCGTATTTGTCGAGTTTAGTGCAAAGATGACGAAGAACATTCTCGTCACGTAACAGCTGAATCTTCAGCTTTTCATTGAAGTCGGATGGCGCTTTGTACTCCAATACCCAGTATAAACCAGTGGTTTTTTTCTGGATAGGATACGCCAGTGATCTTAATCCCCATGGATTTTCGTGAACGATAGAGCCTCCAGCTTCAGTTACCAAAGTGGTATACTTTTTTTGGGCAGCTTTAAACTCATCTTCGCTTAAAACCGGGGTAAAAATCACCATCAATTCATAATTGTTCATTACCCTTAAAATTTAATTAAATAATAAAAACACTTTCCTTAGATTTTGCTAAGGGGTTGCAAAGATAGTATTTTTAACTGAAATAGCTATTTTAGGTATTATTTCATACCCTCTTTAATATCCTCCATCAAACGATGGGCAATATTGTTGGCCTTACTCTCAAAATCACTTTCAGAATAAATACGGATAATCGGCTCGGTATTGGAAGTGCGTAGATGCACCCAATCATCGTCAAACTCAATTTTTAACCCATCTTCATCATTAATAGGATGTTTCGCATATTTCTTTTTTATCATATCAAAAATAGCTTTTACATCCACTCCCTTTTCCAGTTCTATTTTGTTCTTGCTAATAAAATAATCGGGATATAAAGCCCTTAATGATTTTATACTGCCTTTATGGTGCGCCAGATGAGACAAAAACAGGGCTATACCTATCAGCGCATCTCTACCATAATGAAAATCGGGTACAATGATACCTCCATTCCCTTCTCCACCGATAACGGCATTCACTTCTTTCATTTTCTTTACCACATTTACCTCACCCACAGCCGAAGCAAAATATTCACCGCCTTGCTTTAGTGTAATCTCTTTGAGCGCCTTGGTACTGCTCATGTTGCTAACCGTATTTCCTTTTCTTTTTGACAGTACATAGTCTGCCACAGCAACCAGCGTGTACTCCTCTCCAAACATACTGCCGTCTTCGCACACAAAGCATAGTCTGTCCACATCGGGGTCTACCGCTATACCCAGGTGTGCCTTTTCCTTCACCACTACGCTGCTCAATTCGGAGAGATGATGTGGTAAAGGTTCGGGATTATGAGCAAATTTTCCAGTTACTTCGCTGTTTAATACTATCACGTCTTCAACACCCAATGCTTTGAGCAAGGCCGGTACAAAAATGGCTCCGGTAGAGTTAATGGCATCCACAACAACTTTGAAATTCTTAGCCTTAATAGCATCTTTATCCACTAGTGGATACGCCAAAATAGCATCAATATGCTTCTGTAAATAGGTGTCGTCAGGAATTATCTTACCTAGTTTATCTACCTGTGCAAACTCAAAATCTTCTGCTTCTGCAATCTTCAAAAGTTCTTGTCCTACTTCAGCTGAAATGAACTCCCCTTTTTCATTTAAAAGTTTGAGGGCATTCCACTCTTTAGGATTATGGCTGGCGGTAAGAATAATACCTCCGTCGGCTTGTTCCAGAGGAACCGCTATCTCTACTGTAGGAGTAGTGCTTGGACCTAAATCTACCACATCGATGCCTAGGGCGCTCAAAGTAGCTTGAACAAGACTACTCACCATAGGACCACTGATACGTCCATCACGACCAATAACTACTTTAACTGGTTTATTATCAGTTGATTTCCTTTTTAAGATTGTTCCGAAAGCAGCTGTAAATTTCACCACATCTACTGGAGATAAGGTTTCACCTGTCTTTCCGCCAATTGTTCCTCGAATTCCTGAAATACTTTTTATAAGAGGCATATATTACCTAAGTTTAATACTGAAAATTGGGTTGCAAAATTAAGTAGCTGGCTCGTATTAATTGTTCTTTATAGAAAATATTTAACGCTAGGCTTAACGGCTAGCGCTGTTTATTGGTTAGCAAGAGATATTGTGCAGTATGATAAAATGCATTAGTTAATTGATCCAGAGTATTTTGTATTGAGTCGGCCTGTGTTTTCGAATACCATACCGGAGCATCAGTTACAGGCACCATTTCTCGATCTTCTAGCCCCAACGTTTTGGTATAATAAAACTCATTGGTCACCACGCCAATCTTGCCTACTGTATTGGTAATAAAAGCCATATCATATTTTACGCAGGATGAAGTAGATCTCTTCCCAATGTAGTATTCACATAAGGCCTCGCTAGCAGTCCGGCAATAGTGGGTAGAACATCTATTTGCGACACTGTTTCGCTTCGCCTTTGCGGTTCCAGCAAGTAGGGAGCATAAAACAATAAAGGGACGTGTTCGTCGGTGAGCCTTTGCTGCGTCCATGCCTCAGGATATACAGCATCCGCATTCCCCGCCACTCCGTGATCTCCAATAAAAACAAAAATGGTATTATGAAAGTAATCTTCTTTTTTTGCTGTCTCAATAAACGTTTTAAAACAGTAATCGGAATAGCGGAAAGCATTAAGCTCTTCCATGGATTCAAAGCCGTATTTTTTCAATGAGTCTTTAGATACCGTTATAGATACAAAGTCTGTGTCCGAAACCTGAATGGTATAGGGGCGGTGATTATTAGAGGTTTGAACAATAGCGAAAAAAGGCTTCTTTTCTTTTTTAAATACATCATTAGCTGCCAGAAAAAGATCCTTGTCACTGATGCCCCATACATTCAATCGCGAAGCATGGATATTTTCTTCGGTATGGAGTTTCAGCTCTTTTATATTCTGCAACAGTCCTTCGAAATTATTAAACTTTGGATCTCCTCCTAAAAAATAATGCTTTGAATATTTTTCAAAGTTGTTGATAATGGTGTTCTGATTCAGTGCAGCGGGGTTTCTTGTAGAAAATTTGAAAAGCTGCACATCGGGTATTCCGGTAATAATAGCAAATAAGCCCCGCGCTGTTGAAAAATGCGGCGAAAAACATCGCTCAAAGAAAATACCTTGCTTGCATAGAGAATCGAAATACGGTGTCGTATTCAAAGGGTTTCCGCTCATCGTGCTTTTGTACATGCTAAAAGACTCGCAAATAACCAGTACTACATTGGGTTTGCTTTTCAAAGCACCGCTTCGGGGAGCGATGGTTCTTTTATAATTGAAAACATCAGGCTCGGAAAGTTGTAGAAAATCTGCAATCAAGGGAAAGTATTGTCGGGCTTGACTTTCATTTTGTACAGGCTTTCTCAACCGCATAGTAGCTACAAAATTTTGCAAAGGATTTAATGCTAAATAAGCTTTAAATCCATCTTTTAAAGCAAAAGCGTCTTTCCACATTAAAGGTTTACTATGTACACGACCATACACAAATACAGCTAACACCACTGCCATAATGATAAAAGGCCCCTTTCGGTACTCAACAGTTTTGTTTTGAATAGTATCCTCGATGCGACCATATGTTTTACTCAAAGCCCATTGCACCGATATCAATGCGCATACCAATCCTGCCAATATCCATACCAGCGGATAGGTTTGCCAAATCATATGCAGTGAAATGCCGGGATCTTCCACAAAATTTATGGCTCCAGCATCCAAACGTGTTTCATTGTAGGAAAAACTGATAAAATCTGCAATAAAAAAAACAAAACAATGAAAATAACCACAGCAAGATACCAAGTCCAAAAAAGCTTATTCCGATCGGAATAATAAGGAGAAAGCGAAGGGCGTATACTAAATAATACTACCGGTAGTACTAAAAGCGCAATCCATCTTAAGTCGTAATGTAAACCCAATAAAAACGAAGGAAGACATTGATTAAACGTTAGCGACGTAGGCTTAAAAGCAATGAATGTCGCCAGCCGAAACACTGTAAATACCACCCACAACATCATCATGATGTTGATAACCCACACAATAGTTTTTGGGATTTGCAACTTGCTTAACACATAACAAACTTAGAGAAATTTAGTAGCTGCAGGGTTAAAAATTTAGTGGACTGTCGCACGCACAAAAACATGAAGTTGCACTGTAAAACTTTACATTTTATTACAATTTAACAAGTTATAAAACCGACCCTCATTAAATGCAGGAGTTCTTAGTATTTTTGTGCTCCATGGACAGTTATTGTTATATCCCCTTTCCTGACTGGTTGGTCAAAGCAGACCGGCAATTATTTGAGTACATTAACAGTGGTTTCGCCAATAATTTCTTCGACGATATCATGCCCCTTATGCGAAATCCTTTCTTTTGGGGCCCCCTATATTTATTTATCGTAGCTTTTGGCATTATCAACTTTAAAAAATCGGTATGGTGGTGGCTAGCCTTTTTTCTTGCCGTTGTGGCTTGTGCCGATCTAGTAGGAGCCCGCTTGTTTAAGGAAACATTTGAGCGCCTGCGCCCCTGCAACGATCCTGAAATGCTTGGGAAAGTGCGTATGGTATTAGGTAGATGCAGTGGTGGCTTTAGTTTTGTATCCAATCATGCCATCAATCATTTTGCTGTAGCCACGTTTCTTTATACTACTTTAAGTTCTTACATCAAATACGCATGGGTATTGTTTATTTGGGCTGCGATCATCGGGTTCGCTCAAATTTATGTGGGTGTGCACTACCCCTTTGATGTACTCTGTGGTTCTCTGTTGGGCATACTGATTGGTAGCCTCGGAGGGTATTTATTCAAGAAGAATTTTGGATTTACTATCTTCGATAAGTAATTAACTATAAATTTTAATGGAACTATTCATAATAGCCTTATTGATTTTGCTCAATGGACTATTTTCGATGGCGGAAATTGCCTTAGTGTCAGCGAGAAAAGTGCGACTGGAAGCTCAAGCCAACAAAGGAGATAAAAAGGCCGCAGAAGCACTGAAATTAGCCAATCATCCCGATCATTTTCTCTCCACTATACAAATCGGTATTACACTTATTGGTATATTGACCGGTATTTATTCAGGAGAAAAGATTACCGGAGATATTGTAGTATTTATAGAAAAAATTCCTTTTCTGGCACCCTATAGTAAGGGGGTTGCTACTACACTGGTCGTAATCGTTATTACTTATTTTTCCCTAGTATTTGGGGAACTGATACCCAAACGCATTGGTCTTGCAGCTCCTGAGCAAATTGCCAAATTTGTAGCTGCTCCTATGCGAATAGTGAGCTGGATAACCTATCCTTTTATCTGGCTACTTACACAATCCACCGGTTTTGTTAGCAAGATTTTTAATATCAAACCTGATCAAACCCATGTTACCGAAGAAGAAATTAAGGCGATGATCAATGAGGGAGCGGAACAAGGTACGTTGGAAGAAACCGAACAGGAAATTATTGAGCGTGTATTTCATCTTAGCGACAGAAATATTACATCACTGATGACGCATCGCAGTGATATTGTATGGTTTAAGATTACCGATACCGAAGAAACCATTAGAGAGAAAATTTTAAAAGACGCTCATTCGATCTATCCGGTATGTGATGGAGAGCTGGATAACATTAAAGGTGTTGTTTCCCTAAAGGATATATATGTCAATAAAAATAATGTTCAATTCAAAGACATAATGCGACCGGCGCTGTTTGTTCCGGAGAACAACACAGCATTTAAAGTAATGGAAAAGTTCAAAGAGTCGCAACTCCATTCCTGTTTCATTGTAGACGAATACGGAAGTGTCCTAGGCATGATTACCTTAAAGGACATTTTGGAAGCTATTATAGGCGATATGCCTCAACAAGATGATGACGAATATGAAGTTATTAAACGCGAAGATGGCTCCTATCTGGTTGATGGTCAACTTCCGTTTTATGATTTCCTGTCCTACTTTGATAAAGCGGATTGGATGAACGAAGGAGAACAAGAGTTCGACACCATTGCAGGTTTTATTCTGCACAAACTAAAGCGTATTCCAGAAGTATCGGACAAGCTCAGCTGGAATGGATTTGATTTTGAGATTATTGATATGGACGGTCACCGTATCGACAAAGTATTGGTAAATATCAGCGATCAAATACGCAGTGAAATGGAGGAGGATTAATAATTGATGGCTCTTAAGCTTATTAAGCTTATTGCTCATTTCTAATTAATGATACAACACCGAAATACCACTTCTGTGTCGCATTTCATTTTCAAAGAGAGATCTTACAACATCGCCCTGCTTATTGGAAGGTCACCCACATAAACTAATATTCATTTAAGAACATTAGGGTATGGGAAATGAATGTTCCTATAAGTCCTAAAACACAATTTCCAAGTACTTGACATACAATCAATCTAATATAACATCCTTTTTCGAGTTGCTTATACCTTTTTCCTTCTCCAGTTAAAAATCATATCCGGGCTAGCTGAAGCTAGCATCTCTTAAAAAAAGAGACTTTCTCCTAGCCTCTTTTAAGTCCACACTGTCTATGTAGAATAACACGTCCCTCTCGTAATAAAAACTTACAACTAGGATATTGATTACAATTTCTGGAACATCATCAATTTATCAGCACTCCGTACATTAGCAGGATATTAAGACTTATTAATGGCTGAGTATAGTGCATATAGTGCATAAAAAAAGCCCCTCCAAAAGGAGGGGCCATTTTATCACAGCAAAAAGTTGTATTAGTTTTTGCGAAGATTAGGATGAGGAGGAGCTACAGTGTTAGGTCCATCTTCACCAGGTGCAGCAGCACGGATGTCAACTGTATCGCAGTCGCCACCTTCTTGACCTGAGCTGAAGATAAATCTGTCACTGCTAATTCCTTCTTTCTCAACTAAGTGAGTAATCACTTTATTTACGTGATCCCAGCTTAATTGTTGTTGACGCTTAGTAGCAGCGCAGTATCCAACTACAACTACTTTACAACCAGGATTTGCTCTCAGTTTAGCAGCAACTGTTGCCAGTGCAGCTGTAGCGTCAGAAGAAAGTTTGTTAGAGTTAGGAGCGAAACGGATGCTTGGTAAAGCACCTAACAGAGTAGCGCACTCAGGAACTGCAGGAGCGCATCCTTCTGGACAAGGACATTTACCTACACCGTCAGCATCAACAGGTTGACAATATGTTGGAGTAATCAACTCTTTATCTCTACAATCAGGAACTCCGTCACCGTCTGTATCAAGGCTTACACCGTGAGTATCAACAGGACAACCGGGAGGAGTTTGCTCTTGGTCAAACTGATCGATTACGCCATCACCATCAGAGTCAGGCAGAACAATTTCAGGTACTCTACGCAGTTCTCCGTAAGCGTAGTTCAGTGGGTTCAGCCAGTACAGAGGCTCAACTCTCTTAGATTTGTTACCCAAGTTGAAGTTAAGACCCAGAGACAGGTAGTTGAACCAGTCTTTATCAGGAGTTAAGTCTGGGGTTTGCTCGCTCCAACGTACACCATCCAGCATGTCTGAACCAGTGTAGATCAAACGATCTTCAATAGCCAGATTTACACGAGGAGACAGACGGAACGCGATACCAGCACCTACTGTTCCTGAAGGAGTTAAGTAACCTGCAAAGGTTTTACTCCATTTTTTAGAAGGATCTACTTCAGCTGGGCTTTCGTAAGAACCATCTAGCAGATCTTTAATTCTTTTAATTTGATCTTTACGGTTGCTATAATCATCACCCAATGAAGGGAAGTTATAAGGAGAGTTTCCGTTTAATGCGTTAACATCAGTATGGAAAGTATTGATACCCACACCAGCTAAAGCATAGATAGTAGCACCTGTTTGATTTTTGTAGAAACGAATGTTACCTAAGTTAAATAAAGCTTGTAAAGACAGGTCTTGTGCTTTGGTTCTATAGTTGTAGTAAACCGGAGAACCTTGGTAACTATTATACCATGGAGATTTTTGCCCAGCAGCTCTATAGCCAGTAGAAGGTCTCCAGTTCAATCCCTTAGCTACACCATACACATACTCTAATCTTAAAGACATTACATGTCCTAAAGATTTACGAATGTGTCCACCGAAACCGAAAGACTGTAAATATCTTGGATCAACGTCAGCTAAAGGAATAGAGAAAGATCCACCCTTAATACCTAACTCCCACATATCCTTAGGTTTACCAGGGTAATCTTGGTTCCCTACCAAAAATTCATTGTGCTGAGCCAGTTGTTTTTTGTTGTAATAATTTTGATCAGTTACAGAAAATGTTCCATATACTGGATGAGGGGCAGTATATGGTTGCGTTGGACTTACCTGGGCAAGCCCGGCAGACGCAATCAGGCAGCTAATGCCCGCAAGTAATGTGTACTTTTTGCTTGTCATAACTAAGGATTAAGATTTAAAATGATTTTTTCTTATTCTTAATAAGAAGCAAATTTAGAGCCATTTATTTAATAAACAAATTTTAACCAAAAAAAAATTAATATTTGAGGTACACAAATGAGAGCACTAAACAAGAAATAAAACAAAATAATAACGCGTAAATATTTATAAATCCCTTACTTTGTTACAATTAACATTATGAATTTACCCGTTTCACTTATTAAAACTGAACTTGAGAGCTTCGAGGAAAGGTTTAAAAACGCTGTACATAGCTCCACGCCGCTTTTAAACTCCATTTTACGATATCTCGTGAAAAGAAAAGGAAAACAAATACGACCGATGTTTGTTTTCTTATCCGCTCGGCTATTTGGACCCACCACCGAATCTACCTATCGCGCTGCATCACTGGTAGAAATTCTGCACACGGCCACTCTGGTACACGATGATGTGGTAGATGACTCCCTGGAAAGAAGAGGTTTTTTTTCGGTTTATGCCTTATGGAAAAACAAAGCATCGGTGTTAGTAGGAGACTACCTACTGGCTAAAGGCCTCATTCTCTCGCTGGAAAACAATGACTACGAAATTCTCCATATCCTGACGGACGCTGTGCGAAGAATGAGTGAAGGAGAATTACTCCAACTGGAAAAAGCCCGCACGCTGAATATTAAGGAGGAAATTTATTACGAAATTATTCGCAACAAAACCGCCTCGCTACTGGCTTCTGCTTGTAGTGCTGGAGCATGGTCTTCTTCTCAAAATCAAGAATATGCCGACCTTATGCGCAATTTTGGAGAAAAAACCGGTATTGCATTTCAAATAAAGGACGATTTATTCGATTATGCAAGCGAAGACGTAGGCAAACCTACCGGAAACGACATCAAGGAAAAGAAGATGACGCTACCGCTAATTTATACGCTTAATAACTGCGACCAGTCTACCCGTAGAAAAATCATCAACATTGTAAAAAACAATAATAACGACAAAAAGAAAATTGAATGGGTGCTGGAAACCGTAAAAAGTACCGGAGGAATTGAGTACGCCACTCAGAAGATGTATGACTACAAAAAAGAAGCCTTGGATATACTGCAACAATGTCCTGACAATGAATTCCGGAAAGGTTTGGAAGATTTAGTAAATTACGTCACCGAAAGAAAATATTAAGTTCACCTGTAAATCCCCCATTTATAAGACCTTAATGAAGCGCTGGAATATATTACAGGCCGATGAAAAAGAGGTGTCGGCATTACAGGAAGCACTTAAAATTAATCGCAACTTATGTAAAGTGCTGGTACAACGGGGCATCAAAACTTTCGAGGACGCTAAAAACTTTTTTCGCCCGCAACTGTCACATCTTCACAACCCATGGTTGATGAAAGGCATGCAAAAAGCGGTGGATCGCATACAACTAGCCTTTACGCAGCAAGAAAAAATTCTCGTTTTCGGCGATTATGACGTAGATGGTACTACGGCAGTAGCCTGTATGTACCGGTTTTTAAAAAGCTTATATCCCGAAGTAGGTTTTTACATCCCTCACCGCCACAAAGAAGGATACGGTATTAGTAAAAAAGGTATTGACTATGCAAAAGAGCATAATTATACTTTGGTAGTAGCTCTCGATTGTGGCATCAAATCCGTTGAGCTTATCGATTATGCCAACACACTAGGTATTGACTTCATTATCTGCGACCATCACCTTCCCGATGAAAAAATACCCAATGCTGTAGCAGTTTTAAATCCTAAACAAAAAGACTGCAACTACCCCTACAAGGAATTATGCGGATGCGGCGTGGGGTTTAAACTGATCTGCGCCCTTTGCCAGCAACTACAGTTGCCAACAGCAAAAGCTTACGAATATCTTGATCTCGTAGCCACAGCCATTGCAGCAGATATTGTACCCATCACCGGTGAAAACCGTGTCTTGGCTTTTTTCGGATTGCAAAAAGCAAATGAAAATCCTAACGCCGGTATCAAAGCATTAGCAACTCTAAGCCAGGCGAAAATGCCGTTACGCATCAGCGATTTGGTATTTCTTATAGCCCCCAGAGTAAATGCTGCCGGCAGAATGGATGATGCTACCAAAGCGGTACAACTCTTTATAGCGTCTTCTTACGAGGAGGCTTTGGAATATGCAAGATTATTACATACAGATAATAATACAAGAAAAGAAAGTGATCTCAATATTACTACCGAAGCCTTGCAGTTGATTGCGCAGAACGAAGACTGGGTTCACCGCAAGTCTACAGTAGTGTATCAACCACATTGGCACAAAGGTGTTGTGGGCATCGTAGCTTCACGACTAATTGAGCATCATTACCGCCCCACAGTAGTCCTCACTGAAAACGGTAACTATGCTACCGGAAGCGCCCGCAGCGTTCCCGGATTTAATTTGTATGAAGCTATTCACGCCTGCAGGGAATATCTAATCTCTTATGGAGGTCATTATGCTGCAGCCGGCCTTACCCTGGAAAAACACCATATCGATGCATTCAGAGATAAATTTGAAGAAGTGGTAACTGCCACCATTACGGAAGATCTACTAATTCCTGAAATCCTCATAGATGCCATAGTAGAACTAAAAGAAATCTCCGATAAGTTTTATAACATTTTACAACAAATGGAGCCTTTTGGCCCTGAAAATATGACACCGGTTTTTTTGGCTCGCGGTGTACAAGATTTTGGTCATAGCAGAATTGTAAAAGAAAAGCATTTACGCTTAGTGGTAAGACAAGATAATGCAACATTTGTGGGCATTGGTTTCAATATGGCTGATAAATTTCCGATAGTCCAGAGTGGTCAACCCTTTGATATTGTATTTAAGGTGGATGAAAACGAGTGGAACGGACAAAAAAATCTACAACTACGCGTGGAAGATATAAAGCCGTACGAAAATTAGCCAACATCCTATTCGATACGAGTGAGCCTAATATTGGTCACAGGCGCTACTATCAAAGGATATTTCTCTACGGTTACATTGGACTGGTCTAGCCCAAAGCTTTTCTCTTCTGATAAGCTGATATGTTTAATGATAAAGTGCAGTTTCATTATCAATCGCTCCATGAATGGCAATTCATTGTCTGAACTCAGATGTTTTTCCATTACCACAAATTGAAAATCCCCTACCATATTGTTTCCGGCAAGACTATCGTATCGGCTCATGATGTTCACTTCTTTGTTGTGCGCCAGGTCTTCAACCACTTTCTTAAAGAGAAGATTAATCCTTGGCTGTATTCTGAAGCCCAACCGAAAATCGATGCGAATAATATCATTGGGAATGATATGCTCTACCTTGTACTCTGAGGTATAAGGTTCATCTACCGTATCCACATGCACAAACCAATAGATATCGGCACGCTTAGGCTTTTGAGTTAATATGGAGTAAACAACCTTATGTTCTATTTCTTTGGGATTATCTGCACTGGTAAGATATACTAAGTGTGTAGCATATTTGGCAATGCTCTTATCATGGCTTAATTCCTGAATCTTGGAGATATAATTCTCGATACGCACAAACTCAACATACCGGTTTTTGATCTTACGTGCCCTGTACCACACATACATTATCGCAAACATAATTCCGGCAATCATAATAGTAATATATCCCCCCCGGGGAAACTTATCTAGCAACGCAATCAAATAGGCACCCTCTACAACCAAAAAACCGATTAAAAAGAGATAAATCCACCCTTTGGCCACCCTCTTCAATACTAGATAATTACTATAAAGCATGGTGGTGGCTATCATAGTGATCACAATGGCCAACCCATATGCCGCTTCCATTCTTGATGACTTCTGAAAATACAACACCACAAATACACAACCGATATACAAAATAGCATTCACCGCAGGAATAAATAACTGCCCTTTGGCTTCTGACGGATATCTGATGCGAAGTTTGGGCCACAAGTTCAGACGCATAGCCTCACTAATCAGCGTATATGCTCCAGATACCATAGCCTGGCTGGCAATAATGGCGGCAGTGGTAGCAATAATTACAGCAGGAACAATAAACCACTCGGGCATCAGATTATAGAAAGCATGGATGCCAATAAACTGCTCCACGTCGTCAGTAATCGTTAATTTATTATAATGCGAAAGCAGAAAAGCCCCTTGCCCGAAATAATTGAGCAACAAACAAATTTTTACATATATCCAAGAGATCCTGATATTCTCACGCCCGCAATGTCCCAAATCGCTATACAATGCTTCGGCACCGGTAGTACAAAGAAATACGGCGCCCAACAACCAGAACCCTTTGGGGTAATGCGCGAGAAAATCAATGGCATAAGAAGGACTTAAAGCCTTAAAAATGCTGATATCATCCGTAATGTGTAAAGCGCCGAAAACAGCCAGCATCGTAAACCATATAAACATTATCGGACCAAAAATCTTACCGATGGATGCTGTACCAAATTGCTGAAGAAAAAAGAATACGGTGAGTATACACAGCACAATCCACATAATAGTGGTCGTGGAAATGTGTTTCAACGCCGGCAATATCTGCAACCCTTCTATTGCTGAGGTGACCGTCATGGGTGGCGTAATGATCCCGTCAGCCATAAGAGCCGCACCTCCAATCATGGCTGGAAACACCAACCATTTTCTGCGCCGCCTCACCAAAGCATAAAGAGCAAACGTACCCCCTTCACCACGGTTATCCGCCTTTAAAATCAACATTACATATTTAATAGTAGTTTGAAGGGTGAGCGTCCAGATAATACAGGATAGGGTTCCGATAATCAACTCTTCCGTAACCTGACGATTCCCTATAATTGCGTTAAAAACGTATAAAGGAGAAGTTCCTATGTCGCCAAAAATAATACCTAGTGCTATGAGTAAGCCCGCTGCTGTCGCCTTATTATTGTGAGGTTTCACTATATACGAGTCATTTATTTAGAAAAACAAACTACAAAGTTTGTTCAAAATCAGATAAAACGAAAAAATCTTCATTTTCTTGTATTCCATCACCTCTTTTTGAAAAGAAAAGTTATAATTTTCAAAGTTGCATTTTACTTGACATTGATACTCATTGTATTTGTAAATTTACATAGTAAAACTATTGAGTTGTAGTCCCAACTCATGGTCCTAATTTTCACAAATCTAACTATCATTAAACGATATACATATGAGAACAAAATTTTTATCCGTATTCATAATGATCCTCTGCAGCCTACAGATGGCTTTAGGCCAGCATGTGGTATATGCAGACATCAATCCGAACGATGTGCTGCAGATGAATTTTGAGATATTAGGTAAGGCTGCCAACAATTATCTTGTATACAAAGAGCGCAATGATAAGCATCGCATCAGCGTGTATGATGCCAATATGCATCTATTGGAAGAAGTCCCCGTAACGATTTTACCTAATCGCAAATCCTTATTAGATGTGGCTTTTTTTGCAGGACCTCGCCAGTACTATCTGTTGTTCCAGCATCAAGAAGGGGATGTGGTATATCTGAAAGCAGCTACCATACATCCTAACGGACGTATACTGGACGAACCAATAATACTGGACACAACCATGATTGCTTATAAAACCGATAATAAAATTTACAGCACTGTTGCCAGCAATGACAACAGCAAACTGATGGTTTTTAAGATTAACAAAAGAGACCGTAAACTTTACAAAGTCTCTACAAAACTCTTTGATGAAAATCTTCAGCCCATCTCCGAAGGCCAGTTCTCCTTACCCATGGAATATAAAGGAGATTATATAAGTGGGCACAGTATTGCCAATGACGGCAGTTATGCATTTGTAAAATATAATCGCCATAATGATGGCAATATAGTAGACGCCTCATTAATAGTAAAGCCAGCCGGTGCAGATACATATAAAGAGTATCCACTAAATATCGGCGACCTTTTCCTCGACGATATTAAACTAATGGTGGATGACATGAACGGGCGTTATTTACTCGCCTCCTTTTTCAGTACGCATAAAAGAGGGGATATTGAAGGTTTATACGTAGCTGCACTAGATCAAAAGGACGGAAGCGTGGCTTTTGAAAAAACCACTCTCTTTAGTGATGATCTGAAGAAAAGAGCAAAAGGTAGGTCCAATACCAAAAATGCATTTAATGACTTTTTCATTAATAATATCATAGTACACAAAGACGGCAGCTTCACTATCGGCTCCGAACGCCTTTATAACACCAATAATTGGGATCGTTGGGGCTTCTGGGGTGCTCCTTACTGGGGACCTGGTCCTTGGGGCTTTTGGGGTCCTACATGGGGGTGGGGGTGGAGTCGCTGGTCGTTCTGGTGGCCCTATTCTTTCTACTCACCCTTCTTCTATCGCAGCTACTGGTGGGGCTATTGGGGCCCAGCATGGGGAGGCAGAAATGTGGAGTTCAATGCAGGAAATGTAGCCTTAGTTTCTTTTGATAAAAATGGAGATAAAACGTGGGATGAAGTTATCGTCAAATCGCAAAGCGAATCCAATACCGACGCAACTATTTCCTATCAGATTGTGCCGTCTGGCGATAATATGCATTTCCTCATTAACAACTCAGGAAAATTATCTGTGTTGGAAAACATTATTATCAGTAACGATGGTTCGCTAACTAAAGACGGAGGAATACAGGCTAAAGAAAAACGTATGAACTTCATGCCCCGATATGCCAAACAAATCGAATCAAACGAAGTTATTATTCCCTATGCACTTAAAAACAACATTGGTTTTGCTAAACTAAGCTTATAAGCATTATTAACGCTCAAGACACAGCTATTGCTTCTGAAAAACAGCAATAGCTGTTTTTTATATCTACTTTTGCACATAATATCTCAACTAGACATGACAGGCATCTTCAGGCAAAAAGCACCGGGCAATATTATACTGCTTATTATTGTAGGAGTACTACTGAAACTTCCTGTTTTCTTTTCAAGTAAAGGTTTTATCATTAAAGACAGCGATAGCGACCTATATCGCTATCTGGTCTCTTTCATCCAACAAAATTCTGGAGATAGCGCTTTTGTATTTGCATCGTTAGCCTTTATTTTAAATATCCTCATTGCGTTCATTCTAGTAAACTTTACCAATACGGACAGATTCGTAAATAAAGCCAACTATCTGATAGGCATGGCTTATATACTTATTACTTCTTTCCTACCCGCTTTCAATCTTTTTTCATCCAACCTACTGGCATCGGTATTGATGTTACTAACATTTCGATTATTATTCAGATCTTATCATGTAGGCTCCGCCAAAAGTCATATGTTTAATGCCGGCCTATTAATTAGTGTGGCCTCGCTTTTGTTTTTGCCTTCTATTATTTTTCTGTTGTGGGGCTTCATCGCTCTATTAGTATTGCGTCCGTTTCGTATTACAGAATGGATAATACTGTTATTGGGCATCATTATGCCTTATTATTTTTATGCAGCATATCTTTTTCTGACAGATAACTTTAATGTTCCCGAGTATTTCTTCCATTTATCCTTTATTTCTACTAAAATCAGCCTCTCGCTCTGGCATGCAGGTGCATTATTTTTATTACTGGCGCCCTTGCTGGCAGGATTTTATTATGTACAAATCAATGCTGATAAAATGCTCGCTCATATCCGTAAAGGCTGGTATCTTTTCCTATGGTATCTGGTAATAGCAGTGCTCATTGCTCTTTTTGAAGTAGATAACTCTTTTGAAAATATAGTACCTATTCTAGTACCTGTTGCTGCATTTCACGGATATGGCTATCTAAATACAGAAGTGAAGCAATTTCCTCTTATTGCTTTCTGGGTTACCGCCGCCTTTATCATTGCTGCTCAACTTTATAGCCAAATCTGGTAAAAAAATACCGTCGATAGCTATCTGCGTTTGTTTGTGACGCGAAACGCTGTTACCTTTGTACATATTTCCGAAATGGCAACGTCATTTCCCCTTTTAAGGAGATGCATATTACGTTCCATTCTAAAAACCGACAAAAGTTATACGAATGAAATTTGGAGTAGTTGTTTTTCCGGGTTCCAATTGCGACAGAGATATGCAGGATGCCTTATCTGTTGATCTTCAACAGGAAGTAATCATGCTTTGGCATAAAAGCGAAGATCTGAGCGCCTTTACTAAAGACGATTGTATCGTACTCCCTGGAGGATTTTCTTACGGAGACTATTTGCGTTGTGGTGCCATTGCCCGGTTCAGCCCCATTATGCAGAAGGTAATAGAATTTGCCCATGCAGGTGGAAAAGTATTGGGTGTCTGTAATGGATTTCAGATTCTTTGCGAATCCGGACTGCTTCCAGGAGCGTTATTACGCAACGAAAAACAAAAATTCATCTGTAAAAACCTATATCTCAAGCCTGATGGTTTCTACAAAGAAACTATTATGGGCGATGAGGCGGTATATCAAGAGGTATATAAAATACCCATCGCGCATGGCGAAGGACGCTATCATGCCGATGAAAAAGTATTGGATGAGCTAGAAGCCAATGGCCAGATTATTTTCCGTTATTGCAACGAAAAAGGTGAAGTAGTTCCCGAAGCAAACCCCAACGGTTCTGTAAGAAATATTGCAGGCATTTGCAATAAAAACCGTAACGTATTTGGCATGATGCCGCACCCAGAAAGAGCCTGCAGTGCCGCATTGGGTAATGAAGATGGGAAAAAAATTCTTACTTCCTTACTAATGGCCGCGCAACCTGTACTCTAAAAAATGTATCTGTAATACGGATATATTAATTTTTTTGAACAATGAAAAACATTTTACTGGCAATAGTCGCTGTATTCACATTGACAGCCACTTATGCGCAACTTAAACCTGTTAGCTGGAAATTTTCAAGCAAGAAAATTTCTGACAAGGAATATGAAATACACATGACCGCAACCATAAAAAACGGCTGGCATTTGTATTCACAAACACAACCTAAGGGTGCTATAGCTATCCCTACCAAGTTTGTTTTTGTAAACAATCCGCTGGTGGTGTTGAAGGGCAATGTGGCTGAAGTAGGTAAACTGGAAAAATATCAAGATCCAATATTGAAAGTAACCGCTAACCAATACTCCAACAGCGTCACCTTTGTACAAAAAGTCACTCTGAAGGCACCTGCCAAAACCAATGTTTCAGGCAATGTTACCTTCCAGACCTGTGATGACAAGCAGTGCTTACCTCCGGAAAAAGTTTCCTTTAATGTGAGTTTGGGTTAACGCACGGAGCTTTGCTCTGTCTTATTTCCCCCATCTGAAGCTTTTGATATCAAAACCTGCTAGGTCTAATACACGATCTGTAACCGTAGCCGCTAGTTCATCAATAGTTCTAGGTAGGCTATAATAAGAAGGTGTTGCAGGACATATAATACCTCCGGCTAAAGTTACTAGCTCCATATTTTTAATGTGAACGAGGCTGTAGGGTGTTTCCCGTACTACACAAATGAGTTTTCTACGCTCTTTAAGTACCACATCTGCAGCCCGTGTAATAAGATCGTTCGATATTCCATGAGCAATACGACCTAGTGCTCCCATAGAGCAGGGTGCGATAATCATGGTATCATATTGGCCACTTCCCGATGCAAATGGAGCCGTGAAATCATTTTTATGAAAATAGGTTACACCGGCCTGCTCCACAAAATCTTCTCCCATCTCCACTTTCCATACCTCCTTAGCATTATCCGTAACTACTACGGACAGGTCTTGCCATTGTTCTCGTATGCTCAGCAGCTTGCCGATGATTTGAGCAGCATAAATAGATCCGCTGGCTCCGGTTATCGCTAATACAATTTTTCTCTTCATAATACACGATTTAGCTTTCTGCCACACCTCCGGTAACGGTATATTTCATCGCCTCTCCGGCTGTCAAATTTTCGATAGGTCGTATGCGCTCCTTTGGCAGAATATACAATTGTCCCGCAAAGTTATAGGCCTGCGGTACATATACCCCTACCATATCCTGCCCCATATTGAACTTTTCCATATCCTCATCGGTGAGAAAACCGATAATCCATACATCATTATTAAACACATTAACAAGTACAGCTTTGGTAAACTTCTTTTTTTCGCCACCAAATGCCTGAAAAAAATCTTTTATGGCTTTGTATATAAGACTGATCCCGGGCGTACGTTCCAGCCAGTGATCAAAAAAATTGATCACGCTACCCATAATGAAATAGCTGCTCATCCACCCTATGAGAATGATAAAAGCAATAATGAGGATAAAACCAACTCCTGGAGTGGTAAATACGGCCGGCCTTAACAGACCGTCGACCCAGTCGAATACTATATAAAGTATATAGGCCGTAATCGCCACGGGAGCCAAAATAACCAGCCCCTGAATGAAATAACGAAACAGTTTTTTCAACAAAGTGTCTTTTGACGGTTGCTTTCTATAGTTTGCCATATATGCAAGATAGCACATCTTATCATGATACTTAAATGTGACTAAGTAATAGAAAATTGCCATTCACGGGAAAATATCTACCGTTCACCTAAAATATTTCCTCCTTCGCCTTAAAGTAATTTAGTTTCGCAATCGTCATTAATAGAGGTTGTACATTATAGAATTACCGTGGGAAACTTTGGCAACTAGAAAAGTTTCCATAGTTTCGCGCCTCAATATGGTAATGATCATTGACAATAAGGCAAGAATAAGAGAAGCGGCTTGCGATCTCTTTATGCAGCTGGGTATGCGTCGTGTAAGCATGGATGACATTGCGCAAGCCTTGGGAATGAGTAAAAAAACGCTTTATCTATATTATGCTGATAAAGAAAGCCTGGTGGAAGACACCGTTGATATGCTACTGAAAAACAGTAGTGTCGCTTGTGAAAATTGCCGCAAACTGGCCGAAAATGCAATACATGAATGCTTTCTGGTTACAGCAGTCCTCACAGAAAGTATGGTACGAATAAACCCGGTATTGATTTTCGATATCCAGCGATACTATCCGGCAGCACAGAAAAAAATTGAAAAATTTAGAAAAGAGTATCTGTACAAATTCTTTAAAACAGGTATTGAAACAGGAATTAGGCAGGAGTTATTT
The DNA here is from genome assembly GCA_028485475.2 of Chitinophagaceae bacterium C216. Taxonomy (GTDB): domain Bacteria; phylum Bacteroidota; class Bacteroidia; order Chitinophagales; family Chitinophagaceae; genus Niabella; species Niabella composti. The sequence continues at coordinate 351,180 of CP144143.1, forward strand.
AAGAAAGATATTAATCCCAGCCTTATTAGTTGGTTTCGGATTGAAACACTCAGCCTGCAGTTTCAACAACAATTTGTACAGGACATAGACATGGATGTTATCTCTCTACAAAAAGAATTATCTCTATTCTTTTTGCACGGACTTGCAACACCCAAAGGAATTAAGTTGATAGAGAAATATAAAAAACCAAAGATTTAAAACCCTTACTGATGAAAAAAGCTAAATGGGCCTTGATAGCGTTTTTGCTATTTGCACTTGCAGAAACGAACCAGGCGCAGACGGTTCACCGGTTCTCACTGGAGGAGGCACTGGCTTACGCCGAAAAAAATAATGTACAGGTAAAAAATGCCTTACTGGATATCGATCTCCAGCAACAAGTGAACAGAGAAGTAACCGGAATGGCATATCCCCAGATCAGCGCAAATGGCAATATCACCTACAATCCCAATGTTGCCGTGCAGCGCTTTCCAAACTTCTTTGCACCCGCCATCATCGGTGTACTGAAAGAATTGGATGTACGCGATGGAAGTGGTCAACCCATTGATGAAGATCCCAATGCCGATTATGGATTTATCGATGCACAGTTTGGCACCAAGTGGACTTCCAATGCAGGCGTATCACTGAGTCAGATCTTATTCGACGGACAGGTATTTACAGGCCTACAAGCGCGCAAAACGTTGATCGATTATAAGCAAAAGGCAGCCGAAGTTACTTTCGAACAAATCAAGCTGAATATAACTAAGATATACTACCAGCTTATACTTAGCAAAACGCAAATTGCATTATTGGATTCCAATCTGGCCTTGCTAGAAAAAAATAAGCATGATACTAAAATCATGTACGACAACGGTTTTGCTGAAAAACTTGATATAGATCGGCTGGATGTACAAATCACTAATCTGAAATCCCAACGCGCTCAAATCGTTAACAGTGTTAACAACGGCTATTTAGGACTGAAAATGCTCATTGGTATGCCCATGCAAGATCAGCTATATCTTACCGATACGCTGACCGATGATAGCATCAGAGACGGAGTATTGGAAGCCATGTCATTCGACTACGCTGAGAGAAAAGATTTTCAGAGTGCATTGCTGGGAGAAAAACTCAATCAATACGACATTCAACGCTATCAGTACAGTAAAATTCCTACTCTTAGCTTATCTGGAAACTATATGAAAATGGCGATGGAAAATACGCTGAAAAGAACCATGAACGGCATGTGGTTTACAGCAAGCTCAATTGCCCTCAATCTACATGTGCCTCTTTTTACTGGTTTTGCTACCAATGCCAAAATCGCACAGGCAAGAATACGTTTAAGGCAAACTCAAAACCAGATCGAAGCTTTAAAGCTAACCATAGATCAAGAACGAGAATCTGCTATCAATACTTTTAAATCTGCCATTGCCGATATGGATTATCAGAAACAAAATATGCTGCTGGCAGAAAAAGTATATCAGCAAACAAAAAAGAAATATGAAGTAGGAACTGGTAGTCAGCTGGAGATTGATAATGCACGTATTCAGTTGCAAACCGCACAGACAAATTATTATAACGCATTATATAACGCAGTTATTGCAAAAGTTGACTTCCTGAAAGCATCCGGCAAACTTTAACCTTATAACAAACTAAAACCCGTTTTATGCAACATATAATAAAACTAACCGTAATTGGAGTAAGCACAGCCCTTCTCGTTTCATGCGGAGGAGGCAAAAAGGAGAAAAACAGCGAGCTCAATGATAAAAAAGTTCAGCTTGAAAAACTGAAACTTGAGCAAAAGAAAATAACGGATCAAATCAACAAACTACATGATGAGATTGCAGCTCTGGACTCTACATTTGAAAAAGCCAAACTGGTAACAATAGAAAAAATAGGTGCAGATGCCTTTGATCATTATATCGATCTTCAAGGCCGTATCGATGCACAGAAAAGCGCATACGTAGCGCCCCGTAATGGGCAAGGAGGTATTGTTCGTGCTATTTATGTCAAAGAGGGTGACAGAGTTCGCAAAGGTCAAACACTCTTGAAGCTGGACGATGCCGTGGCCCGTCAGCAAGTTGCTGCTGCGGAACAACAAGTAGCTACCGTAAAATCACAACTGGAACTAGCCCGCACAACCTATCAGCGTCAAAAAAACCTGTGGGATAACAACATCGGCGCCGAAATGCAGGTAATTCAGGCTAAGGCTACAGTGGATCAGCTCACCGCCCAACTGAAAGCAGCGGAAGCACAAGCAAGTGCCGCCAGAGAGCAATTGAGCTTTACTAACGTTACTGCAGATATCGATGGAATCATTGATCAGCTGAACGTACGTGTGGGCGAACTTTTTACAGGAGTGAGCGCTTCAGGTCCTCAAGTATCTATTGTAAACACATCTGCATTGCGTTTGCTGGTAAATGTTCCTGAGAATTATCTGGGTCGCATTAAAGAAGGAACCCCCATTACTGTAACCTTACCGGAATCTAATAATAAACAAATCAAAACAAAAGCAACCGTTGTAAGCAAGATGATTGATCCTGCAACAAGAAGCTTTTATGTAGAGGCCTCTATTCCTGCTGATCCTGCTATTCGAGCTAATCAGATTGCGAAGGTGCAAATACTAGATTACAGTAAGAACGATGCCGTTACGATTCCCGTAAATACGCTTCAAACCGACCAGAATGGAAAATTTGTACTGGTAGCGGTTTCGGAAAACAACAAACTGGTAGTGCGTAAGAAACGTGTGGTTCCAGGAGAATTATATGGTGACAGATTGGAAATCAAATCAGGACTTGAAGTAGGTGATCAGTTGATAACCGAAGGCTTTCAAAGCCTGTATGAAGGTCAAAAAATCACTACTTCTCCCTTACAATAACACATTAAGACTGCTTGGCAGTCATTCTGAGAAAACTAAAGTCAAAACTTCAAACAACCTCGTATGAGTGTTCTGGAAAATTTCAACGAAAAGTTTAAAGAGTTTAAGCCAACGTCGTGGGCGGTGAAAAACCGCACCACGGTGTATCTGCTTATTCTTTTTGTATCCATATTTGGTGCTACCACTTTTGTAACCTTGCCTAAGGAAAGCTTTCCCGATGTGGTAATACCTACTGTATACATCTCCACTATATACGTGGGTAACTCTCCCAGAGATATGGAGAATCTGGTAACCCAACCTATCGAAAAACAGATAAAGGGTATTACCGGAGTAAAAGTGAGTAAGGTAACCAGTACTTCCGTTCAAGACTTCTCGGCAATTCAGGTAGAATTTGGTACGGATGTAAAAATTGATGTGGCCTTGCAGAAGGTGAAGGATGCGATTGATAAGGCCAAACAGGACCTACCTACCGATCTTACACAGGAACCCACGGCACTTGAAGTAAGCCTTTCTGAAATTCCCATCATGTATGTGAACCTGAGCGGGGACTATGATGGTGTACGCTTGAAAGAATATGCGGACAAACTAAAAGATAAATTGGAAGAACTTCCGCAAATTACCCGTGTTGACATGGTGGGTGCCCCCGAAAGAGAATTTCAGGTAAATGTAGATAATGCCCGCATGCAGGCGGCCGGAGTTACCTTCGATGATATTGCTAATGCCATCCGCTATGAAAATATGGACATTAGTGGTGGTCTGCTCGAAGTGGGCAACATGAAACGCACGCTCCAATTAAAGGGGCAGTTTAAGAATGCCTTTGATATTGAACAAGTCATTCTGCGTAATACCAATGGGCAGCCTATATATTTGAAAGATATTGCCACCATCAAGGATACTATCAAAGAAACAGAAAGCTACGCGCGTCTTAACGGGAAAAACGTTGTAACGCTCAACATTGTAAAACGTAGTGGTGAAAACCTTATCGAAACCAGCGATGCCGTTAAGCAGCTCGCTGAAGAGATGAAAGAGGAAGTCTTCCCCAAAGATTTGAATGTTGTGATCACAGGTGATCAGAGTATTTCCACACGCACCTCGTTTAACGATTTGGTAAACTCTATTGTAATCGGGTTTATTCTGGTTCTGATTATTTTGATGTTCTTTATGGGGCTGACCAATGCGTTCTTCGTAGCGCTGAGCGTACCGCTGAGTATGTTCGTAGCCTTTATGTTCATTCCGTTGGGTGAAGTAATAATTGGAAGCAACATCACGCTAAACTTTATGGTGTTGTTTGCACTACTCTTTGGACTGGGTATTATTGTGGATGACGCTATTGTGGTGATAGAAAATACCCACCGCATATTTGTAGAAGCCAAAGGAGCCATCAATTCTCAAACAGCAGCGATGATGGCCGCCGGAGAAGTGTTTGTTCCGGTACTTGCTGGTACGCTTACTACTTTAGCACCTTTCTTTCCGCTGTTGTTCTGGCCGGGTATTATCGGTAAGTTCATGGTATATCTGCCGCTGATGCTCATATTTACATTGGCTGCATCATTATTGGTAGCCTTTATCATGAACCCAGTATTTGCGGTGGACTTCATGAATCATCCGGAAGATCATACGGTCAAAAAGAAATCTCACGTATTTCGCTCCAAGTCATTTATAGCAATGATAGCCATTGGAGTTTTCTTTGATCTGTTAGGATTTTTGGCAGGACCCAATGGTAGTTTCTTGTTCTTCATCGGTAATATATCGCTCTTCCTAGCCATCCTTACGGTGCTCAACACCTATTTCTTTAACGACTGGGTACATAGATTCCAGAACCGTGTATTACCTTGGATCATGAACCATTATGAGTCGTTATTAAAGTGGGCGGTTAATGGCTGGCGTCCTGTATGGCTGTTGCTAGGAGCTTTTGGATTGCTCGTCTTTTCATTTATAATATTCGGAATATCTTCGGCAGTGGGCAGAACCCAGGTAGTGTTCTTCCCCGAATCCGATCCTAACTATATATATGTGTATCTGAAGTTGCCTACCGGTACGGATGTGGAATATACAGATTCCATTACGCGATATCTGGAAAGCAAAGTGAATGAAGCTTTGGATATCGATTACGCCAACAATAAAACTAATCCTATTGTTGAAAGTGTAATTGCAAACGTAGCCGTAGGTGCCGCAGACCCCAATAGTGGTGATAGAAGTACGCGAAGCGAGTTGGGTCGTATACAAGTATCCTTTGTGGAATACGAAAAACGACATGGCCAGAGCACGGCTCCTTATCTGGATAAGATTCGTGCAGCCATTAAAAATATACCCGGTGCAGAGATTTCTGTAGAGCAAGAACAAAATGGCCCGCCCACTGAACCACCGATTAATATTGAAGTGGCCAGTGAGCAATTTGATGATATGATCAAAACTGCAGTGGACCTTAAAAACTATCTGGATAGTATTCAGATTCCAGGGGTAGAAGAATTGAAGATGAATGTGGATCTAGCCAGCCCGGAAATTAGTCTTACCGTAAATAGAGAAAGGGCTTTAAGAGAAGGTGTTTCTTCTGCGCAGATTGGTATGCATCTACGTACTGCCTTATTCGGTAACGAAGCCAGTAAAATAAAAGATGGTGAAGACGAGTACAAAATCTATATCCGTAGTGATGAGCTGCAAAGAAAAAGTCTCACCGATCTTTTAAATATGAATATTACATTTAGAGATATGGCTACCGGTCAGGTAAAGAGCGTACCCATCAGCTCTTTGGTGAATGTAGATTATACCAATACCCTAGGTAGCGTGCAGCGCAAAAATCAGAAACGGGTGATTACTTTAAGAAGTAATGTGCTTTCAGGATATACTCCCACTGCAGTAAACGCACAAATCGCCAAAGCGATACAAGGATTTAGAATAACTGGAGATGATGTCACCATTAAACAAACCGGTGAAGGGGAACAACAAGCAGAAACAGGAGCTTTCCTCACCAAGGCTTTGTTAATCGCGCTGGGACTGATTTTACTGGTACTGGTATGGCAGTTCAACTCCATGAGTAAGCCAATTATTATTCTTACAGAGATTGTTTTCAGTATTATTGGTGTACTCTTAGGATTTACCCTTACAGGACTCACAGTATCCGTAGTAATGACCGGTGTTGGTATCTTAGGTCTGGCTGGTATTGTTATCAAAAACGGTATCCTTGTAATCGAATTCGCCGATGAACTACGCGCAAGAGGATTGAAAACAAGAGAAGCCGTTATCCAAGCCGGTAAAACCCGTATTATTCCGGTATTGCTTACAGCGATGGCCGCCATACTGGCATTGATACCTTTGGCAGTAGGCTTCAATATTAACTTCTATACATTATTCTCCGAACTTAATCCGAGAATCTTCTTCGGTGGAGATAATGTAACCTTCTGGAAACCGCTATCATGGACTATAATCTTCGGATTACTGTTTGCGTTCTTCATGACCTTGTTCATGGTACCAAGTATGTATTTGATTGCAGAAAGGCTAAAACGCCCCATGCGCAAGCAATACGGAGGAAAGTGGATTTCGTTCTTGGGTATTCCACCTTTTATACTACTATTCATTCCATTGATGATTAGAACCATGTGGATACAAAAAAGAAAAGTAGCCTCTAGAAGGAAAAGATTATCTCAGGATCCCAATGTAAACGAAGCCTTTATCGGCAGCTGGTTATAATTATTTCATCATCGTTTTATTGAAGAGGCCCACGTGGCCTCTTTTTTATTTACTGCTACTTGCTCACTTATTCCGGCATTAAATACATAAATTACTTTGGATTAGCATTAGTTTTTATATTATTGTGCCACCGTTATTCATCTAAAAGGATTAAAATAAGTTTTTCGAATGAATATTGAGTATATGACGGAAGAGCACAAAAGACTGTCCGAAAACGCTAAAAAGCCTGTACCTCTTGAAAAATGGGGACCCTATGTAAGTGATCGTCAATGGGGAACTGTTCGTGAAGATTATAGCCCATATGGTGATAGCTGGGGGTATTTCCCTTTCGACCATGCACACTTTCGCACTTATATATGGGGAGAAGATGGACTGGCGGGTATTTCAGACTATTTTCAAAATTTGTGTTTTGCCGTTGCGTTGTGGAATGGGAAAGATGAAATTCTAAAAGAAAGATTATTTGGATTAGGTAACTACGAAGGTAATCATGGCGAAGACGTAAAAGAGCTGTATTATCATTTGGATAATCTTCCAACGCACTACTACATGCAGTTCTTATACAAATATCCCCAACAAGCCTTTCCTTACGACTTACTGAGGGAGGAAAACAAAAAGCGTAGCAAACATGATCCCGAATACGAAATCTTAGATACAGGAATCTTCAACGATAATCAATATTTTGATGTATATGTCACCTATGCCAAAAATAATAGCACCGATATTGCCATAAGAATTAGTATTACTAATCGCTATAAAGAAGCTGCTCCCATCACGGTATTACCTACTTTATGGTTTTATAACAGATGGGCACCCCATGGTAGTTTAAAAACAAAGCCTAATCTTTCCCCTGCAGGAACCAATACCATTTACGCAACCCATCCACGATTAGGGAATTACTACTTCTACTACCAAGATGCACAGGATGCCCTCTTCACCGATAATGAAACAAACATGATGAAGCTGCAGGGATCGCCTAATGAAAGTATTTTTACCAAAGATGCTTTTCATGAAGCCATCATCAATGGCCTGCATATAAACGAGCTGCGTGAACGCAAATCAGGAACCAAGTTTGCTCCTGTTTATAGATATACTGTAGGCGCCGGAGAGACAATTCACATACATTGCAGACTATCGGAGCAATATATTGAAACACCTTTTGATGATCACTTCTACCATCTCTTTGAGATAAGAAAACGTGAAGCTGATGATTTTTACGCAGCAGTTTTGCCTAAAAACATTTCTCAAGAGCTGTTAAATATTCAGCGTCAGGCATTGGCCGGCTTATTATGGAGCAAACAATACTATCATTACGATATAGAAAAATGGTTGTCGAAGTCGGATGGCATTACCCCTATTACTCCTGAGCGACAACATGGTAGAAACAGTGAATGGAAACATCTGAAAAATCAGGACATCATTTCTATGCCCGATAAATGGGAATATCCTTGGTATGCAGCATGGGATCAGAGTTTTCAGTGCATAGCCATGGCAACCATTGATCCTGTATTTGCCAAAAACCAACTGTTGTTACTCATGCGCGAATGGTATATGAAGCCTGATGGGCAATTACCTTCTTATGAGTGGAACTTCAGCGATGTAAATCCTCCAGTACAAGCATGGGCCGCCATGGAGATTTATGAAATAGAAAAAAGAAGAAGAGGTAAAGGCGACATCGATTTTCTTAAAAAAGTATTCCATAAACTGCTTATCAACTTCACTTGGTGGATTAACAGAAAAGATCTTAAAGGGGATAATATTTTTGAAGGTGGATTCTTGGGGTTGGACAACATTGGAGTATTCAATCGGAGCATTCATGATAAGGGCGAAATACAACTAGAGCAAGCTGATGGTACAAGCTGGATGGGGGTATACGCCTTAAGTATGATGGATATGGCTCTCGAAATAGCCATGGTAGATTCCAGCTTTGAAGATGCCGCAACAAAATTCTTCGAACACTTTATTTTAATAGCAGAAGCTTTAAATGAGCATAGGCTTTGGAGCGAAGAAGATCAGTTCTTTTACGATGTACTTTGTATGCGCGATGCACCCCCGCAACCATTACGTATTCAATCGATAGTAGGACTTACATCTTTGTATGCCGTATCTACCATCAAAAAAGAAGTATTCGAAAAGCTTCCTGATTTTGCCAAGCGATTTGCATGGTACAAAAAGTATCGTTTAAAAAATAATCGTTTCTGGCCCAAAGAGGAATTGGGCGATCGAGAAGAGTTGTTGTTTTCCTTGGTACAACCCGACCGGCTGAAAGCATTACTTGAAAAACTATTGGATGAAGATGGATTTCTGTCACCTGGAGGTATTAGGGCATTATCCAAGTACCATGAGCAACATCCGTATTCGGTAACCATACATAATCAAGTACATTCCATTCAATATGATCCCGGCGATTCTACTTCGGATATGTTTGGAGGCAACTCCAACTGGCGGGGCCCGGTGTGGATACCTATCAACTTTATCATCATCCGGTCATTAAGAAGACTCGGAAAATTCTATCACGATTCATTACTAGTAGAATATCCTGTAGGTTCGGGTAATCACATTAATCTCTTCCAGGTATCTACAGAACTCGCCAAACGTGTTATCAGTTTGTTTGAAAAAGATGAGGAAGGAAACAGGCCCATTTATGGACCATATAACTGGTTCTATAAACAGCCCGGCAACGAAGCACTCATCTTATTTTATGAGTACTTTCACGGAGATACCGGGCGGGGCTTGGGAGCCAGTCATCAAACGGGCTGGACAGCTTTAGTAGCAGAGCTGATTAATGAACTGGCTGAAGAAGACGCAGGATAGTTGCGCAACCGTTTGTCTATTTTATGGCTACATCAATTAGTTACAGTATTTTTATTACTGTTTATAACTAATCGGACAAATTACTAAACCAATTATTTCTATATGACAGAAGTTGCAACAACTGCCGGCAAGGAAAAAAGCTACTTAATTCCCACCCTTATCATTGGAGCCCTGTTTTTCGTATTTGGTTTTGTTACCTGGGTAAATGCCACCCTGATCCCTTATCTGCAACAAGCCTGTGAGCTTACGCCAGATCAGGCTGTACTGGTAACATTTGCCACCTATATTGCTTATGCCGTGATGGCCTTCCCATCTTCATGGGTGTTGGGAAAAACTGGATTTAAAAAAGGGATGATTATAGGCTTGCTGATAATGGCCGTAGGTGCTTTAGTATTTATTCCGGCTGCATACAGTCGTACATTCGGTACGTTTCTTACAGGATTATTCATTATAGGTATCGGGCTTGCGTTACTACAAACTGCGGTAAATCCTTATATCACCATACTAGGGCCTATTGAGAGCGCGGCTAAACGTATTAGTGTAATGGGTGTATGTAATAAAGCCGCAGGAGCCATTGCGCCCTTGATCATGGGTGCAGTTCTACTTAACGGTATGGAAAAATATGAAAACGCAAGTAGTCTTCCTATAGATCAAAAAAATCTGTTGCTGGATGAGCTAGCTTCAAAAATCGTAACACCTTATATCATTATTGCAGCATGCTTTGTAGCGTTGGCTATCGCTATCAGGTTTTCTTCGCTGCCCGACATCAAGAACGAAGCAGAAACCAATCCTACCCATGCAGGAGAAGATAGACCCAGCATATTTTCTTACCCTTATTTGTGGTTAGGTTTTGCATCAATATTCCTGTATGTCGGTGCAGAAGTAATAGCCGGCGATATTATTCAATTGTATGGTAAGGAAGGATTGGGCATGCCTGTAGATGTTATTAAGCACTTTACCACTTACACTATGATCGGTATGCTTGTAGGGTATATCCTAGGTATCATGCTCATCCCCAAAGTTATTTCTCAGAATACGGCTCTAAAAATCGCCGCTTTTCTCGGCATACTGTTTTCTTTGGGAGTAATATTCCTGCCGGGAAAATATTCAATATTGTGTTTAGCCCTTTTAGGATTTGCCAATGCTCCTATGTGGCCTGCTATCTGGCCCCTATCCATCGATGGCTTAGGTAAATACTTAAAAACAGGCTCTGCCTTATTGATAGTAGGTATTGCGGGTGGGGCTATCATTCCAAAATTATGGGCCAATATTAGTACTAGTGTAGGAATGCAACAAGCTTTCTGGATACTAATACCCTGTTATGCATTCATTCTTTTCTTCGCTGTAAAAGGAAATAAAATCGGTAAAACCGTGTAAGGAAAAATACTGATCCCTTCTTTTGAAACAAAAAACACAAGGCTCAAAACCTTGTGTTTTTTTATCGTGTGCATTATCAAACAATTATTGTTTTATTGTTTCATCGCTTCTAGTTCCCTTTGAAGCCTGAACATCTCATCTCTTAATCTGGCAGCCTCCATAAAATCCAGATCCTTGGCTGCTTTCTCCATTTGCTTTTTAGTTTGAGCAATAGCCTTCTCCAGTTGAGGAATGGTTTTATATACTTCTTGTTCTTCAGCTGCAACGGTTACCATACCCTCAACCGCTCCGGCAGCTTTAGGAGATTGAGCATCGTACCCCTTTATTTCCAGCACGCTTGTTTGCTTGAATACATCCTCTTTTGACTTTTTAACGGTGCGGGGAGTGATGTTATGAGCAATATTATACGCAATTTGTTTTTCACGTCTGCGGTTAGTTTCATCAATAGTACGCTGCATGCTACCCGTAATAGTATCGGCATAAAAAATCACAAGACCGTCGGCGTTACGTGCAGCTCTACCCGCCGTCTGTGTCAGCGATTTCTCATTACGTAAAAATCCTTCTTTATCTGCGTCCAGAATAGCCACCAGACTTACTTCGGGGAGGTCGAGTCCTTCACGTAGTAGATTGACGCCCACCAACACATCAATTTCACCCAACCGTAACTGACGCAAAATTTCTACACGCTCCAACGTGTCCACTTCGCTGTGGATATATTTAGACTTGATATTAATACGATGTAGATATTTATCCAACTCTTCCGCCATGCGTTTGGTAAGTGTTGTTACCAATACGCGATCTCCTTTTTTCACACGCTTATCAATCTCATCCAGTAGATCGTCAATCTGATTTACACTCGGACGTACTTCAATAGGAGGATCCAACAAACCGGTAGGTCTCACAATCTGCTCCACGATTACACCACCGGTTTTTTCCAACTCGTATTGATCCGGCGTTGCAGAAACATAAATCACCTGATTCTGCAAGCTCTCAAACTCATGAAAGTTTAAAGGGCGGTTATCAAGCGCTGAAGGAATTCTGAACCCATAATCCACCAGTGTAAGTTTACGGCTTCGGTCTCCGCCATACATACCGCTAATCTGTGGTAAGGTCTGATGGCTTTCATCAATTACCATCAGATAGTCCTTTGGAAAATAATCCAACAAACAGAACGGGCGTGTTCCCGGAGGTCTTCTGTCAAAAAAACGGGAATAGTTTTCTATACCATTACAATATCCCAACTCTTTAATCATCTCCAAATCATATTCCACGCGTTCTTTAATCCGTTGGGCTTCTATATATTTTCCATTATTTTTAAAATATTCTACTTGGGCTTCCATCTCGTCCTGTATTTCATAAATTACCTGTTGAATGATGTCTTTGGAAGCCACATAGATGTTTGCCGGGAAGATAGCCGCATTTTCCATTGTACTAATGCGCTTTCCCGTAGTTACTTCAATAGACTCTATCTCTTCAATCTCATCGCCGAAAAAGGTAACACGATAGCCATGGTCAAGATAAGGTAGATTAATATCCACCGTATCGCCTTTTACTCTGAAGGTACCTCTGTTAAACTCAATCGTAGTGCGTGTATATAGAGAATTTACTAGGGCATGTAGAAATCCTTGACGGGAAATGGTTTGTCCCCGGTGAATGCGAATTATATTGTTTTCATAATCCAGAGGATTCCCTGCGCCGTATATACAACTTACCGAAGCGACCACAATAATATCCCTTCTACCACTCAATAAACTGGTAATGGTTCTTAATCGAAGTTTATCCAGCTCTTCATTGATGGCGAGGTCTTTTTCAATGTATGTATCACTTACAGGTAGGTAAGCCTCAGGCTGATAATAATCATAGTAGGATACAAAATATTCTACAGCATTTTCTGGAAAAAACTGTTTGAACTCACCATACAATTGTGCTACCAATGTCTTGTTATGCGTAATCACTAGTGTGGGACGCTGTGTATTCTGAATCACATTGGCGATGGTAAAAGTTTTCCCACTTCCGGTTACACCCAATAAGGTTTGATACTTCTCCCCCCGCAGCACACCTTCGGTGAGCTGTGCAATGGCTGATGGCTGATCACCTGCCGGCGGATATGGTGCGTGTAGTTTAAACGGCAATGTTGTAAAAATTTAATCTTCAAAATTAAAGGATAAAATATTGAATATGGATGCATCATCCACACCTTCATGTAGTCTGTTGAAGCTAATAAAAGTATATAGCCGGGATAAGTACTATATGTTCTTGAGAATATCGGTTGCTTTATAAAGGAATACCCTCAATGCCGGGATAATCTAGCATATTATCAATATCCAGAATAGGAAGATCTTTCGCCTCTTTATAATACCAGTATACCCATGTGGTTACTTTTTCGCCAGTCTCCAAGGTAGCTTCAGTGAGTGCTCTGGCATAGTTGTTATCATATTCTTCCTCTTCGTCAACAAACATCCCCTCATAATCGTCCAGCTGAGCAAATGCAAAAGACAGTTCTTTGAGATTCCTTATTTTGTAAAGCTCGCCTTTTATGAGACGGCCTGTGTCATGAGGGGTACCTACAGGAAATGTGCCCATATCGTAAATAGTACCCACCACTGTTGCGGTGCCCACAAGATTAAAATATCGGGCAATGTATTCATAAGCCGGGCTTTTAAATCCGCTCAGCAAGGAACCGTATACAAACAGATACTCACTTTGTGTTGACATAAAAACAATTTGATATGCTTAGGCCAGCGGTTTATCATCAATAAGAAATACATATACCTCTTTAGGACCATGAACACCTACCACTAATGTTTTTTCAATATCAGCAGTACGGCTAGGCCCGGTAGCGAATGTTATCAGCGAAGGAATTCGATCATTATATTTCTGCTTTATACCTTCCAATGCATCTCTCACATCGTATACCAACTGGCTCGTTCTCGCAATACAAATATGTACCGGAGCATATACGCTAGTACGCCGTCCGCTTTGTTCGGCAGCACTCATTACAATACTTCCGGTTCTGGCCACCAGAAACTCGCAACCGGTAATGGCTACATCACAATTACTAAGTTCTTGAAAAGAGGCGCCAAAATCAATGCCATTTCCCACTAGCTGCTTAATCTGCTCATCAATACAGTAAATGGATGACCAATTTTTCTGGGCCAGCAATCCTTTTAATTGGACTGCCAGATCCTGCTCATCCAAGCAAAAAATAAATTTTCCTTGCAAATCGGTAAAGCGCTCGGCAAACTCAACTTCAATCTCCTGAGTAAGGGGGGTATAAACCGAAGATTGCCCTTCGCTTTTAGGGAAGGGCAATAAAATAGGTTGTACCAACGCTTCTTTTATCTTCTTTAATACACTATCTTTCTTGTTGGGTATCATAATTTACATGGACTGGTTGGTAACATCGCTGTCATAAGGAGGCACACCGGCAGAAATTTCTCCTGATGCGGCATGTTCGCCTTCTTCATCCAGCAATTTCTTTTCCTCGTAAGGCCGTGGGCCAATCAACGCAGCTACATCGGCTTGGAACAATACTTCTCGTTCCAGTAAGGCTTCTGCTAGCTTTTCTACTTCTGCCTTTTTCTCTATCAACAAATCCTTGGTACGTTTGTAGCATTTGTCTATCAGACTCCGTACTTCTTCATCAATCAGCTTCGAAGTTTCTTCACTGTATGGTTTGGTAAATGCATTTTCCTGATGTGGATCGTAGAAACTTACATTACCTATTTTTTCATTCATACCATAAATGGTTACCATACTGTACGCCATACGTGTAATCTGCTGCAAGTCGTTTTGTGCTCCAGTTGAAATCTTACCGAAGAAGATTTCTTCGCTGGCACGTCCACCCAACGTCATACACATTTGGTCTGTCAGCTGATCGGTATTGTATAGATATTGTTCCTTCGGTGTGTATTGTGCATAACCCAAAGCCGCTGTACCCCGCGGAACGATCGTTACTTTCAGTAGCGGATAAGCATGCTCCAGGAACCATCCGCACACGGCATGGCCGGCTTCGTGATAGGCGATAATTTTCTTTTCCTCTGGAGAAATAATTTTGTTTTTCTTTTCTAGTCCGCCTATTACACGGTCTACTGCATCCTGGAAATCTTCCATATCAACGCCGTTTTTGTTTTTACGAGCGGCGATCAATGCGGCTTCGTTACAAACATTAGCTATATCCGCTCCGGCAAATCCGGGTGTTTGTTCGGCCAATTTGTGAATATCCAGATTCTGAGATGTCTTAATATCCTTCAAATGCACTTTAAAGATAGCTTCGCGTCCTGCCAGATCCGGTTTATCGATAGAAATTTGTCTATCAAATCTTCCCGGACGCAGTAGCGCTGAATCCAGTACATCAGGTCTATTGGTAGCTGCTAGTACAATAATGCCTGAATCGGAGCCGAAACCATCCATTTCGACCAGCATCTGGTTTAAGGTACTTTCCCTTTCATCGTTGCTCATCAGAGCGTTTTTGCCTCTAGCTCGTCCGATGGCATCAATCTCATCAATGAAAATAATACAAGGAGCTTTTTCACGAGCCTGCTTGAACAGGTCGCGCACACGGCTAGCTCCTACACCCACAAACATTTCCACGAAATCTGAACCACTTAGACTAAAGAAAGGCACCTGTGCTTCACCCGCCATTGCTTTTGCCAGCAGAGTTTTTCCGGTTCCGGGAGGACCTACCAGTAATGCCCCCTTAGGAATCTTACCGCCCAAGCTGGTGTATTTTTTAGGATTGCGCAGAAAGTCTACTATTTCCATCACTTCTACCTTCGCCTCATCCAAACCAGCAACATCTGCAAAAGTGATATTAACTTTTGTGCCTTTGTCGAACAACATGGCTTTGGACTTACCGATGCTGAAAATTCCGCCCGGACCACCTGGGCCACCGGCACCACCACTCATCTTGCGCATCAACAACAGCCATACACCCAATAAAAGCACAAATGGCAGCAGATAGCTGATAAGCTTTCCTAGAAAATCACTATCGGCATCGGTATTGGGTATTTGTTTGGGTATTTCAGGATGATCTTTATAAAAGTCATCCATCTGCTTTACAAATGTGGGCCCATCGATAATTTTAAAATAAAAATGCGGAGCTGCACTGCCACTACTCAACGTCAGCTTATCGATATTGGGATACTTCGAAAGCGCACTTTTTTTAATCCAAACGCGCACTTCGTCTTTATTGGTAATTACCGTATGCTTCTCCACATCGCCCTGAGCCACCATTTCCTGGAAATCGGATAGCGTAATCTCGTGCCGACCGACAGAACCCATAGGGCCTAACAGTTGCAAACCTAGCATTACGGCTAGTATGATGATAAAAGCCCAGTAGCCACCGAACCGGGGCGTTTTTTTAGGATCGCCCGGATTGGCATTTTTATTATTTGGAGAAAACGGATTCATTTTCTTTTCCTGCTTCGCCATTGTTACCTATTTGATATATAAGGTTTAAAACCTTAAAAAGTTTATGCTATTATTAAAAAATTATTTATGTTCTTCCATCACGGCATCGCTCCACATTTCCTCAAGATTATAAAATTTTCTTGTCTCCGGAAGCATCACATGCACTACAATGTTCACATAATCCATAATTACCCAATGCAGATGTTGATGACCTTCCTTGTGAAAGACGTTCTCCAGACAGTTTTCCTTTACTTTTTCTTCAATATTATCCGTAATTGCCCGTATTTGCGGACCACTGGAGGCTTCACAGATAATAAAAAAATCTGCCACCGCTTCTGGTATTTTTCGCAAGTCGAGTGATACCACATTCTCGCCTTTTTTCTCCAGAATTGCGGCCAGAATTGTTTTAAATATCTTAGATTTTTTAGTGAGCCTAACCGATATGAATTTTTTACGTTTTTTTAGGGAAGCTAATGGTTCCAATATGAGATTATATTTTTTTAAAGTAGATGTGGTTTGTTAATACTTAAACTTACTTATTTTGTCCAAAAATAAAGAATATTGGTACAACAATCAGCAGATAATTGCCCTTTTCCCTTTATAATTGAACTTTTATCGGTAGATAGTACCAATAATTATGCCCTGAGCCTTTTAAAGCAGGAAAAACTGACGGAGCGTCAGGTAATCGTACGCCACGGCACAGCGGTTTTTGCTCACGAACAATATGCCGGCAAAGGACAAAGAGGCCGCTCCTGGCAGTCCCAAAAAGGGAAAAACATTCATCTCAGTATCATTTTGGCCCCTCAAAAAATCGGAATACAACGCCAGTTTGCACTAATAGCCATTGTGGCAGTAGCCGTACGGAATTTTTTGGAAACATATGCCAATAGTGACCTTACCATAAAATGGCCTAACGATATTTACTTTAAAGACCGGAAAGTCGGAGGTATTTTAATCGAAAATATCATCAACGGAAGTGAATGGAAATGGGCTGTGGCAGGTGTTGGTGTTAATATCAATCAAACCGAATTCGAAACCGAACTGAGGGGTAAAGCGGTATCACTAAAACAAATTACAGGCAGAAATTACGATTGCCTCGAACTGGCCAAACTATTGGCTGCTCAGATATTACAAGCTTATAATGAGTTTGCAGCGAACCCTTCCGAAGCACTCATCCATTACAATAATCTGCTATATAAAAAGGGAGAAAAAGTGTATTTGGAAAAAAAGAACCAACAGTTTGAAGCAGTTATTAAAGAAGTATTATCTAACGGACAACTGGTAGTGAACACCGATAAAGAACTTCGATTCAATTTTGGAGAAATAAAATGGGTTATGGAGTAAGCTACATCCATAACCCAATATTTTTTTATAAAATACACACTTCCTATTTGCCCAATTTCTTCAACAGTAATTCCGGTTCATTGGTAGTGATATAGTCAATACCCTGAGCCAAAAAGTAATCCATATCCTTCTCGTCATTTACTGTCCATACATTGGTAAGAACTCCTAGTTTTTTAGCTCTAGCAATCCAATCTTTATTTTTCTTAAATACTTTGAAATTATAATCAGCATCCAAATTATCAGCTTTGAGTTTTTCTGGCGGCACATCTCCGTTCAGGTATTGTACCGAGGTGTGCGGTTCCATCGCTTTTACCTTTTTACAAACATCGTAGTCGAAAGAAATATATACCACCTGTTCTTGCCCTTTCAATTCGCGTACCATATTCACCACCTTCTCCGCAAGTTTTAAAGAACGCTCTTTGCTGATTTTTGAAGGTTTGATTTCCGCAACCAGAATGGTCTTATCCTGCTTTAAACCCTCTTTCAAGTACGCCTCAAGTGTAGGAATTTTTTCACCGTTAGGTAATGTTTTCGTCAACAGCTCTTGATAGGTTGAAGTTTCGATGGGAAGACCCATAAACTGCGGATCGTGATTTACCACCACCACTTCATCTTTAGTCATATGTATATCAAACTCGGTCCCGCCACAACCTAGTTCTATTGCAGCCTTAAGAGAGGCGATGGAGTTTTCAGGAGCTCCGGTATTTTTAAACGCACCGCGATGCGCTACCACCTTATTGGCAAACGGTTTGATTGCAAGTTTTTTTGAGGATTTAGAGGAAGAACATGCTGCCACTACCATTGCAACAGCTAAGGAAAAGAATACTAGTTTTTTCATATGAATAACAATTATTGTTTTTAAGCAGATTATCCCTTGTTGAAAACTAGTCGGCAATTTAAGTTTTTCTTACGGCAAAATACTAATTGAAATCAGTACTTCAAAATGAATCGCTGTTGAATAGTAGCATCCTCTTCGGCTTCCCGTGCCTCACATTCTAGACCGCATCGATAATACCCCACACGCACTGTTTGCCATAAATAGGTAATAATAAAGCGTATGAAGCCCAATCGTTCGTACTGCTCTATATGCTTCAGCTCATGCCGCAGCCAACGTTTATTACTTAAAAACTCTTCCTTAGACACACCGTACAAATGAATGCAATGTCCTAATACCATAGCTATAGCCTTGGTACGCAGCTTTAATCCGGCGAGTCGTGCCCAAAAAGAGTTTTCTTTTATCGTAAAAACTTTCATAAACCGCTTTTACTTCCTGTATTACGAAGATAGCAGGAACAGCTCAAATGGTGGCATAGCAAAAAGGCTGCCTTGTAGCAGCCCTTTCTCTTTATATCCATACGGATTAAAAAACTAAGCTTGTTTAACCAATTCTACATTCGCCACCACCTTTACCTCGTCACTCACTACTACCCCACCGTTATCGGTAACTGCATCCCAGGTAAGGCCAAATTCCTTACGATTGATTTTCCCAGTTGCTTCAAAGCCTGCAACGGTCTGTCCGTACATATTGGGACCAACCCCGCCTAATTCCACCTTCAGGGTTATAGACTTTGTAATGCCCTTCAATGTCAGATTACCCGTAAGTTCATATTCATCTCCGTTTTTAGTAACAGCGGTAGATTCAAAGTTGAGCTTAGGATATTGTTCCACATCAAAGAAGTCTGCAGATTTTAAATGCTGATCCCTTTGTTCTACACCAGTGTCGATGCTGTTTACATCTGCACTAAAGGTAACTTTCGCATCGCTGAAATCTTCTTTTTCTGCCTCCACCTTACCTTCAAATGTTTTGAACTTGCCAGACACAGTAGATATTACTAGGTGCTTTACTTTAAATCCGATTTCGGAGTGCATGGGGTCTATTGTCCAAGTTGCCATAATCTTTTATTTCTAAACCACAAAACTAGTGCCCAAATACTCCGAGCCCATTAATGTAGATTAAGTTTCCTCTTTTTTATTTATTTGATGATGATGATAGGAAGGAGCTATACTAATGCACTATTCAGAAATAGATTCAATGGCTGTAGCACTTCAAAAGCCTTTATCACCTTTGTTACAAGACTCTTATCGGTAAGTTCGGCATCATTTATATTTGAAAGGGCAATAAAGCTTTTATGCTTGAGATATGCTGCAGCAGGATTATCGGCCTCATAGCCTTTAGGAACCCGATTAAGCACTTGCCCTTCCTCCGCATACAATCCCCCGTATACTTCTTTAAATTTTCGAGACTTAATAATCCTTTCAAAGTCTGCAAGATTATAATCAATTTCCTGACGCACCTTCGCCAACACATCCGAAGGAGGCATCCACATACCACCCCCTACAAAACTCTCTCCTGGTTCCAGATGAAAGTAATAACCTGCTGTTACAGACTTCCGACCTTCATTATTGATATAAGCCCCAAAATTAGTTTTATAAGGACTTTTATCTTTTGAGAAACGAATATCACGGTTGATGCGAAACATGCAGTCCTTAGCTCTCAAATGGGCAATGGAAGGTTCTTTCTTGCTAAACTGCTGAATAATGGTATCGATAAAGCTGGCAAAATCTTCCCGAGCAGCTTCATAGGCAGCGCGATGCGCATCAAACCACGTTTTGTTGTTATTCTTCTTTAGGTTTTTTAAAAATTGTAAGGTTGAAGGTTGTAGCATGGACATTCCTTTCTTGCTAATTTAGGCATATTTGCAGCAAGGATGTGGCATTACCCCCTGCCCTCCAATGATGTGTAACCTTTTTGACAAATTGCAATAAAACATCATCTTTTTATCAGCTAGGCAACCATTATCTGCAAAAGCCCGAATCGTGTTGATTTTCGATTTCGCCTTCAATGAGTTATTTTTGTCTGATGTGTTAACTGGATACTCATGAGTGAAGATTTTATAAAATCCCTGTTTAAGAGAAACGCTAAATGCTTTTCCGGCTTTCCCGATAAAGGTGCGGTAGAGCACTTTATTGATGAGCTATATACACTATTGTTTCTCCCCAATGATATCGATCATAAATGCGAAGCTCAGTTAAAAGAACAGTTTGAATCGTTGCAGGCAAGATTTGCCGACCTGCTGAAGGATGTGATACAAGACCCCGTACGTGTAAAACATGTTACGGAAGCCTATTTCGACGCTTTACCTTCGATTTATGAAATGCTGCTGAAGGATGCTGAAGCACTATTGCAATCGGATCCTGCGGCAAAATCGCTGGAAGAAGTAATGGCGGCCTATCCCGGCTTTTATGCTACTGCCGTACACAGATTGGCTCATGAACTGTACGAACACAAAGTACCCGTTATTCCGCGCCTCTTCAGCGAATACGCACACGGCAAAACCGGTATCGATATTCATCCGGGTGCTACCATCGGTCATTCCTTTAGCATAGACCATGGAACCGGTGTGGTAATCGGAGAAACCACCATTATCGGAAATAACGTTAAAATCTATCAGGGTGTTACACTGGGCGCGCTAAGCGTAAAAAAAGAACTTGCCACCCAGAAGCGACACCCAACCATCGAAGATAATGTAGTGATTTATTCAGGTGCTACGATTTTAGGCGGCAATACTATTATCGGCAAGGACAGCATTATTGGTGGTAACGTATGGCTGACCAGCAGCGTGCCTAGCAACTCAGTTGTATATCATAAAAGTGAAATCAGCGTAAAAGATATGCTTCCTCCCGATGATAACGTGCTGAATTTCGTGATTTAACCTATTCAATTTTTCAAACCATAAAAGAAATTGAAAGCTCTAAATATATTACAGACCATTGGCAATACCCCTCACGTAAAAATCTCTAAACTTTTCGACAGCGCATATGAGGTCTGGATGAAACTGGAGAGAGCAAATCCTGGAGGTAGTATTAAAGACCGCATCGCTTTGTCCATGATTGAAGATGCCGAGCGAAAAGGTTGGTTGAAGAACGATTCTGTAATTATCGAACCTACCAGTGGTAATACGGGTATTGGCCTAGCATTGGTGGCCGCCGTAAAAGGATACAAACTTATACTGGTAATGCCCGAAAGTATGAGCGTGGAGCGTAGAAAGCTCATGAGTGTATACGGTGCCGAGTTTGTATTGACCCCTCGCGAAAGAGGCATGACAGGAGCCATTGAAAAAGCTAGAGAATTGGCAAACACCATTCCTCAGGCTTGGATTCCCCAGCAGTTCAATAATGAAGCGAATACCGAAATACATCGCAAAGCAACCGCGCAGGAAATATTAAATGATTTTCCCGAAGGTTTTGATTATCTCATCACGGGTGTTGGTACCGGAGGCCATATCACAGGAGTAGCTGAAATATTGAAAAAGCAATTCCCCCATCTTAAAGTATTTGCAGTAGAACCGGAGCTGTCGCCCGTCATCAGCGGAGGGGCGCCTGGGGCGCATCCTCTTCAGGGACTCGGGGCAGGATTTATTCCGGCAATTCTTAATACTACAATATTAGACGGAGCGATCACTATAGGAAAAGATGAAGCCTTTGACTATGCCCGCCAACTAGCGAAGCGGGAAGGCATTCTGGCCGGAATTTCTACTGGAGCGGCATTGGCGGCTATAGCTAAAAAACTTCCCGAAATTCCCCCAGGTGCGCGGATTCTCACTTTTAACTACGATACCGGAGAAAGATATTTAAGTACGGATGGATTATTTTAGTATCGAATGGAGAACGGATGAGATAGCCATCCGTTTTTTATAAACGTCCTTTTACGTTTAGTGCATCACGTAATCCGTTACCCAAAAGGTTAAACGCAAGCACCAATAACATGATGGCAAAGCCCGGCGCCAGCGCCAGCATAGGGTTTTGAGTAATGATAAAATTATAGTTTTCCTTTATCATAAGCCCCCAACTAGGCATAGGAGGCTGCACCCCTACTCCTAAAAAGCTAAGGCCGGCTTCAATAACTATTGCCGAAGCAAAATTAGCAGCTGCAATTACCAATACCGGCCCTACAATATTGGGCCAAATATGTTTTGCGATAATACGCATATCCCTAAAACCCAACGCGCGTGCGGCTTCCACATATTCAAGTTCACGAACGGCCAACACCTGACCCCTTACAAGTCGCGCCACATTCACCCACATGGTTAGTCCCACTGCAATAAACACTTGCCAAAAACCTTTACCCAATGCAAGCGTAATCGCAAATACTAGTAACAGCGTAGGAATACTCCAAATGACATTAATGAACCACATGATTACTTCATCCACCCAGCCACGATAAAAACCGGCTAGCGAACCCAATACCAGCCCAATGCTGATTGAAATGAGTACCGTAATCATACCCACACTCAAACTTACACGCGTGCCTACAATAAGTCTGCTTAAAATATCCCTTCCATAACTATCGGTACCCAGCCAATAAGTATGTGTAACCACGGGGCGTACAGCCAGTGCCGCTTTGGCGTAGCTTATTCGTTCACTTACATCTTCATCTATATACCTAAATGCAATAACGCTATCTTTCGTTTCGGAAAAACTATTGATAGGAATATAATCGTATACATCGGGCTTACCATACACCAATCTTTTGAAAAAACTCACCTGTTGGGGCTTTTCTTTTCTAACCAACAGAAAAGGTTTCTCAAATCCGGGCTTTTGTCCGCCTATTTCCAAAATAATTCTGTTAGCATACGGAGATGCATCCGGTGCTATGAAATAGCAGAAAACTGCAACGATTACGGAAATAATGATAACAATCAGCCCCCCGAGAGCTCCTTTGTTTTTTTTAAGCCTTCGCCATGTGGGACTATTGAAAAAACTCCTCATTATGCCAAATGTATTTCAAATTGCCGTTCGCTGTGCATCCATCTTTAAAAAATATCACCTCACCTTTCGTCCTTTCCATTCGTATTTTCCAAAACTTCCTAAAAAACCAGCAATAATTGTATATGCGATATGGAGGGGTTGAAAAATGAAAAAGGATCTCATCAAATTTTCATGACCGAAAAATTTACTTACGGCTGTCACAAAAGGAAACTCCACTGCAGTTTTCAATATCCATAAAACAATCAGCACATACAAATAAAAAGGATTGAAAAAGGAAGCACACAGCAGTATCAGAAAAGACAAGTTAAACAAGTAAACTAATACTAGTACTACAATAATTCTTTTGTCATCATAGTTTTTCGTCTTACTGGCCCATCGTATACGCTGATTAAAGAATGCTTTCCATGTGGGGGCCGTCTCGGTTTCCACTATAGCACGCTCTGATTTCAGATAATGAACCCCATCGGGATACTGCTTCCATACTTTATGCATCAGCAACATATCGTCTCCCGATGCAATATTATCGATACCCCTAAAACCATTCACTTCATAAAACACCTGTCGTTTATACGCGAGATTGGCTCCATTGCACATGTTATGCTTACGTGCTGATACGGATGCGGCCGTAATGCCCTGAAGGGTCAAGAAATCAAGGGTTTGAAAAGTATGTAGTATTTTATTCTGTTCGGAGGCAAAGGGAAAAAAAGTTACAGGCGCAGCAATAAATACAGGATTTTTTTCGACGATGAAGGATGCAAATGTTTGTAGCCACTGGAGTGGCACCTTACAATCGGCATCGGTACATACAATCCATTCATTGTTGGCCCCTGCAATTCCGGTTTCTATGGCTTTCTTTTTATAAGAATTGATGCCATCGTCCTGTAATTGAATAAGTCTAACATGTTCGAAACTGCGAACGATTTCAGCTGTTTTGTCGGTCGAATGGTCATCTACCACAATTACCTCAAAAAACTCTCGGGGGTATGTCTGCCGATTTAGGCTTTCGAGTAATCGCCCTATGTTCTTTTCTTCATTTCTCGCCGGAATAATCACCGAAAAGCGAACACCCTGAGCTGCATTTGCTGGTACAAAATCCTTCACTTTACGCCATACACGATTGTAATAAAATATTACAACAGCATAAAACACAAATAACAACCATATAATGCCTACCCAGTATATCATCTCTACAAAACTAAAGGTATACGGTAATAATTCGACATCCTAACACATTTCAAAGAAGGCAGATTCTTAAGCAAAATCAATAAATCAAGTTTCGCTTTTTGCTGTAAGGAAATGTTATTAACTTTAATTAGTTGCTAAAACAACTATATGCCAAACAACCAATTTAAGAAAAGTGAGCTATACAGCTTCATAACAGGTGTTGCCAGCACAGCCATTGCCCGACGATTGCAAAAGAAGTTTAATAATGCTGGCGTAAATGTTACTATAGAACAATGGAGCGTACTGTATCACTTATGGAAAGAAGATGGCATAAGTCAGCAAGAGCTTTGTAAGGCTACTTTTCGAGACA
This sequence comes from Chitinophagaceae bacterium C216, assembly GCA_028485475.2. Lineage (GTDB taxonomy): Bacteria > Bacteroidota > Bacteroidia > Chitinophagales > Chitinophagaceae > Niabella > Niabella composti. Next base: position 375,965 of record CP144143.1, read on the forward strand.
AGCCGAGCATGACACGACTGGTAGACAATTTGGAGAAAGCAGGACTAGTGAAGCGCATTACAGCTGCTACGGACAGGCGTAAAAACCTGATTGTACTTACCGAAAAAGCAAAAAACCTGCAGGACATCTGTTACAAGCTTGCCGCTGAAACAGTAGATGAAGCACTAGAAGGAGTCAGTGCCGCCCATATTGAAGTGTGTAAAGTGGTATTGAAACAGGTATACGAAAACCTGAAGTAGCTTCTGATCTATATTTCATGCATATTGTTCATCACAATAAAAAAACTTCATCATGAGTACCACTACAGAAAACACTGCCCCTATAAAAGGAGCTGAATGGCTCATCACAACATCTCAGCCAGCTGCCACCTATACCTGTGAAGACTTTAATGAAGAAGAACTGATGATTCGCGACATGTGTACTCAGTTTCTAGAAACGGAGATATTGACCAGACTGGATGAAATTGATAGTATGAAAGAAGGCCTGATGGCCTCTTTGGTGCAAAAGGCTGGCGAACAGGGACTGCTAGCAGCCTCTTTCCCTGAAGAATACGGCGGGCTAGGAAAAGATTTTGTCACTTCGACCATTATTAACGAGTATCTAGGTGCAGGACATTCTTTCTCCGTTGCCATTGCAGCACATACAGGAATTGGCACATTACCCATTCTTTACTTTGGAAACGAAGAGCAAAAGCAAAAATATCTTCCTAAGTTACTTACGGGCGAATGGGCCGGTGCATACGGTTTGACAGAGCCTAATGCGGGCAGTGATGCCCTCAGCTCCAAAACCGTTGCAAAACTGAGTGAGGACGGTAAATATTATATTCTCAACGGACAGAAGTGCTGGATTACCAATGGAGGTTTTGCACAAGTATATACTGTATTTGCAAAGATTGACGGCGATAAATTCACCGGCTTTATTGTAGAACGCGATACGGAGGGTTTTACTCAAGGCTCCGAAGAACAAAAAATGGGCATTAAAGGCTCTTCCACTGTGCAATTATATTTCCAAGATGCGAAAGTACCTGTGGAAAACGTATTGGGTGAAATTGGCAAAGGCCATAAAATTGCTTTCAATATTCTTAATATCGGCAGACTCAAATTATGTGCAGCGGCTTTAGGTGGCGCCAAAAAAGCGTTTCAAACCAGCGTAGCATATGCCAAAACCCGCGAACAGTTTAAACAGCCCATTGCCAACTTTGGTGCTATCCAACATAAAATCGCCGAAATGGCTATTCGCATCTTTGCGGCCGAATCGGCCCTTTATCGTACCGCTAAATGGATTGACAATCTGGAAAAACAACTTCTTGCCGAAGGTAAACCGTTTAACGAAGCCTTACTAGGTGCTGCGGAAGAATATGCCATAGAATGCGCTATCCTGAAGGTATACGGTAGTGAATTGCTGGACTTCGTAGTTGACGAAGGCGTGCAAATCCATGGCGGTAATGGATTTAGTGCCGAATACAACATCTCTCGCGCTTATCGAGACAGCCGTATTAACCGAATTTATGAAGGCACCAATGAAATCAATCGTCTACTTATTCTGGACATGACGTTGAAGCGTGCCATGAAAGGACGCTTGAATTTAATGGGTCCAGCCATGCAAGTGCAGAGCGAACTCATGAGTATTCCCGATTTCGGCGCAGAGGATGAAGGCCTTTTTGCCGCCGAACAAAAGTTAATCGCCAATTTCAAAAAAGCCATACTGATGGTGGCCGGCGCCGCAGTGCAAAAGCTGATGATGCAAATCGAAAACGAACAGGAAATACTGATGAACATAGCCGATATGGCTATTGAAACCTTCCATGCCGAGAGCGTACTGTTACGCGTAATGAAGATAGTAGAAGCAAAAGGTGAAGCCCATGCATCGGTTTATATCGACATTATGCGTACATTTTTATATGATGCGGCCGATAAACTCAATAAAAAAGGAAAAGACGCCATCAATGCTTTTGCCGAAGGCGACGAACAACGCATGATTTTAATGGGTCTCAAACGCTTCACCAAAGCTGATCCGGTAAATACAAAAGATGCGCGTAGAAGAATTGCCCATGCAATGATTGAAGCAGAAAAATATTTCCTGTAAGCTATTCCTCCGGATAAGCATTACCTCTATGACAGGAGTTGCAACTCACCTTGTTTAAATACGCAGGGTGCATCTTCGGGTCATAATTAAAATAAGTTTTATTGATATCAATGGTCAGGCGTATCATACGGCGCGCCTCTTCCTTCACAGGATGATCATCCGAAGCGAAATTCCAAATCGTATCACCGTTTTGGATTTCATGTACATGGCAAAAGTCACAGGTCACCCCTAGGCCTTTATTATAGGTTTGCATTAGGCTGTCCAATCGCTCATCGCTGATATCGGCGGGTAATACTTTCAGATTCCGTTCTCTAGAACTGTTTACGAACCCCAATGCAATGAAACCGCATATGAGCAGGATGGCCATAGGTAGTTTATGCTTCCTCATACGGCAAAATACTCAAAAAGTCATACAAATGTCAATATAAGAAACAATACTTTTTTTAGTCGTACCTTTGCACGCGATTTAATTAAGATGTCAGAAGTTTTAGCACCTACATTAACAGCCAAGGATTTTGCTACCGACCAGGAAGTACGCTGGTGCCCTGGCTGTGGAGACTATTCCATTTTAGCTCAAGTACAAAGAATTATGCCGAATCTCGGCATACCAAAGGAGAATATTGTATTTATTTCAGGAATCGGTTGTAGCAGCCGTTTTCCTTACTATATGAATACATATGGTATGCACTCGATTCACGGGCGTGCTACGGCCATTGCTACAGGCTTGAAAGCGTCGCGCCCCGAACTGAGCGTGTGGATTGTAAGCGGTGACGGCGACGGATTGAGCATCGGTGGTAACCATACTATTCACCTGCTGCGCCGCAACCTAGATGTAAATCTGTTGATATTCAACAATCAGATATATGGATTGACTAAAGGGCAATACTCCCCCACCTCTGAGGAGCATAAAATTACCAAATCAACGCCGTTTGGAAGTATTGACCATCCCTTTAATCCTGCAGCACTAGCACTGGGAGCAAACGCTACGTTTGTGGCTCGCAGCATGGATCGCGACCCCAAGCACCTCCAAGCGATGCTGATACGTTCTCATCAGCACAAAGGAGCCTCTTTCCTTGAAATCTATCAAAACTGCAACATCTTTAACGACGGAGCATTCGAAATCTTCACCGAAAAATCAACTAAGGCCGATGAAACCTTATTCCTAGAACATGGCCAGCCCTTGATTTTCGGTGCCGAAAGAAACAAAGGTATTCGCTTGGACGGACTTAAACCCGTAGTAGTCACCTTGGGAGAAAATTACAGTGCCGATGATTTGTGGATTCATGATGAGCAAGACCTTTACAAAGCACAAATCCTCACGCGTATTTTTGATGATCCGCACGTGGATGGGCATTTACCCAGACCCTTTGGGGTATTTTATGCTGTAGACAGACCTTGCTATGAAGAAATGATGGCCCTGCAGATTGAAGATGCCATTGCCCGCAAAGCTCCGGACTTAAATGCACTGTTGCGTGGCAAGGAAACCTGGGAAGTGGCATAAAGTTAGCTGTTATAGTTAACAGGACTAAGACCATTTATCCTCTATCCTTTTAACATTGGCAAATTTTGCGATATGTTGTTACGCATTCATCCACAAAATCCCCAGGACCGTCTGATACAACAGGTAGTTGATGTGCTGAAAAGAGGAGGCATCATTGTATATCCTACAGATACTATCTACGGATTGGGCTGTGATATTTATCAGGTGAAAGCCGTTCAAGAAATCTGCCGCATCAAACATATCGACCCTAAAAAAGCACAGCTATCATTTGTGTGTAGTGATCTGAGTCATCTCAGCGATTTTGCCCGTCAAATTTCCAATACCACTTACCGTAAACTCAAGGAATGCTTACCCGGTCCCTATACTTTTATTTTACCGGCTAGCAAACAGGTTCCGAAAATTCTGCAAAGCAAAAAAGACACCATCGGTCTTCGTGTGCCTGACAATAAAATAGCTTTAACTCTTGTAAGAGAATTGGGACATCCTATACTCAGTACTTCTTTGCCCGGAGAGTTTGTGGAAGACTATACCGATCCCGAACTGATTTATGAAAAATATAAGAACATTGTAGATATTGTAATTGATGGTGGAATCGGCGGTAGTGTACCCTCTACCATTGTAAACTGTGTTGATGATAGCTTTGAAGTAATTAGAGAAGGTGCCGGCGAATGGATTTAAGCCCTTGAGCTTTTCAGGACTGCTCAATCATTTGGGTTCCTTGATTTCATATATTTATTCTTTTCTTTGCATGTGTAAAACCATTAACCATGAACAACATAAGGCGTTTTTTGCTGAATCACGTATTATTCGTTTTAACAGCTGTAATTTTCTTTACCTCTTGCTCTAACCCGCGCTACATCAATTCTCCGGCCGTACACAATGCAGCTTTTTTTAAAGAACAGGGAGATTTTAAATTTTCTGTGGCAGGAGCTGGTAACCCCGCAAAAATATTCAGCAAGATTGATGACAATGATACGGGAGAAACATTGGATCATTCATTGGGTTTTGACGGACAGGCTGCCGTAGCCGTAACCAACCACTTCATGATTACAGCAGGCGCTATGTATCGCCGTGAACAAGATAAGTACGATAATGACGACCTAAAAATTAGTTCACGCAGTAAAGTAAACTATCACAGGCGCATGTTTGACATTGGGGCTGGCTTTTTCACACCCATAGGGCAAAGTGAAAAAGTTTTCTTTAACGGTGTGTTGGGTGTGGGATTCGGAAGTATGTCTTCGGATGATAATGGGCTACCTTACGATGCAGCCAGATATCGCTCTTACAAAGCAGATTTAATTAAATACTATCTTACTCCTTCCTTCAACTTCTTCTTCAACGATTATCTACGCATGGCAATAGCTCCCAAATTTTCTTTATTAAAGTTGAACAATATTAAAACCAATTATACCACCGAAGAAGAAATTTCATTAGGTTATGAGCATGCCCGCAATCATACTTTCGGACTGTTCGAACCATCGGTATTATTACAAACGGGTTTTAGAAACAATGAGTGGTTAAAACTGGATTTTGGTTTCAACTTTGCATCGGACCCATTTACTTCACGAACTAAGAAAGGCAGATATGTCGATTATCCCGATATCGAAACCTACAATGTGGAATCTCGCAACTTCATATTCTCCATTGGCCTTTCATTTTATCCTATGAGAAAGTAAAAAATTACTTCAATAACAATTGTTGAAAGGTGGCCGAGTCGCCATTAAAAACATTAAAATCCACAAAAGCATTAATACCGTTTACATTCCCACGGTCATTATGTTGCCAGAAAGTCCACGTACGATTGATACGTGGACTTTTCCGTTCATAATAATGTGCCACCCACAAAGGATATTCATCAAACTCAGGCCCCATATATTTTTTATAAAACTCGGCGCTTGTATAAATAATAGGTTTTACTTTATAATGTGCTTCTACCATTTGCAACCACTGTCTGATCTTTGCGCGATATACATTCACAGGTAAAACGCCTGCTTGTTCGGCATCCAGCACAGGTGGCAAATCGCCTTTCTCGAGTTTTACACGTGAGATAAAATGTTTGGCCTGCTTAATTGGGTCTTGCCCCGGCAGAAAAAAATGATACGCTCCTCGTGTAATCTTCTGCTTTTTAGCTTGTCTCCAATTGTATTTAAAATACCTATCGGTGAGTCCTTCACCTTCTGTAGCCTTCATAAAAGCAAATTCAATCCTTACACCTTCAACATTCATTGCTTTTACCATATTCCAGCGAATCTCCTTCTGATAGCGGGAAACATCAATTCCATGTATGGAATAAAGAACCGGTAAGTCAATGCCAAAGGCTTCATAGTGCGCAAACTTCACCCTGCGAGCATGATCCCAGCGTAGAACCCATATAACTAATAGGCCTATAAAAAGCGTCACGGCTATCAACTTCAGACCATTATAATTTGCATCTCGCCTTCTACGAGCCATATACTATGAATACAGATTTTTACTACACTACAAATATAGTACATGCATGCAGGGCATAGGAATGGATAGTAGAAGGAACGACTCGAGGGATAAAATGAATAAGAGTAGCGACCTTAATAATTGTAACTTCTTCTAAATCCACTTTTGCGACTTTCTATTTCATATAATTCCTGCTCTACGGCTGCGGGCTTGGTGACTTTAACAAGGCCGGGTAACCCAACATAGTCTCTTGCCGAACTATAGATATAATCGGCAGGGTATTGAACAATTCTTTCCTTTACGGGTAATATATGTATATACTCCAGATGCTCCGCCATGATATTGGGATGACGAAGATTAATTTGGGCTATCGTTCTTACCTCACCCCAGCATGATAATACCGATGTATTACCCAAGGGAGAAGTAAGGTTTTGAAAATGCCTTAGTATCCATTGATTGCGTGGAGTATCTTCTTCTTTTACGGCTTCAACTATTTTTTCGCGGGTAAATTCTACAAAACGTTCTTTTATTTCCTTGATAGAATTATTGGTTTGTGCCTCACAAATCACATATAATTTATTGGTCATAAGGCACCATCCATACACTACCAGCCCCTTGCTGTCGATAAAATGATTTAAACTATGTACAATGAGCTGCTTGTACATCACTTTAGTGAAAATATCGACGGTATCGATAGTTTCCAAAGTAAAGCAATAGCACCCATTATTGCGGATTGGCATCATTAGTTGTGCTTTTAAATAATACAGATGCAAATCCTATTCCATTTTTAGGTGCTTTATGCTTTACACATGAAGAGTAAATGGGAACAGATTGTATAGTAATTATTTACCCTGAAAAAAAGCTTTTCTTTTTTCCAAAAATGCGGAGGTACCTTCTTTGGCATCGGTTGTAGTAAGCAGTTTGCCAAACTCCCGGGCTTCATAACTGTAGCCTTGCTTATTTCCTTCGTAAGCATGCTGAACAGCCGTAATACAACGAGCCACAGCCAGTGGCGCTTTAGCGTTTACAACGGCTAGTATTGATTTTGCTTTAAGCAATAACTCCTCACGCGACACTACATGATTTACTAATCCATAGTTAAATGCCGTAATAGCATCTATCATATTTCCCGTTACAAGCAGTTCCAGCGCGCGTCCCTTGCCTATCAGCTGCGTAAGTCTTTGTGTACCTCCAAATCCCGGTATCAGCCCCAGATTTACTTCGGGCTGCCCAAACTTAGCATTATCACTTGCAACTCGAAAGTGACAAGCCATAGCTAGCTCGCAACCGCCTCCTAATGCAAAACCATTCACGGCAGCTACTATTATTTTAGAACTGTTTTCTATTTTCTCAAACAACGACTGCCCTCTTCTTGCATACGCTTCTCCGCTTGCTGCATCTAAAGATGCAAACTCCGAAATATCGGCACCGGCTACAAAAGCCTTTTCTCCACTACCCGTAATGATCGCCGAGCGAATATCTGAGGATTGCATTACCTCGTCAATTGCCAGGTCTAGCTCCTTCAATACCTCGGCATTTAAAGCATTGAGCTTTTCGGGGCGATGGATGGTTATCGTGCAGATGTCGTTTTCCACATCAATCAGTAAGGTGTTATATTTCATTGGAATCAGTATTTACACAAATCTAAATAAATATCCACGGAGCGTATAACTTTGCTTAGTGACATTTCTTTCGGTAATAACCTATCTGGGAATATTTGTATTTGCCCTTGCCGGAGCGTTTAAAGCGCGCGGAGCTCGTCTTGATGTATTCGGCGGACTGGTAGTAGCTTTTGTTTCGGCTTATGGAGGTGGAACCTTGAGAGATTTATTACTGGGAGTAAGACCCCTTACTTGGCTCAACGATAATCTGGCTTTTACACTGGTATTTGCAGGCACAACCGTTACTTTTCTGGTAAAAGATCGATTGAATAATTTCCGCCGTACTATATTTTTTACAGACGCTATTGGGCTGGGATTATTCACCGCGGCAGGAATCGAAGTAGCAATTCAGAACGGGGCTAATGAGCTTTATAGCCTAATTATGGGCGTAATAACAGCCACCTTTGGCGGACTGATTGCTGATATCTTTTGCGGCTACCCCCCCGTGCTTTTGCGCAGGGGTGAATTGTATGCCACCGCCTGCGCTATAGGAGGTATTATTTTTATACTTCTCAACAAATACCTCAGCACCACCACCAATCTCGATCTTGTTATTTGTGTAGTGCTGGTTGTAGCTATAAGGATTTATTCCAAAAGAAGACGGCTTATGCTTCCTGAGATATAGGCTTACCGAACGGCAATCATGCTGATTTCTACATTCACGAATTTCGGCAGCGCAGCCACTTGAACCGTTTCTCGTGCTGGGAAATTATCAGAGAAATATTGGCCATAAACTTCATTTATGGTCGAAAATTGCTTCATATCAGTAATAAATATGGTCGATTTCACCACATTTTCAAATCCCAATCCCGCTGCATTCAATATCGCTTTCAGGTTTTTCATACACTGATGGGTTTCTTCTTCTAAAGAGCCATTTTTAAGTTCACCGGTTTCGGCATCCAAGCATATTTGTCCGGAAATATAGAGTGTATCACCAGCGAAAACAGCCTGATTATAGGGACCGATAGGTGCCGGAGCTGCAGAGATGTTTATAATAGATTTTTCCATAGCTATTTAAAAATTTTTTAAGATTTCTCTTGCACGAAGATAAACTTCTACCCAATAGTTTGCGTTATAGAAAAAAATTTATATATAGAGTTCAATCAATCGATTTTATTCATTTCTTTTGTATAATGATAATATTAAATATCGATACATCTGTAGATCAGGGATCATTTTGTATTTGCAGGGGCAAAGATGTAATCGCTTTCGATAAAAATGAAGAGCGTAATTCGCTAGCCGGATGGCTCCACGACGCTATACACAATGCCTTAAAAAAAAGCGATTTACAAGCTCAACAGCTTAGTGCTATTGCAGTAAGTAACGGTCCCGGTTCCTATACCGGTTTGCGTGTAGGCTTGGCTACGGCAAAAGGATTGTGTTATGCTTTAAATGTTCCTTTAATCTGCATTAATACATTGGAAATCATGGCCTATGCTGTGGCTGGAGCAGCAAAAGAACTGATTTGTCCTATGATTGATGCCCGCCGCATGGAGGTGTTTACAGCATTATTTAAAAAAAATATGGATATTTACAGGGAGCCTTTTGCAACAATTTTAACTGCGGAGAGTTTCGCAGACACCCTCAGTGCACATCATATTCTTTTTACAGGCAATGGAGCCCGGAAATTGGAACCTATTATCGAAAATAATCACGCTAGCTTTATATATAAGAATATCGATGCATATGACATGATTCCGCTGTCCACTCGATTGTATAATGAAAAAAAGTTCGCGGATGTTGCGTATGAGCAGCCTTACTACGTCAAGGATGCATATATAGCAGGCAATTAAAAATGTATTCACGTAAATATTAACATATCGAAATATAGTTTTATTTTTATCCCCTAACCCCTAAACATATAGGTTATAATGAGCAACTATCAAATCGCTTTTACGCAAAAAAATGAGTCTGAAGAGCAACTGACAGTAGACACACTAGCTGTGAAAAAAGCTGCGCTAATTCTTCGTGCCTTCAACCACAAGCTCAGGCAGCAGATATTGAAACTGATTGATAGTCAGGAAAAAATAACTGTTACAGAGATTTATGTCAAATTACGCATTGAGCAATCGGTTGCATCTCAGCATCTAGCTATTTTGCGCAAAGCCGACTTTGTAAAAACAGAGCGAAACGGCAAGTTTATTTACTACACCGTAAATACGGAACGTATGAAGCAGCTGAACAAATTTGTAAACGAGTTATTAGCTTAATTAAATTATACTTTTTAAAAATGCAAGCCCTTACAGCGAATGTTTTTGCGGAATATATTGCACAAGGCTGCACTATAGTAGATCTTAGGGATGTAAAGGATTTCAAACAGGGCTTTATAAAAGATAGTATTCTTGTTGCATCAGGAATCAAGTTCAAGGACTACTACGAATTCTTTAAAGGAAAGGAGCCTTTACTAGTTGTATGCTATCCCGAAGAAAAAGATAGTAGCCTAAAGCTAATTCAGGATGCCGGGTTTAAAAATATTGCTGGTTTTCTGGAGCACGGTTTTGCATCTTGGCTGGATGCCCAAAACCCCATAGATGTTATCATAGATGTAGAAGCAGATGAACTCATGATGGATCTTCCTTACGATGATAACTTAGTTATTATGGACATCAGGTCGCCTTTAACCTTTGCCAGTGGCCATCTAAAAGAGTCTGTCAACCTGCCGCTGGCCGATATGACCGATGTGGTGCGTCTCTCTGCTATTGATGATCACGATAATATTTATATAGTAGGCAATAATGACGAAGAAGTATTTCTGGCTGCATCATTGCTTAAGCGTCATGAATTTCACAATTTGCGGGTAGTAATAGGAGGATGGCAAGCACTGGAGCAACAGCCAAATGTCGTCATCGAAAAAGAACCTGGCATGCTTAACTAATCACTCACATTATTTTCGGCTTGCCCAACAATATTTTAGTAATTTTGTGCCCCACTAATCAGGGGCATTTTTTCATTCTTTCCAAATTAAAAAGATGAATCTATTCGACGTTTACCCGCTCAACAATGTCACTATCGTTAAAGCTAAAGATTCTTATGTATGGGATAGTGATGGCAATCAGTATTTAGACCTTTACGGTGGACACGCTGTAATTAGTATCGGACACACACATCCGCACTGGGTACGACGAATAGAAGATCAGCTGGAAAAAGTAGCTTTTTACTCCAATTCCGTTCAGAATCCTTTGCAGGTAGAATTGGCTAAAAAATTGGGAGAAGTATCCGGCAAGGAAGACTATCAATTGTTCCTGTGCAACTCAGGTGCCGAAGCCAACGAGAATGCACTGAAGATGGCTTCGTTCCATACGGGACGTAAGAAAGTAGTTGCGTTTTCCAAAGCCTTTCATGGGCGCACGTCTTTAGCTGTATCGGTAACCGATAATAAAAACTACGTGGCACCTGTGAACGAAACAGACAATGTAACTTTTCTGCCGTTTAATGATGAAGCAGCTTTGGAAGCACATTTTACGAAGCATGGCAATGAAATTGCTGCTGTAATCATCGAAGGCATTCAGGGAGTTGGAGGTATTAATGTTGCTACAGAATCCTTCCTGCAACTTATCCGCCGTTTGTGCGATCAATATGGTGCGGTATTTATTGCAGATGCCGTACAGTGTGGTTACGGTCGATCCGGTAAGTTTTTCAGCCATGATTATGCCGGCGTAAATGCCGATATCTATTCTATGGCAAAAGGCATGGGCAACGGATTCCCCATCGGTGCTATTATTCTTGCCCCGCACATTAAGCCCAAGCATTTTCAACTGGGCACTACTTTCGGAGGTAATCACCTGGCCTGCGCAGCGGCATTGGCCGTTCTGGAAGTAATGCAGCAAGAAAAGCTCATGGAAAATGCGGCCGAAGTGGGCACCTATTTACAAAATGAATTAAAGGCAATTCCCGAACTAAAAAATGTTCGCGGCAGAGGATTAATGATAGGCTTTGATGTACCGGAAGAATTGGCACCACTGAGAAAAAACCTGTTGACCAATCAAAGAATATTTACCGGCGAAGCCAAGCCTAATGTCATTCGTTTATTACCTTCTTTGGCATTGAAACAAAAGGATGCCCAGCAGTTCATTGACGCACTTAAAAACGAAATCGCCGCGCTCAAAGAAGCAGCAACAGCGCAAGCATAGATTTCTATTGATATATAGCAAAGCAGATTTCATCATCGGCAATATATCTGCAAAGAATACAATATGGTTCGCTGCACCAGCGAACCATATTTATATAATTGAATGGTAATTTTACACCAAATCGAGCTTTATACATCACCTATTGAAATTGTAATTAGAAAATGTCATTACTAAAAAGCAATACTTTCATCAGCGCACACGACGTTACTGATATTAATGCCCTTGCAGATAAGGCATTACACTACAAAGCCAATCCTTTTATCGACAAACAACTGGGAGAAAATAAACGTATTGGCTGCTTATTTCTAAACCCGAGCATGCGCACCCGATTAAGTACGCAAATTGCAGCGCAGAATCTGGGGATGGAAGCTATTGTATTCAACGTAGGGAGTGAGGGTTGGCAGTTGGAATTCGAAGAAGATGCTATCATGAACGGAAAAACCGTAGAACACATCAAAGATGCCGCACCCATCTTCGGAAAGTACTTCGACATTCTGGCTATTCGTACCTTCCCTTCACTGGTGAATAAAGAAGACGATTACAGTGAGCTTTATATTAATCAGTTTATAAAATACTCCGGCCTACCCGTAGTGAGCTTGGAAAGTGCAACGCTTCACCCCTTGCAGAGCTTGACCGATGTGGTGACCATAAAAGAAACTTATACTCCCTTTAATGAAGGTAAGCGTCCTAAAGTAGTGCTAACCTGGGCTCCACACGTAAAACCCTTACCCCAGTGTGTAGCCAATAGCTTTGCACAATGGATGAACGCTTGGAACGAGGTAGACTTTGTAGTTACACATCCCAAAGACTACGAACTTGACAAGCAATTTACCGGAAACGCTCCCATCATTTACGACCAAAACGAAGCACTGAAAGACGCTGATTATGTGTATGTAAAAAATTGGAGCACTTATAACGATTACGGTAAGATTTATAATAGTGATCCGGAATGGATGTTAACACCCGAAAAACTACAACTGACCAATAATGCTAAAGTAATGCACTGTCTACCCGTGCGTCGTAATGTAGAACTCAGCGGTGCGGTATTGGATGGTCCCAATAGTATTGTAACGCAGGAAGCCGGCAATCGTGTATGGGCTGCACAGGCTGTACTGTCAGAGTTGTTACAACTTCAATAAAGATTTAGCCCACAATTAAACTTGTAAAGCCTCATAAAATCATTCATGATAAAAGTATAATGATGAGTTCGGGAATGAATGTAAATACACAGCAAGAAACACTTTTTGTCATAAAAATCGGCGGCAATGTGATTGATAACGAAACCGCGCTTGCTGCCTTCTTGAAAGATTTTGCTGCCGTTAACGCTCCTAAAATATTGGTACACGGCGGAGGAAAAATTGCCACTAAAATAGGAGAACAATTAGGTATTGAATCGAAATACATTAATGGACGCCGTATTACCGACGATAACACTATAGATGTAGTAACGATGATATACGGTGGTTTGGTGAATAAAAAAATAGTAGCCCAACTGCAAGCACTGCGCACCAACGCCATTGGTTTAACCGGCGCCGATGCCAACATTATTCCCGCCACAAAACGCCCTGTAAAAATCATCAACGATTCACCGGTAGATTTTGGTTGGGTAGGAGATATTGATGTACAGCAGCTACAAGCCGATAATCTCAAACATTTGCTGGAAAAGGACTTTACTCCTGTTTTTGCGCCGCTCACGCATGACGAACAAGGACATATTTTAAATACCAATGCCGACACTATTGCTTCTGCGATAGCAGTGAGCCTATCTCAATTTTACAAAGTACGACTCATTTATTGCTTTGAAAAGAAAGGCGTGCTGGAAGACGTTAACGACGACAATTCGGTCATTCGAAACATCAATAAAGAAAAATATCAGCAACTGCTCAATGAAAACAAGTTATTTGAGGGTATCTTGCCCAAAATTGATAACGCTTTTGCTGCCATAGATGCCGGAGTGAGCGAAGTACTAATTGGAGACGCTAAGGATTTAATTAAAAATACAACCACCTCCACCGAAGGAACTTTAATTACTCAATAATGAGTTTTGAGAAAGAATTATATCAACAAGCCGTAGACTTATTACAGCAGCTGATTCAAACTCCTTCTTTTAGTAAGGAAGAAGATCAGACCGCCACTATCATTAAATCGCATCTTGAGCAGTGGGGAGTTACTACCTCACGCTACGGCAACAACATTGTAGCGCGGAATAAACACTTCGATTCTGCTAAGCCAACCATGTTGTTGAACTCTCATCACGATACAGTAAAACCCAACTCTCATTATACTTTAGATCCTTTTACTCCTATTGAGAAAGATGGTAAATTATTCGGATTAGGAAGTAATGATGCAGGAGGGTGTTTAGTTTCGCTCATTGCAGCATTTAAATATTTCTACGATAAAGAAGATTTAACTTATAACATTATTCTGGCCGCAAGCGCGGAAGAAGAAATTTCGGGATATAACGGTGTTGAAAGCTTAATCAAGGATTTACCGGCCATAGACTTCGCAATAGTAGGAGAACCTACCGGCATGCAGATGGCCGTAGCAGAACGTGGTCTAATGGTATTGGATTGCACCAGCCGCGGCAAGGCTGGACATGCAGCCCGTAACGAAGGCGAAAATGCCATTTACAAAGCTTTGAAAGACATTGAATGGTTTCAGAACTACCAGTTCAGTAAGGTTTCTTCGTTGTTGGGGCCCAATAAAATGTCGGTAACCGTCATCGAAACCGAGAATAAAGCGCATAATGTAGTGCCCGCTATTTGCAAGTATGTGGTAGATGTACGGGTTAATGAGCTCTATACTTTCGAAGAAGTACTCGCGGAGATACGTCAAAATGTACAAAGTGAGGTGCAGCCTCGTTCTACGCGTTTACGCTCAACATCCATCTCATTGGATCATCCGGTAGTAAAAGCCGGATTGGCGATGGGGAAAACTTATTACGGATCGCCCACTACATCGGACAAAGCACTGATGCCTTTCCCTGCTCTTAAAATAGGTCCGGGAGACAGTGCCAGAAGTCATACCGCAGATGAATTTATTTATTTAGCAGAAATAGAACAGGGCATAAAGGAATACATTGAACTGATTCGATTGACACTAAACCAATAAATAGCTTAGCAGCATTGTTGGCAACTTTATACCTTTACAAAATAAAAAGAACGTTTTCCATAAACAACCTCAGACAATAAGCATTTAGCTTTACGTCGGCATACAAGTTCAAGTTATGAAACTCTGGCAGAAAGATATACAAGCACTTAAGGAAGTAGAAGTCTTCACCGTAGGGAAGGATCGTGAAATGGATATGTATTTAGCGCCCTTCGATGTAATAGGATCGTTGGCGCATATACAAATGTTGGAGTCGGTAGGACTTCTACCCAAAGATGACCTAAAAAAACTTCAATCAGCCTTAAAAGAAATTTACAGAGATATTCAAGCCGGCAACTTTAAGCTGGATGCTCAGGTTGAAGATATCCATTCGCAAGTAGAATTATTGCTCACCCAAAAACTGGGTGATGCCGGCAAGAAAATACATAGTGCACGCAGCCGTAATGACCAGGTACTGGTAGATATCAAGCTGTTTTTACGTAGCGAAATTGAATTGTTGGTAAAATCCATTTTTTCATTATTCGAATTGCTACAGGCTCAAAGTGAAAAATACAAAAACCACTTATATCCGGGTTATACCCACCTGCAATTGGCCATGCCTTCTTCATTTGGTTTGTGGTTTGGTGCTTATGCCGAAAGTTTGGTAGATGATGTTACAACATTGAAAGCGGCTTTTGATGTAGTCAATCGCAACCCCTTAGGCTCTGCAGCGGGGTACGGATCTTCCTTCCCTATCAATCGCCGTATGACTACCGAGCTGCTAGGCTTCGCATCACTCAATTATAATGTAGTATATGCCCAAATGGGACGCGGCAAGGCAGAAAGAATTGTAGCACAAGCATTAGCCAACGTAGCGGATACCTTGGCACGCTTGAGTATGGATATGACGCTATACCTGAACCAAAATTTTAGTTTTGTAAGCTTTCCCGCCGAACTTACCACAGGTAGTAGCATCATGCCACATAAAAAAAATCCCGATGTCTTTGAACTCATCAGGTCTTATTGCAATCGCATCAAGGCCTTGCCTAATGAAATCAGCATGATGACCACCAATCTACCCTCGGGTTATCATCGCGATTTACAATTACTAAAAGAGCATTTATTCCCGGCATTTAAAACGCTGAAAGACTGTATCGATATGGCAGGCTTAATGCTGAGCCATATTGAGATCAAAGAAGACCTGTTGAAGGATGAAAAATACAAATATCTGTTTACTGTAGATCTAGTGAATCAGCTGGTAATGCAGGGAGTGCCTTTTAGAGATGCATATGTTCAAGTGGGGCGTTCCGTGGAAGACGGTACTTATCAAGCTCCGGAACAATTAGAAGTTAAAAATCCGCACGAAGGATCTATATATAATCTTTGTAATGCGGAAATCAGAGAATTAATGGAACAAGCCATTGCGGTCTTTGAATTTGAAAAAATTCACCAAGCTATTAATAAACTGCTCCAGGATTAAGTTCCCGGAGCAGTTTTTTAATCCGCTATATTAGCCCTGCTGCCGCTTCATCCAACATCCAGATGGCATTTCCTTTTTTCAGATTTACGTCTTGCACGGGGTATTTTGCCTTAGCATTTTTGGCAAATATATACTTCAGTACAGGAGCTTTAGCCGCACCTGCTACTAAAAACATAACTTCCTTACTGTTATTGATAAAACGATAAGTAGAACTGATGCGGAAGGTTTGTTTGCTTTCTACCCACACTTCTTTTATAAATTTCTTCTTTTCGCTCAGTACATCCGTTCCTGGAAATAATGAAGAAGTATGTCCATCATCTCCCATGCCGAGTAGTGTAAGGTCTATCTGCATTTGTTTGCCTAAAACCTGTTGAATAGTTTTTTCATACTGGAGGGCACAATCTTTTGCTTCGCCTTTGGTAGGAACGGCAAATACATTTTTCTTAGGGATTTTTACATGATCCAGTAAAGCCTCCTTCACCATTTTATAATTGCTCTCCTCATGTGTGTGAGGTACAAAACGTTCATCACCCCAGAAAAGAAAAACTTTTTTCCAGTCTATGTTTCGTGAGAATGCTGGGGTAGCCAGCAATTGATACAATCGCTTAGGCGTACTGCCTCCCGAAAGCGATACGGAAAAACTTCCTTTTTCTGCAATATGCTTTGCACACCTTTCGACAAAATAATGCGCAGCGGCTACACTCAGTGCTTCTGCGTTTTCCCAAACTAACTTTAAATGTTTCATCTCTTATTTTTATTTCTACTTTTTGGTTGTTCTAGTATTTCTTCCGGCAAAGAAAGCCATTTTACCTTTCCGTCGGAAAAAAGATTCTCCGCTTCTACAGGTCCACTGCTACCAGCTTTGTATTTTTTCATATCACTGCTATCTTTTACCCAATTATCCAGAATGGGCATGACAATAGCCCATGCCGTTTCTACCTGATCTGCACGAATAAACTGCGTAGCGTCGCCATGTAAGGCATCCAGCAATAAAGTTTCGTAAGCCTCCGGTGCTTCATCTGTAAAAGACCTTTTATAGCTGAAGTCCATTTCGAGCGGCATCAGCTTCATTTCTAATCCCGGCACCTTCCCTTCAAAAAGCAGACTGATGCGCTGTCGAGGTTGAATACTGATTATAAGACGGTTGGGCACAACATCATCCTTAAAAATCTTGTACGGAGTATCCTTAAACTGCACTACAATTTCAGAAGCTTGTTTATCCATACACTTTCCTGTACGCAGATAAAAAGGCACTCCTTTCCACCTTGTATTATCAATATACAATTTTAAAGATACGTAAGTTTCGGTAGTAGATTTACGAGAAACATTATTCTCTTCCTTATAACCTACTTGAGGCTTTCCGTTTACAACCCCTTTGGTATATTGCGCCCTCACCACATGTTGGGCCACACTGGCGGAGTTAAAAGGTCTCACTTTCTTTAGCACTTTCACTTTCTGATGACGAATGCTTTCAGCATCATAATTACCCGGACAATCCATGGCTACCAAGGAAAGCAGCTGCAACATATGGTTCTGCAC
This sequence comes from Chitinophagaceae bacterium C216, assembly GCA_028485475.2. Lineage (GTDB taxonomy): Bacteria > Bacteroidota > Bacteroidia > Chitinophagales > Chitinophagaceae > Niabella > Niabella composti. Next base: position 393,878 of record CP144143.1, read on the forward strand.
CATATCACGCAATGCCCCGCTTTTATCATAGTAACTACCTCTCGTTCCTACACTTACCGTTTCTGTAACACTAATCTGAATTTGTTCTATGTACTTATTATTCCATAAGGGTTCGAATATATGATTCGCAAATCTGAAGGCTACAATATTTTGAACCACTTCTTTACCCAAATAATGGTCTATACGATAAATCTGATCTTCATAAAACAATTTATTCAACAGCTCATTCAATGCGCGTGCTGAAGCGAGGTCTGTTCCGAAAGGCTTTTCTATTACTAGGCGATCTTTTTGTCTGTTATCAGCAATATTGAACTGCGATATAAATGAGGATATGGTTTCGATAAAATTAGGCGCTACAGAATAATAGAAAAGCCTTGTAGCCCTCGTTTTCCATTCTGCATCGTTGGCTTCAAGCTTTTCTTTAAGACGTGTGTAAGTATCTTCAATGGTAAAATCGCCTTGAAAAAAGTATAAGTGATCAGTAAAGCGTTTCCATTCTTCCTTTTTGGCCTTGCCTGACCGAGAAAATAAATTCACGCCCTCGAGCATATGCTTTTCATATGCACCTTCGGGCAATCCCTGGTAATGTACGGCATATATAGCAAACTGTTTAGGCATATAATCATGAATAAAAAGGTTATAAAAAGCCGGGATCAGTTTGCGCCAGGCTAAATCTCCAAAGCCTCCGAAAATAACAATGTTAGCAGGTGTGTTTTTCAAATTCATGTAATAATAATTTAGGTATGAGCGAGAACATCATGTATGCTTTATTTTACACATTCCAATCCGTATGAAAGCTACCCGGTTGATCTATTCTTTCGTAGGTGTGCGCACCGAAGTAATCTCTCTGTGCCTGTATTAAATTAGCCGGAAGACGTTCTTGAACATAGGCATCAAAATAGTACAAAGCCGATGCAAGTGCTGCCGCTGGTAGCCCTACATCCATACTAGATTTAAGAAAGTTTACCAATCCTTTTCGAGTTTCGGTAAGTAAGGGCACAAACAGATCCGAACCAATTACGGTTTTAAGATTCGCATCTTTTTCATAAGCTTCATACAATTGGTTCAACAAAGCGGATCGGATAATGCAACCCGCTCGCCACACTTTTATTACTGTGGGTATATCAATAGCATACTGATGTGCTTGGGAGGCTGCTGCTAGTAATGATAATCCCTGTGCATAAGCCATTATGCAACCAAAATGAAGTGCATTTTTACAATCATTCTTTAATACTTCTAGATCCACATCAGGCGTGTAAGTATGTTGATACAAAGGAGCGAGTTGCACCCTATCTTCCTTTAAAGCCGAGAGGTATCTTTGCGTGACGGAAACATCAATAGTAGGTGTCGGCACGCTCAACTCCAGTGCACTTTGTGAAGTCCATAGGCCGGTACCTTTCTGCTGGGCTCTGTCGAGAATCATATCTACTAGGTCGTTGCCGGTCTCGGGGTCTTTTGTTTTAAATATCCGGGCTGTTATCTCTACTAGAAAGGATTGTAACTCGCCTTCGTTCCAAGCACTAAACAGATCATGTAATGCTTCATTTGACAATCCCATTTTTTTGAGCAGACCGTACACTTCGCTGATCATTTGCATTATAGCATACTCAATTCCGTTATGCACCATTTTTATGTAATGACCTGCAGCTCCATTTCCCATATAAGCCACACAAGGCTCACCGTTGTAGCGAGCAGCAATAGCCTCTAGAATTTCTTTCACCTGTTCATAACTTTGTTTATTTCCGCCGGGCATCATACTGGGACCGAAACGAGCACCGCTTTCACCGCCGGAAACACCCATGCCTATAAAATGCACTCCGGAGTCTTTTAAAATGTCAAAGCGCCTTTGTGTATCGACATAATGCGAATTACCTCCGTCGATTAGAATATCTCCTTTCTCCAGATTGGGTAATAATTCTTCGATTATCAAATCGACTACTTTTCCTGCGGGTACCAGAAGCATGACAATTTTTGGTGTTTGCAATTGGTTCAGCAAATCCTCCGATGAAGTAGCTACTGTTACCGGACGAGAGCCTGCTTCAGCTATCAATCTTTGCGCTTGCTCTTCATTGCGATCATAGCCACATGCGGCAAAGCCATGATCTGCAATATTCAAGACCAGATTGCGGCCCATAGTGCCTAATCCGATCATGCCAAATTGTGCTTTCATAAATTGTGTTTTTTATGGGGAGATTGCATTAATGAAATCTTAAAATATTCTCTATTATTTCGCAATTTTGTTTATCGGTTATACCGTTACGATGTTTTTCGTTAATTTCACATTAAGAACGGATATATCTTAGGACTAATTTAAGAAAAGTTAAAGGAACAGTAACAAAGAAAGACTATTACAGAATGTTTATAAAAAAAGTATTACCGGCTATTCTTACGATTTTTTTGTGTGCCTGTGGTAGTTCAGTGCCGAAAAAAACAAATGTCCTTACCCAAAAAACTCCACAACAGCAGCCGGTAGAGAAAACTAGTCCTGCCCCTCAGCAAAATCAAACAGTATTTAAAAGACCTGAACAGATAACCCGTAATAATCGTCCAACAGAAGAACCCAATACGAATAGCAGGCCCAAAAGGCCACAACCTACATATACACCTCCACCAATAACAGCAACTAATTCATCCCAGCTACCATATAGATCCCGTGAGTATTATAAGTTCATAACAGATAGCATACAATATTATGCCAAACCTACTTACGAAAAGAATATTGATGAAATCATTAAGCAAATAAGCCTCAACCCTTCACAAAAGAAGAATCCGGCTGTAAATGCACCTTGGTATGCATCGGTGAATTTTAATATCAGAAAACCCAATTTTGTAATTCTGCATCATACCGCACAAAATTCTGCAGAGCAAACTTTATTTACGTTTTCTATATCGCGCACCCAAACCAGTGCACATTATGTGGTAGGACGCGACGGCACAGTATATCAAATGTTGAATGATTATGTTCGGGCTTGGCACGCCGGCAACAGTCGCTGGGGAGGCGTAACGGACATGAATTCGTGTAGTCTGGGTATAGAGATTGACAACAATGGAAACGAACCTTACCCTGATGCTCAAATTACAGCCTTGATAAAATTATTAGGCCATCTTAAAGAACAATATGGAATTCCACAGGCCAATTTTATCGGGCATGGAGATATAGCGCCTGGAAGAAAGCAGGATCCCAGTAAGTATTTCCCATGGAAGAGATTGGCTGATGCCGGATTTGGTTACTGGTACGATCCTTACAATTTACAAACACCTCCGGCAGATTTCAACCCCATTATGGCTCTGCGTGTCATCGGATATGATATTAGTAATCCCGCCGCAGCAATTGGGGCCTTTAAAGCTCACTACATCCAAAACGATACTTCAAAATCACTAACGGATTACGACAAGAAAGTGCTTTATAGTATTTATAAAAAATATATCAGCAGATAAATTCGGGTTTATAGTTTGAGCAAAAGGGAGTAGGTTATAAGTCCATACCTACTCCCTTTGCTTTTTCCTTTCGTAAAATTTCTTTCATCATTCCTACGATAATCTTGTTCTCTTCCGCTACATTATCATACTCCCCTCTATCCTTACGCATATCATATAACTGTTCCACACTATTATTACCCAACTCCGTATTGGTGAGCGGATTATAAACGCGTCCTTTATTAGGCTCTATATATTTCCAGTCATGTGTTAGTACCGTTAATGATCCACCAAAACCGATAACATATTCTCTTCCCTTGCGGTCACGTCCGAGCCAAGCATCCAGCTGATCCTCACTATCCAGTTCTTTCACAGAAGATATATCCACTCCTGTCAATCGAGCCATAGATGCCAGCATATCTATTTGCGATACTAATGCTTCGGACTTTTGGGGAATAAGCTTATTGCCCCAGTTCACGATAAAGGGTACCCTTGTGCCTGCTTCAAAATTGCTATACTTGCCTCCGCGATATGGTCCCCAAGGTTTATGATTTTTGAGCCGCTGCACTGCCTCGTCTTGATAGCCATCATCCACAACGGGGCCGTTATCGCTTGTAAGAATGATAATGGTATTTTCTCTGATACCGCATCTTTCCAGCGCCTTGATAACTTCCCCTACTGAGTAATCAAACTGAACAATGGCATCTCCTCTTGGTCCCATATCGGTTTTCCCTACAAATCGAGGATGCGGATAGCGTGGTACATGGATATCATTTGTTCCAAAGTACAAAAAGAAAGGTTTTGACTTGTTTTGCTCAATAAACTGCACGGCATGGGTGGTGATACTGTCTGCAATGGATTCATCCTCCCAAAGCGCCGACTTACCTCCTTTCATATATCCGATTCTGGAAATGCCGTTTACAATGCTCATATCGTGTCCGTGACTTGGCTTCAATTTGGTCAAGAGTTCAGGATTATCCTTTCCTGTAGGTTCGCCGGGAAAGTTCTTCACATAACTCACCTGAATAGAATCTTTAGGATCAAGATTTACTACTCGTTGATTTTCCACATACACGCATGGTACACGGTCGCCGGTAGCCGCCATGATATAAGAGTAGTCAAACCCAATTTCTTTAGGTCCTGGCGTAATAAGACCATTCCAATCTTGTTTACCGGTTTCCTCTCCCAATCCCAGATGCCATTTTCCTACCGCAGCCGTAACATATCCGGCCTGCTTGAACATTTTTGCCAATGTGTACCGATGCGGTTTGATAATCATTCCGGCATCACCGGCTGCAATACCTGTTCCTTTTCGGCGCCATGCATATTCGCCTGTAAAGAGACTATAGCGCGATGGCGTACAGGTAGAGGCCACCGAATGCGCATTCATAAATTGAATACCCTCTTTGGCAAGCCTGTCGGTATTAGGTGTTTTAACGGCAATTGCTCCATAGCAGGAAAAGTCGCCGATACCAATATCATCGGCATAAATCAATACAATATTTGGCTTTGTAGTGTTTTGTGCGGATAAAACAATCGTTGCTAAGCCTAATAGAAAAGTGAATATGATTCTCATTTTGGAATTATTTCAATGGTAAGAAGTTGCTTTACAGAGTTTATTATTTCTTTCTCACAAATTATTCCTTTACCACTGTTATCATTTGTTGGCGGGAAGAAATCCCAGTTCTATAAGGAATCGTGTAGTTACCATAAGCGTCTCCTCATAGTATTTATTTCCCTTTTCTCTGTAATTAAAAAAACCATGGGGTTGATCCGCATATAAGAATAAATCACACCTATTCCCTATTGCACGCATTTTTTTCTGATAGTCTTCTGCTGTTTTTACAGGGATATGTTTATCCTTAGTTCCTAAAAAAACAATGGTAGGGGCGGCTCCCTTCTTGATATTATGGTAAGGAGAAATGCGCACATAGTCGTCTCCAAATATCTTGTAACCATAATTATCCGGACCATTATTAAATACGGGGTTAAATAGTACCAATGCATTAGGACGCGCGCTAATGCTTATATCGTCAGTAGCTTCATCAATTTCTATAAGATCAGTAGCTGCCGCTACATGTCCTCCGGCAGATCCACCGGCGGCAACTATGCGGTCAGGATCTATACCCAATTCTGCCGCATGCTTTCTTAAATAACGAATAGCCGACCTACCGTCTTTAACGCATTCAAAAGGGGTTGTATGATGACGGCTTCTCACCCTATAATCGGCAGTTATAGCTATCATGCCTCGGGAGGCTAAATAAAGTGCTTGATGCTTAAACTGATCTATCGTGCCGCCTACCCAACCTCCTCCAAAAAAGAAAATAATAGCCGACCGTTTTTGTTCGGGCTTAAAATCATCAGGATAATATAATTTCATTATCAGTTGTGTTGTATCAACAGTCTTATACACAACTTCCTTTACGTTATTCTGAGCATTTGTTATCAGAAATTGTAATACACAAAGAGTCAAAAACAGATACTTCCGCATTATTAGTATTTTACTTTTTGTTGCTTTTTGAAAGGGAAGAAAATGTTATTGTCTGACTTTTCAAACCATCTGAGGTTGCAGTAAGCTCTATATTACCCGGCTCAAGAGTAGTCTGAATCATAACCAAACATTTCCCCTTAAATGCTTTCCGCTCTTCAGCTTTCATTGAGGAAAAGTCGATGATATCGCCATTTTCAACGCCTATTATTTTTCCGGGACCTTTCAACTTAAACTTTACCAGGTTATTTGCTTCAGGAACCATTATTCCTTGGGCATCGGTAATTTGCACTTCCACATGAATAACACTACGTTTGTCGGCAACAACTTGTTGTTTATCCGGAATAAGTCGGATAGCTGCAGGAGCACCTGCAGTAGTCACACTGGTTTTAGCTACTATTTTCCCATCCTTACGTGCAACAGCCTCCAAAGTGCCGGGTTCATATGGCACCATCCATACCAATTGTCTTGACGTGTCCATTGTTTGCTCTCCCAGAGAACGTTTATTCAATAATAGCTCCACTTCGGGTGCATTAGAATACACCACTACAGGTATTGTTACGCCTTCCATTCCGGGATGTGTCCAATGAGGCAATAAATGCACCATAGGAGTAGACGACCATAAACTTTGATACAAGTAATAATGATCCTTTGGAAAACCACATAAATCCAATATTCCAAAATTGGCAGTACGTGCCGGTTGAATAGCAGCTTCACCCAAATAATCAAAACCTGACCATCTAAAGGTACCTATAAAAAAAGGAAAGGCCTCGGTACGATTATGTTGATCTCTCACTCCAATACGTACAATTGCATTATCATACGAAGATTGATAAAAAATCGACTGCTTCTTAAATACCTCCTTCTCAGATAAATCCGGTATTGGAAAAACTTTCGACTTAAAATCTTCCCATTTTACACCTTCTTCCCAAGGGGCAGGGAAATCCCGTGTGCGATAGGATGTACGAGCATAGTAAACACCACGGGTTTGTAAGGTATGTGTTATTTCGGTTCCTAATAAGGGTTTATCGGGATGTTGTTGGTGAAAAGTTTCTAGTACACCGGGCATTTCTCCTTCGCCATTAAAGCCGACAACGTCTACATACCGGCCCTCACCGCTTCGGGCCTGTGTTACAGGACGCGTAGTATCTAAACTTTTCACTACTTCAACCAGGTGCTTTTGCAGTTCTACATTGAATCTAGGCACTTCGTTGCCGATGCTCCACATAATGATTGAAGGATGATTACGATCGCGCTTGATAAAATCAGTAAGATCTTTTTTCCACCATTCTTTAAAATATAATCCATAATCATACGGAGCTTTAGGTTTATCCCACCCGTCAAACGCTTCATCGAGTACCATTATGCCCAACGTATCACACATTGCGTAAAGCTCAGGTGCTGCGGGATTGTGAGTTGTTCTGATAGCATTGCAACCCATTGCTTTTAATAACTTCAAACGTCGATACAATACATCTTCCGGAACTGCTGCGCCTACAGGACCTGCATCATGGTGATTACAGACACCATTCAGCTTTATTCTTCTTCCATTTAATACGAACCCATCTTTAGCATTCACTTCAATAGTACGTACACCAAAGTAGGATATATATGATTCTTCTTTATTATCGGAATAAATAATTCGGTGTACTACTTTATATATTTCAGGTGTTTCGGGCGACCAGTAGCGCGGATTAGGTAAAACCATTTTCTGGCGCCAATTGGTTAATCCCGTATCTACAGTTACGCGTTCAGATTGGGTCAGCACTTTTTTATTATCAGATGAGAAGATATCCGTCTGCAATCTAATTACGCGTGCTACATTAGACTTGTTCTGTATTTCTGTTTGAATATGAACATCCGCTTTTTGAGGCGAAACATTAGAAGTAGTAATATAAGTGCCCCACTGCGGAATATAAATCGCTCCTGTGACGCGCAACCATACATGACGATAAATCCCGGAACCGGTATACCATCTACCGCTAGGTAGTCTGCTATTATCTGCTTTTACAGCAATAACATTCTTCCCTGTTTTTAAATATGGCGTAATATCATACTCGAAGCTAATATATCCATAAGGACGTTTACCAAGATAATGACCATTTATCCATACCTCGCTGTTCATGTAAACGCCATCGAATTGAATCATTACATGGGAGTCCTTCTGCTTTTTCCATTCAAAGGTTTTGCGATACCAACCTATACCACCGGGTAGATACCCCCCACGCCATCCTGAAGGATTATCTAGGTCGAACGGCTGCTCGATGCTCCAATCATGCGGTAAATCAAGCTGACGCCATGAAGCATCATCATAAGACATTTCTGAAGCCCCAGCTATATCTCCGAGATGAAAACGCCAATCAAAATCAAAGTTCAAGGTATGGGAACCTCCAGCGCGTTGTGCGTGGCATTTATTTATCGGAGTTATCACCAATAAAAATGCACAGACTGCTAAAAGTTTCCAATATATATTGCAAGTCAATTGTCGCATAGCTAAGATTCTACTTTCTCATTTGCATCATACAAACGATCATAAGGTAATACACCGCAATTAATCAATATTGATCGAATATAAAATTTCAGTTTGGGTGGTTGCGATTTTAAAGTCAGTAACTGTTGTAGTTCTTTTACCAACGGTGTGGCTTTAACGCCAACATTTTGCAGACAAGCTGCTGCTGGACCAAAACCGTCCTTCAATTGTTGAAGCAAATAATCAAGGCCACGCTGGGTATCTCCGGCATAAACCATAGCTTCGGCAAGCATACATTTCACTTCAGGAATCACAGAGGTATCCTGCAATACATTTGTAGCAGCTTTAGGAACATTTTTTATTAATCCTATCTTAGCCAATCCACAAATACCACTTGCTCCCCAATACTGCACTACCGGATCTTTATCACTCAGAAATTGTAGCAATGTTGCTAGCTGCTTGGGGTCTTTTAATGATGCAATTTCTGCTGCGCTGATCTCTTTTGATACATCAATCTTAGCTTTTCTAACAACATCATACAAAGCACCCTCTTTTTGCAGCACACGTCTATATTCTCGAGGAATAAATCCTAGATCCTTTTGCTCTCGCAACATTGACTGTAATGCCTTTTTCAAAGTATTCAGCGCATCCTTATATGCAGGTAATGAAGCTAGGTTTGTTGTTTCTAAAGAGTCCTTCTGAATATCGTATAATTCAAAAGTTTCTACAGGTTCACAAAATTTAAGATGCAAAGGGTTTTTTATTGTTCCTGCCATAAAAGCTTTATCCCATGCCTGTTGGGCCGGCATCTGCCATTGATAATCTTGCCGTGTACCATTGGGATATGCGCTCTGATAGTTCCAGATGAGTTTATAACGTCCGTCGGTTATAGCGCGCGATGGCGCATAAGTATCGCCTTGATTAGCACGAAACGTAAAAATATATTGACGCAGGTTTTGAGCATCATTGGCAGCTTTGCCTAAGAAAGGAGCCCCCACCATAAAATCAGGAATGGAGACGTTACAAAGACTTAATACAGTAGGCGCTAAATCGACAAATGAAACGAGACGATCACTTACCGACGGTATGGTTGTTCCGGCCAGATGTTTCCAACGCGGAGGAAAATAAACGATGAACGGCACCAATGTTCCAGTCTCATAGACGTAAGCCTTACCGCGCGGCACGGTTCCTCCATGATCGGCATAAAAGAAAATAATAGTATTATCAGCTTCACCGCTTTGTTCAAGTTCTTTAAGCTGCTGTCCAACCCAAGCATCCATGCGTTTTACGGCATCCATGTTCCAAGAAATATCATCACGCACCTCAGGCAAATCAGGTATATAAGGAGGTACAATAACCTTATCCATAGGAGCACTTCTAGAAGAACGGCCTTCTGTGGTGCGGGTAGCCACTCTGCTCATGTGGGTAATTCCGGTATTAAATACTGCAAAGAAAGGTTTACTCTTATCTGGTCTATCTTTGTAGGTTGCATTCTTTCCTGATGCATCCCATACATTCTTAGGAGTTTTTAGATTAGTATAGATAGCCCCTCCTCCAGCTGTACCAATCCAAAGTACTCCATATTTATCTTCAAAAAAACATTTAATATTAATAATACTTCCGATGAAACTTGTATTATTAATCTGTTTTATTACATGTTCTGCCTTCCACTGAGGACCATTATTTAAAGCGGAAAAAGGCATAGTGAGGCGAAATACACCGTTTTTGAGCGTACCCACCCATATGGAACCTCTTCGATCTTGGAAAAGCGACTCAACTTGTGTAATTGCTTCTGGCAGCTGCACTTTCTTAAATACAGGCAGAAGTCCTGCTTGATTCCACTCCTCCAGCCGAAAGACGCCATCCTTTCGTCCGGCCCATAAAATGCCGTTATTATCTAGCATTATTTTTCCCACACTTATATCGTTGTTTGACGCCGGAACTTTGGAAAAGGATTTAGAAGATATGTTGTAAATATATATTCCTTTGTTGGTAGCTAACCATAAGTAACGTGTAGCTCCATATATCATTGAATTAATAATAAGCGGTTTATTATTTGCCGCACGAACCAAAATATGACTCTTAATTTTCACTTTTTCATTACGAATCTCCATTGCGAATAAATCGCCTCGCTTGGTAGCTACCCACACTGTTCCTTTGTCATCAATGCATATACCACTAATCCATGCAACTTCTGCAGATTTGTTGCTTGCGAAAAGTGATACTCGTGTAAACTTTTCAAATTTTTCATTATAAATACTTAAACCCTGTCACTCTGTTCCTATCCAAAGGTGACCATCTCCATCGGGAAGTATTACGGTAATGCGGTTATTAGGAAGGCTGCTGGTGTCGCCGGGAATATTTTTAAAAACTTGTACCGTTTTGCCATCATACTTATTTAATCCATTATGAGTACCGAACCAAAGAAAACCGGAATGATCTTGTACCATCGCAGTTACATCGCTATGCGATAAGCCATCGTTTACTGAAAGTTGCCTAAAAAGGGTATTACCCGTACCTTGTGCTGATGCAATCATTGCAGCGAATAGGCAAAGCACTAAAAATGACGGGGTTTTCCTGATCTTTGAAAATAGGATATACTTCATAGCAATAGCAGCCATCGTTAGCTTATAGGTCTATAAGCAAGCCATATGTAAGAGGTCTCTAAATTTATCACATCGAATGTACGAAATACCTTTCTACATTCATTAAGTTTTCTGAAATATATCAATTGGTATGTGGGAAAAACAGAATGAAAACATCAAACGATTGGTGACAAGTAATATATTACTAGGGAAGCATCTCACTAACTTTTCTTAGTATTCCCCATCACGATCCCTACCAAAAATATCACCAACGTACCTACTACAATAATCATATTAGCATGCAGCGGATTTCTCAGGAAAGCGTATTGATCGGGAATCAAATAAGAAAAAGTCATCCATAAAATAACCAATATACCAGTAAGTGTTGCTATAAATGCCGCCTGATTATTCGTTTGCTTGGATGCTATTCCTAATAAAAACAATCCAAGCATACCTCCGGCAAAAATGCCTGAGAGTTGCCACCAAATATCCAATACACTTTTAATGCCTATCATTAACACACCTGCAAACATACCGAGCAAACCAAATACTACAGTGGCAATATGTAATAAACGAAGCCCTTCTTTATCAGTGGTTTTTCTTCTAAAATATCTTTTGTAAATATCTTCTGAGAATACAGTAGCAGAAGCATTCATTCCCGAGCTAATGGTACTCATCCCAGCCGAAAGTATAGCTGAAATAATCAGGCCCAATATTCCCCCAGGCAACATAGTTACCATAAAATGCGGCATTACCTTGTCTCCATAATCCTCAGGTTTTAAAGTTTGTGCCAAAGCTGCGATTTCACCAGAAGCAGCATTATTACCTAATCGCTCCGCAGCAGCTTGAATTTTTATCGGTTCCAACAAGGCGGGATTGGTTTGATAATACGCATACAAACAGCTGCCGATAACAAAAAACAATAATGATATTGGAATATACATCCATACACAAAGCCAAATGGATTTTGCAGCTCCACGAGAAGTGCTAACCGTGTGATATCGTTGCACGTAGTTCTGATCCATTCCAAAATTGTTCAGATTGATAAAAAATCCATATACCAACACCACCCAAAATGTAGAAGTAGTAAAATCAAACTTCCAACTGCCTAAACTGAATTTTTTATCCGTCATACCGATTTCGAAAATCTTACCAATACCGCCTTCAATATGCTGTATTGGTAAATATAGAATCAATAAGGCGCCTACTGTGATCAAAATAGCTTGTATGACTTCTGTCCAAATTACCGCCTCAATACCACCCATTACCGTATATAACACAATACAAATACCGGTAATCAGCATGATGGTTTTAATATCAAATCCAGTCAATGCTTGCAATGTAAGCGACAGACCAAAAAAGATTGAGCCCATTCGCGCAATCTGTGTTAGAATAAAACATATCACGGCATAAGTACGTGCCCAAGGACCAAATCTTCTTTCGAGATTAGTATACGCCGAAACCTCTCCTGTATTACGATAAAAAGGAACAAAATACTTTGCTGCAATAAGCGCTGCTATCGGCATAGACAAACTAAAAGCAAAAGCATTCCAGTTAGAGCCAAATGCTTTTCCGGGAACTCCGATGAAAGTATTACTGCTCAAAAATGTAGCGTATAACGAAAGGCCTATTGCCCAACCTGGAATCCTCCCTGAAGCCTTGGTAAACTGCGATTCTGTCTTATTTCTTTTAGAAAAAACATATCCTATATATACCATAGCAAGCATATAAACCGCAATCACCAAAAGATCTACAAGAGGTAAATTTTCCATACTGACAAATTACAAGCAATTCTTCACAAACTTACTAAATCCGGTGGTCGCGCACATGTACAATTTTATCAAAACTATATAGAATATTACTATATCACTCGCAACTCAGCTCAATAAGGATCTTTTCTTGCAATATATCATTGAATGTAAAAGTATCTCGACGTTACTGTGTCTTAGTGATAAATCCAGGATCGCTTAATGTTTTCAAAAAAGCAATAAGTTCTTCCTTTTCCTGCTCAGTCAATGGTATGCGCCTGTTATTATTTTTTAAAAAGGGATCCAGATTTTCAGCGTCCAGAACGCCGCCATCAAAATAATCTAATACGCTCCTTAAAGTTGGGAACTGTCCAAAACTTCCATAGGGTGCCGTATATTCTACATTTCGCAAAGAGGGAACTCTGAAACTCATAAAATCCTTCATATCCTTTGTCACTCTAGCCCGGCCTGTTTCATTCTCATTAGGATTTATGGGGAAACCAACATTTCTAAAACTTTGATCGGTAAACAGCACAGTACTATGACAGCTTTCACACTTCTGTTGAAATACATGATATCCTCTCGCTTCAATCGCTGTGAACATAGCCTCATTACGCATCACTTTATCATATTTACTATTTGCAGAAATCAGGGTGTATAGATATTGTGCAATACTTTTATATATTCGATCAGGCGTTACAGAAGTATCTCCATATGTTTTACGAAACAGATGTTGATAATCCGTATCATTCTGAATCTTATTGATAACTTCCACAATCGACGAATTCATTTCTTCTTTTGTGATAATAGGTATAAGTGGCTGCTTTTCCAATTGCAGAATACTACCATCCCAATTATAGAACTTCATGAAGGCCATATTTTGAATAGGCGGTACATTGCGTAATCCCACTCTTCCATACACACCTATTGCCTTAGTATTATTGTCGGCAAAAGCATTTTCAGGCTTATGGCAGCTGGCACAGGATATCGAATTATCTACGCTAAATCTCTTATCATTAAATAAACGCTCGCCCAATATTACACCGTACTTTGTAGGCCTATTAGCCACAACATAAGTATTAAAGTCAGGAAAATAATCCGGGATAGGTAATTTGATATAGGGATTATCGTCATCAGCATCAGGTTTGTTCTTGGAACAACACCAAAGGCATAATAACACACCACAAACTATAAGCAATTGCCTCATCCTGCAAATATTATTCACACATTAGAAAATGCTGCAGGCATGATGCCTACAGCATGATATAGCTTATTGTTCAACAGTAGTCACGGAAAACATCCCCATTTTATCGGTAGTTCCGTTTCCTCCCATGTTTTCGACAAATCGCATCATCTGTACAGATGTATGCCTGTTGGGAGTAGCATTATCATCCATGCCGGTTCCGGAGCTGAGCTTGATTGTATGAATGTTTCCACTTAAAAGTTTATCGAAATCAGCTTTTATAGTAATTATTGGAGCGGCGTTACCTACTACCGCAGCAACAGGCAAATCGAGCTCGATATCCCTGTATGCATCTACACCTTGTGTATAAGCTCCTTCTTCTCCTTCAATAGTGCTGCCAGTGTGAATAGACAACTTTTTATGATCGACATCATAAAATCCTTCCAGCTTTGCAAAGCGATATCCGGTACCCCATTCCCACATCATTTCGGTATCGTTGGCTCCGGCAGCTGCGTAAAACTTAGGGAATCTCACCTGATCTATTGTGTTCAACTCGCTTTTTACACCTAGCCCAAATTTCAGTTGTTTATACGTTCCGGACGGAATATCATATAAAACAAACTCATTCGTTTCGGGTTTGGCATGATTGATAACAGCTGCACCTTTATCAAGATCATTAATATAATAAGGTATTTCTGTACCATCGATTTTAACTAATCGAATATTACTTACTACATATTTAATTTCAGTAAATCCATGCTGCTGTCCTTCCTTGGATGTGTTGATTGTAGCAAGCCCCGAGCTAGCATCTCCTAAAACAATGGGAGTATTTTTAAATGTATTCACAAAATGCAACCTTACATCATTAGCAACAATCGCATCCTTTTTACTACACGCTAACAACAGCAGCAATGGCAGTGCTATCAAGAATTTCATTTTATAATTTTTCATGGCTAATATTATTTTGTTCGTTAAACAATCTTTCTGCTCTTATAATGCAAGTTTCAATGACATAAAAAGATTTCTTCCCATTCTGGGAATATTCCCCCAATCAGCATAAGTGGAATACTGCTTATTTAGCAGATTTTCTACTCCTAGTTGTATCACAGCATTGATATCATGTAATGCAAAAGCGTAATCAGCGGCAATGTTCCAGATCATATATGCAGGCTTACTACGCTCTCCATACTCGGGACTATAATTGACATGTGCAAAATCTCCCTGCAACATTGTTTTGATATGAAAATGGTGACGCATCCACATCAGAGAAGTATTATAATGAAGCGGTCTTATAAATGGCAAATTGGTACCTGTATTATCGGTAGCACGTGCATAGGTCATGCTGCTTTCCCAATGCAGATGTTTCCAGATATCATAACGCAGATGTGCAGTTGCATTGAAAATACGTGCATACTTCAATGAAGAGTAGGCCTTTACCCCCACGGACTGATAATTCATAGGACTGCCAATACTCAATACTTTGCCCACTATATAATTGCGGATATGGAAATAATTTGTCTTAATAGAAAGATGTAATTCTTCCTTTTGAAAACCTACACCGGCGTTAACTTCATAAGATATTTCATTTTTCAAATTAGGATTACCTACATAATCATACCTGTCAAAACTATTGTAGATGTAATAGCCATACCCTTCCGAAACCGAAGGAGCCCGTTGGCCGTATCCAGCACCTAAAGAGAAATCAAAAGCATTAAACTTCTTTTCATATCCTACATGTAAACCTGTCAATATTCGCTTATTCTTTTGGGAAGCATGTGGATAAAAGATTCTGTTAAACTCCACATAACGCGAATAATTGTAATGATATCCTAACGAAGCTCCAAAGCGTAGCATCGTATTCTCCGACCGCATCCATACATTATTTACAGAGACCCCTCCGTATGTCGTCGTTACCCAAGGCCAGCTGTAGGCAAACATAGTTCGCTTACTTCTATCTTGAGGATACATACGCATCTCGGCAATCGATAGATTATTGTATCCATTAAACTGTATATTCGAAACTAGCTTTCTATGCTCCAGCTGAAGATTAGAAACCATCCCATAAGTTGTACTCCATCCCGGCATATCCATATGTACTAAGTTTTCAGGACGCTTCGTATCATCCATATAATGCTCTACTGCGTTAAAGTATAGCTTTGTATTCCAAGATCTGATGCTACCCTTCTCAAATAACTGCTTGTAAGTGGCAGAAGTAATGATTGCTCTAGAAAGCCATAAATCCATTGGAAGTGCCGGATAACCTACATCTTTGGCTACATCAAATATGGCATCCAGTCTAATAGAAGACAGTTCCGATGTTTTATAAGCCAGGCCGGCCGAAGCATTCAGCTTGCTGTACTGAGAATGTTGAACCTCCTCCTGATTTCCATCATAATAGTTTCCGGCTTTCCGATAGGCTATGCTTCCATCCGTCACAAATCGTTTTCCAGAATAGGATAAGTTTAATAAATTAAACACCTGCTTATTATTCCACTCTACACCCGTTTGATAGATCCCGCTCCACTTTTTCAAAAGACCAAATGGTGTTACTTTTCTTTTAAAATCAATGTTACCACCTATTGTAGCACCATGCATATTTCCTTCCTGCCCTGAACGAATATCAATCGATGACAGATTATTACTCTCCAAATAGGTAGATACAGGATCCATTTTATCGGTACAGGCTCCAAATATGTGCATACCATCTATAGTAATGGAGGACCGCTCTATTGTCATATTGTTCAACAGGGGCTCCCACGCGTAAGCTCCTCGCTTAATAAAACTTACTTGCTCGGAAGCAGCCAGATACTCATCAATAGATGTGGACTGTTTTATATCTGCATGTATATTTCTTTTAGCAGCTTTTATTTTAATCTCCTCCAGCACCCTTGTTGTATCATCCTGCGCAGGCTCCTGAGCCTTAATACCCGTTGTAATTATTAATATCACTAAAGCAATATGTAGGGCCTTCATGAAATATCAGAATAAAATGTCAATATGTAGTTCACTTTTCGCGCCTTCCACACCGGGGGTGAAATCTTTAGAAACTTCCATTCCCTTTACTACATTCCCAGATGGATTGAGTAATATAAAATTCAGCGTCCAATTGCCTGTCATAGTATAGTTCACCACACCATGATACAATCCGTCGTCCAGCTGTATTAAATCCTCATTATTAGGCGAAGAATGATTTCCCATCGAAGGCTCAGGCATACGGGGATCTAAAAGCAGCTTGTATCCCGTCACTTCAGTATAATAGTACTGTACAGGAAAAGGAAAACTATCAACCGAGGAAGAATCAATTGTTTTACATTGATATATCCCAGCTACTAGATCGTTTTCTCCCACTTTCGGTTTGTATGGAGATACGAGCGCAATAAGATATTTTATATCATCATTCCCAACAAAAGCCGTCATGCCTAAATTTTTATTAGGTTGCTCCAGCACTTTCACCTTTCCGCTTGCATAATGTGATTTATTATCAGTAGTAAAGCTTACATAAAGCTGCGAGCTTTCATTAGGACGATCCTCGTCTACAAACACTACATATCCTGAAAAATAATTACTATCAGAATGATATTGCAAGTGATATTGATGCGGACAGGATATCCTAGAGCCATCACTATTTTCTTTAAAAGGGAAAAAAGCAATGCTCGAAATCTGGCCAGTTTGGTCATTCGAAGTATCAGTAATTCTTACGCGAATCGGATTATATCCTTTATAAAATTTACCGTTCAAAGCTTCAATATGCACTACGTAATTATCAGTATGCAATAAAGCCGCTTCCTTGAAATCATAATATACCGGCACCTCTGCATTTCTCTCCGCTTCATAGTCCGTCTTAGCCTTGGTACAAGACAATAGCAACAGGCATACTACACCTGAGATGAGTATTCCATTCTTCATAAAGAAAATCAATCAAGAGAATTGTGTAATAAAGCGTCAGGTCAACGTACTAGCATTATTTATTCATTCGGCAATGGTAATAATCCGATAACCGCAACACTCCAGTGTTTTGGCAACGTATACGCAAAGCAGTTCCGTATAGCATGGGTAATAAATACCTAAAACACATAGTACAGCACAAACTATAACGCCAATGCTATAAGATGAATGAATAAATTATGCCTGTATAGAGAGAGAAGATTCCGGAGGCTTTACAACAGCAGTTGTATAGAGAAAAGAATAGAGAGGGCTTCGATATAACGAATAATTATCTTTTTTATCAAACGGCAACTGAGTCTCAATAGACACAATACGTACAGAGCAAAAAACAACTGTTTCAAACTGCAATTGCTTCAGCATCTCACTGGCTTTCTGCTCAGTTTCTTCACGTTGCATCTGTGCCAGCTTACAATGACCGTTGCATTGCAATTGAGGTCGATTCTTATTTACACAAAAAAGATCAATAAAAAAAGCCTTGTTATATTCATAAACTGCATACAGCACGGTATTTCTCATTACACTGATAAGCATAATGACCATTACAAATACTGTTGCTATTTTATATAAATACTTCAAGGAATAACACTTTGGACCTTGCGAGTGCAAAGGTACAAAAAAGAATTATTCCCTGAAGACTTTATTAACTAAATTAGATTTGCTACTTAGCTTTTATGTTCACTTCCGATACAGCAATCTTAGAAAGCAACTTGTCGCAATTCTTTTCTTCCTGTAAAGTTGATTTTAATAAACTGACAGCATCTTTATGACCTAATTGACTAGCATAAGTGGCCAGTGTACCATAAGTTGCAATTTCATAATGCTCTACCTTTTGACTGGCAGCAATGATACCCGCGTCTCTTACTGCTCCTGGCTCAGTTTCTTTAAGAATACTTTTTCCTTCCTTTAGCAAACCATCCATAGCGTCACACTTTTCAGCTTTGGCTTTCTTACCTAGTATTGCAAACACTTCTTCCAATCGTGTCACATGCTGTTGGGTTTCGGCAATGTGGTCATCAATGGCAGTTTTCAATTTTGCCGAGGAAGCATTAACTTTCATCAAAGGCAATGCTTTTAAAAGGGCTTTTTCGGCCCAATACATATCTTTAAGTCCGTCTTCAAAAAATTCTAATAATTCTTGTGCGGCATCTTTCTTTGCAGCTATTTTTTTTGCAGGTGCTTTTCTTTGAGGCATAAATAAATATTTAAAGTTTAAAATAAAAAAGTTGAGAGGTAATTGACTGCGGAATTTTATAGCTTTCAAAATAAAAGCTAATATTTCACACTACTGTCTTGAACCAAGAGGGCTATAATATTTAAAATATAATTTACAGTGAGGAATCTTGCTGCTTTAGATTGGTAATAATATAACACATTACGCCGCTGCGCAATTCCTGATACCATTCCCATTCTTCCAAGAGAATATCTTTTCCGTTAGTTATATAATTATTCAACAATATAATAGCATCTGCGGTAAAATGTATATTGGCAGATATGACCTCCTTGTTAGCACTTAATATTTTCAGCATATAAATGTTTTTAAGAGTTTAGGAAATACATTTATCCTATAGAGGACATCTTCTTATGAGCTGAACTACTAAAA
Source organism: Chitinophagaceae bacterium C216 (assembly GCA_028485475.2). Lineage (GTDB taxonomy): Bacteria > Bacteroidota > Bacteroidia > Chitinophagales > Chitinophagaceae > Niabella > Niabella composti. The sequence continues at coordinate 413,314 of CP144143.1, forward strand.
AGGAGGACAATTCTTACAGCCTAAATAATAAGGAGCGGAATATGAAATTCAGACAAATGATTAGCTCTAATTCATATGAAGATAATCTTTTAAATCCATACTGACAAATAAACCTTATTTAAGCTTGTTAAGAATGCATCCGACTTGTATTATACAAGAAGAATGCCATTTAATTTTATTCATATCTTTTTAACAGATTTTATGAGTGATCTTAATACAAAACCAGTATTCGTAAGTAAAAAAACGCCCTCGAATAACCGGGAGCGTTTCAATAAAGCTAATTGCTAGATAAAATTGATTATTATCTCATGTTAGTGTGTGCTGTGTGTATCCAGAGGTACATAATCTGCTACCATTTCAGCGGCATAATCCACTTTCTTTTCCTTACCAAAACGGCGTTTCAAACTATCGAAGATAGAGTAAACAACCGGCACTACAACCAGCGTAAGGAATAAAGAAGATAATAACCCTCCGATAATCACAATGGCCAACCCTCTGTTTACATCCGCACCATCACCCTGAGCAATGGCAATAGGCACCATACCAATTACCATCGCAATAGTTGTCATAAGGATAGGACGCAAACGCGCCTGATTGGCTGCTACCAGAGCATCATGGGTATTATCGCCCTGCTCTTTACGATGATTGGCGAAGTCTACCAACAGGATAGCGTTCTTGGTTACCAAACCAATCAGCATGATAATACCTAAAATGGTAAAGATGTTCAGTGATTGATTAGCCAGAGCCAGGAATAATAATGCTCCTATAAATGATAGTGGCACCGAGAAGATAATAATAAAAGGTGTCAGGAAGCTATCGTATAATACTACCATCACCAAATACACCAACAGAATCGCAGCAATAAGTGCTACTCCCAGTGTTCCAAATCCTTCCTGCTGATTCTCCATCGTTCCACCCCAGATATACACTACTCCTGGTTTTTTATCCAGCTGTTTTATTTTTTCTTCCCATTGTGCAGCTACAGTACCTAGTGGTACACCTATTACCTGCCCTTGTACAGATACTGCCGGAGATTTATCGCGGCGCTCCAACAAAGTAGGACCGGAGCCATACCCTACTTCAGCAAATTGTTCCAGCGCAATAGGAATACCCTGATTGTTTAAGAATTTCAATGATTTTACATTATCAATATTCGCACGAGCGGATTCTGCAAATCGAATATTGATATCATATTCATTATCACCGATGGTAAACTTATTATCGGTGTTACCAGAAAATGCCGTTTGCATAGCCATCCCCACTGTAGCGATGTTCAATCCAAGTGCCGTCATTTTATCACGGTCCACTTTTACGGTTATCTCCGGATTTCCTGATTCAGAGGTAAGCTTTACACCTGTAGCACCAGGGATGGTTCTTAAGAGGTCTGCCGCTTTTACGGCCATCTCTTCAGCATCCTGCACAGAAGGTCCTATAAAGGTCATTTGCAATGGTGCTTGTTCGGCACCCATCAATCCCACATTTACTGTTTTAATTTTGGCATCCACCAATACATTTTCCAGTTCACGCTTCAGTACTGCTGAGTATACCTTCGAATTTCCCTTGTAACTTTTTTTCAACTTTACGTGTATTTCTGCTTTATAACGCGTACCAGTAGTTGAAATCAATCCGTCCGATGCCTGTCCTACCATGGTAATCATATCCTCTACCTCGGGTTTTTGACGGATATAGTTCTCAGCCCTTCGAGTCAGTTCATTTGTCTTTTCGATAGATGCATCTTTTGGCAATTCAAACTGCACATAAAACTCCCCTCTATCGTTGGCCGGGAAGAAATCGCTTCCTATATATCCATTACCTACCAGCGATACCGAAGCGAAGAATAATATCAATGCAACCAGCAGTGTGAGTATTTTATTCAAGCGCGAACGCAATGACCATTTTAAAATTCCCGATACCCAATGCGTAAAGGATTTTAATCCTCTCTCAAATCCGTGAATGATTTTCCCCAGCAATGATTTCTCACTGATTAACTCCAGCTTACCGAAGCGAGAGTACAACCAGGGCACGACGGTAAACGATACGAGCAGTGACAAGGAAGTAGATATCACCACGGTTACACAGAATTGAGCCAGAATGTTAGCCACCAACCCTGTTGACAGTGCAATAGGTAGGAACACCACAATAATTACCATAGTAATAGCAGTAACCGTGAAGCCAATTTCCTTAGCACCGTCATATGCAGCACGCACTTTATTTTTACCCATCTCCATGTGACGGTGAATATTTTCAATCACCACAATTGCATCATCCACCAGAATACCTACCACCAAGGAAAGTCCCAGCAACGACATCAGGTTAAGAGTATATCCCATTAACTTCAATCCGATGAAAGTTGCAATTAGCGATAGCGGAATAGCCACCATAGTAATAGCAGCATTGCGCAGACTGTGTAGGAAGAAGAGCATAATAAACCCTACCAGCACAATCGCAAGCATTAGGTCGTGAATAACATTGTTGGCAGCATTCAACGTAAACCTTGACGTATCGTTGGCGATATTGATCTTTACGCCGTATATAGAATAGTCTTTCTCAATTTGGCCGATGGTTTTTTGTACCGCTTCCGATACGGCTACGGCATTGGCATCTGACTGCTTAAACACCTGTAGCAATATGGTATTCTCCTGATTTACGCGAGCAATTTTTTCTATCTCCTTCACGCCATCCTGCACATCAGCTACGTCTTTAAGGAATATAGTGGCTCCACTTGGTGTCGTTATCGGAAGATTTCGCAGTTCCTCCAGCTCGACCAGCTTACCGGCCAGACGAATCGTAGTTCTGTTTTCGCGTGTAGCTACATTCCCGGTAGGAAAATCGAGGTTAGATGCAGCAACAATCTGCTGTACTTGATTTATAGACAACCCGTACCCCTGCAGCTTATCCGGATCAACACTAATTTGAATTTCGCGCTGTTCTCCACCAATTAAATCTACTTTGGCCACCCCATTGATGCGAGCAAATACCGGCTGAATTTTATTATCTAACAGATCATACAATTCTCTTTCAGTAAGATTAGATGTTACTGATAAACTCATGATGGCTACATCATCGAAAGAGAACTTGGAGAGTGTGGGTGCATCTACATCATCCGGCAAATCATTCAACACGGTATTGATTTTACGTTGCGCTTCCGTGAGCAAAAAGTTCACATCAGCACCGGCATTCAGCGTAATCATTACCAGCGAAACATTCTCCAACGATTTGGATTCGATCTTTTTAATACTTTCCAAAGAGGAGACCGCATCTTCTATCTTCTTCGTCACGGATGTTTCCACCTCAGTAGGAGAAGCACCGGGATACACGGTCTGAATGGTAATTACGTTTACCTCAAACTTAGGCACCAACTCGTATCCCAACTGAGTGTAGGAAAAGATACCACCCAGCGTTAGTATGATAAACAACACAATAATAACACTGGGCCGTTTTATAGAAATCTCAGATATTTTCATTGTTTAAATTTTCCAGCGATGAATCATCAATTTTTCGAACACTTACTTAATAATCTGTATCGGCGTATTATTAAATAGATTTACCTGACCTGAAACAATCACTTGTTCATCGGCTTTAATACCATCAATAATTTCGATGTAATCGCCAAAGCTTCTTCCAGACTGAACCTTACGTTCCACCGCCTTGCCGTTTTCAACCACAAATACTTTGTTATCGCTTACACTACCTACAAAAGCGGCACGCGGCACTACCAATACGTCTTCCATCTGTCCTTTGCCAAAGTGAGCGGTACCATACATACCGGCACGCAGTTCATTGCCAGGATTGGGAATTTCCACCTCTACCGGGAAGTTCAATCCGCCTTCAGCCTTAGGTGCTATGAAAGTGATTCTTCCGGTAAATGTTTTATCAGGAATTACACTTACGGTTACCTGAACGGGTTGTCCCACTTTCAGGTTGATGACATTCTTTTCATCTACATGTACTCTAAGTTTTACAGAACTGATATTTACGATGTCAAAAGCAATCGTTCCTGGATTAACATAACTGCCGGGTTCTATTTTTCGGGCATTTACAATACCCGATACTGATGTGCGTATAGCTACATCCCCTGCAATCAGTTTAGCAGACTTTAAATTATTCAAAGCTGATTCGTACTGCAAGCGCATAGCATCCAGCTGTTGCTGTGTAACACCGCCTGTTGCAAATGCAGCTTCATAACGCTCCAAATTCATTTTGGCGTTCTCTAGGTTCGCCTGTGCATTAGCCACATTTACGTTTTGCTTATTACCTTCGATAATGGCCAGTGTCTGTCCTGCCTTCACAAAGTCTCCTTCCTTCACCGACACACTTACGATTCTTCCGCCGGTTTCAGCCCCCACACTTACTTCCTGCTTAGGAATAAAAATTCCGTTGGCAGTATGGCTAATATCTAATTTTCTTACTGCAGCAGTATCTACGCGCACTGCTACGGCGGGGTTAGTTTTAGCCACTTCAGCAGTAGCCGCTTGGTTAGCAGCTTTGTTTTTGTTGAGGATACTCATAATACCCAGCAACACGCCTACCATTACTGCTAGGGTAACGAATACTCTTACGATGGATTTTTTCTTGCTCTTCATATCTATTTGGACTATTAGTCGTTTAATAATGATTTTAAATTTCCGTTGGCTTTGATGAACTGTATTTCAGCAATCTTATAATTCAGTAATGATGTATTCAAATTATTCTGCGCATCGGCATATGCATTTTCGGCATCCAGTACTTCCGTAAGTGTAGCCAGACCGTGCTTATAGTTGTTCTTGGTATTATCCAGCACTTCTTTTGCCATCTGTACATTTCTACGATTAGCATCTACAGTGAGCAGGCTATTTTTGATTTGAGCCCTTGCGTTTTCATTAGCCAGGCTCAGTGCCAATTTGGTATCCTCCATCTGTACCTTGGCTTTTTTCAAATCCACCTCCGCCTGATTAATACGAGCACGGGTTGCACCACCATTGAAAATAGGTATGGACAGGTTCAATCCTAATGAGGAATAGGGTGACCCCTTTACCTTATCGGAATTAGCAAATATGGGAAAGCTGGAACCCATATTCAGATACCCCAAACTACCGTTGAAGCTTAAGGTAGGATAGTAGGCAGCCTTCTTGGCCTGCTTGTTTAATGTGAGCAGTTCAATTTGTTTTTCGAGCACTTTAATTTCGGTACGGTCGTTTACATTACCGCTTTGCATCAGTATGCTTGCATTAATGTCGAATGTTTCCTCAGGCAACACAACTTCCTTATCCATGTCCATACCGATTGCGAACTTTAGGGCATTCTCCGTCAACGTAAGTGAGTTTTGGATTTGCTGCAATGTGGCTTCCAGGTTGTTAATCGCCACATTAGTTCGGTCCAGATCTATCTTCCGGGCTAGGCCTGCATCTACCAAACCCTTAATCACCGCTCCGGTTTTTCGGGTATTTTCGAGATTGGTTTGCACCGTTTGTTTTTGCAATTGCAATTGAAATACTTGATAATAAGCATTAGCTACTTTTTCTATCAATTGCTCATCGGTAAGCTCTTTATTAATCTGATAAAACTCTCGGGTAGTACGAGCAGCCTTCAGTCCGGTGAAAACCGACTGGTTAAACAGCTGCTGATTTACTGTTACCACTGAGTTGGTCTGCCATTTCTGTCCGAAAGAAACCATCACGATTTCACCCGGACGCCCAATCAATTCGCCGGGAAGGGCGCTTTGTTGTAGAAGCGGATTGTAAGTAAGCCCCCCAGATCCGGTAATTTGAGGTAGTGCACTAGCCTTAGTTTCGTCAATCAAGTACTGTGCATTTTCTACATCCAGTTTAGCTTTTTGAGCTTCTGCTTTGTGCTCCAAGGCATATTGAATAGCCTGTTTTAGGGTAAGGACTTCCTGAGCTTCCACTGCTGGCACGGAAAAAATCACAGCCAGCAAAATCATCACGCGTTTTAGATTCATAATCAACTAACGAGTTAAAAATTTTCCTTCAAAAATGAATTCTAGCATTTGTTTCTGACACACGAGCACGCTGTCAATCTTTTCGGGATTGGGCAAGTGTGTCAGGTAATCTTCCAGTTTATGTGCTATTGAAATACTTCTCAAGATTTCAGCGATTTTATTACTTGCATCCACAGGATCTTTCAAAGCAATCTCCCCGCTTTCGATACCTTTCGTAATTAACGAGTGAATACTTTGCACATCTTTGTCCGATATTTCCTTCATCACATCTTTTAAACCACCGCCTTTTACCACCTCTTCCATTTCATGGGTTTGAAACATTACATACTTCTTATGCATAGCGGCGCGGGCGTCCAGTACCGCAAAAAAGGTTTGCATAAAACCACCTTCATAAGCTGCTATAATGACCTGCTCGTTCATAAAAACCTCCTCCACAATAGCCCGTAATACATCCTTAAAAATGGCCAGTTTATCGGCGTAATAGTAATAGAGGTTAGCTTTTGTAATATGTAAATCATCGGCCAGTTCGGAAAGCGTGGTCTTCTGATAACCAAAATGACCAAACCGCTTGATAGCAGCCTGAATGATTTGCTCTTTGCGTGTTTCCATTTAAACTTTTTACTATTTGACTTTTTTAATTGAAAAGTCAAAAGTACAAAAAAGATAAATTTTAGGGTTTATTAATGTAACCTTTTACGAAAGTTTAACAGATGACAATCTCTAAGACAGCAATAAGAGGTTCATATTCAGAGAATATCAGCATGGAAATCTTAAAGCCAATTAGGAAAGGAGCGCCTAGAAAATATTTTAAAGAGCCCCTGTTTTAGAGCGTTGAGTTAGTTGTTAATTCAGCCTAGCTGACACAAAAAAAGCAGTCACATACATATGTAACTGCCTGATTATCATCGCTCCCCCTGCTGGACTTGAACCAGCGACCCTCTGATTAACAGTCAGATGCTCTAACCAGCTGAGCTAAGGAGGAATATCGCCTTCCCTTTCGGGGCAGCAAAAATAAGGGTTTTTCTAATTCATTTCCAACACCTGCAAAAAATTTTTTATAAACGATGGTCTGTATACCGCTTTGCAGGCACTTGATGACCCAATTTTTCCAGAATTTCGGCGGGCACCACCATCTCTAAAGCCCCCAGCACATCCTCTAGCTGATGCAGTGTTCGGAAGCCGATGACCGCCGAGGCCAGCACCGCGGACCTTAAGACATAGTGTAATGCCAATGCGGTTTTATTGTAACCTTCTTGTAACAGGCTATTCATGGTTTGCTGAACCTGTGCCACACCTGCGGCGGTATGTCCTTGATAGTCTTTAGCCGGTTTGTCTACCAGTAGTCCCTGCGCCAGAACGCCCCGTGCAACTATGCTAATATGGTGTTGTTCCAGTAATTGCAGCATTTCTTCCTCCGGCCGACGGTCCAGCACACTATATTGAATCATTACACTCTGAATATTAGATAGCGCCGCGTACTTGCGAATCACATTGGGCCTTATACTAGAAATACCATAATAACGTATTTTCCCTTCCTGCACCAGCTGCTCAAAAGCTTCAATAGTTTCTTCAATAGGATCTTCTATAGTTCCTCCATGAAGTTGGTACAAATCGATATAATCCGTATTCAGTCTGGATAAGCTTTTTTCCACTGCACTGAGTATATAAGATTTGCGTGGATTCCAGTCCCAACCACTCCCATCTTCTCGCCATTGGTTACCTACCTTGGTAGCAATAATCACCTTATCACGCACAGGTTTCAGCAAGCGTCCAATGAGCTGCTCATTCTCTCCCTTATCATAAAGGTCGGCAGTATCAAAATAATTTACGCCTGCATCCAGAGCGCGATGTATCAATGCCTCTGCCTCCTGGCGAGAGCTTTTCAACAGAGACATACATCCAAAGCCTATCACAGAAGCCTCAATATCCGATTTACCAAGCTGATGATACTTCATTATATATCAATTTTGTTCATAAACCTGCAAATAACCTGCCGCAATTCTTTACCTACAACAACAAAACTATATCAGGAAATATCTATATTTAACCTACATTAGTCCCCTCCCTTTAGTAGGAATAAAAAAGATATCATCTATGACTATTGAACAAAAAATCCAACAAACTAAATTCACTAACCCCTATCAGAAGCTTGCTCTAAATTTAATATACACATGTCGCAATCTGGAGTTTTTCCTCAATCATCAATTTAAAAAACACGATCTTACCTCGCAACAGTACAATATACTACGCATTTTACGAGGCAGCAATCCTACACCACTATCCACTCAACAAATAAGAGAGCGGATGGTTGATAAGATGAGCGACACCAGTCGTATTGTTGATCGGCTTCTGTTAAAAAAACTGGTTACGAAAAAAATCTGTCATGCCGATAACCGTTTGGTAGAAGTGCGCATTACGGCCAAAGGATTGAAGTTGCTTCAGAAATTGGACAATGTGGACAACAGCTTGGCGGTATATTTAAATGCACTAACGGAAAGAGAAGTAAACCAGCTAAATAAGCTACTGGATAAAATTAATTCCAAATCCTGATTTCATTGGGAGCAACTGGCTATTTTTGCGATTATGCTTAATCGTAAAACAGTCCTATTACTTTGTTCAGCCCTTTTGGTACATTTTCTCTACGCGCAACCCCACTCCGAATTCAGAGGGGTTTGGATTGCCACTGTGATGAATATCGACTGGCCTCCTCAAAATGCCAGTGCAGAAGCTCAAAAGGCAGAGTACATTCGTCAATTAGATTTGCACCAGCGCAACGGCATGAACGCTGTAATTGTACAGGTGCGCCCTAGCGGTGATGCTTTTTTCCCTTCTCCTCACGAACCGTGGAGCCAATGGCTTACAGGAGTACAAGGCCGAGCCCCTGTTCCTTTTTACGACCCGCTTGCTTTCATGATTAAAGAAGCTCACAAAAGGGGCATGGAATTTCATGCTTGGTTGAATCCCTATCGTGCGGAATTTTCGATAGGTAAATCTTCTATTGCCCCTGAAAACAATATTAGAAAGAACCCACACTGGTATGTTACTTACGGAAATACTCGTTACTTCAACCCGGCCAACAAGGAAGTACAGCAGTTTGTGGTAAACGTAATTAAAGATATTGTAAGAAGATATGACGTAGATGCCATTCACATGGATGATTATTTTTATCCTTACCCTGTAGGCGGTAAGGATTTTCCAGATGATCATGATTATCGGGCATCTGGCACCACACTCAGTAAAGCCGACTGGCGCAGAAGCAATGTGGACTCAATTATTAAACATATCAATATCGCCATCAAATCCGTTAAGCCCTATGTAAAATTCGGTATCAGTCCCTTTGCAGTCTGGCGCAATCTGAAGGATGATACGCAAGGCAGCGATACCAAAGCAGGACTTACTAATTATGATAATCTATATGCAGATATCTTATTATGGCTGCGCAAGGGCTGGATCGATTATGTAACGCCACAGTTATATCGCGAGATCAACGATCCACTCATTCCCTTCGAAAAAATGGTAAGCTGGTGGGCGGCACACAGCTTCGGACGACATGTATACATAGGACATGGCATCTATCGTGCGCTGGAGAACAGTGCCAACTGGAAAAAGCCTACCCAATTGCCCGATCAGATTAAAATTGTACGCAGTACGCCGGGTATACATGGCAGTGTGTACTACAGCAGTCGCGTATTCAAAAGCAATCCCAACGGCTGGAACGATTCGCTTCGAAACAATTACTATCGCGAACCTGCCAAAGTGCCGGATATGCCCTGGCTACCGAAAAGACCGGCATGGGAATAAATTTACCCTTTCAACTCTTTTAATAAATCATAAAACTCAGCTTTTAAAGCTGCCAGCTCCTGTTCTACTGTAGTTAATCGTTCTTCAAGACTATTAGCTGCCGTTGCAACAACAGGAGTATTTTTTATATAGCTTTCCACAACTGATGCCTCACCGAAGAGATGCATGAAGCGAGCTTCTTTCTGTCCGGGTTGCCGCTCCAGTTGTTTCACAAACGGTACGGGAGCAGTAGCCAATTTTTCAAGAACACTGTGTACTTCAGCCAATCCTTCAAACTCGTATAACCTACCGGAATTACTATTGATTTCGCCGGGAGTAAGCGGTCCTCTCAGAAATAATAGGCACAGCACAGCTATTTCATCCGGAGCGAATTCGTAGTTTACCGCAATATTGTGTTTGTACTTTACAACCCGACTGGTGCCTCCCGTAACAGTTGATACTAGATTTTTACGCTTCAGTCTGTCCAGGCAAAGCGCTACAGTTTGCTCATCATAATTAACCACAGGATTTCTGGAGGTTTTCTGATTACAGGCGGCAGTGAGTCCGTTTAATGTCATCGGATAATACTCGGGTGTAGTTCTTGATTTTTCCATCAAGGCACCTAGTACGCGAATTTCTTCAGCATCGAGCTGGGGTAAAGATTTTATATCGATTGGTTCCATATCAACATATCATTTCTTTTCAATAAGGTGCTATCCTTCATACACTTCGGGGTTGACGATAGTAGGAAGTTTTTCTCCTTTTAATCCTGCTATTACATTTTTGGCAGCCATTATAGCCATACCATCGCGTGTCTCCTGAGTGGCCGAACCTATATGTGGCAAGATACATACATTAGGCATCATTAATAAAGGGTTAGAAGGATCCATCGGCTCGGGATTGGTAACGTCTAGCCCGGCACCCCAAATGAGGCCTTTTTCCAACGCCTCTTTCAAATCCGCTTCGTTGTGTAAAGCACCGCGGGCGGTATTGATAAAGATTGCCGTGGGCTTCATTTTTGCAAATGCTCCTTTATTAAAAATCTCTTTATTCGATTCGGAAAGATTGGCATGAAGCGACAACACATCACTTTCGGCCAACAACTCATCATAGCTCACGTACCTTGCTTCCAAAACCTCTTCTGCATGCAGATTGCGATTGCGATTATGATAGATGATGTTCATGCCATAAGCAGCCTTACACTTTTGAGCCATTTCAAATCCAATTTTTCCTAGTCCGAAAATGCCTAACGTTTTTCCGTATAACTCAATTCCTAAATCCGCTACAGGCTCAAATCCCTTCCATTTACCATCCAATATTTTTCTGTAATTATAAAAAGCCTTTCTACTTACAGCCAACATAAGCAGAAATGCAGTATCGGCAGTAGCCCGGCTCAACACATCGGGAGTATTACCCACCGGTATTTTCAATTGCGTAGCCATGGGTATATCTACATTATCATATCCTACAGCAAAAAGAGAAATAACTTTAAGATGTCGGCACCGCTCCAGAAAATGCGCATCTATTTTATTAAACCCTACACTCATCATTGCATCATATTGTTGACATACAGCAATCATCTCCTCTGAGTGCAGCGGTCTGTCGTCAACATGTACCGTTACTTCAATGCCGGCTTCTTTCATCAGGTTGATGCCAACTTCAGGGATTGCTTTTGTAACAAACACTTTCATATGCTGCAATATTTGTGTTAAAAACTGGTTTATGAACTGTAAACATACAATCAATTCTTCAGCTTGCAGTTATTCGCCCTTGCTTTTATGCCATTCACCGAGTTTTTGTGCCACACAAAGTACTTTGTATTGCCCACTACTAACGATTGCAGGTATCTTTGTTATACATCAGTAGTCTTTATGAATATCGAAAACACACAAAGCCAGATGCGAAAGGGGGTATTAGAATATTGTATACTCTCCATCATAAAGAGAGAAGAGCTTTACCCCAGTGAGATAGCAGAGAGAATGAAGCATGCAGGCTTGTCTATTCTGGAAGGCACATTATATCCTTTACTGACACGATTAAAAAACGCAGAAATGGTTACTTATCGCTGGAAAGAAAGCTCAGGAGGACCTCCCAGAAAATATTTTTCACTAACGGAAAAAGGTCACGAATTTTATAAAGAATTAAAACAAACTTGGGATGAACTTTCAGCAGCCGTAAATACGCTGACCCATTCATAAATAAAACCACCAAAAATGAAGCAAGTAATAAACGTAACATTAGGAGGCAGCAATATCGCTATAGAAGATACCGCATACGAAAAAGTGGTATCTTATATGGATAGCCTTCGACAGTACTTTCAGAACGAGGAAGGCAAAGAGGAGATTGTGGCAGATATTGAAGCTCGCTTCGCCGAGCTGATGCAGGAAAAACTGAAGAACGGAGCCCCGCATATCACTGAGGCTGACGTGGAGGAACTGATTGCCACACTAGGCCGACCGGAAGATTTTGATGCGAATGCCACCAAAAACACCGGCACCAAGGAGCAGGAATCTGATTTTTCTTTTGGAGAAAAACGTCGCCTATATAGAGATCAAAATAATAAAATATTGGGGGGCGTATGTAGCGGTATTGCCAACTGGTTAAATATTGACCCTACATTAGTGCGGATAATCTTTGCCATTGTTTCCTTTGGTGGTTTTGGAACAGGCATTTTTATTTATCTGGTGCTTTGGGTAATTCTGCCAGCTCGAAGCATGGACGTGTACAAAGGCAAAAGAATGTACCGCGATCCTGACAATAAATGGTTGGGAGGCGTGGCCAGTGGTATTAGTGCTTACTTCAATATCAACCCCAGTATTGTGCGCTGGGTATTGGCTATACCAGCTATGCTAAGTTTTTTGCAGGGCATTAATGCCTTTGGATGGCATGGAAGTCACCATCTATTTCCCCTATTGTTCAGTGGTCTCACCGGTACCTTTATTTTTCTTTACATCGTATTGTGGATCATTTTACCCGAAGCTACCACTCCATATCAAAAAATGGAGATGCGAGGCGAGCATATCGACATTAATACTATCAAGCAAAACATACAGAACTCCATGGGAGATGTAAATGAGCGTTTGAAAAACTGGGGCAATGAGGTAAAAGATTCTGCAGAAAGATTCGGACAAAGAGCCCAGAAACAATTTGCTTATACAGCACGCAGAGGTGGCCAAGGGCTAGGATATGTGCTCTCCATGATTATTAAAGGTTTTTTCATCTTGATGGTAAGCATTATTGCCATCACACTCATGGTCATCTTCCTAGCGTTTCTTTTCAGTGGAGTAGCGTTTGAACCTTTTCAGGACTTTTTATGGACCAGTGATACTCAAAAATGGCTGGCATGGGCATCTTTAATATTGTTTATAGGAGCGCCGGCGGCGGGCTTAGTAGTATGGTTATGCAGAAGAATCTTTAACATACATACACCGGGGGATTATTTGAAATGGACCTTCAGCGGTTTATGGGCCATTGGCTGGATTTGCATGATGTTTTTCTTTGCTAATATCTCCCGCGATTTTAGGAAAACCGAAGCTGTGGAAGAAACAGCATTTGCATCCACTCCGTCTGGCGACCGACTTATCTTTACAGTGACTGAACCCAAGCTGAGGTACGAAGGCAACTTTGGTTGGCTGAATACACCCACCGGCCATCTGGAGGGCATTAGTATTCACAATGATACTTTAATGATCTCTACTGTAAGCTTCGACTTTAAAAAAAGCGATGATAGCTTATTCCATATCAACATCATCAAAAATGCGATTGGAAAAGATAAGACTGATGCTGTAGAGCGCGCTAAACACATCAAGTATGATTTGTCTATACACGATAGTATTATAGATCTGGCTCCGGGTATTGCTGTCGATAAAAATAGTAAATACAGATTTCAAAGTGCTACAGTACAAGTAAAGGTTCCCGTGGGTAAAAAGATTTATATAGACGAATCGGTATTTAGTAAATTAAGTAAAGTGGACATCAACCACAATAACAACCGGCGATGGAATAGAAAATTCAAGCTGGTGTATAACAACTTTAGATCCTTGCGCGTCAATACAGATTATATCATGCAGAGCGATGGTATATTAAAAAGCACTGCTACTGATGATGATTCTGAAACATCTTACGATACCAATAAAGAAAACTATAGATGGAAAGGCATTAATAATAATGAACCCAACCATAAATTATATGCAAAACCATTACCACCTCCACCTCCGGCTCCACCAGCTGTAGACGATTCCTCAACACACGTATATAAATACGATCAAAGTCCTTCTGTAGAAGATATTAAGAAGCAGGAGCTTTTAAAAGAACTGGAGCGTAAACAGAAAGAAATCGAAGAGTTGAGAAAAAAATTAGAACAATAACATCATATCCAAAAACAAGATGGGTTGGACCATAATAGCCAACCCTTCTTATGATTTTCGCGTTCAGTTAAACTACTTAGCTCGTCACTTCCCTGTTATATCATTAGTTTCGAAACTATAGAGTCCCGAACCAGTTTTCACTACCACATAATTATCTTCTTTACCTACAACTTCAACGTCAGATACGTCGTTCAGCGACTTGCCACTTTCGGTAATGGCAGCTACCTCTGCTGCAGGAATTAAAATGGTGGCTTTAGTGTTTACCGGTATCTCAATAGTAAGTATAAACTTGCCATTCTCACTTTTCCAAGTGCTGCTTACGGTACCATAGTAGGTTTTCAAGGATGCAGATACATATGTAAACTTATCTCCCACATGTGGCTTAATTTGAATGTGCTTATAGCCTACTCCATCTTCATAAGTATCTATTCCGGCCATTTTTCTATACATCCAGTCTCCAATAGCACCGTAAGCATAGTGGTTGAATGAGTTCATACCTGGATTCTGGAAAGTACTATCGGGTTTGATACCATCCCATCTTTCCCAGATAGTGGTAGCACCCATCTTCACCGGATATAACCACGAAGGGTAAGTTTCCTGCAATAGCAGCTTATAAGCAACACTGTCATATCCAAACTTGGTTAGCACATGACAGAGATAGGGCGTTCCCAGAAATCCTGTGGTAAGATGATTATTGTAGCTCTCAATATTTTGCACTAAGCGTTTTGCTGCCTGCTGACGGAGCTCTTGCGGCAGCATGTCAAATTGCAGTGCCAGCACATAGGCAGTTTGCGTACTAGAAACTAGTCTGCCACTGGGTGTAACATATTCACGATTGAACGCTTTCTTAATACGATCCAGCAACTGTGAATATTCGGCGACATCTTCCTGCTTGTTTAAAAGCCGAGCTGTATTAATCAGCAATTGAGTAGAATGCGCATAAAAACACTGTGCTATAAGATATTTATCGGTAACAGCACTTTTGCCGTCATTGTCATCAAAAGGTCTGTAGAATAACCAATCGCCATAATGCCATCCAGAGTTCCAAAGATCGTCCTTGGCTGTACGACGTATACTTTCCACATAAGCCTTCATACTGTTATATTGTCTTTCCAAAATACGCTTGTCGCCATAAGCCAAATACATATTCCATGGCACAATGGTAGCGGCATCGCCCCAGCCCGCACTGTTGGCATTATTGCCCAATACATTGGGTATTACTTGAGGCACTCTTCCGTCTATCTGATCGGCTTCTACATCTTTAAGCCATTTTGCAAAGAAGTTATTAACGTTCATATTAAAGGCAGCCGTGCGTGAAAATGCTTGCGCATCACCGGTCCAACCCAATCTTTCATCGCGCTGAGGACAATCAGTAGGAACATCCAAAAAGTTACCTCTTTGCCCCCATTGAATATTATGCTGCAGCTGATTGATAAGCGGATGAGAAGTGGTAAAAGTTCCTGTAGTTTCCATATCCGAATACAAGGCAACAGCTTCGAAATTTTCGGGCCTCAATTCACCCGGATAACCTTCTACCTTCACGTATCTGAACCCGTACCAGGTAAAGTAAGGATGAAAGGTTTCTTCTCCTTCGCCTTTTAATATATATACAGCTTGGGCCTTAGCAGCTCGCAGATTCTCAATATAAAAATTACCTTTTTTATCGAGCACCTCTGCATGCGAAAGCACAATGCGATCGCCTGGCTTTCCTTTTACTTTCAATTTTACCCAGCCTACCAAGTTTTGTCCAAAGTCGATTACCTGCTCACCTGCCGGAGTGGTAAATATCTTTATAGGCTTGAAGGTTTCCTGCTTTTTTACAGGTTCATTTACGGTGGCAATCAGCACACTTTTCGACTCTTTCAACACATTTACACCGTACCAGGCCGCATCGTTATATCCCGATTTTGTCCATCCTTCTTTTTTGTTGCGGGCATCAATAATCTCTCCATTATAGATTTGGGAATAAAGAATTTCGCTGATAGCCGATTTCCAGGTACCATCTGTAGCTACAATCTCCTTACTGCCATCGGTGTATGTAATGTTGATTTGTAGGAGCAGTGCCAGTTTATTACCGTAAAGATCTCCATTGTTCCTCCAGCCCAATATGCTGCGATACCACCCATTGCCCAGCATCACACCTATAGCGTTTTTATTGTTTTGTAGTAAGCCAGTTACATCGTAGGCCTGATATTGTAAGCGCTTATTGTAAGAGGTCCATCCGGGAGTGAGCCAATATTCCCCAATCCGCTGACCGTTCAAGTAGGCTTCATACAGACCATGGGATGTAATGTATGCTGTAGCAGACTTTACTTTTTTATTAAGCGTAAATTCTTTTCGCAGTAGTGGTGCCGGACGATTTTCTGGCGTTTCATTAAATGCCGCCTGAATCCACTCTGCCTTCCATTCAAGAGTATCTAATAATCCGATATGAAAATAGGCCGGCGCACTCCAGGCAGATGTTTTTCCATGATTGTCCCATACTTTTACCTGCCATTCATATCGTGTATCGGAACGCAAAGGGCTCCCTTTATATGCTACATGTACGGAAGAGTCGGACTGTACTTTACCTGAACTCCATATTACTTGTTTTCCCTCCAATACTTTTATTTCATAGGCAGTTTGTCGAGTATTCCTTATTTTGGATTGAATCTGCCAACTAAAGCGGGGTTGTGTTTCTCCAAGCCCTATGGGATTTTTAAGGTTCTCCGTCAAAAGATGATTAACAGATAACTGCGCATAACCTGTCAATAACGACAAGCTAAGTGTGCATAATAAAAGGGTTCGTTTCATATTACGATGGTTTAAACAGTCATGGGAAACATAGGTAAAGCATAGTTTGCACTCCCTAGGTTTTTCATACGCTCCATTTACGATAAGCACATGGAATTAGCAATCTCCATCTCAGGCAAACAATTGTAAGGATTAAAGTTAAGAGGTACAATTATTTAACTATCATGTACTGTCATGCACATGATAGTTAAATTGCATATAAAGAAAATTAAAGCTCCGCTTCTTTCTTATTCAGCGCCTTCCACAATGCATCTTTCAATTCGGTGAGACCGGTTTGTGTAACAGAAGAAATAAACATGTGAGGAATGTGCTCCGGCATTTCTTTACTAATTGCTTCGCGAAGTTCATCATCCAGCATATCGCTCTTACTAATAGCTATCAACATTTCCTTATGCAGCAGTTCTGGATTGTATTGTTCTAGCTCGTTCAAAAGCACTTCAAACTCTTTACGATGGTCGGAACTATCTGCCGGTATGAGAAAGAGCAAAACGGGATTGCGCTCTATATGTCTTAGAAACCGATGTCCCAAGCCTCGTCCTTCGGCTGCACCTTCGATAATACCCGGCAGGTCGGCCATACAAAAGCTTCTTCCATCTCTATACTGTACAATTCCCAAATTAGGGGTAATAGTGGTAAATGCATAATCTGCAATTTTAGGTTTGGCGGCGGTTATAACAGATAAGAGCGTAGATTTGCCCGCATTTGGAAAGCCTACCAGCCCTACATCGGCCAATACTTTTAGCTCCAAAATTTTCCAACCCTCTACACCGGGTAATCCCGGCTGTGCATATTCAGGAGCCTGATTGGTTGCAGTAGCAAAATGTGTATTGCCCCATCCGCCCTTACCTCCAGGCAACCATATTACCTCCTGCCCGTCTTCCAGTATTTCTGCCTCCTTTTCGCCGGTTTCTTCATCCATGGCTATAGTACCTAACGGCACTTCCAGTATAATATCTTTTCCGTTGCGTCCGGTACGATTGTTGTGGCCGCCGTTTTCGCCGTCTTCGGCCAAAACATTTTTGTGATAACGCAGGTGCAGCAATGTCCACAGGTTTCTGTTTCCTCGTAATATAATATGACCGCCGCGACCACCGTCGCCACCATCAGGTCCCCCCTTCGAGTTAAACTTATCTCTTAAGAAATGTTTGATGCCCGCACCGCCATGTCCGCTGCGACAAAAAATACGTATCTGATCAACAAAATTACTTTTCTCCACTTCCGAATATTTAGGGCAAAGATAGGTCGGGAAGTATAAAGCTCAGATGAGAATATGTGTTGAGCTGTGTTTAGCGTTGTTTCTTGGAAGCTTTCTTCTTCTGCTCTGCCTGTTCGATTTTTATATTTTCCTTCACTTGCCGCCAATAATCCTTGCCATAGGGTACTAATACTTCACTACCGGCAGGAATATCTTTGGCTGCTTTTATAAAAACCCGGTCGCCATCTTCGTAATAAATAGCGTTGTTTCTCAGGCCAGGTACACGAGTGAGTCCCTGAGCATCATTAGCATAGCGGCCGAAAGATTTTACATCATCCTTAGCATCTATTACATGATCGTCGTCAATATAGTAAATATAAGGATTATCCACATCGTCTTCAACCTCGGCCCAGGTTGTTTTACGTCCTACATACTCGGTGATAATCGTTCCCTTTGGTACATCTACCAATACAAACAACCCCTTACCAGCGTTAGGAATAGTGGAGGTTTTCACCTTTAAGTACTTTGCAGGAAGACTCATAGTTTTCAGAAATGCTGTGCGAATATATTGCAATTGCAATTTGCAGTAAAAATTATTTATGTATTAAGGTCAATCTTTCGAATATTATTCGTCAGTTATTATGTATTTTTAGAGCATGCAGAAATCAGCCATCATCACCGGTATTGAGCTACATAAAATTTCCATTCCCCTAAAAAAACCCTTTGTTATCTCTCTGGGACCTCTATATAGTGCCGACAATGTAGTAGTAGTAATACATACGACTGAAGGTATTACCGGATGGGGAGAGTGTAGCCCTTTCATGAGCATTAACGGAGAGAGCGCCGACACTGGCCTGGTTGTAGGAAAGTATTTTGAAAAACTATGGCTAGGCAAAGATGCCTTGCAGATAGAAGAGCGCATTAATGAGCTGGATGGTTTGATATATGGAAATAACAGCATCAAAAGTGCCTTTGATATGGCGCTTTACGATATTGCTGCACAGCAAGCAGGAAAACCATTGTACCAATATCTAGGAGGAAGAAAAAACAAAACAATTGCCACTGATTATACCGTTAGTGTGGGTGATGCCGCACAAATGGCTGCCGACGCGCTAAAAATTAAGGAAGCTGGCTTCCCCGTAATTAAAGTTAAAATAGGCAAAGGCGGGGCAGCAGATGTAGAACGGATCAGAGCAATCAGAGAGGCAGTAGGCTATGATATTCCCCTGAGAATCGACGCCAACCAAGGTTGGCAGTTTGAGGAAGCGGTGGAGGCGCTTAAAGCGATGGAGCCCTTCAATATTCAACACTGCGAAGAACCTTTACCACGCTGGGATTTTATGAAGTTGCCCGAACTTAGAAAGCAGAGTCCTATTCCTATCATGAGCGATGAAAGCTGTTGTGATCCCCACGATGTGAAAAGACTAATAGACCTGAAAGCTTGTGACCGTATCAACATCAAACTGGGAAAAAGCGGAGGTATCTTTAAAGCTTTACAAATGATACAGCTTGCCGAGGCTGCTAATATGGAAATTCAGATAGGTGCTTTTTTGGAATCACGTATTGCGATGAGTGCATTTGCCCATCTAGCCTTATGCAGCGACAATATTGTGTATTACGATTTTGACACAGCCCTTATGTTTAATGAAGACCCGGTGGAAGGAGGTATCCGATATAAAGATAAAGGCGTGATAGAGGTTCCTGAAACACCCGGGATCGGAGCTACATTATCGGCGAACTTTTTAACTTAGAATAACTGATCATTTTTTTGACCGGTGGACTATATAAAAGAATATCGCAAGTTTGTCAACAGCTACTATTTTAATGAGGCTATTCGTATTACCATTGGTATTACGCTCCCTGTTATTGTGTGTAATTATTTTGATAGGCTTCAGACGGGATTAATCCTTTCACTGGGAGCACTAGCCGTAAGTACTTCGGATATTCCCGGCCCCATCGGCCAACGGCGAAATGGTATGCTGGCGTCGATAGGACTCATCTTCCTGATATCTCTTATAACCGGATTTATCAATCAGTACCATATACTACTGGGCTTCGAAATTTTGCTTTTTTGTTTTATGCTCAGCATGATCGGAGTGTATGGGGCTCGTGTCAATGCCGTGGGATTTGCGGGTATGCTTATTATGGTGATTAATCTGGATCTCCACATGGAAAACTCCCAGGTATTAATGCACAGTGCCACATTAGTAGCCGGCGGTTGCTGGTATATGATACTGAGTTTGGCTTTGTTCGGTGTAAGGCCTTATAAAGTAATACAACAGGCGCTTGGGGATTGTATTATTTCCATAGGAGATTATTTTGCTACTCGGGCGCTGTTTTATGATAAAAATGCTGATTATGACAGCATATATAAGCGATTAATGGAACAGCAGCAGCAGATTGAAGACAAGCAAAGTCTACTGCGTGAGATGATGTTCAAAAGCCGCAGCATTGTCAAAGAGTCTACCATTACCAGCAGAACCTTATTAGTAATCTTTTTAGAATCGATTGACCTTTTTGAAAAAGCTGCTGCTACGTTTTACAATTACCAGTCCATGCATAAACGCTTTGATGAAAGTGGCATTCTAGAAGATTTCAGGCGTGTGATTGATGTAATTGTGGATGAACTGCATCTTATCGGCTTAGCTGTACAAAGTGGAAGGCCTACACGCGCATCCAGAAGGCTGAACAACGAATTAAGAGTGCTTAAAGAGCGATTTGAAAATTTTGCCAATGATTACCGAAAGCCCGAGTCGTTCGACGCCATCGTAAACATGCGCAAACTATTACAGTCGGTAGAAGATATTACATTGCGCATATACACCCTGCATCATTATACTCGATATGACATCAAAAAAGTTCAGAAGTACAAGTTATCCGACGATTATCAATATTTCGTTAACAAGACGGATTTGAATATTCAAACTCTAAAAGAGAATCTCTCTTTAAAGTCCAATACTTTTCGTCATTCTATCCGTGTTACCATAGCCTGTCTGCTGGGTTATATCGTAGCGCATGCGCTTAAATTGCAGTATAGCTACTGGGTTTTGCTAACCATCATTGTAATTTTAAAACCCACTTATAGTGTAACCCGACAAAGAAACTATCACAGACTGATAGGTACTTTTATAGGAGCTTTAATAGGACTAGGATTATTGTTTATTATTCCCACACAAAATGGCAAGTTTGCTGCCATGATTGTGCTGATGATCATCACCTATAGCTTCATGCGTACCCGATATCTGGTAAGCGTAATATTCATGACCGCTTATGTGATGATCTATTTTTATCTGCTAAACAGCCATCATTTTTATGAAATTTTCAAAAGTAGACTGATTGATACTACTGTTGGATCGATTATTGCGCTTACGGCGGCGTATGTACTGGTACCTTCTTGGGAAAGAAGGCAAATCAGTATTTATATGGTAAAAGCGCTTATTGCCACCAAAGCTTATTTCGAAACTGTGGCCGGAATTTTTGCCACAGGGCAGTTAAATGAAAGAGATTATAATATCCGGAGAAAAGATGCGTTCATTGAGCAGGCTAACTTGTCCGGAGGGTTTACCCGGATGATGAACGAACCTAAGAGCAAACAGGGCGATATTAAACGCATCCACCAGATGGTGGTGCTCGTCTACACCCTCAACTCGCACATTGTTTCCTTGGCAGCCATGACTAAAGGATTTTCTAATGTATTTCCTCATGAGGATTTTAGTGCCATCAAGGACGATATCATCGCCGATCTTAATGAGTCTATCTCCTTAATCGAAAACAAAGGGAAAGAAATTCAGGAATCAAAACATAATGATGCTCCAATGGAGCTGAAACACGAACTGAACGAACTGATCGAAAAACGAAGAAGAGAATTACAACAAGGGATCATTGATACGGAAACGCGAAAGATGCTGACCACCTTTAAACCCGTTGCCGATCAGTTTTTATTCATCAGTCGTATAGCCGAAGACATTAAGAAGTTGGCCAAACGATTTGCATCTAACGGTATGTAGAGAAAGTCAAAAGCCCATGCTGGCTAGCTGTAAATATATCTCTAAATATTTTGTTGACCTCCGTATTTTCGTTGGCTGCAAATAATCCGCAATAAGGTAATATTTCTGCAGCAGCCTGTCTACAGGTTTGTACTAAAAGGCGACTTTTATGCCGTACACTGAGCAAACGTGATTGCCTCAATCTTCCTTTCTGCAGTAGTTCTGCCCAAGAATGATCAGCTATTTTATAAAAATCAGTCGCAAGCTTATTGATTTTTTGCTGATGGACCCGAAGGATTGTTTTCGCCTCCTTGAACTGCAATTTATTAATTCGATTAAGTTCGAACCTCTGCAGTAATATGTTGTTGGTCTCTTCCAGTAAATGATTTACCATACCCAAGGTATTTACAGCAATGGTGGTTTCTGCAAAAGACATAAATGGATAGTGGTAAATATCATGCTTCAATGTAGTATGCGCGGTATCGATAATAAAACTTCGCTCAGGTTTTACCTTGAGATCTTTAACCCTAAAGCTATGGCTGGCTGTAGCCCTGAGGCCTATAGTATTCCAGTCTTCCAAAACCTCTACCTCGTTTTTCTTAAAGAAGAAAGAACGTACCAATGGTTGCCCTTGCTCTGTAAGTACAGTTTTGCCGTCTTTTTCAATAATACAATTAGCTGTAAAATGAGTAAGATGTGGAGCCCCTGTAGCATATTTCCAACATCCATTGATGATATATCCATTCTTCACCAGGCGGGCAACGCCGTTCACGGCACCACTTCCTCCTAGGCATACATTTTTTTTACTGAAAATTTTGGCGCCAGTATCTTCTTCAATATATCCTACAAACAGGTTGGCTCCTGCACAAAGGGTTACGGTCCAGCCCAGACTTCCGTCCACGTAAGCCAAGGCTTCCTCAACACGCAATGCCTCAGGAAGACTCAGCTCCAAACCATTCAAGTGTTTAGGCACAAAAAGTTTAAACCATTGCCTCTCATAAATGATATTTAAAAGCGCGGGGGTTAAAGCGCCTGCTTTCTCAGATTTCTGACATAATGTTCTCAAATGAGAGACTTCTTCCTTATTCAAAACTAAACTCATGAACTTGTTTTTGTTTTTTCAAAATCCTACTCCAATCTCTATAACCCAGTATAGCTACAATAAAAAGAAACAATGTTAGTAGGGCATACAGAGGCAATTCTTTATAAATCAAAAGCGGTATAGCAAAAGCATTACTGATATTGAGCAATATCCAATTTTCTATCTTGCGTTTTGCAAGCAACCACATTCCAGCCCAAGCAGTGGCACTCACCCACGAATCAAAAATCGGAACGGTAGAATCAGTAAACTGTATAAGTACAAAATACAGCACAAAAAATGCAACCACTACAATTCCTGTAGTCACAAGCCAATCCGATCGATTGGCACGAGTAATATGTGTTAAAGCATTATTCCCTTTCTGCCAGCGCCACCAGCCGTACACGCTCATCACAAAATAATAGAAATGTAATGCACTTTCGGCATACAACCCGGCATGAAAAAAAATATAAATGGAGATAAGTACGGCAATAATGCCACAAGGATATAACCATACTTTATTAGCTTTAGCCAACAATACTTCGGCCACACCAAAGCTCACGCCAATCCATTCCAATAATGGTACGGCTTTAAGCTGCTCCCAAAAAAGAGAAATCCAATGCTGAATGCTCATAATTCCCTGTTGTTATAGACAACTCACAGGGATGTCTGGATAATATAATAGACAGAAGATACTTCAACTCCCTACGCCAGCATTACCTGGATCAGGTTCTTTGGGTATAATCTCAGCCCGTTATATTAAGGCACCCCATGAGCAGCACAAATATAGGATGAAAAATACTGTAAGAAGAAATATCGTATAAGGTTTTATATTTTATTTAAGAAGCTTTGACAAGATAAAAATGATTTACAGCAGGATATACTTTAATCATATTGGACTAATTGAAAATTGAAATGGACATTACATGTAGGCCCCGTAAGGCCTTATTATTTTATCTATCATGCACATTTGGGTAACGAGCTTATCGAGCATGAAAGGGGGCCATGTGTGCTTTGGCAAGTTTCCCCCAACATCTATTATTAATACCAATGAAGTAGCAGCATGGGAATATGCAAAATAAATGAGGTGTAGCCTGACATTCAGACTACACCTCATCATTTTATACTCCTGGTTCCGAATTATCGTTGAGAAAATAATGCCCGAGAGTATACTACCACAAAAGTTTCTTATACTAATAAATCAAAAACTATCGCAGCTAATAATCCTCCAATAATTGGACCCAGAACGGGAATCCAGCTATAAGACCAATCGCTGCTTCCTTTTTTACCAAGTGGTAAAATAGCATGCATGATACGAGGACCTAAGTCTCTTGCCGGATTGATAGCATATCCGGTAGGACCACCCAAGCTTAAACCTATAGCTAATACAATCAAAGCCACAGGTAACGCCTCTAACGAACCCACACTGCTGGCCGGTGCGGACAAAAACAGTGCTCCGAATATCAATACAAAGGTTCCAATGGCTTCGGTAATCAGATTATTGATAGGGTTGCGAATTGCGGGGCCGGTACTAAAAGTTGCCAGCTTAGCACCGGTATCCTCCGTTTGCTCATAATGCTGTTTGTAAGACAGCCATACTAGCAAGGAGCCTAACATAGCACCCAGCATTTGCCCGGCTATATACTGGCCTACAGAAGAAGCGCTTATTTTTCCTAAATAAGCCATGGCAATAGTAACAGCTGGATTAAGATGTCCTCCACTATGCGCGGACGTAATAAACACTCCCGCAAACACAGCCATGGCCCATCCAAAAGTTATCACAATCCATCCGCCATTATTGCCTTTTGTTTTATTTAGCAGTACGTTAGCTACCACACCATTACCTAACAGAATAAGTATGGCGGTGCCGATTAATTCACTGGTAAAAATATTCATATGGAGCATTTAAAGGTTAAGGAACTAATTATCCAATTGCCAAAAGCATCGCAGCGATTTCTTACTCTGCCCAAGCTTGTGCGGCTTTAATAGCACGGGCCCATTCTTTCTGTAATGTAGCTCGTACTTCGTCTTTCATGCTGGGTTCAAACACACGCTCTTCTTTCCAGTAAGCCTGCACTTCATTGATATCCTTCCAAAAACCGGTGGCCAGACCTGCTAAATAAGCCGCTCCCAACGCCGTAGTTTCAGTAACAGTGGGTCTTACCACTTTTGTATTCAGAAGATTGGATTGAAACTGCATGAGGTAATTATTGATAGTAGCGCCCCCATCCACGCGCACCTCTTTAATGGTAATGCCTGCATCAGACTCCATTGCCTTCAATACATCCATAGTTTGGTATGCTATGCTTTCAACAGCGGCACGTGCTATATGCCCGTCGCTGGAGCCTCTGGTAAGGCCTACAATAATTCCTCGAGCATGCTGATTCCAGTAAGGCGCGCCCAAGCCTGTAAATGCCGGTACCATATACACGCCTCCATTATCATTTTCTGTAGCTGTCAAAGCTTCTACATCGGAAGACTTCTGAATAAGTTTCAGTCCGTCGCGTAACCATTGTACCACAGCACCCGCAATAAACACGCTTCCTTCCAGTGCGTAATACACTTTATTATTAATTTTCCAGGCGATGGTAGTAAGTAGATTATTTTTAGACTCTACAGGTTTAGTACCGGTATTCATCAGCATAAAGCATCCGGTACCATAAGTATTCTTCACCATGCCTTCGTGTATACACATTTGACCGAATAGTGCCGATTGCTGATCTCCTGCAATACCGGCAACCGGTATTTGCGCAGATGTTAGCAACTGTTGTGTATGTCCGTATACTTCGCTGCTGGAGCGCACTTCGGGCAGCATATTACGCGGAATATTCATAATCTTCAACAATTCATCATCCCAATCCAGAGTATGAATATTGAAAATCATGGTGCGTGATGCATTGGTTACATCGGTGGCATGTACCTGACCATTGGTAAGCTTCCATAAAAGCCAAGTATCAATAGTACCAAAGCAGAGCTCGCCTTTTTCCGCTTTGGCGCGAGCCCCTTCTACATTATCCAGAATCCATTTGACTTTTGTACCGGAAAAATAAGCATCGGTAACCAGGCCGGTTTTTTCTTTGATGATAGCGGCAGTACCATCAGCCTTTAATTGATCACAATAGTCGCTGGTACGTCGGTCTTGCCAAACAATAGCATTATATATAGGCTCCGATGTATTACGATCCCATACTACTGCGGTTTCGCGCTGATTAGTAATACCTATAGCGGCAATATCAGTAGGTGCTATACCAGCTTTTGTAATGGCCTCTGCAGCAACACCAATTTGTGTACTCCATATTTCATTAGCATTATGCTCTACCCAACCGGGCTGAGGAAATATCTGTGTAAATTCTTTTTGAGCAACAGCAACAATATTACCTGTCTTATCAAATACTATGGCACGCGAACTAGTAGTACCTGCATCAAAAGATAGAATATATTTTGACATATCAATCGGTTATTTGGCCAATATACTGGCTCTTGTTAGTGAATACAAGCTAATCGTAATTAAAATATCTATTCTAATAGTCATTCGTTTCTCAAGACAAAAATTTACAACTGAGCAAACAAATCAGAATAGTCGCTAATAATTCCATCTACTCCCATCGCTTTCAGCCTTTTCATTTCATCCAGATCATTCACCGTCCATGGTATAATACGCATGCCCCTCTTACGACAATCCTTTATCATGTTATCGGTTACAATACTATAGTGAGGGCTTAGTGCGGCAGGTATAAAACCTAGTGATTTTATCAATTCATCAACAGAGCGTTTTTCTTTTGCGTCTATCAAATACGATAATGCGTATTGAGGATATTTGCGATGCAAAATATGCAGTGCGCGTGTATCAAAAGTTTGTATTACCACTCGGTCAGCGATCTTCTTCTTATTGATCACATCCATTGCCAGATCGATAAAGGTCTCCAAATCAGGATAGTATTTTCCATCTGAAGCGGGACGTGATTTTATTTCAATATTGTAATATACGGTCCTATTTTTTTTCTTAGCATAGGCCTCCGTTTCCTCTAGTAAGTCAGAAAGTAAAGGCTTTGACGCCTTCATTTTCTTTTGACGTGGAAATTCAGGATTGAACTTCAGCCCTACATCGTATTTCTTAATGGAGTCGTATGTCAGCTGATACAATACTATTTTGCGAGCAGCCTCACGTGTAAGAGTATCTCCCTGCGGGGATGTAACAAAATTACTGTTAAAGGTAGGGTCATGCGATACTATCACTTTACGGTCTGCTGTAAGCTGCAAATCCATCTCCAGCGTAGTAATGCCGCGATCTATGGCATCCAACATAGCTGGAATGGTATTCTCAGGCATTAAACCGCGGCCTCCGCGGTGCGCCTGGGAGTCAAATCCCTTTTGCGCATATACCGCGAAAGCCATGCAGTTTAGTAGCCATATAACGATGAATCGTCTCCCTTTTAGCACAAATGCCATTCCATTAGTTTTATTCTTCCAGTCTAGTTACATTTGGATGCTTTTCGATATCGTCAATAGTAGCCGGTGGGAATCCGTCTGTTTCAACCTGGAACAGCTCTACTACTGTTTGTTTACGAGCAGTAGTCCATCTACCCAATGTCACATTATACACACCACCCATCATATTAAACAGGCTGGCATCGGTAGCTGCGGTTGGGTGCCGTTCATTAGTCGCATACGGCATAAATGTAGTGTTACCTGGAGAGCGATAGTATAAGTAAGGAATGGTTTCCGGTTTATAAGTTTCAGGATTTATCACAACAGAGTACATAGAGTACCAGTCGTTGTTACAAATTCTGTAGCCGCGAGGCGGGTTCAGAGAAGGATCGTAAATAGAAGCTCCTCCCCCTGATGCGATAAACAATACATCCACAGGAACTGACTGCTCAGTAACAGTGGTTCCTTTAAATATAGCTACACCGGAGGCGTTACCACTATTAGCAAAAGGACCTGAAGTTCCGAAATTGCTAGGACGCACTAAGCCGCCATCGCCTGCGTTGGTAGATCCGCTGGAGGTACTATACGTTTTTTGAATGAAAATTGCATCCGGAGGGAAGGGGGTACCTGCATTACCGTTAATTTTTCTACCTTGGAATCCGAAATAGAAGAATTTACCTTTAGGCACTACCCCTGAGGTGATATTCCACTTAATAGTGCGCTGCCCACCGGTAGCCCAGCCGGCATCCAGAGCCGGAGTTGAAGCTCCCGCATTATTGCACACTACAATACTATAAGGAGTTACAGAAAAATCAATATCCTTGGTAGCCATCAACTGTACATATTCCTGACCACCATCACTGCCTTTAGGGTCTGCCATAATGCCGGTAATCAGAATATCCTGCGCAGAAGATCCCATGTTCAGCATATCATCTGCGTTGCGCGTACGTACTTCAAGTGAGCCATCTGGCTTACCGAAAGGTATCACCACATAGGCTCCAAGACCGTAAGGAGCCATATTAGCATAGCTCACACCAGGATCAGTATACAGGGTTACGTTGGCAAAGCCATCATTAATAACTTTTGCACCACTGATAACATCACCGGGTTGTGGAGCTGGATTAAAGCTTGACTTGTTTAGAATACACAGCGTACTTTCGTAATCCTCCGGTTTGGCCAGCAGTTGAGCAATATTGACGGTATTTACATTAATTACTCCCCTGCCTTTTTTAGCAATATGGGACTCGGAAAGACCCGTGATCATCAATATTCCATCCTTACGAGTAAGTACTCCTCCTAAAACATCAATCAGCAAAGAATCACCGGGCTTATAATTTGCTGCAGCCGGTCCGAGCTCAATAGAGATACCTCTTAACAGATCCAGACGTCGGCTGTCCTGAACCACCAATAAACCTGGAGGAAGATTACCCTCGGCATGATCTGATATTACCACTACACCTATTTTCGAACCTCCAAACATCAGATCCCTAGTAAGGGTCACGTCCTCTCCGTGGTAGATAGTGCGCACATCCAGTAGTGCAACTACATCATAAGGCACACCTCCCGGATAGTTACCGTACCCGCCTTTTTTACAACCGTTTATGGCGGCGGCGATACAGATTAATAAAAGTAGTTTCAATAAAGATTTCATCTCAATATTTTTTTATTGTTGATACAATTAGGGTTTTCTTTGCCACCAAACCTCGGTATTGATTTGATCGGGCCCCTGAGCCTGTACGGCTTCTCTATAATTGGTAGGATTGGCCGATTGTACATATACCGGGTATACCATACGAGCCGGCATTACACCTCCGTTTTGCAAACCGGGACCCTTTGGTAAAATCGGGTGACCGGTACGTCTATACTCAAACCATTGTTGCAGATCGGTAAGGAATAACGCATAATATTTCTGTTTGTGAATCAACTCCATTTTGTCTTCAAAAGAAGCATTATCATCCCACAAATAACCACCTTCAGACAAAGTACCCAAATATGTATTAAAGTTAGTTGATGTGGGGCTTTCAGGGAAGTTAGGCACCCAGTAGTTGATGGCAGCTGCAATTCCCCGATACAGATAGTCTTTGGGATCTCCTTCTATCCACTCCTTTAAGCAAGCTTCTGCTAAGATAAATTGAACTTCTGAATATTGCATAATAATTCCGGTCAGGCGGTTTTGCTGTAAGGAGCGATCACCTCCTGTGCTGGTATTATCATAGCTTTGGAAATAACAACCCTTAGGCTCTCCCTGTCCAGGCAGATAGCCACTGGAAACACCAGCCCATCCCCCACCTGAGGCTTGAGCAATACCCAGTCGTCCAATGTTACCATAACCGTAAGGAGTTCCTGACACTAATCGTGGGTCGGTCCAGGCCACTAGTGGATCAATAAAGAAGCTACAGATAGCCGGAGCTCTGAAGTCCTGAGCTCTTACATTTACCAGATAAGGGTTAGTGAACGGATCAGTAGTGTCTTGTCCTCCGTTCCATAAAATGTTTGCACAATCTGCATTGCTTTCAAAAATGGGATATTGGGTGGGATTTGTTACAATTTCCTTAATTTTTGCAATACAATCAGCTTGCACTTCGGCTTTACCTGAGATGCGCAGCAACAAGCGTAGATACAAGGAGTTTCCGAATTTTCTCCATTTGTGAATATCCCCTTCATATACCGGATCACTGGAAGCTTTGATTTCTTGATTTTCTGCCAATAGTTGATTCGCTTCTTCCAGTTTTCTGAAAAGATCTAAATAGATATCCTTTTGTCTGTCAAATTTTGGCTGCACATTACCGTCTCTACCTTGTAGCGCCTCAAAATAAGGAATATCGCCATAAGTATCTGTAAGGTTGGCGAAGAGCCATGATTCGCAAATCAGTGCAATACCCTGATAAGATTTGTTAAGCTGCTCCGGCTCGCTGGCTTTGTTGTAAATATCTCTGAAGTTATTCAGATACACATACCAGTTGTTCCACAAATAATCCGATACATTGGACCTGAAGGCGTATCTGAACACAGTATTATCACCATCACTCATGTTTACCGTAACCTGCATAAGCTCGTTGTTAAAGTTGCGGTTACGATTCATTCCGGGCCATATACCGTCTACTAAAGCCGGAGTTAGTAATCGATCCGGAGAAGTGTGCAGAATGTTAATAGGGTCGATATTTAATTCTATAAACCCTTTTTTACATGAATACAATGTTGATAGCATCAACACCATCATGCTGCTTATAAATAATTTCTTTTTCATCTCTTTAAAGATTAAAGTCCAATGGATAAATTAAAACCTACAGTGCGGGTAGATGGGAATTGCCCCACTTCAAAACCTCTAACAATATCAGTACCGCTAAGTGTACCAAACTCAGGATCAAACATGGGCCATGGAGACCAAATAAACAAGTTTCGACCGTAGATACCTACTGACGCAGATTTCAGTCCAATCTTCTTCAATAATTTGGGTCTGAGACTGTATATCAGGCTGGCTTCACGGAATTTGAGAAAATCTGTTTTAAATACGCTACCCTCTGCATTATAGGCTCCCATGTGATACCTGTAATATTCATCGATGTCTATAGCTACCACATCATTCTTTCTGTATCCTACTACGTTACCATCAGCATCAAATACCTCCAACACACCATTACCGATTATACCGTTATAGCGTCCGGGTAATGTTACCTTCAGCTTACCCTGTTCCACCATCTTGTAGTGTGTCAAGGAGTAAGAAACAGCTCCCAATTGTGCATCGAACAATACTTTCAAGCTAAGTCCCCTATAGCTTAGCGTATTACCCAAGCTCATTTTGTATCTAGGAGTGGTATTTCCTAAGTAGATGATTTCCTCGGTAACTTTAGGGAATCCGGTAGTGGGATCGTAGATTACCTGTCCATCCGGACTACGCTTATATCCCAAGCCATACACATCGCCCATACTACCGCCTATCGAAGCTACAATCTGACCGCTGGCTATTTGTCCAGCTCTTAACAGTACCGCACTATCCGGCATGGAAACAATTTTGTTTCTGTTGGTAGAGAATGTGGCAAACATGCTCCAGTTAATGCCGTTTCTCCTTACAATAGGCTTACCGTTAATTGCTACTTCCACACCGCTGTTATTTACCTGACCGGCATTGATTACAGCTGCATCGTATCCTGATGAGCGGTCAACGGTTCTAGTAAGAATCTGATTGTTGGTTTTGCCCCAGTATACTGCCACGTCCAGACTTAATCTTCTTTTGAACATTTGTATTTCGGTACCCAGTTCAAAAGTGGTAGTCTTCAGTGGTTTTAAGTTTTCATTAGGCAAAATTCGAGGGTTTATTAAAGCACTGTCAGGATAGGTACCATTACGTGCCAACGGATAAGTATATGCCGTGCGATAAGGAGTGGTAGAACCACTACCTACCTGAGCCAGTGATGCTCTAATCTTTGCATAGTTAATATAAGAAGGCAGTTTAGCAACATCAGACAGCACAAAGCTAGTATTAATAGAAGGATAGAAGAATCCTACATTATCCGTTCTTTTGGCTGTTGCCAACACACTATTCCAGTCGTTTCTTCCGGTAAGTTCTACAAATAGATAGTCCTTATAACTTAAGTTAACAATACCGTACAAGCTATTGATCTGATATCGGCTGGTATCCGGAATATATACCAAATTATACATGGCATATTTATAATCGTAGATTGCCGGATAAGGAGATGTAAGTACGGAATCAGGCAAACGAATCAATAAGGAATCAGGCATATGCAAACCATCAGCTCTTACATCCGA
Source organism: Chitinophagaceae bacterium C216 (assembly GCA_028485475.2). GTDB lineage: Bacteria > Bacteroidota > Bacteroidia > Chitinophagales > Chitinophagaceae > Niabella > Niabella composti. Next base: position 445,649 of record CP144143.1, read on the forward strand.
CTTGTTGTACTCGTTTCTCAGCTGGCTACCCCCGAAAGTTAAACCCAAGTTCAGGTCTTTTTTTATGTCCTTATTATATCGGAACAGGAAGTCAAAGCTCTTTTCCCAGCTACGAATATCCTGCTTTCTCACAGAACCATAAGGCAAGCGCGAACCGGCATCATATGGACGATCCTGCTCGCGGTTATCTTTCATCCAGTCAATATTACCACGCAGCATGAAGCTTAACTCCGGAGTTATTTGATAGTTGATTTGAGCACTTCCGGTAGCATTATGTCTGTTGGTTTTGTTGATAAATTCATTTACGATAGCATAAGGATTCTCTGGGAATGAACTATAGGGGTATTCGATTTTTTTATACTCGTTACCGATTTCCCAGTAATTTTTCAACCAGTTGAGGTCAGCATTCGGTTGCCAGAAGATATACCAATACATCAATGACTGGTTACCATAACCCGCAGCTGGCAAGTTGTCACTCTTTCTGTTACCGTAGTTGGCCTTAATGGAGAATTTTATTTTTTTAGTAATATCTGTAGTAGATGATAACGCTAATGACTTTCTCACAAAACCGGTATTCGGAACAATCCATGAGTTATTTTGAAGACCACCAGACAAGCGAAGTGAAGTGGTTCCGAATTTACCATCAAGAGTGAGGTTGTTAGACAGGTTATTTCCTACATTCCAGAAATCGTTGATATTATCGTAGGGAATCCATGGTGTTCTTTCTGTTCCCCTAGCCTGTGTTACAGGATCGTACTGATAGAAATATTGTCCATTAAAACGAGGACCATATGCAGAACTGGTACCGCTGGTGCTAGAACCATCTTCACTAGCTCCGTAAGAATAATAAACAGCACCTCCCAGACCTTGACCATATTCATACTGAAGATCGGGATAGCGGTTAACAGATTCTAACGAACCATTTGAAGTAAAGCGAACGCTCAACTGACCCTTTTTCTTGGTTGCTGCAGATTTGGTGGTAATGATAATAGCACCATTGGCGCCTCTTTGTCCATACAACGCTGCCGCAGCCGGACCTTTCAACACCGAAACACTTTCGATATCTTGAGGGTTAAGGTCGTTGAGTGAGCTACCATAGTCTGCAGGTAGGTTATCACTGTTAGTAGCGTATACGTTGTCTGACGCATTGGCCGAACGACGTCCACTACTGTTATTAATAACCACTCCATCCACTACAATCAGCGCTTCATTTTCACCGGTAAGGTTGTTTTCACCACGCAAAATAATTTTGTTGGAGCCTGCAGGACCAGAGCCGGAGCGTACCATGTCCAATCCCGCTACTTTACCGGAAAGCGCATCAGTCCAGTTGGAAGCCACCGCTTCGGTAAGCTGTGAGCTATCAATTTTGGTAAGAGCGTAACCCAAGGATTTTTCTTGTCGGGTAATACCCAAAGCGGTTACTACTACATTTTCCATACTTCCGGCATCACGCTCGAGTGTTATGGAAAGATTAGATTCATTCTTTAATACTATATTCAGGGCTTTGTACCCCACACCGGTAAATACCAGCGTTTCGCCTGTACTGGCCTGAATAGTAAATGAACCATTTTCACGAGTCATTACGCCCCGCGAAGTTCCCTGCACTTGAACGCTGATATTGGGTAAAGGCTGTTTATCATCGCTGCCTATAACCACACCAGTTATTGTTCTTTGCTGGGCAAAAGCAACTGCCGACAGCATAACAAGCAATTGCAATAAAAGAGCCAATCTGGCCTTTCTCACTGCAGTTTTTAGAAAAAGAATCATTGCTATTTGATTTAAGTTTTTCGCAAAAAAAGAATTTTACCTTTCTCCGGAAAGCAAGCCAAACATTCTTAACGATATTATCATTTATCGATAACAATAAAATAATCAGCTGATGTAAACAGCAATCGTTGTATCAATTAATTTAACTGATACTCTTTCGCAAGCGTTTCATAATCGTTAATCTGTTTCTCCTTCCAATCGTTACTTCTTCCTAATTCACTGGCAATTATTTCAGCAACCTTCCGGCAGATGCGTACGCTTTCTTTAGCGTCCAGCAACAAAGCCCTGGTTCTTCTGGCCAAAACATCTTCTACAGTCCGAGCCATTTCATTACGCACTGCCCAGCGCACCTGCATTTCATGAATTTTCAAACTTTCACTTAACCAGTTATTGGCCGTACCATTTATGTTGTTTTTCAATAATGGCATATCGCTACCATAGTAGTAAAGAGGGTCATCCCAATTGATTTGCTCTACAAATCCGTGAATCTTCTGATGACTCGTTTGGCTTTTCTTATGCGGCCAGCCTAACTGTTTTTCTATGGCATCCACCATATCTTCTCCCATCTTCCTGAAGGTGGTCCATTTACCACCGATAATAGTAAACAGGTTCGACGGAGAGACTACTATCTTATGGCTTCTCGAAATTTCTTTAGTTTTCTGAGAACCCTTCTGCGGGGCAGCAAGTGGTCTAAGTCCTGCAAACACACTCAATACATCTTTCCGTGTAGGGGGTTGGGTTAGATATCCTGCAGCCGTTTGCAACACAAAGTCGATTTCTTTTTCCAACGCCTTTGGTTCCAGACTAGGTTCTCCTACCGGCGTATCAGTAGTTCCGATTACCACCTCATTATGCCAGGGCACTGCAAACAATACACGTCCGTCACTGGTTTCGGGAATCATGAGCGCATGCTGCGATGGTAAAAACTTTTTATCAACGACAACATGTATTCCCTGGCTTGCAACTACGGTGGGTTCTGCATCCGGATCGTCCATCTTTAAAATACCATCTACAAATACCCCAGTGGCGTTCACAACAGCCTTAGCCTTTACACTGTAAGTTTGCCCCGATTCTACATCCACCATAGTGGCCCCAGACATGAAGCCGCTATCGTCTTTTCGAAGACCCACTACTTTCATGTAATTCACTACCACACCTCCGTTCTCTGCAATACTCTGCGCCAAATTGATCGCTAGGCGTGAATCATCAAACTGACCATCATGATATAACACCCCGCCAATCAACCCTTCCTGTTTTACACCGGGTAAAGCATTTATCGTTGCCTCTCTGGAAATAAATATAGATTTCCCTAACGACAATCTACCGGCAATCCAATCGTAAACTTTTAAGCCAATCGTATATTTTATTCTATCCCAGAAATTATATATCGGTATTACGAAAGTTTGATTCTTTACCAGATGCGGAGCATTCTTCTGCAGTAGCCCTCTTTCGATACATGCTTCACGCACTAATTTTACATCGCCCTGGGCCAAGTATCTTACGCCACCATGTACCAGCTTGGTACTTCTACTAGAGGTACCCTTCGCAAAGTCCGCTTGTTCTACAAGCAAAGTTTTATATCCTCTAGAAACCGCATCCAATGCAACACCTAGGCCAGTGGCCCCTCCGCCAATTACAAAAACATCCCAGTTCTCTTGATTTTGAGCAAGCCTTTTTAATATTTCCTCTCTATTTAATAAGTGTTGCATCGATCAATTTCGTTTTACAAAAATCGAAATATTTCGAAATCAAATCTAATCATTTTTCGCAAAAATCAAAACAATTCATAAATATTAAATTATTACAGCCAGCAGTTAGAAAATTACTAACATTATCCTCTATTATGGCTTTTTTTTAACAAAAATCTAATTTTCAGCATTTTTTTGTACATGTCGATTATAGTCGCTAGGGAGGTTAAATTTTATAAAAAAGGATTTAAATTTCTTTCATTTATTTAAATATTGGCGTTACGATTTATTAAATTATAGCTCAATAGTTTTTCATTTCTAATGTTTAGTTTTATGCATTAATATTGCGATACTCATGGCACTATTAAGTCCGGCAATATCATCCCTTGCTCGCTTGCGGCACTGGCGTATTGAAGCCTGGCGTAGTCATCCTATTGATTCGCAAAGAGAGGTTATACAAAATTTGGTTACATCAGCCCAGTATACCGAATTTGGCCGTAAGCATGGATTCAATCACATTTATAATATCAGGGATTTTAAAAAAGCTGTTCCCATCAATGAATACGACGATCTGAAGCCTTACATTGAAAGAATTATGCAAGGCGAGCAGAATGTTTTATGGAATAGCCCTATCTATTGGTTCGCCAAAAGCAGTGGCACTACCAGTGATAAGAGCAAATTCATTCCAGTAAGTGAAGAATGTTTGGGGGATTGCCATTATAAAGCGGCTAAAGACGTGTTGACCATATATTATATGTTCAACCCACAGAGCAATATGCTTACGGGAAAGGGATTGGTACTGGGTGGCAGCCACAATATCAATCCGCTTAACGATGAAGCACGCTATGGCGACTTAAGTGCCGTACTGTTACAGAACAGCCCATTTTGGGGTAATTGGCTCCGCACACCGGATTTGGACATAGCGCTAATGGATAAATGGGAGGAAAAATTGGAAAAAATGGCTCGGCAAACCATGCACGAAAATGTAACATCCATTAGTGGTGTGCCTACGTGGACGTTGATTTTATTTAAACGCTTATTGGAGCTAACCGGCAAAAAGACTATAGCGGAAGTATGGCCCTCTCTAGAGTTGTATATTCACGGAGGTGTATCGTTTACACCCTACAAGGAACAATTTCACACCCTGATAGGAAAACCAATTCATTATTTGGAAACCTACAACGCCAGCGAAGGTTTTTTTGCCGCCCAAGAAAAACCTGGTGATGAAGGCATGTTACTCTTTACAGATCATGGCATCTTTCTGGAGTTTATGCCTATGAGTGAATATGGCAAAAATGATCCTCAAACAATTGGGTTGAAAGATGTAGACCTGAATACTAACTATGCACTTGTCATTAGTACCAATGGAGGGCTATGGCGCTATCTGCTGGGCGACACCATCCGCTTTGTTTCGTTAAATCCCTATAAGATTATAGTAAGCGGAAGGATCAAACATTATATCAACGCTTTTGGCGAAGAGGTGATTGTTGATAACAGTGATAAGGCCATTAGCATTGCTTGCCAAAAAACAGGCGCCATTGTAAATGATTATACAGCTGCACCCGTCTACTTCTCCAACGACTCTAGTGGAGCCCATGAGTGGCTGATCGAATTTGAAAAAGAGCCCGACAACTTTGATGCATTCGTTAAAGAACTAGATACTGCATTACAAAACACTAACAGCGATTACGAAGCCAAACGTTATAAAGACATAGCACTATCCATGCCCGTTGTCCACAATATACCTAAAGGTAGCTTCAACAAATGGCTGCAACAAAAAGGCAAATTGGGTGGACAGCACAAAGTTCCTCGTCTTTCGAACGATCGCACTTATGTGGAAGAGATTCTTAAAATGCAATCGTCATGCTCCTAACTAAAAAGTCGCTTTATTTTAACAGCTGTTGTTTGACTAATTATCAAATTAGCATGTTACTTTTGTAACCCATGCAAATGACAATTCGAACTCAAAATCTGGTGAAACGTTACGGGCAACGCACCGTTGTAAACAACGTATCCTTTGAAGTGCATCAGGGAGAAATCGTGGGATTGTTAGGTCCTAACGGAGCCGGAAAAACTACTTCCTTTTATCAGGTAGTGGGGTTGATTAAGCCAGATGAAGGTGATGTATTCCTGAATGATGAGAACATTACCAAATTGCCTATGTACAAACGTGCGCAGATGGGCATCGGCTATCTGCCACAGGAAGCTTCTGTTTTCAGAAAACTGAGCGTAGAAGATAATATTGCGGCAGTACTGGAAATGACCAAACTGAGTAAAGAAGAACAGAAGAAAAAATTGGAAGAACTGATTGCTGAGTTCCGTCTGGAGCATGTTCGTAAAAGCAATGGGGATGTATTAAGCGGGGGAGAAAGAAGACGTACGGAGATTGCTCGCGCACTAGCCGTAAATCCTAAATTTATTTTACTTGATGAGCCATTTGCCGGAATCGACCCCATTGCCGTGGAGGACATCCAAAGCATTGTTGCCCGCTTGAAATATAAAAATATCGGCATACTTATTACTGACCATAACGTAAACGAAACACTTTCCATTTGCGACAGAGCTTATTTGCTGATTGATGGAAAAATTTTCGAAAAAGGTACTGCCGAAGAGCTCGCTGCCAATGAACAAGTACGCAAACTTTATTTGGGACGAAATTTTGAACTGAAACGTAAAGATTATTTGTACGAAGAGGTAAAAATCAATACCCAAGAACCCCAATAGGTATAGTATAGAAATAAAAAAAGCTGTTTCAACCATTTGTGATCGATGGTTAAAACAGACTTTTTTCCAGCCTTAGTATGACGAAAAATACAAAATTAATGCATCTCCCTATAGTCAAGGGCTTCCCTTGGGCAAAATTATAAAGGACAAAGATAAAATCAAAATTCTACTATAGATAGCTTTCTCCAATCTTTTATCAATTTATTAACCAGTTTTGCGCGCTTTTGCCATTTTATTCGCTTTTAGGGTGTGCATCTATAAATAAGTCATTATACAACGAGGCTCCTTTCACTACCGCATACTCCTCAAAATTGGTAATGCCGTTTTGTCGCAGCACTTCCTCATCGATAAAGCAGTTTCCCGTACACTCTGCAGGAGGCTGTTGCAAAATGAAGAACGCCGCATCGGCCATAATAGTGGGTTTACGGCTCATGTGAGCTAGTTTTTCACCGCCCAATAAGTTGCGTACCGCAGCGGTATCAATAGTGGTACGGGGCCATAATGCATTGGATGCGATGGAGATATTTTTAAATTCCTCAGCCCAGCCTAAGGCCATCATACTCATGCTATACTTACTAATGGTATAGGCTACATGAGGAGCCAACCATTGAGATTTGATATTGACAGGAGGTGACAGCGTTAAAATATGGGCGTGATCGGATTTTTTCAAATAAGACAGGCAAGCCTGAGTCACTAAAAATGTTCCCCGAACATTTATATCATGCATCAGGTCGAACCGCTTCAGTGGCGTTTCTTCCGTACCCGTCAGCGATATAGCAGAAGCGTTATTCACTACAATATCAATCCCACCAAAAGTTTCCACAGCTTTTGCTACGCAGTCATTTATCATCGATTCATTACGTATATCACATTGTACGGGTAGGGCTCTAGCTCCTATGGCTTCCAGTTCTTGAGCAACGGAAAAAATGGTACCCCCAAGTCTTTCATTTTCGGCCACAGATTTAGCGGCAATTACGATATTGACGCCTTCCTGGGCTAAACGCAAGGCAATGGCTCTTCCAATACCCCGGCTGGCACCGGTAATTAGCGCCGTTTTGTTTTTTAGAGACATGTTTTCTATAGTTAGCTTGAAAATTTGTTTATGGCAATGTGCCTTCCTCGGTTACGAGACGGCTGTCATGAACAGTTTTGAAAGTAATCTTCTTAAAGTCTTGTGTCGCCTCCAGTCCGTCTTTGGCCGGAATATATTGTGCAGGAGATTTCAGCAATACGGGAAGGTCGGTGTAAAATATTTCTTTGTTCTGATCCCACCATAAATCTTCGCAGAGAAGCGTATCGCCCTTGATGCTCACCACTACCACACTATCACGCAGGTAAACCTTATTCAGTTTTTCATAGTATTTACCGTATTTGCTGTCCAGTCGTGTTTCAACAATTTTGCTATCGTTATAAAAATCTACATGAAGCGATTGAGGAAATTCTACATACGGAGTATCGGCATTCACACGCAGCATTACAGGAGTGACAAGACGGGCTTTTACCTGTCCCCCCTGAGATAAAAAGCTTTCCACTTTCCGAGCTTCATCTTTTTGAACAGATCTTCTATTAAGCGCCTGAATATCGCTCTCGCTGTTTTCGCACGAAAGCATCAACAATGCACCCCAAAAAATGAAAAAGTATCTCAAGGCTATGCTGTTAAAGTTGGTGCTAAGATACAATAAGCGCATTGCTTAATCCTCGAAATACTTAGTTTTTCCGATAAACCACAGATCAGTAAGGGAAAAACCTAGCGACAAGCGGTATAAATTTTCTTTTAAAATATTATCGTTATTACCGCGCTTTATAAATTCAAAACTTAGATTAACCATGCTGGCCTGATAGCGTGCTTGAGGACTGTAATTGGCAATAGGCAATCCTACTCCCACAGAAACTCCTAGTGTAGGCAGGGTCTTTTGTCTCAAATAGATGTAATCCGGCCCCGTAAAGAAACCCACTCGATACAGCGTACGACTCAGGTAGCTTTTCTTGGGTATCGGGTGAAACTCAGCACCTACTTTGGCCTGCCAATTGCTTTTTACAGCGGTATCAATTTGTCCTTCGCTTCTAAACTCCTTCCAATTATTATAGGTAAAATCTGCTCCTACGATCCACCCCGCCTCATTGGCATCGATGCCTGGTAGTTTCTGTATCGTAAATCCTCCGGTAATACTGGAGGGATATAGAATATTGCTCTTGATATTGCTGGAGGAATAAGCTGTATCAATCGGTACATTACCCAGATTAGGGTTATAAGTATATGTTTCGGCTACAAAATTGCGGGAGGTGTTGATTTTTTGTTTCCAATTACCGTAAGCACCTAACCCTACATACAAATCCTCGCCTGCTTTAAAGTGATACTGCAGCCCTGCATCAAAATATAGTCCGCCAATTGAAGTTTTATTCTCGTAATTGGCACTGGAATATCTGATGGAGTCGTTGATAAATGAAAGTCGGGTGCTGTAATCACGGTGGCCAAACATATAACCTCCGTTCACTCCTAAGCTTAAATATTGCGATTTTCCGGTTTTAAATTTCACTGCGGTTCCCAAAGAAGCTAGATATACGCCTCCTTGCCCTTCATATACCGTAGTAAAGGAGTCGATGGGCAAGTTGGTATTGGGATCGCGCATCACCCCTGTATTCTGTATTTTATAATTGATGCTGGTAAGCGGACGTAATCCGAACGCCAATCCCCAGTTCTTTCGCACAGGAACTCCCATCATAACATGGCTAAAAAGAATATTGGGAGAACTGAATTTCGACTGCGCATCTCTGTCTGTAAGAGTGCGGCTTTGAAGGTCGGCTCCAATATTAAACGCTACCCTTCCTGAACTTAACTTTCGGGAATTAGTTTCCTGAAAAGAAGAAAAGAAGGCATAACTCGCCGGGTTGGCATAGTTTACGGTATAAGCATCATTATAAGCAGCAGCTACACCCCCCATACCCCGGTTAGCCACATTGGTGGTAGGTACTTGGTTTCCCAGTCCGTATCTTGAATATGGCGAATTGTCCTGCGCCAGTGCATTATAAAAAAGCAAAGTGCTAAGAACCGCTAATGCCTGGCTTTTAGAACAGCGTAATTTCCTAAGCATTGTTAATCTCACTAATAGCATATAAGCCTTTAAATATTAAATCAGGGTCGGCAAATATCCTGTTTTTAATGTGTGATGCCAAATGTTGCACATCGCCACCGGTTAATACCACGTTAAAGTTGCTAAACCGAGCCTTATACTCGTTTATAAATCCGTCCAGCTCATAAGCCATTCCCAAGATCACACCCGACAGAATATTGGAATCCGTATCATAACCAATGAGGGGAACATCAGCTCTGGGAGGTGTGTAAGGCAGCTTGGCAGTATAATGATTTAAAGCCTTGAGCCTCATCTCCAGCCCCGGAGAGATAGAACCTCCCAAAAACTCTTTGTATTTATTGATAAAGTTTAAGGTAATACAGGTTCCAAGACTAATCAATAATAAGTTTTTTCCCGGAAAAAAATGCACACCGGCAGCCAGCAAAGCCAACCTATCGGCACCAATAGTTTCAGGATGCTTGGCCGGCGTAGTAAAGGGCAGCTTTGAAGTATGGTCGAGCAAGTGAAATCGGGTATTTCTTTTCAGAATATCCTCTATTTCAGGGTTGTGCTGTACTACAGAGGATAAAATAGAATTGTCTGGTTTATAAGTAGTTATGAGGGATTCGATAGTTGCAGACGCATCATCCTGCAAGTTCAGCACCTTTACAATTTCGCTGTTTTCGAAAATGGCGGCCTTCTTGCGGGTGTTTCCAAAATCAAAACAAATAGTAACGGACATGACGTGAAAGTAGGTAGAAAAGTTGAAAATCAGAAGGTAAAGTTTTCAATTACTCATTTTACTTCAAACCCATCTGTATATCTGAAATGGCCATTCATTTGAATTTTTTCTCTGATTTTTTGAGCTTCTTCAATAGCCGGAAGCGCTTCAAAATGCTTTTTTAAATACTCCTGGCGCTGACGTTCGCTGGTAAGCTGCAATAGCTCGTACTCCTGCCACAAAGTAAGTCCCGAATGATGGGCAATATCGAATGAGGTGAGCTCTTCTTCGCTTTTGTAAAACTGTTTTTCCACCTGCAATCTAGCATGAAAGTCCCTCATCCGCTGAATGAGTGTTTTCATCATAGACTTGCTGCCCTCCCAATCATTGGGCAAATAGTTAACGATAGCACCTGAATATAATTTTTCCGGCACCGAGGGGATTACTTCCAGAACACGAAAAACTTTTTCTGCTGTGGTTTTTATATCCATCTCCCCATTGGGGTAGGTCTTTACAATCTCCTGTACATGTATCAGTGAGCCATAATCCTGTATTTTTTTATCAATAACAACCGGTATTCCAAACGGCTTTTTTGCTTGATAGCACTCTGTAATGAGCTGCTGATAACGCGGTTCGAATATATGAAGGTTCAGATGCTCACCTGGGAACACTACCAGTTGCAACGGAAAAATGGGAATAAAATTGGTCATAGTGCAAAAGGAATGGCTTTTTGAGCGCTCATTCCGTTATGCAACTTAAGCAATTCCTAATATTTCATCCAATTCCCGATATACCGATTCTTTATCGAAATACTTTTCAATCATAGCGATCCCTTCCTCGCGCACTCTATTATAAAGTGTCGCATCTTCCAGCAGATTGAGAATATGTTTCACAAATGCGGCTTCATCCGCTGCCATCAGACAGCCGTTGTGTTTTTTCGCAGGCAACCCGTCCAGCCCTCTTAGCGTGCATACAACAGGTAGCCCGAAGGAAAAAGCTTCCACCACTTTCACTTTTACACCAGTGCCTTCCAGCATAGGACATATGGCAATCTTACTTTGCTGATAGTAAGTATCCAATGTTTCGGCAAAAAACACTTTGTGTACATTAGGTAAGTCGGGAATAAACTTTACGATGCCGCCGATAACACAAATCTTTAGATGTTGAGGAAGTAAGGGATATACCTTTTCAAAAAACCACTTCGCCGATTTCTGGTTGCAAGGGTTATCGCTGGCTACATAAATGAGGTCGTAGGGTTTGTCTTCACTTACTGCCACCGGTTTTTTTTCAAACATCACCGGCACAAAGAAGTGTTTTGATTTTGGTGCAAACTGCGAAAATAAATACAGTTCATCAGTGGAGATAGACCAGGTTTCATGAAATTCATTCAAGATATTCATCTCCTCTTCAAATGTAGCCCCCAACCGAAAACCTTCCCTGCTTTTATACTGACCGGTCATTAAATCATGTGTATCCATCACCAGCTTTGCCTTTCCGATATATGGATTATTTCGTATTAGTGAAGCCCAAAACACATAGCTGATGATAATCACATCATAACTATTGGCTTTCAGAATTTCATCAAACTGTTGTCGGGCACGATGCGTTACTTCAGAGGGAATATGTGTATGAAACTTTTTCTGTTGGCGTTTATTAATGATATGCGGAATTTTTCCCTTAATAAGATATCTTAAATAGTTGCTTTTATCGTGCTTACGTTGCAAAAAGAATGTACGAAGCCCCGGGAAAAGAAGCTCCATCTTTTCTTTCTCATCCGTTACATAATTATGCTCTTCCGTCACGAAGTCAACACTGATATGGTTTTTACGGGCTTCAAAATATTGTAAAAACTGAATCGCGCGTGTAACGTTCCCGTGATTTCTATTTACAATAGGATATGGGAAAAAATACAAAATCTTAATACCTTTCATGGAATCATCAAACACAAACACTAGTATATAACGTAATATAATGAGCAAATGCAACACAAATAACTTGTGTTTTTCAACAATCAATAAATTAACATCTTTATCAGCATTTCAGATTGTGAAATGTCTTATTCATGGCTAACTTTGGCGCATGAGCAATAAGAGAGTCCTGTACCAGATGCTTGACAACCCTTTAAGCAAAAATCATGGCAATAAGACATGGAGCCTACAACTTTTGCAATATTTTAAAGGAAGAGACATCGCTGTGGATTTTGTGAGTGATCGAGAATGGGGTATGTGGTCTGATAGCGATATAGCCACTTTTCAACAAACAGGACTTGCAGACAGGTTATTTGTGTTAGACCGTAAACCTTCAAAAAAAAATATATTACGTTATTTTCTTTCTCATAAACTTCCCGAATTCTTCATAAAAAAGAAAGCTGGCTTTTATAAAGCCCCCATATACGACCACATTACACGTTATTATCAAAAACAATTCGATAATATTTTAAAAAAAAACAGTTACGATTTCGTGCTGATCAACTACGTAACTTGTGCATCGTTAATTCATAATAATCCTTATTTAAAAGGTGCTACCACAATTATTGATACGCACGATTTCTTTACTTCCCAACATCAGCATCATAAAAACTTTGACATTGGCGCATCGTTTAAAGAAGAAATGAGAAGATTATCGTGGTTTGATATGATATGGACCGTATCTACCGAAGAACATTATATATTCAGTCAGTTTTGTAAAAATGATGTGCGCCTTGTACAAACTATGTTGGACAAACCTTCTGTACGACGTGATTTCAAGGATAAAAAATACGATATCATTTATGTGGCGAGCGATATCAGACATAATCAGCTATCAGCAGAGTGGTTCTTCAAACAGGTGTATCCATTGTTACCATCTGATATAAAAATTTGTGTAATTGGTAAGATTACACGTTATATTGATGACTACCCTAACGTAGAAAAAATATTGTTTGTAGACGATTTGGCTGATTATTACACTCAGGCGAAAGTAGCCATATGCCCTATGTTATCGGGAACCGGTATTAAGATAAAAGTGGTAGAGGCATTATCCTTTGGTCTGCCTATTGTATGTAATCACAGAGGACTGGATGGTTTGTTAAATAAAGTAAATAATGGTTGCATTGCAACGAATGATGCCACGCAGTTTGCATCCGCTATCCAACAATTGTTGCATGATACGGCTTTTTACGAGCGTCAAAGCCATATGGCATCGGCCACCTTCGATTTATTCTTTGCAAAGGAACAAGCTTATCAACGGCTGGATAATATATTTGGAATTACTCAAACTTCTTAAAGATATTGGCTTATTCCCAACGAGGAAAGAATCGTTCCCTCCTCCACTGCTTTTCGTAGCAGGTAGTCATTTTTTTCCAGATCAGCGTGTGACTTCATAGGGTGATAAATATGAAATACTACTCCGGCGTATTTCATGGTACGTTTCTGTACACCGGCGTTATTCAACCTCACAGCAATATCATTGTCTTCGCGCCCCCAACCTACAAAAGACTCATCATATCCGTTTACAGTAATAAGATCCTTCTTCCAGAAAGCCATATTACAGCCTCGTACATACATAATGTCGTTTTGCCTGTAACCATGCATTAAACGGGAAAGAAATGGAATACGCAAGCCATTAAATACATTGGTAATTCCCTTGCTTAAAACAGAAACCTTAATATCTTTTTTCTTCAAAAGCCTTTCAGACAGTTCGGGCGACATTATTACCCTACTACCCGTAACAAAGCAATTTTCTCTTTTAAAATCGAAATGATCTTTAATAAACCTTTTATGTAGTATCAAATCGCCGTCAATCTGTACAATGTAATCGCCCGAAGCTTTTGCAAAAGCCTTGTTACGGATACGTGCTAGCTGAAAGCCTTTGTCTTCCTGCCATACATGTATCAGCGGTATAGGAAAGTCTTTACGGAACTCATCAATTAATTGCTCTGTAGCTTTTCCAGAACCATCATCAGCAATGATAACTTCCTTAGGTAACATGGATTGTGCCCGAATACTCATCAGACAAAGACGCAAGGCTTCGGGCCAGTTATAAGTAGAGACAATCAGTGATATATTAGCCTGGTTTGCCGCTGTTGCCATTATTGCGATTAAATTTGATTAAGTCCGTTAGCGCAATATATGGTATTTATTCTTCTTATACGCAATACAAATTCTGCATGGAGCGGCTCGTTCTTTCGACAGGCCTCCTTATGATGTAAGTGATATTGCACAGCAGCCAGTTTTACCACCTTTTTGTATATACCTTTATTCGTAAATCTTGTTGCCAGTTCTTCATCCTCATGTCCCCAGCCAATAAGATTATTATTATATCCATTCACCATTTCAAAATCCTTTCTCCAAAATGCAAGATTGCTGCCTCTTACGGATTTGGAAGAAAGGCTTTTTCTCGCAATAACAGGGGCCAACCACTTGCATCGAAGCACATTCATTTTATTTAAAATACCCGACGATAAGCTGTGGAGCCTAGCCTCCGCATTACCGTTAATAAGCTGCTTTGTTTTATCGGGAGTGAGCATACCCCTCGAACCACGTACAAAACAATTTTCTTCGGCTAGAAAAATATGATCAGCAATAAAGTTCTTATGCAGAATTACGTCGCCATCAACCTGAATAATATACGCTCCCGAAGCTTGTTTGATGGCCTTATTAAGAATAACAGTTTTTCTAAACCCTTTATCCTCATGCCATACATGCATTAATGGCACAGGGAATTTTTCTTGAAAAGACTCGATCAACTCTCTGGTTTCAGACCCCGAACCATCATCTGCGATAATTACCTCATCAGGTAACTCAGATTGGTTCATAACACTTTGCAAACAAAGCCTCAAGGCTGCGGGCCAATTGTAGGTGGATATAACTAAAGAAGTACTTTTTATTTTTTTCATCGCCATTACTGGGTACGCTTCTGATTTAATGATTAATCAATCTTATTAAACGACATTACCATTCAGCAAAAATCTTTCCACATTATGGAACGTAACAAACATCAGGAGCGCAACACCGAGGGAAACATTAACTCCATTTTAATATTTTGACACCATACTTCTTTAATTGGAGAGGTCCTTTTGTTAGTCATTTTGTTTATCCATTAAACATTAGGCTAAATAGGATAAGGCAATAGTATAAACGCCCAGCAGATATACATATTTCCTATAGGTTATAATAAGTTGCAATGATATATAAATATTCTTTAAAAAACGTCAATATCCAACCCTTTCTATAAACTTATAGATACATCTTCATAGATAATACTTATAGCAAAATAGAATTAATCGATTTTTCTTATAGAACTATTGTTCTAAGTTTGTTTGCACATACATAAATGTTCAACAATGGAAAAAAATGCAAATGACATCAGCAAATGTCCCTTCCACAACGGAAGCATGGACAAAGGTGTTGCAGGCACTGGAACACAAAATAAAGACTGGTGGCCTGATCAATTAAGATTACACATTCTTCGGCAACATTCTTCGTTATCCGATCCTATGGATAAAGACTTCAACTACGCCGAAGCCTTTCAATCATTAGATTTAAATGCCGTAAAAGAAGACATTAAGCAAGTACTCACCACATCTCAAGACTGGTGGCCTGCCGACTTCGGTCATTACGGACCCTTAATCATCCGTATGGCATGGCACAGTGCCGGAACCTATCGTATCCAAGACGGCCGCGGCGGCGGTGGTCGCGGACAACAACGCTTTGCCCCACTCAATAGTTGGCCCGATAACGTAAACCTTGATAAAGCCAGAAGATTGCTTTGGCCGGTAAAACAAAAATATGGACGCAAGCTTTCCTGGGCAGATCTTATGATTCTTGCCGGTAATGTAGCTTTAGAATCAATGGGACTAAAAACTTTTGGTTTCGGTGGAGGGCGTGAAGATACCTGGGAAGCCGATCAAGACGTATACTGGGGTTCTGAAACTACCTGGCTGGGAGGCGACAAAAGATACGCCCATGGCTCAGCAGGCGTTGAAGGTGAAGGCGTACTAGTGTCGGAGGATGATGCAGACGGAAAGATACATTCCAGAAACCTAGAAAACCCATTGGCAGCCGTGCAAATGGGACTGATTTATGTAAACCCTGAGGGACCCGATGGCAATCCTGACCCTGTGGCTTCTGCCAAAGACATCCGTGACACTTTTACCAGAATGGGTATGACTGATGAAGAAACCGTTGCCTTAATTGCAGGTGGTCATACCTTCGGAAAAACGCATGGTGCCGGCCCTGCCGATCATGTAGGCAAAGAACCCGAAGCTGCCGACCTTGAAGAACAAGGCCTGGGATGGAAAAGCACCTATGGTACCGGTAAAGGAGGCGATACTATTACCTCCGGACTGGAAGTAACCTGGACCAGCAAACCCACCGAATGGTCTAATTTATACTTAAGTTATCTGTTTGGTTTTGAATGGGAGCTAACCAAATCTCCTGCCGGAGCGCATCAATGGGTTGCAAAAAATGTGGGAGAAATCATTCCACATGCACACGACCCTAACAAAAAGGTAAAACCTACCATGCTTACTACCGACCTAGCGCTGCGTTACGATCCCATATACGAAAAAATTGCACGTCGTTATCTTGAACATCCGGATGAATTTGCCGATGCCTTTGCCAAAGCTTGGTTCAAATTGACACACCGCGATATGGGTCCAAAATCGCGCTATCTAGGTCCCGAAGTACCGGAAGAAGATTTAATCTGGCAGGACCCTGTACCCGCAGGCAATTACAACCTGACTGAAGATGAAATTAACAAAGTAAAAGCCCGTATAGAAGCTACAGGCTTAAGCGTTTCTGAAATGGTATTTACAGCCTGGGCGTCGGCTTCTACTTTCCGTGGATCTGATAAGCGCGGTGGTGCCAACGGTGCCCGCATACGTCTGGCGCCACAACGTAACTGGGAGGTAAATAATCCCGCATTGCTGAACAAAGTACTCGAAGCATTGGAAATCGTAAAAACCGATGTCAATAACGCCGGTATCGATATTTCTCTTGCCGACATCATTGTGCTGGCAGGCAATGTAGGGTTGGAAAAAGCGATTCAAGCTGCAGGATTCGACTTCAAGGTGCCTTTCCTGCCAGGCCGCGGCGATGCCTCACAAGAACAAACCGATGAATGGGCCTTCTCCTTCCTAGAGCCAAAAGTAGATGGATTCCGCAATTTCAAAAAAGGATATACCCCATTCTCTACAGAAGCAGCCCTTATCGACAGAGCACAGCTATTGACACTTACCATTCCTGAAATGACTGTATTAATAGGTGGTTTACGCGTACTAGGTACCAATACCGACGGCTCTCAAAACGGTGTCTTCACTGATCGTGTAGGCGTACTATCCAACGATTTCTTCGTAAATCTGTTGGATATGGCTACTGAATGGAAAGTGGTAGAAGGCTCTCACAGAGAATTGTATCAAGGATTTGACCGTAAGACAGGCGAATTACGTTGGACCGGAACACGTGCAGATCTTGTTTTTGGCTCTAACTCTGAACTGAGAGCTGTAGCTGAAGTATATGCCTGCGATGATGCAAAAGAAAAATTTGTGAAAGACTTTATTGCGGCATGGTACAAAGTGATGAATCTGGACAGATTTGATGTTAAGCAATAACAGTCTTCTATTTTTTCATGATTTTTGGAAGCATGGCGGCTCGTATATACGAGCCGCCTTTTTGTGATGAGGTATGCACCACAAATAAAGTGAGTGACACAATTACGCTGATAGAAGCACTACAGCCTGTATCATAAAATCTATACAAAACACCATTTGTATCCGGCCTGAAGCACAAATCTCACTACCTTAGCAGATATGGAAAAAAAGCTGTTTTTATTAGATGCCTATGCACTGGTATTCCGGGCTTATTATGCTTTAATTCGTAGTCCGCGTATTACCAGTAAGAATAAAAATACCAACGCCCAATTTGGTTTCACCAACACATTGGTGGAATTGCTCAATAAACAAAAGCCTTCGCACATGGCTGTTTGCTTTGATACGCATGAACCGACCGAACGTCATACCGATTATGCTGATTATAAAGCAAACCGCCAAGAAACACCTGAAGATATATTGATTGCCGTGCCGGATATCAAACGCATAATTGAAGGCTTTAATATTCCCTGTGTAGAAAAAGACGGATATGAAGCCGATGATGTTATCGGCACCTTAGCCAAGAAGGCCGCAGAACAGGGGTTTGAAGTATTTATGGTAACATCCGATAAAGACTATGGCCAGCTGGTAACGGATAAAATCAAAATTTACAAACCGGGGTATCAAGGTAGTGAAGCAGAGATATTAGGGCCCGAAGAGGTTTGTGCAAAATGGAATATTCAAAACGTTTCGCAGGTGATTGATGTGTTAGGGCTCATGGGTGATGCAGTGGATAATATTCCCGGTATTCCAGGTGTAGGTGAAAAAACAGCTGCCAAATTATTGGCCGAATATGGTACATTGGAAAACGTGCTGGCCAATGCCGAACATATCAAGGGAGCATTAGGACGGAAAGTACAAGAAGGAAAAGATTTGGCGATATTATCCAAAAAGTTAGCCACCATTATTACCGATGTACCCATCGATTTTCATGAAGAAACCTTTCGGGTAAAGGAATGGAATAAAGAGGTACTGAGAGAAATATTTGCAGAGCTGGAATTCAAAACCCTGGGCAAAAGATTGTTGGGTGAAGAAGTTACGGCGCCTACCGAATCTACCATATCCAGTACTACAAGTAAAGGTGTACAGATAGATTTATTTGGAAATATTATTGGGGGAGAAACAAGCGCAGCCCCAGCTACACCTGTAATGGAAGAGGAAGCTGACGCTCCGGCCTTTTCCTCTTTGAAAAAAATTACCGATGTACCCCACGATTACAAAGCCGTCATCGGACAAGAAGCT
This sequence comes from Chitinophagaceae bacterium C216, assembly GCA_028485475.2. GTDB lineage: Bacteria > Bacteroidota > Bacteroidia > Chitinophagales > Chitinophagaceae > Niabella > Niabella composti. The sequence goes on from CP144143.1 coordinate 464,489, forward strand.
GTACAATCGCTGGTTCAAGAATTAAGCAAGTACGACGAAATATGCTTTGATACCGAAACAACGGATATCGACGCCAACCTTGCAGAGCTGGTAGGGATGAGCTTTTCGGTTATGCCTGGAACGGCTTATTGGGTACCCTGCCCTCCAGAGCGTAAGGAAACAGAACAGCTTATTGAAGCATTCAAACCTTTATTCGAAGATCCTTCAAAAACCTGGGTAGGGCAGAATTTGAAATACGACCTCCTCATCATGAAATGGTACGGAGTAGAGTTTGCCGGAAAACTCTTTGATACTATGTTGGCGCATTACGTTATAGAGCCCGATGGTAAACGCGGTATGGATCAGCTTAGTGCCAAATATCTGGGTTACGAACCTATACATATTGAAGAACTCATCGGCAAAAAAGGCAAACATCAAAAAAGTATGCGAGAGGTGGAGCTGGAAAAGATTAAAGACTACGCTGCAGAAGATGCCGATATCACCCTGCAGCTGAAAAATGTCTTCACTCCCTTGCTCAAGAAAAAAGAAGTAGAGCGTGTTTTTCATGAAGTGGAAAATCCTTTGGTACCAGTGCTGATGAATATGGAATACGAAGGCGTGCGCATTGATGAAGGATTTTTAAAAGCCTATTCGCTAGAGCTGGAAAAAGCGGCGGCAGAGGCAGAAAGAAAAGTGTTTGAAATAGCCGGCGTGCGTTTTAATCTGGCCTCGCCCAAACAACTGGGAGAAGTTTTGTTTGAAAAACTGAAACTAGATGCTTCGGCAAAAAAAACTAAAACAGGTCAGTACCAAACAGGCGAAGAGGTCCTTCAAAAACTGGCGGCCAAAGGGCACAGCATTGCTGAAGAAATTATTGCCTATCGAGAATTGACCAAACTAAAATCCACCTATGTGGATGCCTTACCACAACTGATCAATCCTAAAACCGGACGCGTACATACTACTTACGGCCAAGCGGTAGCCGTTACGGGAAGGTTGGCGAGCAATAATCCCAATCTGCAAAATATTCCGGTGCGCACAGACAGAGGAAGAGAAATAAGAAAAGCTTTTATTCCACGCGATAAAAATCACATACTACTTTCGGCAGACTACTCCCAGATAGAGTTGCGCATTGTGGCTGGTATTAGTGGCGATGAAAACATGGTAGCTGCTTTTAAAAGCGGCTCCGATATTCACACAGCCACGGCTGCTAAAGTATTTAATGTGTCGCCAGAAGAAGTTACCAAAGAAATGCGCTACAAAGCTAAGAGCGTCAATTTCGGAATTATTTATGGTCAAGGCGCTTTTGGGTTGGCGGATAACTTAGGCATTTCAAGAACCGAGGCTAAAGCCATCATTGATAGTTATAAAAAAGAATTTTCCGGTATTCAGCGCTATATGGACGATACCATCAATTTCGCGCGCGAACACGGATATGTACAAACACTAATGGGAAGAAAGCGCTGGCTAAAAGATATCAACTCCAGCAACTTTACGGTACGAGGCTTTGCCGAGCGCAATGCCATCAACTCTCCTATACAAGGTACCGCAGCAGACATGATTAAACTGGCAATGCAAAAAATACATGCAGCAATGAAAAAGGCAGGTATGAAAAGCAAAATGATTTTGCAAGTGCATGACGAATTAGTGTTTGATGCGCGAAAAGATGAAGTGAATGAACTAAAGCCGCTGGTTATTGAAAATATGCAAACTGCATTAAATCTACCTCATGGAGTACCGGTAATAGCAGAATGTGGCGAAGGAGAAAACTGGCTGGAAGCGCATTAACATAGATTCAACAATCCACCAAACGCATTTGCCTTATCTTCGTTTTATGATTAAGAATATTATTTACGACTTTGGAGGTGTTATCTACAATATAGATTTCAAAAAAACTTTTGAAGCTTTTGAAGCGTTGGGATTTAGCAATTTCGACGACATGTTTTCGCAACATCATGCTAATGTGCTTTTTCAAAATCTAGAAACAGGAAAAATCACTCCTCAAGAATTTTATAAACAGGTAAAAAATCAAGCTCCGCAACCTATTACCGATGAGCAGATAAGAGATGCTTGGAATGCCTTGCTATTAAATTACCGATTAAGTAGTCTGCAATTTCTTACAGAACTAAAAGAACAATACAACTTATATCTGTTGAGCAATACCAATGCCATTCATTACGATTATTTCTCAGCACAGCTTCGCAAAGAAACATCTTATCCATCGCTGGAAAGCTTCTTTACTAAGGCCTATTACTCGCATGGCATCGGGTTACGTAAACCTAACACTGATGCTTATGAATTTGTGCTGAACGATGCAGGTATTAAAGCCGAAGAAACGATTTTTGTAGATGATACAATCGGCAATCTTCCCAATGCAGAAAAACTGGGCATAAAAACCGTTCTACTACAACCAGGCATGCTTATTGAAAATATTGACTACGATAATTATTAACGTAATGTATTCTGTATGGCTGACGCTATTATTCCACTTATTACGTTGATTGCGCTTGAAGTAGTGCTAGGAATAGACAATATTATTTTCATTTCCATCCTTGCAGATAAACTACCTGAACAACAACGTAACAAACTGCGTCTATGGGGTATAGGTTTGGCAATGGTAATGCGCCTCATTTTGCTGGCCATCATTTCTTGGATTCTGAAGTTGGATAAAACATTGTTCATCCTCTTCGGAATGCCATTTACAGGGAAAGAGCTCATTCTGATTGCAGGAGGTATTTTCCTATTGTATAAAAGCACTAAAGAAATTTATCATAAGACCGAACAGGAAAATCCTAATGCACCCACTCAGATAAAATCGGGTAGCTTCGGAAAATTTCTGTCAGAAATCATCATACTGGATGTGGTTTTCTCCATCGACTCCATTATTACCGCGGTAGGTATGGTAAATGAGTTGTGGATTATGTACACCGCCGTTATTGTAACAGTAGGCATTATGTTGGTGGCGTCTAAACCTATCGCATCCTTCATCAGTAGGCATCCGTCCTTCAAAGTGCTGGCGCTTTGCTTTTTGATGCTGATTGGCTTTACACTGATTGCTGAAGGCTTCGAAATAAAAATTCCCAAAGGCTATATTTACTTTGCCATGGGATTCTCATTCCTGGTTGATTTAATACAAATGAAAACAATTGGAAGAAACAGTTCTTCGCAGGATGCGCCAAAACAATAATCAGATGTTTTATCGGAAACGATCGGTAAGATACTTGACGCTACTCCATCTATACTAAACTAAAGATTTTGCCTTTTTAATTGCATTTTGCAAGTTTTTAAAGGCTTTTTTCTCCAGTTCGGCAATTTCGATGAGTCGGTTTCCCATATCGTCGTAGTCTGCTTGAGAGCCGAGGCGTCCTTTATAAATACCAGCAGCCTGTATAGCAGCACCCCTCCATTTATCGCCGGTAACAGTAATTTGTTGTGACACATCGAGTAACTCGTCGATAGGAAGATAAGCATGGGCTTGTTGCAAAAAAGCCCCGTAAATAAAACGAAATCCACCACCCCCGGTGCCAATTTCTTCTTGCATACGCACGAGCTGGGCCAAATAAGCGCGCGCTTTGTCATCACCGAGTTTATTTTTCCATTTTTTTATCTGCCGTCCGGTGTATGCAATACCCTTTGCACCGGCAAAGGAGCCGGGAATCAGCAGCATATCGCGACAGTTACGTTTAATGCCTTTAATAATACCATTACGAATCTGCTCATCAGTAGCTTCGGTTAGGTTATCCCCCGGATAATACATCTGCCCGCGTGGTGCAAATGCGCCCTTGGCAAAACGCACACGCTGTAATTCGTAACTGGTCATGGAAACCAAGGTTTCCATGATGGGATCGCTAATGATATAGTTATCGCCTTGCTTGTCTACAACTATCAAATTATGAGCGTTGAAATGGAAGCGATATTCCTTTGGGAAATAAGTTAGATAAAACACTCCTACCTGACACGCAGTAGGCTTACCCTGTGCCAGACGTTCATCCAGTTCCTGCATAGCTTTCTGTGGAGAAGTATATTTCTTACGTGTAACAGGAACACCTAACGCTGTACAGGTTCTTTTAAAAATCAGTCCAGGCATGGTACGAAAGGAAATCGCCGGACCTCCGTTTACCTTCATAAAAGGCAATTGAATGTAAAACAATCCGGATCCAATACCAAAAACCAAGGGCTCGGTAAGCTTATGAATACCGTAATGCTTTAGTAATGCCGTTGTAACGCCATTTTCACAATGCGCCGCCTGCATATGATGAAAACCACTATGCAGGTTATCCAAAGATTCTTCAGTATGATGTGCTTGATGACTTGTTTCCAAAATTGCTGTAAGTTTTTTAATGCTTAAGAAGCGGTAAAGCTATGAACAAAGCTCCATTCGGCACAACAATTATTTCCCAAATGGATTTTTCAGTTCATCAATACTTATTTCAAATATTTCCGCATATTTCTGAAGCTTTTGATCTGATAGCTTTTTAAATACAGAAGGTTTTAGATGACGCTTTACGGTCCATTTCCAGAAACCGGTATAGGAAGATAAAATAGAAATATCCATTATCTTTTTTTCCATGAAATACAAGATAGGACTAGCCCCGCCATTCAATACTTTTTGGCGTGCCGCTTCAATCTTCTTCTCTACCTCACTCCAGGCCACATTTAACGCTTCGGTTTTTACTTCCCAGCCTGTGCTTTTACCAATAGTGTAATTACCTGTTTCATCAATGACGTAGGTAACCTCTTTGGCAATACGCCCCAATGCTCCGTTGTCCTGCGGTATTTCCTCTTTTTTCATTTTACTGTATTTCAGAAAGCAATTCTTTAACAAACCTGCTTTTCTCCTACGAATTTAAGGTTTTCTCCTACTAATAGAAAAGGTGAAAGCTGTAAGCCTCCACCTTTTCTAAATATTGTTATATGCCTTTATACTACGGTAAGTAGCGCATACATATAGCTGAATCTTGAACTTTCGGGAACGAGTAAAAATATTTTATCGCCTTTCTTCAATTTTCCACTATGCAGCAGTTCATCCACCATTAGGTATACCGATGCAGCCCCCACATTTCCTACATAGCTCAAATTCACGAACCATTTTTCGTAAGGTATATGATGGCCTAATTTCAAATGCTCTTCGTAAATCTTATCTCTGAAGAAGTTGCTGCTCATGTGTGGACAGTACCAGGTAATATCATCCGGATTAAGCCCTCTTCTTTCGAAAAGCTCGGGCAGTGGGCGTCCTCCCAACGGAACGATATTGGGACTTAGCAGCTTGACATCCTGCTTAATACTCATGATGGATTTTTCGCCCAGCTCTTCGTGTGTAAATTCCAGATAGCTTTTCAGCGTACCGTCTTCTAACTTCTCAGCACCACAATACATACAGGGCTCCATATCATCGGCATAGGAAAGTCCTTCTATCCACTCCACTTTTAAGCTTAATCCTTCCGGATTAGGTTTATTGCTTAACAAGAAGGCGGATGCACCATCAGACAGCATCCAACGTAAAAACTCTTTATCAAAGCTGATATATGGATTTTGCTCCAACTCTTCCAACTTATGCACTTCATCCTCGAACTGGTGGGCGACTAAAGAAGCAGAAAATCTCTCCGAACCGGTAGCGATAGCATGCTGGGCGTCTCCGGTTTTCACCGCCATGTAAGCGTACTTTAATGCATGCATACCGGCGCAACATACACCGCTTGGGGAAACTACTTCCAGCTTACCTAATTCAGGCAACCAACCATGCACCATTACTGCATGCGAGGGCATGATCTGATCGGGTGAGGATGTACCACAAGCCAACACATCTACCGATTTGAACCCTTCTGGGTCGTCTTTAAAAAGTTCCTTTATAGCTTCTGCAGTGAGTTGGGCATTGGTATGGGTAACCTTTCCACCTTTCTCCAAAGCATAATATCTGTTAGTAATCCCATTGTTTCTTAATACAATTCTACGCGACTTGGAGGGTTTTCCGTTGATGTACCCCAGATACTCTTCCATCTCCTCATTTCCTACAGGTTGGTTAGGAAAATAATGTGAGGTACGGGTAATATAGACTTCGTTTAATGACATACTCTTTTTTCTCTTTTAAAATAATCAGGAATGAAATTTAGGCAAGAAAACTCCTTTATTTCACCGCCCAATATAACTGATTTACGAATAACAAATAATTAAAATAAAAAAACAGCAGCTTTACGCGTGAATTTCAGGATGATAAGCAACGCCTCTATAATATTCCATTTGCCTCTTGATTCTTTTTTGTAAAAATGCCCTGAAAAATAATAAATCTACCAATAATATTATGGGTGATGCTACCAGTAATGCAATGGCAAGGTAATATTTATATAGAACAAGTATTTTTTTCCTTTTCTGAGGGTATTTATTAATGATGTTCACCCATTTCTGAAAAATCTTTCCTGCCTTACGCTCAATAAACATTAGGGAATATTTGACACGAGCCGCACCTAGTTGCTGCAAGCTCTCCTGAAGCCCATCCCAGCTATTTTTCTGAAGAAAATCCTTCACAACCTCACCAAACCGCGATGCACCCCGAATATCTTCATCAGATACACCAGGTTTGGGAAATATCCCCCATTTTCTGTCTTTACGTCCAGTACCTAACCAGTGAAATATCGTTACATAGCTCAAATGATTGAGATGTCTGTCGACCAGTGCAATATTTCCTACCAGACGTGCGCCTGCCGCATGGATCAGTTTTTTATTTTTTTCCTGAGCATTAATCCACATATTGCGACACCCGCTGATGGTAATAACTGGGGTATCCTTAATAATTGCCTTAAACTTCTCATCCTGCATGATGGAATTAAAAGGAATGCTGGGCGATAAGTTCCACGGTTGCCAACCCAAAATCACCAAATCGTATTGATTGCGCTTTGTTTCCCAAGGCTGTAACGAAGTAGGAATTACCTCTACGGATTCCGGAACTGTATCAAAAAAATCGGCTATCGGCCAAGGAAAAGGAAATGGTTTTGTGGGTTTTATTTCCAAAAACTCCACTGTATGTCCAGCGTCTATAAAAGGCTGCACAAAATTATCTAATATTTGCTTTAACTGCCCCGACTGGGTATAATAAACTGCTAATATATTCTTATCCATTATTTTAAAGAGCTTTCTGGCAGAGCTTTTGAGGTTTTGCTATAATTCAATACAATAGCTTTTAATGTTGGTTGTAAAGATTTGAACCCCTTAGCAATTAGTTGACTATCCTCTAATAAATTCCCCTTGTAATGAAGCATTTTAGGTGCATGCTCCTGAATCATCAACCTTAAGAAACGATATTCCACATTTTTGGGTTCTGCCCGGATTGCCAATTCCAGTTGTCTGTGCCCCTGCTTAAACGTATTCAGCTTTTGAGCCGGAACTTTTAATAAAGCAGACTTACGCATCAGTAAAGCACCCTCAAAAGCAGTTTTGTCGTTTCCTTTTATATCTTTCAACACTGACAATTGATGATCAATCGCTTCAGATTGTCCTGTTTCCAACGCTTTATACAAATTTGTCCGATCCAATCCCTGAGCCTCTAATGTAGGATTATTTATCAGAAAAAAGAAAAAAACAGTTACAAGTAATTTCCAATAATTCATTTTAAAAAATGCGTAAAATTATAAAATAAAAGTATTTTTTATTTACTGAAGAGTGTGAAAAGCACACTGGCCCTCTATTAAACATTGTATTAAATATTCCCCTTGTGGGATATTTTACATTAGCCCCTTAAATACAAAAACACTCCATTATTATGAAGATGAAGAAAACTCTTCTGCCGGTTGCACTGTTTTTGTTATTAACAAATTTTCTCTGTGCTCAAAATGGTTACAAAAATGCTGTAGGTGTTCGGTTCAACACCTATATAGGTTATGATGTGCTAGCATTATCTTATAAAAGCTTTTTAGCTAATCACGATGCATTAGAGTTCAACCTAGGATTTGGCGGTCGCAACATGTATGTACCTGGCACTTCGGGGCAAAGTTTTTCTCCCGGTATCAGCTTGGCAGGCGCTTATCAGTATCATGTAGATATTGAAACTGCTACAAATGAACATCTACGTTGGTTTGCCGGCGGTGGTTTAATCTTATTTCATATTTTTTCTAAAAACAATTTTTATGAAGGATTCGGTGCTGGCTTGTTCGGAACATGCGGCATTGACTACAAGTTTAAAAATACACCGCTCAATCTTACAGCAGACTGGCGACCGACCGTTTACTTATCTGCTCCGGATTCATTTTCACCGCTTCAGATAGGCACCTTAGGGGTGGCGGTGCGATATACTTTTTAGTTTTATACTTTTGCAAGCTTTATTTTTGAAGCTTGGAAAAGATAGCTCCATCTACATATTATCAGGATATCAGAAATACCTTTAATAATTTAAGGGTCTGCGTTATTATTCCTACATATAATAACGCCAGAACCATTCAATCTGTTATCTGCGATGTATTGCAATACACACATAATGTAATTGTTGTAAACGACGGCTCTACTGATAATACGGAACAAATTCTCAGAGAATTTGACAATATTACTATTGTATCCTATACCCCCAATGCAGGGAAAGGAATGGCATTGCGCACCGGCTTCAAAAAAGCGCTAGAGCTGCAATACGATTATGCCGTTACTATTGACTCCGATGGGCAGCATTTTGCCAAAGATCTTCCGGTTTTTATTCATAAACTCCAAGAAGAAGGACCGGCACTGATTATGGGAGCGCGCAATATGGATACAGCAGACAATGTTCCCGGAAAAAGTAGCTTTGGCAATAAGTTCAGCAATTTCTGGTATAAGGTGGAAACGGGCATTGCGCTACCCGATACTCAAACGGGTTATAGATTGTACCCGCTCCAGGCTCTAAAAAAAATGAAGTTCTTTACGCGCAAATATGAGTTCGAAATTGAAGTGATTGTGCGGCTTGCATGGGCAGGAGTAAAGGTAGTATCGGTACCCATCACTGTATACTACCCTCCAAAAGACGAAAGGATTTCGCATTTCAGGCCTTTTAAAGATTTTACACGTATCAGTATTGTAAATACAGTTTTGGTAACCATCTGCTTTTGCTACATTTGGCCACGCAATTTCTTTCGTCGGTTTACCAAGCAAAACTGGCGACAAGAACTTAAAAATTTGTTGCTAAAACCCGGAGAGCCCGATATCGTAAAAGCCTGTTCCACAGCCTTTGGAGGCTTTATGGGTATTGTACCCATATGGGGATTTCAATTACTAGTAGGCATTGCGCTGGCACATCTGTTTAGACTGAATAAAGCCTTATTTGTACTCGCTGTGCACATTAGCATTCCACCTTTGATTCCCGTTATCGTTTTCCTAAGTTATAAACTAGGCAAACCCTTTATGGGGGGCAGAGCGGTAGACATTTCTTTCAACAAGGAGTTGACACTTACCAAAATTTGGCTGAATATAGAACAGTATATTTACGGAAGCATGGTTCTTGCCATCATAATCGGAATACTGTTTGGGTTGATTACATTTTTATTTTTGAAAGTCCGCAAATTAAAAAAGCGTACTTATTCTTAACACGGCAGTATTAGGATTGCTCACACCATCGGACTTCAAGCAACGGCTATATGCAAAAGATATTTACATCGATATTTGATTTTTTTAGAAAGAACAAGACTGCTCTTTACTGCTCCTTTTTTTCTACACTGGCAGTTTTTATCTTCTTTGCTTCCAGAATTAAATTCGTAGAGGATATTTACGCCATTCTTCCGAAAGATCATAAAACGGAAAAACTTACCCAGATTTTTGAGAATTCCAAATTTGCAGACAAGCTAGTAGTGATGGCTTCCGTAAAAGACACTGCCGCCACACAGCCTGATAGCTTGGTTGCTTATGCCGATGCATTTGCAGAAGCATTGCAACACCAAGCAAGTACCTACATCAAAAATCTACGCTATAAAATTGACGAGGATTTCACGTATACTCTTTTTGAAACCATGCAGCATCATCTTCCGGTTTTTCTTACAGAAGATGATTATAAAAAAATAGATACACTACTACAAGCACCCGAGCTAACCAAATCACTAGCTCGAAGTAGTTCTATATTAAGTATTCCCGGTCCTGCACCTATAAAGAATGTTGTACTCAATGATCCTTCGGGTATTTCTTTTCTAGCATTAAAGAAACTACAGCAACTACAATACGAAGATAATTTTACTTTACACAACAATCATTTCGTCACACGAGATAAAAAAACAATACTACTCTTTATCACTCCGGCTTATCCTGCCGGAAACACCGGAGCTAATAAAGATTTTTTCTCAATTATAGATCGCATCACGGACTCACTGTCACAATCGCAGTTTGGTAATATCGATACAAAATATTTTGGAGCAGCAGTAGTATCGCAGAGCAATGCTGCACAATTAAGACAAGACACGCTATTAACTCAGGGCATCACCGTACTGTTAATCGTTTTATTTTTGGGTTTTTACTTCAGAAAGAAAAGAGCGCCCTTGCTCATTTTGGTGCCGGTGGTATATGGAGCCTCGCTGGCGCTGGCTGCTATTTGTTTTATAAAGGGTAGTATTTCAGTCATTGCGTTGGGCACCGGTTCGCTGGTGCTGGGAATTGCGGTCAACTATTCATTGCATGTTATTAATCATTATCGCCATACCGGAGATCTAAGAAAGGTTATTGCCGATCTTTCATTCCCGTTAACCATCGGAAGCGCAACAACTATTCTGGGGTTCTTTAGTCTGCAATATGCCACTTCAGACATGTTGAAGGACTTGGGGTTGTTTGGTGGTTTTAGTTTGATTGGCGCCGCCCTATGCTCTCTAATATTCCTACCGCATTTTATTACTACCCATAAATATAATGCTACGCCTCGTCCTACCTGGCTAGACAAGATTTCCTCCATTCGTTTTGAGCATAATAAATGGTTGGTTGCTGCGATTTTCATTATTACTATTATTCTTTACCGATTTGGTAAAGTATCTTTTGAGCCCGATATGACGCAGCTGAATTACATGTCCGAGAAAGTTAAAGCAGCAGAAAACAAACTCAACAGTATTAGTGGTGCTGCCTTAAAATCTATTTACATAGTAAGCGAAGGAAATGACCTAAATGAAGCGTTGCAGAAGAACGAAGCCCTGCAGCAGCATATACATACTCTTAAAAACGAGGGCATCGTTTACAGTAGCTCGGGAGTGGCCAATCTTTTTGTGTCTGCAACCCTGCAGCAGCAAAGAATACAACAATGGAAAACATTCTGGAGTGATTCTAAAAAACAGGCAGTACTGCAAGAGCTTACTTCGCTAGCACCAAAAAACGGCTTTACTGAAGATGGTATTAATAATTTCAGAGCACTGATTGAAAAAGATTACCAGCCAATACAGTTTTCTCAATTGCAAAGCCTGCGCAATAGTTTTTTGGATGATTATATTTCGGAGAAAGAAGAACTGGCCTCGGTCGTCACTTTAGTAAAGGTTCCGGAGCAATACAAATCAAAGACCATCTCCCAACTGGAACAATTACCTCATGTCACAGTTTTAGATAGACAGTACCTTACCGAAAGATTGACAGAAATTGTGAATGAAGATTTCAATCGCATCGCATGGATAGTTTCCTTAATTGTTGCTGGAGTATTGCTGTTCACTTATGGAAGAATAGAACTGATGCTGATGACCTTTATCCCCATGCTATTTAGCTGGATTTGGATATTGGGTATTATGGCTATCTGCAACATTCAATTCAACATTGTAAATATTATTATCTCCGCATTAATATTCGGTTTGGGAGATGATTATAGCCTGTTTGTAATGGACGGTTTATTGAATGAGTACAAAACAGGCAAAAAGAATCTAGCTGCCTATAAATCATCTATATTACTTTCTGCCATTACTACTATTACGGGATTAGGTGTACTCATATTCGCCCAACATCCTGCGTTACGCTCCATTGCTTTTATTTCCGTTACTGGCATTTTGTGTGTGGTATTGATGGCGCAAATATTGATTCCGTTTTTCTTTTCAATAGTTATCAAGAATCGTATACAAAAAGGTTTCCATCCGTGGACTATTTGGAGTTGGAGCCGCTCTGTTTTTTCCTTTTGCTATTTTGGTTTTGTAAGCATATTACTTACTATCATCGGTATTTTTCTTATCAAGCTTAACCTCCTGGGAAGAAAAAAGGGTAAAGCAGTATATCACTATTTGCTTTCGAAGTTCTGTATGTCTGTGCTCTATATCATGGGCAATTTTAGAAAACGGCAAATCAATCCGTATAACGAAAAATTTGAGAAACCTGCTGTTGTAATAGCCAATCATCAATCTTTTCTAGACATTTTGCAAATGGCCATGCTTAATCCCAAACTTATTTTATTAACCAATAATTGGGTGTGGAAATCACCGGTATTTGGATGGGCGGTTAAGATGGCAGATTTTTACCCGGTTGCTAACGGTATAGAGAACAGTATAGATCTATTGAGCAAACAAGTAGAACAAGGTTATTCCATAGCTGTATTTCCCGAAGGAACCCGCACGTCACATCCACCGATGAAACGTTTCCATAAAGGGGCTTTTTATCTTGCCGAACAGTTAAAACTGGATATTGTTCCGATTCTTTTTCATGGGTTAGGGTACACCATGACAAAAGGAGATTATTTGCTGAAAAATGGCCCTATTACTGCTAAATATCTACCCCGCATCAGCTATGAAGACCGTACTTGGGGCAACACTTATCAAGAAAGAACAAAATCTATCTCTCGATATTTTAAACAACAACATGAAGCTTTAACTAAAGAATTGGAGCAGCCTGAATATTTCAAAGAACATTTATTCTTCAATTATATCTACAAAGGCCCTGTACTGGAATGGTATCTCAAAGTAAAATTAAGACTGGAAAACTATTACCAACCTTTCCATGAATTACTACCGGAAGAAGGAACATTTCTGGATCTGGGTTGTGGTTATGGTTTTATGAGTTATATCTTGCATTGGGCCAGTCAGGGTAAAAGAAAATTTACAGGAGTAGATTATGACGAAGAAAAAATAGATACAGCACAACACTGTTTCAGTAGAACAGAAGATGTAAACTTTGTCTGTGAAGACATTGCCGCATTTAAGTTGGATAAATACAACGGCATCATCATAAGTGATGTACTGCATTATCTCCATCCCGAACAACAACAACAAGTGATTGAAAAAGCTATTGACGCGCTGTTGCCTAACGGTGTACTCATCATACGCGATGGAGATATTGACCTAAAAAGAAAACACAAAGGAACCCAACTCACAGAGCAACTGTCTACCAAAATATTTTCATTCAATAAAACCACACATGCGCTTTACTATCTATCAGGCAAAAGCATTGAAAATATTGCTAAAAACAAGCAAATAGCAATACAACGCATAGATCATACAAAATATACTTCTAATGTAATATGGGTACTGAGAAAACCTTAAATAATTTATCAAAAAGAAGCGGTTTCGTTAAGTAGATAAATTTCTAAGCCATCATTTCCCAAAGCATACAGTTTATTATTCTTTTTGAAAATCTGTTTGTATCCTCGAAAAGCCTCGGGAATTGGCCACTCTGATAGTTTCAGCGTAGCAGTATTGTATTGACATAATTTTCCATCATAAGTACCATAAATAATTTTATCACTAACAGATACATGCTGCCAGCGAACAATATCTATCTTACTTTTATAGGTACCGTAATAGTCAAAAACATAAATACCCTGCAGTGAGTCATAAAGATAAACGTATTGACTTTGATCGAATATTCTTATAGGACTAAGGGCTTTATCAAAAAGCTGTCTAAAATCCGCTGTTACAAAAATTACATTCCCCTCCTCATCTATTTTCTTCAGCTTGTTATCCATCTCATCGTATAGCCATATTTTATTATCGTAAGACAAGCTTATGGCCGAAACATTAAAAAGATTTTTCCGACGCAGATCTATTGCTGCTCGTTGGTTTAGCATACCATCCAATAATACAATAGAAGAAAAACCTTTGTAGTAAAGCAATAATCTTACCGGATTAGAAACATCTACCCATGTTACTTCTCCAAATTTTTTAATCTCATTAAACACCGAAACCTCATCGCCTACGGCACTTAGCTTCTTAAGCTGATTAGAAGTACTTACCAGATAAATGTTATCCAGATTATCGATGGAGAAAGAAACATAGTTGCCGGGAATAGTTTTTATTTTTTGCCCTCCCGGAAACTGTTGCGCAAAGCAGTAGATACTGAACAAACAAAAGAGTAATATGTAAAGTGCGTTTTTCAATAATTACGGTTGATTTTAGACGGATCACTATGATATGTCAGCAAGTGCACATCTTCATGATCAAAAACCGCATATGTAAAAAACTTAATCCAGTCTCCCAGATTGATATAACGACTTTGCTCACTCAACTTAAAATCTATCGGAAGATGTCTATGACCAAATATAAAATAATCGTAGGGTTTTTCAGCCAACTTGCTTTTACAATATTGAACCAACCATTCCTTGTCCTCACCCAAAAACACATCTTCGGAGCTACCGGTTTTAATACGACTTCTTTTACTCATATAATTGGCTATGCCAATGCCTATTTGTGGAGGCAGTACACCAAACAACCATTGACTCACAGGATTGCGAAATACTTTTTTCAAGCGCTTATACCCCTTATCTCCCGGACCTAAACCATCTCCATGGCCGATTAAAAATTTTTTACCGCTCCATTCAAATTCTTTCGGTTCAAAATAAACCGCCATACCAAGCTCTTGCTGAAAATAACTGCTCACCCACATATCGTGATTGCCCACAAAAAAATGAAGCTTTACACCTACATCAGACAAATCGGCCAGTTTCCCTAACAAACGTAAATAACCCTTTGGGACTACGTATTTATACTCATACCAAAAGTCGAACATATCCCCCACCAAAAATACTTCGGAAGCACCATCGGCTATTTCATTTAGAAACGCCACTATCTTTTTTTCTCTAATTCGACTTGCTTCATATGAAGGTGCACCCAAATGAAAGTCCGATAAAAAGTATATGTTCTTCTTCGTCTGCAAGGTGATGTAATAGCGTTTATTGAATATCGAATCGTAATTAAAAACAAATATAGTATAGAATTGCAGGTTTATTCCATGGGTGTTTCTGTTCTTTTTTCATACTGACTTAGTGCTAGCCCTGACAATACTAAAGCCACGCCTGCAAAGGTGTGCCAGCTAATGCGATCTTTTACTAAAATGGCAGCTATAATAATACCAAATATAGGACAGAGGAATAACCATAATCCGGCTTTTACAGCATCTTCTTTAATCAGCTTCAGCCAAAGCCATACCGCCCCCACCGAAACCAGTGTAGCCAACCAAATGGTACCAATCCAGAAGTTTTTATCAAAATGATTGGCCCCTGACTTATAAGTAATCAACATTATCGGAAATAAAAATATACCGCCCAATAATGTCTGCCAGCCGTTAATAGTGAGCAAATGCAGTCTGTCCCATTTCTTAGACGAGAAATAAATTGTCCCTGCCGAATAGGAAAACATACAACTAACAAGTAAAATCAATCCCTTTACGGTAACCGATACCCCGTCAAACAACGGCCAGGCTACAACAACAAAACCGAACAAACAAATGAGCAATGCCAATAACACTTGAACGCTGATTGGCTTCTTCAACACAAATACCGATAGAAAACTGATAAATACCGGACTTGCCGCTATGGTTAACGCCCCAATACTCGCTGTCACTTCCTTCATAGCTATAACATAAATGCCCAGATAGATAGTGATGTTCAGTAAACCGTATATGGCTAATTGTTTTAGTTCTATACGATTGGGTAACTTTTGTCGTAATATACCATGTGCTATAAAAAGCATCAGCAATGCGGCAATGCCAAATCTGCATACAGCAACAACCAAAGGTTGGGCATCCAACAACGCAATTTTCGTTGCAGTTGCCGCAGAGGACCACAATATGGTAAATAACAGGCCGGTTAACAGCCAGGAGATCTTCGTATTCATCTTAAACCGTGCGAAGGTACACCCAAAAGCATTAACCAAAAAGGCCGCATTGCCCTTTGGCAAGCAGCCTTTGTTAACCCGCACCTTAGGAGAACGGCCCACTAAAGTATTTATTTCACCACCCCCTCCATACGAACATTATCAATACTAAATGTTCCACCACTGCTTTCCGCATTAAAACCATAAAATCTAAAGGTGACTGCTGTGGTAATATTGGTATACGTAGCATCTAAAACTACAACACATCCATTCTGCGCAGTAGTGGCCGCATCGCTTATTTGAACAACCTTTTCGTCCACCACGGTTAAATTACTATTAGGTGGATCAATAGCTACAGGCAAATTATCGGCAAATCCGTTTATACTGGATCGAACGGCGACCTGTCTTACACCGGTTCCCGAACGCTGTAACGTAAAGGCAATTTTATAAAGATCCATTTGTCTCCCTACAGCGGGAGTAATGGTCACCTCGTAATAGCGTGTAGTATCAAGGTTTCCTGTAAAGTTATCCGAACCATTTGTAGCTCCCAATGGCCATCCCGTGAAAGAAAATCTTCCGCTTGCTGAAGAGTTAGCACTAACACCTACAGCAGTAAAGGAACCGAACATCAATCCATCTACAGCTGGTGAGGGAGTAGGATCAGCTGCTCCCGAAGTGTTAGTAACATCGTTAAAAGTATACACTGCAGCAAAAGCTCCTCCAAAACCGCCTTCAATATCCTCTTGACGGCGTAATGTAAGTTGTGTTTCCAATGCTGCATCAGGTGTAGATTGGTAGATGGACACATAACCCGTAATACGCTCTGCCGAAGCGGGCATTACAATTTCTGCCGTATTTCTCACAAAAGACTTTAGCGATCCGGTGGCGTCTGTTATCAGATAGTTGGTACCGGTGCTATTCGTTTCGAGTATTGTAATGGAAACATTATTTATGGTTACTACCGATGATTCCCAAGTGCGATTATTAGCTATTATTTCCGATATAGTAGTCGATTTAGGTGTAATAATACCTGCTCCTGATTTTTCGGATACTGTCACACCACTAATCTGCAAACCACCGTTGAATGTGCTTAGCGACAGCCCTCCCACCGTTACTGTTAATGAATCGCCCAAAGAGGCGTTAGGGTTTACACTTGCATTAGCAAAACGTATTTGAATAGCTCCTGTTGCATCTTGCAAACGATAGTTTCCTGCTGCTTCATTTTTTGTATCAGATACTACAACTCCTTTGATATAAACACCCGCAGGAATAGAAGAGTCGCCTCCAGCAAACGCTTTTACTTCTTCAATAGTCATTAAGGTAGGTATAGGTGCTTGACCACTACAACGTATTCCCGAAAACTGTACATCTGCTGTATCCCGAATAAAGATTTGTAGCGTGCCATTAAATACCGAGGGCACCCCAATCAGCACACCATTTCCATCCGGAACATTTATTCCTGCAAAGCGAGCATAACTACTGTTGCGCAACACGATACTTTGTCTATCGCAAGTATTAATTGTAAAATTTATCGCGCTGGTGTTTTTAGAAGGATCTGCATAAGTTTTATTAATATCGGCATCTTTAAACTCCGCATTTTCTATTTGCACTAGCGTACTCAACAACGGATCATTCAAACTTTTTGTAAAATCAGAAGGCTTTACAACTTTAGGTATGATGGTATTATGAAACGAGCCTTTAATAATATACTGATCAAACATGGTTTGAGGAATACCGGTCAGATTTAGAAAACGGCCGTCGTCCGATCGTGAAGAATCAATGCCGAGTTGAATGGTACCGCCATAATCACCCAGCATCAGTCCTTTTAGCTTTAGAAAAATACGACGACCCACCGGAAATTGTGTGTACAGATTGTTTCCCTCCAACAGCACAGGGAGTCCTCCTGTTTCGTCTTGAATAACGACTTGTTTATAAAAGTTGCCCGATGCATCATCTGCAATTACTACACCCGAAATAATTTCATCCTCATCAATGCGTTTAAAGTCGCCTATTGCCGTATAGCGTGCTTTTAATTCCATAATCGTCATTGTCACATCTATTTCCGGATCAGCATTAGATGGAGGAACATCAAATTTTCGATTACAGGATGCAATGATCAGTAAAAGACATCCTAGCAATCCTATTGCTTTTTTATTAAAAGAAAGTTTTTTCATAGTGATACGTTTTATTAAAACCTCAAACCGATACTGGCAAAAAAGTTAATCCCGTATGCATAGTAATATTTAGGCGGAAACTTATTAACGTTTTTCTCTTCGAAGTCTAGCCGTAGCTGTTCAAAGCCTCCGGATTTAAGGTTTCTATTATTAAGCAGATTATTTACTCCCACTGTAAACAAAAGATAGGTACGACGATTCTTGATGTAATATTTCCTATGAAGCAGTTTATTCCATCCCCCAAAAAGATCTATCGTAAAAACATCCTCAAAGCGTTCTTGCGCTAATATGCTTTGTTTAATAGCTTCCGACACGGGATTATCCGGCTCCGTATCAGCAATCGCTTCAGCCGTTCTACGAATAGGATTGAGGGATAACCACATATTCTGAAAATAATTCGCCGTAATACTTGCATACCAGAACTTTGGAGAACGATAGAAGAATCCGGCGCTATATGCTTGTTGAGGAGAGGAGGCAATACGATAGTTTTTTAAATAAATGGTCTGCTTACCCAACATTGCAGCACTATTATCGGCAGTAATAATGGCACGGGGACGGCTGTCGTAATAATAACTCCCTACCGACGCCGCTCCATTAAAGCTTACAGTAGAGCTCAACTTAATCTCTGCCCCAAGCTCTCCCCCAAAATAAACTTTGTCAATTCCACTTAAAGCATAATTGACAAAGCTCTGATATTGGTCGTGATAAAACGAAAGCACATCCACCCCATCAGTGTTTTTTGTATAATATCCCGTAATACTCAGTTTTACACGAGGAGCACTCAATTTATATCCGGCTTCTCCCGAAATAATCGTTTCGCTTTTCAAGCCTTCTTGTACATCATTTCTAGTACGTTGCGATATGTAGGCATTTTCAAAAAAGGGTGGTATGGTTCTGTAAGTTCCGTTAATGAAAAAATAATTGCGGCCATTCATCTTATATGTAACACCCGCCTTTACTGCTGGATTAAAAAAATTTTGTACCGAAGACTTTCCGTAAGAAGATTCCGGAAAAAGACCATTGCGATTAAAACCCGTACGAAAAAAAGCAGTTTGGGAAATTTTTCCGGCGGCAAATACATCGAGTTTTTTAAAAACAAAAAGTAGTTGTGCCCAAAGCGCAGCCTGACTAAGTGTTATCTTGTAATTATACCCATATTGTTCCCCTTCCTTTACAAGACGATTAGGACGATCCAAGTCATGTTGCACCACGTCGATATTGTTGGGATAATCCCGTTCGGCAAACTGATTAATATTTACCCAGAAATCACCGCCTAGCAGATCCTTTACTTCCTGATAATAATGATTTATCTGTTGCTGATAACTGGCGCCTCCGGTAAAAGTACTAATACTACTGAGTTTTAAATTATATATCGTATTGGCAATTATGCGTTGTTGGTCGTTTACACGATTGGATAAAATATACACGGAGCGATTACCAGTAATATCATTGCCCGGTATACCCTCTACATCAGGAATGGTGCGCAAATTTCCTCGATTAGCTTCATAAAGTTTTTCCCATTGAATCTGGAGTGCATCAGGATTGTTAATAAAGAAAGAATATAAGGATACATACAGAGCTGGGTTGTCCTGCATATAATAGCTGGGCAAGTAACGATAATAATCAGGACGTGGATCAGGAGCATTATACCAATCCAATGCGCTGGTTTTTCTCTTGCCAAATAAATAAGCCACGTTGGTAAGCCAGTGTACTTTTTCATGAGGCCGATGTTCATACATTGCGATAAACACAGGCTGAAAACCCTGTAGCACATTAGCATTACGTTTTTTGCTGCCTTGCCAGCCCCAGGAAGGATTGTAGTAATTTGTTCCTGCAAGGTTCATTGCTTCCTGTACAGATGCGCCCTGCCGTCCTACTTCAGTAGGGGCGCCAAATGCAATAAATGAAAAAGTATTGCGTGGGTTTATACGTTTATCTACCGCAACATAATAAGAGGCACTTTCATAATAAGTTCCAGGAATATATCCTTCGGGAGCATAGCGACCAGTTAGTGCAAAGCTGTATGCCCAGCCTTTTTTATTAAATCCGCTGGCATGATTAAGAGTAACACGATGTCTATAATTGCGATTCGAAAGTGCATATCCAATTTGAGTCTGTACTCGCTGAGCTGCAGCTCGCAAATCCACATTGGTATTTAAAGCTAGCGCACCAAAAGTGAATTCATTGGCTTGTAATCCGTATGCATTTTGCTGCATCCGCATGACATTATTTAGTCCTCCCCATAAAGAATAAGGCACATAACCATTTTCCAAGCCGTTGAATTCAATTCCATTAATAAAAATGGCGTCGCCGTGGCTTTCATAACCTCTCAGTCTAAAGCGAAGTACACTGAAATTAAATGCAGCCGCTGCAAGAAAAGGATCTCGTCCGGCTGTCAAAATGGAAGACACTGTAGCATTTCCTCCTTCCTCCATTTCTTCATCACTTAAAGTAATAGTAGGAATATGTTCTTGCAACTCGCTTCTAATATCCTGATAGGCAGAATCCACAATCCATACACTGTCCACTGCAGGAGTAATTTGTGCAGGGCATGGGTATAAAAACAAAAGCAGCACGCACGTAGATAACAGGTGTTTAATCATAGCTGATGTTATTCATAGGGTAAGAGAAAATCAACTATTAAACTCC
The DNA here is from genome assembly GCA_028485475.2 of Chitinophagaceae bacterium C216. Taxonomy (GTDB): domain Bacteria; phylum Bacteroidota; class Bacteroidia; order Chitinophagales; family Chitinophagaceae; genus Niabella; species Niabella composti. The sequence continues at coordinate 485,265 of CP144143.1, forward strand.
TAATGTAGTTATAAGCCACTAACACAAATATAAATAATTTTGTATAAAAAAATAAATCATACATGAAAAAAGGATTATTGCTTTTGATAATTGGCTTTCGCGCAATTTTGCTGCCTGCACAAAGTGCTTATAAATCTGCTGTCATTGCATTTTACAATTTCGAAAACTTTTATGATACTATCTTTCATGGTAGCCATGATGATATAGCATTTACACCTAGTGGTAGCAAAGCTTATACAAGCCAGGTGTTTAATGATAAGCTAAACAAACTAGCTACAGTAGTATCTCAAATAGGTAGAGATATTAATCCCGATGGGCCGGCACTTCTAGGTGTTGCTGAAATTGAAAACAAATTTGTATTAGACACTTTTGTCCGTCATCCTCTTATTGCATCTCGCAACTACAAATATGTACATTACGACTCGCGCGATGCACGGGGAGTTGATGTGGCACTTTTATACAATCCGAAATATTTTAAAGTGGAGAAAAGTCGCCCACTTTTTGTAAAAATCCCTGAAGGATCGAAAGAGGCAATATTTACACGAGATATTCTTTGGGTGAAAGGCAAGCTTGATGGAGAGCCGATTCATGTTTTTGTCAATCACTGGCCCAGCCGAGCAGGCGGAGAAAAACGATCCGCCCCGGCGCGTATGGCTGCAGCGCGCACCGTTCGGTATATTATCGACTCTTTGCTCATTATCAATCCAGACTCCAAAATTGTAGTGATGGGCGACTTAAATGATGATCCTAATAATAACAGTATTACAAAGGGACTTAAGGCAGGGGGTGAAGTCAATAAACTCCAGCAGGATGAGTTGTTCAATCCTTGGGTTACGCTGTACAAAAAAGGAATAGGTACTCTTGCCTATCAAGATGCTTGGAGTTTGTTCGATCAGATTATTATTTCTTCTTCATTCTTAGACAAAAAGAGACAAGGTTTTTTCTTTTACAAGAACAATATTTTTAAAGCCGATTACCTGATTGAGAATACAGGCAGATACAAAGGGTATCCCAAACGTTCTTACAATGGGGATGTGTATCGCGGTGGATACAGCGATCATTTCCCTACTTATATCGTTTTACTAAAAAAACAATAATATTATCGAGAATACACCATAGCACCGCCCAAATAAGTGCGCCAAACTCTTAACTGTAATAGTTCATGCTCTGGAACATGCATCAGGTCGTTATCCAGTATCACAAAATCGGCAACCTTTCCGGGCTCTAAACTTCCTTTTTCGTTTTCTTCAAATGCGGCCTTTGCAGCCCATATTGTCATGCCACGCAAAGCCTGCTCTCGGGTTAAAGCATTCTCTTTTTGAAAACCGGTCTCAGGAAAACCCTGTGCATCTTTGCGTACTACAGCGGCGTAAAAGGTTTTGAAGGGAGAAATATCTTCCACCGGAAAATCGGTGCCTAGCGGAATCCAGCCATTTTGTTCCAATAGTTGTTTATAGGCATAAGCGCTCTTTAATCTTTCTACTCCTAATCTGTCACCCGCCCAATACATATCGGAAGTAGCGTGCGTAGGTTGTACAGAGGGGACAATATTATAATCTCCAAAATAGTGAAAATCGTCTTTATTTACCACCTGGGCATGCTCAATACGCCAGCGGAGATCGTTCTTCCCTTTAAGATACTTAGCATAAATCTGCAACATCACTCTGTTTCCATTATCGCCGATAGCATGGGTACACATCTGCCAATTATGTTGGGCAATCAATGCTGCAATGGAATCAAAATGTTCTGCATTACTCAATAAAAATCCTTTCCATCCCGGCTGGTCACTGTAATCCTCCAGAAGACTGGCACCCCGCGATCCCAAAGCTCCGTCGGAGAATAGTTTAAATCCTCTTACATGCAAGTGGGAAGTTTTAATAATGCCGTTGCGCAACAAATAATCATAATTCTTTTTATTATCGCTGAGTAACGCATACAGTCTGATTTTTACCGTACGCTTATCTTGCAAAGACTTGATCGCTTCTATTGTTTCATAATTTAATCCGCAATCATGCAAGGTTGTTAAGCCTACAGAAAAACAATTCTGCTGCGCGCGCAGCAATGCGCGCTCCAGCTGAATCGTAGTAGGTTCGGGTATATGGGCCACCACTTTATCCATCGCATTATCAATCAGAACACCCGTGAGCTTATCCTGATGGGTTAAAAAAGAACCGCCACTAATCGTATCTCCCGGCTGTATGCCCGCTATTTCCAGAGCCTTGTTATTTGCAATTGCGGCATGCCCATCTATCCGTATAAGATAAACCGGTCTATCGGGAAATAGTTCATTCAACTTTTCATTAGTAGGAAACTCTTTTTCTTGCCAGTCGTTCTGATCCCACCCTCGCCCTATAATCCAACTATTTTTATCCTGAGTGTCCGCAAGATTTACAACCCTCTGCAGTACTTCATCCCAGCTTTGGGTGCCGACCAAATCAATTCCTATTAAAGATTGTGCATACCCAATAAAATGCGCGTGGGCATCGATAAATCCAGGATAAATGTACTTTCCTTTTGCGTCCAGCATTTCCTTGCACTCATACTGATGCTGAAGCTTATCCTTATCGCCAGTTGCAAGAATCTTTCCGTCTTTTATCACCATAGCCGACACCTTGCTAAAAGCAGGATCAACGGTGTATATGGTGGCATTGTAAACAAAAAGATCTGCCTGTTGTTTAGATGTACAACCAGTAGTCATTGTTATATACAGAATTAAACATATTAAAATCTGTCGCATAAAGATCAAATTTATCGGTGGTAAATATTGGGTCAGCATGCCGAAATTGTTTTAGGCTGTAAGTTAAGATGAAAAATTTCATGTAAGTTTGAGCACTTTATTTTTATTGATAAAAAATTTTATATCACATTTAACCTCTTCAAACTATGGCGCAATTATCAGATATAGGTGTTATAGGCCTGGCAGTAATGGGTGAAAACCTTATTTTGAATATGGAAAGCAAGGGTTTTCGCGTTACTGCCTACAATCGTACAGTAGATAAAGTTGACAACTTCATAAACGGAAGAGCTAAAGGAAAAAACATACAAGGAGCTCATTCCATAGAAGAGCTAGTAGCCTCACTGAAAACACCACGTAAAATTATGCTAATGGTAAAAGCCGGCAAGCCCGTAGATGATTTTATCGACTTGCTATTACCACATCTTGAAAAAGGTGATATTATCATAGACGGAGGCAACTCTCACTTCCCCGATACCGAAAGAAGGGTGAAGTATGTAGAAAGCAAAGGCTTATACTTCATCGGTACCGGAGTATCGGGCGGTGAGGAAGGTGCTTTGCTGGGGCCCTCCATCATGCCCGGCGGCTCTAAAAACGCATGGCCTGAGGTAAAACCTATCTTTCAAGGCATCGCGGCTAAAGTTAATGACGGATCTCCTTGCTGTGACTGGGTAGGAGACGGTGGTGCAGGACATTTCGTGAAAATGGTACATAATGGTATTGAATATGGCGATATGCAGCTGATTTGTGAAGTATATCAAATCATGAAAGACCTTTTAGGCATGTCGACCGATGAAATGCATGAAGTGTTTAAGGAGTGGAATGAAGGCGAGCTTGACAGTTATCTTATTGAAATCACCCGTGATATTTTAGCATATAAAGAAAACGGAGAACCGCTTATTGATAAAATCCTAGATACAGCAGGACAAAAAGGCACCGGTAAGTGGACCGGAACCGTAGCTCTGGAGCTAGGCATTCCCCTCACATTAATTACCGAATCAGTTTTTGCAAGATGTTTGTCTGCAATCAAAGACGAACGCGTTGCAGCATCTAAAGTGCTTACGGCTGGTCCAAAACCAACATTTACCGGTGATAAGAAAAAATTCATAGAACAGTTACGTGATGCATTATATTCCGCCAAAATCATCTCCTACGCACAGGGCTACCAGATGATGCGTGCTGCCGCCAAAGAATATGGCTGGGAACTGAATTACGGCAATATTGCCCTGATGTGGAGAGGTGGCTGTATCATTCGTTCGCGCTTCTTGGGCAACATCAAAGAAGCATTTGATAAGGATCCCAATTTGGTAAACTTATTGCTCGATCCTTATTTCTCCGAAAAAATGCAAGCTTGTCAGGAAGGTTTAAGAACTGTTACTGCAACAGCTATGTTAAACGGCATTCCGGTTCCTTGTCTGAGCGCTGCCATTAACTACTATGACGGCTATCGCGCAGAAAGACTGCCAGCCAACCTGTTGCAAGCACAGCGTGATTATTTCGGAGCTCACACTTATGAAAGAGTAGATCAGCCCCGAGGTCAATTCTTCCACACCAACTGGACAGGAAGAGGCGGGGATACAGCTTCTACCACCTATGTGGTTTAATAGTATTCAGCTTAGTTGTCCCCATAAAAGAACGGCCCTTTGCTTTAAGCAAAGGGCCGTTAACATTTTCACATTACTTTTTATTAATATCCAAAGAGTTCTTCCAAACTTACCACTTTCACAGTTCCATATTTTGAAAGTTCCTCAGGCCTCATGTTTTTTTCGCTTCCGATGATAGCAAAGCTATATGGTTTATTAGCCAGATAATTGTTGTGGAACGATTTGATGTCCTCAAATTTTAATTTTTTTAGCTTCTCGTATTTTGCCTTGCGAGGATCATCATTAAGACCTTTACGCTTGGTAGCCAGATAAGAGAACAGAATGTCGGTCTTTTGAATACGCTCCGTTTCAATATCTTTTAAAGCACTGACACGCCCATCCTCAAAAGACTTTTCATTTTCCGGAAGCTGATTTAATAACTCATTCATTGCATTTACCGCTTCTGGCAATTTATCAGCCTGGCTACCCACATAGGCCACTATATAATAGGGGTCTTCTTTTTTGGAAGGTGTTGTTACACGTGCATATGTAGAATAGGCCAATGCTTTGGATTCCCGAATGGTACGGAATACCAACGAACCCATACCGTATCCGAAATAATTATTGAACAAATCCACTACCGCCTCTTTATTAAAATCATAAGGAGCCAAATTGCGCACCCAAGTCATTTCGGCCTGCACCATGTCGTAATAAGCCAGAAATACTTTATTCTCAGTTTGCTCTGCACGAGTGAATTTTGCTTTAGGTGGTACTGTAGCCCATGATGCAGGTTTGGGATGAGCTTTTCTAATATGTGCCGTCAAATCAGCGGTAGACATAGGGCCATAATACATCACTTGCGGCTTGAAGCTGGGTAGGCTATGTATAATTTGTACCAATTCTTCAGCGGTAAGATTATTTAGCTCCTCATCACTTAATGTATAATTAAATGGATTTGAAGGTCCATATAATGCGTAATTGTTCAAACCTTGTAAAATGCTACTCTTATTGGTTTTGGCATTAGCACGAGATTTCTGCAGGCGATTCTTCAGCTCAGCGAGCGCCTGTTCATTGGGTTTACAGTTTCTGATAAGATGCTCTAATAACTGCAGCGATTTTTCAAAATTCTCGTTCAGGCCGCTTAGCTGTATGTAAGAATCCTCTGTTCCGCTTCTTACCGAAAAATTAGAAGCTAGTTGATAAAACTCTTTAGTAATCTCTTCCGCAGAATACTTATCTGTACCCAAATATTGCAAATAGCTCAATGCAATGGGCAGTTTTTTGTTATTCCAGCTTCCCATTTCGTACCGAAAATACAGATCGAAAAGACTGTTTTGCTTATTAGGTACATACAGGAGCTCCATATCGTCTATCTGCCCTTTCTGCAAATCGACATTAAAATCCAGCCATCTAGGAGTAATAGATGAAAGGGGCATACTATTGATTTGCTTCAAAAAGTCGGATTGCTTATCCGGATTGGTTTCAACAGGAGTAATAGGCGGTTTTTCTACCTTTACGATACTTTTATCCTCCCCTTTTCTTTTATAAATTACTACATAATTATCGTCTCTGAAGAATTGATTAGCGTAATCAACAATTTCTTTTTTAGTTATTCGCTTCATTTCATCCAGCTCTGTCACGCGAATATTCCATCCGCTTCCTTTGGTTTTAATAAAATTATCCACCATTAAGCTGGTACGATATACATTGTAGTCCTGAGCCTCAAGTTCGCTAAGCTTATAGTTGGCAATTATGGCATCTAAAAGCTTATCATCGAACTTACCTTGCTTTATCGAGTCAATCTGTGCGAGCAGTAAGGCTTTTACTTCGTCTAAAGTCTGCCCTTGTTTGGGTGATGCATAGAAAGTGAATACTCCATAATCTTTGTATTGACGAATACCGCAGCCTGCTCCCAGTACTTTTTGTTGCTTGTTAAGATTAAGATCCAGCAGTCCGGCTTTACCATTAGCCAGTATACGATCGATGGCTTTTATAAGCAGATCTTCTCTAGTACCGTATGGCCCGGTTCGAAAAGCAATGGTCAAGTTTTCTGCGCTGGGACCAAATACTTCTTTTATCACTGGCCCTTTTATAGGCTGCTCAGGACCGGGGTTATATTCTTTTACAGGCTTCGGCCTCATATAGCTGAAGGCCTTATCAATTTTCTTGATCAACTCATCCGGGTCAAAATCTCCGGCCATAATCACAGCCATATTATTGGGCACATAGTATTGTTGATAGTATTCTCTAATGGCTTTTAACGAGGGATTTTTCAGATGCTCAATAGTGCCAATGGTGGTTTGCTGCCCGTAGTTATGAGTAGGAAAAAGTCCCGCGTGCACCGCTTCCGATACTTTCCAGGAGTCATTATCCAGTGTGCGATTTTTTTCTTCATACACAGCTTCCAACTCGGTATGGAAAATACGAAGTATGGGATTGCGGAAGCGTTCTGCCTGTACAGCAAGTAGACGATCTACCGCGTTGGAAGGAATATCCTCATCGTAAACAGTTTCCTCCACCCATGTATGTGCATTGGTACCCTGCGATCCCATAGCTTTCATCATTTTATCATATTCATTAGCTATGGCATATTTAGCAGCTCGCCCCGATACTTCGTCGATTTGTTTGTATATAGCTTTGCGCTTTGCCGAATCTGTGGTATGATTGTACAGCTCGTAAAGTGCATCAATACTGTCTAGAAGCGGTTTTTCTTTAGCCCAATCAAGCGAACCAAACTTATCGGTTCCTTTAAAGAGCATATGCTCTAGATAGTGTGCCAATCCCGTATGATCCTTGGGATCGGTATTACTACCGGCTCTTACGGCCATACGATAGGTAATGCGAGGCTCCTTTTTATTGGGACTCAACATAACCGTAAGACCATTGGATAAAGTGTAGATACGAACATTCAATGGATCGCCTTCCACATACTTATACGTGTAATTGCCGGATTTACCTTCTTTCCAAACGTATTTATTTTGAACCCACGCAGTCTGGTATAAAAAGGTAAACAGTAAAAGAAACAGTGTGCCTTTTTTCATGTATATATGTTTATGCTCTTTAATAGTTGCCTTAGTGCCATACACCCTTCTGAAGATTTTATTCTCCGTTCTTAAAAAGTGTAGGTACGCATAGATTTATGCATTTTAGTTTTTAGGTATAGATTATCGGGGTTTTTCTTAAAGGCTCTGAATATTTAGTTTAAATACTTCAGAATATCCTTACTCATAGGTTTGGTTCTTGGAGAAAAAGTGGCAATTAACTCACCCTTTTCGTTAATTAAGAACTTGCCAAAATTCCAAGTAACTGGGTTTTCCAAATTTTTTTTCTTTGCCTCTTCTATCAAATATTTATAGATGGGTGCTATATCATTTCCTTTTACAGAAATCTTAGCAGCCATAGGAAAAGTAACGCCGTAGTTCTTTTTACAAAACTCCGCGATCTCCTCATTAGTACCAGGCTCCTGCTCGCGGAAGTTATTCGCAGGAAATCCTACCACCACCAGTTTGTCTTTATGCTTTTTATACAACAGTTCCAGCTCTTCATACTGCGGAGTAAGGCCACATTTGCTAGCTGTATTGACGATCAGAATTTTTTTTCCTTTAAAATCTGCAAAATTGATAGTGCCCCCGGTAAGACCATCCACTTTAAAATCATATATCGACCTTGCGATAAACAGGGCGCCGGCTAATAACAAACAAACAAGTACGGTTTTCATAAAAATTATCTTTAGCCTCTTACCTAAGAAGCGGTGAAGTTGAGATTATAAAGTTAGGAAACAAATCCCATTTTTTAAATATATGATGCATAGCATAAAGTTGCAATACTTAGTTGCACTCCTTTTGCTGTATACAGCGCCTCGGCGCAGGCTTCTATAGTGGCCCCTGTAGTAATCACATCATCTACCAGCAATACATGTTTACCTTCCAAAACAGCAGCATTTATAAGACTAAATTTCTTGGACATATTTTGCCAGCGTGCTATCCGATCTTTCTTTGTTTGAGTATCCGTAGCTACTACACGTTGTACTGCATTCTCAATAACAGGTTTATTTAACACCTGAGCAATGGCATCACATAATACTTTTGCCTGGTTGTACCCTCTTTTACGCTCCCGGCTTTCATGAAGCGGCATTGGAATCAAAATATCTATATCATCAAAGCGCCCGCTATGCAAAAGTTGATGCCCCATTATTGTCCCTAACTGATGACCAATATCTTTGATTCCTCTGTATTTAAACTGATGCATCATGCGCTGCAATGAAGCGTTCTTATGAAAATAAAACTGTGCCGTAGCCCGCTCAAATCGTACTCTACCTGCCAGGATTTTCTCCACAGGATTGTTAATTTGAACTTCAAAGTGGGTTACTGGCAATTGATGTAGGCATTTAATACATAACCTGCTTCCCGAAGGCAGCGTATCTGTACCACAACCGGCACAGATGTGCGGATAAATAAGATGCAACACTGCATCGCCAATGGTGCGCATCAGCGTTTTCATAGTCTACAAATTTTCACAACACGTTTGTGGAAGTATCTAAAATAGATATTGATAGATTTCTTCCACTCGTCCCATTGCTACTACTTCTATATTAAACTTTGCCTGATTTTGGCGTATCGATTGGTTATATTTGGATACAATGATTTTTTCAAATCCCAGCTTTTCGGCTTCAGCAATGCGCTGGTCCACCTTATGCACTGCCCTTATTTCGCCACTCAAACCCACTTCTCCGGCAAAACAGATGTTCTGCGGGAGCGGTACATCTTCGTATGAAGATAATAAAGCACATAATACCGCAAGATCGATGGAAGGGTCCTCTACCTTAATGCCTCCGGCTATATTTAAAAATACATCTTTTACACCGAAATGAAAGCCGCCACGTTTTTCCAACACTGCCAGCAGCAACTGAAGTCTGCGTAAGTCGAACCCAGTAACCGTACGTTGTGGTGTCCCATAAACAGACTGTGTCACTAACGATTGCACTTCTATCAACAATGGTCGAGCACCTTCTATGGTGGCTGCAATGGCAATACCGCTTAATTGCTCTTCTTTTTGCGTAATAAGTATTTCGCTGGGATTGGTAACTCCACGCATTCCTTTGTCGGTCATTTCATAAATACCCAATTCGCTAGTGCTGCCAAAGCGATTTTTAAGTGTACGCAGAATACGGTAAGCATAATGCCGGTCGCCTTCAAACTGCAACACCACATCTACCATATGTTCCAGTATCTTAGGGCCGGCGATACCTCCTTCTTTGGTAATATGTCCTATGAGAAATACAGGGGTGTTGGTTTCTTTGGCATACCGTTGAAATTCTCCAGCACATTCTTTAATCTGAGAGATGCTGCCCTGCGAAGAATCGATCAAGGGCGATTGTAACGTCTGCACCGAATCCACAATAACAATATCAGGCTTTAGCTTCTTGATTTCCTGAAAAATAACCTGTGTAGAAGTTTCGGTAAGCAAAAAGAAATGATTTTTATCCAAGGATGCATTGCCATTGAATAAACGGTCGGCCCGCATCTTTATTTGTTGCTCACTTTCTTCGCCACTTATATAAAGTACTTTATAGTTCGAGAGTAATAAGCCATTCTGTAAAAACAGGGTGCTTTTTCCGATTCCTGGTTCGCCGGCTACCAGTGTAATACTGCCGGCAACAATGCCTCCTCCCAAAACTCTATTTAGTTCTGTATCTGGAGTGATAATACGTTTTTCTTCGCTACTTGTAACTTCAGATAAAGAAACAGCTTTGCTTGTACGATTTTTAGTAGATGATGTATAGTCGCTCCAGTTTTGTTTTCCGTTGGTCTTTTCAATGACTTCTTCCACAAAACTATTCCATGTTCCACAAGCCGGACATTGCCCCAACCATTTCACACTTTCATATCCACAGTTTTGACAAAAGAATGATTTCTTTATTTTACTCATCCAACAAAATTAACGAATAGGGTAGGTATTGAAGGATTTGTTGCCTGAGGGAATTAAGAAAGACTGAAACTTATCTAATAAAAAGAGAACAACGTTTAAGATCTGACAGATTTAAAAAGATAAATATCACACAGGAAGGAAAGTAAAGAAGTCCCCACAATTCAATTATCAATAAAGACAATAAGGAAGGATATATATAAAAGAAAATGGCGCTATTGTTTTCCCTTACATAGAAAGCTGCTAAAAGTAAAAAGGCCTCGCTAACGCTCGGCCCTTTTACTTACTAACCCATTAAATTCTGCTACTAAGGTACAAATTGAGATTAAGATTAAAAAATGAAATTCTCCCTTTTCAGCTTCAGTCTGCCTCAAATTGCTTTAGAAAAAAGGCCGATAACGCTCACAAAAAATTGATTTTCATCTATTAACAAATAATACCGTTTTGGCTAAAAATCTCTTAAATTAATTCGTTGCATGACAAAAAGTCGCATTTTTAATGTAATTTGCGTGTGGCGTCTTATTTGATTATCAAAAGTTAAAATTCTGTTTGTACTATGACTCCATCAATTTTCCTAGTATCGATGATTTTTGTGGGAATCAGTATGGTTGTATCCATGATTCTGAAGAGTAAGTTTAATAAGTACGCCCGCATTCCGTTATCTAATGGGATGAGTGGCAAGGAGATAGCCGAAAAAATGCTGCGTGAAAATGGCATATATGATGTTCAGGTAATTTCCACACCCGGCTTTCTTACCGACCACTATGACCCTACTAAAAAAACGGTAAATCTGAGTCCTGAAGTATACGAAGGTAGAAGCGTTTCGGCAGCAGCTGTGGCTGCTCACGAATGTGGACATGCGATACAGCATGCTACAGCTTATACACCACTGGAAATGCGTAGTAAATTGGTACCAGCGGTACAATTTTGTTCCATGATTGTAAACTGGGTATTGTTAGCCGGTCTAGTGATGGCCGCTTCTGGAAATACCACTTTATTGCTGATTGGAATCCTACTGATGGCTGTGACCGTATTGTTTAGTGTAATAACCTTACCGGTGGAGTTTGATGCCAGCCGAAGAGCTCTCGCTTGGTTGCAGGGGACCAATGTTACTACTACTCAAGAATACCCCATGGCTAAAGATGCTTTAAAATGGGCTGCAACTACTTATGTGGTGGCCGCCTTGGCAGCCGTAGTAACCTTGGTTCAATATATTATGATTTATCTGGGAAGAAGAGATTAATTAAGAATAATTATTATACAAAAGAATAGTGCTTGTACAAGCACTATTCTTTTTTTATATATGCTTATTCCAATTCGTATCGTTCTTCACTTACTACGGTCGGTTTATTCCATTCACGCGCTTTCTTCACCACCCAAGGCAGAGTGATGCCCTGTCCCAATAAAGAAAGCAACACTACAGAAATAGCAATAAAAATAATTTCATTCCGCATTGGGAAAGGAGCATCATTATCTAGATATAGTGGCAATCCCAATGCTATAGCCAAAGAAACAATACCACGCATGCCAGCCCAAGCGATTATCAAACTGGTTTGAGAATCTAGCAATGCATCTTTACTTACACGACGCCAGCGATATTTACCCATATAGGACTTGCGCAAACTACGTTGCTGCAAATACACATGTGCCCAACGAATAATGAAAGTAGCTACGGTAATGATGGCTGCAATACCGATATAATGCCAGATATGCGTTTCATGTATTTTTCTTAATATCCAAGGAAACTCCAACCCTATCAACACGAATATCAGGCCATTCAGGAGGAAGATTATAACATCCCAAAAATGACGAGAGCGTTGTTTTAATGCTTCCGGGAAATTAGACTTACTTAAACGTGACATCTGTAAACCTAGTACCACAACAGCAATCACACCCGATACATCAAAATGTTCCGCTACCAAATAAGTAACAAAGGGCATCAGCAAAGTGAGGCTGATGACCAACATATCGTTATCCCGGAAATAATACAATACTTTTTCCAGTAGTTTTGAAATAATCCGCCCTATCAAAAAACCTCCCGTCAATACCAATACAAAATCCAGCAATGCATCCCACCACACAAAGGCAACGCCCGTTACGGCGGCTACTGCAAATCGATAAGCTACTAACGCCGAAGCATCATTCACCAAGCTTTCTCCCTCCAGTATAGAAACCGTTCTGTGCGATAATCCTAACCCTTTAGTAATGCCTATTGCAGCCACCGCATCTGTTGCAGAAAGTGTGGCCCCTAATACAAATGCTACAGGCCAGGTAAGAGAAGGTATCAGACAATATGCTACAATGGCAATGCCTGCCGTGGTAATAAATACTAATCCTATTGCCAATGTGCTAATCGTACTAATATGTGTACGAAAATCCTTGAATGAGATATTAAAAGCCGCATCGTACAATAATGGAGGCAGAAACAAAAGCATGACAACTTCTGGATTCAAATCCATCAGAGGCATTGCAGGAATAAAACCCAAGACCATGCCTACTACAATTAAAAATATAGGGGAAGGTATTTTAAGTTTCTCCGCAAAAGCCGATGCTCCTAACATCAGCGACATGATGATAAGAATAACCGTATAATATTGCATATAAGAAGTGGTGAATAAGGCTTTATAAGTAAAACTACAATAATTATTTTGCTTAAAAAGAAAAAGTAAACCGTAAAATAGTAGAATAGCTTCTTAAAAGCTGATGAAGCCTAACCCAGCATTTCTTTATCTTCTTCTAATAAAAAATTATTGAACATCTTATCATCAATGCTCTGATATAAATCCTTTACAGAGCCAAAACCAATCGCATCCTTCATTTGGCCGGATTCAATTGTTTCAGAAGCTTTGCGCACCATATTTTTTCCGTACTGATCTTTGATGGTATACATTACTTTTCGTAATCTGTCCGCCTGCATTTTATTATCGAAAAGACCATACTGCACTTCATCCGAAGCTATAAAATTACCAACTACAACACCCATATCCATCATATCATTACGCAATACTCTCAAGCCACCATATTTTTCATATTCGCTGATACGATGTTCTATATATTGAAGTATCTCCATCGCATCCTGCAGGGGCTGAAGCAGTTTAATATGTACTTTCCACTCGGGTGCATTGTAATAATGAGCGTAAAAACTAAGTTCGCGGCAAAAAACATTCTGTTTTACCATTCGTTGTTCCAGCCAAGTACACAACGAAATCAGCATAGAGCGTAAAGCTTCATAACTGGAGCGGTTTTTTAAAGAAAGGCTGCGCATCGCACTCATATGCTTATAGTCCGAAGTATAGAGATCTACTTCCTTAAAGTGCAACCGATAATACCAATAGTTGCCTACCACACCTCCAAACACTTTTCGCAACAACGATTCCGAGGCGTTGCGTAGTGCTATGGTGGTATAAACTCCTGCTCGATTCAAACGCTGCGCGCTACGCTCACCGATGCCGGGAATATCCGTAAGCTTTAAGTGGCTCAGATAGCCATCTACATTCTCCGGTGTAATATGAATCAATCCATCGGGTTTTTGAATTTCCGTAGCAAGCTTGGCATAGAACACATTGGCAGCAATACCTATAGAGCAAGTTATGTAAGTACCGATTTTTGTACGAATATCCTCTTTAATTTGTTGGGCCAAGGCCATTACATCTTTATATACGTAAGTATAATGCGTGAGGTCCACAATAGCTTCATCAATGCTTTTGGGGATCACATGTTTTGCATCGCAATAAGAACGCAAAATATTCATAATCTCTACATGAATGCGGCGATAATAAAAGGGTCGTGTGGGTACCATGATGAAATCGGGACAGAGAGCTTTGCACTCGGATGCATGCATGCCCGTTTTGATACCCATAGCCTTAGCTTCCCGCGAAGCGGCAATGACCACCGCATTCGGCCCCTCGTAGGGACATACACCAATGGGCTTTCCGCGCAAATGCGGCTGCAGCTGCTGCTCGCAGCTGGCAAAATAGCTGTTCATATCTATATACATAATCAATGAACGGCCATTTCCATGCAACGAATTTGCGTTTCTTCGAAAAGACACCACTGCCATATACCAAAAATACTAAAAATTTTAGCATTTTGCTGCAAAAAAGAGCTTCGGAACGAAGGGGTTCTGAAGCTCGTATATGTTATTACAACTGTTGCGAAGACCTCTTATTGTCGGGGCGGCAACATAATCCAGTTCCTGCCATCTCTGGCAATCAATGCCTCGGCATCTTCCGGTCCCCAGCTTCCGGGCGCATAATTGGGGAAATCTACCGGAGGTCGTTGTTCCCATGTCTCCAAAATAGGCTCGATTACACGCCAAGCTATCTCCACCTGATCACCGCGCATATACTGTGTAGGATTACCAATCATAGCATCCAGCAGCAATGTTTCGTAAGACTCCGGCTGTTCTTCGTGATAAGTGTCTTTATAATTGAACACCATGTTTACCGGATTCAGCGACATGGTCTGGCCTGGACGTTTGGCCTGAAAACGGAGCCGGATATCCATTTCGGGCTGAATGCTCATGGTAAGCCTGTTGGCGCGCCAAGTTTCTGAAGCTTCGGGTGGAAATGCATATTTAGGCGCATCCTTAAATTGTATGGTAATAAGAGTGGTTTTTTCTTTCAAATATTTACCAGTACGCACATAAAACGGAACGCCCTGCCAGCGCCAGTTATCGATATAAAACTTTACAGCAGCAAAGGTTTCTACCGGAGATTGCGGATCTACGCCTTTTTCTTCGCGGTAGGCTTTTACTTGTTTGCCCTGTATCCAGCCAGCGGAATACTGACCGCGTACGGCGTATTGCTGAACTTCTTCTTTTTTTATCCGACGAATGGCGTTGAGAACATCGGTTTTTTTATTTCTGATTTCATCCGCTTCAAATGATACGGGCGCTTCCATGGCTACCATACACAACAGTTGCAGAATATGGTTTTGTACCATATCTCTCAAAGCACCAGATCGCTCATAATACCCGCCCCTGTCTTCTACACCTACAGTTTCGGCTGCGGTAATCTGTACATGGTCGATATAGTTACGATTCCATATAGGTTCGAACAGGGCATTGGCAAAACGAAATGCCAGAATGTTTTGTACGGTTTCCTTCCCCAGATAATGATCGATGCGATAAATCTGACTTTCATCAAACATATCTGTGAGCAGCTTGTTGAGTTCCTGCGCGCTCTTCAAATCATGTCCGAAAGGCTTCTCTACTACAATGCGCAGTTTTTCTTTCTCTTTATTCAGCTGTAGATTATACAAATTAGTGGTAATTTCCGGAACCAGCTGCGGAGCTACCGCTAGGTAGAAAATTACATGTGCCGACAGTCCCCACTCTGCTTCATAATCGGCAATGATTTGTTTGATGGGCAGATAAGACTCGGGGCGATCTACATCCATCCGCAGATAAGAAATATGCGCAGAAAAACTTTCCCAGCTACCCGGAGGATTCTCCTTACGACGGGAAAACTTTTTTATACCGCCTAATAAATGTTCGCGAAATTTTTCATTGCCGTAATCGGTGCGCCCGGTGCCAATAATGGCAAACTTTTCCGGCATAAAGCCATCTATACTCAGATTAAACAAAGCCGGAGTTAATTTACGCTGATTCAAATCGCCGCTGCCGCCAAATATAAATAGTATGGTAGGTTCGGGCTTCTTACTGTTATTATTCTTTTGCATAATATCGTTTATCTTTTAATTCTCTTTGCCAAGCATTATAGCGGCCGTGCAAAAGTAGCTGTCCGCAGGGAATTTGAAAAATCTGCTAAACAATGCTTGCAAACTCAATTTTTCATAATCATACATTTATCCATCCTCTGAATCCGCGAGAACTGTAATAGGATGCTGCTCCATTATGATAGGTAAACACTTTGTCATAACGACGGTCGCAGAACAAGGCACCTCCGAGATAACGGATTTCCGGAGGGGTTTTAATCCAGCTCGAAGTTTTTTGGTCAAATTTG
Source organism: Chitinophagaceae bacterium C216 (assembly GCA_028485475.2). GTDB lineage: Bacteria > Bacteroidota > Bacteroidia > Chitinophagales > Chitinophagaceae > Niabella > Niabella composti. Next base: position 501,473 of record CP144143.1, read on the forward strand.
CCTAGCTTTTGTAGCTCGCGATATTGTTCCTCGGTCAGTATTTCAATTCCCATAGATTCGGCTAACTCCACAGCACTTCCTTGAGGCTTGTTGGCCTTTCGGGAGCTAAGCGCTGCACGATCGTAACACAGACTCCTCCGCCCATCGGGACTTTCCGCAGCACAGTCGTAAAATATGTAAGCATCTGTTTTCTTATCATATTTTACAACATCCGGTTCCCCACCCGTAATTTCCATTTCATACAATATAGCCAGCTTCTCAGTATTCTTTTCCAGCCTTTCCTGCACCTGTTCCCATTTCAGTCCTTTATGTCGACTCATATTGGTTTCGAATCTTGCCTTTAATAGACTTATCAGCTCATCGCGCTGCTGAGCCGATAATGTTTTTTTATTCTTTTCCGATGAAGCCATAAATAAAAAACAATCAAATAATAAATTTGTTATGCGTGTGATAGAAAGAATACTTTTCCATCACTGCTACAGACGCATAAAGATACTTAAATTCAGTGGGGAGTAAGCTTAATTTGAGGAAAGAAGGTTATTCAATCGTTCGAAATGTTAGATTAATGCGTGGTGTAGTTACTTTTTTAGTTACAGGAAGCCGATGCAGCCAATAGGTTTGTGTAGGGCCGGCCATTACCAGTAAACTTCCATGTTCTAAAATCAAACTTCTTTGTTCTCCTGTTTGAATATGTTTAAAATCGAATCGGCGTGGGGCGCCTAAACTCAGCGAAGCAATAGCTCCATCTTTTTTTAAGTCCTTTTCTGCATCGCGATGCCAGCTCATTCCTTCTTCACCATTGTGATACAAATTCAGCAAGCAAGAATTATAGGTTTCGTGGGTGATGGCTTCTACTAAAGTTTTTAATGCTTGCAACTCTGCTGTCCAAGGAAGCGCATATTTTGTGGTTTTGGAGTAGGTATAGGCAAAAGGCTCCGAACCATACCAAGCTACTTTGCGTTTAGTAACAATGCGCTTTCCGTAAATAACAGCTTCATCATGCTTCCATGCTATGTTTTGCAATAATTGCTGATAATATTTGTCGGCTTCCGGCTTTGAAAGTACAGTGCCGTAATACCGCACCAAGCCTTCTTTTGGCAAAATGTTTTCATGGGTATAGTTTCCTTCAAATAGCTTCATGTTGCGGTTCATTGGTTTTGGATTGTTCCCAGCCAATAATAGCTGCTTTTCGGGTTGCGCCCCACATATAATTGCCTAAAACACCTGAAGAGCGAATCACGCGATGACAGGGGATGAGAAAAGCTACAGGATTGCTCCCTACGGCAGTACCTACAGCGCGCGAGGCATGAGGGTTGCCTATCTGTTGCGCAATGGTACCATATGTGGCCAAAGTGCCCATGGGTATTTTGAGCAAGCTTTCCCATACTTTTAACTGAAAACCGGTACCGCGCAGATGTAATTTTACTTCATGCAATTTGCTCCAATCGCTATGAAAAACCGACAAAGCGTTCTGTTGCAAGACATCTGTCTGCTTTTGATAAGTAGCGTTGGGGAACTTGCTTTTAAGCCTTTCGAAGGATTTTTTTTCATCCTCCTCAAATGCCATATAACAAACCCCTTTATGTGTAGATGCCACAATTACTTTACCGAAAGGGGTTTCGGCAAAGCTATAATTTATGACAAGCTGTGCTCCTCCGTTTTTATATTCGGCGGGAGTCATGCCTTCGATATTTACAAATAAGTCGTGCAAACGACTGGTGCTGGAAAGTCCGGTTGCTATAGCCGTATCCACCAGGCTAGCCTGTTGTTCTTGCAGTATTTTCTTGGCATATTCTACACTGATATACTGTAAAAATTTCTTGGGACTGGTACCTGCCCATTCGGTGAACAACCGCTGAAAATGAGAAGGGCTGAGGTGCACTTTTGCTGCCACTTCATTGAGATTGGGCTGTGATTTAAAATTCTCTCGCAGATACTGTATCGCCTCAGCTATCCTTTGATAATTTATATGAGATTGAACATCCATGGTTCAGATACTTTAATGCAAAGGTCAGCATACCACAACAATTATAAAATCCGATTCTTGCTAAATTTTATTTTTCAAAAAAGTCGAGTTCGGCAATTGCCAATGTGTTATCGCCACCAGCAATTTCCGTGGCGGTAATACGCACATAACGAGCAGTTACGACTTGGCTAAATATATGTTTCCTGGTACTGGGATCATTAATCAGATTGCCGAATTCAAAACTATCGGCCGTAGCCCATGTTCTTCCATCTTCACTTACTTCCACTACACCTTTTGCCATCATACCCTGTGCATGCACTTGCTGTGGCGTATAGGCAAATGCTTTTAAAGAATAAGATGCCCCTAAATCAATAGTGATATAATGTCCATTTCCTGAAGTCCTCGAATGCCACCACGTTTGCTTGTTTTCATCGATGGACATCAGGGCTGTATGCTTATCCTGTTCGCTACTGGTTTTTATAATTTTCCAGTTGTTTTTAGGTATAGTCAACTCTTCGGTTACTGTTTCTCCTTTTTGATCGTTTTTTATAGACGTTTCCGTCCGCTAATGGTTTTATTGCAACAGCAGTTTTAACATTTAAAAAAGTGCCTTCGGAGAAAATGCCGATGACTTTTATGTCTGCCCCAAAATTTAATATTAAATAATTGTTATCCTTTGTAACTTTATAGAAAATGATAAAGGGTGTTTGCACCATATGGTTATTACTGACAAGTATATATATTACAGCAGCGCAAAAAGAGCCAAAGCTTATTGCTTTTGATTTTTATGGAGCTCCGGTGCAATACAGTGTTAATAAAAGCATGTTTCAGCAGTTTAATGATAACGACCGCAGCGGGGCAAATGCTGGCCGGTTTATATCGCTAATGGAAAACGCCGATTTTACGGAAGTTTTTAAAGCGCTGGCCACCTACAGGCTGACACAACAGCCAGATGATTGGATGTACTACCAACTGGTACGCCGTATTGCCGAAACTTTAAGTCCTAAAACAAAAAACTACTGGCAGTACACACTGTACAAATTCTTCCTGATGTATAGATCAGGGTACGATCCTATACTTGCCATTAATCCTTCTAAAATCGTTTTTTTCATACAGTCGGATGACAATATCTATAACATGTTATTCAGGGTAAGAAATAATAAAGCCTATATCTGCATCAATTACCACGATTACGACGGGCAATTTGATTTTGAAAGAGAAGAGTTTGAAGAGCTTTCCCTGCAACAGGATCCTGATATTCCGCTGAAAGCGTTTTCCTACAGAATATCCAAACTGCCCCATTTCAGTAAAAACGATTATGTGGTCAAAAAGCTCAATTTCAGCATGCCTCATAATGAATATTTTTTCAGGATAAAAGTAAATCCCAATGTAAAAACGATATTCAAAAATTACCCGGTGGTAGACTATGATATGCGGCTGAATGTGCCGGTAAGCGAAGAAACAAAAGAATCGCTGCTGCCTCTGCTTAAAAACAAAGTGAAGGCGCTTAGCACTACGGATGGTATTGATTATTTATTGCATTTTGTACGCTATGCCTTCGTTTACGAGCCGGATACAAAAGCCTATGGCACAGACAGAAGATTTACGCCGGAACAAACTTTGCTGGCCGAAAACAGCGATTGTGAAGACCGCGTGAGCTTGTTTTATTTTTTAGTAAAGGAGCTGTACAATCTACCTATGATAGTGGTGGCATATCCTGAACATGTAACTGTTGCCGTAAAATTTGATACTCCGATCGGAACTACTATAGCTTATAATGGCGAACAATACACGTTTTGCGAGCCTACACCACAGGAGGAGGAGCTGAAAGTGGGTGAAATCCCTTTAAAGTTAAAGTATGCACAACAGCAATCATCGATCGTGTATGTCTATATACCCCAACACCTATAACTCTCCTCTTCTGTATATTACCGGCTTTTCAGTATAAAAATACTATTTTTCTTTACGGTAAGAAAAATATGCGCCATCGATCGAGAACGGGGATGATACAAGCCCACTACTATCTACGCCACTCCGTTCTAACAATTCCCGGTCATCATAAATATTTCCGTAAGCCTGTATTAAATGATAGCTGACAGTAGCTGGTATTCCTGAATCGGACAGATTTTGAAAATGCAGTACTACAAAAGGAAGGTTGTTGATAGTGGTATCTTTAAAATCACCGTTAAGTATAATGATACCTGACCCGGTTTTAATTTGTTTAATAAAGGACTGGTCACGGTTTAAAGCAATAGTCATTTCATACCCAATTTCATTCCGGTTTTAACAGGAGTCCAGCCTCCTCCAACTTCCCATAGCGTAAAAAACTCAAGAATATTTTTTTTTGCGGCAATCTCTTCTGCCTCACGCCTATCCGAAGTCCTCTCCGGGACCGCTTTTTACAAGATACAATGAATAGTAGCAAAAATTGTTCTTAAATACATCTTGTAATCATTTTCTCTATATAACGATCTTCTGTTAAAAAGTGCAACAGTTGGCAATATGAAGTTATAGCGCAAAAAGAGGTTGGGGCAAAAGATATTTATAGCGGGGAAAACGGAAAAGCCGAAGAAAATAGTCATTGAACAGGAATGCTCACCTATTTCCAGGCAAATGTTCCAGTTGAACTTTTGATACAGCTCCTTTATATGCTTATAAGAAAACTATCTATAAAAAAAGAGTGATCTTTTATGACCACTCTTTTTATAAATATGATACAGCTTCATTTAGAAATCAGTAAACCCTGTCCAGGCAAATACTGAAGTATTAGCGCCTGTATTAGTTGTATTAGCAGTTACAGTAGCACCAGTTACGCCGGTATTATTCAGTTCTTTACCTGATATCGTAGTAACATCTTTTTTGTACGAGATATTGGTTGCCACGTTAGCAGTACCTTTTCCATCTGTCAGGTCAATAAGGTCTGTAAATTTAGTGCCTTTAATCAAAAGATTAGTAATAGTGGCTGTGGCGCCTCTTCTTATTTTAACGGCATCCTGCATTTCAATATTTGCCGCTTTGCTTACAATGGTAATGTTTTTGAAAGTACCGTTAGACTGGTTTATATCTGCGGGAGTATTACCATCTAAGTTGCCGTCAAACTCTATACCACGAGGATCTTCTTCGTCACTTGTAAATGTTGTTCCCCAAACACCATAAGCATTGTCCAATGTACCGCGCCAGCCTTGTGTTCCATCAAACATATCATCATCAGAATTTACAACCAGTAAATTTTTTACGTTTACAGTACCTCCAAAAAATTCTATACCATCATCAGCAGTATAAGGTATGTAAATGTTTTCGATTATTGTACCGCTGCCCACGGCGTTAAGCGTTAAACCATTGTGTTCAATATTAGCAGAAGATTTTGCACCGGTGTATTCCAAAATCAAATATTGTAGCGTACCGGAATTATCAGCATCATCGCTGCCTCCGTAAGGCACTTCAGGGTTGATTTCGGTAGTACCGGTAGGCGTTGTACCTGAAGGACCGGAAATTTTTGCTTTACCGTTGATAATTAAGCCGCCCCAGTCGCCGGGAGCAGGAGTTGCAGCAGCAGAAGTCATTTTTACAGGTTTATCGGCCGTACCATTTACAAATATCTGACCACCCTGCTCTACAAGGATATATTTGTCAAACCCTTTTTCAGCTTTAATAACGGTGCCGGCAGGAATTCTGAGTTTACCGCCGTTCAATATTTTCACAGTACCTGTTAATGTGTATGTAATACTCGCATCCAGCGTCATATCTGTAGAGATATTTCCACTCAGGTTTTCTGCAGTTGGCTTTAGAGTAGGATCGTCGTTGTCCTTATCACACGATACTAAGAATAAGGCTGCAACAGCCACGCTCAAGAGAATTCTTTTCATAATTTACGTTTTATTGGGCGAAATTATCACAGGTATAACAACAGAATGTTATCACACCATGAACAAATTGTTAACCCTTGATTTAAAATATAATTTCCAAAAAATTAAAAATGAATCATTGTTATTTAAACAGGCACACTGGTGAAATGCACTAAAATTTGTAGGATACCCCTAAATCGAATGTCATACCTTTCTTATAACTGCGTATTATCGCCGCGGGGATATTCGTTTCTGTAGCACCTTTCCTGGTAAGTTTATAATCGGGGTTTAATAAGTTTTTTGCTTTAAAACTGAACCCTAAATGTTTATTAACGTTTATCAGGCTTACAAAATCCAAGGTAGATACACTTTCTTCAATAAGGTTGTTATACCCACGTGTACCTATGGTATGCACTTTGTCGCTTAAATAATTAAACACCAGCGTGGAGGTCATCTTTAATTTATCCGTTGTCAGATTATGCGTTACATCGGCATTTAAAATATAGGGTGCTGCTCCTTCGAGCTGAGACGATGTGTTTTGTACAAAAAATTGTGGGTCCAGCTTTACGTTTGTATAAATATAGGATCCGTTCATGCCTAAACTAAAGCGGTGTTTGTTGGATGCAAGCGACAGTATTTGCTTGCGCAGCTCAAGTTCCACACCGGCAGCAACAGCGTTATCAGATACGTTATCATAAGTTCTTAACCCTGCAGAATTGCCCTGATCCACCCTGGCTATAGGATCCACGATGTATTTATAAAATCCGTTTAAAGTCAGCATTTCACTATTAGAAATATACCAGTCCCATTTAAGGTCAAAGTTGTAATTAGTAGAAACTTCCAGGTTAGGATTACCATTCTCGTTTCCATCAATACCCAAATAAATAAAAGGAGATATTTCCTTATCCTGCGGCAGCGTAAACGTGCGGCTTACACCTGCTCTTAACTGATGCTCGCTGTTTAGTTCATACTTTGCATTTAAACTGGGCGAAAAGAAGAATCCTTCGATGGTGTTTGAGCCTATATTTACTCCGCGGTTTACTTCGTAATTAATTTTGGTAAAAATATTGTCGGCTCTTAGCCCGGCGTTCAAAGTGAGTTTGCCGTTTAGCTGATGCACCAGGTCAATATAAGCTCCATGGTTGTTTCGCTTAACATCGTATTTATCATTGAAATGTTCAACGCGGAAAGAGCCATTGGTTAAGTTTTCCTGATTAAAATATTGATCAAGTTCTATGTTATTCCGGTCAAACTTAGGGGAATTGGCTTGTCCTCCGGCCCATATAAGATTGTATATCGGCGCTGAAAAATCTTTAGAACTGATTCTTCCATCATACCCTAATTCAACATAAGAAACCTTTTCACTGTTAGGTAAAAGTTTATACTGAACATTTACTTTGGGCAGCACAGCTGTTTCGGTTATCATGCTGTTAAACCGCTGGTTTCTGCCTTCTCCTGCCGCCAGTTGTACCATTCCGTTGCCAATGGAAGGAAACATTAGTATTCTGCGATCAGGCTCTTCGCCGGATATGTAGTTGACGCCGGCTCCTATATTATAGGTTAACCTGTCAGAAAAGTTTCCGCTCCACATCAACTGATTAATAAAAAGAGTATTATCATTGATTTGCAGACGCCTGATAAGCCCCTCATAGTTATAGTCCTGTGCTACCTGAAAAATTTCGGATTCTTTACCATAAAAATCTGCCGCATATGCCGATCCTGTATGCATATACATAGAATTATAAAACAGTTTTCCTTTTTCAAAATTGAGTTGCAGATTGCCCATTAAAAGATGAGAAACATTTCTTTCGGATTGCTGATAGGTTAAATCCCTGTATGGATCCTGAGGATTGGTTGCAGTAATAAAGCGTGTTACGCCTTCCTCGTATTGAAAAGTATTGTTCATGGCACCGACAAGATAAAAGCTATGCCGGTTCGAGAATTTTTTCCCGCCGGAAATGGCAATACTGCTATTGATCGGTGTGCTTTTCTTTATAGGATCAAGCGAAGTGTTAAAGGCGGAATAATCTGTAATGAATTGTTGGTCTTTTTGGGCGGGTCCTTTGGAGGCAAAAGAATATCCAAGCTTATTCACACCGTCCGGAAGATAAAAGCTGCTACCCGGTACCTGGCTGTTTATGGAGGATGACAGGCTTACCTGTAGTTCAGACCTGCCTGTAAGTTCTTTAGATCTTATATCAATAAGTGCGCCGCCCACATCACCATTCATAGAAGCTGTAAATACTTTGTTTACCCCTATGGATTGGATCATATCGTTGGTGAAAAAACTCAGTGAAATATTCTTAAACTCCGGGTCTTCGGAAGGAATGGCAAACCCGTTAAGCGTAGTGGAATTATAACGATCGCCCAATCCGCGCACAAATACATTCTTTAATCCATCCTGTTTAGAAACACCTGAAATTTTTGTAACGCCGGTTTCAGCATTGCTGATACCTTTTCGCGAAAGCTCCTGCGCTCCGATAGATTGTATCGCTACTACCGCCTTTTTTTGCTCGGTAAGCAGCCTGGTTTCCGACTCCCGATTGACTTTTGAAGTAACAACAATTCCCTGCAGGGTCTTATTATCTTTTATAAGGTTTATTTCTTTAAAAGCATTGTCCTGATTGTTTATTACCACTGCTTCAGTATAAGTTACGTAGCCAACATTGGAAACGGACAGGTTGTAATTACCGACAGGTATGTTAAAAACAAAACGCCCCAGGCTATCTGTTTGCGTATTGAAAGTGCCAGCGCCTGTTATCGTCAAGGTAGCGCCGGCGACGGGTGTTGCAGAAACTGTATCTTTCACTTGTCCGCTAAACTTAACGGGGCCTTGCGCCTGACCGGCGGTTGCAAAAACAACGAGTACTAACAAAAACAAGCCGGGTAAAATTCTTTTCACACTTTAAATTTGCTGCAAAGGTAAACATGCTGTGTTAACACATTATTACGGCCATATTACCAAATTGTAACGCCAATGTTAGCTTAAGATTAACGAGTTAAAAGAAGTGAATAAATGAATATAGATGAAGGAGGTTCTGCGCTTTACCACACGTTAATTTATTAACCTATCAGCCTTTTTTACCCCCAACCAATATTAAGGAATTATTAATTCCTTTAACTTTAAATAATACTATCCTCTAACGAAATATTTTTGCCATTCTAATTTTTCAGGGTATAGGATCTGTCAGATATTAATTTATTCATTTAACAAATGCTTGTAATGCTCTATCATCTGTCGGGACGATTCTTTTGATAATCGTTCTATTTTGAAAGTTTGCAAAGCAGCTTCCAGTTGGTTTAATTTCGTTGTTTCGCCGTGCTGCTGATACATTTTTCGAAGTTGATTGATTTTTTCAAAATCCTGTATACCTTCTATCAATTTTTCAAAACGAATAGAAGTAAGTGGACCGGGATAAACCTGATAAGTATCGCCCGCCGGCCAGGTGATGAACCGACTATCGGTAAGTGGACTTCTGGTCCAGCTATTAAAAGCCCATCTCAGAAATCCATCCATACGAGTAGCCGCCGTGTACCAACCTGCCCATACCGCTTCATCAGGCGGTGAAAAAGTAAACATGTTGGGGTACTTTTCAGTACAACATACATACCAAGTACTCGCTTTACCTTGTTGTTTACGGCTTCTCAGTATTTCCTCCGGATATTGCCATTTAGAAGCAATGCAGTAATCGAAAATGTCTTTTTCAATTTCGGCATGATAATCTCCGGCCAGTGAAACCTTCCATTCGGGGTCGATGGACTTTAATAATCTAATCACTGCTTGCATGGACTCCATCGGACGTTCATCCATGGCAATGGTAGTAATGTTAAACCATCCCTTTGCTTTTAAATGAGCAGTAAAATCGGTAAGCATGTTGCGCCAGAACTCGTTGTATTCGGGAGTGCCGATTTTACCAGTGAAGACAGTATCTTTTTGTAAAGCTTCGTCATAATACTTAAAAGCTATTTTCCATGGAACCATGCTATAACAATTAATCTGCTTGTTGATACCGCAGCTCATCACAAAAGCAACATATTTATCAAACAGAGAGTAATCGTACTTCCACGTACCATCAGCTTTTTTAGTCCATTGAATCAAACTCGGAAAATCATCATAGGTTTGATGATTCCAGGGTTCCTCTACAATGCTTGCCGTAATAATCTTTTGGCCGGCCTCTGCGAGCATGGTATAATATTTACGCATCAACTCAAAATGCTTATCACTCCAAAGCGACACCTGATGCACGCGCGCAATGGCTGCCGGATGTTGCCAATAATCCAATCTGAACGACCAGTCCTGTGGCGAAGGCAATGTTCGATTGATAACGTTTATAGTAATCGGTAAGCGATAATCTTTATCGGCTTTTACGGTAATGAAACCGCTGTACTTCCCGTTCCGTGCATTGTGCGGAATTTTTATCGATATCCATATAGGTTGTGTATTATAACTTGCTACCGCAATCTGTGTAAGCTCGGTATTGATAATATCTGCCACCCACGAAGAATCAAAATCCATTGACTTACGGCGTCCGCATCCATTGCCGAATTCATCAGTCAGCACGTATTGCACAAATCCCACTGTGATATTTTCACTTTGAATACGATGTCCGGTAGTATGCACTAAATCTTCTGTGGATATGCTCATGCGCTCCAGTTTCTTTTTTGAAGCCACTACAATTTGTGTGTGAACTTTTTCATTCTTCCATGCCGTTGCGCTCCAGCTGTTTTGAAGCGTTTCCAGCGGAGGAATGTCTTGTTGATAACGAATAGCCGTAGTACCAAAACCAACCCACACGGGTTGTTTCAGTTGCTGCCACCGTTGTAAACGAGCTGCTTCCGTAAGTTTTATAGATTTTTGCAGTTTTAGACTCACATCCTGCGCGAGGGCGCCAACGAAAAGATTTAAAAAAATCGTCAGTATCCCGATTTTCAGAATTTTCATGACTCAAAAATTATCGATTTAACAAAGCAATACAGAGGTTGGATGGCTATTCTTCAGGCAATCCAGATCAAATTGAAAGATAGCAGAAATCGTAGGGGCAAAAAAACTTTTACAAGACAAATTACTGTGCTAACGTTTGCACAGTGGGGGCTGCATGTAAATATTTTATATTCCTTCACTTTCATGGATGAACTTTTCTACGCATTTTTTATTTACATAAAAGCACCCCGTTAATCTTATGAAAGCCTCCCTTATCTTCTTTTTTATATACTCGCAAAAAAGAACTTAAAATGCAACTCAGATTTGTAGTAAAAATAGAAGTTCATAAGCAAAACGAACGCCAGAGAGCTGACTATTAAAATCTTTCTTCTTTTTCTGAATTAAAAAAGATGTCTCGAATGTTTAATACAATTGCTCATAATTAATTCAGTAAAGCATCCATTTTATTATTCGATTGATTACTACACAGCATCACCCGGCTCTTGTTCTGATTGATAGTCGAGCTTCCATTTTCCTATCAAAAATTCATAAAGATTTTTCAGCTATAAATTAAAAAAGCAAAGGGGCATACTCCAACTCTCCTATGGTTCTCCAAGAAGGCGTGAAAAGACGGCGCTATTACAACATTATAAATAAAAACACATAGACTATTATAAAAGATATTACTCTCATCCATACCGTGGTCACGGCAGATAGTAGAAACGTCTGTAAGTCGTTCTCAAGCCCACATTCATCAAGAATTATTCTACAGAAACTTCGGCATAATGGGGTTATTTGCGGAGCAGCCAGTAACATTCGAGAAGATTGGGGGATACTATACAGAAAAGATGTAGAAATGCTAATAAAAGAGTCTATACTATTGCTGCTTAATAATGATTTACTTTAGTATCCAAAAGCAAGTGCCCCACCATCTACACTGAAATCTTGACCGGTAATATAAGTAGCGGATGGAGAAGCTAGAAAACAAATCATTGCAGACAATTCGATAGGCTTGCCAAAACGATGCAAAGGCATCCGTGATAAAATTTTTTCTTTTCTGTCCGCATCCATTACCTGCAGGTTCATTTCAGAAGGAAACCAGCCAGGCGACACAGAATTTACCAAGATATTGTCTGCATTCCATTCAACGGCTAGGCCACGCGTAATACCTAATACGGCCGATTTACTTGAATTATAAGGAACTACTTCTGAAAAGCCCAGATAAGAAGCCATGGAGGAGATATTAATGATGCGCCCCACATGTTTGGATTTCTTCAAATAGGGATAAGCTGCCTGACAACAATAAAATACAGCATCGGTATTTACCCGATGAATGGCTTCCCAATCTTCTGCAGTGACGTGTTCTGCTCTCGTCCTTTTGGTAATACCTGCATTATTAACCAGCACATCAATACCATGCTGGTCGCCTATTTCTTTGAAAACAGCGCTTACTTCACTTCTATCCGTTACATCGAGTTTCTTAAATATCAGATTATCCGGTATTTCTCTTTCCTGCCTTGTTTTGATGTTCCCAGTACGATTAAGGGCATATACCCTCGCACCACATTCGGCCAGTGTAATAGCCTGATCTAGTCCCAGCCCACTTGATGCACCGGTTACAATAATGGTAATTCCTTTTAATGAGAAAAGTAGCTCAAGCTTATTCACGATACTTAAATATTTGGGTCAAGAATTGATCTTTAAATTGAAAACCCCATCCCGGTTCTGTACGAGGCTTTGCCATACCATTGCTAATTTCCAGAGGGTGATCAATAAGCGGATCTATCCAATCAAACGATTCGGCTCCTGCCCCATTAGGTATAGTACACAAAAGAGGAACATCATAGTCTTTATAATAATGTGGCAAAACAAGGATGCCGTAACTCTGTGCCAGTGCAGCACTTGCTTTCCAACCTTCTACCCCTCCCAAACGAAGGATGTCGGGTTGCCATATATCAATGGCATTTCTTATTAATAGCTCACGTAGCGGAACCATCGAGTATTCCCGCTCACCCATAGCTAAAGAAATTCCTGCTTGGTTTCGCAAAAACTGATATCCCTGAAAGTCTGTATGGTCTATGGGTTCTTCAAACCACTGAATATTTAGATCGCGGGCAGCTCTTGCCAGCAATAAAGCATTGGACACTGTCATACCCTGATTGGCATCCATCATAATATCTACATTATTTCCGACAGCCTCCCTCACCAGTCGCAACCTTTCTAGGTCTTCTCTCCAGTCTGGCTTACCAACTTTTATTTTTACAGCTTTAAAACCTCTATCTTTATAAGCCTTCACCTCTGCTATCAGCTCCTCAATCGAATAAGACAACCAACCTCCACTTCCGTATACAGGCACTTTATTTACCGATACACCCCACAATTTCCATATCGGCTGACCCAGTATTTTACCCCAAGCATCCCACATTGCAATATTAAATGCTCCTTGTGCCCAGCGATTTATACCTTCTTTGCCAAAGTATTCACTCGCCTCATCTGCTTTTTTCAAAACTTTAATGGTATCATGAACTTGCTCACCTACAACGAGACTTCCAATATCTTTTAATGCCCCAACAATGGCCTCCGGACTGTATTGAAAGCTCAGCAAATACGACTCACCAATAACTCCATTCGATACCTGTATGCGCAATACGATAAAGGAAAGTTCGGTAAGCGTATGCGTAGCATCGGCTATATTATAAGGAAGCTCTGCCTTGGCTGTATATATAGAATAATCTGTAATCGTATACATAATGGATATTTTGGCAGCAAATATAATACAGCCCTTCTCAAGGCTTTCAATAAATTATTATTAGCCCTTGAAGAATATAGCCTCTCCTATTTTCATCATCTCGATGTAAAGAAATGTACGTGTGAAAAAAGACTTCGTTAGCGAGCGATTATCTTAATAATAAACCTTTTAATTTTCCTGCGTGAATTATACAGGAAAGTTTGGCTTGTGAGGCCAAGGATAAAGTTATCCCATCGTTTTAAGTTGCCTAGAATGGTTATTATAATTATCGCTGCAAACTCGGAATATACTTTCTGCGTTTAATGCGCTTAATATGCTCCTCTATCTTTAAGATTTGACTGAAGATATCTCATACGATTGAAAAAGAAAAGCTTCCCTTCTTGTATGTTGGCCGTAAATGATTGGGCATAAAAGGTATTATTATGATGCTGAAGTCTTGCCTCTCATGGCGTCTGAGTAAAACCGATGTACCCTCACTGCTGATTTAGAGAATATCATAAGTCATAATAGCCTACATCCATAAAAAAAGCCCCAACAAACGCTGGGGCTTTCCATCGTGGTCCCACCTGGGCTCGAACCAGGGACCCCCTGATTATGAGTCAGGTGCTCTAACCGGCTGAGCTATAGGACCGATGCCGAAAAACGGCAAATTCTAAAAAAGAACTTTTGCTTAAGAGGAGGGCAAAAGTATAGAAAAATTTTTATTTCCCCACAAAATCTCTAAGATAGGAACAGCGCGTCAACGCCTCCTTATAAAATGCGGTTTGCCCGTATTGGGATTTCAATAAGCTGTAATATTTATTATTCATGAAATCAAAATAATATCGATCAGTTAGCTTTTCATATGTATCGTAATCCGCGTAATCTCCATAACGCGGTTTTGCCACCTGTTTCTGACTGCAGCGCGCCATCATAAACAAGCATTTGGCTTTAAACTCGGGATCTGCACTGGCCTCCAGTGCTTTTTTAAAATAAGATTCGGCCGTAGCAGCCGTGTAGTACTCCCGCTGAAAAGGAGTAGCATTTGGGGGAACGAAATAGCCATCTGAACCACTGCGAAAATATTCCACCAGATTCCAGGCATAGCCGTAGTAAGTTACATTGTAAAGTCCTAATGCAATTTTGTACAGATGTTGTGCTGCATTGGCTTTATCAGTTTTAGCAAGCTCATGTAGCTTTTTCATTTCAAGGGCGTAAGCGAGTTGAGTAGTGGTTACCGTATCTCCGGGCAGACGCTCTTCCCTGTCAAACCATAAATCGATAAACGGATTTTTCTCAATAATTCTTTGCTGAGGCAGCTGCTGCAGCCAGCTCACGGCTTTATCGTAATGATATTCGCGCAAATAAGCCGTACCTACAAACTCCTGAACATCGGCAAGCTTTATAGTATTGTTAGCTACCAGAAATGCTTCATATGGCGTAAACTGTTTACCGCTCAAAAAATCATAAAGCTTTTCAGCTTGCGGGCTATCAAAAGAATTACGCAAATAGCTGATGGCACTCTTATACCCTGCAATACCCAGACTTTCAGAGGAGCCCATGGCCAACAAAGTTTTTACACGATCGCCCTGTGCTTCATATCTTTTAGCCAGCACATCCATCATCAAGTTTCTGTAAAAGCGATACCATTGTGCGGGTTCGGAGTTGCTTTCATGCAACAACACCCCCTCGGAAGTTCTTCGCGTTCCTTCTGAAGCTTTTTCATACAACCATTTTATTGAGGGCAGTATATTGGCCTCAAAAGCCGCATCTATGACTTCCTGCTGACTAATAGTTACCAGCAGATTGGTAAGCATCCATTGGTCTTTCAAGCGAGGAGACAAAGACATTTGTCCTGCTTTGGTTAATAGTGATCTAGCAGTAGCAAAATCCTTCAGCATATACGCTCCATGCGCGGCAGCCAGATACATGAGCGCCGGGTCCTTCACCTTTTTCTCTGTTGCAATGTGCTGCAGAAAGTTCACAAAATCTCTTAAAGGTTCTTGTCTGATATGTAAAAGACTATCGCGCTCGGCTGGGGTGTAATAGTAGTAGTAATAATAATAAATGCCGTTTAACTGATCCTCGTATTCCTTGCTCATGCGCGGCGTTAGGTAATCTTCTTCATATTTGTTGATTTCTCTTACTACAAGCGTAGAAAATATATCAGCCGATGGCCAAAGACGATAAATGGATTTCAGTGTATTCAAATCTGGTTCAGGTGTCTGCAGCGCAAACAACGAAAGCATCTCTGCTTTTTCCCTATCGTTGCCGCACAATGATAGATATGATGCTCTGTCCGCCTCCTTGACCACAGCCCAGTTAAAACCGTAATAATTAGAAACTATTTTCACCGGGCTCATGTGAAAGGCTTTGGAAAAGAGATAAGCCGACTCTTTATGCTGTTTCAATCGGAACAAAGCTCCCGCCTTTAAAGCAAGGCTCATGGGCTGCAGGATGCTCTTCTCGGGATTGCCCGCCACCAGTTCATCATAGTATCTAATGGCATCCTGATAATGATTATTGTAATGCGCGAGTCGGACAATCTGATAACCATATTTCAACCTGAACAAATCTGTTTTTGCCACTTTATATAGTTGCAATCCGTTTTTGATAAGCTTGTCCATAGTAATACTATCGCGCGTTACCGGTTCCCACTCATCTGTAGGCAATACATGAGGCTCTACTTTTTTCGCATACAAAATATATCCGAGCGCTTCCAAGTCTTTTTTCTTGAGGAAAAATTGCGACATACCATTGCGACTAATTGAATCAGGAAGCGTCGGGGGCGTTTTTCTTTCAATATGATAATACAGGGTATGAATGTCTTTTGCAGGAAATTTCATGATGAAAGCTCTCACATCTTTCTCAGGCACTGTATTACCCGTAAATGATACCCATTCCTTTACCAGCGTTTCTTGCGTATTTACCGGCTCGTTATAATCGAACAAAAACAGTTCATTCGTATAAAAGAAAGGTCTATAGCGAATTTGTGATGTAGCGTATTGGTTAAAAAAGCTGATATAATAATCATAGGGATCTATGCCGCCTCCGCATCCGATGATATTCTGAGGAACAGATATCAACGCAGCACTAATAATGCTGCATACTGCGGTAAATACTTTCCAGCTCATGCGATGGATATTTACTTAAAGTTACTGAATCGCAATGATACAGTACCACACGTAATCGGGAAGCTTTCAATTTTTTATTTAGCAAGGAGGCAACGGCCTGCACGGTTTCAATATTGCTGTTTTCATAACGTAGCCTATCGCCGACTTTCAATCGTCGCCCATCCACTAGCGTATCTTCTATTACTTCGAAAAGGTTTTTATCTGTTTGACGAAACCGGCTTAATAATGAAGGTTTGATAGACATAAAGAGTCCGGCATATTTGTTATCGCGAAACAGCACATACCAATCGAAAAGTGGAAGACCAATATCTAACGGTAAAGGATATGTATCTATAGCTCCTGCATATTGCTGAAACTCCTTTACACTAATAATGGAATTCACCGCATCGCTCTGCTGTAGTGTACCCATATTATAGCACATCAACAAACCTTTCTGTACCGGAGGAATCCCCGCAGAGCCGGTGTATTTTACCTGATGTAGACGTATGGTAGCAGATAGCTCCGGCTCTGAGTACTCCCGCTTTATTTCCTCTAAAAAATAAAAATACTTGCGCCTAGTGGTAGTAGTCCAGTCGCAGTCCATTTGCACTTCTTTAAAAGTAGTCAATCGGTACAGTTGCTGATATTTTTTTATGAGCGAAGTGACATTACGCGCCAGCACTCGAATTGCAGTACTATCCAGCTTATAAAAAACCTCATTGGTGATAAATACCGTAGGAATAATATTGATATTTTTAAGAAAACCGGTATCCCTTACTACAAGCTTTGCAACGGGCGAAGCCCTTTGTGCAAGCTCATCCCACACCACATCAAATAACTTCACGTAAAGTGTACTTACCTGCAAGCTGTCGAGACGAAGTCTTTCAAATCCAGATAGCTGAAACTGGCTTTTCCAGTAATAAAATGCAGGCTCCACATGACGAGTATGCTGCCTACAGCTGCCGATAATACATACAATAATAATAGCAGCAAGTATCTTTATGGCAGGGCTCTTGTTCATCTGTCATCCTATAATAACTTAGGATATTCCTGTTACACCAAGTGCCCGATAAATAGCATCCTGAATTTGGCCGCGAATATCTTTACCATCGATAACTAGGCCTTGGCTATTGCGTGAAGGATACACTCTATTGGAAAGGAAAATATAAAGGATGTTATACTTAGGATCTACCCATACACAAGTGCCGGTAAACCCTGTATGTCCATAAGTTTGTGGTGAGGCTAGCTGGCTTGGATAGGGACGTTGGCGAGTGTCATTATCTTTTTCGGGCTTGTCAAAACCATAGCCTCTGCGGCTGATGCTGCTACGATAAGCCGTAAAATTTTGTATGGTTTCCCATTTCAGAAAACGACGGCCGTTCAGCTCTCCTCCGTTCAATAACATCTGATACAGTTTACCAAGATCGTATGCACTGGAAAACAAACCTGCATGACCAGCAACACCACCTCCCAAAGCTGCGCCTTCATCATGTACTGTGCCATGAATCAATTGATTGCGAAAACCATACTCTATTTCGGTAGGTACAATTCGTTCGAGAGGAAAACGTTCCAAAGGGCGATACCCTGTAGTAGTCATGTGCAACGGAATATAAAAATTATCCCGAACGTATTCTTCCAATGCCTTTCCGGATACGGTTTCCACAATTTTTCCCAGAAACCAAAAATCGTTATCGCTATATTCGTACTTTCTACCCTGTGGTACAACAGGACTTTGCAAGATACTCGCCCAGATGGTATCCTTCCAGTCGTCGCGTATGTAAAGGTTTCTAGCTACAGGTGTGGTAAACCCGGGCTCCGGAGCAGAACGATAAAGATCAGTTCTAGGATTGCCATCCTCATCAAGGGTGGCTTTATAAAAAGGAATGAAAGGTACCATACCGGCCTGATGCAGCAATATGTTTTCCAGAGTCAGATCTGCTTTGTTCGTTTTTCGAGTAAACGGTAAATAGTCCTTCAGCTTTTTTTTTAAATCTACCTTTCCCTCTTCCACCAGTTTCATGATGGATACCGTTACTGCCGATATTTTAGTAACCGAAGCCAGATCAAAAATACTGTGGAGCTGCATAGCAGGAGCATTTTCGAACTCATAGTTTCCGAAAGCTTTGTGATAAACAATCTTGCCGTCTTTGGCAGCAAGTATTACACATCCGGGAAAAGCTCTTCTATTGATGCCAGCTTGTGCCAGCGAATCAACTTCAGCAAAACGCTCGTCGCCTATAGGCTCTAATATTGCCGTTTCGGGATTTGTAATAATTTTTCCATCGCCGGCTTTATAGGCACACACACTCATCGGCAACGACCCCTGAGCGACAAAGTCGCCGCGAAGCCAGTCTGCCGCTACATTTTGAAAGATATCATCATCTTCATAACATACTACTAAAGATTGGGCTCCACAGAGGCTATTTATGGCCAGTGGGTTACCAAACACCAGAGTAATAGCATTGGTTTTATTCAATGCATACCAGCTTTTCAGTGCTTCCTGAGTGATGCCATAATTGTTGTTCTTGGTATTTCTCAAGGTAAGATCATGAAAACCGATGATCACATCATCATACTTCCCTTCCTCAATTGCTTTTACCACCATGCCTCCTTTACTAGCAGGCTCGTTGTATTTGATATAAAACACATCAGCATTAAAATCTTTTTTCAAACGCTCCCCCAGAGCTTTGTTTTCCTTTGTACCGAATCCCACATAAGCAATCTTACGATCCTTCTTTAAAGGCCAAGAGAAAAACTCATTTCTGAAGGTAGTAGTATTGGTAAGTTTCAATAGTGTCAAAGCGTTTTTGGCCACTTCCTGTCTGATAGCATTGGTTTCTGCATTTAGGTCTGCTAGCAAATTGTCCAGCACTACGGGCTGCTGATGAGCCAAGCCTAAATTATATTTTGCCCTCAATACTTTCTTTACTTTAGCTTCAATATCTTTCCAAGAAAGGCGTTTCTGCTTGATAGCTTCTTTCACTGCATTAATCGTTCCTTCTACACTTTCGGGCAGGCATAGCATATCATTACCGGCAATCAGCGCCTCCACGGCAATGGTGCCACCAGGAAAGAATTTTGCCACACCTTTCATCTCTAGGGCATCGGTAAAAGTAAGCCCGGTAAAGCCTAATTCGTTTCTGAGAATACCGTTTACAGCATTAGCCGAAATAGAGGTAGCACGGTTTTTTCCTTTTTCAATAGAAGGTACAGAAAGATGCCCTACCATTACACTTTGTACGCCAGCCTTAATCATTTCACGGAAAGGATACAGCTCCATATCGTCTAGTTCGGCACGCGATTTATTAATCACTGGTAAATCCAAGTGTGAGTCTACATCTACATCACCATGTCCGGGAAAATGCTTGGCACAAGCCATAATGCCGGCATCCTGCATTCCCTTCATATAAGCCACACCCATTTTGGCAACACGATATTTATCTTCTCCAAATGAGCGAAAGCCGATAACAGGATTATTGGGATTATTATTAATATCTACTACTGGAGCATAGTCTACATGCACTCCTAGACGTTTGTGCTGCGCACCGATGGCTTTACCTGTACGATATACCAGCGAAGGATCAGCGACGGCACCTAGCGTCATAGCATAAGGATATTGTGTAACACTGTCTAGACGCATACCTAAACCGTACTCACCATCGATAGTAATAAGAATAGGAGTTTTGGCAATGCTCTGATAATAATTGGTCAGTTTTGCCTGTCTTACCGGACCTCCCTGAAAAAAGCAAATTGAACCTACGTTATATTTCTTAATACTGTTAACTACATTAGGCTCTACCCCTTTATTGGAATAAGCCCTAATAATAATCAGTTGGGCGATGCGTTCTTCATTGGTCAATTTCTTATAGGTTTCTTCCACCCACTTATGAGCTGCGGCATCATTTTGTGCATAGGAAAAAAAAGAACAGGCTGTAGCCAGCAAAAACAAACCAAACTTTTTCATCATTACTATTTTATAGGTGCATTACAAATGTAACGCCTAATATTTATAAAATGAGAGGAAATGCAGAGTACATTCTACTATTTCAACACGTCTAGCGACATGTGTCAAAAAATTATAAGGATCGTTAGGCAAGAAAATTTTTTTAGATTTCTTTTCTGTATAGAGTAATATTTTTATCGCTAAATGTATTCTCTGTACTTTTTCTTACAATTCATTTAAAACTTGCTGCAGAAGGTTTTCGCTTTTGTATTTTCCTCGTACCTTCGTCTGTTCAAAATTGTAAAGACATTGTCTGACAAAATCGTTTTATTACCCGATAATATTGCCAATCAAATCGCTGCCGGCGAGGTGATTCAACGCCCTGCCAGTGCAGTAAAAGAGCTATTGGAGAATGCTGTAGATGCAGGCGCTACGGAAATAAAGCTGATTGTATCCGAAGCCGGCAAAACCTTATTGCAGGTTATTGACAATGGTTGCGGCATGAGCGAAACCGATGCTCGTATGTGTTTTGAACGGCATGCTACCTCCAAGATTAAGAACATCGACGATCTGTTTCATATCAAAACAATGGGATTTCGGGGCGAGGCATTGGCTTCTATTGCAGCCGTAGCTCAAGTTACCCTTAAAACGCGTCGCGAAGAAGACGAGGCCGGTACTTTACTAGAAGTTGAAAACAGCGTGGTACAAAGACAGGAACCGGTAGCCACACCCAAAGGCACCAATATTGCCATGAAAAACCTGTTCTTCAATATTCCGGCTCGACGCAACTTTCTAAAAAGCAATGCGGCCGAAATGCGGCACATTGTAGAGGAGTTTACAAGGGTAGCCATGGCCTTTCCTGAAATTCGGTTTACACTTACTTCTAACGGACAAGAACTGTTTTATCTGGAAAAAGGCAGCCTGAAGCAGCGTATCGTACAACTGCTAGGTAATAGCTACAATGCCAAACTGGTGGCTGTAAACGAAGAAACAGACTATATGAATATTCACGGTTTTGTGGGCAAACCCGAAACCGCTAAAAAGACACGGGGCGATCAATATTTCTTCGTCAACAACCGCTTCATCAAAAGTGCTTATTTGAATCATGCGGTGATGTCGGCCTATCAGGAAATGATTCCGGCAGACAGTTTTCCCATGTATGTGCTGTTTATCGATATTGATCCTAGTCAGGTAGATGTAAACGTGCATCCGACCAAACAGGAAATAAAATTTGAGGACGAAAAAATTGTATACGCCTTTGTGCAAGCAGCCGTAAAACATGCGCTAGCACAGTTCAGTATCACGCCTACGCTTGATTTTGATCTAGACGCCTCTATTCAGCAACTACCTTCGGTATCACAACCTTTTACACAGGACAAAAAAGAAATCGTCACAACTTCGCCGCTTTATAAAGGGTTTACGCAAAAAAATCAGGCTCATTTTATCGACAGACCTTCCGCCTCGGAGCTAAAGCACTGGAAAGATTTTTACGAGCCTATTCAAAAAAAGCCTGTTTTTTTCGACCATCAAGAAGAAAACTCCGCACCCACATTCATCAGCCCCCCAATTAGTTCGGGTTTTACTGTGGATGAAAATACGGAATTGGCACAAGTACTACAGTCGTATATCCTTTTTCCCACCACGGAAAGCTTTTTGCTGGTAAATCAGCAAGCAGCACATGAAAGAGTATTGTACGAACAGATGAGTCTAGCCTCGGAGCAGCAACCCATTACGGTACAAAGGAGTATGTTTCCTATCACATTGGATATTACGCCCAGCGATGCCGTCATTCTCAACGAATTGCTGCCACATTTCAAAATTTTGGGTTATCTTATAGAGCCGTTTGGGAAAAATAGTTTTGTAATCCAAGGTACCCCTGCCGACTTGGAGCCGGGCCAAGAAAAACAGATTATCGATTTTACCATCGAGCAATACAAACATTTCAACAGTGAGCTTAAACTCAGCCAAAGAGAAAAACTGATTCGCTCGCTGGCCCGACAACGTGCTGTAAAAACCGGTACCCGACTTACCGAACAGGAAATGAGACAATTACTAAAAAATCTTTTTGCCTGCTCTGTATACAATATTGCTCCTAATGGCAATCCCATTTATCTGGAGTTTAAAAAAGAACAGATAGAACGCATGTTTGGGCGCTAATGTCTATTTTAGCTGCTTCGGACAAAAAAATTAGTAATTGGTGTAGCAATTATTAAAATCAATATATTAGCAGCGATAATGATACTATAGATGCAATACGAAATAAAACAACACGACAAATTCAGTTTTATTGAGGAAGGAGAAGGACAACCCCTCGTGTTGTTGCATGGTCTTTTTGGTGCATTGAGCAACTTTACCGAGCTTATTCATTTCTTTAAGCGTTATAATAAGGTAGTTGTTCCAATGCTTCCGCTGTTGGATATGGATATTTTGCATACCAGCGTAAGCGGATTAGCCAAGTATCTGCACAAGTTTATCGAACTGAGGGACTATAAAAATATTCATCTACTAGGTAACTCATTGGGCGGCCACGTAGGGCTAGTATACCTGTTGAAATACGAAAACAAAAATCGTGTGAAAACGGTAACCCTTACAGGTAGCTCAGGACTCTTTGAAAGTGCCATGGGGGATAGCTACCCCAAAAGAGGCGATAGGGAATATATTCGCAAAAAAACAGAGTATACTTTCTATGACCCGGCTATGGCTACCGAAGAGTTGGTAGACGAGGTTTTTTCCATCACCAACAATCGCCTCAAGGTTATCAAGATTATTGCACTAGCCAAAAGTGCTATCCGCAACAATCTTGAAAAGGAATTACAAAATATTCAAATTCCGGCCCTATTGATATGGGGAAAAAACGACAATGTAACGCCTCCCTTTGTAGCCGAGGAGTTTCATAAGTTGTTGCCCAATAGCGAACTGCATTTTATAGACAAATGTGGCCACGCCCCCATGATGGAAGTTCCCGACGAATTCAACCGGATATTATTTAATTTCCTAAAAAAACACTCCGCGATTGCAACAGAAGCCTGAAGATTTTAGTCTTATAATAAAAAAGGCACTATGTTAGTAAATAATTTATCCTACGAACAACTACCTCAGATCCGGTTGTCTGACAGGGTAGATTATGTTCTGGAACAAATGTACCAATGCCATGTACAGGAACTTCCGGTGGTGGAAAATGAGGAGTTCGTAGGATTGATACGCGAGGAAACCCTACTGAACGCCGATGAAACCCAGATCATTAAGGATATCGCACACAAACTCATCCAAATATCCATTAATGTCAATGACCATCTGTTAAAAGCCGTGTCATTGGCAGTAACGTCACACCTGAGCATCCTGCCGGTTACTGATGTAGACCATCATTTTAAAGGGGTTGTAGAATCTTCCAAACTACTAGCAGAAGTTGCCGGATTTATGGAACTGGAAGAGCCCGGCGCACTTATTGTTCTGGAAATTGACTCCATACAATACTCCTTCTCAGAAATTACACGGCTTGTAGAGTCTAACGATGCCCAGATTACGCAACTCAACACTACCCGAGATAAGGAAACAGGAAAAATGTTCATTACGCTTAAGGTAAATAAGCTTGAAGTATCGGATATTGTCGCTACCTTTCAGCGATACGATTATCAAGTAAAATACTATTTTGGTGAAGAGCTGTATGCCAATGAGCTGAAGAGCAACTATGAGAACTTGATGAGTTATCTCAACGTTTAATGCACCACCAGTAAGTATCACTGAAGATCTGTGAGGTAGCATGCATTTTATTAACATTAAAAAATATTTGTTGTGGCTCTTAATAATTTTCGGCACCTGTACAACAGTTGTTGCTCAGGAGGATACTACACGCATTGAACACCAGGAAGATATTGAAAGCAATCCTTCTCCCATTGCACCTAACAGCTTTAGTCTCGACAGTCTAAAAGATATCATTGGCGATAAGCAACTTTACGTTCGTAGTATCATCATCGAGGGCAATAAACGCACACGTCCGGCCATATTACTTCGCGAGCTACCTTTTAAGGAAGGCGATAGTGTGCGCTTATACCACTTGCCCGAAATCTTTGCGCAGTCCAAAATACAAATCATGAATACCACGCTTTTCCACCGTGCGGAAGTATTCATAAAAAATGTTGAGGATGCCAATATCGATGTAGGCATTTTTGTAAAGGAAAAATGGTATATCTATCCAATTCCTTATGTAAAACCTATCGACCGCAACTTGAACGAATGGCTTTTTGAAAACTCAGCCAGTATTCAAAGACTTGATTATGGTATTAAACTGAACTATGATAACCTTACCGGAAACAACGACAAACTGCGCTTTTTTCTGATTACCGGTTATACACGACAACTATTACTGAGCTATACTACACCCTATGTAGATAAAGACATGAAATGGGGTGCCAGCATTAATCTATCGCTTGGGAAAACGCATGAAATCAATGCCACTACTCTTAACGATAAACAGCTATTTATAAAAGATACCGCCGATTATATCCGCAACTTTTTCAAAGGTACCGTTGAGGCAACCTATCGTCCTGCTTTTTTCACTAAACACTTTTTTGGCTTTGGTTACAATGTGGTGCGAGTGGGAGATTCCGTTCTTATCACCAATCCCAATTATTTTAAAAACGGAGCAAAGAAAGTTTGGTATCCGGAGTTTTACTACCGGCTTCTCTACCAAAACTTGGATTATATACCCTACCCCACCAGCGGTCATGCAGGCGAGTTATTTGTTACAAAGCAAGGAGTAAATTCCAAACACAACCTCTGGCAAATTACGGCTAAGGCGCAAGGCTACTGGCATCTGGGATATCGAACCTTTTACAATATTTCAGCATTAGGTACAGTAAAGTTTCCCTTCAAACAACCTTATTATAATTTACCAATTCTGGGCTATAACGATATGAACCTGCGCGGCTATGAACCTTATGTGGTGGACGGTGTAGCCGGAGGACTCGTAAATGTGACGCTTTTCAAACAGCTTACTAATTTCAGTTTTAGTATTCCAGCCCTCAGATGGCTTACCGACCGTTTGATCCCATTAAAGATATATGGAAAAGTTTACGGCAATGCCGGTTATGTGTATCATCCCGAACCGGGTGATAACAGACTGCCCAATCGATTGTTGCTGGGTGGAGGTGTAGGCTTTGATCTATGGACCGTAAACGACTTTACTTTTAAGTTTGAGTTTTCGTTTAACCAATTAGGACAAAACGGGTTATTTTTACATAAGAAGACATTATTTTAATCAAGGAATGAAAGTAGCGGTATACAGCAGAGGCATCGCCCCCTCTACATACGAGGATGTTAAAACATTCTTCGAAGAACTGAGGCATTACAAACTCAAGTATGTGCTTTATAAACCCCTGTATGAAGAACTAAAAGAGCCTTTGAACCTGAGCGACCGCACACCTACTTTTACCGTATCGGAAGACCTTGACAGTGATGTGGAGTTTATTATAGGACTGGGAGGAGACGGTACTTTACTAGATACCATCACGCTGATTAAGGATAAACCCATTTCGATAATGGGAATTAACTTTGGCAGATTGGGCTTCCTCTCTAGCATAGGACGCGATAATCTGGCCCTTGCTATAAAAGCGCTGGCGCTTCGCACTTATATCAGTGAAAAAAGAACACTCATACATGTAGATGCAGATGTCCCCATTTTTGGCGATATCCCCTTTGGTCTCAACGAATTTGCCATTCACAAACGCGATACTGCATCAATGCTGAAAATTCACACTTACATCAATGGTGAGCTGCTCAATACATATTGGGCCGACGGCATCATTGTATCTACGCCTACGGGCTCTACAGGTTACTCATTAAGTTGTGGTGGACCTATTGTGTTTCCAGACTCTGAAAACTTTGTCATCACACCTGTAGCCCCACACCACCTCAATGTGCGCTCGCTGGTAGTGAACGATAACAGTATTATTTCTTTTGAAATCGAGAGCCGATGGGACGAAATTATCTGTGCGCTGGATTCTCGTAAAGAAATTATTTCCAAAAACGTTTCTCTAGCCGTACGAAAAGAAAAGTTCTCCGTAAATCTGATTCGCTTAAGTGAGAACAATTTCTTGCATACCATTCAAACCAAGCTCATCTGGGGACTTGATAGAAGAAACCCTTATCCCTAATTTGTCCAGCATCAGTTTTTTACAGCACTATGGGAGGTAGATTAATAACTACTACCCTTTGGGGATGGGTGCGATAATACTTGTTGGAATAATAGTGCGGATGTGGAGGATGCACTTTTCTTTTTATATGATGCTTATGCGCCTTCGCTATCTTTTTATGATGTTTGTGAATCACCTTGTGCGGATGTGGAGGATGAGGCGGCAAGGGAGGTCTTACTTGCGAAAATGCATCACTATAAATCAGCGTAAACAATACAACCGATGCGATTACTATAAGTTTTTTCATACCGATAAATTTTACCAATCAACTAATAAATGTTTTATCCTTCCTACTTATAGACAGGTATAATTATCTGTATGGTTGCATTGTATATGCCTCCCCATCTGCGTTGGACGGGCATTAGCTGATACTCAAAGAATTATTCGTCTTCTTCATCAGCTTCTTTTTCTTTTTTCTTTTTCTTAAAAGGACTAGGAGGCTTAGGAGGACCGCTCTTTTTTACAGTCTCACCTTTTTCTTTTGCTTCTTTTTCGGCTACACGTTTTTCATGCTCCGTCTTCCAAAAATCACGCTGCGCTTCACCGAAACGTCGCATGGCCGATTTTTTCTTCTCATGCCGACTTTCTGGATCTTCCGACTTTTTAGCAGGTTCAGCTTTTGTTTCTTCGGAGGAAGATTTCTCTGCAGACTGAGCCCACACCGTACTCGTAGCAAAACCTAAGAAGGCAATCATTAAAAATGCTTTCATCTTACAGTGTTTTTAATAGGTAACTAAATACGACAATCTTTTCCACTTCAAATATTTTGCCTAAATACCCTAAAACCTAAAGCTGTCCGAAATTTTACTCGAAAAAACTTAATTGAGATGGTGTAATACGAAAACTTTTGCGATGATGAATGGAGAGCCCGTTGTCTTCTATGGCTTTTCGGTGCTCGGCAGTACCGTATCCTTTATTGGCGTACCAGTTGTAC
This sequence comes from Chitinophagaceae bacterium C216, assembly GCA_028485475.2. Classification (GTDB taxonomy): domain Bacteria; phylum Bacteroidota; class Bacteroidia; order Chitinophagales; family Chitinophagaceae; genus Niabella; species Niabella composti. The sequence continues at coordinate 529,114 of CP144143.1, forward strand.
TGCGGAAATTGCTCGTGCAGTTGGCACATATATGCATCTCTATAGGTTTTAGCTAAAATACTGGCTGCTGCTATATGCGCATAGCGGCCATCGCCTTTCACAATACACTGATGTGGAATGTTTTGATAGGAGATAAAATAATTACCATCCACCGAAATAAATTCAGGGCGTATATGTAGTCCGTCTAATGCCAGATGCATGGCTTTTTGAGATGCTTTAAGGATATTAATACTATCAATTTCATCTACATCTACCATGGCCACACTGTAGGACAGCGCATGTTCTTCTATATAAGTTTTCAGCGTTTCTCGCACCTTCGCTGATACTTGTTTGCTATCGTTTAGCAATGGATGATAAAAATCTTCGGGTAAAATAACTGCAGCTGCAAATACAGGTCCGGCGTAGCAGCCCCTACCCGCCTCATCACATCCGGCGTCGAGTACTCCTTGTTGATAACGGTTGGGCAATGTTACACCTGCATTCTTTTTCATATAGATTTTTTTCCTACGAGCAATTTAAAACAATCGGGCTGTATAACCACATGCAATTTGTATTGCGTTTCCGCAGGATCACCATCAATATGCACCGGCGCATTATCGATATTCTCTATCGTTAATTCATCCGTCTGAAAATAAATCACGCCTTTGTTGGCATCGATACTTTCTTTCGCCTGTAAAGAATTTAGCCCACCAACCTGTTTAATCGTATTGTACAACAGCGTAAACTTAGGCTGGTCAGTAACGATAACGACGTCCAGCAAGCCATCGCTGAGCGATGCTTTAGGAGCAATGGTAAAATTATTGCCAAACTGATTACTGTTAGCGATACTGATAAAATAGGCACTGGTAGAAAAACTCTTATTCTTAAGCTTAATCTTAAACGAATAGGCTTTAGCTGAAAAAAAATTGGTAAATATTTTTTTTATGTACGTTGTAAGTCCGCGCTGATTGGCTTTTGCAAAATCATGCGCTACCTGTGCATCGAAGCCAATGCCGCATAACATGCAAGCAAAATGCTTGTTCACCCGGAAGCCATCCACACGATGGGCCTGATTATTAAAAATCACATCCAGTGCTTTGTGTGGCGTTTTAGGAATGCCGGCACTAAAAGCCAATCCGTTTCCCGAACCGCATGGGATGACACCAAACTGAATGGGCAAATGCATCAGACTATCAACCACCTGACTTACAGTTCCGTCTCCTCCTACAATGACGACATCGGTAATACCTTCTTCAATTATTATCTGCTCGATATAAGAATAATCCCCGCTGGCTACCGAAGGCATAAATTGAAAATCGATGCCTGCCTTTGCCGTTTCCTTCGCAATGATGTTTTGAACACGTTGTTTTGAACGTGTACCCGAAATCGGATTGATGATATATATAATCTTACGATGCACGGTGCAAATGTATTTTATATTCGATATATATGTGGAGCTCGTTTACGTGGGCACACGTTTGTTCTTTTAATGTGAAAAGATGAATATCAAATCATTCAGCGATAGTATTTATCTTTATACTCTAAAACTAAGTTAAATGAACTTCATTTTAAAAGTGCTGATTACCGGGGTTATAGCATATTTGCTGCAGGGTATTTTGAGCGGCGTGCATTTCAAAGACATGAAAACAGCAGCACTTTTTGCGCTGGTTTTGGCACTCTTGAATGCTGTTGTAAAGCCCATTCTAGTAATTTTAACCATTCCGGTGACGATGATTACGCTGGGGTTATTTTTACTAGTAATTAATGCATTAATGGTAATGCTAGCAGAAAGTTTTTTTAATGGAGCTCAGGTAGATGGATTTTGGTGGGCACTGGCATTCAGTATTTTACTATCGATAGGCTCCTCCATCTTATATTCGCTTTTGGGAGGTGGTTCTAAAAATTAACAAAAGGCTGCTGAAAATTTTTGGCAGTCATTCTAAAATATTCTAGCTTGCAAACAGTCAAAACATTAATCAGAAGTCTTGATGTTTCTACATCAGGGCTTTTTTATTGCAGCACAATCTTTACATATACCTTTAGCAACAACTTCCACTTGTGATAGAATATAGCTTTCGGGCAAATGCACTTGCGGCGTTATCACATTATCTAAACAATAGGTAGTATTACATCGTTCGCATACAAAATGTATGTGATGGTCATGATGATGGCCCTCGGTACATTCGTTTCTACACAAAGCATATTTCACTGAATTATCTGTAGAAGGAATAACATGAATGAGTCCTTTTTCCACAAATGCCTGTAGGGTGCGGTAAATGGTAACTCTATCGAAATGTTCTCCTGTACCTTTTTCAATATCTGAATGAGCGAGTGCCCCATCGCTATCGAGAAATAACTGCAATATCTTCTGCCTTCCCGGTGTAACGCTGAGGTTACTTGCTCTCAATATGGATGCAGTATCATTCTTCATAAGTGCTATAACTTTCGTGTAAGCTCTTTGCGAACATCTTTTATCAGCGCATTCACTTCTTTTTGTTTTAGGCCATCATAAATAGCAATCACTTCGCCTTTGCGATTTACCAAGGCCCAAAACTGACTATGTATGAAGTCGTCCTCTATGCTTACCAGATTATTATTTACATCATCTATTGAATAACTAAAGCGAGCCATGTTGTATAAGCTGTCTTTCCTGCCTGTAAGAAAAACCCATTTTTGGGTATCCACATTCAGCGAATCAGAGTACACTTTTAGCCTTTCGGGGGTATCGGTATCCGGATCACATGTATAGGAAAGAATTAAAAAATCGGGTTCGTTTTTCAGCTCGGCATACACTTTTTTCATATTATCGTTCATCATTGGGCATATACCCGGGCAAGTAGTAAAGAAAAACTCAGCCACGTACACTTTCCCATCTACCTCTTTATTGGTAAACGGTTTTCCATCCTGATTGGTAAAGCTAAAAGGTTGTACAATGCTTATGGGTTCCAGTTTTCTGTCGTTATAACCCGGTATAAGCCAGGACACTATAGCATAAAAAATAACGGTTAGACCCGAAAAAAATACCAGATAATAAATAAGTTTCTTACGCACTTCGATTGCTTTTAATTATGCTGCAAAGTTACCACATAGTTGTCAAGTAGCCATTCTTTTTAACTTTTTGGAAAATCGGCATATATATTGAAATTACTAGATCAATAATTGAAAGGATTTGTAGTGAAGTTGTTATTTTTGAGGATTGACATTATAAAAAAATAATATGGAAAGAGAAGCGCTGAAACAGCAGGTCAAGGAACAGATTGTCAAGTTTTTAAATCTGAATACCGTAAATCCTGCTGATATTAAAGATGACGAACCTTTGTTTGGAGAAGGCCTCGGGCTCGACTCTATCGATTCGATAGAACTGATTGTTATGCTATCAAGAGAATACGGCATCAATATTCAGGACCCCAAGGAAGGCCGTAAAGTTCTTACCAGCGTAAACACAATGGTCGATTATATTGAGCAGCATCGCACAAAATAATTTTCCATTGAGCAGGGTTGTTGTTACAGGAATGGGACTTATCACAGCTGTCGGCGATTCGGCAGCGGCCAACCGCCATGCCCTTATCAATAAGCAAAGTGGTATTGGGAAAGCTACCTATGTGCAGTCCCGATTTGTGGATATTTTACCATTGGCAGAAGTAAAGCATGCTACAGAGGAGCTTGCTGCTCAACTGAATATTTCTCAGCCGGGTATTACGAGAACCGATTTACTGGCCTTATATGCCTTACAACAAGCCATTGCCGATGCCGCCCTCTCCGAAGACTTACTGCAAGAAAAAAGTACGGCACTTGTAAATGCCTGTACGGTGGGCGGTATGTGTCTAACGGATATTATGTACGAAGATGCCAATCGGAAAGATGGTAAAGGTTCGGCATATATACACGCCTACTCTAACAGCGCTAACACCACGCTATTACAACAATACTATGCTATTGGCGGGGTCATCAATACGTTTAATACAGCCTGCTCCTCTTCGGCCAATGCTATTATGTACGGAGCCCGCTTGATTCAGCATGGTTTTGCCGAAAGGGCCATTGTAGGAGGTGTAGACAGCTTATCTAAATTCACTATCAACGGATTTAATGCTTTAATGATATTATCGGATGCTCCCTGCCGCCCCTTCGATGCGCATCGAAAGGGTTTAAACCTAGGAGAAGCTGCTGCTTTTCTTGTTTTAGAAAAAGAAGAAGCCGCAAAGCATAAAAAGGCTTATGCCGAAATAAAAGGCTACGGCAACAGTAATGATGCTTTTCACCCCTCCTCTACATCCGATACAGGAGACGGCCCCTATCTTAGCATGCAGAGAGCGCTAATTACTGCAGGACTTAAACCTGCTGATATTGACTTTATCAATGCCCACGGAACGGCTACAGAAAACAACGACGAAACGGAAAGTGTGGCAATGATAAGGCTTTTCGAAAAGCCTCCTGCATTTGCTAGCACTAAGTCTTTCACTGGACATACCCTCGGAGCGGCCGGAGCTGTGGAAGCAGTGTATAGTGTGTTGAGCCTATATCATCAAGAAGTATATCCTTCCTTAAATTTTGAAGAGCCTATACCTACTACCCGATTGGTTCCTAACAGAGAATATCAAAAGCAACCCTTGCGGCACGTAATGTCTAATTCTTTTGGATTTGGCGGCAATTGTACATCCTTGATATTTTCAAAATTGTAAACAGTACATGTATATTCATCAATATACCTGCATATCGCCACAACAAAAAGACGAAAACGTCAATCTGGAACATATTGTACCGTCGCAAGATGGTAAATATCTTGCCCAAGAACCCGTATTGCAAGGTGTACCGCCGGGCATGGTGCGCCGCATGAGCAAATCGGTAAGGATTGGTATTGGCGCCGGGCTGCCGCTGATAAAAGATAATAAACCCAATGGCATTATCATAGGAACCGCCAATGGCGGCATGGAAGACTGCATTAAATTTTTAAATCAGATAATAGATTTCGAAGAAGGGCTGCTAACTCCAGGTAGCTTTGTACAAGGTACGCCCAATGCCATTGCTGGACAATTGAGCTTGATTACCAAAAATCAAAACTATAATGCTACTCATGTGCATAACGGATTGTCCTTTGAGAATGCATTGCTAGATGCGTTTATGCTGATAAAAGACAATCCTCAAACATCTTATTTGCTGGGGGGCGTAGATGAAATTTCATCTTATAATTATAACATTGAAACGCTGGGAGGGTGGTATGATACCAGACTTACCAATGAAAACTTGTACATGGCCCAATTGCCCGCTACCATTGCCGGAGAAGGAGCCTCCATGTTTATGGTGAGCGGTGTGCCCCACAATGCGGTGGCACGAGTATCCGCCATAGAGTTTTTTCATGCTACTGATGCTACATATGTACAACAGCGCGTGGCTGATTTTTTGAAACAGCATGATGTAGCCCTAAATGAAACTATTTTTATCAGCGGTGAAAACGGAGATGTTCGCGCGTTACCGTTTTATGAACATTGCGAAGCAATATTAGACACTTCCATCCCTATTATTCGATTTAAACACATTGTAGGAGAGTACCCCACAGCTATAGCATACGGTTTGTGGCTGGCTTGTCACATGCTGCAAACACAACAACCCCTTCCTACTCATTTTTACAAAAGAAAAGGGACCGATATTCCCATTAAAAACTTTCTATTATACAACCAATATCACGGCAAACAGCACAGCTTAATGCTGGTTACTGGATAAGATCGGCCAACAGTCGTTCTTCAAGGATGATGCGTGAAGGAGGTTCTGCTTTGTTTTGCCATTTTATCAAGCGGATATAACCTTCTTCCAGTTCTATTCCCGTTATATCACCATCCGAATAACAACAACAGCCTGTATTAAAATAGGTGGGTACAATTTTAGTGTAATCTTCATCAAGCGTATCAAACCGCCTCTCATACTTCTTTATTTCATCATTGATTTTGGCAAGCGCATCCTCGTCCTGTTGCGATTCGGCAAACTTCATTTTCCGATGGAGGCGCTCCAGATGCGTTAACGATTCAAAAACGGGTTGATGGGTATGTCCCGTAATGAGTATCATATTCTGTTGCGTAGCGCTCCATTGATACATAATTTCATTGTGAATCGTTTTTTTATACGCATCGTTCGATGGCTCATTGGGATTAATCCGCAAAAATGCCTGTAGCGGAGCCCAGATGCGGGCTATAAAAAACTTGGCAAACCAGCTACCGTCGCTATTGGAATCGCCCTGGTGCCCATGCGTACAAAATATATGCAGAGGCTTTCCCTTCACCTCCATCTGCAAAACGGCCCCTTCATATATGGGCACTTCACTACCATAAATCGTTCTCAATTCTAAGGAAGCCAAAGGATCGTTCGCCCAATACAAATCATGATTTCCGAAGATCTTAATGAATGCTTTACGTTCTAAAAACCTTCTTTCGGCTTCAAAAGTATTGGCATATGCTTTCTTTACTTGCCAGAAAAGGTTTTCCCAAAGTTCTTCACTATCTCCCAGTGCTATAAAACAAAACTTTTTTTGCTCATAATACTCCAAAGCTGCCATGTAGCTTTTTTCGGATGCTACAAAATCGTCTGCACCATTTCTATTACCTTTATGCTGATCTGAAAAAATAATAAAGCGGTCTCTAAACGGGTCTATTGGAATAAAAGGTCCTTTCTTGCCTGGATCTTCAATAATATCGTTATACAGCTTTGAAAGTGCATGATAAATCCTGTCTTTATCCGGCCGAGAAGAGAACTTTTCGGAAAGCCAGAGAATGGGTTTTCGGAGCAGCTGCTGCAGGAGCGTACGCATAATCAAAAATAAGAACCCCTCGGTTTAATAATGCACCTCGTTTGCACATTGCTCGCTATACCAGTGCCCCAGCTATAAACCATAGCTCATTCTTTCTCAATGAAAATCCGTAGCAATACAACAATAAATTTTCGTAAACGGCTGCAATCGGGGAATATATCTGTTTCAGATTAGGGTATAATGGATTTTAATAAACATTCACCAATTAAAAAACCGGTCCGTAGCGCAATTTTTTATTACGCTTTGAAGGATACTTATCGGGAAAGATAATATCATGAGCAAGCTCATATCCTTCTTCTGAAGCTGCAGAAAGTCTTTCAAACGCCCTACGTCTGCGTCTTTCACAAACCTCTTTAGCAACAGCCGCAGCTGCCAGTCCTAATACAATCGCTAATCCCAATACTGTATACTTCTTCTTCATTCAATAAATCTTTACACGATAAACAAAATAACTTACTCAGCAAACAAGAAATAAGGATGGTTTATCACAAAAACCGATATATGATAATGCAGGCATATATCGGAGTCAGGCCCTACCAAATTTACTTAAAAAAACGCATCAAACCATCAACATAAGCGTCTTTTTTCATAGGGCATTTCTTACCCATATAACAAATTTTAGGAGTGTTGGTTCGTTATTTTCTTTTACAGCTGAAAAGCCATGGAAGTAGCTCGGGTTCGGCAAATGTGGCATCCCAGCTATTGTGATTAGTTTCCGGATATAACGTAAACTTAACATCTACTTTTTGGCTCTTCATAGCAGTCACCATTGCTTCAGAGTATTTCGGTGGTACAACATCATCTTTTGCTCCGTGAAACACCCACCATTTTACCGATTTTAAATTTTTAGCAATAATAGGATTAGCACCGCCACAGATAGGTACTGCAGCAGCAAACAAATCGGGTTTTCTGTTTACCAGTTCAAAGGTTCCCATACCTCCCATACTTAATCCCATTACATATACCTGCTTTTTTTGAATAGGATACTGCACCATTAACTGCTCTAGCAATCCCATTACAAGTTTCATAGCTACTGTAGGCGTTCCACCATCCTCAAAGTCAAAGCGACGGCCGTTTTCATCACTGCTTATTTTTACATTACTCCAGAAGGACGCTCTACTACATTGCGGAAATACAACGATGGCCGGAAATTGGCTACGATTTTCTTTTTGGAGAAATAATGCTGCTCCATGAGTGAGTTGTTTCTCATTATCACTACCACGTTCTCCCGCCCCGTGTAAAAACAGCACCAGCGGATATTTCTTGCTGGCATCGTAATTTTCAGGTAACAACACACGATAAGGTAAGGTGTCGCTTCCCTGAACAAAAGAATGTTTTTCAAATAGCTCAAACTGCTGAGCCTGTAATCCAGTCCATGACAACAGCAAACAAGGAAGGACTAGTAGCAATGCAATCTTTTTCATATTTCAAATTTTGATAATCGAAATAAATATCACCCTATTACTCTTAAGGCAAACAGTGTACCGATTCTTTCGATGGTTATTGCAATTTAATTTGCATTCTGCATAATTATACGAATATTCCCAATTTCATACGGTCTTAACATTCTCAGACAATTATCTTTGTGGGAATCTCTCAACTTACAAAATCTGAGCACGTAGTTATATGAATATCGATATACCTAAGGTGATATCCGGAACCAGTCTACTGGGCAATCTTTACAGAGAACTACCACATGATGCAAAAAAGGCCATTGTGGCTGCTTATATAGAAGCTTGTGAGGGGACACCCATGTTTGATTGTGCCGGTAAATATGGCGCCGGTTTGGCTCTGGAATCACTGGGCAAATGCTTAAAAGAGCTAGCGGTTGAGAAAAACAAAGTACTTATCAGCAATAAACTAGCTTGGGTAAGAAAACCTCTAACCACACCCGAACCTATGTTTGAACGAGGTATCTGGCACAATCTCACCCATGACGCGGAACAAAACATCAGTTACAAAGGCATTTTACGCTGTTTTGAAGAGGGGAATGAACTATTGGGTGATTATAGGGCACAAATAGTTTCGGTACATGACCCGGATGAATACCTCGCAGCAGCTAAGGACGAAAACGATTATAAAAAACGATACAATGATATCATTGAAGCTTATCAGGCCTTGGTCGAATTGAAAAATAAGGGAATGGTAACAGGTGTAGGCATTGGTGCCAAAGACTGGAAAGCCATACAGTTGATATCAAAAGATATTCAGCTGGATTGGGTAATGATAGCCAATAGCTATACAATTTATAGCCATCCAAAAGAATTGATAGATTTTATAGCCTGGCTGCATCAACAAGGTATTACGATTATCAATTCCGCAGTTTTTCACGGCGGATTTCTGATGGGCAGTGATTATTTCAATTATGTACAGCTGAATAAAGATCTTCCTGAACATAAAAAGTATTACGACTGGCGCGATCGGTTCTTTACACTGTGTAAAGCCTACAATGTCGAACCAGCAGCAGCAGCTATTTACTTTGCCCTTCATGTACCGGGAATAAAAAGTATTGCGTTGAACAGTAGTAATCCCGATCGGGTAAGACAAAACATCGCTATGGCTAATATTGAAATTCCGAGAGATTTCTGGAACAGAATGAAAGAAGATGGCCTGATCGATGAAGATTATCCTTATTTATAATTCCTTATAAAAATATTGCGCAAAAGACAAAAATGAAAACATTAATCTGCTCCGCTCCTCGACAATTTGAATACGCACAAATTCCAGAACCGGAACCCATAAAAAATCATGCAATCATCAAAATAAAACGTGTAGGTATTTGCGGTACCGATTTGCACGCCTACGAAGGTACTCAGCCTTTTTTCAGCTACCCACGCATTTTAGGCCACGAGCTTTCTGGAGAAATCGTGGCGTGTGATGATACAGCATTCAAAATAGGAGACGCTGTTACGATTATGCCCTATTTTAGTTGTGGTAGCTGTATTGCCTGTCGTCGCGGTAAACCCAACTGTTGTGCACAAATCAACGTTTTTGGTGTGCATATCGACGGCGGTATGAAAGAATACATATCAGTCCCAACCCAATATCTCATCCACGGCGAAGGTTTAAATTATGATGAGTTAGCCCTGGTAGAACCACTTGCTATTGGTGCACATGGGGTGAGAAGAGCGGGTTTACAACCCGAAGATTTTGTTCTCGTAATCGGTGCGGGACCCATAGGTATCGGAACGATGGAGTTAGCTGCCGTATCCGGCGCAAAAGTGATTGCATTAGATATTAATGAAACCCGACTGAAGTTCTGTAAAGAGCAGCTTGGTGTACATGCTACGATCAATGCAACGGACAATAATGCATTGGAACAAATAAAAGCACTCACTAACAATGATATGCCTACTACAGTTATTGATGCAACAGGCAACCTCAAAGCCATTAATAACGGCATTCATTATCTAGCCCACGGAGGTAATTATGTGCTGATCGGTTTACAAAAAGAAGCTTTTTCTTTTAGTCATCCAGAATTTCATAAAAGAGAAACTACGCTCATGAGCAGCCGCAACGCTACCAAAGAAGATTTTAAATTTGTAATTGCAAACCTGAAAGCAGGAAAAATTAATCCGAAAAATTATATAACACATACTGTAACCTTCGACGAAGTGAAGGAGCATTTTGAATCTTGGTTACGCCCAGAAACAGGCGTTATTAAAGCCATGGTGCATTTGTAATAATTTCATTGACTTCATTGGTATAAAAAAGTTAGTTTTGGCCTATGGATACCGTTGATCGCAAAAGGTCTGCAAAAAAGGAACTCATTCTTAAAACGGCGGCAACAATGTTTCGAGAACGAGGTTTTGCTGCCAGCTCCATGCGCGATCTGGCAGAGAAAATCGGCATTGAAGCAGCCAGCCTGTACAACCATATTCAGTCCAAGGCTCAAATCTTGGAAGAGATCATCACCGGCGTAGCAGAACTGTGCAAAAACCATCTAATCAATATCGACAAAAACAATAGCACTTCGCTGCAAAAGATCGAATCTTTAATACGCTTCCACACCAACATGATGATTCATCATTTCGAAGAGTACTCCGTAATGGTGAACGAATGGATGCATCTCGAAAAGGACAAACTTAATCTGTTTGCACAAGCAAGAAGAGAGTATGTAAAACGTATGGAAGCGATCGTGCAGGAGGGCATTGATAAAGGAGAATTAAAGCCTATAATGCCTTATGTAGTAGTATTGAATATTCTGTCTGCTGTAAGAGGATTGGAATTCTGGCATCGTAGTGCAAAAAGTCATTCTGCAAAAGAGATAGAAGAGAACATGGTAGCACACCTGATTGGCGGCATCAAAAGATAATGTCTTTACTGTGAAGACCTTCAGGATAAGGAAAGTACTTTAAAGTTGCCGTTCATTTTTAGATAAACCACCTCCCCACTGCTGATAACAGCATTACAACCGATGTCAGCTGCGCTGGCATTGTAGTCTATTGTCACCGTAAGTAGATTGGTTTTTTCAGGATCAATCATCCGCAAAAATTTACACACGCCGGCTTCAGATAGCAATAACGGTTTGCCTACACCTCGTTCCAGCATTTCTTTTACAATCTGTAGCTGACACACGCCCGGAAGTACCGGCTGGCCGGGAAAATGACCGGCAAATATTTTATGTATGGCATTAATAGTAATGATGGCGATAATTTTATTGCCTTCGTGAGTATAACTATCCAGCGTGTATAAATTTTCAATCAGCATAAGGCGGCAAATTTATGAGATTAAACAATGGTACTACTTCAAATCCCTGTTCTTGCACATACTCCAAAAAACGTGGTAATACCTGTACTGTTATAGCACTGCAGTCGTGAAACAAAAATATGGCTCCCGGTTTTAAAAATCGTTTTAATCTTAAAAACAACCTTTCTTCATCTTGAATCATCGTGTCCAGACTTCTTGCGCTCCACCCTATCGCCGTATAATTCATTTGCTGCAATGCTTTTTTCATAGGAGGTGTGGTAACACCGTACGGTGGACGAAACCATTTTATATTTACGCTCAACTCTTTTTGGAAAAGTTCGTGTGCCTGCTGCAAGTCGGCCTGCATTTGCCGAGCAGTAAGCAAATCAAACCAAAATCCGTGCGCATAACTATGCGAGCCGATATGATGGCCTTGTTCATATATCTGCTTTAATAATAGCGGATGAGATGCAGCATTTTTACCAATACAAAAAAATGTGGCTTTCACATTGTACTTTCGGAGTAGCTCTAGAATCTGTGGGGTAAACTGTTGTTGCGGACCGTCGTCGAAGGTAATGGCAATTTTTTTTTCGTTTGTACTACCGCTGCAGATGGTTTTTACGAAAAACTGCGAGTGAATCGAATAGCTGCCGTAAAAAAGAATAGAGAGATATACTACCAACAGCAATAAATACCATCCCCAACCAACATTTGTGGTGATAAGCAATATTAGTACTACTGCAAATGCAACTGTTGTATTTCTGAAATTCAGCATGCAGATAAAAGATACAACACCGGATAATGCTGCATGTAGTTATTATAAATCAGCACACGTTTTACGGGCTTATTTTGATAAACACCTCTGTTTATAATACAATAAGCCATCCACACTGCAAAAGCCGCAGCTGTAGGATATTCTCCGCAAAACTGTTTATACGTTATAACTGTATGATCCGAAAACAATTGCTGCTGTATGGCTTCATAATGCCGATCTTCTCTTTCATCGCCGTTATTACCCATAATCACCAGATCAATTGCCGAAGGTGCTAACTCACGCTGAACTAAAAAATTACTAATAATGTCCGCAGCATCTCTTTGGGGTTTATACAAATTTTCAAATGCGGAAAGCGCTACTGCTTTTCCTTTCTGTTTATCTGTACTTAATACGAAAAATGCAGCCCCTTCTCCTGCCATGGTTCCTTTAGTACCGCTGCCTATGAGGGAGAGATTATCACCCGAAGTTTTGTACAACCCAAAACGCTTTAAAATAGCGTGGCTTTTATCAATGATTTCATCTGCAGCACCTACCAGCACATACTTTGCATCGCCTTCTTCCAATAAAGAGCGCGCATCAGTCAATGCCGATTCGAAAGAGGCGCCACGATGCACATAAGTATTGTTGTAGCTGTGGCATTGTAGCATCAGTGCAATTTGTGCTGCCACAGTGTTATGCGTAGATTGAATAAAAGCTGTGGGTGATAATAAGGTTTCTTTGAACTCGACCATTCGAGAAAGAAACTGCTCCGTATCGGCTAAGCAACCGTAAGCAGTACCGGTAATAATGGCATCGGGTTCTTTAATTTCGGCTTGCTGCAATGCTTCTGATGCAGCCGCAACGCCCATTTTGATAATACGGCTCATGCGGCGAATCAATTTCGCGTCTACATATTTTGTATAATCAGGCTCCACACACGCTAACCGATCACCATTATAACGAACGGGTTCCTGCAGCATTTGCTCAAACGAAACCTGAGGTGACACGGCATAGGCCGCATTGATATAAACGGGTTGCTGTAAAAACATGATGCTAAGATATGCTGCGAATTTATAATAAAGCCGCTAGTTACACGAATAATATCTATACCCTCCTTGATATTGTTGTTCTAACATAAATCTGGTATCCATACTCACTATTTGAGTATAATCAAATATATTTGATAGAAATAGTAAATAACGATTATTTCATATGAAAACAAGAAAAATTACACTTTCGGAACAGGAGATTCCGGAACACTGGTACAACATTGTGGCCGACATGCCCAACAAGCCTTTACCTCCTCTTCATCCCGGTACAAAAGAGCCTATCGGTCCTGAAGCACTGGCGCCGCTTTTTCCACAAGAGCTAATTCAGCAGGAAGTTTCCACTGAAAAATGGATTTCCATTCCGGAAGAAGTTCGCAATATATATAGCATCTGGAGACCTACTCCCTTATTCCGTGCATATGAACTGGAAAAAGCTTTAGATACTCCTGCAAAAATTTATTATAAATACGAAGGAGTAAGTCCTGCAGGGTCACACAAGCCCAATACGGCCGTACCACAGGCTTATTACAATATGAAAGAAGGCGTAAAGCGCATTACCACCGAAACGGGGGCCGGCCAGTGGGGTAGTGCTTTGAGCTTTGCCTGCAATATTTTCGGCCTAGAGTGTGAAGTGTATATGGTAAAGCTTTCTTACGAACACAAGCCTTATCGAAAAGTAATGATGAATACTTGGGGCGCTAAAGTAATTCCCTCTCCTTCTGAGTTTACCGAAGCGGGCAGAAAGATTTTGGCAGAAGACCCTAACAGTCCCGGCTCTTTAGGCATTGCAATTTCTGAAGCAGTAGAAATGGCGGCCCAGCGCGAAGACACCAAATATGCATTGGGAAGCGTATTGAACCATGTATTGCTGCATCAAACCATTATCGGACTAGAAGCCTATAAACAACTGGAGAAAGCAGGAGATTTACCAGACGTGGTGATTGCACCCTTCGGGGGAGGCTCCAATTTTGCGGGCCTTTCTTTCCCGTTCCTACGTCTCAATTTTGATGAAGGCAAAAAAATTCGTTGTATCGCTAGCGAACCCACTTCTTGTCCGAAACTTACGCGTGGTGTATTCCGTTATGATTTTGGCGATACTGTAGGCATGACTCCTTTATTACCTATGTATACGTTAGGCCACAATTTTGTGCCGGCGCCTATTCATGCAGGGGGATTGCGTTATCATGGAGCAGGAGCCATCGTAAGTCAGTTACTGAAAGATGGATTGATCGAGGCTCAGGCACACGATAACGTTGAGGTTTTTGAAGCCGGTATCAAATTTGCTAAAGCCGAAGGTATCATTCCTGCTCCTGAAGCTACACATGGTATCGCCACAGTTATCCGAGAAGCGGAGCGCTGCAAACGCGAAGGCAAAAGCGAAACCATTTTATTCAACCTTTGCGGACATGGTAATTTTGATATGAAAGCCTATCAGGATTATTTCGAAGGTAAAATTGTACGTCATGAACTTACAGACGAAGACATTCAAAAATCACTGGCAGCACTGGATACTCCTGTTATAGGATAATGTCGCAGCTTATTCAAATAAAAAGCGAGCTTTAACGGCTCGCTTTTTATTATCTGCATTTGTCATGCTCTTTGTAAAAGTTGTTTCACTCGGTTCACAATCGTTCCATTTTGAAAATATGGGTAAATGTTTTTCCCAGGACAATTTGTAATCTTACTATAGTCACGGTGAGTGGCAATATTATCGGGACTGATGTTGTATTTTATGCAGAAATGCACAATTAAATTAGTAAGAACATCCACTAAATGCGGCGTTAGCTCCTGACGTTCATAATTTCCCAGAAAACAAATGAGCAGATGACCGGTAGGGTCATATTCTGTGTTCGTTTCTCCAACAGTTAACGGATCGCGCCCTTCGTATACAGTGCCATCAGGAGCAATTAAATAGTGATATGGAATATCCGCCCAGTTGCGATCGGGCCCCATACACCACGTCTGAACATTTTTCAATCTAATGGTTGCATCAGCCGTATCGGCCAATACTTTACCTCCCTCGTGATGAACAGTAATACGCACAGGCTGGTGCTTTTTATAGGGTTTTGGAGTGCTGGCATGGCTACTTCGTGGCATAATTCGTACAACATTGGGGAATACTTCATGCTTTTCACTTTCATTGCCACAGCGATCTACTGCCGAAACAGCAACGCCATTAAGTGTTTGTCCATCTTTTACAGCAGATAATGTTACTGTATTATTTATCTTACTAAGAATCTGATACTCCCATTTACTTCCATACTTGCAATATACAACCCAAAGAAAAACGTCATTAGGATCACTGTGCGTCCAAGAAGCGGTCACACTGTCTGCTGTTTTACTTAACGTAACGGAAGGTGCTAACGGGGGCTGATTATCAAGCCAAGGACTGGCAGGAATTAAAGCTTGTTTTTGGTACGGACCTTCCTTCAAGGCTTTTGTTAAACCGGGGTTTCTGGTAACAGAAGAAATACTCCAATGAATCACACCGCTACTTTTAGGCAACATGCCGCGAGCAATCATAATCTGATTTAACACCTCTGTTGTGTTACGTACGCTGGTATCTCTTCCTACACTAATGCCTGGCCACAAGTGTCTTTTCATCGTATTTTCACGTGCCCACCATCCCAATAATACGGGATAACTTTGTCCATACCGTGTAATAGGCCAATACAGTTGGGGAGCGAAGTAATCCACCCATCCTTTATTCCACCATAATTTGGCATCTGCATATAAAACATCGTATTGATCAAACCCCTCTACCGACTCTGGATAACCCGGTCTCCAGATACCAAAAGGACTTAGTCCGAATTTTACATGCTTCTTCTCTTTCTTTATTTCTGTGTACACACGCTGAATAAATTTGTTGACACTTTCCCTGCGCCAATCTCCTCGAGAAAGGGTGCCGCCTGATTGTTGATAACGTTTCCAGCTTACACTATCGGGAAAGTCTTCGTTATTATTATAGGAAGGATAAGGATAAAAATAGTCGTCAAAATGTACACCGTCAATATCGTATCGTTTTACAATATCCATTATCACGTTTACTCCATGATCTTGTGTTTCTTTCAATGAAGGATCGAACCACCAGTAACCTTCTTTAAGATGTACGACCAACTCGGGCTTTTTCTTTACAATAGAATGCTCACTTACTGGTCCGCCTGAAACATGGTGGGCTCGATAAGGATTTAGCCATACATGCAGCTCCAATCCGCGCTTGTGCGCTTCTTCAATCCAGAACTCCAGCGGATCGTAATACGGATCGGGAGCTTTTCCCTGCTCTCCGGTGAGGTAGTAGGACCACGGCTCTAACGAGCTTTTATACAAGGCATCGGCCTGCGGTCTTACTTGAAAAATCACAGCATTAAAATGATTGGCCTTAAGAAAATCAAGCAACGCAATAGCTTCCTGCTGCTGCTGTGCAGTAGAGAGTCCGGGCTTACTCGGCCAGTTGATATTCGCTACCGTAGCTACCCAGGCGGCACGAAACTCTCTAGGTGCCGAAGGTATGGCTGATGAATGTTGAACCGCAATAGATGCTTCTTTATTTTTTGTTTTGCCCGAAGAGGCGCAACCTGCAGCCATCAGCCACAAAAAGGCGATTAGGGGGAAGTATCTCATGTGCATATGCTTAAAGTAAAGGCTAAATTTATCGTTTTTATTAAAAAAAAGCGCTAATAGCCTATGACAGTTTATCCTCTTCATCGCGCAGCATTAGCCCTCCCAGAGCTTTAAATAATAATACATATAGCTTTGCTTGCTGTAGCTGATAATCCACTAAAAGTAAATCTGCATCCAGTTTATTTTTTTGAGATGTTAACAACTCAAGATAATTTGCAAACCCCGTGGTATATAAATCGTTTGAAATATGAATGGCCGAATCAAGATAAAGACTTTCTTGTTGTTTTAATGCCAAAATTTTTTCATATTGTCGAGCTTGGCCAATAATTGATTGTAATTCATTGTAAGAACGCGTAACAGCTTGCTGATATTTATAGAATGCTATCTGTTGTTCGTAATTGCGAATAGCAAACTGGCTTGCTAATTGTTTTTGTTGAAAAACAGGCATTGTTATGTTTCCTAATAATTGCCAAGCCATTGATGCCGGATTAATAAAGGTAGCTGCAGAAAAAGAGTTTAGCCCCCAGTAGCCGCCTAATTCTAGTCGAGGAAACATAGCTGAACGGGCTGCTTTGGCGTCTGCATGACTGGCTTGCAACTGATAATATGCTTGCTGTACATCAGGACGCTTGTGAATCAAATCTTCCAGATGTCTCAAATGCGTAAGCCATTCATGAGAAATATTTTTAAATGTAGTGTCGAATAATATATCTCCTTCGTACTCACCTATTAGACTCAGCAGCGCTCTCTCTGTTCTGATTTTTTCAGCGCGTACTTCTTCAAGATGGGCCTCACTATTCACAACGCTAGCCTGAAACTGCTTTACCGGCAACTCGGTAACCTTACCCACCTCACGTTGTATTTTAATAATGTTCAGAATTTCGTTTTGCAGAGTAACGTTTCTTTGCAAAATCTTTTCTTTATTATCGAGTGCAATCAAATCAAAGTATAAATCGGCAACTTGTCCCAGAATTTCATTTTGCATCAGCCGTAGCCCTTCTTTTGTAGAAAAATATTGCATTTGAGCCGATTCTTTCAGTTGTTTCAATCTACCCCACAAGTCAATTTCCCAACTTGTTTTTAAACCCAGCCAATGGTTGGGCGTAGGATTAGTTTTAATTTTCTGATCTTCTTCGATATTATCAGATAGGTTTGTATCAAAATTTCCTACACCTTCCATGGTATACTTACCATATTTAGTTCCAGAAGTTAGGGCATCTATACTTAAAATAGGAAAGAATGCTTTTCTACTTTGTTGTAGTACTGTACTCGCAATCCAAACATTTTGTTGGAGAATATGAATGTCTGGATTGTTTTTTTGTGCTTTCTTCAATAGTTGTATTAAATAATCATCTTTAAAAAATTGTTTTAATGTTAAGTCAGGAATATCCTGTGTAGTAGTTTGAGTTTCATGAGAAGGAATCTCCTTCAGTTGTGGAATTTGGGCTACTTGTGGTGTTTTACACCCCATTGTAACCATCCACAGTATACAATAGGCACTTCCAATATATGTATAAACATTACGTTTCATGTTTTATTCTTTCCGAGTTTTTGTTTTAAAAAATTCTGGCTTAAGGCAACTATCTTTTATTCTTGAAATCGTTAATTTTTATCTAAGCATTTGTTGCTCTCTATTTTTTTGGGGAAGCAAATAGATAGTATAATCCCGGAATCACTAACAGTCCGAAAACAGTTCCTATAATCATTCCTCCTGCCGCAGCAATACCGATACTACGATTACCCATAGCCCCAGCGCCCGTGGCTATACACAACGGAATCAATCCGGCTACAAAAGCAAAGGATGTCATTAAAATCGGTCTTAATCGAGATTTGGTTCCTTCGATGGCCGCCTGTAGTACTGCAACACCTTCTTTTTGACGCTGTAATGCAAATTCCACCACCAGAATAGCATTCTTACTAAGAAGCCCTATCAACATTACCAGTGCTACCTGAGCATAAATGTTATAATCTAGTCCTGTTAGCTTCAAAAACATTAACGCACCCAACATACCAGGTGGTAGGCTCAATAATACTGGAAATGGTAACAAGAAGCTTTCGTATTGTGCCGCTAGTAATAGGTATACGAAAATCAATACAATAGCATAGATGAATAATGTTTGATTTCCGGACAGAATTTCCTCTCTGGTCATTCCACTCCATTCGATGCTGTAACCACGGGGAAGAGTATTTCGAGAAATGCGCTCTACTTCTGCTATAGCGTCGCCGCTACTATATCCTTTAGCTGCTTCGCCATTGATCATGGCCGATGTATACATATTATAACGAGTAAGTACGTCTGGCCCTAGCACAGGTTCGATTTTGCAGAAAGTAGAAAATGGCACCATTTCTCCATGCTCGTTCTTTACATATAGCCTCAAAATATCATTGACATTTTTTCGATATTGTGGATCGGCCTGCACCATTACCTTGTACATCTGTTTAAAGCGAATAAAGTTGGTAGCATAATAGCTTCCGAGAAAGGTTTGTAAGGTGCGCATAGCATTTTCTACATAAACTCCTTTTTTTGCAGCTAGGTCATAATCTACGTGAATGAGATATTGAGGGTAGCTCGCATCAAAACTGGTAAAGGCTCCCTGTATCACCGGGCTGCTGTTGAGAGAATCCACAAATTGCTGCACAACTTCACTTATTTCACTTATTGATGCACCACTACGGTTATTGAGCCGTAATTCAAAACCACTTGTATTACCAAAACCAGGAACAGTGGGGGGGGCAAATATTTCAATCTTGGCATCTGTAATATTTCGTACATTCTGATTGAGCTCAGCAATAACATCGTTTACAGATACCGAGCGTTCTCCCCATGGTTTCAGATTAATCATCGCCATACCATAATTAGCACCAGCTATCTCTGTTACGATGCTGAAGCCGGCCAATGTAGTTATATTATCAACTGCGGGATTTTTCTTACTGATTTCGGTAATCTGTGTGAGTATATCCTCTGTGCGGCTCACGGTGGCTCCTTGAGGAGTGGTGACGCTTACATATATCATTCCCTGATCTTCCATTGGAATAAAGCCAGAAGAGATGAGCTTGTTCATTCCTACAGTGAGAACAATCAATAGTACTGTAGCTAATATAGTCACCGATTTTTTGGGAGCCCATTTTCTTAGAAAACGACTGAATTTAACTGTAAGTCCATCAAACGCTTTATTGAAGCCAGCAAAGAACTTTCCAAGAACGCCTTGTGCTAAGTGATTATTATGAGGCTTCAGCAGTATAGCACATAAAACAGGGGTTAAGGACACCGCATTAATACCGGAGATAATAATAGATACTGCTAATGTAAGGGAGAACTGTCGGTAAAACACACCCACAGGACCCGATAAAAACGCCACAGGAATAAATACTGCCGACATAACAATCGTAATGGCGATGATAGCTCCTCCAACTTCTTTCATTGCGGCAGCAGTGGCTTCGGGTGGAGATAACTTACCTTCAGACATTTTTACGTGAACAGCTTCCACCACTACGATTGCGTTGTCCACTACGATTCCTATTGCCAGTACCAATGCAAATAAAGTAAGCAGGTTAATGGAGAATCCCATTAAGGACATAAAAGCAAAAGAACCTATCAATGCAACAGGAACTGCTAATATAGGAATCAGCGTCGAACGCCAATCCTGTAGGAAGATAAATACAACCAAAGCCACTAGAATAAATGCCTCGATAAGCGTACGAATTACTTCATGGATAGAAGCATCCAGAAATCGGCTAACATCATAAGCCATATTGTAATCCATGCCTGGCGGAAAAGAAGTTTTTTTAAGTTCCTCCATCTTTTCCTTTACCAGCTCAATTACATCACTAGCATTGGATCCCGGTCTTTGTTTCAGCATGATGGAGGCCGAAGGACTTCCATCGGTTTTTGAAATCATTCCATAGCTTTGTGCGCCGAACTCGATATTGGCTATATCGCTTAATTTTAAAATCGAACCATCGGGTTGTGAGCGAATAGGAATTTCTTCATATTGTTCCGGAGTGGAGAACTTTCCGGTATATTTAAGAACATACTGCAACTGCGTTCTTTCTTTTCCTGACTCTTCACCAATTTTTCCTGGAGCTGCAGCAACGTTCTGTCGCTGAAGTGCATTGATTACTTCATCGGTAGATACATTATACGCCAGCATTTTGTCGGGATGCAACCACACACGCATCGAATACTCCTTTTGACCCATAATCTCGGCTCTACCGACACCATCGATGCGTTTTAATTCCTGCAAAATGTTTATATCGGTAAAGTTGTAAATGAACTGTTCGTCCATGGTAGAGTCTGTACTGATGATATTGAGATACATCAGCATACTGTTCACTTCTTTTTCCGTGGTTACTCCCGCTCGTGTTACTTCTTCCGGTAGCTCGTCTAATATGGTTGTAACTCGGTTTTGCACATTTACTGCCGCAGCATCAGGATCAGTACCAACTTCAAAGAATACCTGAATCATCACTTTACCATCGTTGCTGGTAACGGTGGTCATGTAGGTCATTCCCGGCACACCGTTAATGGCGCGTTCTAACGGTAAGGCTACTGCCTCTGCAGCAACTTCTGCATTTGCCCCCGTATACGTAGCATTCACGACAACCGAAGGCGGCACAATATCCGGAAACTGCGTAACCGGTAAGCGAAACAGCGCCAATAATCCAATTAATACTATGAATATGGAGATCACCAGAGACAGGACTTTCCGTCTCAAAAACATTTGAATCATCGTCTACTTTCAGTTTTACTTAAAAAAAAAGGAAATGCAAAGCGCCGCTGACGCTTTCAGAAACACTATTCATTCGCTCAATTATTAAAAAGAATAAGCTTTGGGTTTTATAACATCGCCTTCGCGAAGGGTTTGGATTCCTTCATATACAATGAGCTCGTTACCATTCAGGCCGGCATCCACAATGTAAACCCCATCAAGTGTTGCGCCTAAAACTACATGGTGCATTTTTACTTTATTGTCTTGGCTTACAAGAAACACATAGTTTTTGTCCTGAATGGAGAAAACAGATTTGTGTGGAACTAGAATGGCTTTTTCTTGAGTTTTGGAAAGAAGTAGTTTTCCGGATGTTCCGTGTTTGATTAACCCATCTGGGTTAGAAAATTTTGCTTTAAAAGCAATAGAACCTGTAATGCGGTCAATTTCGCTCTCAGCCTTATGCAGTTCTCCCTTATAACGATACACCTCTCCATTAGGTAGCTGTAATTGAATCCGCTGAGCAAAAATACTTTCATTATTACCTAAAAGCTCGAAATATTCATCTTCCGGAATAGAAAAATACGCATAAACATGGGATAGGTCGGAAATGGTAGTAAGTAAATCACCTTCATTAACCAAACTTCCTTCTTTAAAAGGAATACGATCTATCACACCGTTGAAAGGAGCAGTAATGGTTGTAAAATTTATTTTTTGCTGAATGGCGTGCTGTTCAGCTTTCGCCAGATTCTTTTGAGCCAAGGCAGATTCATATTTCGCTTGGGCAATATCCAATTCACTTTTGGCAACTATTTTTTTATCGAATAAGGCTTTTATCTGCGAAAGCTCCACCTGAGCCATTTTTACAGCCGCTTCGGCCGCATGATAAGCTGCATTAGTTTTTTCAAGTTCCACACGCAATACATCATCATTGATTTTAAAAAGTGGCTGCCCTTTTTGCACGTGTTGCCCTTCACTGACTAATACGGCTTTAATTAAGCCACTTACTCTTGCATGTACCCGAACATTTTTAGCAGCTTCAATATTTGCCACATACGTTTTGCTGATTACAGTATCTCTGGGTTCAACTCTTATGACAGGAAAATCTCTTAACTCGGAAGAAGTCTGTGTAGCATTTGATGAGCACGCAGCAATTACTATACTGATAAATACTATATATACTATATATCTCAATTCCATTTTATAGAACTTTTAAGTGATGATAAAAACAAATCCCTCCACTCGAAGACACAAAAAGAACGCATCTTCTTTTTCGAATGGCAAACAAATCTTTAGCTAAAATGAAGAGAATAGACAATCCCGAAATAAACGGTTCTAAACAAGAAACTTCAAAATGGAAGAGATATCAGTATAGATAATACAAGTATAAAATACCATATCCGGCTTTCTGTTGCGGCTTAGAGTGATATACCGGATGCTGCAGTGATTTATTTCCGATTATCAATGCATTCAGATAATCGGCCCCGCTATTCTGATGAATAGCATTAAATTGAAAATAATTTCGAATGCGTTGTTGAACAATTATGGCATCAAGAACATCGCCATCAGCATCTTGTAATTTTTGAACGACAGAAACATGAAACGATACGTCGTCGTTTTCTACACATCCGGTTAGTGAGTCGCTTGCCTGTAAAATATTTAAAGCGCTGACAAAACCGGTAAATAAAAACAACAATATTTTTAACCAACGCCCTCTCATGGCTCTATCTATATCGTACGATGCTTATACTACAGGATCAAATTTTGCGCGAAGGTACTAATAAAATGCGAGTCGGCACAAGCTTAGTTTTCTCAATAACGTTAGAATTTTTAGCTCAATTGTTCATACAATTTTACTAAAAACCAAACTGCTGCAATTCCCCCCAAACCCGAAAGAGTTGGAGAGCACGTGTTGTAATGGCCGGTGTTGCAGCTCTACAACAGGAGTGAAGGGTAGTTCTTTCATCTGTGTTTCGAAGCGTAGATTAGGAAAGACAAGGCCTTGTTCAATAGCCAACGTAGAGAAAACCGCTTCAATGCCACCGCTGGCTCCCAGCGTATGACCGGTGAATGATTTGGTGGAGCTCATAGAAGGATAAGGCTCCTGAAATAAAGTTTTTATGGCAGTACCCTCTGCAATATCATTATTGTTGGTACCAGTACCATGAAGGTTGATATAATCTATCTGCGAGGGTTGCAAACCGGCTTTTTCAAGTGCTTTTTTCATTGCCAGCAAGTTTCCTTTTCCCTCAGGAGAAGAGGCGGTCTGGTGATGAGCATCGTTTGCATTGGCCCATCCACTAAGAACAACCGAAGGTTTCTTTGCTAAAGTTGCAGCTACTGTTTCCGAAATCAATACCACGTATCCGGCGCCCTCTCCTAAGTTCAATCCTCGACGGTTTTCATCAAAAGGCTGACAAGGCTGGTTGTCTAAAATCATCAATGTATTAAAACCATTCAGCGTAAACCGCGTTAACGAATCCACACCTCCGGCGATTACCACATCCAGCTTATCTTGCTTTATCAAACGCGCCGCTAGAAAAATACTATTGGCCGAAGAAGAACAGGCCGTACTTATAGTGGTTACAAAATCTTTTATGCCCAATACATCGGCAGTAATTTCGGTAATGGCACCGCATTCGTGATTTACAACCTGATGCAGACGACCGGCATGGGAATTCGTCAAAAATCCTTCAAAGAAATCTTCCGTTTTATCCATTCCGCCGACTGAATTGGCAGAAATGAATCCGGTACGCCATTTTTTTATATCAATTCCAGCGTTTTCGACAGCCTCCATTGCAGCCAGTGTACTTAATAGAGCCGTACGACTGATCCGTTCGGACAACCCGGTACGCTCGGCCAGCTCCGCATTGGACAGTTTAACTTCTGCAACAGGCAATGCTCCTTTATGCACCGAGTGCAGGCGCTGCATGGCATCGATTCCGGCTTTGCCGGAAATCAGTGAAGACAGATTTTCCTGTACATTATTTCCAATTGCTGAAACTACACCTGTACCTGCAACATACACGGCATTTCCAACGGATTTTGGCTGACTCTCCATGGTTGCTGTTTCGAAAAGTTTTTTTAGTTGGCTGATCCTGCCTGACGTTCGAGAATATAATCGGCCATGGTACTTACAGAACGAAAGATACTTTGCCCTTCTTCTGCATTATTCAGCTTTATATTGTATTCCTGTTGTAGCAATACAATTAGTTCCAAAGCATCGATCGAGTCAAGACCTAATCCTTCCACGAACAGCGGATCATCGTCTCCGATATCTTCAGGTTTTTTATCAACCAAATTCAGTTGTTTTATAATCTGCTCTTTCAACTGCTGTATCAGCTCATTCCTTTCCATTCAAATCTTGTTTGTAATATTTATCTATGTTTTCGGCAGTAAAGTTAACGCCATTATGATTTCCTACTTCAACAAAGAAAAGGCAGGCCTCCATTGTATCGTTTACAACATCGGACCAACCACAAATACAGGCTTTTATACGTTGATGCCTTAATAGGTCCATAACATAAAAATGCAGTAGCCTTGCATCGAATTGCCCACTTACGAAAAATGCATTTTCTCCCTTACATCCGTATCGTATACTTATTTCTCCAATTACAATATTGGGCAGCGTATATACAAAGAGTGCTGGGCTAGGATAGGCTTTTGACGACTCATAATACTTTACATCCGCCTCAATACTGGCATTGCTGTTAGATAATACGATTCCTATGTCTTCCGGTTGATAGTTTTCTAAACGTAAATGATGCAACAATACATGTGCCGCCAGCGTTCCTAGCTTACATAAATTATCCATTTTGAAAAACTTCGGATAATTTAGGGTCAGCTGGTCATACATGTCCTGCAGAATATCTGTCCCCTCTGTTTTCCTTTCATAAATTAACTCCTCATTCCTCCAAACCTTATGATTTCGAATCTTACAAAAGGAGGTAATATGCACGCTGCTATCTTGTAACAATGCTTCTTATTTTTTTTCAGAGTCTTTAAACCCGTTGTTAATGTAAGAAATACTGTCTCTCAGATGAATAGTTTTAGCCAGTTTTCTTAACGCGGTATCATGATACTTCACATAATCATTTTCTAAATCCCATACATAACCGGCCAATACCGAGCATATTTTACGCTTAATATTAGAATCTTGATCTTTAGCAAAAAATATTGTGTGTAATGTAGTATCGTACCATCCGTTTACATAACTTCTGAATGTATTGACACCCTGCATCATCACTTCGGTATATTCTTTATGCCAATCTACGTTTTCGCCTTTCAGATGCCTTATCACTAGATTTCCCGCCAGCTGACTGGATACCGTAGCCAATGTCACCCCTGAAGAAAAAACAGGATCCAAGAACTCTGTTACATTCCCTGTAAGTATAAAGCCTTTCCCATAGAATGTTTGCGTAGTGGTAGACCAAGACTGCAATACCTTTGGCTCCCATAAGAACTCCACACCTTCCATGCGTTGAGCGACATAGGGTTCGTCGGCAATAAGTCCTCGCATCTGCTCTTCAAGAGTGCCGGTATATTTATCAAAGAACGACGGCGTTCCTACAAAACCCACAGATGTTACTCCTGTAGAAAACGGAATCACCCACACCCACACATCGGGTTTGTGCACTACAATGGTAATTCTGTCGGGCTCATCATCCATATGTCGTTTTACATCTTTTATGTGGACAAAAACGGCTTTGCGCGGAGGTAAATTCGACGGTTTGTCCAATCCAAACAAACGGGGAATCACCCGGCCATATCCACTGCCGTCAATGATAAAACGAGCTGCTATCTGCTTGGTATTCCCTGTAGCATCTGCCACAGTAGTAACAGAGCTTCCATCTTCCTTAAAATCAATGGCCTTTACTTCGGTTTCATACTCCACTTCTACACCCTGTTCCTGTACACCATCGGCCAACGCCTTATCAAAGTCGGCACGAGTTACCTGATAGGCATGGTCCCAACCTTTGGTAAACTGATCGGCAAACGAATAATCACAGACCACTCCATCTCGAACAAACTTTGCACCCGTTTTACGTTGGAATCCTTGTTCCAGCACTTTGTTCAGCAATCCCGCTTCTTCTAATGATTCCATACAGCGGGGCAAAAGACTCTCGCCAATTACAAATCGAGGAAATTTTAGCTTTTCTACAATTTTTACTTTAAAACCCGCTTTATTTACTAGGGCGGCGGCAACAGTACCGGCAGGACCAGCTCCTATAACGAGTACATCTGTTTGTTCGGATTGCATTGTTTAATGGTTATTTAGGAGTTTAACGTTTCAATGTTCGGATTAAAGCGTTTTAATGCAACTGTCTCTTTTTACACTTTAGCAAGGTATGACTTAATCCGATACCTTCAATTTCTTCGACGATATCAAAACCTGCTTTTTCGATACATTTTTTAAATACACGACTGTCGTACATCTGGCTATTGCCGTTGGCAATGGCCGTAAAATAGATGGAGAGCTGCTGTAAGCAAAATGCTGCCGTTTCAAAACGCTGGTTATCCCAGAATGCTTCCAAAATATAAATAGCGCCTTCTTCGTGAATCGCCTTACCACAACGCTGTAGGATGCTCACAATTTCTTCTTCAGAAAAACAGTCCAAGAATTGACTCATCCAAACCACATCATAACCTGTAGGAAACTGAACATTTTCATCCAACACATTGGCCGGGTAAAAATCCACTCGCTCGCTCAACCCTAGGGCTTCAATATTTTTCTTGGCCATTGCAGCCTGCCCCGGCAGATCCACAATGGTTATTTTAACTTCTTTATCAAACTGTGTAGAAGCTAATGCCCATTTTCCGGTATTGCCGCCTATTTCCAGTAACTTTTTTATCTGATTCTCTGGTTTATATACATGTTTCAATACACGAGGAAAAGCAATATCAGAAAAAAAATGGTCGTACTCAAACCAGCTTTTCTGCTGTTGTGATGGTAATTGAGAAAGACCTTCATATATGGTATTCCAATTTCCTAATTCCTTCAATCCGGCCGGCTTACCGGTTTCGATAGCTTCCTCCAAATGATACACACCTTTATAGCAGATATCATGCACAAAATTCATGTTTACATTGGTAAGGGCATCATGTAATATGAAATATCCGGTTTTGGCAAGATAATATTTCCCCTCCTCATCCACTGTTATCATTTCCATGCCTAAACCTGCTTCGAGCAGCACGCGCACTCCATATTCCGAAAGCTCGCTTTTTGCAGTAATATCAGCAAGCGTAATGCCCGTACGGGCCTCTTCAATAATGCGCAGAATACCTTTGTCTCTTAGCACTTTTGCCACCTGAAATACGATAGGCCCATGAGCAATGAGCTGCGCAAGATGTTTTGCCTCCAAAGCAGTTCGTTTGTCCTTATTGTAAAGATGTGCCATTTAGTTCCGTTATTTTCTCTGGGTATTTTCCAACACTTTTTATGAATTCAGCTTAATCGTTTATCTTAATTTTAATATTATCCGGCAATGTTGCTCATTGTTTTTTTAAGACAATCGCTGCATTACATCCGCCAAAACCCGATGCGGTTTTTAGGCAGGCTTCCTGCTCGATGGGCTGCAAAACAGTGCAAACATTCATTTGCTGTGCTGTGCCCGGTGTGGAATATCCTTTGGTTGGAATCATTATATTTTCCTGCAAAGAGCAAATGCTGATAACTGTTTCCAACAATCCCGCAGCACCTAAGGTATGTCCATAATATCCTTTAATACTATTTACAGGAACCTGCTGCAGCTCTGCCAGTGTAATAGCTTTGCTTTCCATATCATCGTTATACACAGTAGCCGTTCCATGTAAAGAAACAAAGCCAATATCGGCTGCACTCACCGCACCCTCTTGCATAGCATTGCTGATGGCAAAGAATAATTCCTGACCTGTGCGCGAAGGTCCAGAAATATGATTAGCATCGTTACTTACCGCACCTCCAGCCAACAGAATGGGGGCATCATTTAGTGGCTTATGTACGGATAAAACAATCGCAGCCGCAGCTTCCCCCAAATTGATGCCATTTCTGTTGGCATCAAAAGGCTTACACGGCGCATCGCTCACAGCTTGAAAAGACTGAAATCCCGACAAAATAAAGCGTGTGATAATATCTGCTCCCGCTACAACTACATTCTCGTACAAACCTGCTTCCAACATTCTTTTGGCCGTAATGAGAGCCACCAAACCCGAAATACAAGCGTGCGAAATCACCACAGGAGTGTTGATAAAACCAAAATGCTTTGCAATTTTTTTCGCAGACTGTGTAAAGCTAATTTCCGCTTTCAGTTGCGGAGTAATAGCGTTTTCTTCTAGCAGGCTAATATTGCCTTTGGTGGAAGAAAGAATAAGTCCTGTTTTGGGATGAGCAGGATTTACCGAAGCCTGTTCCAATACTTTATTTACAGATTGAGCAAGCAGATATTCGAACTTAGTAAATGTTGTGTGATGGTGCTGCCAGAAGGTTTCCGGAAATAAGGAAGCATAGAAAGGAATAGGGCTTCTATTTCCAGCTTCATGTAACCGCACACTGCTTACCCCCTGCCGCAACAGTGAAAAATTCTTTTCTGTAGTATCGCCCAGTGGCGAAATAATATTATTTGCAATGACATAAACAGGTTTCATTACTCCTCCCCGCTCAAAAGTTTGCGTGTTACAAATTAATATTAAAGAAGTAACACTTTTGCAGCGGATACAATAATATTAATAAAAAACGGTAGGACTGGCTTTTCAGGCATAAAAAATTTATATACCCTGCTGCTTTTTCCACGCATCAAAGAATGAGGGGGTGTTAAGCAATAGCGTTTGAGTATCTTTATCCAAGAAAACTTGAGTAGTGGTTCCAGTAGCAACAAGGCTATTGTCGGCCTCTCTGTAAAGCTTGTATGTAAAAATAATCTTAGCCGCTTCACAAGGATGATAGGTTGTTTCCACAATTACCGTATCTCCAAACTTCAGCGATTTTTTATAGTTACACTCGGCATGCACTATTGGAACCACTACGTTTTCCTGAAAAAAATCCAGGTAGCTAATGCCGTATTTTTTCCCAAAAGCTTCGCGCCCGTCTTCGAAATAACGAATATAATGGCCGTGCCACACGATGCCCAAAGGGTCAGCCTCGTTGAAACGAACTAATATTTTGATAGTGTGGCTCAGCTCCGGCATTATTTATATTTTGATTTCCACTCGTTATATTTCTTTTTTTCAATTTGGTCTATAATCTTCTTAAAACCACTTGCCCAGTAGTTTCTAAAAGTAAAGCCTGCACTCACCGCACCCTCCATACGTTCTGTAAGTAATACTTTTTTGGATTTAATATCAAATAAAGTTACCCATAGGGAAACAGCTTTTTTGGTTTTGCTCATAGCATCGACAATAAAGAGCAATCCCACCCCAGATTTATTTCCTCCATCAAATCCTTTTATCAAAGTACTAATGTCCGACTCACTCAAATGATTGTAGTCGCCGGTGTTGGAAGATAAGATATCATCCGGATCACGTTTTTCATTGCGCTTATCAGTATATTTTAAGTCTGTATCTAACTCTTTCCTTCTGAATGCACCTGCAATATCATATTTCTTTGGCTCATTAATCATTAGTGCATTGATGGCGGCAAATTGTCTCTCTACAATATCACGCGTATTAGCCGATGGGTCGTTAATAAGTTTTGCTTTAGTAAAATCTATTCCATAATAAAAAATAGGAACATCCTTATCATTAAAAACATCTTTTAAGGATTGCGCCTCTAATGTTAAGCTCGCAGATAAAAAAGCAGCCACTAAAACAAAAGCAAAAACACGTTTCATACAATTTGGTTTTAAGGATCTATAAAAATTTTCATTTCACAGGAAGCAATTTCCTGGTTGTTCACAGATATGCTTCCTTCAATAATTGTGGCGTTAAAGATCTGCTTTTTTATAGCAACTTTAGAAAAGAGCACATCCCCAATTTTGGGTAAGCGAAATATTTTTAAATTTTGTACAGCTCCTATAAAACCAACAGGTACGGGTTTTTGCTCTTGCATGCATAAATATCCTACTCTGGCTGCCGCCGTCTGCGCAATATTCTCTATAAGCGCTGGCTCCGTAAGCCATTCGTCTTGCACGAAAATATTTTCTTTCTTTATGAGAAATGAAGTAGTAGCTCCGTTCTCATCACAAGTTTCTAATGTATCCACCATCACAAAAGGTGAACGCTGAGGAATACAGGATAAAATATCTACGGTCAGGCTCACAATAATCTTGTTTAGATTGAGGAGGCTAAAAGTAAATAAACTTACTGATATTAT
The DNA here is from genome assembly GCA_028485475.2 of Chitinophagaceae bacterium C216. Taxonomy (GTDB): domain Bacteria; phylum Bacteroidota; class Bacteroidia; order Chitinophagales; family Chitinophagaceae; genus Niabella; species Niabella composti. The sequence continues at coordinate 559,994 of CP144143.1, forward strand.
GCCCTCCAGAAGTTATAATAATTAAACCATTGAGACGGGTAAGCTTTTACCTTTTCGGTCATCGCTTCGGTAAAAGCATTCAATATATGCTGAGGTGTATTTCCCGAAATGTTTTTATATATCACTCCTTTTGTGGCAAAAAAGTGGTAATGATATAGCGTTTCCTTTAAAGCAAACACAAATGATACCGGTACTTCCAGCTTAGATGCCAGCAGAAATGGTCCTTGAGGAAAACGGGCTTTCTCGCCAAGAAACATGGCATCAAAAGTTTTATTTCCGGGGAGAAACCTGTCGGAGTGCATGCACACGAGCTCATTTTTGTTCAACGCTTCTATGATCTCGTAAATATGTGATAGGTCGTTTTTAATAACAATAATATTGGCATTCCTTTGTCCGGTAGTATTTTCCAGATACTGCTTTAGCTGTTCGTGTTCACCATCGAACATGACGATATTGATTTTCGTCTGAAGTCTTTTTAAAAGGTGCCCTGCAATTTCCCAATTTCCGATATGCGCACTTAACAACAGGCCTCCTTTTCCCCGACGCACCATCTCATGCAAATGTGCTTCGCCATCAAAATTGAAAGTAAATCGATTGCTAATGCCGGCCATCATAACAATGCGATCAATAATGGCCTGACCAAACCAGTAATAGTTGCTGTACAGTTTTAATAATGATTTAAAAAATGAAAAATTGAGTCTTTTTCTAAAATAATACCAGATAGCTCGGGACGATTTCCAGCTGAACAGATAATAATAACCGGCCACAAAAACTAATAAAATATATGCAGGCAGCACTCCGGCATATTTTAATAACGCGATAAATATGCCATAGCCTAATTTATTACCTTTGGATTTTCCTTCCCATGCTGCCATATATTGCTCTAAACTTTGGGCTAAAGGTATAAAACAAAGAAAAAGCTAAGGGATACTTTTAATTAATACTCTTTAGTTTTGATTATAATTTTTAAAAATGAAGGATTTTCTCCAACAAACATATCTAGATAATACGCTACAAAGTTACTGTATCGTTGGGACGTTGATTCTTATTGTGTTTTTATTTAAAAGATACATTGCTCATTATGTAGCTTCTTTTTTCTTTTTTCTTTTAAGAAAAAGATATAGAAATCTGGACAAGGTGGCTTTTAAAAGCCTCATTGCAAAACCATTGGGATTATTTATCGCTACGTTTATTACGGTAGCTGCATTAGACAAACTGAACTTCCCAGAAGCTCTGGATATCAAAATTTATCGAATACGGCTGCATGAGCTGCTTCGGATGATGGGAACAGCGCTTATTATTATCACTTTTACCCGACTTCTCATTAAAACAGTCGATTTCATTATTATTCTCTTAAAAGAGCGCTATCTGCAACAGGGTGATTCTGGCAGCCATCAATTGGTTTACTTCTTCAAAGATTTTATTAAAGTACTCATCGGTTTGCTAGGTGGCTTGCTATTGCTGAAATATGTCTTTCACTACGATGTAAAAGGATTGGTAACAGGATTAAGTATCGTAGGAGCTGCCGTTGCTCTCGCTTTGAAGGAAAGTTTGGAAAACCTTATCGCTTCATTTATTATATTTTTTGATAAACCCTTTAAAACGGGCGACAGTGTGAAGGGCAGCAACTTTAGCGGCGTGGTAGAGAAAATTGGATTGCGCAGCACTCGCATTCGCACCGATGCCAAAACTTACATTACAGTTCCTAACAAACAAATGGTGGATAGTGTACTAGATAACCTCACCAATAGAACACTTTTCCGTGGAGATATTAAACTGGAAATAGAACCGGAGACTCCCTTAGAAAAAGTGCAGGAGCTACTCAAGGGTATTCGTGAGATATTCCAAAAACACAATGTGCGCACCTTCAGTTTATATATTAATGACATCAGCTCCAATGCTATTATTATTGTTTCGGACTATTATGCTAGCACAGCAGAAGTGAGTAGTTTTCCGGTACTAAAAAATGCCATTAATGTAGATATATTACAATTGATGAAGGAATTGGGTATACATGTTTGTGGTAGAACTACCAATGTAAGTATACTTAATGAAAAGCCCTTTACATAGCTTTCTTCAAAATAGTAGCCAGTTCTTCATCAAACTTTCCGGAAGGACCATATTCCACCACACGGCCTAGTTCTTTTCCATCTTTTAAAATAATAATGGTAGGGACATGCGCGATATTCATATTGGTGGCAAAATGTGCATTGTCTTTTTTGGTTCTATCCAATGCAAATACAGTAAGCCGATTTTTATCAAACCCTACCTGCTCCAAGATTTTATAAAACCGGGGAATCACATAGTGCGAATCGGCACACCAAGTACCAAAGAATATTAAGATAGATACATTGTCTTTCGTATCAGCAAACGCTTTTACAACAGTTTCTGGCGGTGTATACGCCGCTTGATGTTCTCCAAACCACTTATAATTGATTGTATCTGCACGTAAAATACTGTCAGTAACAAATCCTTTGAGCAAATTCTTTCCCGTACGGTCTTTTACTACTTCATACTGTTGTGCTTTCGCACTCAAAACACTTATCCCGATAAATAAAGTTACAAGCAGGTATCTCATTAACATTCACTAATTAATATTCCTGTGGTCGCAATTTTTGTACTCTACAAAGATGCTTTCAATTCCAGTAAAAACGTTTTTATTTTTTGCAAAGACTGAATAGCGGCGAATTTATTTTCTGCTTTTTTATCATTTTTCAAATACTCGCGAGCCCCTTCAATAGTGAACTTTCTGCGCCGCAGCAAGTCATAAATCAGATAAAGATTTTTTATATCTACCGGACGGAAAAAGCGATCGCCCTTACCGTTTTTCCGAGGCTTCAAAATATCAAATTCACTTTCCCAATAGCGTATCAGCGAGTGGCTTTCCTTGAACATGGCCGTTACCTCCCCCATACTGTAATATTGCTTAGAGAACAGCACCTCATCCTCCGGTATTTCTACCATGCTTGCTGCAATACTGTGCTCTTTAGCAGATTTACGCCCTCGCGTATTTTTCCTCACCTCGCCCGGCTCTTCGAGTTCCGCCTCAGTTTCGGTACTTGACGCTTCTGATGGCTTGGCCACATCAGCGCTGCTCAACTCAGTGGTATCATCTTGTGCACGCAACACTTCAGTATGTTTCGATTCAAGGGAAGGCTCAGCACTGTCCGACACCTGGGACACAGGCAGTGATTCGTTCATCGATGCCGTATCATCGATGTGTGGTGAAGGGGTGTCGTCGGTTTCTATCACAATCTGAGCCGGAGGTTTTAATACGTGCTTCCTGGGCTTAGGTTGCGGTTCTACCTTCTCTACTTCATCAAGAAAGGAAAAAGCTCCCTGCGTTTGTGATTTGCTTTTTGACATGATTGCTTTATCAAAGTCTGTATTATGCAAAAATATAATGAATGACCTTTTCTTTATTTTCTATTAAACGATTTAACATTCCGTATATTGTAGTACTTGTATGAAACTACGCAAAACATTTTAATAAATGTTCTAATTCACCATCATACCACGGCTGCACCGTATCTTTGCAGGCCTAAAATAGTACAATGACCAGCAGTGAAATAAGACAACGGTTTCTTGATTTTTTTAAGAGCAAAGGCCATACCATTGTGCCCTCGGCTCCTATTGTGGTAAAAAACGACCCTACCCTGATGTTTACCAATGCGGGGATGAATCAGTTTAAAGACTATTTTCTGGGTAACAAACAAAGCCCGCATCCACGTGTGGCCGACACACAAAAATGCCTGCGTGTGAGTGGAAAGCACAATGACCTAGAAGAAGTTGGCGTGGATACTTATCACCACACCATGTTCGAAATGCTGGGAAACTGGAGCTTTGGCGATTATTTTAAAAAAGAAGCTATCGAATGGAGTTGGGAACTTCTTACCGAAGTATATAAAATTGATAAGGATCGTTTATACGTAACTGTATTTGAGGGTGATGAGCAGGAAGGGTTACCGTTCGACCAAGAAGCTTACGATGAATGGGCCAAATGGATTAGCAAGGATCGCATCCTCAAAGGCAAGAAAAAAGATAATTTCTGGGAAATGGGCGATACAGGTCCCTGTGGCCCCTGCTCCGAAATACATATAGACTGCCGTTCGAATGAAGAAAGAAAAGCGATTGATGGCAAAACGCTGATTAATGCCGACCATCCACAGGTGATCGAAATCTGGAACAACGTATTTATCCAGTTCAACCGAAAGAAAGACGGCTCACTAGAGCCTTTACCTGCTAAACATGTAGATACAGGAATGGGATTTGAGCGTCTGGTGCGTGTTCTACAGGGTAAAAACAGTAACTACGATACCGATATCTTTACCGGTACTATTGCAGAGATAGAAAAAATGGTAGCGCTGCCTAATCCATCTGGTGGATTGCTGGGCGAAAGCAGCACCAAACAAGCCATTGCATTAAGAGTTGTAGCGGACCATATTCGGGCTATTGTTTTTACTATTGCAGACGGACAGTTACCTTCCAATACCGGAGCGGGTTATGTGATCCGTCGCATTCTGCGTCGTGCCGTTCGTTATTACTATTCTTATCTAGATTACAAGCAGCCTTTATTATATCAGCTGGTAAAACTGATTGCCGCACAGTTTGAACAGGTATTCCCTGAAGTAAAACAACAACAGGCCTTTATTGAAAAAGTAATTAAAGAAGAAGAAGAATCTTTCTTACGCACGCTGGAGAAAGGCCTTAGAAGAATGGATGATATTATTGCGGCCTCTGCCAAAAGCGGAATCATTAATGGTAAAGATGCTTTTGAACTGTATGACACCTACGGTTTTCCTGCTGACCTTACACGGCTGATTGCCACCGAAAACAACTTGAAGGTGGATGAAGCGGGATTTGAAAATGAAATGAAACAGCAAAAAGATCGCTCGCGGGCCGCTACTGCCATTGATACGCAGGATTGGGTACAGGTGGCAGCGGAAGTGCCGGTAAAGTTTGTAGGATACGAAGATTTGAATGCAGGAGCAAAAGTGATCAAATACCGCAAGGTTTCGGCTAAGGGCAAAGAACAATATCAGCTGGTATTGGATATCACTCCTTTCTACGCCGAAAGCGGAGGTCAAGTGGGAGATAAAGGAAAACTGATTTTTGAGAACGGCGAAGAAATTCCTGTTACCGATACTAAGAAAGAAAACGATCTTATCATTCACTTTACCGATAAACTGCCTTCGGATGTTTCGCAGCCATTGCGTGCTGTAGTGAATGCAGAAAAAAGACTATATGCGGCATATAACCACACTGCCACCCATCTGTTGCACAGTGCTTTAAAACAGGTACTAGGATCGCACGTCAATCAGAAGGGCTCTTTAGTATCGCCCGATATACTTCGCTTTGATGTGTCGCATTTCGCCAAAATCACCGATGAAGAAATTAGGGAGGTTGAACGTATAGTAAACGACAAGATTAGAGAAAACTTGCCGGTTATCATCAAAGAAATGCCTAAAGATGAAGCCCTGCAAATGGGAGCCATGGCATTGTTCGGAGAAAAATACGGCGATATCGTAAGGGTAGTAAGCATCGGATCCGGCTTTTCAACAGAGCTGTGCGGAGGAACACACGTTCTTCATACCGGTATGATTGGCCTGTTTGTTATTACCAGCGAATCGGCTGTGGCAGCAGGCGTACGTCGTATTGAAGCATTAACAGGGCCCGCAGCACTGCAATATGTATATGATAAGCTGGCGCAGAATAAGGCGCTTGCCGAATTGCTCAAGACTAGTGATCCCATTAAGGCTGTTGAAAAGCTTATTGCAGATAAAGCCACTCTCGAAAAAAGAGTAGAGCGCCTGGAAGCAAAAGAGTTGGTTAGTATTCGTAACGAATTGCTACGCAAAGACGAAATCATCAATCAGATCAACTTCATAGGAGATATCGTAGAAGTAAGCAATCCTGACGCATTAAAAAGATTATGCCTCGACCTTAAAAATCAGTTGAAGGATTTCGTGGTAGTACTCTGTGCCAATATTGGCGGCAAGGCTTTTGTAGCCGTCAGCATTGCTGAAAATGTGGTAGCTGCCAGAAATCTCGATGCGGGGCAGATTATCAAACAGCAGGTAGCTCCGCTGGTTAACGGAGGAGGTGGTGGTCAGAAAACGCTGGCTACTGCGGGCGGTAAGGAAGTAGGGAACCTGCAACAAGTTATCGATACTGTAAGAAATCTCCTTCAGTAATAAAAAACGGACTCTATATAAACCTCACGCTTTAAACGTGAGGTTTTTCTTTTCTAAGAATTACCTTTAAAGTAAAATACTCAGGGTTATGTCTCTTTTCCATATTATCCCCGACAGACACGATGTAGTTCAGGACCATAATGCACCCAAAGACAAAAATAGTTTCAGACATAAGCTGTATGTAGTCATCTTTCAGAATAACACGCGTGCTGGCAGACTTTTTAATGTAGGCCTATTTCTATTCATTTTTGCCAGTATCATACTGCTCATTCTAGAAAGCGTTGAATCCATCTCCATTGCATATGATAAAGTATTCGACATTATAGATTATGTTTTTCTGATTGTTTTCTCCATTGAATACCTATTAAGACTCTATTGTGTACGGGATGCAAAAAAATATGCACTCAGTTTTTACGGAATCATCGATTTTCTAGCCATTGTGCCTTCGTATATGGAATTTTTCCTCCCTAACTGGCATATGTTGATGGCATTCCGTTGCTTCAGGCTCCTGCGTATATTTCGCATTTTTCGTATGGTGCGCCTGTTGGACGAAAGCCGCTACATGATGCTGGCGCTATTGCGCAACTTCAATAAAATCTTGGTATTTCTGTTTTTCATTGTACTACTCACCTTGTTTCTAGGCGTCTTGCTGTATGTAATAGAATCCCCATATAATCCCGGATTCAGCAGTATTCCGCAAAGTGTGTACTGGGCTATTGTGACGATTACCACCGTAGGCTATGGAGATGTAGCCCCTATGACTATTGGAGGCAAAATGATTGCATCTTTTATCATGATTCTGGGTTATGCCATTATTGCCGTACCTACCGGAATGCTATCGGCAGCAGTGGTTACTAAGTACAGAGACATGGATAATGCCTCACGCACCTGTCCTCACTGTCATAATAAAAACAACGCATCAGATGCGCTTTACTGCAAAATTTGTGGTACCCCACTATCGGACAATATGAAGCAGAAATAAGTTTAACACAACTCCTACGGCTTTTAACAATTCCGAAACACTTCGTATTATATAAATTCCCCTATCTTTGAAATACGAAAATCGACGTAGATCTAAAATTTTGTACAATGAAAAAAATATTCCTAATTACCATGCTAGCTATGCCCGGATTCCTCTTGGCTCAGGAAAAGGAAAGTAAGGAAGCTGAACGCATTATCATTACTAAAAAAGGTAATGATAAAGAAAAACTCAATATTGTTGTAGATGGAGAAGAAATCATCGTCAATGGCAAACCCCTGAAGGATGATGAAAATGGTAAAATAACTGTAAAACGCATCAAGATAAAAGACTTGGACAGTTACCGCGAGTGGCCGTCAGCTGATTTCAATGTCAGGAGCTTCTCCTTACCATCCACAAATAAGGCTATGTTGGGGGTAATGACCGAAAAAGTAGAGGAAGGCGCTAAAATAATTTCTGTAAATGAAGAAAGTGCTGCAGAAAAAGCAGGCTTAAAAGTGGGGGACATTATTGTAGCTGTGGACTCTGAAAAAATCACTACGCCTGACGAGCTGTCCAAAGCATTAAAAGACAAAGAACCGGGCGACAAAGTGAATATTTCCTACATCAGAGATGGCAAAAAAAATACTGTCACCGCCACGCTCACCAAATGGAAAGCGCCTCAAGCAATGACCTTTGAAGGTTTTCCGCGCATAGAAATGCGTGAGCTTTTCGACCGCATCCCTCAAAATCTTAGAGATGGTTCTAGAAATATTATAATTCGAGGCTTTTCTGACAATACCCCCAAACTAGGTATTGAAATACAAGACTTAGAAAAAGGTAGCGGCGTGAAAATCATCAAAGTGCAAAAAGATTCCGATGCTTCTAAAGCAGGCCTGAAAGAAGGTGATATTATCAAAGAAGCGAATGGCAATACCATCAGCACCACGGACGACATGCTCGCTCAAATGCGAAAAAGTCGTAGCGGGGATACATTAAAGCTGAAAGTAGATCGAAACGGACGTACCGAAAATGTTGAAGTGCATCTCAGCAAAAAAATTAAAACAGCGACCCTATAATATGCTTCTATTTTAAACAAATACCGTGTTGTGTACGTTGTTTGTTAGATTATATCTGGATGGTATTAATGGGGTTAGTGAGGCCCGGAGTCAAAATCTCCGGGCTTTTTGCTTATCTATCTCTTAAAATATTGATATTTTCCAGATTTAAAATTTCAAATAAGAAATCCGTCTTATTTTTACGGCCATTCATGAATCCGGAATACAATCAATACGAAATTGTGGTGGGGCTTGAAGTGCATGCCCAGCTGCTCACGCAGAGCAAACTATTTTGTGGCGACAGCATCGCTTTTGGTGCCGAACCCAATACACACGTAAGTCCTATTACTTTGGGGCATCCCGGCACATTACCTAAAATGAATCGGGAGGCGATTCGTCATGCCATCAAAATGGGGCTCGCCTGCCATTGCGAGATAGAAAGAAAAAATTACTTTGCTCGTAAAAATTATTTCTATCCCGATTTGCCCAAGGGATATCAAATATCACAGCATACTACACCCATCTGTAAAAATGGTTATATCACCATTAAAACAGCACAGGGAGAAAAAAATATTCGTTTGAACCGCATCCATCTTGAAGAGGATGCCGGTAAAAGCTTGCACGATGTGAGCGAGTATAGTACTGCCGTAGATTATAACCGTGCAGGAACACCGCTAATCGAAATCGTAACCGAGCCGGATATTCGTAGTAGCGATGAAGCGTTTGCCTATCTTACCGAGTTGAGAAAACTGGTAAGATACCTAGGAGTGTGCGATGGTAATATGGAAGAAGGTAGTTTGCGTTGTGATGCCAATATCTCCGTAAGGCGTAAAGGCGATACCCAACTGGGCACCAAAGTAGAGGTCAAAAACCTCAACTCTATTCGCAATGTAAAACGCGCCATTGATTTCGAAAGTCAACGACTCATAAAAATGCTGGAGAACGGAGAAACCATCCGACAACAGACGCGCAGTTTTGATGCCAACACCGGTACCACATTCGCCATTCGCGACAAGGAAGATGCGGAAGATTACCGCTACTTCCCCGACCCCGACTTGACTCCGTTTGATCTTAAGGATGATTTTATCGAAAACATTCGTCAATCTATTCCCGCTTTACCAGCAGAGCGAATTAGTATTTATAAAGAACAATATAAGCTCAACGATTACGATGCGCAAGTACTGACTGAAGAAAGGGCTTTTGCCGACTATTTTGAAACTGTTATTCAACATACAAAAAATTATAAAGCAGCTGCCAACTGGATGCTGGGACCCATCAAAAGCTGGCTAAATGATCACGGAAAAGAAATTGATGCTTTCCCAATTCCTCCTGCACAAATTGCAGCTGTAATCCAATGTGTGGAGGAAGGAAAATTGAGTTTCTCTACAGCATCCACCAAGCTGTTGCAATTGCTGCTGCAAAATCCTCAGGAAAATCCTGCCGTGCTGGCAGAAAGAAACAATCTGATTCAGCAGTCCGACTCTGCTGAGTTAGAACCTGTAATCAATGAAGTATTGGAACAATTGGCCGATAAAGTTGTTGCCTATAAAAAAGGTAAAAAAGGATTGATTTCTTTATTTGTAGGAGAAGTAATGAAGCGCACTAAAGGAAAAGCCGATCCTAAAAAAACCAACCAGATGATTCTTGAAAAACTTAAACAATAAACATAGTTCATTCACACTGAACTAAAATCAGCAATAATGAAAAAGATATTATTTGCAGCGGTAGCTGCCTTATTATTAGTCGCTTGCGATAATAAATCTAAAAATACATTTACCCTGTCGGGAAAAATCAGCAATGCTACCGGAAAAATGCTATATCTGGAAGAAGTACCTGTGGGCACTATGGATCCGGTTATTGTAGACTCTACTCCTTTATCACCCGACGGAACATTCTCGCTTCAAGCCCCGTCTTCGGAGTCGGCCATTTACAATATACGGATAGATCAGAATTTCTACCCTGTGGTAGCGGTTATCAATGACCACCCCAAAGTAGAAGTAGAAGTGGAAATGAGTAAAGAAAATAATTTGTTCTCCGAAAAATACGAAGTAAAAGGCTCTCCGGCCAGCCAGGCAATGAAAACTTTTACTACCCGTTTTAATGAAAAACTGCAAAGCATCTTTACCAGATTAAAACAGGTAGACAGCCTCCATAACAGCAAAGCTTCGGAAAATGAAATCGAATTCCTGAAACAGGCTATCGCTAACGATGCATCCACCTTAAAAGAGTATACCCTTAGCGAAATGAAAAAATCGGATAATGTAGCGTTGACCATGTTTCAGCTGGGTTACTATCAATCTACCGCCAATAATCCGGGTTTTGGCTTAGAGCCCTTGAATAATGAGCAAGTAACCGCACTTATTGCCGATTTAGTAAAGAAAAACCCCAATCATAGCGGATTGGCGAGTCTGCATAAAAGTATGCAGGCCGAGATGGAACGCTTGAATAAAAGCAACTGGGTAGGGAAACAGGCGCCGGATTTTGTATTGCCCGATATCAACGGCAAACCTTTAGCACTGAGCTCTTTAAAAGGGAAATATGTGCTGGTGGATTTTTGGGCTAGCTGGTGTCGTCCCTGTCGTATAGAAAACCCCCACCTAGTAGCTGCATATAATAAATTTAAGGATAAAAACTTTACTATTCTGGGTGTTTCGCTCGACCAGACCAAAGAAGCGTGGGAAAAAGCTATCAAAGACGACGGACTTACTTGGCTGCATGTTAGCGACCTTAAATTTTGGGAGTCCTCAGTTGTGGATTTATACGGCTTTGACGGCATTCCCTTTAATGTACTTCTCGATCCCGACGGTAAAGTGCTGGCGCAGGGCCTGCGCGGAGTTGAATTAGAAAAGAAACTAGCAGAAGTGTTGCAATAAACTTAAGAAATATACAACACCAATAACACCCCTGCAGTTAAAAACCCTACCAATACCGAGGTGAGAAAACACACTATGAGTTGTTTAAAGAAGGCTCTTCGGAAGCTTTGACCAAAGAACCGCTTCATAGAAAAAGTGAGGTACAGGAAAAGGTACACAAACACTGCCACATTGAGCCAGTTGGTAAGAGTTTCGGCCACGTGATTACTGAATATCTTTTCAAACACATACCCCAGTAGTATGGTAAAAAGGCCTATTACGAATACATAAGCATATTGATACACCGAAAAAATAAAGTTTTCAACGTAGGTCTTTTTGGTTTTACGGCGGTGTAACAACCATAAAAAGAACGCGAAGAAAGGAAGGCTCAGGAAAAATATTAGTGGAAGTTTTTTCTTAAGATTTTCCACTAAATCCACAATCATTCTCTTTTCATCTCCCTCATACTGCTCCTGTAGCTTTTGGTTTTTTACATCATTTAGTTTTCTCGACAACCAGCCACGTTTTTTACCTACTCCCGAAGCCTTCTTATTTGCCGAATCTCTGCTAATCTGCACTTTAAATGCATCTCCGCCAAGTGATATGCCCTCATCCTGTAGCTCTTTCAGAGTTTGCTTTAGCGCCGAATCAGCCGTTGTATTTTCGTCTTTTAAGCGCAGTGTTTGTTGCTGCTGTTTGATGGCATTGGCTACAGAGTCCACATAAACAGCTTGTGGAAAGTCTTTAAGATATTCTTTCTCCCTTTCAAGATTGTACAGCCGTTTGCGAAAATCACGGATATCGGTTCCGGGTTTATAATCGGTATGTTTTACGAAAGAAAATACGATAAAGAATACCGTAGAAGCAAATACATATAGCTGAATAGGCTTGAGATTTCTTACTCGCTTTCCCTCTAAATATTCCTTGGCAACAAAACCGGGTTGTGTAAAAAGATTCTTGAATGTATGCCAAAACCGATTGTCATAATGTACAAGGTCCTGAAAATAATGCGCGATCAAATGCCATAAAGAATCGTGAGGCTCAATATTCTCCTGCCCGCAATGGGTACAGAAACGCTCTTCCACTTCTTGCCCGCAGTTAAGGCATTGTTTCTCTTTTCTCAGATGATGACGCATAACATTTAACAGACCTAAATGACGCAGTGAAAATAGTCGATTATCGTCATTTTTGCTTCAATTGCAAAAGTTTATTCTGTAAGAGCAGTTATATTCACACTTCATTCGGAACTATTCTCGTAAATTTGCATCTCTTTTCCAATTTATGAGCGATCCAATTAAACACGAGTGTGGTTTAGCATTTATCCGACTGCGAAAACCATTTTCCCATTATTTAAAGAAATATGGTACAGTAATGTGGGGGCTTAACAAGCTGTACCTTCTTATGGAAAAACAGCATAACCGAGGTCAGGACGGGGCAGGGATAGCTGCTGTTAAGCTGAATGTGGAGCCCGGACATCCCTTCATGCATCGCATCAGAAGCGCTGAACCACAGGCCATTTCCCTTCTATTCCAAACCATCGCAGAAGAAGTAAACGAGCTCGCTAAGTACAATCCTGATATTGTGAACCATCCTGGCCTGATGAAAGGGCATGTGAAGTTTCTGGGAGAGCTGTTGTTGGGACATCTGCGCTATGGCACTCAGGGAAAAAATAATGTAGCGTTTTGTCATCCTTTTATAAAAAGACACACCATTACTACCCGCAACCTTGCATTGGCGGGTAATTTTAATTTGGTGAATACCGAAGAGCTGTTCCAGAAACTGGGAATAGAACCGGGTCCCTTCCAGAAACAAAGCGACTTGGCCGCCATGATGGAAATCGTGCACAAACGATTAGTGGAAGCGGATGAACAATCACCAGCCAAACCCGATATCAAACAGTTATTAAAGGATGTAATCCCACAATTCGACGGAGGATTTGTGGTAGGAGGTATTACCGGAGACGGCGTAGGATTTGTGTTCAGAGATCCGCACGGTATCAGACCCTGCTATTATTATATTGACGATGATGTAATCGTTGCAGCCTCTGAGCGAGCAGCTATTCGCACCACCTTCAATGTGGGCGAAAACGAGGTAAAAGAATTGATGCCAGCCAACGCATTAATCGTATATGAAGACGGTCAGTACGAAGTTTCGGAAGTAACAGAGCCTAAAGAGCGCAAAGCCTGTAGCTTTGAACGCATTTATTTTTCACGCGGTAGCGATGAAAAAATTTATAAAGAAAGAAAAGCATTGGGCTTTAACCTGAGCGAACAGGTATTGAAGGCCATCGATTTTGATTTAAAAAATACCATCTTCTCATACATTCCCAATACTGCCGAAGTGGCTTTTCTAGGCCTACAGAAGGGAATGCAGATGTATCTCAATAAAGTAAAAATCGAGCGCATTTTAAGCTGGGGTAAAGACTTCGATGAAGAGAAGCTAAGCGAAATGATCAATAGGCGCATCCGGGTAGGCAAAATTGCTATTAAGGATGTAAAAATGCGAACCTTTATTACCGAAGACGCCAGCCGTAACGAAATGGTACAGCACGTATACGATGTGACCTACGGAACCGTTCGACCCGGCATTGATACAATTGTAGTAATCGATGACTCCATTGTACGTGGTACTACACTCAAACAAAGCATCATCAAGATGCTGGCCCGTCTTCAGCCGAAAAAAATTATCATCCTTTCTTCAGCACCACAGATCCGCTATCCGGATTGTTACGGTATCGATATGAGCAAACTGGGCGATTTCATTGCCTTCAACGCTGCAGTTGAAATATTGAAAGACCGTGGTGAAGAACACATATTACAGGAACTTTGGGAAAAATGTAAAGACCTGAAAGCAAAAGGTTTGTTACATACAGAGAATGTGGTAAAACAACTTTATAAGCGTAGCACTACAGAAGAGATTTCACAGAAAATTGCCGAGATGATTACCCCCAAAGATTTGAACATTCCTGTACAGGTGATTTTCCAAAGCATTGAAGACCTTCATAAAGCCTGTCCCAATAATCTGGGCGACTGGTATTTTACAGGCAACTATCCTACCCCGGGTGGTAACCGAGTAGTGAACCAAGCTTTCATGAATTTTATGGAAGGCAAAAACGAACGAGGCTATTAATTCGTTGTGTGTTATCATAAAAAAATCCACGAGTCTATTGCTCGTGGATTTTTGTTTTACTAAGAACACAGCTATTAATATCCTGTATTTTGAATTAATGCGCCACCGCTGCGGTCGATCTGATCCTGCGGGATAGGAAAATAAGTATCCCTATCTTCAAAGGTCAGCCCACCGTAAACGGCAATAAGACTTCCCTCGAACTGCGAATAAGACTCCAGCACCTGTTTGGCGATGCCCCAGCGCACCAAATCAAAGAATCGATGCCCTTCGAGAGCCAGCTCCAGCCTTCTTTCAAAGCGGATAGCATTTAAAGCATACTCCTTATTCGGGAATGATGGATAAGGATTTACCTTGTAAGCCGCTGCAGGGCTACCATTTACCATTTTCACCGGTAATTGAGCGGCACGGTTTCGTACCTTATTCACGAGCTGGAGTGCATAATCCAGGTCATTGGTTTCTGCAGCACATTCAGCAGCCATTAAGTATACATCTGCCAAGCGGATGATATTTACATTGAGCGAAGTGATTTGTTCTGCGCCACTGGCCACATTACCCGGAAAGTCCGCTTTATCAATCATATGTTTATATCCTACAAAGGGGCCACCAAACGAAGGGTCCCGCAACCATGCATCGCCGGGCATGATACCCCAATCGTGATAGGGAACGCCTCTGCGGCCTACTGTATAGTCCACCCGAGGATCAAAAGCAATAGATTGATTCAACTGATAATTCAGCTTATCATTTCCCGAAAGACCAAAATCTGACTTATACGGATTGTTCCGATAAGAATTATCCAGCATGGGCAATCCATCAGACGTTACTTTGTAAGCATTTACCAGGTCGAAACTGGGATTAAAGAATCCGCAACAAGCTACAGGTGCGGAGCCGTATAAGCCCCCCAGCATATCGCCCACATTGCCGTTATCTCCTGAACCATCAGGGTTGATGACATGCTGTACCGCCAAAATAGACTCGGGACCGTTTTCGGTTTTTACATCAAAATTGTTCAGGAATGGTAGCGTTTCCAGATCAGGTCGGGCGTCAATGACATCTTTGAACAAAGTGAGAGCTTCGGAAAAATTTTTTTGATACAAATACAGTTTTCCAAGGTATGCCTTCGCTGCAATACCGTCCACTCTTCCCACTTCGTTTTTAGGTTTTTGAGCGGTTAATGTCTGAGCCGCGAATTTGAAATCCTCTTCAATTTTCGGTAGCACATCTATATTGTTGGGAACCTTGGCAGCATCGGTAGTAGACATTGTCTCATCGATATAAGGAATGTTTTTAAACACCCGCCACAGGAAAAAGTAATAATGGCCTCTCAGTAGGCGTGCCTCAGCCTCTATTTCTTTAGCGCGTTGTTCGGAGAATACATCGCTACTGCCTGATTCCTGTAGCACCTTTAACTGCCGTAAGGTGGTATTGCAACGGATGACTCCTTCATAGTAATTATTCCACATGGTAGAAAGATGCTCATTTACGCTAATGGGCATATGCTTTTCTATATCTAGCATGACGGCCTGGTCGCCCAGTTCGCTCCCCTTATGTGCATTGTCTGCAGCCACTTCTCCAAAAAGCCACTGACTAGGTGCAGAGGCATAGTTACCCCAGGTACCATCACGGTTTCCATTCATAAGGCCATAAGCACCTATTAATAACCACTCCACGGCCTTGGTGCTATTGAGTTGCTCCTCGGTAAGTTGTCCCTGAGGACTTTTTTCTAAAAAGCTTTTTCCACAGGAGGCCCCTGCTACAGCTAAAAGTATCAGATATGTTAATAATCGTTTCATTGCAAAATTTTTTTAGTGGTTTTCAGATCTTATACCTTGAACACTCATGATGCAAACGCATCACATAAATTAAAAAGTAACGTTGAGCCCCAGCAAATACTGGCGGGGAACGGGATACACACCCATATCTACACCGGGCGCGGTAAATGTGGATGAATACTGACTTACTTCGGGATCCATACCACTATAGGAAGTAATCACAAAAAGGTTTGTTGCGCTTGCATATAAGCGAAGATGAGAAATGCGTCCTTTGAACATTTTCTCAGCAGGAAATGTATAACCAATCTGTAAGTTTTTCATACGGAAGAAGCTGCCATCCTGTACATAATAGCTCGATGATTGATACTCAATAGTGGGTGCTTTGGAGTGAGGCGAAGGCATCTGGCTATTGGGATTGGTTACCGGATCCCATGCATTTAATGTTCGAACACTAACCGCTCCGGGGAAAGCATAAAAGTCGGTATACTGACGGGTTAAGTCAAACAGATCATTTCCCTGCGATCCGTTAAAGAACATGCTTATATCAAAACGCTTGTAAGAAGCATTAAAGTTTAAGGAATAAATGAAGTCTGGATGTGGGTTACCGATAACAGTACGGTCAAATCCATCAATTACACCATCTGGCTTTCCATCCGGGCCCGATACATCAGCAAATTTAAATCCACCCACACGAGCTCCGTCATAGGAGGGACTATTGACAATTTCCTCTTCGCTTTTATAAAGCCCTATTACTTTATATCCATAAAAAGCACCTAGTGGAGCCCCCGCTTTCAATACAGAAGTGGTTACACCTCTGAGGGTCAAATAAGGCTGTTCTTTTACAGTAGGTGCCAGCTCAATAATGTTATTGGTATATTTTGAGAAGAAAGCGCCAATATCAAATTGAAAGGCATCGTCTCCGCCATTACCCATATAGTGATAATTCAGAGACACTTCAAATCCTTTGTTTTGAATAGTACCGGAGTTGATATATGGCGAACTTCCTGTTCCCACCGCTGCCGAAGGTTGGGGTACCGGATATAGCACACCGGTGGTTTTACGATTGAACCAGTCTATAGCACCATCAATTTTATTACCAAAGAGCGTAAAATCCAATCCTACGTTTAACGATTTCAGCTCTTCCCATTTAATGTCGGGATTATCATAATTACTGGTCCATAATCCACTAGCCAAATCACCACCTGTAATAGGATAGAAAGAACTGTTGATGGAAGATGCATAACGACGCAGGTACTGGAATGTGGGAATACGTTGGTTACCCGTAACGCCAAATCCTGCTCTCAATTTAAGATCTTTCACCCATGAAACGGATTGCATAAAGTTTTCTTTGGACAAACGCCAGGCTACGCTCCCCGCGGGAAAAACACCATAGCGATTGTTCGCTCCAAAGTTGGAAGAGCCGTCACGACGTAAGGTTGCGGAAACCAAATATTTATCTGCAAAACCATAATCTGCTCGACCAAATATGGAGAATAATGCACCAATTGATCCTTGGCTTCCTGCATTGGTAGTTGCAGCAGTATTCAGATAATAATAGTTCAAATCTCCTGCAATAAAAAAGTCGCTACCATTTCCTCGCAGCTCACGCCAGTCCGATTCCACAGCTTCTGTACCTGCGAGGAGCGTGAGATTATGCAGATTGTTGAACAATTTTTTATAAGTTAATGTATTGGTCCAGGTCCACTCAGAGTTATAGCCATGAGTTTCGGTAAGCTTATTGTTGGTAAAACTTCCTTCCGAGCGCTCAGGATTAGGATACTCAATGGATATTCCATTATATGTTTCATATCGAATACCATAAGTAGTTCTAAAGTTTAAACCTTCCCATAGCTTAACATCAGCAAAGGCACTTCCAAAAAACTGTCCACTTTTACCCACGTTGTCCTTTGCACGATACAATACGGCCAGTGGATTATCAGCATTTCCCAGTTTATCTCCACGTGTACCTGCAAAATTGCCTTTAATGTCATACACAGGAATAATGGTTTGAATTCTATAAGCCCATCCTATTGGCGACCCTTCTCCCTGGTAGGAGCCGGCAGTATTTACATTTACTCCAAAGCCCACTCCTTTAGTAAAAGAGTATTGCATGTTTTCGCCAATAGTAACACGGTTATTCAGAAATGTAAAGCTGGTATTGCTTCGTACCGTATATCTTTCGAAACCTGTATACTTAAAGGTTCCATCCTGTTTAAAGTAACTTCCACTGATGGCATAGGTGGAGTTTTCGCCCCCTCCCTGTACACTAAGCTGATAATTTTGCATAGGCGCATTCCGGGTGATTTCTCTAAACCAGTTGGTACCTTCTTTATTGGCCCGAGTGATTTGATAAAACTGGCTTTGATCCATAACATAGTTGTATTTGGAAGGGTCGGCATCTTCCGGAGTAATTAGCTGCCCGGTTTTGCTGCCTGCCAACAGATAGTCGGGTAGTGTAGGGTTATTGGGATCCGTACCATAATTAGAGCCTGTAGTTTCAAGGGTGCCAGGAGTTTCTCCTGCATTTTTAAAACGCTTGTATACATATTCTGCATACTGTTGCGGATTTAGAAATTTAGGAAATCGGCTTCTGTTGGGGCTTTGCATACCATAATACATATCAAGGGAAACTTTGGGTGCTCCTTTAGTTCCTTTCTTCGTAGTGATAATAACCACCCCATTATTAGCGCGGGCACCATAGATAGAAGCCGCAGAAGCATCTTTCAATACCTGCATGCTTTCTATATCATTGGAGTTAAGCCAGCTAAGTTTACCTTCATAAGGCATTCCATCAATAATATATAGAGGATCGTTATTGTTGATGGTACTAAAGCCGCGTATACGTATCTGTGGTGTGGCACCTGGTGCACCATCATTGATAATCTGCACACCTGTGGCTTTACCCTGCAAAGCCTCTATGGGGCTGGCGGAGGGCTGCTTTTTCAAGTCATTCATATTTACTACTGAAACGGCACCCGTCAAATCTCTTTTTCGCTGCGTGCCGTATCCCACCACAACAACACTTACCAGATTTTCTACTTCAGGAATAAGAACAATATCCAATTCCGTAGCATCGCCTACAGTATAAGTTGTTACCTTATATCCAACACTAGAAAATTCGAGTACATCACCTTTAGAGGCATTAATGGTAAACTTCCCGTTGTTATCTGTTACGGTGCCGTTGTTAGTACCTTTAATAAGTACAGACACATTTGGAAGTAACTGTTTTTTATCATCGGTTACTACACCATTAATGGTAGTAGATTGGGCATGCGCATAGCCAACTCCAAAAAGAAGGCAAATGCACACGACAATAGCGTGCATAGATCGCTTCATACGATTACATTTAGAATAGTTAAACAATTGACAAGAACACTAGAAATGGGGAGGTCGTGCGATTACGTCACCACCGATATTACAGGGTATGTGAGGCAGACGACAATATCTGCAACAAGTTGTGTGTTTTCATGGCATATCTCGCTTGTATAGTTAAGAACTACACCCTGTACATATACCAATGTACAAAGGCATATGCACACGACGACAGCGTGTATTACTTTTTTCATATGGCTACTTTTAAATTAAAAGTGACTAATTAGTACAAAAGGAATGAACAAGAGATGATATATGCAACTCTTTAGCGCGGGGCTTCTTTTACTGTAGCACCCAGTCGCTCTTCATCGAGCACGAATGATTTAGAAAGAATTTGTTGCAGCGGTGTAATAGCAATGGCTGCATTTTTTTGAAATTGAGTTTGACAATTCAAACTAGGTTGAAGGCAAGTACATGCAATAAAGAGGTGAGTGGTTTTTTTCATGGCTTCGTACAGAATAAGGTTAAGTAATCACAGTAAATATAAAACAAATTCAATACAAAAAAATCGGTTTTACTAAATTCATCAAAAACTTGTTCAACATCATGTTTTAAAAAATTGATAACAACAAATTTGGATGGGATATATTTGAAGCGTATCTTTTAGCAAATGCCTTCATTTTTATGAAAACATTGATTGTTATTCGTCATGGTAAGGCGGAAAAAAAGAAGTTCGGAGAATTAGATAGCAAAAGAAAATTGACGAGTTCGGGAATACTAGAAGTTGAAAACATGGCAAAGAGGCTGTTGGAAAAAAACTATCAAATTGAAAAAATCTTTTCAAGTTCTGCTGAAAGAACACGTCAAACATCAAAAATATTCGCGCTTATTCATCAGGTTGAAGACGACCGCATTCAATACTTCGATTCATTATATCTGAGCGATGCTTCCCACATTGTGGAAACCCTTTACCACGTTCAGGATGAAGTGCAAACCCTTGCCATTGTGGGCCATAATCCCGGTGTGACACATTTCAGTTGTAGTGTAACCCATTCATATTCTGTAATACTCCCTCCTGCAGGCATAGCCGTCATCAAGGCCCACTGCGACGATTGGACACAGTTCGAAGCAGCAAACAAAACTTTGGTTGAAGTTCTTTTGCCAACACCTTAACTTTGGCGGCATCTCAATGATAAGTGCAATAATATAAAAGGATGGCTCATAAAAAACTAATTAGATTCGCAGAGTTAAAAACATTTCCAAACGTTTTACAGTTCCCTGAAAATATGGCAGGAAACTGGAATAAACATTTTAATAATTCCAATCCTATAGTATTGGAATTGGCTTGTGGTAAAGGCGAATATGCTTTAGGGCTGGCCCGATTAAATCCCACCATCAATACTATTGGCGTAGATATCAAGGGAAACCGTTTGTGGGTAGGGGCTAAAAAAGCGCTGGCTGAGAACCTGAATAATGTAGCTTTTTTAAGAGTACAAATAGAACAACTAGCGCAATTCTTTGCTCCTAACGAAGTAGAGGAAATATGGATTACTTTTCCTGATCCTCAGCTCCGTTATTCAAGAGCAAAGAAAAGATTGACCCATCCTCGCTTTTTAAGAATATATAAGCAGATTCTGAAACCGGGCGGGAAGATTCACCTGAAAACCGACAGTCCTAATTTATATCGGTTTACCAAAGAGGTGTTAAACATGTATCAGTGCATTACACATACCGATGTTGACGATCTGTATCAATGGCAAGAACGAAGCGAAGAGCTGAAGATTAAAACTTATTACGAGTCGCTGGATATTGCACAAAGCAACCGGGTACATTACCTATGCTTTTCATTGCCCGAGCAATTGGCCGGCACAGAAATGGACCTACAACTTAAAGAAGCCATCAGATATGAGCTCAATGAAGGATGAGTATACTTACATCAATGATAAGGGGCAGGTAGTATTTACCGAACTCTATCATTTACGCCGCGGCTATTGTTGTGGCAATGGATGTCTGCATTGCCCATACGATTATAAAGCTGTTCCTGAACCTAGAAGAACCCTCTTGCTTAATGAAAGAAAACAGAAAAATAAAAACCCCGAACAGTAAATTACCAAGCATTACACCCTCCGGAAAAAAGGACCATAATTTTTCTCAACTGGTCTTTGAAATTGTACGGCAAATACCTAAAGGAAGGGTTACTTCTTACGGTGCTATTGCTCAAAGCCTTGGCATGGAAAAATCCGCACGCATGGTAGGATGGGCATTAAGCAACTGCAGTAATGCAGCACCCAAAGTTCCCGCACACCGCGTCGTAAATAGTAGTGGAGTTCTATCAGGTAGGCATGCTTTTAAAACACCCACTCTGATGCAGGAGCTACTAGAAAAAGAAGGCATCGTTGTAAAAAATAATAAGGTAATACATTTTAAAAAATATTTCTGGGATCCTATGGAAGAACTATAAATTTGCGCTGCCTCATGTTTTCAAAGAAAAAAATACAATCACCATCATTACGCTTTAGAGGTTGGAGACGCAAATCGTATGCGGCATTCCATAGCATCGGAAAACATATTACCATCGGCAAAGTAAAAGGCGTCGTTGCCGATACGCTTTTGCGTAAGCAAAATACTATTGCTACCACCACCAAGGGCATTACTATTGATTTAAAAACAGACGTTGTAGAAGCACCCGAAGAGCCAACGAATCCTCCATCCTTACAATTGGCATTACTGGCTCCTGTGGTTTGCAGAAAAAAAACTGATTGTGAAACGATAGTCAGTATTAACGATTTTATATACTCACGAAGGCTGAAAGTGGCTGTACAGTCGCTTTCAGCCTTTTTATTTTTTACAACCCTCATAACAAAACAGCACATGAAAAAAGTATGGATTACACTGATTGGATGTATTTTATTCAAAGGGCTTTATGCACAGGAACAAACACTAGACCCGGTTACCATTACCTCTTCTCTTATTGAAAAAAGAAGTTCGGAAACCGGACGCAACATCACTATCCTCTCTGGAGAAAGTATAGCTTCTTTGCCAGTACATTCACTTGATGAACTGTTGCGATATCTACCTGGTATAGAAGTACAATCGCGCGGTCCACAAGGTGCACAAAGCGATATCAGCCTTCGCGGAGGAACCTTTCAGCAGATATTAATTATTTTAGACGGACTTCGTATCAATGATCCCAATACAGGACATTTTACCGCATACATTCCCATTACTCCGGCACAAATTGAACGCATCGAGGTATTAAAAGGCGCTTCTGCTGCAGTATATGGTGCAGATGCCGTAGGAGGCGTCATTAATATCATTACCAAAACAGCTCAATCTGCATCTAATGCTAATGCACAGGCAATACACGCACGTGTGGGCGCAGGTGCTCATCATCTTGTGAACACCAATGTGGGAGGCTTTTACAAAAAGGACCGTCTGATTATTGACGCTGGTGTTTTATCTAATCATTCCACAGGCGTTCCTCAAAGAGGTATCAACGGATTTTTTCATAATACATCTGCCTCAGCAGGTATTGGTTATCAGTTGAATGATTATTGGCGTCTTTCGGCAAGAACAGCACTAGACCGTCGCCACTTTGCTGCACAAAACTTTTATACCACTTTTGCTTCTGACACTGCAACAGAGCGTGTAATCAGCTGGTGGCATCAATTACAGGCTCATTACAAAAAAAATCGTTCAGAATTGAGCTTAAACGTAGGATACAAAAAACTGGACGACACTTACGCCTACAATAGTGCCGCATCTCCCAATCAAAATACTTCCAAATTACTGCAAGCCTTATTACTGTATCAGCAGAAATTAGGAGAAAACACTTCTCTGGTTACAGGATTTAATTTTCAGAATAAATCCATCATTTCCAACGATAGAGGTGATCATTCTTTGAATACCGCTGCTCCGTTCGCAGGCCTCATTCAAAAAATAGGTCCGCAATTTAATTTGATGCCATCTTTGCGGATAGAATGGATTGGTAGCCATAACGCAGAAATACTTCCCCAGTTAAATGCTTCTTATCATATTCAAAACTTACAGCTTAGAGCCAGTGGAGGTCGTACTATTCGTGATGCAGACTTTACAGAACGATATAGCAACTACAATAAACCTCTTGTGACCAGTGGTAGCATTGGTAATCCAGGGCTAATACCCGAAACCGCTTGGACTTATGAAGCAGGATTTGATTGGTTTTTTAATTCGCGCCTGAAATTATCCACCACCTTTTTTCAACGCTTTCATAGCAAGCTGATTGATTGGGTAAACACCACTTACGAAGATATGCCTAGAAAAGACAATTTGGATCCTTCGGGCATGTATGCACTTGCAAAAAATATTGCAGAAGTGAATACATCCGGTTTTGAGACAGATATCCGATATCTGGAGCAGTTTGCAGAAAATCATCACCTCACATTGAATGCAGGCATGGTATGGTTGTATAGCAAAAGCACCGAAAGCGCCCCATCCTTTTATATTTCTTCCCATGCGAAGTTCTTGGGCAATTTCAATGCAGTATACACGGTGGGCAATCTTACACTTAGTTTCACAGGATTATATAAAAACCGCAACCCGCAAGAGGCGGCTGGTATTAATGCCTATGTAAATAAAGACTATTTTGTACTGAACGGAAGCATTTTATACCATATCCTGCCGAGAAAGCTGGGTATTTTCTTCCAAGCAGATAATATCTTTAATCGTCAATATAGTGATCTTCTAGGGAGTGTAATGCCCGGAAGGTGGTTACAGGGAGGTATTCAATGCTCGTTGAAATAATAGCAGATTATCGAGGTTTAATTTTTATGATTTAGCGGCATTAACCTAATTTTAACCGAAATAAAAATATATTTGCGCGAATCTTAATAATATTATGAAGAAAATTCTATTTGCTACCCTCTCATTATTGATAACAGCCTGTCTGTTTGCGCAAGATGAAACTGCACAGTCTGTTCAGTTGAGAGATACAACCGAAAAGACAACTCTTGAAGTAAACAAGCCTGCAAAAAAACCAAAGAAAAAATACAATCTTAGCAACCGAGCCAGCGATCACTTTATGGTTCAGTTGGGATATACCAATTGGGCAAATACCCCTGATAGTATTCCTACAAGAGGTTTTTCCCGCAGTGTGAATGTTTATTTCATGTTTGACTTCCCGTTCAAATCTTCTCCCAAACTAAGTGCAGCCATTGGGTTAGGTGTTGGTTCGGATCATGTTTTCCTGGATGATGTTTTTGCAGACGTAAAAGGAAGAACAAGCACCATGAGATTTTTAGATACCGCCAATGTAAGTATTAAGAAAACTAAGGTGGTAACTACTTATCTGGAAGTTCCTCTCGAACTTCGTTATACGGCAAATCCCGAAAACACAGATAAAAGTTTTAAGGCAGCCGTAGGTGTAAAAGTGGGTACGATGTTAAGAGGGGGTACACGCAGTCGTATTACCACCCCGACATCCTATCCCAACTACCTCCTGAAAGAGGCTAACAAACAATACTTCAACACAACTCGTATTGTAGGAACTGCTCGTGTGGGATACGGACATCTCAGCTTATTTGGTACTTATCAGCTGACCTCTGTGCTCAAAACTGGAGCAGGACCGCAGTTGCGCCCCTATACGATTGGTATAACGTTTAGTGGCTTATAAAAGAGCTTTTCATAAGCAAAAAGCGGCCGAATGGCCGCTTTTTTATTTCGCTTGCATATACATTTTACACGCTCTTTTTATGGTTTCCTCCAAAGGACGATAACTGAAACCGGGCAGCGCTTTTAATAGTTTCTCATTGCTAAATCTTGTGAAGCTGTTGGCAACCTTTGCACTTTCTTTTGTTAGTAATGGTTTTTTTCCGGTAACTAT
Organism: Chitinophagaceae bacterium C216; assembly: GCA_028485475.2. Taxonomy (GTDB): domain Bacteria; phylum Bacteroidota; class Bacteroidia; order Chitinophagales; family Chitinophagaceae; genus Niabella; species Niabella composti. Next base: position 585,126 of record CP144143.1, read on the forward strand.
TGATTTTACCTTTTCCAGTCTCCACGCCAGACCAGCTAGAAAAGGAGTTGCCTCTTTCGATGGTCGTTTTTTCCCGAAGCAATCAGCCATTGTGTCAAACAATTTTCTAAATGGCCAATTGTCATTACATATAATAAACCGTTCGTCCGTAATATCACTCTCCATTAAAGCTACAGTGGCCCGGGCTACGTCTTCTACATCCGCAAAGCCATTCACACCTCTGCTATACCATTTAAATTCGTTGTAGGCGCTTTTGAAAAGGCCACAGCTGCCTTGATTCCAATCACCATATCCCAATACAGTAGCCGGATTTAAGATCACTCCTTGCAATCCTTCGGAAAACCCTCGCCATACTTCCAGTTCTGCATAAAACTTACTTATGGCATAGTGCGTGTTGGCCTTATTATTTTCCCATTTGGCGGATTCATCTACTACGGTACCAGTTATTTTGCGCCCGATAGCAGCAACAGAACTGATGTATACAAAGCGCTGCACTTGCTGCTCCAGCGCAACATTTACCACATTCTTTGTACCTTCTACATTCACTCGATACATTTGGGAACGATCAGAGTGGTGAAACGAAACAATCGCTGCACAATGGATTACGGTATCGACACCCTCCATCGCATCTGCTAAAGAAATCACATCCAGAATATCACCCTCTACCCACTCTACTTTGCGGAGAACTTCGGCATCTATAAAAAAAGGTAGTCGAGACGACGAACGCTTTATCGCTCGAACGTTATAGCCTTGTTGAACCAATTCTTTAAGAATATAGGCTCCCAAAAAACCGGTTCCTCCGGTTACTAATATTTTAGATGCCTGACTTATATCCGTATGATTTTGCGCGAAAATAGCGATTTAAGAAGATTGATAAGCTGCATCTTTACAGGCGCTCGTTGTCTCGATGCAGCTTATGTGGATGCTAACAGTAGGATGTGTAGTTATTTCTTGCCGATGCGATAAAGACGACCATGTGCTCCATCACATACAGCATACAAGGCTCCGTCTTTTCCTTGCTGAACATCTCTGAAACGTTGTTGCTGGCCGGTGAGTAATCTTTCTTCTCCTACTACTTTATTATCTCGGATATCCAGTCGCAGAATATGAGAGCCACTCAAACAACCGATAAACAAGTTGTTCTTCCACTCCGGTATCAGATCGCCGCTATAGAAGGTCATACCGCTGGGCGATACCACCGGATCCCAGTAATATACAGGCTGTTCCATTCCTTCTTTTTGCGTAAGCCCGTTATTTATAGCCTCTCCAGAGTACTCAATACCATAAGTAATGGTAGGCCATCCGTAATTCTTGCCCGGCTCAATGCGATTAATTTCATCGCCACCTCGGGGACCAAATTCACAGTTCCATAAATCGCCCGTTACAGGATGTATGGCCAAGCCTTGAACATTACGATGACCATAGCTGTAGTTTTCGGGCATGGCATTGGGTGTATTGATAAAAGGATTGTCTGCTACAGGCTTACCCTCTTTCGTGATACGTACAATTTTGCCCAACCCTGTGCTCAAATCCTGCGCTTTAGGTCTTGTTTTCAGATCGGATCTTTCACCGGTACTAACAAAGAGATTGCCGTCCTTATCAAACAATATTCTGCCGCCATAATGTAAAGTACCTGCAAAAGCCGGTGTAGCACGATAAATCACTACAGGGTTCTCTATTGTTTTTTCATCATCAGATAAACGACCCTTGGCTACCGCCGTAAGAGTTCCGCCATCAATATCTTCCGAAAAACACCAATACACCATGCGGTTGTTACTAAAATCAGGATCGATGGTCAATCCCAGCAAACCTCCCTGTCCGTTTGAATTTACAGGTGGTAATCCTACAATAGGAGCAGAAAGTTCTCCTTTAGTTGTAGCAATACGCATGGTACCGCCATTTTCTGTAATAAGTAATCTTCCGTCGGGCAATACCGCAATACCCCAAGGATTTACCAGATCTTCTGTTAAAATCTGTATATCCAACTCAGTGGTTGTTTTCATGCCGGGAGCTCGAGTTTGTCCTTCGAAGGCCGGTTTATAATCTGTATTAGGCGGATTGGTTTCCACAGGAGGTAAATTGGGTAATTCCGCATCAGGCTTCGTTTGATCAGCCGAAGATTTGCCATTACAAGCGTAGAGACTGCCCATTAGCGCTGTGGCAGGCAGTATATATTTCAATGTAAGACGCATAAAAAAAATTTAAGCAATAATTAATAAAATGAACAGAGAACAATCTGTTTTATCATTCGTTAATATGTTCAGAATGTGGCAATATACGAATAACCGGGCAAGACGATGCTTGTTGTCTTACAAAAATAAAAAAAGCACAGCCTATCCTTTATTTTACGAATTTTGCAGCACCTTTTTATTCTATGTTGTCAAAACATTGGATAAAATTAAATCATAATAAAATTGAGCAAAAGAGGACTATACGCAGTTTTATTGGCTTCTTTATTACCGTTGGTTTGTTACTTTATCGTCAAACATTATAGCAGCGAATCGCTATCCATGCCTCGTTACTATATGCCCGATAGTACGGTAACCCGCCTAGAAAACGGAAAACTAATTGAAGATACCATCTGGCACAAAATACCAGACTTTACGCTTACGAATCAACTGGGGAAAGAAGTAAAATTGAGCGATTATGAAGGTAAAGTAATTATCGCAGACTTCTTTTTTACACACTGCCCTACTATTTGTCCCAAACTTACCTCCAACATGAAGGAGTTAGCATCTGCTATTACCAATGCTTCAAGAGTGGGCGATAAAACCAATTATAACATCCGTTTTTTATCTTTCTCCGTTGATCCAGAAAGAGATTCGGTACCCCAATTGAAAAAATGGGCAGATCGTTTTCAAGTAAATCCCGAGCAATGGGATTTACTCACCGGCGATAAACAAATTATCTACGACCTTGCGCTTAATGATTTCAAACTGGGTATAGTAGATGGCAAGGGCGTTGATACCGCTTTCATCCATACCGATCATTTTGTACTCATCGACGGCAATCGTCATATTCGGGGTTATTATCATGGTTTGGAAGAAAAAGACCTGAAACGCTTATCCCGCGATGCAGTATTACTTACACTTGAGAAAGATAGTAATAAAAAGAGTGGTCTTCCTGTAAAATCATTAGCTATCTTTTTTGTTATAGCAGCTGTTGCAGTAGGCCTATTTATGATATTATTTAAAAACAAGAGTAATGCTAACTCCTACTTGGAAAAAAAATGATACAAAAGCCAATTGGCTTATTATAAGTTTTTCGATAATTGTGTTTCTGGTGGTTGCTGCTTTAGGTCGTGTTCAGCTTAATGTAAATGTAGGTTTTGATGTTCACATCTTTGCACAAATTAACGCTGTCATCAATTCTGCGGTGACTATCCTACTTATTGCCGCATTAATTGCCGTTAAAAAAAGAAATTATGCCTTACACAAAAAAATTATGATGTGGGCGATGGTATTGTCCATCTTGTTTTTGGTAAGCTATATTTGTCATCACCTGCTAGCCGGCGACACTAAATTTGGAGGTACCGGAGCCATAAAAACATTCTATTACATCATTCTTTTCACACATATTCCTTTAGCCGGAATTATTCTTCCATTTATTTTATATACAGCTTATCGTGGGCTTATAGGAGAATATCCACGCCATAAAAAAATCGCACGTATTACTTGGCCTCTGTGGTTGTATGTAGCCATTACCGGAGTATTGGTATACATCTTGATTAGTCCTTATTATACATAATGCTCAGACCTTCGTTTGAAGTGCTATAAATATTTAAAGAAGATATAGGGATTATAACATCTTCTATTATCTTCGTTTTCGATACCAAATAATAAACACCGATGAGCGTTTTTGAAGTAAATGGAGGAAATCGACTGAAAGGAACCATTGTTCCTCAGGGTGCAAAAAACGAGGCATTGCAGATTATTAGTGCAGTACTGCTCACTCCGGAGGAAGTAACGATTCATAACATCCCCGATATACTGGACGTGAACCTGCTGATAGAACTGCTTTCCGATATGAACGTGAAAGTAAATCGTGTAAACAGAAGCACCTGTAAATTCCAGGCTGATGAAGTAAACATCGATTATCTACATAGTCCCGAATTCAAAAAGAAAAGCGGACGATTACGCGGTAGTGTTATGCTGGCTGGCGCACTGCTGGCACGTTATAAAAAAGCATTTATCCCCAAACCAGGTGGTGATAAAATCGGCCGTAGAAGATTGGACACACATGTCATCGGATTTCAGAAACTGGGTACACAGTTCAACTATAATGCTGAGGACGGCTTCTTTCATCTTACCGCCGATGAACTAAAGGGAACCTACATGTTATTAGACGAACCTTCGGTAACAGGAACTGCCAATATTGTTATGGCAGCTACTATGGCCAAGGGTACTACTACTATTTACAATGCTGCTTGCGAACCTTATGTACAACAGCTATGCAAAATGTTGAACCGCATGGGTGCTAAAATCAGCGGTATTGGCAGTAACCTACTTACTATTGAAGGCGTCGATTATCTTCATGGTACCGAGCACACCATGCTTCCCGACATGATTGAAGTGGGTTCTTTCATTGGCCTGGCCGCAATGACGCAAAGCGAAATCACTATCAAAAATGCGAGCATTAACGATTTAGGTATCATTCCCGAAAAATTCCGTCAACTGGGTATTGAAATGGAGTTTAGAGGAGATGATATTTACATTCCCTCTCAGGAGCTATATACCATTCAGCGCCACCTCGATGGCAGTGTACTTACCATTTACGATCATCCTTGGCCGGGCTTTACACCAGATCTTCTAAGCATTGTACTCGTAACAGCCATTCAAGCACGAGGCAGTGTACTTATCCATCAAAAAATGTTTGAAAGCCGCCTGTTTTTTGTAGATAAGCTAATAGAAATGGGGGCACAAATCATTCTTTGCGACCCGCATCGTGCTGTTGTTATCGGACTGGAACGCGAAACACAGCTCAGAGGCATTACCATGAGTAGCCCCGACATCAGAGCGGGTGTGGCTTTGCTGATTGCCGCATTAAGCGCCGAAGGCAAAAGCACTATTCAGAATATTGAACAAATTGATCGCGGGTACCAATATATTGACACCAGATTACAAGCTTTAGGAGCGGATATTAAGAGGATATAAAAACAAAGCAGGTATTATTAATACAAATCCATTTTTACATGCGTTACTACAATACCAAGGACTGGCTACATACTTTGTTCAGAGTAACCAGAGCCGATGTATTGCGAAAACTATGGTGGATCCTGCTTGTAATAGCCATTTATTCTTTTTTCATTGCGTACTTGGAGCTGGAGTATTGGAAACTGTCGGAGTTAGATAAAAGTGTGCTGAAAAATATTCCCATCATGCATTCGTTGCTGGGCTTCGCTATTTCGCTAGTGCTGGTATTTAGAACGAATACCGCGTATGACCGCTGGTGGGAAGGCCGAAAACTGTGGGGTGCATTGATGAACAATTCCCGGAATCTAGCGCTGAAACTATCCGTTGTATTAAAAGAAGATGAAAAAGAAGAAAGAACATTATTCAAAACACTCATCCCGGGATATGCATTAGCATTGCATCAACATCTGCAGAAAGAACGTACCCGCATAATGCTCTTTGATGAAGATGCACAAACTCGAAAGGTTATCCAATCTATCGATACAGAGAAACATGTTCCCAATCAGGTAGCAGGTTTAATTTATGAGAATGTAAAAAAGCTGTATCGAGATGGAAAGATCAGCGGCGAAGTATTATTGTTTTTAAACAATGAATTGCAATCGTTTACCGACATCTGTGGTGCTTGCGAGCGCATTAAAAATACACCCATTCCGTCCTCATACGGAGTGTTTATTAAAAGGTTTATTCTAATCTATCTGCTTACATTGCCTTGGGGTTATGTATTTCAGTTGGGCTACTGGGTAATTCCGGTGGTGGTAGTGATTGCTTATGTGATGACCAGCCTCGAGCTGATTGCCGAAGAAATTGAAGACCCATTTGGCAATGACGAAAACGATCTACCCACCTATAAGATGTCTGAAAATATCCGCAAAAGTGTGGAAGAGATTTTATAATCAATTTCAAAAACCGGGTAACGACTTGTTTTCAGAAAAACCCATTATTCAAATTTTTTACTCCGGGTGCAAATACCGTAATTTGTGCTATGGCTTCTGCTAATAAAAAAATCATCATTATAACGGCTCCTTCCGGAGCTGGTAAAACATCCATTACCCGATATCTGCTGGAACGCTTTCCGCAGTTGTCTTTTTCTATATCTGCCACTACACGCAGCCCGCGCGAAAATGAAGTGGACGGTAAAGACTATTACTTCATCAGCATAGACGCATTTAAGCAAAAAATACAAAGCGGCGAATTTGTGGAGTGGGAAATGGTGTACGAAGGCAAATATTACGGTACCTTGAAAACAGAATTAGTACGCCTCTGGAAAGAAAAAAAATGTCCGCTTTTGGATATTGATGTTAAAGGCGCTATCCACATCCAGCAACAATATCCTGACAGTACCCTATCGATTTTTATTGAGCCTCCATCCGTAAGAGAGCTAGCACGTAGGCTGGCCAGTCGCGGTACAGAAACTGAAGAATCTTTACAAACCCGTATCAATAAGGCCGAATATGAAATGTCTTTCAGCCATCATTTCGATCATATAGTTGTAAACGACGATTTACAAGAAGCTTGTGAAGAAGCGGAAAAACTAGTTAGTGAATTTCTGAACAAATAATGGTTGCAAAAGACAGTTCCTTTCGTCTTTAATAATTTATGAGAGCTGGATTTTAATATAAAACCCCTTTTGTATCTTTAGGACATGGACGGAACCCTTATTGCCTGGCTTGCAGCGCTACTGTTTATGATGTTCTTTGCGGGGATAGAAATGGCTTTTTACAGCGCAAGCAGATTAAACATAGAGTTAAAACGTAAGCAGGAAACCGCCGCAGGCTTACGTCTGGGTCGTTTTATCGACGCGCCTGCCGTATTCCTAGGTGTGGCAATAGTAGGTTACATTATTGCCTTAACCATTTTTGTATTACTTACTGCAGAAGTTACTCAGCCACTTTGGCAAAAGTTGCACATTTACTCACGAGGCACACAAATCGTATTGGAAATACTGCTGAACGCGTTGATCGTATTAATCATAGCCGAGTTCTTTCCGAGAGCGCTGTTCCGTGCCAAAAGTGATGCTCTTTTAAGCGGATTCTCCTTTATAATGAACCTTTTCTTTTCGCTGTTTGCTCCTTTTGTACGCGGTTTATTTCATCTATCCAATTGGATTTTAAAATATGTATTCAATGTAAGACTGGATAAAAACCAATCCCCTTTGGGCAAAAACGAATTGCGCTTTGTCTTCTCCGACGGCATGAAGGATAATACCAAGGCAGATACCAGTGCCCAACTGCTTGAAAACGCCCAGGAACTGCCTAATATAAAAATCAGGCAGTCCATGGTACCTCGTAAGGAGATTATTGGAGTAGATGTAAAAACTCCTATCAACGAGCTGGTTCAGAAGTTTGCAGAAACTAAGCGCACCCGTATCATCATTTACGAAGACTCTATCGATAATATTCTTGGATACGTACATCAACTGGACCTTTTCAAAAAACCCACAGATATTAGAAGTATCCTAATAGATATTATTGCGGTTCCCCAAAGCATGAATGCGGTAGACCTCATTTACAAATTCAGTAATGAAGCCAAAAGCATTGCATGGGTGGTGGACGAATTTGGAGGTACTGCAGGTATTATTACCATGGAGGATGTGCTGGAAGAGATTTTCGGTGATATAAGAGATGAGTATGATACCGACAAGTTTGTAGAAAAGGAAGTAGGAGAAGGAGAATACATTTTTTCCGGGCGATTAGAGCTGGATTATCTGGAAAAAAAATACAATCTCAAATTCGAAGGACACGAAACCGAAACTCTTTCGGGTTATATCATCTCCCATCACGAAACCATCCCGAATCAGAAAGAACGTATTATTATCGACGACTATGAGTTCGATATTCTGGAAGTAACCCACACCAGAATTGAAATGGTCAAGCTTAAAAAGCTGAAATAGGGTATTATAACATATCCGATAAGCCATCATTCCCCTCACCAATTGCCCCAAAACTTCCTTTGGGGCAAAAAATATCACTACTTCATCCCAAATCGGTAATTATACCGCATCTTTGCGTACTTATTTTTGCGTACTATGGCTTTGATGGACTTTTTTAATAAACGGAGCAACGGCAATGATGAAATGTCTTTTGTAGACCATCTGGAAGTACTGCGCTGGCACTTAATACGTTCGATTATTGCCGTAGTGATATGTGCCGTTATGGTGTTTGTGTTTGCCGATTTTTTTGTAGACGATATCGTATTCGGGCCTACTAAGCCCAGCTTTGTCTCCATCGAATGGTTATGTCGTACCGGCCATGCAGTAGGTGTGGGCGAAGCGCTTTGTTTTAATAATGATACACCCATTCGATTTCAGGAAACAACACTAACCGGACAGTTTATTGCATCGTTTACGGTAGCCTTCATCGGTGGGTTTATCCTAGCATTTCCCTATGTATTTTGGGAGTTATGGCAGTTTGTGAAACCCGCTTTATCCGATACGGAAAAGCGCCAGACCCGCGGCATCATCTTTTGGGTTTCGGTACTGTTCTTCTTAGGGGTAGCTTTCGGATATTTTATTCTAACACCGCTTATGGTTAATTTCTATTTTAACTATAAGCTGAGTGAGATGATTGATATCCGCCCTACATTTTCAGATTATCTGGAAAACCTGCTCTATACTACAGTGGGTATAGGCTTGCTATTTCAATTGCCTTTACTAATCCTGCTTTTGTCAAGAGCGGGCATCATCACCTCCAAAACACTCCGCCGATACAGACGTCATGCATTTGTTGTAATTTTGATAGCAGCGGCCATTATTACTCCCACTACCGACCCCTTCAGTCTTGCCGTAGTGGCTATGCCGTTATATATGCTTTTTGAAATCAGCATTTCTCTGGCCGCCCGCGGAGAGAAAAAAGCAGCAGCAAACGCTGAATCCATTGAAGAATGGAGCTAAAACCACATGTAATGGAAACAACATTGGATCTTACGAAACCCATTGCCATAGGCTCGGACCATGCAGGGTTTGAGATGAAAGAATTTGTGATCTCATATCTGGAGGGCAAGAGCTTGGCCTTTAAGGATTTTGGAACACATTCGGCGGAATCTGCCGATTATCCCGACTTTGCACATCCTGTTGCCGAAGCTGTAGCTAGTGGGGCTTTTTCATTTGGTATTCTGCTTTGCGGCAGTGGGAATGGCGTTGCTATTACTGCTAATAAGCATCAGGAAATTAGGGCCGCACTCTGCTGGGACGAAGAAATTGCCGCCCTTGCCAGAAAACACAACAATGCTAATGTCATTTGTATTCCTGCCCGGTTCGTGTCGGAAAGCGTTGCTGAAGAAATGATTGATGTTTTCATTAAAACAGCTTTCGAAGGAGGTCGCCATGCTAATCGGGTAAATAAAATTTCCTGTTAATAATCGGCTATTTCTACAATTTCCTGTCAATTATTATAATATTATATCATGCTCAATAACAGAATCATCAATACAGGTATTTGCTCATACGGTATGAGTGGTAAGATTTTTCATGCTCCCTTTATACACGCGCATCCTTTATTTAACCTAAGCGCTATTGTGGAAAGGCACCGCGATGAGTCGCGGGCAAAATACCCTGATTCCAAACTGTATCGCTCTTTCGAGGAGCTACTGGCCGATAAGGATATTGAACTCATTGTGGTAAATACACCGGTGCAGACGCATTTCGAATATGCCAAAGCCGCCCTAAACGCAGGAAAGCATGTGATTGTTGAAAAGCCCTTTACCGTAACAGCAGAGGAAGCACAAATACTGGATGATCTGGCAAAAGAAAAAAACCTTTTTCTAAGCGTATATCAAAACCGTAGATACGACGGCGACTTTAAAGCGCTGAAAGACGTAGTGAGCGAAAATCTTCTAGGCGAGCTAAAAGAAGCCGAACTTCGCTATGACCGCTATCGTCCCGGACATAGCGGTAAGGATCATAAAGAGGGCGATAAACCCGGCGCCGGCAACCTGCACGATTTAGGAGCCCATTTAATTGATCAGGCCATTCAACTGTTTGGATTTCCTGAAGCCGTGTTTGCCGATGTATTCACCATGCGGAAAGACATGATTGCCAACGATTACTTCGAAGTATTGTTGTACTATCCGCGACCTTTCAGGGTAAGAATCAAAGGAACTGTATTTGCACGTGAACAGTACTATGCTTATATTCTACAAGGAGAAAACGGTACGTTCATGCAACAACGCTCTGACCTGCAAGAAGCCCGCCTAATGGCCGACGAGGTTCCTTCGTTGGGCACCTGGATTCCTACCCCGCAAGGACATGATGGTATACTACATACAATAATCAACGGAGAGCCCGTACGCAAAGAAACCCGCTCTACCATGGGTAATTACATGGATTATTATGAGGATGTATACCAAGCGCTGGTAAACGGAGCACCCAATCCGGTTCCGGCATCGCAGGCCGTGCTTACCATGCGTATTATTGAAGCAGCTTTAAAGAGCAGTGCGGAAAAAAGGGTTATAACGCTCTAGTTAAGGTGTTTCTTCGGACGGGTCCAGGCTACGCTTACTTTTCTTGTATTTGTCATGAATGACATCACGCATGGGCCGTCCTTCCACTTTACTTTCCAGCCATGAAATAATGTCCAAATAAGCAAAGGAACGCGTCTGGAAGCGGTCGCCCTCCAGGTGTTTTACTTTTTGGAGAAAGTTTTCAAATTCCGGTCTCAACTGACGGGTCGAAAACTTGAAGGAGTTGCGCAGGAACCGGAACATCTCCTCTTCTATAACGGTGAGGTTCTTCATGCGCGACATATAACGAAATACCGAGCGCGTGAGTGAATCCATCAGCTCCAGATTGCCCAACTCATAATGCGCCAGCAGGTGCATCAGTCGCGAATAACATTGCAAATCGGTACGTAAATCGGAAGAATCGTTGATAATCCGCTGCAAATAATCAATACTGGTACTATAATCCCCCGACAGGTAGTACAACATGGCAATTTTGTACGTAATTACCATAATGCGGTGCTTGTCGAGGAAAAGCTCATACTCTTTCAGCTTCTGCTCAATTTCCGGAATCACCTTGAGGCCTTGCTCGCAAAGCCCCGTAATATTGTAAAAATTAATTTTGGCGCTGGCAATATATACAAAGGATTGAACCGTAAAATTTTCATTGTCTTGCACACGTTTCGTTTGTGAAAATGCTTCAAACTCTTTCAGCACACGGCTTAGCTCGCGGTAATTTCGGAGGTCGAAATGCGCATTCAGTAAGCTGTGGTAGCCCCGAATAAAGTGGCCAGTTTCCACGCGCTGCATGTTGGGCATTTCCTTAAACAGATCCACCCATTTCTGGGCATAACGATAGTACATCAAAAAGTCCTGACGTATAAACGCATACCAAGTATAGCTTTGATAATAATACAGCCGCTCGTAGAAACCCTTTTGCTCGGCAGAACCCGTAGGCAGCGACTGTCTGAAAAACTTCTTCACCTTGTTCTCTTCCTCCTCATTCCGCGCGTGACCATTGGCGATAAAGAAGCCGTACATCTGCAATGACAGATTAGACAGACGGGTAATCATATCTACCTTTTGGTTGGCTTCGTTAGCCTCTTCGGAAAGCGCTTCTATGCGGCTCTTGAAGGTATCAGTTACGTTCAAAGCCTCAATACGTTTTTCCAGCGATAGAATGAGGGGTAAAAAGAAATACTTCTGATTATTACGAGCTACCTCCTTGGCCTTGTCTATAGCCCGAAGGCTTTGGAAAAATAAACCCTTTTTATAAAGAATATGGGCCGTATCGAATAGCTCATTCAGCTGAAGGTCAAGGCTATCATTGCTTTTCAGTAGCCGAAGACTGGCTAGTACTTCCTTGTATAGGTGGGATTTCAGATTAGCCAGCTGCGGTTTTGTAACATTCTTCATTTTTTTCAGCAACACCGCTTCATCATAAGTGCTCATCTTATCAAGAATATCAAAGAGTTTGATAATCTTAAGGTCCTCATTTCCAGAACTGCGGGTGATATAGAGCTTAAAATGCCTTTTCTCCGCCTTTTCTAAAGAGCGGATCAGCTGAAACAGAATGTCACTTGGTTTCTTCGGCATTAAAACAAATTTAAAGTTCTTAATAACAAAAACAATAATTTATGGTAGATATAATGGAAGTTTTCCTCAAAATTGGCTGAAATACAAGGGTTTCAACAATGAAAACTGCTGTTTGATATGCGAATTAAGGCGAAAAGATGTAAATGAAAGCATAAAAACACAGCGTAAATTTGTGTTGTGATTCTGATAAACGAGCGTACAGGCAGCAAAGAAAAAGAATAAGGCAAGACTAGGATTCAAGTTTTTTCATATGGCAAGCAATCGTTAGAGGTCGGTCCGTTTCTACGGAAAGACCTTTTTTGTTTTGGGAGTTTTATCAGCTTTCAAAATAAAAAATCCGGGATGAAACCCGGAACAGTACATTTACCTTTTCATAAGCAGGCAATCGTCAGAGGCAATCAATTAGAGGTCGTCATAAACATTTCCCACGTTCAGAAAATGTTCGTTAAAAACATCTAAAACGATGTTTTTTATTATTCGGTTCTGCTAAGGTATAATAATTTTTGATATCAGTTAACTTTTTTTTAATGCTTTTTTTCAAAAAAATGGCATTTTTTCTTGTTTTAGATCAACATCCCCCCTTGTGAACAGGTGGTTGGACATAATTAAAGACACTGCCTGAAATACAATACAGGACTGATTTGTGGGTGATTTTTTAAGGGTTTGATGTCTAAAAATTAACATTAACTTATTAATACGCACACTGTATCCGTTGTATCTTTGTGTAACAAAAGCGCAAGGCTTTTAAAGATATTAGGATTTAAGTTTTTTTCATATGGCAAGCAATCGTTAGAGGTCAGTCCGTGTCTACGGAAGGACCTTTTTTGTTTTTAGCCCCTTCTCTTCATTTTGTTGAAAAATATCTTTTTTACATTATTGCCGGTTTCGAAAGCAGCATTGGACAGGGCATTTTTCAGTGTATTATTCTGTTTAAATAAACCTTGGACATAAATAATAAAAACTCCTAAAACACAGTACTGTATTGGCTTTTATAAAAATATTAAGAGCTTGAATATATCAAAATCAAGCAGAAGTTGGTTTTGAGCAGGCCATAAAGCGTGGTAACTTTGTGCCAGATTCAACACCGAGAGAAAGATAAAGTGCAAGAATCAGGTGTAAGCGAATCTACAAGAAAGAAGTTTTTTAAGTTTTTTCATATGGCAAGCAATCGTTAGAGGTCAGTCCGTGTCTACGGAAGGACCTTTTTTGTTTTTGGAACTTTGCTTGAAACAACTTAGCCAAGAAATTAAGCCCATCTCTCCATCTACCCATAATCTTAACATAAAGATTTATAATAGAAGCCATATCCGCTTTTACTTTTTAATAGTGCGCATATCCCCTAACCCGAAGGCCCAGATACGCTAGAAAAGATACGCTTTGGGTAGAATTTCGACCTCTTTAATAATAGCATTAAAAATTAGTGCCTACTCTTATAAGAATGCTTCTGGGAATAAGGGGAACGTGAGTAAAGGATTGCACTAATGGAGTATTGATAAAATGACTATAACCTTTTTCGTAAGTTATATTGGAAAACACAAGACCGCAGCTCCATTTTTTATTGATATTATAATTCGACTTTAACTCGAAGAAACTGAGATTATTTTGATAAGAAGAGAAGATATTATTTACATAATTCTCTGCAAGAAGCACTATGTTCATTTTTTTATCAACCATGAATGTCTGCCCAAGTGCATTCTTGATGTTTAAAATTTTACCGTTAAAACCGCTTATCGGTTTCATCTGATTTGAGTAAGAAAAATTAAGATTGGCATTGCTATAAAACTTAATATAGTACTTTTTAGCCCAATTTCTTTTCAAGGAAAAATCAAGCTCCAGTTGTGTGATTTTATTATTATATATCTGCTCATTTATTTTACTGTATCTGTTACCATACCTGCCCGATATGGTAATATTCATCAGCGAAGAAATTGATAGCAATACTCTTTAAATATCGAGCGATAAGTTAATATCAGATGAGACTTTGTTTATTAGAGAATCTCGACTGAGAAAGAATGTATTATTGAGAAAGGAAGTATTTAAAATGCTTTTAAAGTAATGATGATAAGAAAAATAAACTCTATTACGGTTCCCAATCTTTTTTGACTCTATCAGATTTGAATAGGCAAAAGGCCTACAACACCATATTTGCATATGGTAATATAATTTTCGTACCTGACACCGTTAAAAAGTAATAAGAGAATGAACAACGCAACACACTGTTGGCATCTAATTTCATTAATCATCAATTTTATTATTCCCTCTTCATGTCCGAATAAATGACAACAAAAAAAGCTGCTTTGCAGCAGCTTTTTGAGATTCGGGTTGAGGATATATTGTTTATTTGGTGCTCATTTGGTCAATCAAATTCAACAATTGACTTTCGGACACTTCTGTCAGATTAAAAGTATATGCAACATAGTTTTTACCGCTTTCCGGAGTAGGAATAGTCACATCGCGCATTTCAGCATAGAACTTTCCGTCTTTGGCACTCATTGCAAGGAATGTACCTTCCTGACCCACCGGAATAGAGTTTTGATAACTTAACAAGCCTTCTTTACTAGGAGCCGGATACAGAATTACATTGTACAACTTTATGAGCGTATTAGTATTCTTGGTTTTAAAGAACAATAATGTAGGATCATTGGATGTATAATTATTGCCGGTTTCCCAGTTAAATTTATCCCCAAAGTAGCCCAATACAGTAGTTTTCGGGCGAGGATCGACATACAATGCATCACAATTCAACCAGGTACCCAGCCTATCTAACGGGAAGATAGTAGATGTTGCAGAAGCAAAGCCGACACCAGGAATTTGATCCCAAACAATACCGCGGTTTACGGACACTTGTGTTGTACCGGTAACAAGCTGATTTTCATGATTATGTCCGGATACAGTATAGGTAATAACTGTATCTCCCTCCCACATCGGAACTTCCATTCTTTGAGGTTGTTCGCCATTAGCATTTGCAAGACCAATGGGTACTACAACAGACGGAGGTTTTACGGCATCAAGCACTAAGTCTTCACCATTTTGTCTGGCGCGAACAATGATTTCTCCGAAAGACTCCAGCATTTCTCCGCTCGAAGTAAGCGTAGGACGGTTAGCCAAAATCATGTCTGAGGCCTTTAGGATATCTCTTGCGGAAATATTTACATTGCCGGTTACGGGAGCCCCTCCTTTTGTTCTAAATACGCCAGCCGGAAAAGTGATGGTAGTTCCACTACTTAATGTGATGGTACCGCCGGCTGCTGCATCCAATACAAAAGCCTCTTCTTTAGGGGCGTATTTTTTAAAGAATTCGTCCATCATGCGGGCCGATGCTTTATCATTTGCTCCCGGCATGATGGGTGTATCGCTCTTTTTACAGGCTATCACAGTTGCCGCTATCGCTGCCAATAATAATATCTTTTTCATGGGATTCTAGTTTTATGTTTCAAAATGTTGTTCATGGGTATATCAACACTTTGAAACATTTGTTACCCCCTTTTCAAAAATTTTTTTTGGCGTATAAAAAATAGGCCAACTAGTAGCATTGCGACGGCGATGACAATGTATCCATAAGGTATTTTGGACTGAAGTATAATGGGCTGATTCACCCCTTGATAATAAAACGCAGCCCACAGCCAGGGATTTTGAGCAGCCACATGAGTATGATTCTTCAAATACGCGATGCGTGCATTTTTTAGAGCCTGTGCCGGTGTTTTTACTTTTTCAAGTTCTTTATAAAAATGCTGAATTAGTGTCTTCGTTGCAGCATCATCTACTGCCCAGCGCGACGAAAGCACACCTCCTACACCCTTGCTAAGCAACGAACGTCCCAAACTCTGCATGCCTTCATGTTGTATCATTGTTCCTTTTCCTGTTTCACAAGCGGCTAGCACCATCAATGGACATCGGGCTGTGTTAAATTGTATCTGTCCCAGATACAGCTTTTCCTTTAAAACAATATAAGGCTGGTGGGTATTATCATCCGCCACAGCATGGGATGCCAAGTGTATAATGTCGTTACTGTTTAGCGCATCATAAAAAACCTTATTTGCTGTCTTTGCCGCAGCATATTTTTGGGTTTTAAAATGTTTTGCTAGAAAATCAACTTCATCTTTTGAAGAAGGCAATGCCGGAAACCCTAGATGTGGCTTTTCAAAAGCAAAAGCATTAATAACTGCGCATACTTCATCGGAATGTGCATTGAGCAACTGTAATAAAGAATATTGATAGCTCACTGCCTGCTGCAACCCTAAATAGGTAAATGTATTTTCTGATAAACAGAGGGCTTCCAACGGCAACAGATGCAGCGCTCCCGCAGGAGATACAATAAGTGACGTGTTATTAGTTATACCAATGCCAGGAAGGTATTTTTGAAGCAAAGCATGAGAAGCTTTTGCATATGCATACGGATTATTATTAAACGCAGTCGGCCCCTCATAAAAATAAGTATTTACAAAGTCGTAAATATCAGCGAAGCTGCTCGTGGTATCGACGGTATGACTAACGTCCTCTTTTGATACAGAAACAATATACAATGAACGATTACCAGAGTAATAGCTAATTACGGTGTTATCTCTACGAATCTCATTAAGCCAGTCTACGAATTTTTGATAAGATGGTGCAGATAATGACTGAGCAAATACGTTTCCCTTCAAACTAAGCTGATATTCTTTTTCGGCGATACGCTTTTTAATAAGCGTCTTTTGTTCTTCATCGGTTGTTTGTGCCAACAAAAAATAGTCCTCCCGAAGCGCTTCAAACAAATAGGTGGTGACACTACTGTCCGATTGCCACTGCCTCGTACGTTGTTGCTCATACATCAGCTTTCGTCCTTTTGACAACTCAGCAAGCCATAAGGCTTTTATTAAATAGGCTTCTTTTTTTGTGGCATCGTATAAAGAATGATTCCATGCTATGGCTTGCTCTGTATTGGTTTCATTGAAATAAATACTTCCTTCGCTGAACAACCAAGTGTCAATGAGCTGTTGCGTATAATAATCGTTCAGCACCGCCTGTTCATACCAATAAGATGTACTGTCTATATCGTGCAGTTGCTCATAGCATTTCGCCAATCCAAACATGGATGCAGTAACTGTATAATCAGGATATAAGCCTAAGGTGTCTAACTTAAAGTTATTTAAAGCTTGAGAAAACCAGTCTTTGCTTTCGACAAAACGATGCAACGAAAGTAAACAAATGCCTATCTCGTTGGCCACCTTAGCTCTTTCTCGTGTAGCCAGCAAATCGTTCTGCGACCAAGCTTTAAGCAAATAGCCTAAAGCTTCTGACTGTTTGTCTTCAACAGTAAGAATATATGCACGATCAATTAAAGAAGTAACAATCCAGTTATTATTGATATTGGATGAATTAAAACGAAGTGCTTTTTCGTTCCATAAACGGGCACTATCTTTTTGCTGCATTTCTAGATAGGCTTGGGCTTTCAAGTTGTATAGCAATACAGCGGTCCCATCGTTTTGCTGTAAAGCACTAATCCCCTTGTTGCAGATTTCCTGTACCACTTCATACTCCTGCATATTCAAGTGTGTAGTAGCCATATTGGCATACAAAGCCGGTAGCATTTCATATTTACCGTTTTCGATGGCTAAAGCTATAGCCGTTTGTTGTATGAGAATGGCTTTGCTGAAATCTCCAATGCGCGTATAATTATTTCCCAAAGGCTTGCAAACATATTCCTCTACCTCCATTTCTTGCACCAAAGTACCGTTGGTTTTTTCTTGCCGATAAAAAGCATATGCTTGCTCGTACCACCGAGTAGAAGCTTGTATCTGCCCGCTTTGCAGCAAATGATACGCGATATTGGTGAGTAAATGATAGTAGGCTAATTTTTCCTCATCGGTGATAGGACTTCGCCAAATTTTGGCAACAATAGAATCTGCTTTATTGGCCAAAACAGGAGCTTCATCTATTTGGTCAAAAGCCAGATTCAAATAGTCCGTTAGTGCGTCTTGTGTCTTAAGTTCGTTGTAATCTTTGAAAATCAGGTCTTGAAAAGTAGTGGCGTAAATAAAGAACAGCATTATCACAGTGCCCGCCAAAAGCAAAGGCTTCTTACACTGTCGTATTGCTTGTTTTACAATCGCCATCCTGCATAAAAGTACCCAAAGCTACTGTTTTTACCGTTGTAATAATATCTAAAACCTATATGGGGGCCCAGTTTTACTTTTCCTAATTGCAGGTCAAAGAACGGACGGGCGCGCCAGTTACTGAAAGCTTTAATTCTTTCTTTATTGAAAAGGGTATATGGATTTCGTGGAGCATTAGGATCGTTTACTACTAATAGATGATACGTTTTACTTCCTTCTATCTCTCCGGCAATATCCGCCGTCACAACAGCCCCGGCTCCGATAGAAATATAATCGTTGATGTTGTATCGCAACTGCAGTGGTATTAGTTTAATCTGACTGATTTTGGTAGTTTGTAACGAATCTATCCTATCGTACCCAAATCTTTTCATAAGCGAATCAATAAAAATAGAGCCCTCTTCTTGAACAGAGATTCTGGTGGTAGTAGTACGTACCGCAGCTTTATAATACAACTCTGTCTGAAAATAGGGGAGATACGGTGCCAGTGGGGCTATCCCGATTCCTGTTACGATACCATCGCTTACCTTGGCGTCGTTGCCAAAAGCCTTTTCATATCCCGCCATAAAAATGGGCGAGGGACTTTTCTTGAAACGACCTGTGGCATAATTAGTAATTACCGGCTCGTTTTTATCAAAATAAATTGCCGTACGCGACTTAAAGGGTTTGTTTTCTAATTTCTTTCGGGTAACTACACTAAACTCCAGAAACCCTTTAGTACTGTCCTTATCTTCTACACCTTTCTGGTTGGTTCCAGGCAAGTAAATGCCATGGAAAGTAAAGATGGCCCCGTTTTCCTTTTTCTGAAGCTCCCAGCAACCGCGTTTTACGGCAGCCAGACTATCACAGGGAGGACAGAAAGGTGACATATCGGTAATCTGTATAGTTTCAGGATTGAGGACTGGAGCTAAGTCTATATCCAGTGCAATTTTTCGGGCAGGCCCTTTTCCATTGTTTTGAAAACGAACCTTATAATGTAGGGGTTTATATTTTTTCAAAAAGCGATAACTGATGCGCCCTCCCTTAATGTTCATCTTATTGGGATCGTGCGAGTTTACTACAGGGATGTTCAACTTATGCATTACCGGTTGTCCTTTTTCAGGAACATACACACCGGTTATGGTAAGCGTAGCATTGGTATCCTTCAACATATCGGGGGTTACATACAGTTGTAGAAATGAAAATGCCGTTTGCCCCGCATCGATATTCCTAACATCGGCAGTAAAGACGCTTTTATATAAAGAAAAAGTACTGGACAAAAGCGAAGAAGCTTCCACTGCTTCTACTGTTTTACTGAAATTAGAGGCTGGACTCCCGCTCTCTGTAACCAGTAAAGCCGATTGCAACGCAAAGGGGAAATCAGTGTCTTTGTTATACGCCATTAATGGAGATGTATAATCATAACTTCTGAACTCTGATGTATCAAAACAGGTTTGTTCAAACTGTTTTTCATTTAGCAATAAATAAAACCGACCCTTAACAGGCTCCGGCCCCGTATTACGCCACCCTGCTATTAGCACCATAGTATCGTCGGGCTTGGCCATACAATTATACTTCAGCTCAAAAATACCATTGGCCTTAAAAAAATCCCTTTCTGCAGCAGAAGCAATGAAAGAACCCGGCGGGGCTGGTTTTTTGACTTCAACCCTTTGCTTTTTTCGCTGGGGTTTTTTTCCGTCGTCATAATTATTCACTGCGTACAGATATACATCATACACCCCTTCTTTGGCATAAATATGTTCTGGACTTTCGGCAGTACTGAAGTGTCCATCACCAAAGTCCCATAGATAAGTATAAAAAGGTTCTGGAGCTCCCGGTATTTGAGTGAGTGGAGGCAATGCTATGGAAAAGGACACTTTATTGGTGCTATCCATGTTAGCAATAATGGTACTATCGGCCTGCTGTGCTATAGCACTTCTGCATAATGCTATATACAGTAAAGTCGCAATAATATATCTCACTGGAACAGTATTTTCTGGTATATCAAAAAAATTGACAAAATGTTACCTGATATAGCGTGTATAAATTTAGATTAAAAACGCAGCGCTAAAAAATATTTATTACATTGCTAGCTACAAAATCAAGCTTTTGCATACCGACCATAAATACATAGAGGCTCTTAAAAAGCACGATGCTCGGCTTATCGAAGAAATTTATAGCAAAACAGCTCCGGGTATTAGAGCGTATTTGATTTCAAAAGGAGCTAAGGAAGAAGAAGCGGGAGACGTTTTTCAAGAAGCGCTGATTGATTTGTATAAGCTAGCTCAAGATGACAACTTCGTATTGACCTGCCCTTTGGAGGCCTTTCTTCTACTGATATGTAAGCGCAAATGGATCAATATTGTTGAAAAAAATGCCCGACGCGGGGTAACAAAAAGCATCGATGACGGATATACGCATATAGCCGCGAGCGATGACAGCGCAACCACTCTGTATGCCGACACATTCGAGAAAGAACAGCGTGTACTAGAGATGCTAGAAAAAATAAGTGAACGTTGTCGAGAAATCATTGTGGCCAGCTATTCTCAAATACCCCAACAACAACTCGCGGAACAAATGGGCGTAAGCTATGCATATCTCCGTAAAAAGAAATCGCTGTGCATGGCCGAACTGATTAACCTTGTTAGAAACCACAAATAATGCAGCATGAACAATTTTGAAAAAATAGAAGCATATCTGGAGGGCTGGATGACGCAGGAAGAGCGTGCTGCGTTTGAAGCCGAGCTGCAAACCAATGAGGCTTTGAGAAAAGATTATGAAGATTGGCTTTACACCGAACGTGTGCTCCAAAAACAACTTTCTGCAGATGAAAAAACACAGGAATTAAAAAATATACTTACTCCGCTTACCCGCAAATATTTTAAAGTTGAAAGAAAACCGCAAGGTAAAGTGGTGTCCTTTAAGAAATATATTATTGCAGCGGCAACAGCGGCGGCTATCCTTATTATTTTCTTGTCCATTCCAGGAGGAATCGACAATTATCAGGTTCCCATAATGCCCCAAGCCGTGGTGAGAGGAGCCGAAGATTTATCGAACGAGGGCGCACAACTGTTCAATAAAGGCGAATATGAAAAAGCATTGCCTTTGTTAAAACAACAAGCCGAGCACAATCCGGAGGATGCAACTATCCAATATTTTTATGCAATAGCTCTCATAAAAACCGCTCAATACGAAATCGCACTACCCGTTCTGGAACGACTGAGCGAGGGAGTTTCGGCATATAAGGAAGATGCTGCATTTTTTACTGCGCTGGCAGCATATAAACTGCAGCGTAATGATACTGCCTTAAAATATGCTCAACAGGTGAGCGAACACTCCCCTTATTACAAAAAAGCTCAGAAAATTATCAGGAAGCTTAATTAGTTTGTGTTTTCCAGAATCTGCCGAAAAGACCAATGTATTTTTCTTTAGTAGCAGCCGCTATTTTTTTTCCATCAATAGATGTAGGATTGAAATAAGTTACCTCGCCCTCGGAATAAATCAGATGGCTTTTGTACTCAATCAGCGGAGGAGATCCCGTTTTACCCAGTGTGGGCTGAATAAAACTATAAAAATCGGCCTCTTTAGGATTGGTAAAAAAGGCAATTAATATGGCAGCTATAATCAATAACGATATCAGTCTTCTGAATTTCATATGATCTCAAATAAAAGGACTTTTATTATACCATAACGCACAAGTAGACATTATAGTATATATGCTTCAGACGAATTAACTAAACAAATACTCTACATCTTCTTTGGTAAGCGATTTCACAAATCCGGTTTCGTCAGAGATGAGATCTTTGGCCAACGCCTTTTTCTTTTCCTGAAGTTGTAGAATTTTATCTTCTATCGTGTCTTTACAAATCATCCTATACGCGAAAATATTCTTGGTTTGACCAATACGATGCGTACGGTCTATTGCCTGTTGTTCTACTGCCGGATTCCACCAGGGATCCACAATATACACATAGTCCGCTGCAGTAAGGTTCAAACCTACCCCTCCGGCTTTCAGTGAAATAAGGAATACGCGTACTTCATCATTAGTCTGGAAGTTTTGAATCGCTCTTTCGCGTTCGGGAGCAGATGTACTTCCGTCGAAATACTCGTACTTCACACCCAACTCATCGAGTTTTTTACGGATCAGGCCCAGCATTCCCAGGAATTGAGAGAAGACGAGTGCTTTATGATCGCTCATGTCTTCGGTAATCTCGCGGGCAAGCTCTTCAATTTTGATGGAGTGATTTTCAAAAACTTCATCTTCGTTTAAGATCGCCGGTGAGTCGCAAATCTGACGCAGCTTTAACAACCCCTGTAGAATGGTTAGTTGCGATTTAGCAATACCTTGAGTATCTATCGACCCTAAAATCTTATTTCGATAATCATTTCTATAGGCATCATAAATGCGACGTTGCTCATCACCCATTTCACACCATAAAATCATTTCCTGCTTTTCGGGTAAGTCTTTAGCTACCTGCTCTTTTGTACGTCTTAAAATGAAAGGATACAAAAGCTTTCGCAGGTGTTCCTTTCTATCGGCTTCACCCAGCTTGTCGATAGGAATAGCAAACTCCTGACGGAAGAACTCGATGCTACCCAGCATACCGGGGTTGAGAAAATTCATCTGCGCGTAAATATCGAAGGTATTGTTCTGCAACGGCGTACCGCTCATGCACAAACGATGCTTTGCGTTCAGCAACGATGCAGCACGTGTAACCTTGCTAGCCGGATTTTTGATTGCCTGACTTTCATCGAGCAACAGATAATCAAACTGAAGGTTTAAGAAAAACTTAATATCGCTGCGCAATGTGCCGTACGTGGTAATGGTGATATCGTATTGTAAAATATCCGCCGTATTGCGGGTGCGGGCAGCACCGTGATGAATATAATAAGTAAGTTCCGGCGTAAATTTTTTAATTTCATTTTCCCAGTTGTAGATAAGCGTAGTGGGACATACCACCATGGCTTTCATGTTGGGATGCTGATTTTTATAATACTGCAAGAATGATAAAGCCTGTACCGTTTTCCCCAGACCCATATCGTCTGCTAAAATACCACCCCAGTTTACCTTATTAAGATAATTCAGCCACTGGAAACCGGCCAGCTGATAGGGTCGTAATACAGCCCGTAACTGTTCTGGAGGTTCTACTTCCGGTATTTTATCAAAATCTCTCAGGCGGTTGTATTTCTCTTCTAGTTCAAACTGCAACTCTTCTTCATTGCGCAGTTCATACAGCTCGTCAATAACACTTCTGTGATATTGAGAAAGCTTCAGCTTATTATTGTTCCCTTCTCCTACTCTGAATAGTAAAGCATATTTCTTAATCCAGTCTTCGGGCAAGATACCTAATGTACCATCACCCAGCTGCACATATTGTTGCTTAGCTGCCAGAGCCCTCTTTACTTCAGCAATGGAAACACGTTGGTCGCCAAACATTATATCCACTTTGGCATCGAACCAATCGGTATTGCTGCTGATAAATATTTTGGTTTGCGGTTTGGCTGTATTAAACCTGAAGTTGCGAAGCGCCTCATGACCAAATACAGGAACCTGCATTTCTTTCATCGCGTCCACAAACAGAAAAAACCAGTTTTCTTTTAAAATCTCCTTGCCTTTCAAAGCAAGTGTACCATCTTCCTCATTTACGATAAAGTTGGAATGCAGGTTTTGGAGTTTTTGAACAAAAGCATTTTCCTTATCACGATTACGATGAATCGCCAAGATTTTTTCTTGATCAGGAATCAGCATAACTTGTCTTCCTGCGGTACTGGTCTCATGTCCATTGTAAGAAAACACAGGCGTGAAAACAAGATATTCTCCTTTTTCGGCAAGGAAAAGTTTTATTTCCGGATCTACACCTTTTATTACCTGTAAAAGTGATGTATCAAAATCGGTCTTATATTCTTTTGCCAGGGGCAGCACAAACTCATGCAATTGCTGAGGCCATTCTGCTTTTGAAATGCGGATCTTACCATCTGGTAAAAAGCGTTGTACCAGCTCCACAGCGTCTGCATCGGGCATGGCAAAGATCTCGTGATTATACAAATAGATAAGTGGTGATGGCGCCTCGTTTTCTTCAAGCCCGTGTACAATGCCTTTGGTGCGAATCAACGATTCGCAAGTATAGGTATCGCCCTCTTTGTCGATGAAAAACTCCAGAGAAACGGGCGTGTCGATAGCGTCTACGCTTTGCAGATTTTGTGTTATAAATTTTTTCCCTTGTGGTAATACGTACACCAGGGGATTTTCCCCAGGCTCGCACAAAAGTTTTTTAATGCGTGGTAACAGGTATTCGTTTATTAGCTTTTTATCCTCTTTTCCTTCTTGCTCGTCTAAAAGATTTTCAAACGGTGTGTTTCGTGTGATATATTTTTTTACTTCCGTATCCTGAAGTTTTCTTACTGTATTCAGAAGCGAAATATCTTTTTCATTAAACGTGGTCGTGTCGATGTACTTAGAGATATCCAGTACTTCGACTTTTCCGACAAACTGATTCTGACTTTCATCGGCCTCTCCCGAAACAACTTCCACCGAGAAATAAGGATATTCTTTTTTATTAAAATTAAAGACAATCCCCAGACGGCGGGTAATGGTAGAAGTTTTCGTGGTTACTTCCGATTCAGCTACAGCTTCTTGCTTAGGCTGCACCGGCTTGGGTTTGGAACCATCGGCAGAAGGAGTGATTCTTTTAATACTCGGATCGAGTACACGTAAAAAGGGCTTTCCGTCTTTAAAAACAAATTCAAACTTCCCCTTTAGGTCATCGGCAAGCGAATATCCGTAAGCTTCCAACAACTTGTTTTTTTCTACATCACGGTTACGAATGGTATCGAAATAATTGGGACCGTGTTGTTTAATCAGCTGCATGAACACAATTACCTTGGGCAGGCATAGCGGATATTCTGTGTCTTCATAATCACAGCTGGTATCGAAGTTGCGTTCTTCATTTTTGCGGATGACCACAGTATATTCTTGCTCGCCCAGTGTTACAATAGCCTTTACTGTTTCATCCTTAGCCGAAACAATTTTGGCTTTATGCTTTTGCAGATATCTTTCGGCTTCATTAAAAGTTTCATTACTGCACAGTAGTCGCAAAGAACGTAAATCTAGGTTGCGAAGTTTTACAACAGTATGACGTTGGTCATAATATACATCTTCGCCCAACTGGCCTTTGTCTAATAGTTCTTGCAACTGAAACAATGCGGCTACTTCATGTTTGCAGATATCACCTAGGTTATATGGGCACGTACAACGAAGCGAAATCAGCTTAGGGTCGCTGTACTTCTGTATGTACACTTTATAAAAGCTGCTGTAGGTATCATCTTTAACACGAAAAGAGAGATTGCCGGTTAGCTTATCAAACTCTACCAGTTCTGCAAAACCCAAGGCATGCGTTTTTTTTCCGCGTCTGATTACTTCATCAGTGCCGTTGGTATAAACGTATTTTAAAATATGCGGTAATGCCATAATCCTTGCCCTGCCTTGTGTACCCGCTCTTTGCCAAGAACGATCTATCCTTTTTCGGGCACGTATCTTTTTAGTTATGAGAAAACAAAACAGACCTTCTTAGAAAGGTCAATCGGCAAAAATAAAAGAAAGATTTCCGCTCTTCCTAATGTTTTAAGGAATATTTTATTTTAGGAAAACTGATGCAGAGAATGTAGTATCTTTACAGATTTTTCCCTTTTGGAATGTATCCTATTGAGCTATTTGCGAAAATCCGGTGTTATCCTTTTATCAACTTTTCATCCTGATATAACGGCAACACATTGGCGATATCTTCTGTAAGACAAAACTCAATATCATCAATATATCCAAACCGGTTTACAAGGCGATGATAGTGCGTAAAGTTTTTTGAAAATTCCAACAAATGACCTTTGTGCTGTGCATACAGTCCTTCTGCCATAAACGAGCTGTCGCAATGAATGGTGAAGTGTTCTTTAACACGATGTATTACAGCCCCAGCAAAAAGCGTATCCTCCATATTGAAGCGATCTTTCCAACCGGCACAGGCCAACACTACATTTTTCTTTTTATGAATTAAATAGTTACAAACTACAGACAGGTTGGGGAAGGAACCTGTAACGATATCACCTGCACCATTAGCTAGAGCCATATGCAGCAATTTGGTTCCGTTGGTAGTAGTGAGCACTAGTATTTTTCCACCAATAAAATCGGGAGTGTATTCAAGCGGAGAGTTGCCGTGGCTTAACCCCTCGGCTAACTTTCCATCACGCTCACCCGCAGCAATGCCGTTTACTTTCTTACCTATTTCAATTGCCGCAGGCACTGCATCTACAGGTATCACATACTGAGCGCCGTTATATAAAGCCGATGCTATGGTAGATGTTGCACGAAATACATCGATGATTACTACAACAGCATCCGTCAAATCGTATAAATGCAATAACGCCGGAGACAAAGAAGTAAAAAGGGTAGGTTTTTCACTCATACAGAATTACCAGATTTTAATATCTAAAAGCACAAACAACGTTTGTCTATTCAATATTCAGTCGTTTCTTAGACAAACGGCATCTTTACTACGTCGGCGGCGAGCTGCTTGTCACGAACCTTTATAAAAATACGAGTACCTATTTCGGAAAAAGCAGTTTGTACATAGCCTAATCCAATGGCTTTGCCTAAAGTAGGAGATTGCGTTCCGGATGTTACTACACCAATGGTGCTACCTGTATCATCCACAATTTCATAGCCATGGCGAGGAATACCTTTGTCAACCAGCGCAAAACCAATGAGTTTGCGTTGTACACCTTCGGCTTTTTGTTTTTGCAGTATTTCTTTAGCGGTAAAGTCTTTAGTAAATTTCGTAATCCATCCTAAGCCAGCTTCCAGTGGTGTGGTGGTATCATCCAGGTCATTGCCATACAGACAATATCCCATTTCCAAGCGAAGAGTATCGCGCGCGGCCAATCCTATTGGCTTCAGCCCTTTCGGCGTGCCCACTTCAAAAATAGCGTTCCAGATTTTTTCGGCTGCATCATCTTTATCTTCAAAGTAAATTTCCACACCGCCGGCTCCGGTATATCCCGTGGCACTTATTAATACATTGTCTACACCAGCAAATTTGCCTTTCGTGAATGTATAATATTTAAGATTGATAATATCCAAGTCCGTCAAAGGTTGCAGTATAGCAGTAGCCATAGGCCCTTGCACCGCCAGCAGTGCTGTTTTATCAGAGATATTGTGTATTTCTGCAGGAGCTTCTGTATTGTGCTGGACAATCCAGTTCCAATCCTTTTCAATATTCGCGGCATTCACCACTAACATATATACTTTATTCTCTTCGATGCAGTATACCAGCAAATCATCAATAATACCGCCCTTTTCGTTGGTCAGGGCACTGTATTGTGCCTGTCCGCTTTTTAGCTTTGATGCATCATTAGTTGTCAAACGCTGAATAAGCGGTAAGGCATTCTCGCCCTTTAGAATAAATTCGCCCATGTGGCTTACATCAAAAACCCCCGCGTTTTTTCGTACGGTATGGTGTTCTTCATTAATACTGCTGTAGCTGATGGGCATGTTGTACCCAGCAAAAGGAGCCATTTTTGCTCCCAACGCCATATGCTTTTGTGTAAACGGAGTTGACTTCATCGGTTCTTTTTTAAGAAAGATTTTTTCGCGCGCTAAAGGTAATTGCTATTTCTGATTTGCATTTCAGTTTTCTGACTTATCTTTTACCTATGAAAAAAAATGCCGACAGCCCTGTACAAGTGTTGTATCCAATGGAAATGCACCCCTATCTATTACTCCTTTTCTATTTTGTATTTTTAATGACAATGAACACTAACGCTCAGGTTAAAAACGACAAGTGGTTGGAAGACCTTTTGAGGAATCAGGCTTCACCGCTTTTACAAAGCGTGCTGGACCGGCCCGAGGAGTATCGGTATCAGGTTATTTATACCCGTATTGACCGCGATGCTAACAATCAGCCGCATTTTACCAACTATTACTTAAATGTCGATAATGAGAGGTATTTCTACCCCGCCTCTATGGTAAAGCTACCCACGGCACTGGTTGCGTTGGAAAAAATTAATTCGTTGAAACAGAAAGGCATAGATAAATATACCGCGATGCTTACGGATAGTAGTTATAGCGGCCAAACTGCCGTAATCGAAGACAGCACCTCTCCTACAGGATTGCCATTTATCGACCACTATATTAAAAAGATTTTTGTTGTAAGCGACAATGATGCCTATAACCGCCTCTATGAGTTTTGCGGACAACAATATCTTAACGAAACGCTTTGGGCTAAAGGATATAAAGACATGCGTATTACGCGCCGTTTTGTGAAAATGACTTTTGAAGAAAACAAACACACCAATCAAATTCGCTTTGTAAAAGACGGACACACTATTTATACACAGCCTCCAGCCACAAGTAAGGCCCAGTTTGATTTCAGTAAGAAAATACTAATGGGACATGCTCACTGGGACGCCGATGATAACATCATCAACGAACCCTATGATTTTACCATGCACAACAAAGCTACTCTGGAAGATTTGCTGCTGATGATGCGTTCAATACTATTTCCACAGTCGGTAGCACCGCAGCGCAGATTTGCTTTAACGGAAGATGACTATCAGAAATTATATCAGTATATGTCTGAAAAGCCTTCGGAGAGCCGTTATCCCCAATACGATACCTCTGCATTTTTCGATAGCTATACCAAGTTTTTCTTCTTTAGAGACGGAGAACGCAAAATTCCGGATTACATCCGCAGCTTTAATAAAACCGGCTGGAGCCATGGTTTTCTTACAGATGTATGCTATATCGTAGATTTCAAAAATAATGTGGAGTTTATGCTCAGTGGAAATATTTATGTAAACAGCGACGGTGTATTAAACGACAATAAATACGAATACAAAGAAATAGGATACCCGTTTTTTCGAGAGGTAGGTGAAAAAATTTATCAATATGAGCTTCAGCGAAAACGGTCTCATCGTCCCAATCTGGAACAATGGAAGCTGAAATACGATTAAACTAAGTGCGCGAATGTCATCATTGATAAAAATCAACATTTCGGACAAATTTTTGTCATATATAAGCAAACAAATTTTGAAGATCTTAGCGTTTTCTTAAACCTAAACAGAGTAGACAAGTTTTACTATATTTTTGTGCTATGAAATTTGATAAGATTCATAACAAAGGGCAGGCCCGACTTTTTAAGAATGACTATCTGGAAATGCTTACCAAAACCCACCCGCTGGTGATTTGGGGCATGTATATTCCGGTGATTACATATATGCTATACTACAGTGCTACGCATTTACACTTTTCAACCGGATTCGTATTTTTAATCTTCTTCTGTGGCATGTTTTTCTGGTCTTTTTTTGAATACCTAGCCCACAGATTTATTTTCCACTGGGTGAGTGATAATCCTACTATTCAGAAAATCTCTTATGTGCTGCACGGTAATCACCATCATTATCCGCGCGATAGGCAGCGTTTATTTATGCCTCCGGTTCCCAGCATCATCATTGCATCGGTTTTGTTCAGCATATTTTACCTGATCATGCGCCAGCATGCTTTCATGTTCTTCCCCGGGTTTATCCTCGGTTATCTGATGTACGGAACCATGCACTATGCCATTCATGCCTGGAACCCGCCGTTTAAATGGATGAAAGGTTTGTGGCGTAACCACCACTTGCATCACTACAAAGACGAAAGCAAGGGCTTTGGGGTGAGCAGTACATTATGGGACCATGTGTTTGGAACCATGTTTGATTTGAAAAAAGAAAAAGAAGATAAGGAAAAGGTAAAAGAGTTGATGTTTGAGAAAAAAAGAAAATAAACAACATTACACATTTTTCTTTTCATATATAAAATACTGAAGGACGATACTACCCTTCAGTATTTTTCTATTACGCCCAATCCAAATAAAGCAAAATCGTACTTTACAGGATCTTTTGCATCGAGTTGTTTTAAATTTCTCGTCAGCTCTACTGCAGCCTGCCAATCATTAGGAATACGTTGCAATAGCTGAAAGTGCTTAGCTACTCTTTCCACATGCACATCTAAAGGACACACCAGCTGAGAAGGTTGTATGTTTTTCCAAATACCAAAATCGACACCCTTTTTATTGCTACGTACCATCCATCTTAAAAACATATTCAATCTCTTGCATGCCGATTTTTTAGCAGGCGAAGCAATATGTTTTACCGTGCGTCGAGGGAAGTCGGGAAAAAGTTTTTCATTAAAGAAAGAATAGTGAAAGCCGGTAAGCGCCTGCTCTACATTTTCATCGTCCTTTTGCATGAACGCAGTGAATGCCGTTTCAAGAGTAGCTGCCCCGCGATCTCTGTAATGCCATCTCAAAAAATCGAAAAAATGAAAAAGGTCTGTAGCATTAAAGGTACGATGCGCAAAATTTACAAAAGGACGTAAATCACTTTCTTCAAAGTTCATGATAAAATCATAGGGCGCATGATCCATCCCATGAAGCAACCGATCGCAAGAGTTGATAATACTCTTACGATTTCCCCAGGCTAAAATGGCAGCAAAGAATCCGGCAATTTCGATATCCTGCTTTTTCGTAAATCGATGCGGTATACAAATAGGGTCGTCTTTTATGAAACCGGCCTGTTCGTATTGGGCAGCCTTTTTATCCAAAAACTCCTTGAGTCCGCTATCCATTGTTTTGCATCAGTTGTTCGTACTGATCGCCTTTGACGAAGGCGTAAGTTTTTTTGTTGATATGATAATACTTAATCCAGCCTTTGTTTACCAGCGCAATCAAATCGGTACGAGCTGTTTCTTTGGAAATACCGTATACCGAACGCAGTTCACGAATAGTAACAACTTTTTCGGCATCTTCTTTCAGCCATTGTATTACGGCGGTTTGACGTTCATTATAACCCGGCAGCTTGACGGCAGCACTTTCCGACTTTTCTTTAGTGATGCGTTGTACAAGATCCTTCAATGAACGCAAGGCCATTTGAAGCGACTGAATATAAAAATGGATAAAATATCCAATATTGTTTCCATCGGTCTGCGACTGTACAATCGCTTTATGATATTGGGTGCGCAACTTGGATATTACATTGGACACTGATAAAAACTCAGCAACCCAATAGCCTTTTTTCAGCAGATACATTTGTGCCAGAATGCGCCCCATTCGTCCGTTGCCGTCTTTGAATGGACGAATACTCAGGATGAGGTAATGAAGAATGCCAGCTTTTACCAATGGATGAATAAAAAAGGGTGTTTGATCATTATTATACAACTCAAATACAACAGACATGAGTTGATTCAGCTGGGCTGCTTGTGGTGGTTTGTATCCGGCTGCCCCATCAATCAAGCTTTCATCTACCTTATTATTGGTACGATAGCGTCCAATACCTTTCTGCTTAATGGTGTCCTTAGTAAGTGTTTGATGTATCTGAAGCAACAACGCTTCTGTGAGCACTTCGTCCTTTTGTGAAAAAGCAAACTGTAAAGTACGATAAATATTTACACAGACTTGTTCTTCGGTATTTTGAGGAGGACGTTTTTTCAACAGCATTTCCTTAGCCATTTTTTTAGAAACGGAAATGCCGGCCAGCAATGCAGAGGTAATGCTTTCTTCGAGTAAGGCGTGAGTTTTGTGCCGATGGGTTTGCTTGTTTTCTAACAATACATCCATCCCTCGCCCTCCAGCCAGATCAATATCCATGCGATGTAGCTGAGCCTCCAAAGCATTGCTAAGCCACCAAGAAATATGCTGATTGTGATAATATAGTTTTCGAGTATAGCCCTGTTCTCTCTCTTTCACCACTTGTTGCCAAATCTCCTCTCTGTTTCCAGAAAGGGGCAACTGCATATCCTTGAACTTATCCCAATGAACGTAATTATTATTTAAGTTTTGAATAAACAAACGTAATGGATCTTCTATCGTTGATCTATGATTCTCTCCTTCCATTATTGATAAATATGGGCAAATAAATGCAAAATTAGCTGGTTTGCTTCACTTTTAGAGCAGCAAAGCCCTGTAATAATGCGGTGCATTATTTATAATAACAAGCATCCTCTTTTATAACGATCTTACCCGATAGCTTGCTGCAGATCGGCAATTAAATCTTCAGCATCTTCGATACCAATGCTCAAACGCATGAGCGAATCGCTTAAGCCGTTGGCGAGTCTTTCTTCGCGGGGAACAGAAGCGTGCGTCATGGAGGCAGGATGGTTGATTAAAGACTCGACTCCACCCAAACTTTCTGCTAGGGCTATAATTTTGGTTCCCTTTAAAACTTTCAAGGCCGCTTCGATGGAGGCGTCTTTTAATTCAAAGCTCATCATTCCACCGAAATCACGCATCTGCTTTCTGGCTATTTGATATCCGGGACTATCTTCAAATCCGCACCAATACACATTTTTTACTTTGGGATGAGCTTTTAAAAATTGTGCTACTTTTCTTCCGTTTTCGCAATGCCGCTGCATGCGTACGTGTAGCGTTTTGATACCCCTTAATACCAAAAAGCAATCGAAGGGTCCGGGTACCGCTCCGGAGCTTTTTTGAATATAATATAATTTATCGCGCAGCTCTTGGCTGTTCATCATCAGCGCACCCATAATCACATCACTATGGCCACCCAGATATTTTGTGGCAGAATGCATAACAATATCAGCTCCTAAATCCAATGGGTTCTGCAAATAGGGCGAAGCAAATGTATTATCCACAACGAGCAATGCCCCGGCTTTTTGAGAAAGAGCAGCCATCGCTTCGATATCGGTAATTTTCATTAGTGGGTTGGTGGGCGTCTCCACCCATAACATTCGGGTGTTGGGAGTTAGGGCTTTTTCCACATTAGCCACATCCGTTGTATCAACATAAATAAACTTAATACCAAAATCGGCCCAGAGCGTAGCAAACAATCGGTATGTGCCTCCGTACATATCTTTTGCAGCAATCACTTCATCTCCCGGTTTCAACAGTCGCAATACAGCATCGGTAGCAGCTACCCCACTACTAAAAGCCAAACCATATTTACCATTTTCCAATTCGGCAAAAGCTTTTTCCAATGCCGTACGCGTTGGATTTCCGGCACGGGAATAATCATATCCTTTGTGTTCATTAGGGGCACTCTGCACAAATGTGGAAGACTGAAATATGGGAGTCATAATAGCTCCGGTAGAGGGATCTGGCTCTACCCCGGCATGAATGATTTTAGTATCGCGATTCATCTCATTATTCTTTTAAGAACATTGAAGGTAGTAAAAATAGCAACCCGAATAACCTCTACAAAAATGTTAATTGATTACATTCTCAAAATTTTTTCGGTTTTAACGTGTAACATTTGAGCCTTCTCTCACGTATAAGAAATGTCAATGAGCATAAATGGTTTTGTGAAGAGCTCTTATAACCGTGCATCCAAAAATCAAAATCATAATAAAAAATCTGATTTTGTTTTGTTGCCGTTTAAAAAACAATAAAACCGTTCGTTGAGAAAAAACAACGAATTCTTATTCTTTAAAATTGTTTAACAAAGCTCAGCATACCGCTGGTCCTCATTTCGCTTGTATATAGGTAACTGCCGGCTTTACCTTTACAATGAACAAGGAGCGCTCTTTGATTATACAAGCACACATCGGTGATGATAAAAATATCTTTTCACGGTCGAAAAAACGTCGTTCACCGAGTATTTACAGGGGTTTTACCAGTAAACACTTGACTGAAGGAGCCTTGCTGAAGTATGTTTGTGTTACAATAAACAAAAAACAATTAAACAACCTTTAAACTTTTAAGAGATGAAAGCCTTAATTCTGTCTGCTGTATTATTTGTTAGCGTTGCTGCCAACGCTGCTTCCATAAATCTTCCCGACAACGAAAAAGTGGTGAAAACGTTTAATGAGCTTTTTAAAGGAGCTAGTAATGTTACATGGAACAACGTAGGAAAACAGTATGAAGCATTTTTCACGCTGGCGTCTATTAAAACCCGGGTTACTATTGATCAAAAAGGAAGACTGGTGCAGACCATTCGTTATTACGGGGAAAGCGAATTGCCAGCAAACATCCTTTATAATGTTAAAAATCAATATTTAGGAAAAGAAATTTTTGGTGTAACAGAAATATCCAATAAATTTGGGACTCAATACCAAATTGTATTAAAGGATAACAGTCATTATATCCATCTCAATGCTAATAGCAAAGGGGATCTAGAACTTGCCGGAAAATACAAAAGAGGGGATTCCACCAAAAAATAGCCTAGAATAGACACTTTTTGTCTTTCATAAGACAAATATGAACTTTTTTTTCTCATGTAAAACTATACGGAGGGGGTATTCTTATCTCCTCCCTTTTTGTTTTTACATAAGAAATGTCTTACTCTTTTAAAAGTGTTAAAGCCTGTTCTAAAATTTAATAGGAAGCTTGGCTACAACATCATCCCATGCAATTATCAGGTTCGCTCCATAATCGGCTTTTTCAAAAACCATAGTAAAATATTCCAGTTGCGGATTGTAGTAAGTAACCGGTACCTGCACTCTCACTAAATCTTTGGCTTCGTTTTGCTTTAATCCCCACATGTCCAGCTCTTCGTTTACCACAATTGTCCAATAGCCTGCTTTGGGAATAGCATATAATGTATAACGACCGGGGGCTAGTTTTTTATCTCCGATAGTAACCGGTTGAAATATATCGAGTTCTGTAGCTTCGTTGGCACCCAAACGCCAATTTTCACCGAACTTTATTATATCTTCAAAAAGATTACGCCCCTGCAAATGAGGACGACTATATATTACCCTCATCACGGGTAGGGAATCTCCGGAACCTGCCATTTTTAATTGCGGAAATTTATGCGGATAATAACTCATATCCATTGGAGAAAGGTCTACTTCTGCATAAATTCCTGGTTCTTCTTCTGTTTGTTGTAGCGGTTGGGGCCGCTGAGGTGTTAAGTTAGCAATACTATCATTCTTCACCTGTTGTTCCGCATCCATATTTTCAGCGGCAGTCTTACTATTTTCCTTACAACCGGAAACGAGTATCCATAAAAACAAAACAGCAACCGAAAGACTCTTCATCTTAAAGATTTTACAAATGTTTCTTGCTAATAAATATTATTAATTCTTTATTGCTGCAATAACGTTTCAAAAGTATAGCGGGCAAAGGGTTTCATGTCCTGCCACAACGCATCAAAACATTCCTTCAAGAAGTCGTAATGCAGCTCGAAAATTTCCACAGCCTGCGAACTGTCATGCAAATATGCGGCTCTTTTTACTAAGCCACCAAAACTTTGATAAATTCCTTCTCTTGTTCTGTAACTATACAGCCAGTTCTGGCTACGCATATAGAAAAACATGCGCCGGAAAGCTTCGGGCATAACAGCTTCTTGTTTTTCTAAAAGATGATACGTTGTTTGGGAAAACTCGAACAGCGAGTCTTTGGTAAAGGTTGCGGTGTCTAAAGCAAGAAAATGATCGTTTACTACATCAATAAACGCTCCGCTATATAAACGATAGGCTTTTTTAAAAACAGTTTTAGCCTCTTTAGTTGCAGCATGAATATCGGCAAATGCATCGATGGCTCTATGCAATACAATCCCTTTATGAACAGATTGGGGATAATTATATTGTTGTTTGCCCTTTACAAAATCGCTGATCATATTCCCCAGTAAAATCTGTTCATGGTTGAAGGATAAATATGCATGTGCCAAATAGTTCATATATTATTTCTTAATGAATGTTACTATATCTGCAACCAATTGCTGGGGAATGGGCAAATCGGGGCTACTGTAGGACGCGGCTTGTGCTATTCTGTTTCCTGTTGCTTTTTTTAAAACATGATTCATTTCTTCGATCATTGATAAAGACGATTGTTTATTGCAAGTATGAAGAGCTTCTCCTTCGCTTTGCTGCACCTGCAAATCAGTTGTTCCTTGAATAATTAGCACGGGGATGGTCAATTTACCGATTTCTTCGCAAGGATTATACTTCATCCATGAAATGAGATATG
This sequence comes from Chitinophagaceae bacterium C216, assembly GCA_028485475.2. GTDB lineage: Bacteria > Bacteroidota > Bacteroidia > Chitinophagales > Chitinophagaceae > Niabella > Niabella composti. Next base: position 621,363 of record CP144143.1, read on the forward strand.
GCTGTACACTAGGTCTAAATAGTATATTCAACTCAGGAGAAATGTTTGCTACAGTTTGTCCATTTTTCAATTGTGGTAGAATAGAATCGGCAGCGGATGCTAATGCTGGCGCTTGTTGTTTCAACTGCCAACTGAGAATTTCATCAATGGGTTTGGAAGGGCCGGCAATGGAAATATATTTATCAGCTTTTACTCGTTGCGCGGCTACCATAGCAATCAGAGAGCCTTCGCTATGACCGGCTAAAACGATCTGCTTCACCCGGCTGTCCTTTCTTAACAATTGTGACCACTCTTCTAAATCTTTTATATAATCTTCGAAAACTATTTTGGATTCATCTGTAAAAGATTTAGCGCTTGCAGCAATACCGCGCTTATCAATTAACAATGTGGCTATATCGTATCTTGCCAGCGAATCGGCCAGCATACGATAACTATTGGCTTTTACACCCATTGGGTTATTTCCGTTTCTGTCGGTAGGTCCGGATCCTGGTTGAATGATGACTACATCGAATGAGTTGGTATTGGCAGGAACAATGAGACTTCCATATAAATCGCCAGAGGATGTGTGTAAAGTAAGAGAGTCTTCCTTGTATTGTGCAAATGCTACACTACATAGTATCAGTGAAAAGAATAATAAAAAGTTTTTCATAGTATGGTATTAAAAAGTGAATGTACTGTTTTTAAAACTACTTACCTGTTTTGTATAAATAAATAGAATATGCAATGGGCACAATAATAATCAACAGAAACACAATACCCATACCATACAAAGCTGGCTTTAGAGGGAGCACCAATGCCAGCAGTACAATCAATACGCCTCCTGCAAGCCATAGCGGAGCTGCTAAACGATGGGTTGCTTTCCAGTTATTTTCATCTTCAAGTGTGGTTGCAATTCGGATGCCTATAAAATAATTCGGCTTTATATTATACATATAGTTGCCCAAAATTGCAAACAATAATCCTACTCCTATAAAGATAAACTTTCCGGTTGAAAGTGTAGTACCATTGGAGGCGCTGTAAATAATTGCCGCTGCAAGTGCAGATAAAAATACAGCCATGATAACGGATAATTCTTTCATTTTTTTCAAACTATCGGCTGTATATTTCTTCTTAGGATCTATACGGTGGATATTTCTGATAAGTAGTGTAGTTAGTATGCTTACCACAACCATTATACCTACTATCGCAGCCAGTTCAGTTTTGCTGCCATATCTATCGGCATTTCCATTTATATCAAAATGGAGTGGTACGCGCTCAGGTAGTTCATTCCATATATTCATGAGATATATCAATGGTGCCATAAAAACTACCCATAAAAGCATTTTCAACAGTTGTTTCATATTGGTATGTTTTATTTCCGATTGTCTTTTAGTTGTATCAACCATTTTAGCATTTCGTCTATGACGGTCGTATTCAGAGAATACTCTACAAATTGCCCCTTCTTGACAGATACCACCAAATCGGCCTGCTTCAGTAATTCCAGGTGATGGGAAATGCTGGGTTTTGAAATACTGAAATGGTCGGCAATCTCTCCCGCAGTCATATCTCTTTTTCGCAGTAGTTCTAATATTTCCCTGCGAGTGGCGTCGTTCAGCGCTTTGAAAACAGTATTAATCGTCACTTCAACATTTATATATTTAGACAAATATCTAAATATTTTTTCACAAAACCAATCCTTTTTTGAGGTTTTATGTTTTGTGGTATAAACAGTACTTTTGTCATCCGCATTGTCTCACAGTTTTGTGATCTGAAGGCGAATAAAAAAAGTTTATATCATGAGTAAAGGACCTGTCTCTAATTTTATTCAGCATCATTACAGACATTTTAATGCTGCCGCATTGATGGATGCCGCCAAAGCTTATGAAGCACATTTGCTGGAGGGCGGAAAAATGATGGTGACACTTGCCGGAGCCATGAGTACAGCCGAATTAGGGTTATCGCTGGCAGAAATGATTCGGCAGGATAAGATACATATCATTTCCTGTACTGGTGCCAACTTGGAAGAAGACGTAATGAATCTGGTGGCACACAAGCACTATAAAAGAGTACCTAATTACAGAGATCTGACGCCGCAAGATGAATGGGACTTATTGGAAAATCATTATAATCGGGTTACCGATACTTGTATCCCTGAAGAAGAAGCATTCCGTCGTTTGCAGAGCCATCTGGTAAAACAATGGAAAGAAGCAGAAGCCAAGGGCGAACGGTATTTTCCACATGAGTATTTGTATAAGATTATCCTTAGTGGAGAGCTGGAGCAGTATTATGAAATTGATCCTAAAGACAGCTGGATCGTAGCTGCTGCAGAAAAAAACCTTCCTATTGTTTGTCCGGGATGGGAAGACAGTACAACAGGAAACATTTTTGCCAGCTATGTTATCAAAGGCGAACTCCAGGCCAGCACTGTTAAAACCGGTATCGAATATATGGTTTACTTGACAGAATGGTACCGCGCTAACAGCGGTGGCAAGGGTGTAGGCTTCTTCCAAATTGGAGGGGGCATTGCTGGAGACTTCCCCATATGTGTAGTACCCATGATGTATCAAGATCTGGGTTGGGAAGATGTTCCTTTCTGGAGTTATTTCTGTCAGATCAGCGACAGTACTACATCCTATGGCTCATACAGTGGTGCTGTTCCTAATGAAAAAATTACCTGGGGTAAACTGGATATTCACACTCCCAAGTTTATTGTAGAAAGCGATGCAACAATTGTTGCTCCGTTGATTTTCGCTTGGGTTTTGGGTTGGTAAAATTTGTGTTAGTATACTTTTTAAAACGGTTCCCAAATGTTTGGGAACCGTTTTTTTATTACATCTTTTGGTAAAAACTTTTTTATTGTAAGTAATATTTATTCACAGCGTTTAACTGTATCGTTATTGTTGAAATCTCTTCACTTTTTATATACGCACATAAAAGCCCGGGTGTAACCGGGCTTTTAATAATATGCTTTTTAAAAGGATTCGCTATTGATCTAACTTCAGATCGCGTTTCAGCAATTCATCCCTATTGGCCATATCCCAGGCTGTATAAAACACCAGCTGTGCTCTTTTAGCTAATAGTGGGAAGTTGATTTTATCCACGGTATCGGTAGGCTTGTGGTAATCAGCCTGCAACATGCCATCGTAGAAGAATAAAATAGGAACGCCTTTTCTGGCAAAATTGTAATGATCGCTTCTATAATAAATCCTATGTGGATCATTGGGATCGTCGAATTTATAATCCAGTACCAATTTGGTGTATTTATTATTCATCCCTTCCAAAATTGGCTGCAAATCGGTACTTAATTTATTATGACCAATTACGTATACATAGTTTAGTGTATCAGCGCTTAATCTTTCGGTATCGATACGTCCAATCATATCGATGTTCAGATTAGCGGTTGTTTTCTCAAGTGGATAAATGGGATTATCGGAATAATACTCTGAACCCCACAAACCTTTCTCCTCACCACACACCAGCATAAATGCTATACTACGACGAGGTCCTTTTCCGGCTTTTTTGGCTTTAGCAAAAGCTTCGGCCATTTTCATTACAGCAACAGTACCGGAACCATCATCATCTGCACCATAATAAATATTACCTTTTTCATCTGTTCCTACATGATCATAATGTGCGGTCACAAAGAGATATTCGTCTTTTTTGTCCGTACCTTCTACGATACCAATAACATTGCTTACGGTAGCTGTTACTTTTCCAGATTTGTATTCAATATTTACCTGGGCTTCTTCAATCATGGGATCTATTACCTGATTGCCAACAAGAGATTTTATTTGATTGATTGTGTAGCCCTTACGAGTCAATACGTTATCATTAATATAGAAGGCAGGGATGGCGCTATTTTCTTCTGATACGGCCTGCTCATTTTTGGGACGGTACATGTCCAGTATTTGTCGCGATGGCAGCATCTCGGATATAATTAGCACCGCAGCGGCCCCCTTCTTTTTGGCATTGGCAATCTTGTTAGAAATAAATACAGGAGATTGTCTGCGGGGTTTATTAGATCGAAACCCTTCGGGCTGACCGTTGAGAAATACAACTAATTTGCCTTTTACGTCCACATCTTTATAGTCATCGCGATTTTCATCTACAATTCCATATCCTACAAATACATATTCTGAGAAGCGTAGAGAAGCCTGTTGTGGCATACTAATCCAAGGAGCAAAGTCTACATAAGGCCTAAATGACGCCTCTCCCATTTCCAGCTTTAAATGTGTAGCACTGTCTTTTTCCAGAATAAAGGGTTGTCTGAAGCTACCCTTGTTGCCGGGTTTTAACCCGAAAGCCTTAAACTGTTGCTCAATGTATTGAGCTGCTTTTTCCAGTCCTGGAGAGGGCGTATCGCGTCCGCCCATTTCTTCACTGGCGATGATGGTAAGATGCTTTTGCAGATCTTTTTCGGTAATCGTTTTAGCAAAGGGAACTGGATCGGCTGTTTTTTGAGCCTGTACACTTAGGCCTACAAAACCTAATGTTATCAATAAGAATTGCTTAACCATATATTTAAAATTATAATGTAAATGTAGAAAAAACGCCCAACCAATTGTTACCGTTCATCAATAATTATAGCCCATTACCGCTGTTGCGCTCTAAACCAACGTTCAGGAATTTCATCTCTACTCGCCATTAAATAATCCTTATAACTGCAGGGTATATAGTTTTTGTTAGGAAGCTGCATCCACCATCTTCCTGTTTTCTTGCTTTGCAGAAAAGAGGTTTCAATTTCAGAAAATGCAATTTGAAACTCGTTGAAATTATCCAAGTCGCTGATATCGGCCTCTTTGCTTCGACGATGTCGCCCATCTATAATATACCATAACATGTGGGCAATTTGCATTGCGGTAAGTTCCTCCCTGTCCTGTTGCGGATTGTATCCATAAATACCGATAGACTGCATATTACTACTCATTCCGGCATACTGCATTAGCTTGCAGGCTTCTTCACCGTTAAAGCCATTGGGTGTAAGCAGGTTGGCTGGCGCATAAGCATTAGCAATCGCATTGATATCAAATGAAAAAATATTGCTGCTACGAATCGCCGGTTCTACTTCATCCATATCTTCCTTCACATGTCCTACCCGATAAAAATCAAATTTCAGTTTGTCCAGCGTTTGCAACATACCGGGATGAACCAGATAGCTTTGAAAACCGATATGGTTATAATGTTTCACATAGTTAGGCTCTGAGGTAAACATCTCCATCAAAAAATTATCATTTTTGAATGGAGACTCCATATCCAGATCAATTAAGGCATCAACACCTGTTACTTCTACCAGCTGTTCGGCGCTCTTACAGGCATTGTATTGCGAAAGGGTTAGATCGTGCGAGCCGCCCAATATAATCACTGTTTTACCCAGAGCAGTGAGATCGCTAATGACCATTTGTAGGGCCACAAGCGTATCGTTGTAAGAAGCTCCTTGTTGAATATTACCAATATCGACTAGTTTTATTTTTTCATGCCAATAAAACAACTGATAAAATTTTTTTCGGATCATATCTGGAGCCTGTGAAACCGAACCAATGATACCGCCTCCGCGTTGTTCTCCACAACCCACAATTATAAGTTCGGCTTGTTCCACATCGGGAAACGTTTCGGTATATATATTAATGGTATCTCCCAGCTGTCCGGGCTTGTAACGCTCATCGCCGGTAATTTCCAGTATGTTTACCGGTACTAAAAAATCCTGAATTGACATGTGTGCAAGATAGCTTTAATTTAAAATAAATAACGGATATTCTGTTGCACAACACATTACACTACCTTGCAGAAACAGAAGACACCGTTATATAAATCATTTTGCATTAGTGATGTAATGACTCTTTTATAAAATTAAACAATCTTCCAAACCCTTCTCAATGCAGTGATATAATTTCAATATCTGCCGCTAATTACCGCCTACATACAAATAATTACTTATTTTGCAGCGCACAAAAATTCATCACTACATGAAACTTCTTGAAAACAAAGTAGCCATCGTAACCGGTGCAGCCCGCGGAATTGGCGAAGCCATTGCCGTAAAATTTGCAGAACAGGGCGCAAATGTGGCCTTTACTTATGTAAGCGATAGCAGTGCAGAGCGTGCAGCGGCCCTTGAAGAAAAACTGAAAGCACTTAACGTAAAAGCCAAAGCCTATAAAAGCAATGCGGGCAATTTTGAGCAGTGTGAAAGTTTGGTTGCTGATGTTTTAAGTGAATTCGGACAAATAGATATTTGCGTTAATAATGCCGGTATCTCTCGCGATAATCTCTTGCTTCGGATGAGCCCGGAACAATGGGAAGAAGTATTAAATACCAACCTGAACAGCGTTTTCTACATGACCAAGCAGGTTCTAAAACCCATGATGAAAGCCAGAAGCGGCAGCATCATTAACATGAGCTCTGTAATTGGGGTAATGGGAAATGCCGGTCAAGCTAGCTATGCGGCAAGTAAAGCAGGTATTATTGGTTTTACCAAAAGCGTGGCGAAAGAATTGGGAAGCCGGAATATTCGTTGTAATGCCATCGCTCCCGGATTTATAGAAACCGATATGACCAGCTATCTGAATGAAAATTCCGGGGCAGAAAAATATTTAGCAGACATTCCTCTTAACAGATTTGGAAAACCTGAGGACATTGCCAATCTGGCGCTGTTCTTAGCTTCGGACTTGAGTAGTTATATCACGGGTCAGACGATTAGCGCCTGTGGCGGATTAAATATTTAGGGCAGTCTTTCTGGCTGCCCTTTTGCCAGAAACTCGAATCAAATTAATGAAATTTCAAAAACGCTTACTACTTCCGTTATTTGTTTTAGTTCTATACAACGCAGCAGGTCAAACAGTATATGATACTCATCTTCAGGCCGCACAGAGATCTGGTATACCACTTATACAGAACAATTCTCAGCTAAACGCTCTTGTAAGTAAAAAAAAGCTGGTTAAAGTAGGTGTGCATCGTGGCTATACTATTGCAAGACTTACACATAGCAAACCTTACCTTACCCCTCGCTCCTATAAAGTTTTGAAAGACCTCGGCAATACTTTTTATACAAGAAGCAAAAAGAAAACTTTTACAGTTACATCGGTTACGCGTACATTATATGATCAGAAACGATTATCGCGTATAAATACTAATGCTGTTACTACCAAACCCAGCTCCCATAATTACGGCTGTTCTTTTGATATTTCTTATATAAGATTCAATAATCGTAAAGCTCCCAATACGCGATTGGAAAAATTGTTGGAAACCATTCTGACCGAATATCAAAAACAGGGCAAGCTGTACTTTATTAAAGAATACCGCGAAAAATGTTTTCATATTACTGTTAGATAGCAATTATTATTCATATTTGCGAAATTAGATTCATATTTATCCGTTATCTTTAAAAACAATATTCATCACAACTCATTTTTTTCCGCGCTCATGTTGTATTTGCGGCACTTAGAATTTTTAAAGCTGGTTTTCATACACGGCCTTACGGCTTTTGGTGGGCCCCAAGCGCATCTGGCAATGATGATGAAAACTTTTGTAAAGCAAAGGCCGTATGTTACTGAGCAGGAATTGATGGAGTATACTGCTTTTTGCCAGCTGTTACCCGGAGCTTCTTCTACTCAAACGCTTACATTAATTGGGTTTAAACGAGGAGGTCCAGTACTGGCTATATTAACCTTGCTTGTATGGATTTTACCTGCATGCACTATCATGTGTGCGCTTTCCTTTTTTGTAGAGTATATCGAAGGTTCATCTCGGCACACAGATATTTTTAAATTTATAGTACCCATGGCGGCAGGCTTTCTAATCTTTGCCTGTATCAGCTCTTTACCTTACTCCGTAAAAAATTTGATAACCGGAGTAATTGCTGTAATTACCGCCATTGCTACATTTCTATTCTTTGGCAAACCCTATATAGTTCCTATTCTTATTATTGCCAGTGGAATTGTCACCAATCTGAGTCGCAAGCGTATACCGCAAACAGACACCAAACCCGGAAAAATCAGATGGTGGAACATCTGGCTCTTTGCGATTATTTTCATTATTGCGGGTGTGCTTAGTGAAACTGCGCGTAAAAACGACTGGACTTATCGCAAGCCTATCAATTTATTCGAACATACGTATCGTATGGGCAGTCTGGTTTTCGGTGGCGGAAATGTGTTGATGCCGATAATGTATGAACAGTTTAGCGTAAGACCTGAAGCAGTGAAAAACAAAAACCCTAATGTTATACAAATAGGAAAAAAGGAAATGCTTACCGGTATCGGTATTGTGCGTGCCGTACCGGGTCCGGTTTTTTCCATTGCTTCCTATTCGGGCGGACTAGCCCTGAAAGACATGGGACCATCTATGCAAATTCTGGGAGGAGTGATTGGAATGATTGGCATTTTTCTTCCTAGTGCATTGCTGGTGCTTTTCTTTTTTCCTATTTGGAATATGTTGAAGAAATATGCCGTAATTTATCGATCTCTCGAAGGTATTAATGCTGCCGTACTAGGTATTATGATTGGTTCTACTTTTTACATTCTGAAAGATGTGATATTGTTTGACGGAAGCACTTTGGGATTTTGGAATATTGCCATCATTCTCGGTTCGGCCTTTGCGCTGATATTTACTCGCATTCCACCACCCATTCTGGTAGCAGTAAGTATTGCATTGGGTTATTTTCTATAATAGCCGCCCTTTTCAATTTCTTCAATAACGTTGTCGGGTAAAAGGTATTTTACTGATTTTCTTTCCTTGATTAAACGCCTAATATGCGTAGCAGAAATTTCAAGTAATGGAGCCTCCAATACTTTTACTTTTGATGTAGAATCGACAGAAATATCAAAACATGGTCGATTATATACTAATATTTCATAATTTTCTAATATATAAGAGGCGTTTTTCCACCGATGTATATTTTGGAAGCTGTCCCCACCCATAATGATAGCAAACTCGTGCTGTGGATATTTTTCAGTGAGATGTGCTAGAGTAATTGCTGTGTAAGAAGGTCGCGGTAAAGTAAATTCAATATCACTGGCCTTCATTCGAATATCGCCCTCAATAGCTAGATTGACTAAATGATAGCGGTGATTTTCGTTGAGCAGAGATGCAGATTCTTTGAATGGGTTTTGAGGAGATACTATAAACCATACACGTTCTACCCATTCTTCATTCAAGATATGATTTGCAATGATGAGATGGCCGTGATGGATAGGATTAAAGGAACCAAAATAAAGTCCGATTTTCATTAGGGGTATTATTCGCCAGTATGTACAACAATATGTTTTGCTTCATCTGTTCTAAGGCTTAGCAGATAGCCCGCCACAGAAACAGACATAGGGTCATTGAACAATGCCTTTTGTACTACTTCAATTTTTTCGCCCGGCAAGCACCCCATTTCCATTAACTTCAAAAAAATTTCCTCGGTAGTAAATTTCACGATAGTTGCTATCTGGCCCGGTTCTAAATCAGACAATAATAATTCCATAATGCAAAGCTAAGCATTGTTGTTTGTGTTTTGTTTACGAATTTTGGAACATGTCGTTAAAAAATTTTTCTATTCGATTTTACTTTCAGAAGCCTATTACTTTAAAAGAAAGAAGGCGACTAAAAGATTTTTTGATACAGCAATTACGCAAGGTTGGAAAAACCGGAGCTGAAATAAATTATGTGTTTTGCTCAGATGAAGAACTTCTTTCCATAAATCAAACACATCTAAATCACGATTACTATACTGATATTATAACGTTCGATCTTTCAGAAAAAAATTCTCCAAATCTGGTATCTGATATTTATATCAGCACAGACAGGGTAAAAGACAATGCGAAAGCTTTTAATGTGCCGCAAAACACAGAGTTATTGCGTGTAATTTTTCATGGCGTGTTACATCTCATAGGTTATAAGGATAAAACCTTAGAAGATCAAGCTCAAATGAGATCGATGGAGGAACAATGGTTAAAAACCTACCTTTCTTAATCTTTCAAAATACATTTTTACTTTACGTTCCACGTGAAACACTTTGTTTTTCAAACTACTTATTATGTTCCACGTGGAACCTTAAACTCTCTTCAAAATTTCGTTCTGTTTCACGTGAAACATAGTTTATCGTATTAATATTGTCATTTCACACATAGGAGGCTGCAGTCGTTTTAATAATTGTTACTTTTGCACCCTTATGTTTCCAGAATACGATGTTATAGTAGTTGGTGCCGGACATGCCGGTTGTGAAGCAGCAGCGGCTGCTGCCAATATGGGCTCCAAGACCCTATTGGTAACCATGAATATGCAAACTATCGCCCAAATGAGCTGTAATCCTGCAATGGGAGGTATTGCAAAAGGTCAGATTATCCGTGAAATTGATGCAATGGGCGGCTACTCAGGGATTGTGACGGACCATACTATGATTCAGTTTAGAATGCTGAATCGATCTAAAGGCCCGGCTATGTGGAGCCCTCGTGCACAAAGCGATAGAATGCTTTTTTCTGCAAAATGGAGGGAAATGCTGGAACAAACACCTAACCTGGATTTTTATCAGGATATGGTGAAAGGTTTATTAGTAAAAGATAAGCGTGTATGCGGTGTTATTACCGGATTGGGGCATGAAATAAAAGGAAAAGCAATTGTTTTAACCAATGGAACCTTCCTGAATGGTGTAATTCATATAGGGGAAAAGCAGTTTGGCGGTGGTCGTGTGGCTGAAAAAGCAGCTAGTGGTATTACGGAGCAGCTAGTGGAACTAGGATTTGAAAGTGATAGGTTAAAGACTGGAACACCTCCTAGAATTGATGGTCGCAGTTTGGATTATTCCAAAATGGAAATCCAAAACGGAGATGAAGAAATAATAGGCTTTTCATTTACTGATACTCCTAAACTTAACCCCAAACAACAACGTTGCTGCTGGATTACTTACACCAATACAAAGGTGCATGATATCTTAAAAACCGGATTCGACAGGAGCCCGATGTTTACCGGTAGAATAGATGGTGTAGGTCCCCGATATTGTCCCAGCATCGAGGATAAGATTAATCGCTTTGCAGAGAGGGATCGTCACCAATTATTTGTAGAGCCCGAAGGATGGAATACTGTAGAAATATATGTGAATGGATTTTCTACATCTTTACCAGAAGAAGTACAATATGAAGCCCTCCGGAATGTACCGGGTTTTGAAAATGCAAGAATGTTTCGTCCGGGTTATGCAATCGAATACGACTACTTCCCACCTACACAGCTTAAACATACACTTGAAACGAAGTTGATAGACAACTTATTCTTTGCTGGTCAAATCAACGGTACAACCGGGTATGAAGAAGCGGCATGCCAAGGCCTAATGGCCGGTATTAATGCGCATCTTAAAGTACAGGAAAAAGATGGGTTAGTCTTACAAAGAAGTGAAGCATACATTGGCGTATTGATAGATGACCTTATCAGCAAGGGTACTGAAGAGCCTTATAGAATGTTTACTTCCCGTGCTGAATATCGTACCCTGCTCAGACAAGATAATGCAGATGCACGCTTAACTCCCATCAGTTACAAATTAGGCTTGGCCAGTGAAGAGAGAATGGAAAGAGTGACCCAAAAGAACGAAAACGTGGCTAACATTATTGCTATTCTAAAAAGCACAGTTTTCAAACCCGAGGATATCAATCCATTCCTAAAACACATCAACTCTTCTGAAATTGTAGAAAAGCAAAAAGCTGATAAAATTCTTCTCCGACCTAGTGTGGAATTGGAAGATTTGGCACAGGCTGTGCCCGCTCTTGGAGAAGCTCTTAAAAAATACAATAAAGAAGAAATTGAGCAAGCTTCAATACAAGTAAAATATCAGACTTACATCGAAAAAGAAAGAGAAATTGTGGCACGTATGAGCGAGATGGAAAATCTGGTCATTCCTGAAAACTTTGATTATACAAAAATCAGCTCTTTAGGCAACGAAGCACGCGAAAAATTAAGCAAAGTAAAGCCGCGTACTTTAGGTCAGGCTACCCGTATCTCTGGCATTAACCCAAGTGATATACAAATTTTAATGGTGTACATGGGTAGATAAGCCCCTTCGTTCTCTATTACTAATACCTAGAACATACTATATTTTCATTGCTGATGTTCTAGGTATTTTTATCCCTTCTTATAAAGAATAGTATTATATTAAATTATAATAATATATTAATTATAAATAATTTCTCTTCGCCCCTTCCTGAATTTTCCTATTGCTAACGTAGTATGATAGGATAATCAATAAAGCTAAACGGGATTTTTTATCGGCCTTTCTAAGAATAAAACGAATAAATAAATAAGAAAATAAAAAACCCTTGCCGATTAGCAAGGGTTGTGGTGTGGGCCGGAATCGAACCGGCGACACAAGGATTTTCAGTCCTTTGCTCTACCAACTGAGCTACCGCACCGACCGTTTTAACGGGGCAGCAAAAATAAAGGTTTTTAATTAAAAATCTATTTTTTATGAAAATTTCTTGCAGAATTACATACCATACTCACTAAGGAATTTGATACGCATAATTTTTAACTGCTCCCAGTTGAAATCGAATTCTGCCAATTCCTTTTGTGCCACTTCAAGAGAGGAGGTTTCGCAAGTTTTGAAGTACTCCATAATTTCATACTGCTCATTCTCATCAAGCATCTCATCGATGGCATAACCGATATTGAGTTTAGTACCGCTGGCAGCTATGGTTTCCATTTCTTCTAGCAGTTCAGCAGTTTCCCACCCTCTATTCTTGGCAATTGTTTCCAAAGGAATTTTCTTATCGGTTTGTTGAATGATATACACTTTATCACCGCTTTTATTCACAACACTCTTCATCACGAAATCGTCGGGTTTTTCTATGTTGTTTTCTTCAACATACCGAGCAATCAACTCCACAAAGGGCTTTCCGTAACGACGTGCTTTAGCACCACTAACACCCTGGCATTTTTCCAGCTCCTGTAAAGTTGTAGGATACAGTGTTGCCATATCTTGCAGAGATGTTTCCAAGAAAATAACCCAGGGAACGAGTCCAATTTTTTTAGCTTCTTTCTGCCGCAGTTCTTTTAACATTTCAAAAAGACGCTCATCTACAACCGCTCCATCTGCCACATTATCCATACCTTCATCATCATCTCCCATGGCCTCTTCAAAATTATTGTTCAGGACAATGCTGAAAGATTTTGGTTTTTTGAGGAACGCTGCTCCCTTATCGGTTATCTTCAATACACCATATTCTTCAATATCCTTGCGCAGCAATCCTTCTAAAATCATTTGTCGGAAAAGCGAGTTCCAAAAATGTGCATCTTTTTCCTTACCGATACCAAAACTGGAAAGTCCTTCATGGCGGAACATCTTAACCTGAGGTGTTAGCTTGCCGGTGATAATAGTGACCATATAATCTGTAGCAAACTTTTCACCCAGCTCCTTGATAGCCTTTAATACAATGACAGCATCTTCCTTGGCCTCTATCTTCTCCTTTGGATTTTTACAATTATCACAGTTTCCACAGTTTTCTTGCGGAAACTCTTCGCCAAAGTAACTGAGTATTACTTTACGTCTACACACGCCGCTCTCGGCATATGCCACGATTTCATTTATTAATTGTGCACCTACTTCTCTTTCACTTAACGGCTTATCCCGCATAAGGTGCTCTAGCTTACTTACGTCTTTATGTGAGTAATAAAGAATACATTTTCCTTCTAATCCATCGCGTCCTGCCCTACCGGTTTCTTGATAATAGTTCTCGATCGACTTTGGAATATTATAATGTATCACAAACCGTACATCGGGCTTATCGATTCCCATACCAAAAGCGATAGTGGCCACAATCACCTGGACATCCTCACTTAGAAAATCGTCCTGTCTTTTAGCCCGCAATTTGGCATCCAACCCCGCATGATAAGCAACCGCCTTGATACCATTTGCTTGTAAAATATCGGCTAGTTCCTCAGTAGTTTTGCGATTAAGGGTATAAATAATACCACTTTTATTTTTCATTCCCTTTATAAAGCGCACAATGCTTTCGTGTGTTTGAGATTTTTTGATTTTGGGAATGATTTCATAATAAAGATTTTCCCTGTTGAAAGAAGAGATAAATATGTTGGGTTCTCTAAGATCGAGATTCTTAATAATATCACTCTGAACCTTAGGTGTAGCAGTAGCGGTGAGAGCGATAACCGGCAAATTAGGATTAATCTTATCCATCATTTCGCGCAGTCTGCGATATTCCGGCCTAAAATCGTGTCCCCACTCACTTATACAATGCGCTTCATCTACCGCAAAGAAAGAAATGTTCAGATCGCTGAAGAATGAAAGATTTTCGGGTTTTGTTAGTGTTTCCGGAGCCACATATAAAAGTTTGGTTTTTCCGGAAATCAAATCGTCATGAACAGCCTTTATTTCCTTTTTGGTTAAAGTCGAATTTAAAAAGTGTGCAATCTCGTCATTGCTATTATATCCTCTTACCAGATCCACTTGGTTTTTCATTAAGGCTATGAGAGGTGATACGATAATGGCTACGCCGTCCGATATCATAGCCGGAAGCTGATAACACAGGCTTTTACCTCCTCCTGTTGGCATAATCACAAAAGTGTCTTTACCAGACAGTAAAGATTCTATTATTTCCTGCTGTTTTCCTTTAAATTGTTTAAAACCAAAGTATTTCTGCAGCGCTTCGTGCAAATCAACCTTTGTCTTCTTCGCAGCCTGCCCAGGCTCTTTTTTGGCTTTTTTTGGGGCAGCTTTTCCACTTTTGACACCCATTTTATCTATATTCCGTATTTTAACTTAAGCAAAATCATGCGTAAAAAAGATACGCCAGATATTATTAAAAAAAAAATAATCTTTTTGGTGGTTGCTAAGTTACTGCTCTTAAAGGAACTCTACTAAGCAAAATTGGTTAAATTTTATTATCTCCAACCTTAATTTATATCCTCTGAAATAAGGTGGATAAACCTTTCGGAATTGACATATAAACCAATACTTTTGCTTTTTGTTACCCTTGTGTATGAAACCCAATTGTAAGGATATTGCACAGCGTGTTATAGCACAGGAAGCTGCTGCAGTAGCAGCTCTTCAAAAGTTCGTCGATGATGACTTTGAAAGAGCTATAGCACTTTTACTCAATTGCAAAGGCCGTATTGTCTTAAGCGGCATTGGTAAAAGCGCTATTATTGCCCAGAAGATTGTTGCTACTTTTAATTCTACAGGAACACCGTCTATTTTCATGCATGCCGCAGATGCTTTACACGGCGATTTAGGGATTATACAGGAAGGGGATGTAGTAATGATTCTTAGCAAAAGTGGAAACAGCCCTGAAATAAAAGCGCTCATTCCACTCATTAAAAATTTTGGCAATAGCCTCATAGCCATATGTGGTAATGAACATTCGGATTTGGCTAAGCAGGCAGATATATTTTTAAATACCACAGTACCTAATGAAGCTTGTCCCAACAACCTGGCCCCTACAACCAGTACTACAGCTCAGTTGGTAATAGGCGACGCCCTAGCCGTGTGTCTTATGGAAATAAAAGGCTTCAAGGATGAAGATTTTGCTAAATTTCATCCAGGTGGTACACTAGGCAAAAAATTGTACTTACGGGTAGCCGATGTATTTGTTCACAATGAAAAACCGGCTGTGTACCCCCATCAGTCTTTAAAAGAAGTTATTGTAGAAATGACACAAAAAAGACTGGGTGTTACTGCCGTTATTGATGAGGAACAAAATCTGGTTGGAATAATTACCGACGGAGATTTAAGAAGAATGTTGAAAAAAAATACCGATATTGAACATATATCAGCGAAAGACATCATGACCATACATCCAAAACATATTTCAAAGGATGAATTGGCCATTACAGCCCTAGATATAATGCGGAAAAACGCCATCACCCAATTGGTTGTTACCGACAATAAAAAATATTCTGGTATTATTCACATTCACGATTTACTAAAAGAAGGATTGATATAAGTCATGAATAAAAATAATTATGTAGCTATAATGGCCGGCGGTATCGGAAGCCGCTTCTGGCCAAAAAGTAGAACTTCATACCCCAAACAGTTTCTGGATATCCTAGGCACCGGAAAAACCCTCATACAGGCTACTTTCGAACGTTACAGTAAAATTGTACCTACTGAAAATATTTATGTAGTTACTTCAGAAGATTATACAGATATTGTAGCATCACAGCTGCCCTCATTACCAAAAGAAAACATTGTTGCCGAACCTTTCAGAAAAAATACGGCACCTTGTATTGCTTACATTGCATTTAAAATTCATGAAAAAAATCCAGATGCTGTAATGATTGCGGCACCTGCTGATAATCATATTCCCGATTTTGAGAAATTTTCGGTAGTGATTAACAAAGCGCTGGATTTTGTATCCCATATTAATGCGCTTACTACCATCGGCATCAAACCTACACATCCCAATACAGGGTACGGCTATATTCAACATGAAGATATAGAAGTGGCGCCTGGTATTTATAAAGTAAAAACATTTACTGAAAAGCCTAATTTGGAATTAGCCAAAGCTTTTATTAAAAGTGGTGATTTCTTATGGAATAGTGGCATTTTTACATGGAAATGTAAAACCATCATCAAATCCTTTGAAGAACATTTACCGGAAATATACGAGCTATTCTATAGTGAAAAAGAAAAATTAAATACTCCCGCAGAAGAAAAAATAATAGAAGAAATATACTCACAATGTCCGAGCATTTCCATTGATTTTGGAATTATGGAAAAAGCGAGCAATGTATACATTATCCCGGCCGACTTTACATGGACCGACTTGGGAACATGGAACAGTGCTTATGCCAATATGGAAAAAGATTATTTTGGAAATGCAGTGGCAGGTAGTGATGTAATTGTATTTGATACTCACAATTCTGTGATTCATGCTCCTGAAAAAAAATTAGTACTTGTGCAGGGTATGGAGGATTATATAATTGTAGATACCGAAGATGTACTTTTAATTTGCAAGAAAGATAAAGAACAAGAAATTAAAGATTACGTTGCTGAAGTAAAAAGAACCAAAGGAGATAAATATCTATAACAGACATGAATTATCCAATACAAAACATATTATTTCTGGACGTGGAAACTGTTCCGCAAAAAGCCAGTTATGAATTATTGGATGAAGAGTGGAAAAAACTATGGGATACTAAAGCAAGCTTTCTTTTAAAAAACTATGAAAACGAAACCTCCGAAACTATATATGAACGAGCAGGTATTTATGCCGAATTCGGAAAAATTATTTGCATCAGTTGTGGAATAATACATGGATCGGAGAATGAAAGAAAGCTGGTTATAAAATCCTTTGCAGGAGATGATGAAAAAAAGATTCTAGCAGATTTTACAGAAATGCTAAACCGATGGAGCAGTAATGAACCCAAATATCTCTGTGCACATAACGGTAAAGAATTTGACTTTCCTTATATCTGTAGAAGATTAATTATAAACAATCTTCCTATTCCCGTACTACTTAATATTGCCGGTAAAAAACCATGGGAGATAAATCATCTCGATACCATGGAAATGTGGAAATTCGGTGATTACAAAAGTTATACATCTTTAAATCTGCTAGCCCGCACTTTAGGTATTAGCACACCCAAAGATGATATCGATGGCAGTATGGTAGCCAAAGTATATTACGAGGAAAAAGATATTGACCGCATTGTAACTTATTGTCAGAAAGACGTAATTACAACTGCGCAAATATTTCTACGTTTTAACGGAGAAAAACAAATTGAAAATACTAATATAGAATTCAAATAAATTACAATCCGGCTTGCTTACTTATTTCTAGCATTCTGTCAATAGGCTTTTTAGCTGCCAGACGCAGTTCTTCATCCATTGTAATTTCGGGAAGCTCATATTTCATACACAGGTATATTTTTTCCAATGTATTGCGCTTCATGTGTGGACAATCGTTGCATGCACAGCCATTATCCGGAGGAGCAGGTATAAATTTCTTATGCGGGCTGGCTTTTTCCATCTGATGCAGAATACCGGTTTCGGTAGCTACGATAAATTCATCTGCATCACTTTCCATAGTGTACTTCAATAATCCTGTTGTGGAACCTATAAAATCAGCCAGCTTCAACACTTCCTCTTCACACTCGGGGTGGGCAATAAATTTAGCATTCGGATGCTGTTGTTTCAGCTTTACGATTTTTTCAAGACTAAATATTTCATGCACAATACATGCACCGTTCCACAACAACATGTTGCGACCTGTAACTTTATTGATGTAGGCTCCTAAATTCTTATCCGGAGCGAAAATTATTTTTTGGTCTTTTGGAAAACTATCCACAATAATGCGGGCATTACTACTGGTAACAATTACATCGCTCAGCGCTTTAATACCGGCGCTGCAGTTGATGTAACTTACCACAACATGATCGGGATGTTGTTCCTTGAACAACTTAAACATGGGAGGAGGACAGCTATCACTCAGTGAACAACCGGCTTTAAAATCGGGAATAACAACTTTCTTAGTTGGATTGAGAATTTTTGCCGTTTCGGCCATGAAATGCACACCCGCAAAAACAATCATATCGGCATTTGTCTTCTCGGCCTCCTGAGCCAATCCTAGACTATCGCCAATGTAGTCAGCTATATCTTGAATATCAGCTTCCTGGTAATAATGCGCTAGAATAACTGCATTTTTTTCCTTCTTTAATTTGCTAATTTCTTCAAATAAATCCAGCGTTGGATCTACCTCAATATCCAAAAATCCCTTTACGTCCAATTCCTGCTGTGCTGTTTCCAAGATAGCTGCTTCCATGATAAAAATTTAAATTCGATATGCAATGATACAATGCAATGGCAAATTTTCGCAAACAAATTTTTGCGATTGCTATTATAACACTATTAATAACTATTTTATTATTTTTTAAAAAAAGACCTATTACTATTACGGCTGTGAATTAGTGGATAACTTCCATTTTAGTTCTATTACAAATTTAAAAGTTAATTGTTTTCCACACAATTTGACATCTAATTAACATGAAAGGTATTAGATCTTGCTTATTTTGGAGGGTTTTCCACAATTATGTGGATATCATTAATGTAAATAAAAAATTTTTTGCTTCACTACGTATTGCTGTGGATATCCGATAGTATAATTTTAAAGTAACTCACCGACTAAAAGGGCTTCCACAATATTTTAAAATTTATAACCCAACAATTATGTTTCATATAAACGTTTCACGCAGGGTTATCCACATAAATCCATTGCTATTCACATATCTTTGGGGAGAAATTTTTGGTTAATGGGCTATTTTTCACAATAATGAAATCCTAAAAACACAAATTAGGAACGACACAATATATATCTGTTACCCTGTTCTGTAAAAAACATCTTAATTACATAAGTTATGATTTACGTAAAAAGAATATTATCAGTGTTCATCTGCGTATTACTCTTTTCAGTAGCAAAGGCAGATGAAGGTATGTGGTTGCCTCAGCTTCTAGAAGCACTTAATGCTAAAAGAATGAAAGAGCTGGGTATGAAAATGAGTCCTAGTGATATTTATAGTATTAACAAGGCAAGTTTGAAAGATGCCGTAGTGAGCTTTGGAGGATTTTGTACCGGAGAAGTTATATCGGACAAAGGATTATTGTTGACAAACCATCACTGTGGATTCAGTGCTATTCAGAGTCATTCTACTATTGATAAAAATTTTATAAGAGACGGTTTTTGGGCAAGAGATTATGCCGAAGAATTACCCAACCCGAACTTGTTTGTAACATTTATTGTAAGAATAGATGATGTAACTGCTCAGGTACTAACAAATGTATCTGAATCGATGGCTGAAAACGAACGTCAGTCGCAAATAGCTAGAAATGTTCGTGGGTTATTGAATAATGTTAAAAAAGAAACTTATCAGGATGCATATGTGCGTCCTTTCTTTGAAGGAAATAAATTTTACCTGTTTGTTACCGAAACCTATCATGATGTAAGATTGGTAGGTGCACCTCCTTCCTCTATTGGGAACTTTGGAAAAGATACAGACAACTGGATGTGGCCGCGCCATACGGGCGATTTCAGTCTATTCAGAATCTATGCTGGAAAAGATAATAAGCCGGCAAAATATAGTCCGGAAAATGTTCCTTATAAGCCAAAAAAATTTTTATCTATTTCGCTTAGTGGTGTAAAGGAAGGTGATTTTACAATGGTGTTTGGTTTTCCGGGTCGCACCTCCGAGTATTTGCCTAGTGAAGCTGTAGAACAAATTATGACAGTGTATGATCCGGCTAAAATTTCAATAAGAGATAAAGCCTTATCTATTCTTGATAAATACATGCGTAGTGATGGGGCAATAAAGATTCAATATGCATCGAAATATGCCGGAATCAGTAATGCTTGGAAGAAATGGCAAGGCGAAGTATTGGGGCTTACTACTACTAATGCAGTTCAGAAAAAATTGAACTACGAAAAAGAATTTACAGCATTGCTGGAGAAAAATCCTACATTAAAAACTAAATATGGTAAAGTATTACCCGAGCTGATTCAAAAGCATAAGGAGATAAAACCTTATGCACTAGCGCGCGATTATTATTTAGAAACTACTAGTAAAGTAGAATTATTTACAGTTGTCAACAAAATACGTGCATTAAAATCGCGAAAAGACAAACAGGGTTATGCAGAAGCTTTGGCCGCTGACATTAGCTGGTTTGAAAAATTTTGGAAAGATTTCAATATTAATGTAGATAAGGAGCTCTTTGCTGCTATGATGCAACTTTACATAGAAAAGCAAGAACCGAGCTATGTAGCTACTTATGCCAAAGAGCAATATCATCAATATAATGATTATGCTAAATGGGCTGACGATGTTTATAGCAAAAGCGTATTTGCCGATAAGCAAAAAGTAATGGATGCTTTAACAAATCAGCCCGAACGATTGTATGATGCATTAAATACAGATGTTGCGGCCAAATTGCTTATTGAAATCGCAAATATGTATGATAATGATGTTGCGTTAAAGGTTAATAAAATTCAGGCTGATATCAATAAGTTACAGCGCTTGTATATGCAAGCACAGATGGATGCATTTACTCATAAAACATTTTATCCCGATGCTAACAGTACTTTAAGAGTGGCTTTTGGTAATGTAAGTGGATATAACTCCCCGTCGGGTAAGAAATATGATTATTATACTTATTTAGATGGTGTGATGGAAAAATATAAGCCCGGAGATTATGAATTTGATGTACCCCAAAAGCTGATAGAACTGCATAAAAAGAAGGATTATGGCATATATGGCGTTAATGGTAAAATGCCAGTATGTTTCATTGCTTCCAATCATACTACAGGAGGAAATAGTGGTAGTCCCGCACTTGATGCTTATGGAAATTTGATAGGACTAAACTTTGACCGCGTGTGGGAAGGTACGATGAGTGATATTAATTATGATCCTTCCATCTGCCGAAATATTATGGTAGATATTCGTTATGTACTTTTCATTATAGATAAATTTGCCGGTGCCGATCATTTAATAAAGGAAATGAAGCTGGTATATCCTACTGCCAAAAAATAAATCGAATTTTAAAAGCAATAGTAAAAAGTCTGCTCATAAAAAAGGGCAGGCTTTTTGTTTATACACTAGTGTGCTTGCAATTTCTCAGGATTTTTTTAACTTGTATAAAATATTCGTACTATGGTAAACAACAAACATATAGCTACATTTATTCTAGGTGCATTGGCAGGTTTTGCGGCTGGAAAATATGCCAATATGAGCGAAGAAGAAAAAGAAAAAATGATGAATGATTTGAAGGAAAAGGCCAATAAGCTTAAAGAAGAGGCCGGTAAAACCGCAGAACAAGCAAAAGATTATTTTTCAGAATTAGCTTCTAAAGGAAAAGAAGCTATGAAAGAGTATTTTCCTGAAGCCGAAAAATGGTTTAATGATATTTTCGGGAAAAAGGAAAACCCCGATACCGAAGAACAGTCATCTGCTACAGGTGCCTAATCGGCTTATGATACGTACTTAGAGTAAATCGTTGGGATTAGGTACCAGCTTCAATATCTTGTGTAAGTTCTGCTGATAGTGTTTTCTATCCAGCTTGTAGTAGAAGGCTCCCTTTTTAGAATTACTTTTATCCTTTTCTTTTAGTTTAATAAGAAGGTTGGTAGAGAGCATCTTTCTGCTGAAGTTTCCTTTATCGAAGACAGTGTTAAACACGTCCTCGAAAAGTGTTTGTAACATAGGGATGGTGAATTTTTCGGGTAATAACTCAAATAAAATAGAATGTGATGCAGCTTTATATTGCAGCCTATTTTGAGCCATCATCACCATCTCATTATGGTCAAATATGAGAGAAGGAAATTCTTTTATAGGGAACCAATGTGCTTTAAAGTTATCGTGTAATGAGTCTTTGTATTTATTAATATCGATCAGTGCGAAATAACCGATAGATATGGTACGCTGTACCGGGTCGCGATCCGGACGCGTAAAGGTGTGAAACTGCTCCAGATAAATACCATCCAGACCGGTAAGTTTTTTCAAGACTCTTTTGGCAGCATCTTCAGCACTTTCATCTTTATTCACAAAACCACCCATCAGACTCCATTTACCTTTTTCGGGTTGAAATCCTCTTTTTATTAGTAGTATTTTCAATCGGTTACCGTCAAATCCGAAAACGATACAATCCACGGCAACCTTCATTTTAGTGCCTACGGAATATTTTTTTCTCATCGAAGTAATTAGTAAATAAAAGCTTATAAGTAGTAAAGCTAAAGGAAAAGGCTGGAACTTTTGAGAAAGAACCAGCCTTTTTATATTAATATTAAGACTTATGAGTTCATGCTAGCAAGGAATTCTTCATTGCTCTTGGTGCCCTTCATGCGTTTTAAGAGTTCTGTCATCGCTTCTTCTGTCTTCATATCGGCCAGATATACGCGAAGCAGATTCATTCTTTGCAGCACGTCCTTATCAAGCAACAGATCGTCGCGGCGTGTAGAAGACGCTGTGAGATCAATTGCAGGGTAAATGCGTTTATTAGCCAGTCTTCTATCCAACTGCAGTTCCATGTTACCGGTACCTTTGAATTCTTCAAAGATCACTTCATCCATTTTGCTTCCGGTATCGATAAGGGCTGTAGCTAGAATAGTAAGAGAACCTCCGTTTTCAATTTTACGGGCGGCACCAAAGAACTGTTTGGGTTTTTGCATGGCATTGGCTTCCACACCACCACTTAGTACTTTTCCTGAAGCGGGCGATACGGTATTATGAGCTCTTGCCAAACGAGTGATAGAGTCGAGCAGGATCACCACATCGTGTCCACATTCTACCAGTCTTTTAGCTTTCTGCAAGGCCATGTTAGACACTTTTACGTGTTTTTCGGCCGGCTCGTCGAAGGTGGAAGCAATAACTTCGGCTTTCACGCTTCTTTCCATATCGGTTACCTCTTCAGGTCTTTCATCTACCAGTACCACCATTAAGTAACACTCAGGGTGATTTTGGGCAATAGCATTTGCTACTGCTTTCAACAACATGGTTTTACCAGTTTTGGGCTGAGCTACGATCAAACCTCTTTGTCCTTTACCAATGGGGGTAAAGAGGTCCATAATGCGTGTGGAATAATCTTCCGGTCTGGTAAAGAGGTTTAATTTTTCGTAAGGGAATAGTGGTGTCAGATAATCGAAAGGTACGCGGTCGCGCACTTCTTCCGGGCTCTTACCGTTGATGGTATCCACTTTTAAGAGCGCAAAATATTTTTCGCCTTCGCGCGGAGGACGAACAGCTCCATGTACAGTATCACCTGTTTTTAATCCAAATAATTTGATTTGTGAAGGAGATACATATACATCGTCAGGGCTGGATAAATAGTTATAGTCAGAAGATCTTAAAAAACCATATCCGTCTGGCATCATCTCCAACACACCCTCGCTCAAAATCACACCATCAAACTCTACATTGAAAGCAGCATCTTTTTCTTTCTCTTTTTCTTTTTTCGCTTTGCTGGGTTGAGGAGCTACTTCGTCTATAATTACAGGAGTCGGATTGGCGTATTTTTCTGTGGCCTTTAGGGCTTTTTCAATAAAAGAAAGCGTAGCTGGATCGAAAGAGAAATCTTTCCCTTCATTTTCATCTTCTTGTTCGCTATATGCTTCGGTAGTAGCTTCTTCTACCTCGGTTTTTTCCTCTTTCTTCTTTTTGGTTTCTTTTTCTTCGGATTCTGCTACAGTTTCTTCTTCTTCTTTTTTCGTTGTAGTTTTTTTCTTTTTAGCCGCAGCTTTAGCTTTTTTAGCTGGCGCTTTGGCCTTCTTTTCTTTGGTTTCTTCTTCCTGTGTGTCAGTTCCTTCGTCTTCCACAAAAGCTTCCTCCGTTCCTACTGAAGTGGTAGCTTTTACGATGCGTTTTCTCTTAGGTTTTGTTTCAGTTGTTTCTTCCTTAGAACCCGCTATCGCCTGGCTGTCAAGGATACGGTATACAAGCTCTTGCTTCGTCAGTTTTTTCGCATCAGGAATATTTAACTGTTTGGCAATGTCCAACAATTCCGGAACGAGCATGTCGTTCAATTGTAAAATATCATACATAGGGGTAAACTTAATTAATCAAATACCGGCTTTCGCATGCTGATTAACAATAAAAAATAATGAAAATTGTTTTAGGTGAATCTTATTGAAATGGAAATCAATAATTAGCAGAGATGATCACAAGCCGTAGGTCATTTCTGCTGCGAAAATAATGTGTTTTTATCAAAAAAAACAAAACATATAAAAAATTTTGACTTTTTTTAAGTTATTAAAAAGGCTTAACACTTGGTGTGGCTTCTCTTGATAATATCGTTTAAAATAGAACGCATAATTAACAAGAAAACAAATTTTTTGCCTATTTTGATATATTTTTTCTAAAAATTATTCCTTGTTAATGTAATTTTTCTCGTCCAAATAATATAAATACAGGCCAAGGTGGAGGATATTAATATTATCTTTGCCGCCCAAAATAAAAGCAAATGTTCAATAAGAGGATTAAAATAAAAGAGCTGCTACAACAGGAACCTCAGGAGCAGGAAGTTACGGTAATGGGATGGGTGCGTACTTTCCGTAATAATCAATTTATTGCATTGAACGATGGAAGTACCAATACCAATCTACAAATAGTGGCAGAATTGGGCCAGTTCGAAGAATCGCTTCTGAAAAGAATCACTACCTCAGCTTCTTTGAAGGTAACAGGAACGCTGGTCCCCTCTTTGGGTAAAGGACAAAAAGTGGAGCTGAAAGCGAGAGTTATTGAAATACTAGGAGATAGCGATCCTGAGAAATATCCTCTACAACCAAAGAAACATTCTTTGGAGTTTTTGAGAGAGATTGCGCATTTGCGTTTTCGTACGAATACGTTTGCTTCGGTATTTCGCGTACGTCATGCATTGGCCTTTGCAATTCATAAGTTTTTTAACGAAAAAGGATTCGTCTACATACACACTCCTATCATTACTGCTAGTGACGCTGAAGGTGCAGGAGAAATGTTCAGAGTAACCACATTACCCTTCGATAATACACCTCGCAACGAAGACGGATCGGTAGATTTTAAAGAAGATTTTTTTGGAAAATCGACCAATCTTACAGTAAGTGGCCAGTTGGAAGGAGAACTAGCAGCTACAGCACTGGGCGAGATCTATACTTTTGGCCCTACTTTCAGAGCCGAAAACAGCAATACTACACGTCACTTGGCGGAGTTTTGGATGATAGAGCCGGAAATGGCGTTTTATGATTTGGAAGATAATGCCAACTTAGCCGAGGCATTCATCAAGTACATCATAAAATACGTAATGGATCATAATGCTGAGGATCTGGACTTTCTGGCTAAGCGTTTGGCCGATGAAGAAAAGCAGTTACCCCAGGACAAACGCTCGGAAATGGGATTGATTGAAAAACTAGAATTTGTGCTAAACAATCAGTTTGAAAGATTAACCTATACCGAAGCCATCGACATTCTGGCGAATAGTAATTATAATAAGAAAAAGAAATTCCAGTATCCTATTACAGGATGGGGTATGGACTTGCAAAGCGAGCACGAACGTTATCTTGTAGAAAAACATTTCAAAAAACCTGTGATATTGATGAATTATCCGGCCCAAATCAAGGCATTTTATATGCGCATGAATGATGACGGAAAAACAGTAGCCGCAATGGATATTTTGGCGCCGGGTATTGGTGAAATCGTTGGCGGTTCGCAGCGTGAAGAAAGACTGGATGTGCTGCTGAAAAAAATGAAGGATATGAACGTTCCCGATGAAGAACTATGGTGGTATCTAGATACCCGTAGATTTGGAACAGTTCCTCATGCTGGTTTCGGACTGGGATTTGAACGTATGATTCAGTTTGTTACCGGGATGAACAATATCCGTGATGTAATACCGTTCCCTAGAACACCTAAGAACGCTGAGTTTTAAAAAAGAGTTGGTTTTAAATAATAAAAAATAGTGTGGTCTTTGCCACACTATTTTAGTTTTTGGTTGAAGAAGTCTATTGTTCTTTTCCACGCCAACTCGGCTGATTCTTTATCGTAGCGTGGTGTGGTATCGTTATGAAACCCATGATTGGCTTTAGGGTACATATACATTGTGTACTCCTTATTGTGCGCCTTAAGTGCGCTTTCATAAGCAGGCCATCCCTCATTTACCCGAGTATCCAATTCTGCATAATGAATGAGTAGAGGAGCTTTAATTTTTGGAACATCTTCGTCCTTAGGCTGTCCTCCGTAAAAAGGAACAGCTGCTCCCAAATCCGGAACACGCACAGCCATCATATTAGCCACCCATCCGCCAAAACAAAACCCTACCACACCTATACGTCCTGTACATTTCGGATGTTTTTTCAGATAATCGTATCCGGCGATAAAATCTTCTAAGATTTCTTCTCTGTTACGTTTAGCCTGCAAGGCGCGACCTTCATCATCATTACCCGGATATCCGCCTAATGGTGTTAAAGCATCCGGAGCTAATGCCACAAATCCGGCAAGAGCTGTTCTTCGAGCCACATCTTCGATATAAGGATTCAGTCCGCGATTTTCATGCACTACAATTACGCCCGCCAATTTTTCTTTAGCATCAGAAGGCATGCACAACAGGCCTTTCATTGTACCGGCACCTTTGGGAGAAGCATAGGTGATATATTCCGCCTGAATGCGCGGGTCATCTGCCTTAACCTGCGTGCGGTTCTTGTAATCAGGCATTAAAAAACTCATGAGCGAAGAAACGGTAAGCCCTCCTACTGCGTACAGGGAAAGCTTTTGAACAAATTCGCGTCTATCTATACGATTGTGGGCATAGTCATCGTACAGATCAAAAACTTCTTGTTTAATATCTTCTTTTTTGATGTCGGCCATAATGAAGGGTTTTTAATTAAAGCAAACGTTTGAAATAATCCTGAGAGGTAAAATCTCTTATCTTTAAGAACTTTCCTAAAAAGATTTTATTGTGAATTTACTCTACTTTTTTAAAAGAAATTGCGTATTGCTTTGCCTTTTAGTATGGATTACCGGACGTGTGCAAGCCGGCGAACCTCGTAATTTGCTACAACAACAAGGCGATGTAAATTTTGTAAAAAAAGTATTGCTTGCTAAAGAAAAGTGGATGCCCTATCCCGCATATCGCGACCGGAATGCTTGGAATCTTTTTTTAGGAGATTATAAACAAGATCTCATCCAAGAAGGGGAAAAATATTTGACCTATCAGTGGCTTATTGTTAAGGCTACGGATTATTTGGAATATTCTCGAAGCGATTCGCGTACGATAATGGAAGAACCTTTTAATAAAAACCTCAAAGCCATATCTACATTATTTCTTGCAGAAATGGCTGAAGGTAACAAGCGATTTATGGATCAGCTTATCAATGGTGTGTTTGCTCTTTGTGAAATGACTACATGGTCTTTATCGGCCCATCTTTCTTTACAACAGGGCAATAATAAAAGGTTTCCCGATCATCAGCAGAACATAATCGATCTGTTTGTAGGAGATGTAGGGTCTATGCTGTCCTGGATTCACTATTTTTTGAAAGAAGAATTTGATAAAGAAAACAAACTCATCAGCGAACGTATAAGATTTGAAATTAAAAAGCGGGTTTTAGATCCTTATATGGAAACCGATCGCTTTTGGTGGATGGGCTTTAGTACCAATCCATCGCAGTTGGTGAATAATTGGAATGTGTGGTGCAATAGTAACGTGCTCCAAACTTTTGCTTTAATGGAAGAAGATCAAGAAAAACTGGCACAGGCGGTGTATAAAACCATGCGTTCCGTAGACCGGTTCATAAATTATGTTCATGAAGATGGCGCCTGTGAAGAAGGACCTTCGTATTGGGGACACGCTGCAGGCAAGCTATATGATTATTTACAATTCCTACACAACATTACAGGCGGACAAATATCGATTTTTCATGAACCGCTAATAAAAAATATGGGAGAATACATTTGTCGGAGCTATGTGGGGAATGGTTGGGTTGTGAACTTTGCGGATGCTACGGCAAGAGGCGGCGGCGATGCAGCGCTTATTTATCGCTATGGAAAAGCCGTGAATAGTAAGGAAATGACAGCCTTTGCATCCTATCTAATAAAAGAAAGTAGAGATAATTTAAAGCCTAAAGAATTCAGAGATGTATTTCGCATACTTGAAAGTATTGCTCATAATAAAGAAGTGATCAATACAGCGCCTTCACTGCCTACGGCTTCTTATACATGGTATCCGCAAACCGAATTTTTATATGTTAAAAACGTCCACTATTTTCTAGCTGCAAAAGGAGGACATAATAATGAAAGCCATAATCACAACGACGTAGGAACTTTTTCTTTATATGTAGATACGATTCCATTTTTTGTGGATGCCGGCGTGGGTACTTATATGAGACAAACATTCGGCAGTGAGCGATATTCTATCTGGACGATGCAAAGCAATTATCACAATTTGCCCACTATTAATGGGTTTGCTCAGCTTAACGGGGCAAACTATAAATCTTCTGATGCCCGTTTTGATAATCGCTATAATAGATTTAGTTTAGATATTAGTAAGGCTTATCCAAAAGAAGCAGCAGTTAAAACATGGTATAGAACGTATACTTTGTCTTCCAAAGAATTGAAGATAGAAGATGCTTTTGAACTTACAACAACAAAACAACCTCACATCATCAACTTTCTTGTAGCTGCAAAACCAGATACCGTTAAAAAAGGAATTATCAGCTTACGTAAAGAAGGCAAAGAAGTAATACTGCACTATCCTTATCAACAATTTGATGTGGAAGTGGATACAATCGAACTTACAGATAAGAAGCTTTCTTCTGTCTGGGGTAAGGAGTTATATCGGATAAAATTAGTAGCCAAATCCACTCACATAAAAGGAAAATATGTTTATACGATTCAAAAAAAATAAATAACCCAAACCAAGAAAACAGATAGGCTTTTTACAAAAGCCGCAATTTTTTATAAAAAAATCCAATACAGTATATGTACAAAAAAACGATTGTAATTGCATTATCCTTTGTTATTGTTTTTTCTGCTTGTGTTGCAAAAAAGCAATCCCAAACCGCATTAGCTGATGAGTTCGTGAAGGAAAACTTTTCGCATGCTTCCGTAATGCTGAAAGGACTACTGAAGACGGCTAATGAAAAATTCGATGCAGAAAGAGGGGCTTATCCGCGCACGATAAATAAAGAAGAAAAATTAGTTACCACAAATATGTACGATTGGACATCGGGATTCTTTCCCGGCAGTTTGTGGTATGTATATGAACACACAAAAGACGAGACGTTAAAGGCCGAAGCTTTAAAATGGACCGAAAAATTGGAACCCCTGCAAACTTTTACAAGACATCATGATTTGGGATTCATGATGTACTGTAGCTATGGCAATGCTTACAGAATAACCAAAAATGAAAAATATAAGCAGTTGCTCATCAATGGAGCAAAATCTTTAAGTACGCGATTTAATGAAACCACAGGCTCTATTAAATCGTGGAATGTATTTAGGTCTTGGCATAATACGGATGAATTTTATTTTCCTGTGATTATTGATAATATGATGAATTTGGAAATGCTGTTTTTTGCTTCCAAGGTGTCGGGGGATGACCATTTCAGAAAAATAGCAATTAAACATGCTGAAACAACAATGCAAAATCATTTCAGACCTGATAACAGTTCTTATCACGTAGTATGTTACGACAGTACAACCGGCAAAGTGCTTACCAAGCAAACTGCACAAGGATATGCCGACAATTCTACTTGGAGTCGGGGTCAGGCCTGGGCTATTTATGGCTTTACGATGACTTATCGCGAAACGGGTGATCCGCGCTTTTTAAATCAAGCTATAGGATTGGCCGATTATTTTGTCAATAATAAGAACTTGCCAGAAGATGGTATTCCTTATTGGGATTTTAATGCTTATGAACAAGGGTTTACGCCTGGAGCTCGCTCCAATGCAAGAAATATTTCTGTCTTGTACAGAGACGCATCGGCCGCGGCAATAACAGCCTCTGCATTGCTTGAATTAAGTACTTATGCGGATGCATCGAAAAGCAAGCAGTATAAAGCCATGGCCGTGAAAATTCTGCGTTCCTTGTCTTCGGATGCATACAGGGCTAAACCCGGAACCAATGGCAATTTTATTTTAAAACATTGTGTTGGGAGTATTCCGCATAATTCTGAAATTGATGTTCCCTTGGTATATGCCGACTATTACTTCCTCGAAGCCTTACACCGATATGATAAATTGTTAAAAGGGCAGAAACTTTTTTAATATTTAACATCGGAGAGATTAAAAACAATATAAAAAATCCGGAAGCTTTGTGGTCCTAACTATATCAAAAACCACAAGCTTCCGGATGCCTTAAAGTTTATAGGATATTAGCCCGCAGTTATCTTGTTATAACCAGTAGCTTCGCTCCAGCTTCCCACAGAATGTACACCCCAATGATTTTCATCGGCCATTAAGAAGTCTCTTTTATACTTTTCAGGTATATCACCTTCGAGAAAACATCCTTCTCTTACCGATGGAAATATTTCTTCGAATGTGTACATGGCGGTAAGCGATACTCTTCTGTACACGTGCGAGCGTGTGATATCATCCATGCTTCTCAATCCGGCGGCAGCCATTAGTTCTACAAAGGCTTTCACTGTGTTTTTATGATAATTAGCTACACGATATTTTTTATCGTCTATCACTAAGCCTTTCGTAAGTTTTGGATCTTGTGTAGCCACGCCGGTCGGACACCGGTTGGTATTGCACAACAGCGCTTGTATACAACCTACGGCCAGCATCATAGCGCGTGCACAGTTGCAGGCATCAGCCCCCAAGGCTGCAGCCCGTGCAATATGGAAGGCGGTAGTAATTTTTCCTGATGCAATAATTTTTATGTGATGCCTGATGTTTAATCCTCTTAATACATCATCCACAAAAGCCAAACCATCTAATAAAGGTGCTCCTACATAGTTAGAAAACTCCTGCGGAGCCGCACCAGTTCCTCCCTCTCCCCCGTCTACGGTTATAAAATCAGGATAAGTATCGGCATTTATCATAGCCTTGCAAATTGCCATAAACTCGCTCTTATGACCGATACATAATTTGAATCCAACAGGCTTTCCGCCCGATAATTCTCTTAGTTGTTTGATAAATTGTATGAGCTCCTTCGGAGAAGAGAATGCAGTATGATAGGGGGGCGACTCAACCGTTGTTCCCGGAACAATATGACGAATTCTTGCTATTTCGGGTGTGTTTTTGCTCGCCGGCAAAATACCCCCATGGCCCGGTTTGGCGCCTTGCGAAATTTTTATTTCTATCATCTTCACGTTTGGAATCTTTGCTTTTTCGGCAAATAATTCCGGAGAGAAATTACCATGTTCATCCCTGCAGCCGAAATAACCGGTACCTATTTGCCAAATCAAGTCTCCGCCTTGTTTTAAATGATAATCACTAAGACCTCCTTCGCCGGTGTTATGAGCAAAGCCCCCAATTTTAGCGCCGCCATTCATCGCCTCAATAGCATTGGAGCTCAGCGAACCATAACTCATGGCAGAAATATTGAGAATACTTCCGTTATACGGTTGTTTGCAATCTTTATTTCCAAACAAAACTCTCGGATTATGGTCCAGCTGCTTAAAATCTACTGGAGCTACGGAATGACAAATCCATTCATACCCCGGTGCATATACATCCAGCTGTGTACCAAAGGGCATGGTGTCATTGTCCAGCTTAGCACGTTGGTACACGGTAGAACGATCCACTCTGTTCAAGGGTCTACCGTCAATATCCGATTCAATGAAATACTGATAAATCTTAGGGCGCAATTCTTCCATTACATAACGCAGCCGGCCAAATAGCGGATAAATACGGCGGATACTGTGGCGCGTTTGTAACATGTCGTAATAGCCTAAGCACGAAAGCACAAACACGGCAGCAAAGACCACATACCAGTTTTTACTGATATAAATCGACAGTAAAAGCGAAATGATAATGGAGAGAACGGATACAATGACAAATATTCGTCTCATGATAAAAGATATTTATTTATACAACGAATGTAGAGATTAAATGTTTCTCAAACGTTGAAGCAAGCAATCAATGTAAAAATAAAAAAGCACTCCGGTTAAAGAGTGCTTTTTAGTATTATCCGAAGCACTTTTGATTAATCCATCTTTTCGGGTCTCATCTGAGGGAAGAATAGTACATCCTGTATCGATGATTGATTGGTCATCAACATACATAATCTGTCGATTCCAAAACCGATTCCCGCAGTTGGAGGCATACCGTATTCCAGAGCACGCAAAAAATCGTAATCGATATACATGGCCTCTTCATCGCCGCGCTCGAGCAATTTTGCCTGTTCTTCGAAACGCTCGCGTTGTTCCAGTGGGTCGTTCAGCTCACTGTATGCATTGGCAATCTCTTTACCGTTTACCATCAGCTCAAAACGTTCTACCAGTCCGGCTTTTGAACGGTGTTTTTTGGTAAGTGGGCTCATTTCTACAGGATAATCGATGATGAATGTGGGCTGAATGTAGTGGTGTTCACATTTTTCACCGAAGATTTTGTCCACCAATTTTCCTTTACCCATGGTATTATCCACATGAATGCCTAAGTCGTTACAAACTTTTCTCAATGCGGCTTCATCCATATTGCTGATATCAATGCCGGTGTGCTCTTTAATAGCATCATAAATGGATACACGCGGGAATGGTGCTTTGAAAGAAATAGTATTATCACCCACAGTAACATCGGTGGTACCGTTCACATCCAGCGCTACTTTTTCCAAAAGTTGTTCGGTAGTTTCCATCATCCAGAAATAATCCTTATAGGCCACATAGAATTCCAAAACGGTAAACTCTGGATTGTGCGTACGGTCCATTCCTTCGTTTCTGAAGTTGCGGCTGAACTCGTATACCCAGTCAAAGCCACCCACAATCAGGCGTTTTAGATATAATTCATTAGCAATACGCAGATAGAAAGGAATATCTAAGGCATTGTGATGGGTAATAAATGGTCTTGCAGCAGCACCACCCGGAATAGATTGTAGAACCGGAGTATCTACCTCCAAAGCTCCGCGTTCGTTCAAAAACTCGCGGATGGAGTTGATCATTTTTGTGCGTTTTACAAAAACTTCTTTTACCGAAGGATTAATAACCAAATCGGCATAACGCTGACGATAACGGAATTCTGGGTCGGTGACTTCGTCGAATACATTTCCCTGCTCATCGCGCTTTACAACCGGTAACGGTTTTAAAGATTTGGCCAAAAGCGTAAGTTGTTTTGTGTGCAGAGAGGTTTCTCCGGTTTTAGTAATAAATACATATCCAGAAGCTCCGATAAAATCACCCAAATCCAATCCGTGCTTTACCAGTGTATCCCACTCACTTTTATCCTCACCGGGATATAGCTCATCCCGTTTTACGTATAATTGAAAAATGCCCTGTTTATCCTGAATTTTTATAAAAAACACCTTGCCCTTATCATTGATGCTCATGATACGGCCGGCGACACTTACTTCCGCGAACTGATCTTTGGTCTCTTCAGAAAAGTTCTTTTTAATATCTTCGGAATAGTGAGTTACCGGAAATAAGGGTGCGGGATAAGGATCAATACCGGCAGCCCTTAATTTTTGCAATTTTTCTCTTCTGATAATTTCTTGTTCCGATAATTGTTGCACACTCATATACTCTTAAATTCAAATAGGCTGCAAAGATAGCTGGTATTTAACATTTTGACGGAATCGGATTTTTCCAAGTGCTTTTGTGGCAAAAGAAGTCCTTTATCAGCGTATAACATTCTCAACATCAACAATTTTGATAAAATTCTTTGTGGACAAGCCAGTGAGAGAACAGAATAAATAGATATTGCAGGTTCTTGTAAATGCGATTGTGTATATTGCCGATATGAAAAATAAATTGCTTGCCGTAAAATCCGGATTTATATTGCGTTTATCAGGCGTTTTAGCCAGTTTGTTGTGGACATTAGTGATGCATGCGCAAAGCGTACCCCATCCTTATCTCAATCCTCAAAAGTTTGAAAAAGAAATAAATGGTAAAAAAACCGGGATTGCTTTTCTGAAAAATAAGAAGGGCATGACGGTGGCCATTACCAATTTTGGAGCACGTTTGGTAAGTGTCATTGTTCCCGACAAAACAGGAAACCCTGTAGACGTAGTAGTGGGATTTAATTCGATTGATGCATACATTCAGGCTGTGGGCCGAAATTATGGAGCTACTGTAGGAAGATATGCCAATCGTATGGCAAAAGGACAATTTACACTAGATGGCACTACCTATCAGCTACCACTCAACAATAACGGAAACAATATTCATGGAGGCCCTAATGGTTTTAACGAACAGGTTTGGGACTGGGTGGAAAAGTCAGATCGCGCAGTAACCCTTGCCTATCTTTCAAAAGACGGGGAGAACGGATTTCCAGGAAATCTAAAAGTGCAGATAACTTTTTCGCTCAATGATCAAAATGAGTTAAAAATTGCCTATACTGCCGAAACGGATAAGAAGACTGTTCTAAATCTTACTAATCATAGCTATTTTAATCTCGAAGGAGGAGGTTCGGTAACCGGATATCAGGTATATATCAATGCGGATCATTACACTCCCGTTAACGAAGCGATGATTCCTACCGGAGAAATTGTACCGGTAACCAATACTCCATTTGATTTAAGAAAGCCCACTATTATCAGCAGTGTAGTAGATGCACCTCATCCGCAATTAAAATATGGAGGTGGGTTTGATCACAATTTTGTTTTGAACAAACAAAAAGGCGGTAAAACACCCGAATTGGCCGCAACAGCCTACAGTCCCAAAACCGGGATATTAATGAAAGTTTTTACTACCGAGCCCGGGATACAGTTTTTTACCGCAAACACTTTGAAAGGTGTAGATAAGGATCGTAACGGAAAACCTATTAATGCCCGGGAAGCATTTTGTTTTGAAACCCAACACTTCCCGGACGCACCCAATCATCCCAACTTTCCATCAACCGTCTTATCCCCTGGCGAGCAATTTCAGTCTGTAACGATTTATCAGCTGCTTACTCAGTAAGCCTGATTAAATTTTAGGCAGTTTGTAACCGTTGTGATAAGGAGCCATGAGGTATTGCTGATTGATTTTTTCATCAGTAAACTTACCTGCGGCCTTGTCCCACACTAATTTCTGGCCACTTCTGAAAGCGATGTTTCCAATTTGACACACAGTGGCAATATGGGCTCCGGCTTCAATGGAACAGTTCAGGTCTGATTGTTTGCGAGAGCGCAGCACCTCAACAAAGTTTTCCATGTGCTTATCCAATCCGTTGTCAGACCTGCCTTTGAAAGGTACCAGCACTTTGTTTTCGCTGCGTTTTTCTTCAATCACTTCCCAGCCACCACGGCTTAGTACCAGCGTTCCGTTGTTGCCGATAAAGGCGATGCTGTGGTCGCGGTTGTAATTGCCGTTATCAATACCCATGGCATGGTCCCAGATGATGTTGAAGCCGTCAAACTCATAAAGTGCGGTGAGTGTATCGGGTGTTTCCTGTGCCAGTTCGGGATAGGCAAATTTTCCTCCCAATGCGCTTACTGTTTTGGGAAGTGATGCTTTCATACCCAGAAGTGCGTAGTCCATTAAGTGTACACCCCAGTCCGTCATCAATCCTCCTGCATAATCCCAGAACCAGCGGAAGTTAAAATGAAAGCGACTGCTGTTGAAGGGCCTTGTTTTGGCCGGGCCCAGCCACATTTTATAGTCTACACCGGGAGGAGGAGCACTGTCAGGTACCACAGGTGCAGGTTTCATCCAGCCTTGATAGCAACACACCTTCACGGTCCTGATATTACCCAGTTTGCCGCTTTGAACAAATTCAACAGCCTCTCTAAAATGTTGCTGGCTGCGTTGCCATTGTCCGGCCTGCACAATGCGATTGTACTTTTTTTGTGCCGCCACCATGGCCTTACATTCTTCAATAGAGTTACCTACAGGCTTTTCTACATATACATCTTTTCCTGCAGCTACGGCATCAATCATCATTAGAGCATGCCAGTGGTCCGGAGTACCAATGATTACTACATCCACGTCTTTATTTTCCAGGAGCTTTCGGTAATCACCATAAGTTTTGATTTTGCTGGTATCAATGTTTTTTTTCTGCAGCTCCGTCATCCTTTCATCCAGAACGGATTTATCCACATCGCATAGTGCTACAATTTGGGTCCCCGGCACTTTTAGGATGGACTGCGTATTGGACCACCCCATACCTTTTATTCCGATAACGCCAATCTTAATAGTATCCGAAGCGCTCTTATTGATGAAGGAAAAATTTTTGGAATTGAAAGACTGAAGGGCTAACGACCCAAGGGCAAGCGCTGATGTCTGATAAATAAATTTTCTACGGCTATTCATGCAAATCGTTTTTTCAAATATATAAAAACAATGTCAATGTCATAAGACGTCTTATTTGTCAGAAAACTGTCAACAGTTACTAAGAATTATGATTTTTTCCGCATTTCGTAAATATGACGAAGATGAGTGCTGCTATTTTTGCGCCTCAAATAAATGATTCATGAGAAACATAGTTTACTTTTTGGCTTTGGTGTGGATATCACTAATTAGTTTGGAGGTTTTCGCTCAAACAGGATTTGGAAAAATTACAGGGACTGTTGTTACCGAAGATAATCAACCCGCAGAAGGTGTGACGATTGTGATTGTGGGAACAGATTACGCAACAGCGGCCAATGCTAGAGGCCGCTTTGGCTTTAACAAACTGAATCCGGGAAATTATACCTTGAAAGTTTCTTTGGTGGGATATAATGATGTGGAAAAAGAAGCTGTTGTTACAGAAGGAGCTACCACTTCTATATCCATAGTGCTTGGAGTAAATGCTCGGGAGTTAAGCGAGGTTATTGTAACCGGACGCAAAAACGGGCTGCATACACAAACAGCCTCAAGCTCCTTACGCGTGCAGACTCCTTTACTGGAGTTACCACAAAATGTACAGGTGATTACTGGAAGAGTATTGTCAGAACAGCAGATTATAAGCACCAGCGACGGATTGTTGCGGAATGTTAGCGGATTACTTCGTGCGGAGCACTGGGGTGATTTATATACCAACGTAAATATGCGTGGTTCGCGTGTGCAGGCTTTTCGCAACGGATTTAATGTGGTAAACTCTTCTTGGGGCCCTCTTACAGAAGACATGAGCATGGTAGAGCGCGTGGAATTTGTAAAAGGCCCAGCAGGATTCATGCTGGGAACCGGTGAACCGGGAGGGTTATACAATGTAGTTACGAAAAAACCTACTGGAGAGAATAAAGGAGAAGTGTCCTTTGCGGTGGGCAGTTACGATTTGTACAGAGGAACGATTGATCTGGATAGAAAGTTGACTGCCGATGGAAAACTGTTGTTCCGCTTTAACGGTGCTTATCAGAAAAAAGGCTCTTTCCGTCCCTTTGAGCATAACGACCGTATATCTGTGGCTCCCGTATTCAGTTATGCATTTTCTGAGAAATCAAAGCTGACACTAGAGTATACACTCCAGCATGCGAAGATGACAGATGTAGGATCCTATTACGTATTTTCTCCCAATGGTTTTGCTTCTTTGCCCAGAAACTTTACACTGGCGCAGCCTGGAACAGAACCTTCCAAAATCAATGATCACAGCATCTATCTCAATTATCAGCAACAATTGGCTCAAAACTGGAAGCTGACTATTCAAGGGGCTTATTTTTATTACGATCAAACAGGGGGCAATAGCTGGCCTACAGCCGTAGGACCCGGAGACTATGATTTGGATTATGATGGCGTAATTGATGGAACACTCAGCCCGAACCAAATAATCAGAGGCTATGGTATTTGGGATGCACGCAGCAATATGAAATTAGGACAGGCTTTTGTAAACGGTGAAGTGCAAACTGGCGCCATTCGTCACAGACTGTTGTTAGGGATTGATGCTGGGAAAAAGGATTATGAAGCCGATTGGAGTCAGTCCTTCCCTCTCGACACTCCTGATAAGCCATTTGATGTAAATAATCCCGATTATGGAGCTCCTGCCAACGGATATCCGCAATTCGATCGTTCGCTTCCTTTATCTCAGCGCGCCAAAGCCGGTGGCGGCACTATGGGGCAGGAGTATGTTAGCGGATATGCACAAGATGAGTTAGGCTTTTTTCAAAATAAACTGCGTGTAACGCTGGCCGGTCGTTTTGGCTATTTAAAACAATATCAGTGGGGTGGAGCACCTTATCAGAAAGCACATTTTACTCCACGTGCAGGTATCAGCTACTCTCTGCCCGGAAATGCATATGTGTACACTTTGTTCGACCAAGCATTTACCCCGCAATCCGGAATATTGCGCAGCGGCGAAACAGCCAAACCCATTACGGGTAATAATATAGAGCTGGGCATTAAAAAAGACTGGTTTGGCGGAAAATGGAATACCACACTTGCTGCCTATCGTATCCTAAAGAAAAACGAGCTTACGGCAGATCCCTCCAATGCCGCTAACGAAAACTATAGTATTGTAATTGGCGAGAAAGAGGCGAAAGGATTTGAGTTCGACTTAAGAGGAGAAATTCTTCCCGGATTTACTGCTATCGCTAACTATGCTTATACAATCAGTGAAGTGACCAAAGTGGCCGAAGGAGTTACCACGCTTAAAAAGGGTGAATATGTTCCCAGTTTTGCAAAAAATACGGTAAACACTTGGCTCACCTACACTCTTCAAAGAGGACCGCTTAAAGGCTTCGGCATCAATGGAGGATTTACTTATCTAGCTGGACGTGTAGGATGGGGCTATAGCATGGATCATCCCGAACGCAATATGGGCGATTATTTTAAACTGGATGGTGGACTATTCTGGAGTTGTAAAAAAGTATCCGTAAC
Organism: Chitinophagaceae bacterium C216; assembly: GCA_028485475.2. Classification (GTDB taxonomy): domain Bacteria; phylum Bacteroidota; class Bacteroidia; order Chitinophagales; family Chitinophagaceae; genus Niabella; species Niabella composti. The sequence continues at coordinate 660,623 of CP144143.1, forward strand.
CGCCAATGTGTTTAATATTCTGGATAAATATCTGTACAGCGGCTCTTATTATACCCAGTACTGGAATTATCCCGATTATAATGTAGCAGCTTATTCTTGGCAGGTGGACCCTCCCAGAAACTTTAGAGTATCCGTAACGTATAGATTTTAAACTGAATAGGTGTAGGAGATGAGAATAAAAAAGGCAATAGGAAAAATTCATTTATGGCTGGGACTCGCTTCCGGCCTTATTGTCTTCTGGTTGGGAATATCCGGCTGTTTGATTGCATTTGAGCGAGAAATCACTCGTGCGGTGGAGCAGTTTAGATATGTAGAAAATCCGGGAACAAAATATCTACCTCCTACTGTATTGAAAGATTCGGTGGATAAGTATCTGAACGGAAAAGAAACTATAATACTCGAGTATCTGGGTCCTCGCGATGCGGCCTTAGCTTATTATTATGATGACAGCGTTTACTATCAGGTTTTCATTAATCCTTACACTGGCCATGTGCAGAAGGTGAAGAATATGCGAAAAGACTTCTTTCGCATTATTACCATGGGCCATTACGAATTGTGGATGGGAAAGCCGGGAAGAATTATCGTTTCAACAGCAACACTTATTTTTCTGATATTGATGATTACAGGTGTAGTGTTGTGGTGGCCGCGAAACAAAGCGGCAGCTCGTCAGCGGTTTAAATTTAAGTGGAAGCCCTCCACCCGATGGAAACGGAAAAACTACGATTTGCACAATGTGCTAGGATTTTATATGACCTGGGTGGCTATTTTTCTTGCCATTACCGGACTAATTATGGGATTCCAGTGGTTTGCCCGCTCTGTTTATTTTGTTTCTTCCGGAGGCCAAACGATGCCTCCTCATGAGCATCCTGTATCGGATAGCGCATTGGCTCTTTCGGCAGATCGTTCACAAGTTGTTAATACTGTATGGCTGGAGCTAATGCAGCAAAAACGAAGCGACAATAAGGTGGGGATTGTGTTTCCACAAGATGAAACAGATGCATTGGAAGGCTTTGTTAACCATAATTTGGACAGTTATTATAACGTCGATTTTTATCATTATGACCAATACACCGGAAAGGAATTGCCTGCAGAAGGTATTTGGGCGGGCAAGTTTAAGGATGCTTCTTTGGCCGATAAGATTCAGCGGATGAATTACGATATTCATGTGGGGGCCATACTGGGCTTTCCGGGCAAACTGCTGGTGTTTTTTGCAAGTTTGATTGCAGCCAGCCTTCCTGTTACCGGGTTTTATATCTGGTACGGTAGAAGAAAAAAGAAAATCCTGTCTATTGCTAAACAGGATTTCCCACAAAACTATTGTGTGACACCATAAAGTGCTTAAGACTTTTTCTGTTGTTGTTTGTATTCTTTTTCGATATCCTGCGCTTTTTCAAAGTCGAGAATAACGCCATTGATACAATAGCGCAATCCGGTTGGGGGCGGACCGTCGTCAAATACATGTCCTAAATGCGCTTGGCAGCGACCGCATTGTACTTCGGTACGAATCATACCATGCGAGCGGTCTTCCAGATAGATTACACTGTTTTTGCTAATCGGCTCATAAAAGCTAGGCCAGCCACAGCCGCTATCAAATTTAGTATCGCTTTTAAATAAGGGATTGCCGCAGGCGGCACAATAATAAGTACCTACCTCTTTAAAATTCTCAAATTTGCTGGTCCAAGGACGTTCCGTACCTTTTTGTCGAGCTATATAATACACCTCCGGTGATAGAATCTTCTGCCATTCTTCATTACTCAGTTTTACCGGGGTAGTATCGGTACGGGAGTAAACCGGATTTTTTGATTTATCCATGATGGTTGTGTCTTTAGGATGAGAAGATTTCGTTTGCGATTGGCATTGATGAAAAAAACAACCTATAAGAATCAATATAATCGCAGACGATTTCATATTTATTAAACAAATCCGAATTGAAAAAAGTTTTGCATTAAATCTTATTATTAGAAATTGTATAGAAAAAACCTATTTATATAATAAAATTACAATAAAAGGTCCATCAACTAATGAAATTATCCGATGATACAGTATATTTGTTCACTTACATCAAATTAAAATTGCGTAAATGTTTAATTTAGTTCTATTTGGACCGCCCGGTAGTGGTAAGGGCACTCAGGCACAAAAATTAATTGAAAAATATAAGCTGGTACATCTTTCCACCGGCGATCTGTTAAGAAACGAAATTGCTAATCAGACGCCGCTGGGACTTGAAGCCAAAAAAATAATGGACAGTGGTCAGCTGGTACCTGACGAGGTCGTAATAGGCATTATTAATAATTGCCTAGAGAAAAATACAGGAGCCACCGGCTTTTTATTTGACGGATTCCCTCGTACACTTAAACAGGCAGAAGCTTTGGATAAGCTATTGGTGGAAAAGGCTACCGGAATTAATCTGGTGTTAGCATTGGAGGTAAACGAAAACGAGTTGGTAAGAAGATTGCTCGAAAGAGGAAAAACCTCTGGAAGGTCCGATGATACCAGTGAAGAAGTAATCAGAAAGCGATTCCAAGTATATAGCAACGATACCGCTCCAGTAGCGGCTTATTATAAAGAGCAAGGTAAATTTAAGCCAATCTTTGGTGAAGGTTCGATAGACGAAATTTTTGATGCACTGTGTAAGGAAATAGATTCCGCAACAGCTAAGCAATAAAAGCATAAAAGCCCGCAACTCGCGGGCTTTATTTTTTCTATTCAGTTATTTACTAGATAATACCGAATCGGCTTTGGCGATACTGGAAAGTACAACATCCTTCATTTTATTTACCGAGGTCAGTTGCACTCTCAAATAAGCTTGGCGTTGGGTTTCATCATTCTTTAATGAGTCGTACTTAAAGCCGTCCATCCATTCGTTCATGGCGGCATCGGCATAGTTTAGGTCTTTTATAGTACTGTCTAACAATGCCATTCTTTTTTTATGCACTTCTGTACGCGGGAGATTTTTAAGCGAATCATACTCCGATTGTGCCTGCTTTAGCAACCGATTTAGTTTTGCCATTTTTGGCATAGCCACGTCGTGTCCGGCCAGAACTTCTGAAAGAAGACTATCTGATAAAGACATATCGCTATCGTTGTCTCCGGAAGACTGATTCTCACAGGATAGAAAAGCACAAACAAAAATGGCCAACGCGAATTTTCTCATCTAATATGGTTTTTTACGATTTACAATGGCTAATCTTTTCCCAATGACAAGCAAAAATAGCCATATACTACATATCCCTAATTCAGGTGATTGTAAGGTTTATTTGATGTATTAGCTATACTTTTATATTGTATTAAAGCAAATGTAAAGACCTTAATTTAATATAATAAGGTTTATATAAAAATTTTCTGACTAAACACCGTTCCTGTTGGAAATAAAAATAATTAAAATAAATAACATGAGAGCACTATTATTACTTCTGTCTTTTGTTTGTTGTACAAGCGTATTGTACGGACAAATTTTCGATCCGAAAGTTAAAGCTAAAAGGGCTGCAGAAAACAGGGTGAATAATCGCATCGATCAGGGAATTGATAAAGGCTTGAATAAAGTAGAAGAAGGCATCGGAAATATTTTCAAGAAAAAGTCAAAAAATAGTAACAACGACGAAGGAACCAGTAAGCAAAGCTCCTCTGGAAACAAGGGGAGTAACGGAGGCGGTTCTTCATCAAGCGGGAATGACGATTTTTCGGTATCCGGAAAATTTGATTTTGTTCCTGGGGAAAAAGTTATTGTTGTTGAAGATTTTAGCCAAGACGCATTGGGAGATTTTCCTGCAAAGTGGAATACGAACGGGTCCGGAGAATTAGTACGTTTGGGAGATCAATCTTCGAAATTTTTAAAAACATCTAGCGAAGTAGTGTTTTATCCGGAGTTTGTTAAAAAATTGCCGGAGAACTTTACTGTTGAGTTTGATCTGGTCGCTTCACCCAATTTCAGCTTTTACAACGGGTTTTTCATTGTGGGTTTCACAAGCGAGCCTAATGTAGGAGCCAACTGGCGTCTATTCAAAAGATTTGGCAATAGAGCCGAGCCCAAAGCCAATGTGGAAGTGGCGTTTCATCCTACTAGTGCCGGCGGTCAAAAAGGAAGAACCGTATTTCACAGCTTTGGAGGTGGAAAAGAAATTATAAAGAATGATGCAGAGCAGAGCGTGTTTAAATCCATGGGAAGGGATTTGTTTGCGCATGTTAGCATCTGGCGTCAAAAAGGAAGAGTAAGAGTATATCTTAATGATGTAAAAATTTGGGATATTCCTAGAGCATTAAATGATGGAGCGGTAATTAATTCCATTTATTTCAGAAACGATGGCTCAGGGAAAGACGACCAAGCATTCTTCATCAGCAATCTGCGCGTCGCTGTGGGCGCACCTGATACAAGAAACAAATTGATAACTGAAGGAAAATTTGTTACTACTGGAATTTTATTTGATGTAAATAGTGATAAAATTAAGCCTGAAAGCTATGGAGTACTGAAAGAGATTGCCAATGTATTGCAGGAAAATGAAAGCGTGAAAGTGAAAATCGTAGGTCATACCGATAGTGATGGCGATGATGCATCTAACCTAGCACTTTCCAAACGTCGAGCCGAATCGGTGAAACGCACACTGGTCTCTAAATTTGGTATCAGCGAGAGCAGAATGGTAACCGATGGAAAAGGAGAGTCTGAACCGGTAAGTCCTAATAATACTCCGGAAGGTAAAGCAAACAACAGACGGGTAGAATTTATCAAAATGTAATTCATCCCAGCCATTAACTTCATTAAAAGAGCGGGTATTGCACCCGCTCTTTTTTGTTAAGGGAGAAACGAAAAATTAGTATCGACAAAAAACTATTTCAATAACTGATAGGCGATAAAACTAACGATATAGGCCAGACCGGTCATGTATACCAGTTGAATGAGGGGCCATTTCCAACTGCCGGTTTCTCTTTTTACAATGGCCAGTGTACTCATACACTGCATTGCAAAAACGTAGAAGAGCATTAAGGAAATTCCGGTTGCTAGCGTAAACACTTTGGACCCATCGCTGAAGGTCGCTTGTTGCATTTTTTGCTGTAAGGCAAGGTTTTCCTCGCCGTCATCTTCCACACTGTACAATGTGGCCATTGTACCCACAAAAACCTCCCGAGCGGCAAAGGAAGTAATGAGTGCAATACCAATTTTCCAGTCGTAACCCAGAGGACGAATAACAGGTTCTATAGCCTTACCCATAAGGCCGGCGTAAGAGTTCTCCAGCTTGGCTGTTCCGTACTGCTCCTCAATAAGCGTGGTGTCGGCTCCGGGTTGAGCCAGTTGTTGCTCGTATTGCTGATGTACCTGCTCCATTTTTTGTTTAGGTCCAAAAGAGCTTAGGAACCACAACACAAGGCTGATTAACAGAATAACTTTACCTGCCTGAAACACAAAAATTTTCGCTTTTTCAATCATTGTGTGGAAGGCATTCTTCCAGCGAGGAGCACGATATACCGGCAACTCAAGAATGAAGAAGCTTTTTTCTTGTATTTTCACAAACCATTTGGCCACATAAGCTACCAGCATGGCAAATACAATACCTATTAAATACAGTCCCATCATCACCAATCCCTGCACACTGATAAAGCCGGCAATATAGGTTCGAGGAATAACGATGGCCGTTAGAATCAGATACACCGGAAGCCGGGCAGAACAACTCATTAAAGGTGTTACCAGAATGGTAAGCAGGCGTTCTTTACGATTTTCGATATTACGTGCACTCATAATAGCCGGCACCGCACAGGCAAAGCCGCTAATCATTGGCATAACGCTTTTACCATTCAATCCTACGGAACGCATGATTCTGTCAGTAAGAAAACTGATGCGTGCCATGTACCCGGTGTCTTCCAGTATGGTAATTAGCCCAAACAGAATCATAATCTGCGGAATGAAAATGACAATGCCTCCCAGTCCAGCAACGAGTCCATTAATTAGCAGGTCCGAGAAGTTATTTTCAGGCAATATCGAGCTCAGCCAGTTGCTAAATGCGGCCGTGCCACTATCAATCCAATCCATAGGATAGGATGCCAGCAGAAAAACACACTGAAACAGCAGAAACAATACTCCCAGTAGAATCACATATCCCCAGAAAGGATGCAGGAATATATTGTCCAGCCTTTCTGTCATTCTGGATTGCTTTTGCGGATCGGGGAAGGTTACCGCCACATTCAGTATATGATTGATTCTTGTATAACGTTGTAGAATCTCTTCGGCCTGTGTGCGTGTGGGGTTGAACTGATAATCTTTTTCTGTTTGTTCAATCTGCTCTTGAACATCATTGTTCAGTGCAAAGGTTTCATGATTGATAAGGTAATGTACGGCTTCGTACTCGCCCACTCCGGGCAAAATTTGCTGAACTCGCCTTATGGCTTCAGGGGCCAAAGAGGAGACATCAATAAAGTTGCGAGGTGTGGGTTTGTATAGATTGCCCGAAACCAGCTCTATTGCTTTTTTTAAGGCATCAATTCCTTTATTCTTGCGCGGATTTACCGCCACAACCGGCACACCCAGCTCCCGCTCCATTTCATTAATATCGATTTGTATACCCTTTTTGCGGGCGATGTCGGTCATGGTTAATGCAACAACTACCGGACGTTTCAAGTCGATAATTTGGGTGCAAAACAGGAGGTTCCTTTTCAAGCTGCTCGCATCGGCCACAGCCACAATTACATCGGGATGGATGTGTGGGTCTTGTCCAATAATCACTTTGTATGCCACCTCTTCATCCAAACGACGTGGATACAAGCTATAGGTTCCCGGCAGGTCAATAACCGTAGCAGCGCGATTACCAATTTTGGTGATGCCCGTTTTTTTATCAACTGTAACACCCGGAAAGTTGCCCACTTTCTGGTTAAGTCCGGTAAGCGCATTGAATAGCGAAGTTTTGCCGCTATTGGGATTTCCTGCTAAAGCGATATGTAAGTTTATAGTCTTCAAGATGTAAAATCGCAAAAATAACCGACTTAAGGGTAATAATGTTTACGAATTACGGAGAATTATGCAAATTAAGTCCCTCCGCCCGTGTATTTGTTCTAACTTTACCTCAAAATTCGCTCGCAAAATAATACAAGAATGGCCAGCGTGAAATTAGAGTTAGATACCCAGAACATCATTGACAGTTTTTTTGACGAAACAAAGCTGTTAGGTATAGTAACTACCGTAAAGGATTACCGTTTTTGCTGGAACCTCAACAATATGCTGGGCCTTAATTTTCGCATCAATCACGATATAGAAATAAAGCTGGTAAGAAAAAAACGAACCTATTTCTTCTCTGTATACGAATATCGCGAGCCCCATAGTGCACTGTGCCATTATCTGTACAATAATTTATATGACGGAGAGTACTTGTTGCCGGAGTTTAAAAATCTGGATTTTTTGTGGCTGATGAAGAACGATACGGTAACAGAGGACTATCTAGATCAGATAAAAATCATGCTTCGCAGCATTCCGGGAGTACAGCTGGTAACTGAGCTTACCAATGAAAAAATCAAAAACAAAGAATATCTTATCTTTTAAAAATCATCATCATGTGGCAGGAGCAAAACAATAAGCTGTTTAAAAAATTTACTTTTAAAACCTTCAGCGAAGCTTTTGCTTTCATGACGCGGGTGGCGCTAGAAGCCGAAAAAATGAACCACCATCCGGAGTGGAAAAATGTGTATAATACGGTAGAAATATGGCTTAGCACACATGATGCTGGTGATATCATTACCGAAAAAGACCGATTGCTCGCAGAGAAAATTGACCAATTACAGTAAAGCTTTGGAAGCCCCTACTCTTTATCTCACTGTATTTTGGAGCATACTGTGGCGACGGAATTAAAGAAATTGCCAAAATCATTGTTCAAAACGCCCCATCTTATTTTTCCACAATTTGTTGATATTTTCAAATACCCTATTTTTGCCGTCCTTTATAGTAATATATTATGTCGATTATACAGAAAATCCAGGACCAGTACGCCAAGGTAATGGCGGTAATCATTGCCATTGCGCTTATTGTATTTGTAATAATGCTTGCTTTTGAGAATGGCGGAACTTTATTTAGAGGCGATGTAACGACCGTGGGTAAAGTAAACGGCGAAGTAATAGACTACGACCGCTTTCGAATCCAGGTGGAGCAACAAACTATGATGTTGCAACAAAGAGGAATGGGCTCCGGAGAGGCTGTATCCCAGCAGGCACTGGAACAAGCCTGGAATGGCGAAATTGCAAGAATTTTGCTGAATCAGGAAACCGGTAAGCTGGGTATCGATGTAGGTAAAAAAGAATTGAACGATATTTTATTTGGATCCAATCCTCCTCAGGAGCTGCTTCAAGCTTTCCAGGATCCGCAAACTGGACGGTATAATCCGGCGCTGGCTCAGCAACAAATTAATCAAATAAAAACCAAAGGAACAGAAGAGCAAAAAGCGCAGCTAAATGCTTTTCTGGAACAGATGGCATTCCAGCGTTTGGCCGAGAAGTTTGATGCACTCTTCACTACAAGCATCAACTTTCCAAAATGGATGATTGAAAAGGAAAACGCACAAAACAGTCTGCTTTCCAAAATTTCTTTTGTGCGGGAACCTTATAGCAGCATTCCGGACTCTACAGTAAAAGTGACTAATGAAGACATTCAGAAATACATTGACAAACACAAAGAAGAGTTCAAGCAAACTGAAAGTCGCAGTATTAGCTATGTAGCTTTCAATGCAGAGCCTAGTGCTGCCGATAGTGCTCAAATTCGTGAAAGTCTTTTAGCGCTTAAACCAGCTTTTGATAGCGTAACAGATGTCAAAGCTTTCCTAAGAAATCAGGGGGTCAATAACTATTACGATGGTTATATCAGCGCTAATCGCATTCAAGTGCCTATGAAGGATTCCATTTTTAAAGTTGGCATAGGCAATATTTATGGACCCTACATTGATGCCGGTAATTATGTGCTGGCTAAAGTGGTGGCACAAAGAAATATTCCTGATACCGTAAAAATCAGACATATACTGGTAGGTACAATGCAAATGGATCCGCAAACTGGTCAGCAAATTCCAATCAGAGATGATTCTACCGCCAAAAAACTGGCCGATAGCATTGCACTTGCCATTCGCAACGGAGCCAATTTTGATTCTCTTGTTGTAAAATTCTCTAATGATCCAGGAAGTGTGAATAACGGTGGGGTGTATGATGGTGTGCCTTCCGGACAAATGGTTCCAGAGTTTAACGACTTTATTTTTACCAATCCAGTAGGAGCAAAAGGGGTTGTAAAAACAGATTACGGATATCACTATATAGAAATTCTTTCTCAAAAAGGTAGCAGTACTGGTTATAAAATTGCATATCTGAACAAGCCTATTGAGGCAAGTGCCGAAACCGATATGGCTGCTAACAGCCAGGCTACCAAATTTGCAGCACAGGTAAAAGACAGAAAATCTTTCGAAGAGGCCGCGGATAAATTGCAGAAAGAAAAAGGCGTTTACCGATCTGTTGCTCAGGATATTGCACCAACCGCATCTTTTGTTCCCGGTTTGGGGGCATCCCGCACCTTTGTGAAAAGTATTTATAATGCAAAACTGGGAGAAATTGTTCAGCCCGAGCGTGTAGGTGACTACTATGTTGTAGCCATTGTTACCGAAGTGAATAAAGAAGGAACCATGAGCGTAGATAAAGCAAGATTCATGGTAGAACCTTTATTGATAAACCAGAAAAAAGCTGAGCTTATCTCTCAGAAAATAGGCAAGATTACAACACTTGAAGCTGTAGCCGAAAAACTGAAAAAGCCAATTGAAGTGGCCGACAGTCTTCGTTTCAGCGGTCAGTTTGCTCAGTCAATCGGTTTTGAACCGAAGGTTATCGGAGCCGCCTTTAATAAGGAAAATGTGAACAAAGTAGTAAATGAGCCTATTGCAGGTACACAAGGTGTATATGTAGTAAGAATTGATAACCTGACTGCAACACCCGTAGAAGCAGCTAATGTAGAAGAAACTCGAAAAATGCGTTACATGCAAGGCAAACAGCAGGCGCAGTATCAAACCTTCCAGGCTCTTAAAGAGGCTGCCTCTATTAAAGACTACCGGGCTAAGTTCTATTAATAATACAATTGTAATAGTGTGATATACCAAAATCCCGACACTGTGTCGGGATTTTGCTTTTATTACAGATTGAACAAGTTGCCGGCATATATGTTAATTTAGCGTATGGATGTTATCAGAAATAAGGTAGCTGAAAGTGGCATCATTACTTTAAATCTTGAGGAATATTTGCCTAAGGAGGAAATCGTTCTTTTCGATATCAAGGATTATTTGTTTATGGAAATGATATTGAAAGAAAAGGATTTCCGTGAAGCGTTGAAGCAACACGATTGGCAGCAATATGCCGGAAAAAATGTGGGAATCATTTGTACGGCCGATGCTATTATTCCTCATTGGGCATACATGCTTATTGTAAGCTATCTGCAGCCTGTTGCACAATATGTAGCTGCAGGAGATGCAGAAGAGCTGAAAAAACGCATCCTATTGCATAATATTAATAATCTGGACACAGCATCCTTTTCAGATAAGCGCGTAGTGATAAAAGGCTGCGGGGATGTATCTATTGATGCATTTGCTTATGCAGAAATAACCCGAGTACTATTACCTGTTGTAAAAAGCCTTATGTATGGCGAGCCTTGCAGTACAGTTCCTGTATTTAAAAGAAAATAATTGTTGCGGCAGTATTAAAACCATTTTCGTTTCTTAAATAGTAACAACATCCATGCAGGAATCAGCAGCATAGCGGCCACAGCAATCCAAAATCCCCAGTGGAAGTCAGACATCGGAATATTGGTGAAGTTCATTCCAAAGATGCCACCTATAACCGTTGCCGGCGCTAATAAGCAGGTTACGATAGCCATTACTTTCATCACTTCGTTCATCTTTAGATTTACGTTATTGATATACAGGTCCTGTAGTCCCATTATCATATCGCGATAGTTTTCCACCAAATCTATAGCTTGTATGATGTGGTCGTAAACATCTTTATAAAATCGCTCGTTGAACTCCGTAAGCAAATCACTATCGCTTTTAATAAGGCCGCTGACAACATCTCTCATGGGAAACACGCTGCGTTTTAGAACGATGAGCTCTTTGCGCAAGGCATTGATATGTGCCAGTGAGCGTTTGGTGGTATGACGTATGATCTCTTCCTCCAAGTCTTCAATACTATCGCGCAACTTATCCATCACTATAAAATAATTATCCACGATGGTGTCCATCAGCGTATAGTACAGGTAATCGGCTTCCTTCCCGCGGGTTTTACTGGTAGGAAGTTTTAACCGCTCCCTTAATGAAGTGAACATGTCTCTGGTAGGATCTTCCTGAAAGGTAATAATGAAATTTTTGCCCAGTACAAGGCTAATCTGCTCATACCCCACCGATTTTCGTTCTTCGTTGTAATACAACATATGCGTCAGGCAGAAAAGAATATCATCAATCTCTTCCATTTTAGGGCGCTGATGAAGACTGAGGATATCCTCTCTAAGCAGCGGATGAATACCGTAACACTCTCCCACCTTATCCACATCATCTTTACGCAAGCCATCGATATTTATCCACACTATATGATTATCCTGTTTCAGTGTTAATACCTCTTCAACAGATATGTTTTTATACTCCCGAATATCCTCTTTATTATAAACGTACGCAGTAATGATAACGTTGGTAGCTTCTTCCCGCACAGGTACAATAGTAGGATTGACGGAAAGTATTTCTTTGGTACGTTCAGTACTGAAAAGTTCTAATAAGTTGGGGAGAAAGAGGTACTTCAGATATTTTTCCGGACGCATAATATTTGTTTTTTTAACTATGTTGTCGAAGTAAAAACAGTACTCCTTCCTCACATTGCATTACTGGCTGCTTATCAAGTGTAGCGCTTTTTCCAGATCTTCAGGCGTATCAATCGCTATATTCTTATAATCAGTTTCGGCCATGTAAATATCTATACCGTTATATAAAAACCGTAGCTGCTCCAGTTTTTCAATTTGTTCTAATGGTGCTTTGGGCAATGTAGTAAAATGCAATAATTCCGCTTTGCGAAATGCGTATACACCAATGTGCAGATAGTAATGAAACTCTGTATTCGCATCTCGTTGATACGGAATCATACTACGGCTGAAGTACAGCGCTTTGTTGTACTTGTTCGTTACCACTTTTACCATGTTGGGGTTCGAAGCATCTGCCGAATTATCCATTTTTCGCATTAAAGAGGCTACTTTTACTTCTGGATTCTCAAATAAGCGCACCAATTTTTCTAAAGGCTCTTTTTGAATAAAAGGCTCATCGCCCTGCACGTTTACCACTACATCCACATCGAGAGAGCGTACAGCTTCGGCAATGCGGTCTGTACCACTATCGTGTTCTTCCCGACTCATAAGGGCTTTACCGCCTCGCGAACTGATTTCTTGGAAAATAATATCGCTGTCGGTAATCACATATACATCATGAAATAAACCACTATTTACAGCAGCCTCATAAGTATGTGTGATTACGGGTTTATCACCCAACATTTTCATCAGCTTGGCAGGAAATCGCGTAGCTGCATAACGGGCGGGAATCATCGCAATTACTTTACTCATATATCAAAAGTAGGGAAAATTATGAGTGGCAACGGAACCATGAACATAGTTGGTAACATTGTTTAAGGTTCGTTTTTTCTGATAAAAGGATCTTTTAAAAGGTTGATAAAATCTTCATCTTTTTCGTTAGGGTAATAACGATCCAATCCGTAGCGAATTTGTGAAGGCTCTAAAGAGGAGAATGTACCGAACATACGATCCCAAATCGAAAACACCGCTCCATAGTTGCTATCGGTATAAGGCTGCTTCCAGTGATGATGTACTTTATGCATATTGGGAGACACTAGTATATAGCTTAATGATTTATCCAGCAGTGGGGGCAGACTAATGTTGGCATGAGTAAATGCTGTGGTTACAACAACGAGCGTTTGATAAATCATCACACTGTACATAGGCGCACCACTTACAAAAATCAGCAACAAAAAGAAAATACCACGTAACAAACTGTCGCCTGGATGATGTCTTAATCCTGTAGTAACGTCTACTTTATTATCGCTATGATGAATAAGATGATAACGCCATAAATAGGCTTTTTTATGCATAACCCAATGCACTAGCCAGCTGCTAAAATCAAGCGCCAGCACACCAATGGCGATGGCGCCGCCCACTCCCGCATTCAACCAGTATACCAATCCCCAATTAGCTGCTTTGCACCAGTCGCTTAACATAACGATGAAAACAGCAAGCCCTGTGTGAATAATCAGATGCATTACCGTAAAGCCAAAGTTCACTAATGCATGTTGCAGTTTGTTTTTGCGATAATTCAATCGAAACAAAGGAATGGCTCCCTCAAGAATCCAGAAGAACAACAAGCCTGCTACCAGCAGTGCCATGCGCTCCAGCGGACGTTGTTCCAAGGTGGAGAAATAGGCGATAATCCGATCCATACAATCGTTTTTAAAAAGCCTACAGCATTTTCGTATTGAAGTTACGGAATAATTAAACCCGGCCGGTCATAAATATGATGGGCGGGGTTTATGTCTGTAGCAGCAACACTTTTATTTTTCAAGAACAGCTTTGAGATTTTCCAGATTTTTTTGAAGGTCTTTTCCTACCATGGCATCCATACATAAATTCAACAGATTAAAAGGATAGGCGCTAGTACCGTACATGCTCCAGGTTACTTTGGTTTTATCGGTAGCAACGGCCTCTGTACTGATCGTAGTCATATTGGTGACTTGCATAGGTTCCTCAAACCGGAGCTCAATATCGATTTTTTGGTTTTCGATAATATTTTTTATTTCTTGTGCGCCTTTTCCTGCGTTTTTATTGCCATCCCAAGCATAAATAAATCCCGGAGTACCATCAGTTCCAGTGAACATTTTTTTCATGCTAGGATCTAGCTGATTCCATACACTGTAATGATCCTGATTTTTAATATACCTTACGTAGCCAAAAACTTCGGATACAGGTTTGTTAATGACAATCTCTCTGGAAATCGAAAACTCTTTTTTCACAAATAGCGCCACAATCAATGCTAGGGCGATAATGGCCAGTAATACAAAGAGCAAGCGTTTTAAAAATTTCATAGCACCCAAATTGAAAATGTAAGAAAAAGGGGTATTCAAAAATAAAAATAGCCATAAAGCTTTCACTTGTCTTTTGGCAAGAAAATGCTTATGCTATGTCATACTCGTGATTACAGTCGAAGCAGTGATTCACTTTTTTGATCGGCAACGGCGCTCCTACATTTAAAAGAATGTTTGCAATTGTTCCTAGCCAGTTACGGATGCTTCGAGGTGTGCTTACTACCTCTATATTCAGTGAACCGCATTTGGGACATGCATTTCGTAACTGATACGCTTCTCGATTTTGGCGAATCAAGTTCAACGCTCTTTCCAGCTGAGGTTCCGCTACCAGTAGTTTAATACCTCCTACAGCATTGGTGAGAATCGGGTCAACAGTTACGGTATTTTCATCTTTTAACCAACAACTGATATTTTCCATTTGCAAGCGTCCTAAGACCAGATGTGCGCTGATATAATTATCAAAAACTGCAGCCACCTTGTAGTCCATGACTAAATTTAAGAAAATTTGTTCAATGAATTGAGCGAAGTAGAGTGGATTGTTTCTAAAAAGTCTGATAACCCCGTTTTAATTGAATAAAAAAAAGCAGGAATCTTTGTTCCTGCTTTTATACATCGCTTTTATTGCATCTATTTTAAATTCTGATAGAAGAAGCCCATCATTGCTTTATAGAACTGAATTTGGTTTTCTTCTTTATAGAATCCGTGTCCTTCGTTGTATTTTACAAGATAAGGCACATTGAATCCTTTTGCTCTCAGGGCCTTTACGATTTGATCCGATTCGGCAATCTTTACTCGGGGGTCGTTGGCACCCTGTACCACAAAGAGGGGTCTTTTGATTTTATCGATTTGATATACGGGAGAAACCTCTTTAGCAATTTTAGCTTCTTCAGGGTTATCTAGGTCGTACCAAATGCTTTTTACCATTTCGGTATAGGGTTTCCAATATTCGGGGAAAGATGCAAAGAAGGTTTCGATATTGGATACTCCTACATAATCTACACCACAACGGTAGAGCTCCGGGGTTCGAATCATACCCATAAGGGTTGCGTATCCTCCATGTGAGCCCCCATAAATGGCAATGCGGTCTTTATCGGCCCAGCCTTGTTTAATAATGTATTGTACACCGTCTTCTACATCGGCCATAACATTTCTACCGATTTGCTTAAATCCGGCTTTCAAGAAGTCTTTACCATATCCTCCCGAAATTCTGAAATTCACTTGAAGGGTTGCGTACCCTCTGCTAGCAAACAGTTGCGCCTCGGGATTGAAACCCCAGCTATCACGAATGCCTTGTGGTCCGCCATGGGGGTTTACAATTACCGGAACTTTCTTACCCTGCAATGCTTCTTTAGGCAAGGTAATATATCCGTGAATGGTAAGTCCATCCCTGCTTTTAAAGGTTATCGGTCGCATTTCGGCCATATCCGCTTCGTTCAGCTGCGGCATCAGATCGTATAGCAACTCGGCCTTCCCCGACTTTGTGTCGTAGATATAATATCTGCCGTACAGTTTATCGCTCTGTACAATCACCAGGTATTTATCTTCTTCATCAGTTTTACCTGCAATATTGAACTGATAGTTTTTAAATTGCGCTGAAAGATTTTGGTGAATCTTCTTAAAGGTTTCACTTACCGGAATAATTTCTACTTTTTCTCCTTCATAACCATAATAATCTAGCTCCCAATTCCTTTTTCGGGAAAGGCTTAAAATGCTTGCATCGTAATTGGGATGTGCGAAAACTTCTTTAATGATTTTTTGTGTTTTAAAATCGTATAGTGCAATCCTGCTTTTGTCTGAATCAAGATTGGTCAATACATACGCTTCGTCTTTATTACCACTTGCATAATTAAAAGCTAAAATAGAGAATCCCTCATACCAGTTGCTTTCTGTAATCAGCTTAAAGTCTTTTTCTCCATCCAGACGGTAATATAACTGCGTTTTGATACCATCTTTCATTTTATAATAAGCCTTCAGCTCCCCGAAGCGATTGAATACATAGTCGGCAATAGGGTTCAACGGGTCTTCATTGGTAAATAGTTTTTCGATGGCTCCTGTGTTGACGTTGATCTTATAGGGTTCATGAATTTGTTTATTATCCTTGTTTAGGCCCACAATGATAAAGTCTTTATAATCTCTGGAAGCGCTGATAATATTAGCCTGTACGCCCTCGAATGGAGTCAGATCAATGGTTTGTGACCCGTCCAAATTGGCTGCATAGAGATGATAGTTTTCATCGCCACCCTTGTCCATTACATACAAAAGTCGATTATCGTTTACCCATCCATATCCTTTAATAAGCTCATCTTTTTCTTCAATGGCCCGCGTAACCTTGCCCGTTGCAATCTCTTTCACATATACATGTCTTTTGTTGTTTTCGTCCTTCTCCATGTAGGAAAGATATTTTCCATTGGGCGATAGCTGAAACTGCGAGGATTTAGGTTTTCTGAAATAATCCTCTACGGAATATTTGTAAGAGCCTTTATCCATTTCCATCAACTTCTGAATTTCTTCTTCAGAAGAAGGTAGCGATGGATCTCCTGGCAATTCTTTTTTTGTTTTTTTCAACTGTAAAGGAATTTCTACACCACTTTGAAAGAATTTTCCTTCTATAACCTCTCCTTTCAATACTCCTTTGTAAGTAATACCGAACTGAGAGAGCCCTAAGGTCACTTCAGGGTTTTTAAACTCTACTTTGTCCAGTGGCAACCCTGTTGCTCCCTGAGCGGGAATATCCAAGCTAGCCGCTAGTGTTCCGTCTTTATTTTCTTCTACATTAAAGGTCATTTCTATCTTTTGACCCATTCCTTCTAATGTTCCTTTCCAGGTGCCGGATATTTGTGCCATAAGCTCCTGTGAAAGACCAATTGCAATGGCCATAATCAGTATTGTATGTTTATACATAATATAATTTTTTCGAATTATTGTAAATGCAAAGATGCAAAAACTCATTGCCATGTGGGGTTCACACAGCTCGGTGTTTTGGCTTTTGAAATCTTTTATCAATAGAATCTGAATGAATAACTCAATCCAGTCGAAAAATAGGTTAGTGTATTTATCAATAATCCCGGGTACGTTTTAAAAAAAGGCAATGTACTACTGTACATTGCCTTTTTAAACCTATTTTTATTGATTCAGCATAAGTGGCATTACCAGCATCAACAGGTCCTCATTTTCGTCCTGTTCAACAGGCTTGATAAGCCCTGCTTTAGTAGGTGTGCTAAGTTCCAAGTATACATCTTCGCTTTGTGTACTGTTGAGCATTTCAATCAGGAACTTAGCATTGAAAGCAATTTGGATGTCTTCGCCATTGTACTGACACTTCATGCGCTCATTACCTTCGAAGCTGAAGTCAACATCTTGTGCTGCTAGCTGTAGTTCACTGCCGCTGATGGTTAAGGCCACCTGATAAGTACTTTTGTTACTGAATACACTTACACGGCGCAGCGCTCCTAGAAACTCTTGTCTGTTTACAGTTAATCTGTATGGATTTTCGGCAGGAATGACCACTTTGTAATCGGGGAAACGCGCATCTATCAAGCGACAGCTCAATCGGGTGGAGCCATGTGTAACAAAGAAGTGGTTGCTATTATAGTTCAGGATGATTTCGTCGTCATTGTCGGGCAAAGCCGATTTCAGTAGGTTCAACGGTTTACGTGGAACAATAAAGCTGTCGTTGCCTGCTGCTTCTACGTCGTTACGTTTATAACGCACTAATCTGTGAGCGTCTGTAGCTACAAACTGTACACCGTTTTTGCTGAGTTCGAAAAATACGCCGGTCATCGCGGGGCGCAAATCGTCGGTGCTAGTAGCAAATAAGGTTTTGTTAATTGCCGTTACTAAGGCAGAAGCAGTCATTTTGAAAGAGGTAGTATCATCTGCTGATGGTTCTTTCGGGAAATTATCGGGGTTTTCACCCATTACTTTATACTTACCGCTATCGCTGGTTATTTCCACTCCGAAATTTTTATCGATGGTGAAGGTCAGCGGCTGATCCGGAATATTTTTTAATGAATCAATCAGAATTTTTCCCGGAATACATACTCTTCCGCTATCCTTAGCCTCAATTTCCATTTCGGTTCTCATCACTGTTTCCAGATCCGTAGCGACAATGGTAAGCTTATTGGCTTCGATTTCAAAAAGGAAATCCTCCAATATCGGTAAAACGGTATTTGCGTTGATGACGCCTGAGAGGTTTTGCAGCTGTTTAAGCAACGCGTTTGATGATGCGATAAATTTCATCCGAATAAAAATTTTATAATTTTTGCCCCGATTTGGGGTGCAGCGAAACTACTATAAAAAAGATTTAACGCAATATAAATTATTTCAGAATATTGGAGCGCTCCCAACTCAAAAGCTTTGTATCTTTCACCTCCCTCACAGCGTTTCAATACGGAGAGAGGGGGTTAAAAGTAGTTAATGGATGGGCAACTATGGCGAACAGCTGACTAGGGAACAGGCATTGCAAAAACTCAGGCACTACTGTGCCTATGCCGAACGCTGCCATAAAGATGTGATTAATAAGCTATATGAACTCGATGTGCGTAAAAAAGACCACGATGAAATTCTTGCCACTCTCATCGAAGAAAACTACCTGAACGAAGAACGATTTGCAAAGCAGTTTGCCGGCGGCCATTTTCGAATTAAAAAATGGGGACGCAACAAGATTATTCAGGCATTGCGACAAAAGGATATCAGCGATTATTGTATCACAGTGGCTATGAAAGAAATAGATGAGGAAGCATACATGCATACACTGGAGCGGCTTTTTGAGGAAAAATGGAGCAGCCTGAACCGGGAACGTAATCGCTTTATAAAAATGCGAAAAGTATCGGATTATCTGATACAGAAAGGGTATGAACCGGCCCTGATTAATGAACTTTTTAAGAATTTATCATGAAAGACAAACTAACGGTCACACTCATTCAGACAGCATTGGCATGGGAAGATAAGGCGGCCAATCTGAACAAGCTGCAGCAAAAGATAGAAGGCCTTCAGGAAAAAACGCATATAATCATCCTCCCCGAAATGTTTTCTACAGGGTTTAGTATGAATGCTCCCGTTCTTGCGGAAACCATGGATGGTCCTACCGTTGCCTGGATGAAAACAATGGCTGCGCAGAAAAAAGTAGTGCTGACGGGAAGTTTGATAATAAAAGAAGACTTTGGGGCGAATAAACACTCCTATTATAACCGTCTCATATGGATGTTACCTACGGGGCAGTACGGATATTATGATAAAAGGCATTTGTTTGCCTTTGCTGGAGAAGATGAATCCTATACTGCTGGTGAAAAAAGACTAATAGCATCTGTAAACAACTGGAAGCTGAATCTGCAGGTATGTTATGACCTGCGGTTTCCGGTTTGGACACGTCAGGTTATAGCCTCACAAACACCCCGACAGGAGATAGCGCCCGAATACGATGTGCTAGTATATGTAGCCAACTGGCCCGAAACGCGTGTACATGCTTGGAGAACGCTTCTTCAGGCGCGTGCGATAGAAAATCAATGCTATGTAATAGGCGTTAACCGTGTGGGTACTGATGGCAAGGGTATCCATTACTCCGGAAACAGTATGGTGGTGGATCCATTGGGAGCCATATTGTATGATAAAAAGGACGAAGAAGATATTTTCACTATTACGCTGGATAAAGAACATTTGAATACGGTGCGCCAGAAGTTTCCATTTTGGAAAGATGCGGACCAGTTTAAGATTTATTGAACGTGCTGCGCATTTTTAATCAGTTCAATGGCTTTTTTCATTTTGTAATCTTCTCTGCGTCGGATGGCTTCAAGGCTTGGCCCTACAAATACATCGGGCGGTACACCTTGCCCTTTTAGGGCTGCATTTTTATTCACTACCATACGGAAGAGAGGCAACCGAAAACGCACTTTGCTGTGCGGTAATGTTACATCCGGAATAAGCATGGCCGTATTGCCATAAGCACCCCCACCCGATGGTTCGCCTACAATTTGCACATTGGATTGTCCTTTCAGGATATTCAACACAATAGTACTGGCTGAATAAGTAAAACCGCCACTCAGCAAAAACACTTGTCCGTCGAAATGATATTTCTTTTTAGGTTTGAACACCTGTTTTTCAAGATGGGTATAGTGCAGTTTGCCATTGCGCTTTTGGGTGCCTAATTTGATAATCAGTTTATTCCAAAAATCCTTTTCGATGTATTTGCTGTACGCGGACTTTGAAGTAATGGCGTAGATAGAATCTGCGAGTTTATAGGAATGGTCGGTCAAGTATCTCAACAAAGCATTAGCATTGCTAAGTCTTCCGCCTCCGTTCAAACGTAGATCAAGAATCAAATGAGGTATACCTTTTTTATGCAGTTCTTTGAATGATCGCCGAAGGAAGGATTGGAGCTGTAGCTTTTCCGAAAAACTGTTGAGCTCCATAATGGCATATCCCTCTGCTGCCTTTATCTCAAAAGAACGTGCTTGTTTCAATTTTTCTTTGCGGGAAATTTTTGGGGTTTTAGAAGCCGGTTTTACATCAAGCGAGTCTTTCTTTGCAGCAATAGGTTTAAAATAAAAGCGGTGAGGTTGACCGGTTGAATCTTTGAAACTCAGATGCCGGATAAACCTTGTGCCATACAGCAGGGCATACAGATTACCGAAATCGAGGCTGATTCGTTGACTTTTTGCTACCGGATTATTACCGTCCGCGGCAACAAAGCGAAACATTGTATCAATGATCGCTGTTACCGGAGTATCATTAAGGGAATCGATCAGGTCGCCCGAATTGATGGGAATATTTTTGAGTCGGGACGCTACTACCACTGCTGTGTCGTTCCAGGTTTTGATGGAAAGAGGAAAATTAATGGGAGGTTTATTCTTTTGGAAGTACTTCGAATAGCTTTTGGAAGGCTCTACTGTGGTATGTCCGCACTGAATCTGAGAGGACACGGCCATGAGTATTTTCCTGAATTCTTGTTCGGTGAGGCTATCAGTAATCAGTTTTCGACCAGCATCAAATACGCTGTCCATATATGCCTTGGAGCTGTGCCAATATAGGCTGGGATGTCTTTCTTCCAATATATTTTGGAACAAAGTATAATCTTCCTGTAATGCGGCTGCGCTGTATTTTTGGGCAGGATGAAAAGTTTTTTTTGTTGGGGAACAGGAGCAAACCCATACTGCTAGCAGCAACAGACCGCACCATCGATAAAAATATGTTTGCCCTAACATAGGCGGGTCAATAATCCGTCGGATAAAAACATCAACAACGAAAAGAATCATTTTATTGAATCGGGTTCCAGCCCTGTGCTACTAATTTGTGTTTGGCTCCGCCTTTGGTGATGATATGGCAACTTTCTTCTATATCGGCCATATATCCAATAATGCTGATTTGATCGTTATCTTTTATTTTATCATAATCATCCTGCGCTACAGTAAATAAAAGCTCATAATCCTCACCGCCGCTGAGAGCGCATAAAGTTGGATCTAGTTCAAACTTAAACGCTGCCAATCGGGAATCTTCCGCAATGGGAATTTTTTCTTCATATAATACACACCCCAGATTGCTTTGCTTGCAGATGTGTAAAACTTCGGAACTAAGGCCATCGCTTACATCGATCATAGAAGTAGGAACCACTTGTTTTTCTGCAAAAAACTCCACAATGTCTTTTCGTGCTTCGGGTTTTAATAAGCGTCCGATTACATGCGTTTGTTGTTCTAAATCTGGCTGTACGGATGGTGTTTCCAGAAATATCTTTTTTTCTCTTTCCAGAAACAGCAAGCCAAGATAAGCGGCTCCCAAATCTCCCGACACACAAATTAGATCTCCTTTTTTAGCAGTACTGCGTTTTACAAATGTATCAGGAGTGACTTCTCCAATAGCGGTTACGGATATTACAAACCCTTTTTGAGAAGTTGTGGTATCGCCTCCGACGAGGTCCACTCCATATTTATTGCAGGCCACATATACGCCTTCGTAAAACTCTTCCAAAGCCTCAAGGCTCATGCGATTGCTAACGCCAATGCTTAGTGTAATTTGAGTAGGAGTGGCATTCATGGCATATACATCGCTCAGGTTTACGATGACACTTTTATAACCTAGATGTTTCAATGGCGTATACATCAGGTCGAAGTGAATACCCTCCAGCAACAGGTCGGTTGTGATGACGGTCTGCTTACCGAAATGATCAATAACGGCAGCATCATCACCTACTCCCACCAGTGTAGAAGCGTTTTGCAATTCGATGTTTTTGGTGAGGTGGTCTATTAAACCAAACTCTCCCAAATCGGCTATTTCAGTTCTTTGTTCACTCATATATATGTGTATAAAAGTCGCTTCTAATGCGTGTATCAAATGTAGGATTGTATACAATAATTATTACGAAGCGCTGATAACTTTATCTAAGTTTTCTTTTTTCGTTAGAATTATTTACTGATTGTGGATCACCTTCAACATTTGTTCATGAATCAGACCATTGGTGGCCAAAATCCGGTGTTGGTAAGGGCTGTAAGGGTTTCCATCAAAATCGGTAACCTTACCTCCTGCTTCTTCAACAATCAGAAATCCTGCTGCGCTATCCCAGGGTTGTAATCTGTGTTCGTAAAAACCATCCAATCTGCCACAAGCCACCCAGCAAAGGTCTATGGCGGCAGCTCCTAAACGACGCACCGGCACTCCTTCGGTAATAAGACGTTCGAAAACCTGCAGAGGCCCGTTTTGCTCGTGGATATAAGTATAAGGGAATCCTGTAACCAGACAACTTTTCATGGCGTCGGTTTCGCTACTCACTTTAATGGGTTTTCCGTTAAGCGTAGCACCGCCTCCCCTTTCGGCAAAGAACAACTCGTTCATATGAGGATTGTACACCATTCCCAGAATCATTTCGCCGCTTTTTTCCACCGCCACTGAAATACAGTTGATAGGAATGCCGTGGGCAAAATTGATGGTTCCATCTATGGGATCAATAATCCATTTATATTCAGAGTGTTGGGGCAGATCGCCACTTTCTTCGGTTAAAATATGATGATCGGGATAGGTTTTTTTTATGACTTCGATAATCGCTTTTTCTGAGGCTTCATCGGCTTCTGTAACGAGATTGTTACGACCTTCCTTGTACTTGATATCAAAAGTCTGATTGAAATATTTTACTACCTGTTCCGCACCGGCCATAACGGCTTCATGTAATACTGATTTTAGCATAAGGGCAAAGATAACATTGATTTACTATATCGCTTGGTTTACTGTATGTGTAGTATCTTCCCTTAAGAAAGGGGAAAAATCCCGTTTCCTTTAGACAAAATTTATTGTTTCTTTGAAACGTAATTATTTTCTCTAAATTGGTAAAGCTCTCACCACATATTATAACTAACAAACCTTTATCAAAACGGTTGCACATAATGATGGAAAAGGAAAAACAGCTGCGCTCGAGTGACATATTTAAAACAGATCGTCAATTGTTTCTGTTAAAGGTATTTTTACTGGGGATCTTCACCTGTTTTCTGGGGCTTATCATATATGGCCTGATGATGGTTTTTTAGGTATTTTTTATTGATGCTGAAATATTTCCTCGCCTATTCCTGTTTCTACTGAGTTTTTCTATTCATCAAATTCTGATAGTAGAAACAAATGCCATTTTTTCATAAATTAGACTCCGCAATACTGTTTAGGAGGAACATAAAAAGCTTACAAACACTCATTTTTTACAAAGTCGTATATTGCAGTTTTGCAGGGATAGCAGGGAATGTATTATGGCTTCAATTATTGATATTAAACTACCGGGAACGATTGCGAAGGTCTTTGGCCTTCCTAATGGTGATGTAAGCAGACAGCAGCGAAAAGTTCTTAAAAAGCTACTTAAAAAGGCAAGATTTACCGAATTTGGCCAAAAGTATGAATTTGATAAAATCCTTTTGAGTAAGGATATAGAAAGAGCGTATCAGCAATCGGTACCCATTCATGATTATAACAAGATTTATAATGAATGGTGGAAAAAAACATTGGACGGTGTTCCCGATGTTACCTGGCCCGGTAAAATAGAATACTACGCATTGAGCTCCGGAACATCCGAAGCCTCAAGTAAATATATTCCCGTAACTAAAGATCTCTTACGCAGCAATACTATTAATTATCTTAAACAACTTATCAGCGTATTTACCTATCAGGAGGCCAACAAAAAGTCGCTGCGTAAAAGTTTTCTGATAATTGGTGGTGCTACCGATCTGCAGAAAAGCGATAAAGGATGGTATGCCGGCGATCTCAGTGGGATACTGGCTAAAAAACGTCCGTTCTGGTTTCAGACATTTTATAAACCCGGAGGGCGTATTGCTGCTTTACGCGACTGGAATGAAAAGCTCAATGAAATAGTAGAACATGCTCGAGATTGGGATATTGGCTATATCGTAGGTGTACCAGCTTGGTGCCAGATGTGTATGGAAATGATTATAGAAAGGTACAATTTGAAAAACATACACGAAATATGGCCCAACTTTGGGGTGTTCGTACATGGAGGTGTAGCTTTTCAGCCGTATAAGAAATCCTTTGAACGATTGTTAGGCAAGCCTATTGTATATGTAGAGAATTATCTTTCCAGCGAGGGATTTATAGGCTATAAAATGCGCGAACATGCACAAGGCATGCAGCTAATTACTGACAATAATATTTTCTTTGAATTTATTCCTTTCGACAGCAACAACTTTGATGCAGATGGTAATTTGCTTCCTAATGCCAAAGCCGTTCTTATAAATGAAATAGAAGAAGAAAAAGAATACGCCATTTTGTTAAGTACCAATGCCGGTACCTGGCGTTATCTAATAGGCGACACGATACGCTTTCTCGATACCCGGCGGTGTGAGCTCATTATTACTGGACGCACCAAACATTTCCTGAGTTTGGTAGGTGAGCACCTGAGTGTAGAAAACATGAATCGCGCTATTGAAGAAGCCAACAATCATTTCAACATCAGTATTCCGGAGTATACAGTAACCGGCTTTCCCTATAAAAACTATTTTGCTCATAAGTGGTACATCGCTACCGATGACCCCGTAGACCCGCAGGAGCTGCTCACTTTTATTGACAATACGCTCAAGTCTATCAATGATGACTATGCTACAGAAAGAGCCAGCGCTCTTAAAGACGTGTTTATAGAAATATTGCCTGAAGAGAAGTTTTTAAAATTTATGGAGCTTCGTGGCAAATTGGGTAGTCAAAACAAATTCCCCCGGGTTATGAAAGGCAATCTGTTGCAAAGTTGGGATAAGTTTCTGTCGACCGGAAAAATTTAACATCATGGGATAAAAAAACTTTACTAATCTTGCCGGGAGTATGATTGAAGCCTTACTAAAAGGATTAACCCTGGGATTACTGTTAAGTATTGCGGTAGGCCCCGTATTGTTTTCCATCATCAAGCATAGCATCAATGTTGGGCACAAAGGAGGGCTTGCTTTTGTTGCCGGCGTTTCAATGAGCGATATTTCTCTGGCCTTTATAAGCAATGCGTTCTCCGCACTTTTTGAAGTGATGGTGGAACACAAACAGATCATAGGCATCATCGGAAGTTCTTTTTTGATGGGAATCGGTATATATTTTCTTTTTTTCAAAAAGGTGAAAATAAACGAAGAGGGCAAGGCCGAGCAAATTCACTTCCGAAAACGCGATTACGCCAAAATGTTTCTCTCCGGCTACCTGATGAACACTTTGAACCCTTCCGTATTCCTCTTCTGGCTCACAGCTTCTACCTCTTTTATCAGTCATACTATTCAGGAAAGAATTACCATTTTTACAACCTGTCTGCTGCTGGTATTAGCGGCCGATATTACTAAAGTAATGTTGGCAGGAAAAATTCGCAATCGTCTTACACCACATAACATTCAACTTATTAATCGGATAAATGGAATCATACTCATTGGTTTTTCCATTGCTTTAATTATAGGGCTGCTTTTTTATAAAACTACAACCTAATAGCTGTTTTAAACGTCTATCTGAGATAAGGGATACCAAAACATAAAAGTTGCTATAGCAAGAATCAGATTTAATTTAAATTACGTTCGATGAAAAGTATAAAATGGATATGGAGGTTTTTTAAAAGACTATTCATCGTTCTTTTCATTTTACAACTTGCATATATTGTTGCCTTAAAATGGATCAACCCTCCTATTACCATTACGCAAATTGTAAGCTGGATGAATGGAGAAGGCCTTACAAAAGAGTATGTGCCGCTGAAAGATATTTCTGAAGAAGCCAAGCTAGCTGTTATTGCATCGGAAGATCAACTTTTTCCCGATCATAGCGGATTTGACTGGCGAAGTATTCAAAAAGCTATTGAGTATAACAAAAAGAAACCGGGGCGTGTGCGAGGCGGTAGTACTATCAGCCAGCAAACAGCTAAAAATGTTTTCCTATGGCAAGGTAGAAGCTGGATCAGGAAAGGCTTGGAAACTTATTTTACGTTTATGATTGAACGCATCTGGGGAAAACAACGCATTCTGGAAATATATCTGAATGTAGCCGAAATGGGTAGAGGAATATTCGGGATCGAGGAGGCGGCCCAGCGATATTTTAATAAACCGGCTCGTGACCTTACAGCACGAGAAGCTGCGGCTATTGCAGCCATATTGCCTAGTCCAAAAAAATATCAGATAAAGCCCATGAGCTCATATGTATCCTCGCGCAGCAAAAAGATATTGCAACAGATGAATTTTCTGAGACCCGACAGAGATATTCAGGCCATCATTAGTAATAAACAATAGTTATGGGTTTTCTCGTGGTCCGTTTTTTGCTTGATTTATTCAATAAGAAATAATTCTAATGACGTTTCAGGAAATTATCAATCAAGATAAGCCCGTATTGGTAGACTTTTTTGCAGAATGGTGTGGTCCTTGCAAAATGATGGCGCCCATGCTAAAAGAGCTCAAAGACCGCATTGGGGATGTTGCCACGATTATTAAGGTAGATGTGGATAAAAGTCCGCAAGCTGCTCAGCAATATCAGATACAGGGCGTGCCCACATTAATTCTGTTTAAAAATGGTCGTTCGGTATGGCGTCAGTCAGGAGTACGTTCGCTAGAGGAACTGGAAAAGGTTATCAGACAACACGTTTAAGTAACGGTAGCCAGTAATCGGCTTACAGCCTCAATAGCCATCTGAATACGTTGTTCATGACTACCTTTTATTTCTACCCACGGCGTCTGTTGGTTTATGAGCAAATCTTTATAGATGTAAAAGAGTGTTTCTCGTGTTTTCAGATCGGGATATTCTCTTAATTCATCTTTTACCCACGGCAGGTCGGTATTACATAGCAGATACAAGTCGTATTTTCTTGCTACAATTTCATCAAGAATAAATTTGTGGCATTTACCAAACACAAACTCACACCACACCTTCATCACATACATATCTGTATCTATAAAGAGAGGAACAGGATGGGTAGATGAAAGGCGATCTTTTGCTATTCGTTCGGCTTGTGCGATATGCTGTTCTTCCAGTGCAAGTTGCCCGCGGGCAATATCGGCAAGATCGTCGAAGCTGTAATTAGTACCGTTCTTGAGCAGATATTCCCTAGCATATTCGGGGCACCATAGGGTATTGAAGTGTTTTGCTAGCTGCTCACAAAGTGTACTTTTTCCGGTACTTTCGGGGCCTACTATAACAATCTTCTTAATCATTCTGCGTTGTTTTGTGCTGCTTTTCTTTTCCACTCCTGCAATCCACCGAGGGCGATAAGCAGTAATATAAAATAATAAACACTGGTAAATACTAATCCCTTTACGAAATACAAAGGCATTCCGCAGATATTGGTAATAATCCACCAATACCAGCTTTCTACCTTCTTTTTAGCCATTAACCACATTCCTGTAAATGCGCTTGCCGAAGCTAAGGCATCTGCCCAAGGAATGGCTCCGGGCGCAAACTCTTTTTTCAGAAATACCAACGCCCCGTAAATACCGCAATAGAAGAACGCAAAGAAGAGCAGTTCTTTAATCCACTCTTTGCGAGTAGAAAACTTTATAGCGAGTACTGGCTTTTGAGCGGCATCTTTTCTTGTCCACAAGTACCATCCATATATATTCATGATGGTGTAATAAAAGTTTACCGATGCTTCACCGAGCAGGTGGTATTTGAAACTGAGCCAGATGTAAATACTGGTGTTGAGCAGACCGGTAGGATATACCCATATATTTTCTTTTTTACTATACCAAACGCTGGTAATGCCTGCAATTACTGCAATATACTCAGGTAAAGTAGTTGCTCTGAGTCCGTCAATAAATTGGTTGAAGATTTCCTGGACAGGCAAAAGGCTTAATTTTTCTCAAATATAACAAACAAAAAAGCCGTACAACAATGTGCACGACTTCAAAATATTTTTATATAGAAATATATTATTCAGCTTCTGCCACTACTTCCTTCACTTCAGGAATCATACGCTTCATCATTCCTTCGATACCGGCTTTTAGCGTGATCATAGAAGAAGGACAACCGCTACAGCTACCCTGCATCATCAAATTTACCACGCCATCTTTATAGCTTTTGAACTGAATAGCACCGCCATCCATTTCTACAGCAGGTTTTACATAGTTTTCCAGCAGTTCTTTAATACGTTTTACCACATCATCGTCGTCGGCTAAAACCTCATTGCTACCCTCTTTCTTCACTTCTACAATTTCATCTTCGTTAATAACGGGCTTTCCTTCTTCGAGATAGTCTTTTAAGAATTGACGAATAGAGGGAGTAACATCCATCCACTCCGCATCGGGAGTTTTTGTAAGAGTAACAAAATTGCTGGCAATAAATACAGCCTTGATAAAAGGAAAACCGAATAATTCAGTGGCCAGCGGAGAAGGTTTTGCACTTTCCGCATCTGGGAAATCAATGCTTTTTCCGGGATACAAAAGTTTGTTGGCGACAAACTTCATTGTTTCCGGGTTGGGTGTCATTTCCGTATAGATACTGATTACTGGGTTTCCTGTCTTTATCATAATTCAAAAAATTAATACACAAAGATAACAAATCTTTCGGGGAAAGGTTGGAAATCCGTACTGACTCCCCAAAGCGGTTCTAATTGCCATCATTTCAAGGCATTAAGTATACGAGGATGAGGTTACAAAGATTCCTTCTTAATAAAAAGTTTTAGCAAAAGGGGGGTAACAAAGGGTTATTAGTACTGATATACCTATAAACAAGACTCTGGATGATGAATAGAGTAAAGAATGAAACAGATTTAAAACAGATTGTTATGAAAAAGATTGTACTTATACCTATAATACTATTTGCCTCGTTATTACAAACAAAGGGGCAGATTTCAGATAAAGAGACCTCCGGTTGGTTTGCTTCTTTTCGCGGAGGGTATGATATAAAACCCTTTTACAACAATAATAACACACCCTACATAGTTTATAAAGGTGGAATGGCAGCCGGCGCCTCCATCAATTATTATTGGAGATGGATTGGGTTGGGTGGAGATTTCGATTACATCCAAAATCGACCAGAAAGCACGTATCCTGCCGGTACGGCATCGGTTTTAACCCAGGACAAAATCACCCGAATGTTTTATGGGGTGGGTCCCTCATTTAAATATCAACCTACGCGCAACTTTGCGGCAGAGTTATTCTTGCGCGCTGGACTTGGAACAGTAAAAGGCGGTTATACCGAAGTGGCTTCTGCTCCACCTACCCAATTATTAAACTTTCATGCCGGATATGATGACCGGTCGGTGTTTTCGGCTAAAGCGCAACTGCAGTTCAACTATTATTTTTCTCCAGCGATAGGCCTGCATGCTGGTGCCTATTACCTGAATCATTTTAAGGTAAATGAGCTTACTGATCCTAACTATGGGCTTACTGCCGCCTATGTGCCGGTTAAAGCGGACCCTAAGCAACCCGACCCTCTTGTTCGAAACAATCCTTGTAATTGTGACATAAGTTCGTTGGGGGCATTTGCAGGTATCAGTGTCAGAATTCCAAAACGTCGTTCGCAGCC
The DNA here is from genome assembly GCA_028485475.2 of Chitinophagaceae bacterium C216. Classification (GTDB taxonomy): domain Bacteria; phylum Bacteroidota; class Bacteroidia; order Chitinophagales; family Chitinophagaceae; genus Niabella; species Niabella composti. The sequence goes on from CP144143.1 coordinate 690,677, forward strand.
CAAACCCGTTCCTCAGCCTGAATGTCATAACTGCGATGTGTATACACTTACAGTAACCGCGAGGGATAAGTACACCAAAGAGGTATTACCCAATACGGATGTAATAGTAAAGAATATACATGGGGAAATTATGGGTACGGGTACCACCAATAGCTATGGCGTGGTGATATTTAATAATATCAAACCCGGAAAATATGCTATAAGCGGAAAATTGTATGAGGTGGATTTGGAAGGAGCCGTAACTCTAGAATCAGAGTTTAAAACCAACGGCAATGTTCATAAGGAAATTGTATACGCTGATGACCGATTTATACTGAGGGGTATAGTTGTTGAATGTAATGCAGCTCATCCGTTAACTAGCGCTTCGGTAGTACTGATTAATAAAGCTGTTGCAGAACAAAAAAATACGAATACAGATGATAAAGGAGGATTTGTTTTTCATGCATTGCAGAACGCTACTTACGATGTGTATGCAAAAAAGAACAACTACTTTTCTCAGACAGAAACCATAACAACCAACCATTTCGACAGAAATAAGACACTCTTTGTAAAACTCGAAGTGTGCATGGAAAAAACCGATTGCGGAAAAGCAATTACACTAAAGAATATTCATTACGATTTGGATAAATACTTTATCCGTGAAGATGCCAAACCGGAACTGAATAAACTGGCGCAATTCATGAAGGACAATCCTGAGGTAAAAGTGGAACTAGCCTCCCATACCGATTCGAGAGCTTCAGACAGTTATAACATGACCTTATCACAAAATCGCGCTAATGCAGCCGTAGAATATTTGGTTGCACAGGGAATTTCCCGCGATCGACTGATTCCGGTGGGATATGGAGAGCGCAAATTGCTTAATAAATGCAAAGATGGTGTGCCATGTAGTGAAGAGGAGCATCAGCTGAACCGTCGCACCGAAATGAAAATAATCTGTCCAAACAATCCATAAACCGGGGAGGTATTTCGTTACCTCCCTTCTTTAAGAAAACTTAAATAAAAACTCAAAAGTTGAGAAGATGCAATAGCAATGCATCCTCTTACCGAACTGAGCGTATTGTTTTGAATGTTTATGGATTTGTTGAAAATAATTATACAGAAATAAAATATTACCATTAAACTGTTCTATTATCCTTTGTCGGCTGTTTCGTAACTGAAGCAGCCTTGTTTTTTGTACACCATGGGCAACAATTATCTTTGGGGCATGAAGAAGATTTATTATCTGTCTACCTGCAGTACTTGCGCAGCAATAATGAAAGATGCTAATATCAATGAAGCAACAGGCTTTGAGTTACAGGATATCCGTACACAAAAAATAAGCCCTGCACAACTCGAGCATATGCAAAAGCTGGCAGGCTCTTATGAAAAACTTTTCAGCCGCCGTTCTTTGAAATATAAAGAGCTAGGCTTAAAAGATAAAAAGCTTACCGAAGAAGATTACAAAAACTATATTCTTCAATACGATACTTTTTTGAAGCGTCCTGTTGTAATTCTGGATGACCGTATTTTTATTGGTAGCGAAAAGAAAACCATACAGGCACTTAAAGAAGCCCTTAGTGTATAACAGGTGTCTCTGAGGGCTCCTCGAAATGTTTGGCCAACTCTGGATTTTCGCGATGTTCTTTTTGCAATACGGATCGACATATTGTTACGCAAATCAGCATGAAAACAGCTCCCAGTAAGAATGGAGAACCGGCAAAATGAATAAGAGAATCTTCCTGAGTTGTATAGTTAAATAATCCGGTCATAATTAACGGACCGAATATAGAGGTAAGACTCATGATGCTGGTTAGGCTTCCTTGCAGTAGGCCTTGTTCGTTAGCCGGCACATGCTTGGTAATGATAGATTGTAGGGCTGGTCCGGCTATTCCTCCTAAACAGTAAGGAATTAAAAATGCATACATCATCCAGCTCTTCGTAGCAAGTGCAAAAAGAATGAGGCCTAATACATAAAGAAGCATGCCTGTATACACACTTTTTTCATCACCCAGTCTGGGATTGACGTACCGGATCAAACCTCCTTGTACTACACCGGCTAATACACCCACCAAGGCAAGTGAAATGCCCACCTGTTTTTCGGTCCAATTAAATGCGTACATAGTAAAATAGCTCCAGTTACTTTGTACGGCATGAGAAGCTAGAAACATGAAGCCGAAAGCCACAAATAGACCGCTAATGGTTTTATACTTTCTTAAAAACTTGAGAGAACCTATCGGATTGGCCTTTTTCCAATCAAAGGGACTACGGTTTTCAGGTTTCAGAGATTCGGGTAACACAAAGAAACCGTACAGAAAGTTTACAAAACAAAGAATTGCGGCTGCATAAAACGGAGCTCTTATGCCCCATCCGGCGAGCAATCCACCCAATGCCGGACCCAGTACAAATCCCAGTCCAAAAGCTGCACCAATAAGACCGAAGTTTTTTGCACGGTTTTCATTAGTGCTGATATCAGCGATATAAGCACTTGCTGCAGTAAAGCTAGCTCCTGTAATGCCCGCCAGTACACGACCTACAAAAAGTAATGCATAGTTATGGGCAAGTGCCAGAATAATGTAGTCTATACAAAATCCCAGTAGTGATAGCAAAATAATAGGCCTTCTTCCGAAGCGGTCGCTGAGATTGCCCATCAACGGTGCAAATAAAAACTGCATTGCAGCAAACACAGATACGAGATATCCACCCCAGCGGCTTGTTTCGTTAAGAGGGATATGTTTGAGTTCTACCAATAACTGTGGCATAACAGGAATAATCAATCCCCAGCCAATAACATCAATTGTAAGGGTGACAAAAATAAATCCTATAGCGGCATTACTAGAGCTTTTCATAAGAAAAAATTAGGCCTGCAAAGATGCAGAAAAGAAAGCAAAGAATTGCTTGCCATAAGAAAAGATATGTAAGGCATACTAGCAATTTATTGCACTCAGGCCTTTCTTAGTTCTTCAAAAACGCCGGTTTGTTTGTTTTTGCGAACATTGTCCCAGTTAAAGTATCGGCCGTTCATAGCTACATAAACACCGTGAGGGAGTGTTTGTACAAATGCTAATGCACTTCCTAGATTGAATAATCCATCGGAGCTTCCAAACTTAATAGGAATCATGGCGCCGGTAATTACAATCGTTTTGTTTTTGACTTTTTCAGCCAACACTTTGGCTGTTTTATCCATAGTATCGGTGCCATGTGTAATGATGATTTGTGTTTCTTCACATTGCTCGCATTGATAAGCAATCAGCTCACGATCTTCATCGGTCATCTCCAAACTGTCAATCATCATCAGGGTGCGTATTTCAACAGGAACAGTATTACGACCTTTTTCCAACAGCTCTGGTAAATGAGTATCTTTAAAGTATAGCTGCCCGGAGAGCATGTTATATTCCTTATCAAAAGTTCCTCCTGTTATAAATATTCTGACCGCCATATCCTAATAATTTGGGCATCAAAAGTAGTGAAGTTTAGTGGGTACGTCTCATTTCTTTGATGAATATACTTTTAGTTGCTGAACGACATAAAAGAAAAGATATGAATTCTTATAATTCATTCAATGTTGTTTATAGCAAGCTACAGGAAACTATATATATCCGTTTAACATTTTGAAAAAATAAAACGCTGAGATAATTTGTTAGTAGTACAGGCATTAAGAAGCTGTAACAATCTTATCTGGCGTAATGGGCAAATCTCTCAATCGTTTGCCGGAAGCGTTGTAAATAGCATTGGCAATGGCTGCAGCAACACCTATGATACCTACTTCTCCCAATCCTTTTGCACCTGTAGGATTAATGTTTGCATCCGGTTTTCCAATGAAAGCTACTTCAATAATAGGTGCATCGGCATTTACCGGAAAATGATATCCGGCAAAATCGTGGCCTATCAAACCTCCTAGGTTGGCATCTGCGATTTGTTCTTCCATCAAAGCCATTCCTATTCCGCCCACTGCGGCTCCTGATATCTGATTGGCGGCTGCTTTTTCATTCACAATCTTACCTCCATCGGCCACACAAACCATTCTTTCTATTTTCACTTTTCCTGTGGAAGGATGTACTTTTACTTTACAGAAGTGAGCTGCGCCCGAGCAGAAGGCGTACTGTCTTCTTTCTTCCCCAGGACCGGAGCTAGCTTCCACATAAATAGTTTTAAGATTATGTTGAGCCCATAACTGCTGATAGGAAACAAATTCGTTATTGGGTGTTTGGTAAGAAATGCCGGTGTCGCCGAGTAATATATCTTTTTCGGTTGCGGTTTTATACTTTTCATTGATGGCCGCTGCGTATTCAGCTAACTTTAGCTTCAAGGCATTACATACCGCCACTACAGCTCCACTTATCGAAGATAAACCTGTGCTACCGCCCTGACTGGGTGCTGGCGGTAGTGAGGAGTGTCCTAGTTCTACTTTTATTTTATTGCGAGGAATACCGGTGCTTTCATGAGCAATGTTATACATGCCTGTAGCGGTACCGGTACCAATGTCTGTCATAGCTGTTTGAACCGTAATGCTGCCGTCTTGCTGCATTTCTATACCTGCGCTGGCATTATTACGTCCGGCATTCCACATGCCCAAAGCCATACCATAACCAATAAACCAATCGCCTTCTTTGAGGGCTCGGGGCTGAGCTTTTCGTTGTGACCAATTGATGAGTGCTGCTCCTTTTTCGATACATTCATTAAGATAATTAGTAGACCACGGCAGGCCATTATCGGGATTTTTGTCTAAAGACAGATTTTGCAAACGAAGCGCCACAGGGTCCATGTTTAATTTATAACTCAGTTCATCTATAGCACTTTCAATAGCAAAGGCTCCTGTGCAATCACCTGGACCTCTCATCCATGTAGGTGTGGAAAGGTTTAAGGGTACAACGGCAGATTCTGTTTTCAGATTAGGGAATTTATAGATCAATCTGGTTACACGTGTAATGCCTTCTGTGAAGGTTTCATACACCGAAGTACTATGCTTAGCGGCATGCCATACGCCGATGATGTTGCCTTTTTCGTCGGCACCCATTTTCACTTTTTGCCATGAAGCCGGTCGATATCCTACCGAGTAAAACATTTGCGGACGAGTCAGCATTAGCTTTACAGGACGCTGGACTTGCTTTGCAGCCATGGCCGTCGCAATGGCATGAGGCCACACACGTAGTCCGGAACCAAAACCTCCTCCAACATACTCACTCACTACTTCAATGTTTTTTTCAGGAATATTAAAGACTCGTGCAAAAGTGCGCTGCACGTTGTTTACACCCTGGTTTTTATCGTAGAGTTTAAGTTGATTGTCCGATATCCAATGTGCAATGGTCGCATGCATTTCCATGGGGTTATGCACTTCTGCTTTTATGTTGTACTCCGCCTCTATCACAAGAGGTGTATTATTCCATGCATCCATAGACCCCCGTTCTCTTCCGGCTGCGACCAGAGGGTGATGGAGATGTTCTTTTTCGAAATCTACTTTAAAAGGAGCCGACTCATATTCGGCTGTAATGAGAGAGGCTGCATATGTAGCGTCTTCGAGGGTTTCGGCAATGACCATGGCAATGGGCTGCCCCTTGAAATAAATTTTATCAGTGTGAAACACGGGTAAGCCGAAACGTGTTTCTTTAATTTTGACTTCGTCGGCAAAACCTGGTACAAAAGGTTTATGTTGATGTGTAATGATGTCTAAGACTCCTGCTACTTGTTTAGCTTTTTCTGTATGGATGCTTTTTATAGTTCCTGATGCAATGGTGCTATCTACCAATACGGCATAACACAGTCCCTCTATATTGTATTCTGCAGCGTATTTGGCTTTGCCGGTTACTTTGGCAATGCCTTCTACTCTTCCTTCGCTAGGGACTATATCGAATGGTTCATCAAAGAATGCCATAGTTCAATTTTTATTTTTGCCGATAAGTATTGTTGCAGCTGAAGTGTGCGACGCAACGATGCTACATGCGTGCACGAAGCTGGCTTCATAAAAAATTAATTACGTAAACAATTTTGCAAAGCCGTTTCAATGGCGCCTTTCAGCAACGGCACTTTGAATGCATTGCCAGCTAGCGGTTTTACCTCGTCGGCTGCAATGGCAGCCGCTTTTGCAAAGTGCTCAATACTTGGTTCTTTGCCTTTTAAATAAGCTTCGGAAGCTAACCATCTCCAAGGTTTATGCGCTACACCTCCCGATGCTAAGCGGGCTTCCATGATTTTGTTACTTTCAATATGCAAGGCTGCTGCTACGGATACCAATGCAAATGCATAAGAGTCGCGATCGCGCAGCTTTAAGTATGCACAATGTTTGTTAAATGGATTGCGACTTATGTCTATAGAAGTAATCAAGGCATGTGACGGTAAGTTGTGATCCAGATGCGGTTCGCTGCCCGGCAAACGGTGAAAATCTTTAAACGGAATTACGGATGCTTTTTGTTTTTTGTCGATAATATTTACGCGTGCTTCTAAAGCCGCCAACGCTACACATAAATCAGAAGGATGTACCGCCACACAATGCTCGCTGTAACCAATGATAGCGCTCATGCGATTATCACCTTGGAGCGCACTGCAGCCTGAGCCCGGCGTTCGTTTGTTGCAGGGAGTACTTACGTCGTAGAAATAAGGGCAACGCGTGCGTTGCAACAAATTACCTCCGGTGCTGGCCATGTTGCGAATTTGTGCGGATGCACCGGCAAACACGGCTTTAGCGATGAGTGGATAGTCAGAAAGAATTTTGTTATCTGTGGTTAAAGCACTGTTGCGCACCATAGCGCCGATGCGTATGCCATTATCAGTGTTTTCTATTTTATCGGAAAGCACATCGGTGATATCTATCAAATTCTCAGGCTGTGCGATGTGCTTCTTCATTAGGTCCACCAAATTGGTGCCACCTGCAATAAATTGCGTATTGTCTTTCTTTATCGTTAACGCCTGGGTAATATTGGCTGATTTGTTAAAGCTGAAAGGTCTCATAATGCGGCTACTTTTTGAATTGATTCAACAATACCGTTATAGGCTCCGCAACGACATAGATTACCACTCATGAACTCTTTGATGGCGGCCACGGACTTGGTATGGCCTTCGTTTACGCAGGCTACAGCCGACATAATCTGCCCCGGGGTACAATAGCCACACTGAAAGCCATCGCATTCGATAAATGCTTTTTGCATGGGATGCAGCTTATCGCCTTCGGCCAAGCCTTCGATGGTGGTAACCTCCTTGCCAGCTGCTTGTGCAGCCAGTGTGAGACAACTTAAAACATGTTTGCCTTTGATATGAACTGTACAGGCTCCGCATTGTCCATGGTCACAGCCTTTTTTAGCTCCTGTAAGATGTAGCTGCTCTCTTAAGAGGTCCAACAGCGTTGTTCGAGTATCTGCGGTTACTTTATATGTTTTTTTATTAACCGTAATGCTTATTGGCGTTGTATGTTTGGGAGGGATGATAAAGTTCTTAACATCCTTATAAAAAGCTTTTACGGAAGAAGGTAATGCAGCCAAGGCTGCTAATGCTCCCGATATTTTTAGGAAAGAACGACGCGAACTTTTCATATGAGCAGATATTATACAAAGACCTAGATTGTCTTTATGAAATTTTCGATTGCATAAATATAATTAAAAAGCCGCTTATATCAAGCGGCTTTGTTGTAAAAAAGAAATGCGTTAATGAAAATGAATGCTGTGTAAAATCTTGGAATACCTGATTTATTTTAAAATTTGTAAGGTATTAGAACCAAGTGTTTTTATTTGGGAGAAGTTATTTTTCGATAGGTATAATAAAACAAAATAGGGATGACAGTAAACGATAATACTAAACTTATCAGCATCCCTCCAACAATCATTATTGCTAAGGGTTTTTGAATTTCAGATCCCATACTGTTTGACATAGCTGCAGGTAGTAATCCCATTGAGCCCATTAGAGCTATCATTAATACAGGTCGAATTTTAGACTGAACGGCTTTAGTAATAGCATCTAATAAGGAATTTTTCTTAAGGTATTCTTTCATAACAGTGATCAAAATAAGCGCGTTAATGGTATTTACTCCAAACAATATAATTAGGCCGATACCTGCAGATATACCAAAAATGGTTTGTGTGATCCAAATAGACAGAAAACCTCCTATAAAAGCAAAAGGCAATGTTATTGACGATAGAATCGTGTCGCGCAAGTTTCCAAAGTTGCTATATAATAAGATTAATATCAATATCAATGATATTGGAATAACTGTCATTAATTGTTTGGTGGCGCGTTCTTTACTTTCAAATTCTCCGGCCCATTCCATGTGTTGATTTTTAGGTAATACCATTCTTTTTTCAACTTTAGCCTTGGCTTCAGCAATCGTACTACCTAAATCTCGTCCTTGAATGCTAAATCCTACAGCACTATAACGACTATTTCCTTCGCGATAAATAAAGGCAGGTCCTGTTTTATAACCAATAGAAGCGATTTCCTTTAATGGAATACTATTACCATTGGAGGTACGAATGAGAATATTGCCAATTTTTTCTGGCGAATTGCGATAGTCTTCTTGAAAGCGTAACACGATATCAAAATGCCGATCCCCCTCATAAAATTTATTCGCAGCTTGACCACCAATAGTCATAGCGATAACTGCTTGCACATCGGACGTCTGAATACCATATTTTGCCATTTTAGAATCATGTAGTTGAATGCGCAATTCTGGCAGGCCTATGTTTTTATAAACGTTTACATCAGTAATACCATTTACAGTACGTATGATGTTTGCTACTTTATGCGCCTGGTTTTCGAGTTCTTCCAGATCGTTTCCAAATATTTTGACTACCAAAGAGCTTTTTACACCCGCTACATATTCTTCAACATTATCTTGAATAGGTTGGCTGAAGCCGAAATTGATTCCCGGGTATTGAGATAATAGTTCTCTTAGTTCTTGTACAATTTCGGCTTTGGTAATTTTACGCTTCCATGATTTTTCGTTTTTTAATTGGACATGAAACTCTACATTAAAAAAGCCTGTAGGATCAGTTCCATCGTTAGGTCGTCCGGTTTGGGTTAGAATGAAATCAATTTCTTCACAATTGGCAAGCATTAGCTCTTTCATTTCTTTAGTGAGCTGAGTTGATGTAGTTAGGCTAATACTATTAGGTAAAGTCGCTCTAATATAGATTGCACCTTCATTAAGTTGCGGCAAGAATTCGGTACCATAATTTAAAAAACGTACAATACATATAAGAAGCAATATACAAAAAGCTCCAAGAGTTAGTCGTTTATATCGAAAAGAAAGTAGGTGGAGTGAATAAATAAGCTGATGAGAGAACCGAGTTATTATGTTTTCTTTTTCTTCTATATTTTGATTGAACAAATATTTACACATTGCGGGCACGTATGTTAAGCTTAATAATAAAGAACCTAACAAGGCATAACTCAAAGTATAAGCTAAGGGAATGAACATTTTGCCTTCTACTTTTTGAAAGGAGAAAATAGGTAATAAAGCAACGATTAAAATCAATAAGGCAAAGGATATGTATGAGGCTACGGAGCTCGCTTGTTTGCGAATGATACCTGACTTGCTCATTTTGGCAAACCGCTCAGCACCTAGTGCTCGCTGCATGGCGGCAAGCGAAACAAAAATTGTTTCTACCATTACTAAAGTTCCTTCTAATAGCAGTCCAAAATCTAAAGCTCCCATGGAAATCAAATTGGCAGGCATGCCCTGCCACTTCAGCATAATAATGGCAAACAAAAAAGATAAAGGAATTACAGAAGCAACAATAAAAGTGGATTTCCAATTATTAAGGAAGATACCAACAATTAACGCTACTAGTAAAATGCCTTCGATTAAGTTGCGCGAAACTGTTTTGACGGTGCTATATACCAAGATGGTACGGTCGATGACGGGAACGATTTTAACACCATCGGGTAATAGCTGTTCATTTAGTAAATTGACTTTCTCCTTTAGATGTTTGATTACTTCAGATGCGTTTTCCCCTCGCAGCATAACGACAATGCCTTCTACTACATCGTCCATTTCGTTAAACCCTGCTTGTCCCAGACGAGGTTTACTTGACATTACAACATCGGCGACATTTTTGATCAGAATGGGAGTAGAGCCATTTAGTTTTATAGTAATATTTCTAATGTCTTCTAATTTATCGAGAAGTCCTACACCTCTAACCACATATGCTTGTTCTCCCTGCTGAATAATATCTCCACCTACGTTGATATTGGATTTAGATACTGCTTCATAAACATCTAAAGGAGAAAGATCAAAGTTTTTTAATTCGGTAGGATTGATACGTATTTCATAAATCTTTTCTTCTCCACCAAAACTAATAACATCTGCTACGCCCGGTACACTCAACAGCTCACTTTCAATTACCCAGTTTTGAAGAGTTGTTGTTTCTTTTAGAGGCAGACTACTTTTAATAATATATCGAAATATTTCGCCCGTAGCTCCCGAAGGCGGTTCTATGCTAAAAGACGCACCATCCGGTAGTTCTACTTTTCCAATTTTGCTCGCAACATTTTGTTGGGCGTAAAAATCATCAACTGTATCTGCAAACTGTACTGTCACCACGGATAAACCAAACAGAGATACCGAGCGAATTTGTTTTTTTTGGGGAATGGTGTTCATTTCCTTGGTGACTGGAAGTGTGACCAATTTTTCAACTTCCTCAGCACTTCGACCAGGCCATTGTGTAATGATTCTTACACGTGTATTGGTCACGTCAGGGAATGCCTCAATGGTAGTATTCTTTAAGGAATAAATACCATAGCATAATAAGGCAAAAGTTAAGAACAAGATTAATGAGGCTCGCCTCAGTGAAAAAGTGACTATATGTTGTACCAGTTTTTTCATGCCTTATTTTTTAGCTCCTCAAACAACAACAAAACGTTCGTTACTACAACTCTTTCGTCGGGATCCAACACCTCCTTTACATAATAATATTCATCATTGCTGGCTATTTTATGGACATGGCGAACTTTTAAATCACAATCCGATTTATGGGTGATTATATATTCCCTATCGTTATAAAAGATAACAGCACTTTGAGGAATAGCTAAAGCACTGTCTAGAACAGTTCGTTTATTCACGATGATATCGGCGCTTAGCCCTGGCATGAGTTGTAGGTTTTTATTGTCAAGAACTACTCGGGCCTTCAAAACATGTTCGTCATCATCAAAAACATTATATATTTTATCGATTTTGCCAATGTATATTTCGTCAGGATATGCGACGGTTCTTACTTTCACTGTATCTCCCACTTTAATTTCTCTTAGATTGCTGGCATAAATATTTACCATCACCCAGACTTGCTTTAAATTAGAAATCGAAAAAAGAGGTTCGCTTTCAGGTGTAATATTTTGCCCTCGATTAATGGTTTTCTGAATGATGTACCCATTTTGAGGAGATATAATATCAAAGTATCCGTCCTTTCTAACTCGATACATGGCCAAGGTTTGTTGTACCTTTTGTAACGAGATTTTTGCCATTTCGAGTTCGTGCTTTGTTTTCAGTACATCGATTTTTACAGATAAACCATCTCTCAAAAGATCATTAGATAATTGCAGTTCGTTTTTTAGCATTTCGACTTGCGTTTCGTAGAGTCTTTTTTGCTGAAATAGCTCTTGAGCTTCTTCCGAATGTAGGGTTGCCAACACTTGACCTTTATGAACGTAATCTCCTAGTTCGAAGTTTACAGACTCAACAGTTCCTTTTAGTAATGATCGATATATCAGCAAGTCGTTTTCATTATATTCGATTTTGCCCGACATAGTTATTTGTTCATGTACAGGCTGAATGGATACAGGGGCAATTGCTGTTGTTTTCTTTAGTTCTTCAGTTAAGCAATAAACAGTAGTGATAGAATCATCTATTTTAGATACTTTTCCTTTACAAGAGAAGCATATAATCATCCCGCAGATGATTCCTGTTATGATATACCATTTGTTCATATTAAAAATGTTTTCCTACGAGAAGTTGTAACTGTTCAATCAATTTTAAGTATGTTAATGCGGCATCCCAATAAGCAATAGCTGTTGATTGATGAGATTCTATGTAATCGATATATTGTGTCAATGTAATTTGTTTTTGTTGCAAGCGTTGCCAGAACTGTGCTAGTATACTTTGATAATCGTCTTTAAGAAAGTTATTGGAGTATTGTGATAGATATTGTTCCCATTTTTTTATTTGTGTAATGCAATTATTAATTTGCTGTTCCAGTTGCGTTACAATGCTCTGGTATTTATTTTCCTCAATAGCTTTTTGGTGTTGGGCCGCTAATATGTTGCCTTTGTTGCGATGGAAAATGGGTAGATCAATCGAAATGCCGAATCCCACAAAATCTTTCATGATATTTCCTCCACGGTCATAATTTGCTAGAAGTGTTACACTGGGTACAGCCATTGCTTTTTCCAGTGCAATGTTAGCATCAGCAAGTCGTTGCATTTGTGTTTGATGTTTTAAGACGTGATTATTTTGCAGTGCCAATTCCAATACGTTGGAGGGGATACGTGAGGTATAGTTAAGTGATAAAGTATCAAAAACAATGTTGCTTTCTGACAAAGTGTTTAATCCGGTTAAATATTTTAATTCATTAAGCAGTTCTTTTTTTTCCTCTTCCGCTGAAAATGCTTCTTTTTGTAACTGTGAGAAAGTATTTTGGGCACGCATTAATTCTGGCAACAGAACATTTCGATTGTTATACTGTCTTTGATATTTTTCTACCAGACGGCTAATTTCATTTAATAAACTTGCATTTACTTTTTCTTTTTTCGTTAGGATGTAGTATGTGTAATAAGCAACTCTAAGTTCGTACTGTAATTGAGCTGTTAAAGCATCTTTTTGTATGTGTTGTGTTTGTAGTGCTTGGGTATTTACCTGAATGCGCTTTTTGCGTTTAGCTGCGGTTTCTATTTTTTGTTCTAGCTCAATACCAAATTGTTGATATTTCCCATAGTTACCAAATAGTCTACGTTGAGATTCTATATCGAAAGTTTTCCAAAAGTTTACCTCTTGTAAGGATAAAGTTGGATTCTCATGGGCCTTGGCTTGTTGTAATTCTGCAGCGGCTTTTTCAATGTTTAAAGATTGTTCGCGTATTTGTAAGTTATGCTCGGTTAAAGCGTTTTGTAGATCACGTAGTGAATATTCTTGAGCCCATAGTACCTTGTAGCATAAAATAATATTAATCACCAAAAGAGCGAAACGCGCCATAGACAGTTTTTTGCAAAACTATCTATGGTAGATTAAAGGAATTTTGGAGCTGCATTAAAAATATATTGAAAGCGGATTAGAATTTAGTTAGAAAATTAATGTAACCCTAGTACCTCCTTCTGGCTCGTTGTGAATAGCCATCCCGATATGATGTAGTGAGAATATAATATTAGCTAATGAGAGGCCAATTCCTTTGCCTCTATGATTTTTGGCATTTGCTGCTCTATAAAAATTGCGTGTGATATTTGGCAAATCTTTTTCAGGTATGCCTATTCCGCGATCGATGATATAAATATGTAATTTTTGGTCAACTATCAAAAGTTTAAATTGAATAGGTTTATTGTGAGAGTATTTAATAGCGTTTTCAACAATATTTGTTAAGGCAATTTCTAAAAGTTTAGCATTTCCTTTCAATTCGAGCATCGATTGATCCTCGACAGCCATATTCACTTCAATCTTGGCTTGATGATGTATAACTGCGTTTTCAATAACCTTCCATATAATTTCGTCTATGCGAGTTGTAGTAAATTCAAAAGAAGGGTTTGCACCTGATAAAAGAAGCATATTGTTTAATGCATCTTCGAGATCGTGTACGTATTGTTTTGATTTTTGTAATACAATTTGATATTCCTGTGCTGATCGTGCTTTTTGTCCAGTTACTTCTAGTATTCCTAGTAAAGCGGATATAGGTGTTTTTAATTCATGAGAAACATAGTCGATAAAATTCTTTTGTACGGAAAAAGTTTCAGATATACGGTTGACTAGGTAGTTGTAGTTTTCTACTAGGTCTTGTAACTCCTGATATGTTTTTTCAACTTTAATGGGTTGATGAAAATTTTGTGCATCACGATTTTTAATCTGCTTAGTGATTTTAATAATGGGGGCATAAGCCCATTTACTCAAATATCTGGCGATGAAAAAAATAATAAGGATGCTAATAGCCGAAGCCACCCACAAAATATGGAAAAGACTTTGTAGCTGCGTTTTAAACTCTGTTTTAGGCTCACGAGCAATAACTATGAAATTACCCTGATTGTCTTGATAATATATTCCGTGATAAAAAAAATCTTTTGTTGCAAAATGTTCACTATTATTCTCTCTGATCTGATCAATAAACTGTCGTTGAATGTCGGATGTGGGAGACATATCTCCATATACCTGATGGTATAGACTATCAAAGATGGCAATGTTTTTACGTGATATTTTTTTTAAAAGCTGACTTTTGATGTTTTCATGATCTCCAATAGATAATTCGTCTTTTTCCAGATAGTATAAAGCTGCCAATAAGGTTTTGCTTTCCAATCCCTGCATTTCTTTACGTTCCATTACGGCTGCAAAAGAAAAATAAATAATTGCCGATACCCCGATAATAAGGATGCTGAACAAGATAACTGCATATAAGGAAAGCCGTTGTTTTAATTTCATATTATTCTACCTTAAATAGATAGCCTATTCCTTTTACCGTGTGGATAAATTTTTGCTTAGATTCGAGTTTATTTCTCAGATAAGAAATGTAAACATCTACAACGTTTGAAGGGTTTTCAAAATGAATGCCCCATACTGCATTTAGAATTTGCTGCCGAGTAACCACTTTGCCGTAATTATCGCATAAATATTTAAGTAATTTGAATTCGCGGGGAGACAAGTCGACTGGGTTTTGATTTAAGTGCACCTTATATTGGTGAGTGTCGATTTGAATAGGCCCAAAATCTTGTATATGCTTTGAGGTGTCTAATTGATCGTATTGATTTCTTCGTGTGAGTGCTTTTATGCGTGCAAGCAATTCATCAAAATGAAAAGGTTTGGTCATATAATCATCTGCACCGCTATCTAAGGCGGTGGTTTTGTCTAGCACACTATTCAATGCACTCAGCATAAGAATTGGGGTGAAAATTTTCTTATACCGTATAGTTTGTACCAATTGAATACCATCAATACCGGGCAGCATTACGTCTATAATCATTAAATCGAAACTCAGAGAAAGATATTGCTGAAGGACTTCTTCGCCCGATTTGCATAAAGTAATTACATAACCGACCTCCTCAAGGCCTTTTACTAAAAAATCACTTATCCTTCTGTCGTCTTCAACAATCAATATTTGCATAATTATTATTCAACTTATTTAAAACAGTAGATATTTGCACTTATTCAAAATTGACAAATATTTATTCTTTTGAAAATGGTAAAGTATTAATTTTTTAATAAAAGTACTGGCCCCTCTTTAAAGAAAATAAATTTTCATTGATAAAAGGATCTTATAATTTCAAAATAATTTCCATCAAAAAAGCATACATAGTAAAGCCCGAGAGGTAAGCGCAATAATAAATGTTTCAATGGGGCGCAACAATTTTTACATATACCTACAAGTAAAATCGTTTACTTTGACGATGTATTGCCAATGAAATGTTTTCTAAACATCTATTCATAATTGAACCGATATGCTGAAACCGATATTCCATTTCGTTTTCGCTTGTTTGCTGATAGTGTATTATAATAATATATCGGCACAACAATGCCCTATTATACCAAAACCACTGGAAGCTGTTAAAACAAAAGATAGCTTCATCATTAGCTCACAGACTAAGTTATTTATTGAAAAACCGGAACTAAGATCTGCTGCCGGCTATTTGCAGTTTCGCATGCTGCATATGTTTGCGATACCGTTAATCCCCACGCCCACTACCCCTGTTGCCGATGTAGTAGAATTGCGCTTAAGTAATAATGCTACGGCCAACGAAGAAGGATATCTATTATCCGTAACAGATAAAAAAGTAATTATTACAGGAAATTCTACCGCAGGAGTAATTAACGGAATTTCTAGTTTGTTACAGTTAGCAGCCTCAGGTAGTAAAAAAGACCAAAAAATTGTCTTAGCCGGATGGAATATTAAAGATGCTCCGTTGTATGCGTGGCGCGGACTCATGTTGGACGAGTCAAGACATTTTTTCGGTATTAATAAGGTAAAATCTATTTTAGACTGGATGGCTTTGTATAAGCTGAACCGTTTTCATTGGCACCTCACAGATGAGCCCGGTTGGCGTATAGAAATTAAAAAATATCCACGATTGGCTCTGGTAGGAGGCGTAGGTTCACACACCGATCCCAATACGCCGGCTCAATATTATACACAGGATCAAATTGCGGAAGTCGTTCGTTATGCTGCTGAAAGAAATATTACAGTAATACCCGAGATTGATATGCCCGGACATGCCACTGCTGCCAATCGTGCCTATCCTGAGTTTAGCGGTGGAGGTAGTGAAAAATATCCCAATTTTACTTTTCATCCCGGTAAGGAGGCTACTTATTCCTATCTCACTGATATACTGAGAGAGGTAAATGCTTTATTCCCTTCAGGGATGTTGCATTTGGGCGGTGATGAAGTAAGCTTTGGCAATCAACAATGGCTGTCTGATCCGGAAGTAAAAAAGCTGATGGCCCAAAATAAGCTCAACAATGTGCTGGAGGTGGAACAATATTTCATGCAGCGAATGGCCGACTCTGTTTTTAAAATGAATGCAAAACTGTTGGCATGGGATGAAGTAGCCAATATGAATTTTTCCCGAGACAGAACGATTGTATTCTGGTGGCGACACGACAGACTTTACCAGCTGGATACGGCATTGAGGAAAGGATATAGTGCGGTGCTTTGTCCACGCATTCCTTTATATTTCGATTTTGTGCAAGATAGCACGCATTCCATTGGGCGCAAATGGGGTAAAGCTTATAGCTCCTTGAAAGGGGTGTATGATTTTAACGCTCGCAATCTATCAGTAATTAATGACGCTAATTATCGTCAAGTATTGGGCATACAGGCCAACTTGTGGACTGAAACCATTGCCGATACGCACCGTTTGGATTTTATGCTTTTCCCGAGAATTGCAGCTTTATCAGAAGCGGCCTGGACCCCGACCGATAAGAAAGACTACGATGCATTTGTTAGGAAATTAAAACAACATTTTGATTTGTATAAAAAAGAAAAGATTCATTATTTCGATCCCTTCAATATGCGTTTATAAAGTTGTTATTATGATAAAAAGAAATGCTCCGTCAATATCGGAGCATTTCTCATAATATGTATATGAAGAAAAGTCGTTTAGGTTGAAAGATTTTTTTCTTTATCCTCGGGACGAATAATCATACGGAACGATTGGTCTTTGCTAAAATAAGCAATCACCCAGTTGGTGAAAGTTCTTAACCGATTTTTTACTGTTAACAGCGACATTACGTGTATGAATAGCCATACTACCCATGCCAAAAATCCGTTGAAGTGAAATTTTGGCTTAGGAATATCCGCAACTGCTTTATTACGGCCGATGATAGCCATAGAGCCTTTGTCGTTATATTTAAACGGGGTTCTTTCGGATGCGGGTTTGGTTAAATTTTTAGCCAATAATTTACCCTGTTGTATGGCTACTTGAGCTACCTGCGGATGCCCTTTAGGAAAATTGGGATCTGAAGTTTGAAGACAGGTGTCTCCTATCGCATAAATATTCTCGGTGCCTAAAATTTTATTGTATTCATCCACCAACATTCGTTTTCCGGGACCAATGCTTTCTTCGGGGATACCTTCGTAAGCAACGGCAGAAACTCCTGCGGCCCAAATCAGATTTTTGGTTTTGATAACCGTGTCGTCAGAGAGGGTTACTTCTTCTCCGTCAAAATCCTTTACTCTGGTATTCAGCATTACTTTCACACCCAGCTTTTCCAGAGATTCTTTGGAGTATTTCTGTGAAGATTCAGACATGGGAGACAGTACTGCTTGACCACCATCTACCAAAATAATTTCGCTTAGCCCTTTACCTAGTTCGGGATAGTCCTTACGGATAATAGTCTGCCGCATTTCGGCAAACATACCAGACACCTCTACACCTGTAGGTCCGGCGCCTGCTATCACAGTAGTGAGCAATCTTCGTTTTAAATCAATATCTGTAGTGCGGGACGCTTCTTCTAAGCGGTTGAGTAGTAGGTTACGCATAGCCAGCGCATCACTCAATGTTTTCATTGGAATGGCATACCGCTTTACGTTCTCCATACCAAAAAAATTGGTAACAGCACCCGTGGCTATTACCAGTATATCATATTCCAGCTCTCCATTCGAAAGAATAATTTTGTTTTCAGCAGGAAGAACTTTTTTCATCTCTCCCATCCGGAAATGTACATTGGATTTATTTCTCAGAAATTTCCGGAACGGATAACTGATACTGGAGGGCTCCAGAAAACCTGTTGCCACCTGATATAATAAAGGTGGAAAGAAGTTATAATTATTCAAATCCACCAGCGTAATATCGAACGCAGGGTTCTTGGCCAGTTTCTTTATGAAATTAACGCCGGCGAAACCACCGCCAACAACCACCACTTTTTTAATAGCATCAGCCATAAGAATGTTTATTACTTTAATATTTATTGAACCCCACAGTAATAAATACCGTCGGATTATTTTTCGGGAACTTTGTGAAAAGTTATTGCTACACGATTCAGCATATTCATGTGTGCTATAGCAAAGCTTAAGTCTACTAAGTCCTTTTCATTAAAATGCTGACGCGCTTCGTTAAGAATAGCTTCCGGCACTTCTTGATCTTTTAATATCGTCATTGCTTCGGCCAGGGCTAGAGCTGCTTTTTCTTTTTCGGAAAAGAAAGGCATGTCTTTCCATTTTACTATCGCATTTAATTTACGTGCGTCTTCCCCACTGTTGATGGCGTCTTTCCAATGTAAATCTATGCAATAAGGGCAACCATTGATTTGCGATACTCTTAAATAAACAATATGTAGTAAAGATGCTGGTAATGCTGTGTGCTTTAAATAGCCATACATCGCCAATAAAGTCTTATATCCCTCGGGAGCCACAGTTCCATAATCAATACGCATATTCTTTATATTTTTACTTATAATGATCTTTGATCTTTTCTCAGTGTTGGCTAATAATCGATTACCTGTTCCTGTATGGTTTCAGGAATTTCACGCCACTGGTACAACTGATTGCGTAATTGTGGTTCAAAGCCGGCTTCGCGAATAGCTTCTTGAATGGTTTTATAGGTAAACCTGTGTGGTGCACCTGCAGCACTTACTACATTCTCCTCAATCATAATGCTACCGAAATCGTTAGCTCCGGCATGGAGACATACCTGCGCTGTAGCTTTTCCTACGGTTAGCCAGCTAGCCTGTATATTTTTAATATTGGGTAGCATAATGCGTGACAGTGCTACCATACGCACATACTCCTCTGCAGTGGTAAGATTGTGTACACCTCTAATACGTGCCAACAATGTATCTACATCCTGAAATGTCCAGGCAATAAAAGCCAGAAATCCGTTGGTGCCTTCGGGTTTGCGACTTTGCACTTCGCGTATTTTCACTAAATGTTCAAAGCGTTCTTCTATAGTTTCTACATGGCCGAACATCATGGTTGCAGAGGTGGTGATATCCAGCTTATGCGCTTCATGCATAATGTCTAGCCATTCTTGCGCCCCACATTTTCCCTTACTGATAAGACGACGTACCCGATCTACTAATATTTCCGCTCCCGCTCCGGGAAGAGAATCCAATCCGGCCTCTTTCAAAGCCATCAGCACTTCACGGTGAGTACTCTTTTCCAGTTTGGTGATATGTGCTATTTCGGGTGGCCCTAAAGCGTGTAGGCGGATATCAGGGAATTCGGCCTTTATGGCACGAAACGTATCTACATAAAATTGTAATCCTAACTCGGGATGGTGGCCTCCTTGCAGTAGCAATTGATCGCCTCCGTATTGGATGGTTTCTCGGATCTTTTGGCGATAGGTGTCCATATCGGTTATATAAGCCTCAGGATGTCCGGGAATGCGAAAAAAATTGCAAAACTTACAGTTGGCGATACAAACATTGGTTGTATTTACGTTACGATCGATCTGCCAGGTTACTTTTCCATGGGGTACCTGTATTTTACGCAGCTCGTCTGCTACATACATGAGCTCACTCAGCGGGGCGTTGTGATACAGGAATACACCTTCCTCTACACTTAGAAACTCAAAATTCAACGCTTTTTTATAAAGATCCTCTAAATCCATATGCGGAGTAAATTATAGGCTAAGGTACGAAATGAATGATAAAGCATTTCATTCTCATCAACATCAACGATATAGATAATTTTGCAACACTGGAAGGCACCGCTCCGTTCTTAATATTGTTAATAATAACCATCGAAGCGCTTTATTTGTTTTTATCATTGTAAATAATCGGAGTATTAAGGATTTACGGGTAAGTTGCTTCGTTTGAACAGGTACAGTGAGCCCTTTAGCATTCCTTTCATCATAAATGAATAGGCGCTTTTATAAAAAGAAGTAATTTTAATCGGATTGTTTTACCTAATGAAAATACTCTTTACCAGTTTGCCCTTGATTGTACTGTTTTTCCGGGTAGCCGCACAGGATTCCTTCGAAGAGCCGTCTAGTCAGGAACTCACCACTATTAAGTTTATACAATTTACGGGAGGTGTCATTTGTTTTAAAGCCCTGTTAGACGATAAAAAGGACTCGCTGTTGTTTATATTGGATACCGGAAGTGGTGGTATATCGCTGGATTCTACCACTGTACGCGAGTTGGGTATAGAGCCACCGGCTCCGGAGCGTCTGGTTCGAGGGGTTGGTGGTGTACAAAAAGTGGGCGTGCTCAAGAACAGAAAGCTAACCGTTAATGGTCTAGAGATTGACAGTCTTAATTTTCATGTAGTGGATTATGAGATCCTTTCGGCATTGTATGGGGAAAAAATTGACGGCATTGTTGGGTATGCTGTATTAAGCCGGTTTATCCTAAAAATAGATTATGAAAAGCAAGAAATAACATTTTGTTCCAATGGTAGTATAAAATATCCACGTGGAGGCTATTTATTGCAACCACAATTAAATACGCTTCCCTATTTACAGTCCCAGGTTAAAGATCATGTAAAACGTCAGTTTTATTATCTGTATGATATTGGGGCTGGCCTTACCGTACTGTTTTCCAAGAAATATATGGAAGATAGCGCCTTTCTTAAAAAGAAGAGACGGAAGTACCTAAAACAAGGTGAGGGACTTGGGGGTAAGGTAGACATGTATATCAGCGTAATGAAAAAGTTAAGAATTGGTCCGTATAAGTTCCGATATGTGCCCTTAAATATTTTCGATGATACCCACAATATCACTTCCTACCCCACATATGGTGGCTTAATTGGAAACGATATCTTCCGTAGATTTAACTGTATTCTAAACTATAATAAAAAAGAGATTTACATCACCCCTAATAAGTTTTTTCGAGATCCATTTGATTATGCTTATTCGGGTTTGGAGTTATATCTGATCGACGGTAGACCTATAATCGGTGATATACCTAATGGTTCGCCCGCGGATCGGGCAGGTCTTAAGGCTGGGGATGAGGTGATTGCCGTGAATAATCGTTTCGGGATGACGTTGAATGAAATGAAGCAGATGCTGCAATCCACTTATGGTATCATTAATATTCTTATTAGAAGGAACAATGAATTACAAATGAAAAAAATGAAAATTATCAACATCCTGAATGGAAAATATATCTCCAATCAAAGCATTCCCAATACTTTCAGAGAAAAAATTCGGATAAAATCGGGCAGCGATTTATATACCACCCCACCGCTAGAATGAACTTTAGGAGGGTTTTGACTGTTTCAAAAATCAAAACTACTTTCGCTGCATGGTTCAATTTGAAAAATTTGTTTTAAGCAATGGTTTGCGTGTGATAGCGCATGTAGACAAATCCACCCCTCTGGCGGTGATGAACGTGTTGTACGATGTGGGGGCTAGAGATGAGGATCCTCAGCGCACGGGCTTTGCGCATTTGTTTGAGCATCTAATGTTCGGAGGTTCGGTAAACATTCCGGTGTACGACGAGCCTTTGCAAATGGCCGGAGGAGAAAACAATGCTTATACAACCAACGATCTTACTAATTACTATATACAGCTTCCGGCCGAAAATCTTGAAACAGCTTTCTGGCTGGAAAGCGACCGCATGCTTTCGCTAGCCTTCAGCGAAAAAAGCTTGGAAGTACAGCGGAAGGTGGTATGCGAAGAGTTTAAAGAGCATTATCTAGATAAGCCTTATGGCGATGCCTGGTTTAAAATGCGAGAGTTGGCTTATAAACAGCATCCTTACCGTTGGATGACCATAGGCAAGGAGCTGGCTCATATTGAGCAGGCACAGCTCAGCGATGTAAAAGCTTTTTTCTTTAAGCATTATCGTCCGGTAAATGCTATTCTAGTAGTGGCAGGCAATATTGATGTGGAGGAAGTAAAACGATTAGCGGAAAAATGGTTTGGTGATATTGAATCGGGAGAAAAATATGTGCGTCAACTTCCGCAAGAGCCGGAACAAACCGAAGCCCGTCGGTTGGAAGTAACAGCCGATGTACCGCTAGATGCTTTTTATAAATGCTGGCATATTGGCGGGCGTCTGAATAAAGAATATTATGTGGCGGATCTAATCACCGATATCTTGGGCGGAGGCGAGTCTTCTAGGCTTTATCAAAAATTAGTAAAAGAACAGCAGCTTTTCGTAAACATACAATGCTACCATTTCGGGAGTTTGGACCCCGGCATCATTTGTATCGAAGGTAAGCTAGTGAAAGGGGTAGACATTAAAGCCGCCGAAGCCGCTGTTGAAGCCATTCTAAAGGAGTTTAAGGAACAGATCATATCCGATAAAGAATTACAGAAAGTAAAAAACAAAACAGAAAGCATGCTGGCTTTCGAAGATATGAGTGTGTTAAATCGTGCCTCCAGCCTAGCGTTTTACGAACTACTAGGTGATGCCAACATGATGAATACGGAGTTGCAACAGTATGCCTCCGTAACCGTGTCGGATATTCATGAAACTGCCAATAAGGTTTTCAGAGACTCCAATAGTAGTACGCTTTATTATCTGGCAAAAAATAGATAGAAAGCTTGAAAAGCGGTTCTTTCATGACAGTTGTTATCGATATTTCTAATTTTTGAAAATAAATATTTGCTCATGCTGAATAGATCTGTAGCGCCCACGATTGTGCATCCGGTTAATTTTAATCTGCAATTACAGCCGTATCAGAAGTATATTTTAAATAATGGTGTGGAAGTGTATGCGATAGATGCAGGTACGGAGGAGGTATTGCAAATCGAATGGGTATTTGACGCGGGTAATTGGTATGAGCAGAAAAATCTGGTGGCAGCTGTTACCAACTATTTGCTGAAAAACGGTACGCATCAACAATCGGCACTTGAAATCAACGAACATTTTGAGTACTACGGTGCTTATTTAAACCGTCATTGCGGAGCGGAGTTTGCTACGCTTACACTGCACTGTCTTACCAAACATACAGAGATGCTTTTACCTGTGGTGCGCGAAATTCTTTCCGAAGCAGCCTTACTGCAAACAGAAATGGATATTGCCATTCAAAACATGAAGCAAAAATTAGACATTAATCTGAAAAAAAGCAGTTTCGTGGCAGGAAGGCTAATTGATGCTTATCTGTTTGGAGGAGAGCACCCCTATGGTCGCTTCAGCCGTCATGAGGATTTTGATAAACTGACCAGAGATGATTTAGTTGCATTTTACAATCAATATTATAAAGAAGGTTCTTTTAAAATTTTTATTGCCGGAAAACTGCCCCCTCATCTTTCAACAGTGCTGAACCAGTATTTTGGAGATTTTAAAAACGCAACCCCTAATACCATAGTGCATGCTGCAACACCAGCACAGGAAAAAAAGCATCGCGTAGTAAATGATGCCAACAGCAGCCAGGGATCTATACGTATGGCGCGCCCTTTCGGCAACAGACATCATCCTGATTTTTTAAATGCTCAGGTATTAAATGTACTGTTTGGTGGCTTTTTCGGGAGTAGATTGATGATGAATATTCGCGAAGACAAAGGGTATACCTATGGTATTCATAGCTATCTGCTGGGCAATAGAAAAGAGAATGGCTGGATGATTACTACCGAGGCCGGTCGGGATGTAAGCGAAGCCACCATCGAGGAAGTGTATAAAGAAATGCATAGATTGAGGGAAGAGCCTATTGACGAAGAGGAATTGATGCTTGTAAAGAACTTTATGATGGGTACTATTCTGGGCGATTTGGATGGTCCGTTTCAGATCATAGGAAGATGGAAAAATATTATATTGAATGAACTGGACAATGATTACTTTAATAGATATATCTCCCATATCAAATCCATTTCTGCTAAAACATTACAGCAGACCGCCGAAAAGTATCTGATACCGGAAGATTTTTACGAATTGATAGTGATATAAGCTAGTTTACCAGAAAACCCAAGCCTACTTTATTGATTATATTTTTGGCAAAACCGGTTATTTTAGGAATGGTTTTGCCTGCATTGATTCTGCGTACATACATCAGCTTGTAATTATCGTTATAATTCAGATAGCGCGCATCTATTTCTTTTGATGTAAAGAAGATGCGATTGGAAACGTACGATAGCGATATACCCCATTTTTCTGTGTTATAGCCGGCGGCTGCTTTCATTTTTAAATTAGGATTGAATTTCCATCCCGTGTGCTTTTCATTGTTGAGATTGTGTTCGGTGATATAACTAATATCTCCATTTAAAGAAAGCATACCTGTAAGAAAAAGGTATTGCTTTGTCACGAAAGTATAGCCATAGCCTACGCCAGGTCCTATTGTGATAAAGTGAATTTTGTGTATATCGGAGTGAGGATAGTCTTCTGCTTGTTGTGAAGGAATAAATGCGCTGTCGCCAGTAGCATTACCATAATAAATTTCACCTCCATACAATAACGAGCCGGCCGATTTCTTTTGTCGCGAATCCAGTAAGAAAGGAGCCTGTGCGGTAAATCTGCGGTTATTGTCAATAATAGTAATTGTGGTTCCATAAAGGCTTGTGGCGATATCAGGACGTACATAATATTTCCCACTGTTGCCGATGTCGGCATGGGTGATATTGGCATATAAACCTTTATAACGCTGAATATAAATATCTGCTAGCACCTTACGTCCTGTGAAGCTGAGCTGAAGATTTAATTGCTTAGTTTTTCCTTTGTCTTTGGAACTAGATGGGTCCAGACGACCTACACCTATAGTACCAGATAGCGCTAAGAAATCGTGATTGGCATATAATCCTATCCGAGAGGGATTGTTAGAGAAGTATCTTAATGCATTCGATTCACTAGCATTCATTTTGAACGCCGTATTTTTTTTAGCCAATAATGGCCCCAGCGTAAGTTTATCTCGATAAGATACATAATAACTGGTATCGTATCGTTCGGCTTGATATTGTGCGTATGTTGCAATGGAACTCGCTAGGTTTAGGAATGCAATAATAAACTTCTTCATATGATAAGGTATCACAAATTACAATAATATTTTCGGTTCTGTATTAAAAAATATTTTACTTAGAGGAACAGAGATAGCCGTATGGGCACACTATCGAAAAGTCTTGGGGTGTGAAGGTTCACATCAGGTAAGTGTTCAAAATGCTAATATTTGCTATCGATAAAAAAACTTACGTTTGTAATATGTTTTTCGACCGAAAAGACTTGTCCAATGCGCAGTTGCTGCAGTTGCATCGAAGTCTGTTATACCCCCGCCTTATAGAAGAAAAAATGCTCATTTTGCTACGTCAAGGAAAAATAAGCAAATGGTTTAGTGGTATCGGTCAGGAGGCTATCGCTGTGGGAGCAACAATGGCTATGCAACAGGATGAGTGGATAATGCCACTACATCGTAATCTGGGTGTATTTACCACCCGACAAATGCCTTTACGAAAGCTTTTTAAGCAGTGGCAGGGCGAGCAGGACGGGTACAGTAAAGGAAGAGAACGTAGCTTTCATTTCGGTAGCAGCGATCATTATATCTGTGGCATGATTTCGCATCTGGGGCCTCAGCTAGCAGTGGCGGATGGGGTAGCGCTCGCTTATCAGCTGGCAGAACAAAACAAAGCTGTTTTAGCTTTCACGGGCGAAGGGGGAACCAGCGAAGGCGATTTTCATGAAGCTCTCAATATTGCAGCAGTGTGGGACCTGCCAGTCATTTTTCTTGTGGAAAACAATGGCTATGCCTTAAGCACTCCTACGAATGAGCAGTACCGCTGTGTGCATTTGGTAGACAAGGCCAAAGGATATGGCATGGAGGGCGTACGAATCGACGGTAACAATATTCTGGCAGTATACGATACCATCAAAGGCGTGAGGGAATATTGTATCACCTACCAAAAACCTTATCTGGTAGAGTGTGTGACTTTTCGCATGCGTGGCCATGAAGAAGCTAGTGGCACGCATTATGTACCATCTTCCTTATTTGAGCTGTGGCAGCAAAAAGACCCCGTTAACAATTTTGAACAGTATTTGCAAGAGCAGGAAATCATTACGCAGGAAGGTCTGCAGGCTGTGCGGGATGAAATTAAAACCCAGATAGAAGAAGAACTGGCTGCAGCGGAAAAAGAAAAATCTTACTTCGTTATTGATACAAAACTTGAGCTGGATGAAGTGTACTATCCACATCAGCAAAGTGAAGAATTACTGAATGTGGATGAAAATGATGCATCGGAAAAACGTTTTATAGATGCCATAAAGGAAGGTCTTATTCAATCCATGAAAGAGCATGAAAAGCTCATCATCATGGGTCAGGATATTGCAGAATATGGCGGAGCCTTTAAGGTTACTGAGGGTCTAGTGAACATCTTTGGAAAAAAAAGAATTCGCAATACACCCATTTGCGAGAGTGGTGTGGTAGGAGCCGCACTGGGATTGGCTTTGGAGGGCTACAAGTCGGTAGTGGAAATGCAATTTGCCGATTTTGTAACCATGGCCTTTAATCAAATTGTAAATAATCTTGCAAAAATTCATTATCGATGGGGACAACCGGCCGACGTGGTGGTGCGCATGCCTACTGGCGGCGGTATGGGGGCTGGCCCTTTTCATAGTCAGAGCAATGAGGCCTGGTTTGCCCATGTTCCCGGATTAAAAATAGTGTATCCCGCTTCTCCACGTGATGCTAAAGGATTACTAATAGCAGCCATCAATGATCCCAATCCGGTGCTTTTCTTTGAGCACAAAGCCCTTTATCGCAGTCTTACCGAGCGGGTGCCCAACGCCTTCTATGAAGTGGAAATCGGAAAAGCACGTTTGGTGCAATCCGGAGAAGATGTTTCCATTATTACTTACGGCATGGGTGTTATATGGGCGCAGCAATATGCCGAAGCACACCCCGAAGTAGATGTGGAGATATTGGATTTGAGAAGCTTGCTGCCCCTAGATTATGATGCCATCAGAAATACGACAGCTCGAACAGGCCGCGTACTAATTTTGCATGAGGATACACTGACGGGAGGCATCGGGGCGGAGATTGCCGCCTGGATTGGAGAACACTGTTTTAATATGTTGGATGCTCCGGTAATGCGTTGTGCTTCGCTAGATACACCTGTACCGTTTAACAAAGCATTGGAAAAGAATTTTATGGCTGTAGCAAGACTTGAAAAATGTATGGATGAACTGCTGGCTTATTAATGCTAGCTTAATAAAATCATTACTATGGCATATGATCTGTTGATACAAAGCATTTCAAAACACGTAACATTGAGTGAAGACGACATTGCTGTTTTGAAAAGTTTTCTGAAAGAAAAGAAGGTGAAAAAAAAGCATTTTCTTTTTTTGGAAGGAGACATGCAGCAGCAGGTGTCTTTTGTGAGCAGTGGTTGTTTGCGCAGCTATGCTATTGATAAAAACGGTAATGAACATATTATCCAGTTTGCTCCGGCCGGATGGTGGATTGGTGATATGCGCAGCGTCCTCTATGACGAACCCGCCACCTTAAATGTAGAAGCCATAGAGGATAGCGAAATAGTATGGATCAGCCAACACGACAAAGAACAACTGTATGAGAAAATACCTGCCTTGGAGCGTTATTTTAGAATACTAGCAGAACGAGCACTGGCTACTTTTCAACAAAGACTCATCGATGCCCTCAGTCTTACCGCTGCAGAACGTTACAGTAATTTTTGCAAAAGATATCCTTCTCTTATTCAGTCGATGCCGCAGAAATATATTGCTTCGTACATAGGTGTAACACCGGAGTTTTTTAGCAAAATGCTTAGCCAGCCTATGAAGCGCAAATAGCCCTAAAACAATCTTGTGAGCTTTTTGTTCGCTGTAATCATTAATCTAGATTAAGCTTTTTGCTTAATCCAGATTATTGTATGGGGGTAAGGCATGTGGGTAGCTTTGTTTAAAACTTAAGACGATGAAAAAGACAATAGAAAAAGTAGTTTCAAGACCCAGGCATGCCGGAATGGTAGGAGATGGTTTTAGAGTTTACAATTATATTCCCAGGGGAGGCATAGAGCAACATAGGTTGAGCCCATTTTTACTGATGGATTTTGCCGCGGCGCATTATTTCTCGCCTACAGATACACCCCGAGGCGTGGATGCACATCCTCACAAAGGATTTGAAACAGTTACTATAGCATATAAAGGCAGTGTGGCCCATCATGACAGTGCCGGCAACAGTGGTGTGATACATCCGGGTGATGTGCAGTGGATGACTGCCGGCTCAGGCCTGCTGCATAAAGAGTATCATGATGCACAATTTGCGGCTGAGGGAGGCATTTTTGAGATGGTTCAGCTTTGGGTAAATCTACCTAAAGCATACAAGTTGGTAAATCCGCATTATCAGGCTTTGACTGCAGACCGCATTCCCAAAGTTTTATTACCCAATGATGGTGGAGAAGTAAATGTAATTGCTGGTAGCTTCAACGGTCAGAATGGTGCGGCAACTACTTATACACCTGTAAACCTTTTTGACATTAAGCTGCATGCAAAAGGACAGGTATCGGCTACCATTCCTGCAACGCACAATACCGCCCTACTGGTGGTGGAGGGAAATGTAACAGTAAATGATCGCCCAGTACATCAACACGATTTTGTTTTGTTTAATAACGACGGAACATCAGTAGAGATTAAAGCCGATACCGATGCAGTGGTTTTATTATTGAGCGGTACCCCTATAGAAGAACCCATTGCCAGTTACGGTCCGTTCGTAATGAACACGCAGGATGAAATAGTGGAAGCGATAAAAGAGTTTCAGCGCGGTGCTTACGGCGTACTTGCCTAAGCCTGCGTCTATCGCCTATTCGAGGGATTGCCGGAGTGTAAAGCTGTATGTATTTTGCAGCTTTAAAACTTCAGGATATGAGACTTATATTTCTGCTTGCAATTTTGTACATTGGTGTGAATGCTTATGCCCAATGCGGTTATTATTATATGCAAAATAATAAAACCATCACCATGGGCTCTTTTGACAAAAGTGGAAAAGAAAACGGAAGATTTGTTTATAAGGTGTTGGATGTAAGTAATAGCGGCGGTGTTGTTACTTCTAAAATAAAATCCGAAGCCTTTGATAAAAAGGGAAAGTCGATTGTGGCTATGCAAGGAAATATGCAGTGTAAGAATGGTGTGCTGATGTTGGATATGAAAACATTGGTTACTAGCTCGCAAATGCAACAGTTTAAAGATGCTGATGTAGACGGAAAAATTTCCTACCTCGAATATCCCGGTGATATAAAAGTTGGCCAAACTCTACCAGACGGAAAGTTTGATATGGATGTAACCATGCAAAAAGGCATGCGTGCCAAATTGTCCATGGAGGTAACCAACAGAAAAGTTTTAGATAAAGAAAGAGTAACTACCAAGGCCGGATCTTGGGATGCATATAAAATTTCTTACAACGCTAAAATGGTGATTACCATGGGGATATCAATACCAGTAAACGTAGATATGACCGAGTGGTTCGTTCCGGGTTTTGGGGTGGTAAAAAGCAGCTCTAAGTCCGGTACGCAGGAATTGTTGTCTATAGAATAAAAAATATTTGTAATTTTATACAGTAAAAGCTTTGTTATTCTAAGGATAGGTTTGTAAATGCTGGGTTGAGATTTTCGAAACCCGTATCTGTTGTTCACTTTAACCAAACCATTAATGCCTATGGAGTTCGGTAGTTGCTCATGGGTATAGGTGATGAAGAATATGTTTAGACACTTTATGAAAGCTATTTGATCGGGTTTTTGTGGTACGACCGGAGGTCGTCATCATTCCGGTGGAATAGCCATTCAATAATTACATTGCTTTCCGGCTATTCTTCCCTATACCCAGGCAATTTTTATCATACATCTAGCACTTAATTGCTATCCTATTTTAAAGTCCCCTCGTTATTGTGAGTTTACATTTTCGAGAAATCGCCATACCTTAACCAATACATAGCGAAAATCTTTGATGTCTTTGCATGGCTATTACCTTGTGGTAGTAGGGGAAAGTTGATGTTGAAAGATCCAGTAGAAGTTTTTGTATTTCATTTACCAAAAGCTTTCATATCTCTGTCGTTTTTCGGCAATAGATAAATTGTATAGTGAAGGTTTTGTCGCTAGTAAAATAAAATTTGGAAAATTAGATAAGAGTAATACAATCAGCTTTTTACTCAACTAGAATTGTAGTTGAAATGTATGATAATTTGTTAAATTCGTAGAGAATGATGTTATACAAAGATTTTTCCTATAGTTAAAACTGTAAATAAAAATTTACGTATAATGAACAAAAACATTTGGAGTTTATACAAAAATTCAGACAGAGGAAAGAGTGTGATTAAACTATTTACCGTACATGAAGAAGATGATGAGCTGAATTGGGCAGAGCAAGTTTTTAAAAATTATGTCGAATATTTAGGTGAGCAAGTTGGAGGGTATAATAAAGAAAGGATGCTAAACTCTTGCATTAATAATTTTTGTATCATACTAATGTGTATTTGGGCTGATAACTTGCAGCTAAAAGAGAATGAAGGGATCGATGATTATTATGAAAGGTTAATTGATAATATTGAACTTTCAGAAGTAGAGGTAAATGAGGAAGAAAGACGCCTTTATAAGGAAAAGGATAGAATAATATATCTACATAAGCAAAACTATAAGTCTCTTTGTTCCATTCTTCCAGAGCTTTCTCTGGCCTTATTTTACTTATATCCAAATGTTTTTTTTCCAATACTTTTTCGAGAACGATTTGATGTGTTCATGAGAATTCTTGATGTATTGGAAATTTCAATGCCAGAACTTCCCACAAAACCAGATAAAAGAGGAAGATTGTTATTTTATAAAGAGCTGGTGAAAAATATTTATGCTTTTTCAAAGCAGCATGATCTAACAGCAGAAGAAACATGTGCTTGTATTTATGATTTTGCACTTATGCTATTAGAAGATAATCAAACTAAAGATGAAATGCCCGAGCCAACTAACATTTGGCTAACTGGTGCTTGTAAAGAAGATTATAAAAATTTCTTGAAAAATCCAATTAAAGATGCAAAAGCCATTTGGACTTGTAATGAGAACACTAAACGGGGCGACATTATTATAATGTATGTTCTTTCCCCGTATAGTTGTATTCAATCCATTTGGCGATCAGATATGGACGGAGTTTATACTCCATTCAATTATTATAACAGTAGAACAAGAGTTACAAGTGGAATTCTGATTTCTCCCATAACACTTAACGAGCTAAAAGCAGACCAATATTTTTCGCAGCTTGGAATTGTAAGGAAAAACTTTCAAGGAGTAAATGGAGTAAAATTTACGGCCAAAGATTATAAAGAACTTCAACGATTATTATCTGAAAAGGGATTTGATATTTCTCTCTTGCCACAATTGTACAAGCCCAACTTGGAAATCGAAGGTGATATTAAAAACGAAAAAGATGTGGAAGAAAAACTACTGATTCCACTACTAACGAAATTAGGATATACAGAAGGGGATTGGACAAGACAATTGTCTCAAAAAGTAGGAAGAAACTTAAAAGCAATTCCCGATTTTGTATTTCTTCCTAAAGGGGAATTATATTTTCAGAACGCTCCTCTGATTATAGAAGCGAAATTTGATATAAGTTCGAATATTGAAAGAACAAAATCCTATAATCAAGCATTATCTTATGCAAGAATGATGAAGTCTTCAATGTTCGGAATTTGCGACAAAGAAAGATTAATAATATATAAAGAACGAAAAGGTCTCTTTGACCGTTTTCAACCAGCTTTTGAAAAATATTGGCAAAATATAAATGATACAGAAACCTTTAATCAATTAAAATTAATAATAGGAAAAAGTGCAATTCAATAATATACTTGTATCACAAAGCTTGTCATAATAAATATGCTGATATATATCTATTTTTCCTCCCTCGTCTTATCAATCTACATTTTCAATAATGAAAGACATAAAAAGATATGCGAATCTGGTCGGTTCATCCAAAATATTTAGATACAAAAGGGCTTGTGGCATTATGGCGGGAAACGATTCTTGCCAAGCACGTTCTTGAAGGCCGAACCAAAGGATACCGAAACCACCCTCAACTTATCAGATTTAAACAATCTGACCATCCATTAGATAGAATAAACCAATATTTGGCAACCGTATATGAGGAGGCAACGCGTAGAGGGTATACATTTGACAAAGAAAAGATTGACTGGAATTTTTCATCTTCTTTAATGAAAGTAACCAGCGGGCAATTGCAATATGAAAAAGAGCACTTACTCCGAAAACTTAATGTGCGTGATCCTCAAAGATCTGATCTCGTAAAAGCAATAAGTAAAATCGACCCCCATCCTATGTTTAAAGTTGTCAAGGGCGGCATAGAAGCGTGGGAAATAATCTAACAATATAATTACGCACACCGTGTATGCTTGTGGGCAATATGGGTTTTGGCAAATGAAATAATCGGTATCATCTATTTTTTATCTCACTATCCAACCCTCTCATTTAAGCAAATTTTATATCCGGCTTTTCCCTGTTTTCGATAAAAATTAGGATTCGGCAGACGTTCTTTCGGAAGAAATACCCCTCCCGCTTTGGCCATGCCGTACCCCTGGCATGTAATAACAATAAAATAAGAAGCCGAATGAACGACACTCGAATCACGTTAAAATATATTCTGATCGGAATTATTGTTGTAATCTTTACCTGGACATTTCATGAGTTTGCACACTGGCTTACAAGCGAGCTTTTGGGATATGACACAGCGATGTATCTAAATGCGAGCTCGACCTTAGGCGATAATAAGCCGAACGACTTACATAGAGTCATTATCTCTGCTACAGGTCCCGCTGTTACGCTGCTTCAGGGATGGATTGTTTTCCTATTGCTCAAAAACAAAAAATGGGATAAGTATGGATACTTGTTGCTTTTCACAGCATGCTACATGCGTTTCCTAGCAGGACTGATGAATGGTATCAACCCTAATGATGAGGGGCGTATCAGCGCTTATCTGGGATGGGGCACCTTCACATTGCCGATAATTGTTTGTGTGCTTTTATTTTTAATGGTTCGGAGAATATCGAAGCAATATCATCTAAGCTGGAAATTCCAGCTCGCGAACACCTTAATTGTCATGTTTGTCAGCTCAGCCTTAATTCTCGCTGACCAGTTTTTTAAAATCAGATTATTGTAAGGCCTTCTACATTTGCTAACAGTTTGCTTTCATTTACCCATGAAGCCTCTCGAATGGCTTAAGCCATCAAGTATTTCATTGCGTTTTTTCAGAAACTAGAGGGAATAGTCGTCCTTGCCAATCCTGGATCGGCTAGGTGTATGTATTATGAATCACTGCAGCTCATGTGAGTAAACTCTCTTCGAAAGTTATTGATGAAACCTTAAAAGATAGTATTGATGTTGCACGCTTTCGTAACATTTGCTGCAACAATTGTATGGGTGATTGCACCCAGCTGGATATCCAAAAAGGAAACTTCTCCATTGAGAGCAATGCTTATTGAGCTGTTTTCTGGAGGCTGCTGAGTTGGGTAGCGCGTATCTGTCGTTTCAAAGCAGCAACATTCGCGACTAGGATGCATTGCGAATAATCATTACTACTTTCACTTACCCACCGAATTATTGGAGATCTAAGACTTATTTCAAAACGTTAATCTTAAAATCATTGAGAACATTTTACTGAGAATAGTAATAGAAGTTCTTTTTTATTATTTGGGGATTTTTTTAAACGCGTTGGTGGATAACGATCATAAATAAAAGGTCTCTATTGTCGCAATCTTGTGCTAGGCAGCAATTAATAATGTACCTATACAATCTGTTTCATTTCTCACCAAACAGGGTTCTTTCCCGGTCCGTACAATGCTTTACCGGCGCGGACTCCAGTGTGTTTTTCGTTTTCCAACGTAATCACACCGTTAACCAACACATAGTGGAAGCCTTTGGAATATTGATGCGGTTGTTGAAAAGTAGCTTTATCCGTAACCGTTTTTTCATCAAAAATGACAATATCGGCAGCCATTCCTTTTCGGATAAGGCCACGATCATTTAACTGAAACTTTTGTGCCGGAAGCGATGTCATACGGCGAATGGCTTCTTCCAGCGTGAGCACCTTTTCTTCTCTTACATACTTGCCCAGCACACGTGCATTAGTGCCATAACCGCGGGGGTGTGGCATGCCTACATTAAACAAACGTATAGAGGCATCGCTAGCAAACATGTTAAAGGGGTATTGCATGATGCGTTTTACATCCTCTTCACTCATGCCATGAAATACGGCACTGGCACCACCATTCATTGCAATATCCATAATGGTTTGAGCTTCTTCTTTGGCCTTATGCTTGCGCCCTATCATACGATTGATTTCTTCTATGCTTTTGCCATTATAAGTAGTGTCATTCTTGTAATAGGCAATTACGGCATAGCTGAAGTGTTTCAGTTTTCTTTTTTTAAGATTTTTCAGCATTACTTCAGTGGCATGCTTTCTTACTTCGGGTCTTTGTAAGCGAGCTCTTATGCTGTCCTGCCCATCGGCAAGTAGGGCACCGGGTAGCAAAGTGCTAATGGAAGTGCTACTGGCAGTATAAGGATACTGGTCTATGGTAACCTCAATACCTTCGCTGCGCGCCTTTGTTACCAACGGTATTGTTTCCTTGCTACGCCCCCAATTTTGCTGTCCACTAAGTTTAAAGTGAGAGATCTGTACCGGTATTTTCGCTTCGCGTCCTATATGTAGCGCTTCGTTGATGGCATCCACCACTCTGTCGCCTTCGTTACGTATATGCGATGCATATATGCCGTTGTATTTTGCCGCTACTTTGGCCAATGCCAGGATCTCGGAGGTTTTAGCATACGTACCGGGGATATAGATGAGCCCGGTAGACAGGCCTACTGCGCCTTCTTGCATAGCTTTTTCTACGAGTGCTTCCATTTTTTTCAGCTCTTCGGGTGTGGCATCTCGATTGGCTCTACCCATCACCGCTCTACGCACATCATTATGTCCAATAAGTGTGGCCACATTTATGGATAGCTTAAAAGAATCTACCCAGTTTAAGTACTTTCCTACCTGCACGTTGGAGGAACCGCAGTTGCCGGCTATTACAGTGGTTACTCCATCATAAATAAAGTTGTCGGCCGTGGGGTTTTTGGCATCATCACCTTCGATATGCGTATGCACATCAATAAAGCCTGGTGCTACAATCAGTCCTGAAGCATCGATGGTTTTGTCTGTGATATATTGAAGACTTCTTCCTACGTCTAGTATTTTACCATCTTTGATAGCAACGTCGCCGTAAAACCAATTGTTGCCGGTACCATCGATGATTTTTCCGTTTTTGATAAGAACATCGCAGAAGGTTTGAGCGTAAGTTGTAAGTGAAGTAATAACGAACAGGAGGGTGATTTTGATGTAGCGCATACCTGCAATTTAAAAAGAATCGCGGGTTTCTGCAATTAATCCTCCTTTCTGTAAAGGATCAAATCTTCTTCCGAAGTAGCACCTTCTCGCCAGAGCAGCGGCGGCAGTAATCCCTGAAGAAAGCGGTTGTAAGAATCCTTGATGTACTTGTGGAATGTATAATCGCTTGCTGTAGAAGTAAACAGATAGGATGGAAAATACATTTCTATAAATGCCGTAATCACACTGTCGTCTGTAGCCTGTGTAATTCTCCTGATAAGGGCTTTGTTAAACCGGTGTCTGATGAAAGCTTCTTGCTCTTGTGTTATCAACCGGTCCCTGAATGCCTGCATACGCCGGTTTTTCTTAAACTGAAAAGAACTGATAAGGGCATCCAGATCGAAACCTACGGATCCGTCGTTCAACGAGCTTACCCGAAGCCCTGGTTTTTCGTAATTAAATATTTTGGCATAATCTTGCCGATTTTGAATCGAGTCCTGTCTATAATATCTATTGCGAGTTTTTACAGTAGGCAACAGCGTAACAAAGGTTTGAAGTGATATATCAAATGCATATGGGGTGCTAATGGTTCTTACGGGAAACTTACGTGTGGGTTTATTCAGATAGCTAAACCAGATGGAGTCGTTTTCGGATACCTTTATTTCATAATCCCCATTGGCATCGGTAATAGTTCCCACTCCACTGGTAGCTAATACCGATACCGACTGCACCGGGTACATTCCCGTACTATCATACACGGTACCTCGGATGACAATTTGGGCATCTGCATCTAGGCCCAACCCCATCAGTAGGAATAATATGTATGCAAATCTTTTCAAGAGCACCAATAAGATGTCAAAACAAACAAAGAAATTGCAAATAGTTTGGTAAAAAACTGATGAAAGTTCGGTCTTTATTTCGTAATTAACGATTCTATTACGCGTGGAAAATGAGCGTGTTCGAGTTGGTGAATTTTTTGAGCCAGTGTTTCGGGTGTATCATCAGGCGCTACCGTACATTTAGCCTGAAAAATAACGTCTCCATGATCGTAATGCTCATCTACATAATGTATGGTTATACCGCTTTCTTTTTCTTTATTCTTGATTACAGCTTCGTGTACATGGACACCATACATGCCTTTTCCTCCGTATTTGGGTAGCAAAGCAGGGTGAATATTTACAATGCGATTAGGATACGCATCGATAAGGGCTTGTGGAATTTTCCACAAGAAACCGGCAAGAATTACAAAATCTATCCCTTTTTCCTTTAAAAAAGAGGCATAGCCGTCGATTTTATATTGCGCTTTTTCAATCAATACATGTTCAATCCCCTCCCTTTCGGCTATCGATAAAACACCTGCACCCGGTTTATTACACAATATTAATGTGACCGCTGCGGTAGAGCTGTTTTTGAAATAATCGATGATTTTTTGGGCATTACTGCCTGCCCCGCTGGCGAAAATGGCTAGTTTCTTACTCATAAATTGCAAAATGAATGCATATATATAGATATTCTGCCGAAAACCATGATTTCTTTCCCCAAATTTTTATGAAAATGCCCAAAAATGGCAAAAGTGGCTATTTGTGGCCGATAGCAAGTGGGTTTTTGAAAAATCCATTTAAGATTTGCGAATTATTTATTGAAATTCAGGTAAAAAATAAATAACTGTTTTTTCTAAAGTTTTTTCGTTCGAGGAAAATCGTTAAAAACTGTTAATATATTGTAAAATACGACAATATCAAGACATCTAAAAAGAGATATTCACATCTTTTGGTGGCAAAAATAGATGACTTTTAAATGACAATTCATTTTTCAATTTTTTAAAAAAAGCCTCAAAATTCGCTGAAATGCAGTCTGGATGCGGGTTTAAAAAATTTTCAAATTGTTGCTGGAATGTTAACGTGGAGCCTTATTTTTGCAGTCAATCAGAGGTTTTTTCCACATTTTAGATTTTATGTGTTTTATGAATAATAATAAGTGTTTATTTAACCAACTAACCTCACTTGTAATAGCGCTTTTAGTGTCCGTGGCCCCGGTTTTTGGACAGGGTGGCGATATTCAGGAGGGTAAGACTTTGTATATAAGCAAGTGTCAGAGCTGTCACTCAGGTGATATGAAGTCTAACAGTACCGGACCGGCACTGGCTGGGGTACAAGACCGTTGGGAAGACAGAGGAAAATTGTTCGAGTGGATTAGAAATAACCAAAAGCTGATCGCATCTGGTTATCCAAAAGCGGTTGAGGCGTCTAAGTTCAGCCCGACTGTTATGACTACCTTCCCGGATCTTACTGATGATCAGATAGAAAGCATTTTGGCGTATGTTGATGCAAAAGCCTCTGGGAAATTAGATACTCCTAAAGATGGAGGTGCTGGTGCGGCTGCAGGCTCCGGCGTTTCTACCCAAAACGACCTGATGTATGGCGTTGTATCGCTGATACTAGCCCTCGTTGCATTAGTATTAATATATGTAAACTACAACCTGCAAAAAGCTGCCCGTGAAGCAGAAGGTGTAAAATCAGCTCCTTCACTTCCGATATATCGCAATAAGACTTACATTGCTATTGTAGCTATCGTATTGTTTATCATCGGTGGTTATTACATCACCAAGGCCATGATCAATGTTAATAGACAAATTGATTATCAGCCTAAGCAACCTATTTTCTATTCTCACAAAGTTCACGCAGGTATCAATCAGATCAACTGTTTATACTGTCATGGTAATGCCTGGGAAAGCAAAACCGCAGCTATACCTTCTGTAAATGTGTGTATGAACTGTCATAAAACCATTCAGAAGTATACCGGTCCTGAGCTGAAGGACAGACACGGAAATGTGGTGGATGGTACCCGTGAAATTCAGAAACTGTACGAATACGCAGGTTTCGATCCTAATAATCCTAACGACTGGGATCCTTCAAAAGCTAAGCCTATTCCTTGGGTAAAAATTCACAACTTACCCGATCACGTTTATTTCAATCACAGCCAGCACGTGAGAGTTGGAAACGTACAGTGTCAGACCTGTCATGGCGAAATTACCGCTATGGATGAAGTGGCACAGTTCTCTGAGCTGAGCATGGGTTGGTGTGTGAACTGTCACAGAGAAACAAAAGTGAACTTCAACGTTGACTCTGCAACAGGCAATCAGTTTTATAGCATTTACGAAAGATTCCACAACGATATCAAAGCCGGAAAAATGGATAGTGTAACAGTGAAAGATATCGGTGGTCTTGAATGTCAGAAATGTCACTATTAATTCCGGCCGCTTCGGTGTAATGAAGCGGAGGGTGATACAATATATATAAACAGTATAAAACAGAATTATTTTTTAACTATCTCCAGGCGCTGCCTAAAAAATGCAAACCTGGAGTTTAAAAGTCCCTTAAGGGATTAGGGTAATATGAGTAATAAGTACTGGCAAGGTTTCGGAGAAATCAATGACCCTGAAAATTTTCAGAAGAGGGTACGTGATGAATTTCGCGATGAACTTCCCTTCGAAGATTTTGATAGTAAGGGTTTATTAGATGCAAAGACCCCACGTAGGGATTTTTTGAAGTACCTTGGTTTTAGCACTGCGGCTGCTACGCTCGCGGCCAGCTGTAAAACAAAAGTGCGCGAAGCCATTCCTTACGCTTTCAAGCCCGAAAATATTGTGCCGGGCGAGGCGCAGTACTACGCAACAACATTTGTACAAGATGGTGATGTAGTGCCTGTATTAGCTCGTGTACGGGATGGAAGACCTATTTTGATAGAAGGCAATGACCTTTCTTTCACAAAAGGTAGTACCACTCCTCGTATTCAGGCTTCGGTGCTGGACCTGTACGATAAATACAGAATCACGCACCCTAAGCATCGCGTAGGTGATAAATTAAACGAAGTGCCCACTTTTGAGGCATTAGATAAAAATATTATCGAGGCTATTAAGGCCGCAGGAGGACAAGTGGTATTGCTCACCAGCACCATCAACTCTCCTTCTGCCCTCAAGGTAATCGATGATTTCAAAGCCGCTTACCCGAACTTTAAACATATTCAGTACGACGCAGTGTCTTACTCAGCATTACTGCTGGCTAACGAAATCAGCTTCGGCAAGAGAGCTATTCCTTCTTACCGATTTGAAAATGCATCCAAAGTAGTAGTAAGCCTGGGTGCAGATTTCCTAGGTACATGGCTGAGCCCCGTAGACTTTCAGCAGGGATATGTTCAGAATCGTAAAATCGATGAGAACAATCCGCAAATGAGTAAGCACTACCAGTTCGAAAGCTTCTTAAGCCTTACCGGTGCTAATGCTGACGAAAGATTCAACCACCGTCAGTCCGAAACCGGTTTGGTAGCTTTAGCCTTAGCGGCAGCGGTAGGCGTTCCAGGAATAAGTGCTCCTACCATTGCTAACCCGAAACTGAAAGCAGGAATTGAAAAGGTTGCAAAAGACCTTCTGAATAATAAAGGCCAAAGCCTTGTGGTTTGCGGCAGCAATGATGTAAACGTTCAGGTGGTAGTAAATGCCATCAACGCAGCCATTGGAGCTTACGGCACTACTATCGACTGGTCAGCTCCCGTAAACTATCGTAAAGGTATCGATAAAGACTTTGCTGATCTGCTCACCGAAATGGAAAATGGTGCAGTGGGTACGCTGCTCATTTATGGTGCCAACCCTGTATATACATGGCCCGATCAGGAGCGCGTGAAAAAAGCGCTGGCTAAAGTAAAACTGAAAATTTCCTTTAACGAAAAACAAGACGAAACTTCTGCATACTGCGACTACTTAGTGCCGACCCATCATTATCTGGAAAGTTGGGGTGACGGTGAAGCTGCTCCCGGTAAAATTGGATTCATGCAGCCTACCATTGCTCCTCTGTTCAAAACCAGACAATGGCAGGAAAGCCTGTTAGTATGGGCCGGAAAATCCGAAACATATGCAGATTACTTCAGAAATTATTGGATTAGTCGTTTAGGAGGAGAAACTGCATATATCAAATGTCTGCAGGATGGTGTATGGCAAACCGAGTCTACCGGTGCATCCGCCGGCTCTTACAGCGCTAGTGGTCTTGAAGCTGCAGTGGCTGCTATCAACGCCGCACCTAAATCCACTCAAAAAGAAGTTGTATTATATCAAAGCAATGCGATAGGTGCCGGTACGCATCCGGCCAACCCATGGCTACAGGAGTTGCCCGATCCTATTACCAAGATTACTTGGGACAACTACGCTATGATTTCTGTAGCTATCGCAGATGAGCTCAAGATCGACTATAAGAGCAACGACTACGAATACTATCCGCACAAACCGATTATTAATGTAAAAGTTGGCGGAAAAGAACTGGAGTTGCCCATCATCGTAGTTCCTGGTATGGATGCCGATACTATTGCAGTAGCATTAGGTTACGGCCGTACTACTACCTTAGGTGCTACTTATGTAGATGAGAATAAAGAAGACGGCAAACTGGGTGTGGATGTATATCCGTTAGCATCCTTCAACGGTACTACCGTTAATCATTTTGCCATCAATGCCGAGCTTACCAATACAGGAAAGAAATATAAGCTGGCTCAAACTCAAATTCACAACAGTTACGAAGGTCGTGTGGAAGTGGTAAGAGAAACCACAATGGCCACCTTCCTGAAAGATAAAAATCAGTTCAAAGATCACGCAGATAAACTGTACGAAACATTTACAGGCAAAAAAGGCGCTACCCGCGAAGACTTCGTAAAAGCAGGTACACTTTATAAAGAGCATCGTGCAGAAGGCATCAAGTGGGGTATGAGCATCGATATGAACGCTTGTATCGGGTGTGGTGCCTGCGTTATAGCCTGTCATGCAGAAAATAACGTACCTGTGGTAGGTAAGAGCGAAGTGCTACGTTATCACGATATGCACTGGCTGCGCATCGACCGCTACTATGTGTCTGACGAAAACGATCCTAACGAACTGAAAGGCGTGGTATTCCAGCCGGTAATGTGTCAGCACTGCGACAACGCTCCTTGTGAGAACGTATGTCCGGTAGCTGCAACTAACCACAGTAACGAAGGGCTGAACCAAATGGCTTACAACCGTTGTATCGGTACTAGATACTGTGCCAACAACTGTCCATTCAAGGTACGTCGCTTCA
Organism: Chitinophagaceae bacterium C216; assembly: GCA_028485475.2. Lineage (GTDB taxonomy): Bacteria > Bacteroidota > Bacteroidia > Chitinophagales > Chitinophagaceae > Niabella > Niabella composti. The sequence goes on from CP144143.1 coordinate 732,590, forward strand.
ACTGGTTAGACTATACCGGAGCAGACAGCTTCCCGAATAACCAAGATCAGAAGCTGGTAGGTAAGTTCGATCCGGCTGTATTCTACATGAATGATGAGCTTACTCGCATGGTGCTGAACCCTGATGTAACAGTGCGTTCAAGAGGTGTGATGGAAAAATGCTCATTCTGTATTCAGCGTTTACAACACGGCAAACTGGATGCCAAGAAGAACGGTGAGCCGCTGAGCGATAAACACGTGAAAATTGCTTGTGCAACAGCTTGTCCTGCTAATGCAATTGTGTTCGGAAATGTAAACGATCCAGAAAGTGCTATCAGCAAAGAGCGTGAAAACAATCCGCTGCGCACCTTCTATGTACTGGAGCAATTGCACGTGCTGCCTAACGTGAACTACTTAGCGAAAATCAGAAACACAGACGAGATTATAGCGAGCGACGATCATCACGGTGACAGCGATCATAAAGAAGCCGGCCATGCTTCAGAAAAACATGAAGCTGCAGCCGAAGGAGCACACCATTAATATCCGCAGTGTCTCCGAAGGTTTTTGGAATAGCGGGAGATGGTCGAAAGACCTAGCAAGACGATAAAATAAATATTGAGAATTAGAATTTTATAAAGTATTATGTCATTACTCAGATACGAATCGCAGGCAAGGGCGCCATTGGTGGAAGGAAATAAGACCTACCATGATGTAACGGAAGATATCTGCCGTCCCGTAGAAGCCAAACCCAGTAAGCTCTGGTGGATTGGTTTTATCATCTCCCTGGGATTATTAGGCTTCGGTGTGGTATCGATTTATATGGATGTCGTATATGGTATCGGCCAGTGGAACCTTAACAAAACAATTGGTTGGGGATGGGACATTACCAACTTCGTGTGGTGGGTAGGTATTGGTCACGCAGGTACCCTGATTTCGGCCATCCTATTGCTTTTCCGCCAAGGCTGGCGTACCGGTGTAAACCGTGCCGCAGAAGCGATGACCATCTTTGCGGTAATGTGTGCGGGACAGTTTCCTATATGGCACATGGGTCGTGTGTGGAACGCGTTCTTCGTATTACCTTACCCTAACACTCGCGGTCCGCTGTGGGTAAACTTCAACTCTCCGTTGCTTTGGGACGTATTTGCAATTTCTACATACTTTACCGTATCACTGTTATTCTGGTACTCCGGTTTATTGCCCGATATGGCAACGCTCCGCGACCGTGCCAAATTGAAATGGAGAAAGTTCTTCTACGGTCTGGCATCCTTTGGATGGACCGGTAGTACTAAGCACTGGCAAAGACACGAAGCGCTGTCATTGGTATTGGCAGGTTTGTCTACGCCACTAGTACTTTCAGTACACACTATCGTATCGTTCGACTTCGCAACTTCGGTAATTCCGGGTTGGCACACAACTATCTTCCCTCCTTACTTCGTTGCGGGTGCGGTATTCAGTGGTTTCGCAATGGTACAGACCCTGCTGCTCATTACCCGTAAAGTACTGAATCTGGAAGAATACATTACAATAGAGCACATCGATGTAATGAACAAGATTATCGTGTTGACAGGTTCGATTGTGGGTATCGCTTACCTAACCGAGCTATTCATTGCATGGTATAGTGCTTCTCCATACGAGTGGTTTGTATTTAGAGAAAACCGTGTGAACCTGAGCAGCCCTTACGGCTGGAGCTACTGGCTCATGATGGGTTGTAACGTGATTTCGCCACAGATTTTCTGGTTCCGTAAAATGAGACGTAATCTGCTGGTGACCTTCTTCATGAGTATTCTGGTAAATATTGGTATGTGGTTCGAAAGATTTGTGATTATCGTTACCTCTATTTATCGCGATTTCTTACCAAGTTCTTGGAGTACTTACTATACTCCTACTATTTGGGAAATCGGCTTCTACTTGGGTACATTCGGTCTGTTCTTTACTTGCTACTTCTTATTTGCCAAATTCTTCCCGGTTATTGCCATTGCAGAAATTAAGAGCATTCTGAAACGCAGCGGTGATAGCTACAAAGCGCAAATGGATAAAGAAGAAGGTCAAGAATATGACGAATTCGTGAAGGAGCATGCACATCATCATTAATAGTTCCTGCTGGAATTGTGAGGCGTGCATAAAACGATGAAAAAGTTAGGATAGATTTTTGAAAGGTTATCAATTAGACAAAGGATTGGAAAACGGTATTGAATCAATATCCGGTAACCCCAAACCAGTAACAAATAATATATGAACGTTAAAAAATTTGTTGTAGGTAATTTTTACGACGAAGCGGTGTTGTTCCCCGCTGTGACCAAAGTGCGTCGTGCGGGATATAAAATACACGATGTGTATACCCCCTTCCCTGTTCACGGACTGGACAAAGCGATGGGACTGAAGGATACCGACCTTCACATTGCCGGGTTTATTTATGGTATTACCGGTACTTCCACTGCTCTGGGATTTATTACCTGGATGCTGACACGTGATTGGCCCCTCAACTTTGGTGGTAAGCCTCACTTCTCGTTGCCGGCGTGGATTCCAATTACGTTTGAGTTAACCGTATTATTTGCAGCGGTGGGCATGGTACTTACCTTCTGTTGGTTGTGTCAGTTGGCTCCTTTTGTGAAGAAAGATCATTTTAATCCGCGTAGCACAGATGATACTTTCACCATGGCAATTGAGTGTACTGATAAAACCAATGAAGCTGAAGCCATTGCTTTTTTACAAAGTGTAGGAGCACAGGACGTAGAGGTGCAGCATCGCGAAGCTGATTGGTGGATTGGTCGCTACGATAGAGAAACCGTGCGTTTTGGTAAAAAAGTGCCACAAGTATAAGACAGCTGAAAGTTAATGGAGGTAATAAAAAAATTAAGTTTCAAGAATCGAATAATTAATATGAACAAATTCTTTTACATAGCAGTTGTGATGCTTGGCGCGATGGCTGCAGGTTGTGGCGCAGGTAAGGACCCCGGGTATGCGTATATGCCCGACATGTTCTATAGTGTGGCATATGAAACATATGCCCCTGCAGGCGAAAGATTAAAAGAATCGGGCGCGCACTATGATGGAAAGCCTGTACCTGGAACCATATCCAGAAATGATGATGTTGCTTTTTACTTTAATCTGAAAAACGATTCGGCAGGTTATGCACAGTCAGCTTACCTGAAGAATCCTCTGGATACTGCAGGTGCCAAGATTGACCTGAAAGAAGCTGAGCGGCTTTACCTCATCCACTGTGGAATTTGCCATGGTGCAGATCTGGACGGTAATGGTCCGCTGTTTAACGGAGGAGAAGGACCTTACACAGCTGCTCCGAAAAACTTTAAAGATCCGGAAATGGTAGCTATGGCTCCCGGCACCATGTATTTCTCCATTACATATGGTAAAGGGCAAATGGGTAGCTATGCTTCTCAATTGACGCCTAAGCAACGCTGGGAAATTGTATCATATATCAAATCTAAAACAGCAGCGTCAGCACCAGCCAACGCTTCGACCGAGAGTACTGAATCGAAATAATTATTTGAACTTATTTAATATAGAATAGGGATGTCAACAGTAGAAAAGTTTATACCTACAAAAAAATATAACACTATTGCGTATGCGTTAATAGCAGTAGGATTGATTACAGCTATCGCATTATATATTTCTACGCATGGTGCTGCAGCTAGTGAAGAAGAAGCGCACAGAAATCATGCACGCTTCTGGGCCAGCTTATTGCAGAATAGTGTTTACTTCCTGCTGGTAGTAAATGCCGCGATGTTCTTTATGTGTGCCACTACGTTGGCGTGGGGGTCTTGGCAGCTTGCATTTTCTAGAGTTACTGAAGCTGTATCGTCCGCCGTACCGGTGATTGGTGTAATTGCTGCAGTAATATTACTTTCTATTGTATTCGGCGACAACCATGTAATTTATCACTGGACCGATACAGAGCATGTAAAACATGACGAGATACTTAATTTTAAGAAAGGATTCTTGAATAAGACCTTCTATACTGTCATAACCTTATTTACCGTAATCTTCTGGTCTTTCTTGGGTTGGAAAATGCGTCAGCGCTCTCGCAGTCTGGATACGAATCCGCCCAGAACTTTAGAAGAGAAAAAGAAGTTCATTTGGGATAACACTGTAGTGGCTGCATTGTATATTGTGGTGTTTGCCTTAACCATTATGTCTTCATTACCTTGGTTGTGGCTGATGAGTATTGATGCACACTGGTTCAGTACAATGTACAGCTGGTATACTTTCGCCAGTACTTTTGTAGCAGGCATGGCTCTGTTGACGCTCTATGTAGTGTTCCTTAAAAACAATGGTTTGTTGGCTACAGTAACCAAAGAGCACCTGCATGATTTAGGAAAATTCATGTTTGCATTCTCTATTTTCTGGACGTATTTATGGTTCTCTCAATTCATGCTCATTTGGTATAGTAACCAGCCAGAGGAAACCATTTACTTTATAAACAGAATTGGCAATGAAGAAAGACCTGGTCATTATGCCGGTATCTTCTGGACAATGCTCATTATTAACTTTGTGGCTCCTATTCTGATTTTAATGAGCCGCGACTCCAAGCGTAACTATACAATTGTGACTTTTGTAGCCGTGATTATTCTGTTTGGCCATTGGTTAGACTTCTATCAAATGGTATTCCCTGCAGTATCTCCGGACAAAGTACCTGCAATTGTTTACGATATGGGTATTGCGCTGTTCTTTGTGGGATTGATTATGCTGGTAGTAGGTCGCACTTTAAGCAAGTATCCGTTAGAGGTGAAAAACCATCCTTTCATCAAGGAAAGCGTTATCCACCATACATAATTGGTGCTTAAAATTTTGAGTGTTTGAGTAATAAAAATATTTAGATAATAACAGAACAACACATAGTATGCATACCTTTTTATTAGTAGTGATTTTAGTATTAGGGTTTATTATCACCGTTCAGATTGCGAGGGCGACTGAGTTTGTATCGATAATTCAGGGTGAGGAAAAAACAAGGAAGCAAAGCAATCGCATCAATGCGGTACTGTTATTGATCTTCCTGTTTGTAGGTCTGTTTGGTGTGTATTGGGCGCATCATACGCTGGGCGACAAAATCCTGAAACTAGGAACGGCGGCGTCTGACCATGGAATTAAAGTGGACAAAATGCTTACTTACACTTTAATTGCTACTGGTCTGGTATTCTTTGTTACTCAAATTCTGTTATTCTGGTATTCTTTCAGATATCAAGAGAGAGAAAATAGAAAACCTTACTTCTTCCCGCATAACAATAAGCTGGAAATGTTGTGGACCGTAGTGCCGGCGATTGTGCTCACCATATTAATTGCATTTGGTCTGGTATATTGGTTCCAGATTACAGGTCCGGCTCCTGAAAATGCTGCTACTGTGGAAATTACCGGTAGTCAGTTTAAATGGGAGTTCCGCTATCCCGGAAAAGATGGCGTATTGGGTAAGAAAAACTACAAATATATTGATGAGAGTCAGGACAACTCTTTGGGTTTAATCTGGGATGATGTAGCTACTCACGACGACATTGTTTCGGGTGGTCCGCTGCACTTAGTTGTAGGTAAACCCGTAAAGCTGGTCATTGGCTCGAAAGACGTAATACATAGTGTAGGTTTGCCGCACTTCCGTTTGAAAATGGATGCTGTACCAGGTACGCCTACTACACTGTGGTTTACTCCGTTGAAAACCACTAAACAAATGATAGAAGAAACAGGTAATGAAAATTTTGTGTTTGAAATTGCCTGTGATCAAATGTGCGGTGCGGGTCACACTGCAATGCGCGGAGAAATTATTGTAGAAACTCAAGAAGAATATGATCAGTGGATGGCTACTCAAAAGCCTCAGTATCAGATAGCCGTGTTGGATAAGCAAGAGCCTGCGGCAGATAGCACAGCGGCTGTAGCAGTAGCTAGCATTGCAGACGAGAACAAATAATTTAGTTATACCTTTAATATCCGAAATCAAGATATTGTTATGAGCGATACATTACATACCTACCAGGAAACAGCGAGCATCGGCCATCACGCGGCTGATCACCATGTGCATGCACATCATAAAGAAACTTTTATTACAAAGTATATCTTTAGCCAGGACCATAAAATGATTGCTAAGCAATTTTTGGTTACTGGTATTATATGGGCAATCATTGGCGGGCTGTTTTCGGTGTTATTCAGGTTACAATTGGGTTTTCCGGATCAGACATTTCCCATTCTGGAAACCTTCTTTGGAAAATGGGCTGAGGGTGGACGCATTAAACCTGAATTCTATTATGCATTAACTACGATGCACGGTACCGTGCTGGTGTTCTTTGTACTTACTGCCGGATTGAGTGGAACTTTTGCCAACTTACTCATTCCTCTGCAAATAGGAGCACGTGATATGGCTTCGCCCATAATGAACATGCTCTCTTACTGGTTCTTCTTTGCAGGAAGCGTGGTAATGCTGGCTTCTTTATTCATCGAAACTGGCCCTGCTTCCGGTGGTTGGACTATTTATCCTCCTTTGAGTGCGTTAGGACAGGCATCTGAGGGATCCAAAGCCGGTATGGACTATTGGATTGCCGGTATGGCCCTGTTTATCATATCTCAGCTGTTTGGTGGTCTTAACTACATTGCAACCATTTTGAACATGCGTACCAAGGGTATGTCAATGACCCGTTTGCCACTGACAATTTGGTCGCTATTGTTCACTGCAATACTGGGTGTATTATCTTTCCCTGTGTTGTTGTCTGGTGTGGTATTGCTACTGTTTGACCGTCATCTGGGTACCAGCTTCTATCTGAGCGATATCTTCATCGCCGGACAAGCCTTACCTAATGAAGGAGGTAGCGCTATCCTGTTCCAGCACTTGTTCTGGTTCTTAGGTCACCCCGAGGTATACATTATCATTCTGCCTACCATGGGATTGGTATCAGAGGTAATGTCTATCAACGCGCGCAAACCAATCTTCGGTTATATGGCGATGGTGTTCTCTATGTTTGGTATCTGTGTATTGGCATTCTTAGTATGGGCACACCACATGTTCGTAACCGGTTTGAATCCTTTCCTTGGATCGGTGTTTGTATTGCTGACACTGCTTATCGCGGTACCTTCAGCTATCAAAGTGTTTAACTGGCTGACAACATTATGGCGTGGTAACATTCGCTTCACTCCTGCTATGTTGTTTTCAATAGGTTTTGTGAGCCTGTTTATCTCTGGAGGTCTAACCGGTATATTCTTAGGAAACTCAACCATCGATATCCACCTGCACGATACCATGTTCGTAATTGCACACTTCCACATTGTGATGGGGGTATCGGCATTCTTTGGAATGTTTGCAGGTATTTATCACTGGTTCCCGAAAATGTTCGGCCGTTACATGAATAACACTTTAGGTTATATTCACTTTTGGGTAACACTGGTTGGTGCTTACCTGATTTTCTGGCCGATGCACTATCAAGGTTTAGCCGGTATGCCAAGAAGATACTTGGATAAGAGTAGCTGGGTAAGCTTTAGCCAATTCGATAGCTTGGATGCTATGATTACCGTAGTGACCGTATTGGTATTTGCTATACAGCTTCTGTTTGTGTTCAACTTCTTCTATTCAATATATAAGGGCAGAAGAGTAAGATCTCAAAACCCATGGGGTGCTACAACACTGGAATGGACCACTCCTATTCGTCCTGGCCATGGCAACTGGGAAGGCGAAATTCCTGAAGTGCATCGTTGGGCTTACGATTACGGTAAAGACGGAAGAGATTTTATTCCTCAAACAGAGCCTATAGGAGAAAAAGAAAGTTCGCATTAATAGCAATGAATTGTCCATAAAACGAAACAGCCAGTTTGTTTCGGAATAGGCTATAATTACGAACCATTAATAAATAATAAATTGGAACAATCAAGAGCAGGCTTAAAAGATTATATATTACTTATTAAGCCCTCTTTAAGTATAATGGTGGTTTTCAGCAGTGTAATTAGTTATCTGCTGGTACCCGGGGTGTTGATTGATTGGTGGCGGATTATTTTGTTCTTTGCAGGTGGTATGCTGGTTACAGGCAGCGCGAATACCATCAATATGGTTGTGGAGAAGGATACCGATGCGCTGATGAAAAGAACTGCCAAAAGACCCATTGCTAGCGGGCGTATTACGCCTGAGCAAGGTTTGGGATTTGCAGTACTTACTGGAGCTTTAGGTGTGTTTATTCTGGGGTATTACTTTAACTGGACGGCGGCATTGTTGGCTGCGTTCAGCTTGTTTTTATACGCTTTTGTATATACTCCGCTAAAGAAGATAAATTCTGTAGCCGTATTGATAGGTGCTGTGCCGGGGGCTTTACCATGTCTTATTGGATGGGTAGCTGGATTTCTTCCCGGACAGGAGATTGCCTGGTTAGGGGGAATTATCATGTTTGGTATCCAGTTTTTCTGGCAGTTCCCTCATTTTTGGGCAATAGCTTGGGTGGCACATCAGGATTATAGTAGGGTTGGATTTAAACTGTTGCCCAGTGACAAGGGGCCCACAAAATTCACGGCATTACAAACATTGGTATATACTTTACTAATGGTGCCGGTAACATTAGCTCCCTTTTTTACAGGCATTAGTACTACTGCAGGGACTAAAGGAATTACCGCATTGATATTCGTCATACTCGCCAATATATTTATGATCGTGCGTAGTGTGATATTATATAACAAAATGGATGTAGCGAGTGCACGGAAAGTGATGTTTGGTAGCTACCTATATCTACCAGTAATACTCTTAGCATTATTATTGGCAAAAGCTTAGAAGGAGCATACATCCTACAACGTAAAGAGGAAATAAAGAATGTTACAAACTACAATGAGCAACGAACAGCATAAGAAATTGCACCCCCATAAATTTACTTTATGGGTTGCAATGGCAAGCATCATTATGATGTTCGCCGGTCTTACCAGTGCGTTCATTGTAAAGAGCAATCTCACCGGGTGGAGAACCATTGAGTTACCTCGAGTTTTTTGGATCTCTACTGTGGTAATATTGGCAAGTAGCCTTACCGTGCAAATGGCTGTAAGGGCCTTCAAGGATCGGGACATGAGTAAGTACCGCACCTTACTGACCATCACCTTTGTATTGGGAATTGGCTTCGTTATCTGCCAGATTATCGGATTCACCGAGCTATGGGAACAGAATGTTCGATTTAGAGGATCTTCCGGTGCAGGACAGTTCTTCTATGTTATTGCCGGATTGCACGCTCTACACGTACTGGGTGGGGTAGTAGCAATGGCTGTAATGGTTATCAGATCTTTTATTGGTAAAATAAAAGTATATAGTCCTATACCATCGGAAGTAATGGCCATGTATTGGCACTTTGTAGATATATTGTGGTTATATTTATTAATCTTTTTTATAATTGTTGGATAAAACTTTATTAAGGAATGGCACACGAAGCAACAGTAAACACACATCGTACTAAATGGTGGAGCGGCGGTAAAAGCCCGTTTAATATAGAGTACGGAAAGGTGATGATGTGGTATTTTTTAATGAGCGATGCTTTCACTTTTGGCGCGTTCCTTATATCATATGGTACCATCAGATTCAGCCATAATTACTGGCCCGATCCTAACGTTGTATTCAACGCTTTCCCTGGAGCCGGCCACGCAAACCTGCCTCTGGCATTTGTGAGTGTGATGACTTTTATCCTTATTATCAGTTCGGTTACCATGGTATTGGCTGTACACGCCGGACACAACAGGGATAAAAAAGGAGTTGAAAAATGGTTGATTTGGACTATCATAGGTGGTTTAGCGTTCCTCAGCTGTCAGGCATGGGAGTGGCATCACCTTATCACAGGAGAGCATGCTACATTGATTGATGGTAAAATTGAGCTGATTGGGCAAACTACCAAGCGCAACCCTTGGGGTGAGCTGGTTGCCGGTCAGGAAGTTGTAGCTGCTTTGCAGAATACCGATACACATGTTCTTGCCAAGCTGGTAGAAGAACATCATTTATCTACTCAAACACATGCCGAACTAATGAAGGCGCCTAAAGAGCAACTGATTCAATTGCTCAGCAGTAGCTCCGATTTCCACGTGCGTAAACCCGGCCCTGTAGCTTTTGGTGGTTTCTTCTACGAGATTACCGGCTTCCACGGGTTCCACGTATTCAGTGGTGTAATTATCAATATTATTATGCTGCTGATGACTAGAGCAAATGTGTTTGAAAGAAAAGGACACTACCTGATGATTGAAAAAGCCGGATTATACTGGCACTTCGTAGACCTAGTGTGGGTATTCGTGTTCTTATGCTTCTACCTGATTTAATAGGGCTTAACAAGCTAATCTGAATGATAAAAATTTTGTGATCCGAGTAATATAAAACAGCATTATGAGTCAACATTACGATCCTACTAAAGATATTTCTCCTTCAGCAGCATATCCTGAAGTAACTTTTCATCAACATCACGATGATAAAAGTTTTTACCGCCGCGTAAAAAGAACTACTATCATTCTTTCTATTGTAACTGTGGTAGAGTTGCTGATAGGATTGCTGATATATAAACTGTTTTTAAACGGCACACCTAGCCCTGCATTTATTTTATTTTTGAAAGGAGTGGTATGTATCCTTACGCTGGCTAAAGCGTATTACATTGTAGCCGTATTTATGCACCTAGGCGATGAGATACGTAATTTCATACTTACTATAGTGGTTCCGTTGTTGTTGTTTATATGGTTTATTATTGCGTTTCTATCCGACGGTAACTCTTACAAAAATCTTCGTAATACTTACGATAAACATCACGAAGAAACCACTATGCCTCAGCCACATACACCTCCAGCTGCTGAGCAACCTCAAAAGTAAGATCGTATTAATTTTAAGATAATACGGCTATGCATAAACTGCATAGCCGTTTTTTATTTTGAAGGGGAAAATACATGAGCATCACAACTTCTTATATTTACAAAAAAGAAAGTATGGCACTCAGTAAACAGTTTTTCTTTATAATTAGATTGCCCATCGCCATGTCATTTTTAGGACATGGGCTGGTACGAATTCCTAAACTTCAGGCATTCAGCAATTGGATGGTGCAGGAAATGGAGCCATCAGGAATACCCTCAATATTACTCATACCGTATAGTTATATATTGCCGTTTGCAGAAGCGTTGCTGGGGGTATTGGTAATATTAGGCTATAAACCCCGATATACCATTGCAGCTTCCATTATTTTAATCACTACGTTGATTTTCGGTAGTAGCATGATTGAAAACTGGGGGGCTATTCAGGCCCAACTGGTCCATGCGATCTGTTTAATGTTTTTACTATGGTTGTATGAAAAGAATGAACGCTACGAGCTGAAATAGACGATTGGTGCTTTGTTGAGAAAGTGACATTTCTTTTAGTAAATAAAAAAAACGCCTGCTTTATCATAAATTATAAAGTAGGCGTTTTTGCTTACAAACTTTATCTATATTAAGTTAAAATCTTTTCTTCTTGTAATTGCCGTTGTTTCCGTTGTTACCGTTATTGCCGTTGCGACGGTTGCCATTGCCATTACGTTGTTGTTGCTGAAACTTGGTTTTTTTACCAAAGTTGTTGTTTTTGTTGCTAGCTTCCTGCTGACGGAATGATTTTACATACGGAGTATTGGTAAACTCTAACTTACCTCTGGTAATACTGCTTAATTCGGCTTGAATAGCATCGTCATGCACTATCTCCTTGTGCCAGTTATTATAGGCCAATTTCATGTAGTAAGCGATGGTATTAGCAAAACCCTGTCTTTTTTCCGGATCTTGTTCTTCCAGCGCTTTATTAATCACATCTTCCAGATTTTTACCTAAATGCGAGAATTTGGATGAACGTTTAGGGTAAGGAAGTGGCTTAGGTTTTGCTCTTAGCGTTTCTCGTGTAGGAATGGGATAAGGCGATTTTACGTCCAGTTTAAAATCCGATATTAAAAACAGATGATCCCAAAGCTTGTGCTTGAAATCTTCAACATTTTTCAGGTGCGGATTTAAAAATCCCATCAATTCTATTACGGCTTCTGCGTTTTTTTGTCTTCTTTCGGGGTCTTCAATGGTCAGGATGTGCTCTACCATTTTTTGAACATGCCTGCCATACTCGCGCATAGCCAGGGGATTTCTCGTTGTATTATATTCCATAAAAAATTTTGGATGAAGCAAAAAATGTATCTGCAACTAAATCTTGTGTAGTACTATACCTTTGCAGTTGTTGGGCAAAGATAGAGGAAAATCATCTTATTTATTACTAATGGCTATTATTTTAGACGTCCAGTATCATAAGGGCGATGCATATCAAAGATATTTAGAAAAAACACTTTTCGGTGCATTGGCAAAAGCTTTGCCAACAGAAAAATTTATTGCCCCCAATAATGAAGATTATGGTTTAAATAGTTTGAAAAACGTAACCACCACAACCTTTCCTCCCATCCAGGGGCTTTTTCTTAAAATGAAGAATGATAAGTGGTTACGCGCACAAAATGCTTCTGTTTTTATCAGTTTTACCCGTACATTGAAGACCTCTATACCATTAAAGCAGGTGCTGCTGATATCGACACACAACCCTAAGATTCAGGAAAAAGATTGGTCTCGGGCCGAGGCCATAGGATTGACGACCGTATCCTTAAAAACCGAATTTTCAACACAACTGCCGACTTTGGCATCAAGAATATTTCTGGCCGAAGGTTTTGTAACCGGCCCCGAAATATTGCCTGATGATGTGCAGCAACAACATATAAAAGAACAATTTACCGAAGGACTTGAGTTTTTTATAGCCACCGATTTTGATTGGAGTAAAGAAAAGCTAATACTGTTACTAAAGTCCTTTTCCCGATTGAAGAAGATGCAGCAAAGCAGCTGGAAACTCATGATTGTGGTGCGTTTCGGAGACGAAACCATTATGAATATGGCTCTGGAGCTGATCTCCACCTATAAATACCGAGCCGATGTGGTAATAACAGATGATGAACAACTATATGAAAAAATAGCCGCTGCTTATGCACTTGTGAGTGTGGACAAAGAAGAAAAATTTCCGGTGGTTGTAGAAGAAGCTTTTCAGGTAAACACCCCTGCAATAGCCCTTCCTACACAAGCCTTAAAAGATATGTACGGCGATATAGTGGTGTATCCTTTAGACTCAAACCATGATGCTATCGGTGATATGCTGATGCTGATGTACAAAGGAGAAACCTACCGACAAAGTTTAGCAAAACGTATTGCCGGACGCAAGAGTTCATATGGTGAGGAAAGCTTTATAAAGGCACTAAAACAAGTGCTAACAAATACATAGCGGCAAGGATAAATACTTACTTTTGCACATTAAATTTTGAAATAATGAAGTCTACGATAACCATTGATGTGAAAATGGACGAGAACCGCATTCCTGATGCAATTGAGTGGAGTGCTACTGAAAGTACGGCCAGCAGACCTCAAAAAGCAAAGGCAATGATGGTTTCTTTCTGGGATGGTGCTGATAAAGCCGCATTACGTATCGATTTATGGACCAAGGATATGATGGTGGATGAAATGGCTAACTTTTTTTATCAGACCTTTATGACGATGGCTGATACCTACGGAAGGGCAACAAAGTATACAGAGCAGGTAAACGATATCAAAAATTTTGCAAGAGAATTTTATAAAAAATTTCAGACCATTCAGCTGGAACAGAATAAAGCTGGCTAAACCTGCGTATATACCCTTGTTTTACCGCAAGCATACGGGATATTTTCTACCCTGATGGTTGGTAGCAACCTTGTATAGACTGTAAAAAAGTTACTCAATTGAAGAACAAACTGCAGGATTTAATCATATTCGAAAACGAGGACCTGATAGCGCTCAATAAACCTTCGGGCATGCTTTCCATTCCCGACAGGGAAGCAAAAGAACAGAGCCTTAAGGATATACTGCAACAACGATATCCTGAAGTTTATATCGTGCATCGTCTTGACAGAGATACTAGTGGTTTGATAATTTTTGCTAAAAATGCTGCGGCACATAGACACTTCAGCCTGCAATTTGAAAATCGTAAAACCATAAAAATTTATCTGGGACTGCTCCTGGGCTCTTTGGCAAAAACAGATGGCGTTGTTGATGTTCCCATTGCCGAAAACACGAGCAAACGGGGCACTATGATGGTACATCGTCGGGGCAAACCTGCACGTACCGATTATAAAGTGCTGAAAGATTTTAAACAATATAGCTGGGTTTGGTTTCAGATACACACGGGGCGTACACATCAGATTCGGGTGCACGCCAAAGAATTGGGGCATCCGTTGGCTGTAGATAAAATTTACGGAGACGGACAACCTATCTTACTTTCCTCCATCAAAAACAGGTTTAAACTGAGCAAGGATGCATTGGAAGAAAAGCCCTTGCTAAATAGATTGGCGCTACACGCCTATCAGCTTACAATAGAAGATTTGCAGGGGAAGGCTATAACCTTGGAAGCTCCTTTACACAAGGATTTAACAGCTACCCTAAAGCAACTGGAGAAATGGCGGCAGTAAGTGAATTTCTATGGAGATCATCGGCCTTTATTCAAAAAAGAAACTTCGATAAGTTTGGATCTTTTTTTATAAAAAACATTTACTACAGACACTTTATCTACCCGTAACCTCATCAAGCAAAGTCTTCCATTTATTGCTAATGATGTCGGCACTGAAACTTTTCATTTTGTTGTGTGCATTAAAGCCCATACGTTCGCGTAGCTGAGCATCATTTATTAATAGTTCAAGATATTGTTGCATTTCAATGATATCATTAGCCAAGAAACCGTTTTCACCGTGCTGGATCAATTCGTTCACACCTGAGCAGGAAGCAAATCCTAATGAAGGGAGTCCTGCAGACATGGCTTCCAGCAATGCTAATGGGAGTCCCTCATATTTACTGGGGAATAAAAAAATATCGGAGTTAGATAATTCATAGAGAGGATCATCTGTGAGCCCCATAAGATGAATCCGGTCTTCCATCTCTAAAGCAGCAATCTTTTCTTTCAAAGATGTATAATCGGGCCCCTGTCCCCAAAAGTAAAGGTCCCAGTGAGGATATTTATGCGCAATTTTTGAAAATACCTCTATAGAGAGATGTTGCTGTTTGCAATCTGTTACTAAAGAGCCTATTTGAATAATTTTATAACGCTCTTTAGTTTTCGTATGATGGACGATGTGTTCGTCAGGAATTTGAGGTGCGGGATTGGGTATGACATAACTTTTTCCCGTAAAGGAATCAGGTATAAACTGTTTATAGCTATCAAACAATACTTGTATAGCAGAAAGATGCTTATAAGCTTCTTTTAGAAGCTGCTTCTCTTGCCGACTTCGATACCACAATAAGTCTGTATAATCATAATCGGGCCTACCATTGGTAGAGTTGATGATAACGGCATCATAATGCTGCTGATAGGTAATTTCCAGCAGCGTTTCGATAGACATGGTAATAATTACATCCGGATGCAGCTGTTGCAGATAACGATTCCAGGCTTTGGCACGTTGCAAAAGATTATAAGTATACAAACCATCTGGCCCTTTTACTTTTTTATACAGAAAATAGTTATAAGCCTTGGCATATTTTTTCTTCAATTTATGTTTTATCCAAAGCAGTGGATTGTTGCCTTTGTAATTGTATATAGGTTGTGCGACTTTTTGAATAATGGATGTGCTATAAATATTGTCAACCTGTATATTCTCATTTAACGGGAAGAAAGGCTTACCATTTGTATTGGCGTCATAGGTTGCAATAGTAACACTATGTCCGGCAGCCGCAAATTGGTTAGCTAAAAAAGTGCAAATTTTTTCAGTTCCTCCCGAGCCATCAAGAAAGGCTCTGTGTTGTATAAGCACAATTTTCATTCATCGAACTTTTTGCGGATGTTTTCCCTCAGTTTTATTTTCAGTTTTTTAATAAAGACGAATTCTGCGAGAAATATGTACCACCTTTTCAATTTTCTTCTTCGGATTTTATATCGGGCATAATAGCGGTCAAATTGCTGATGTGTGTCGGCTTTGAGAAATGCTAAAAACGGCTTTGAGAGCGAAGCTAGCTCTTGTTTTTTTAAATATGGGAAAACATTTTTATGCATGAAGGTTTTAAGCAGTTCGTGTAAAAACGCTTTCTGCGCCGCGTTTAAGGGCATGCTGATATATCTGAATTCAAACGGTTCATGTTCTATGAATCGGGCAAGATGTAAGGCGCGGCTTTCAAATAATGCGTGTTGGGTATAGAAATTTTCCAAAAGCTCCAACCAGCGTGGTATTTGAAGAACTACTTTTTCTGTGTTTTTATTGATAGCGCGGTGATTTTGTTTTTCATGTTGTCGATAATAATATACTCCTTGTGGGTTTCCTGCTACTTTCTGAGTAAGTGCCAATAATTGATGAGAGAAGAGACCATCTTCACAAGGTTGTATGCCTTCGGGAAAACGAATATCTGGGTATTGGTTTAGAAAAGACAGGCGAATCAATTGAGCACATGTGGGAAGTGCCGGAGGATTGGGCAATCTTCTCATAAAGTACTCACCAATTACTACAATATCACTATCGTTTTGTTGAGCGATCTCGTATGAGGAGCGTATGAAGTTCTTGTCAATGGTATCATCCGAGTCCATAAAGAACACGTAAGCACCTTTAGCATGTGATAGCCCGTAATTGCGGGCTATGGATACACCACTGTTTTTCTGATATAGATATGTAATGCGCTCATCTTTTTGCTGATAGTGTCGGCAAATGATATCCGACGTATCGGTACTGCCATCGTTTACCAGTATTAGTTCGATAGAAGGAAAATCTTGTTGTAATACACTTTCGATTGCTGCCGCCAAATAGTCTTCAACATTATATACCGGCATTATAACCGATACCAAAGGTGTTTGTAATGAGGCGGTCATCAAGAGTTTAAATTGTATATGGGATGTAAAGCTGTTAGGTAAAGATAAACTACACTATGCTTATTCAAAAAGTATTCCTATTTCCGGTCGAATTAGTATACACTCTTGTATTACGCGTCAACACACGAAAACAGTAGCCGGCAAAGGAATTCCGATACTTCTATAAAGTCGAGGATCAGCAGTGTAACTGCATTATGCAGTTACTTTCTTCTCAATCTGTGCCTGAATGTAATTGTAAAAATCTTGGAAAGTAACCAAAGGAGCAAAATCGCCCGGTTGCACTTTAAAGTGGAAATGATTTTCCAATGCAACTACCAAATCAATATAATCCAGACTATCTAAGTCTAAAACCTCTTTCAGGTTGGCGTCTGGTTTGATGAGTGATGCGTCAGCCTCAAACTCCTCTACTAAAAATGAGTTGGATATATCTATAATTTCCTGCATGTTCATATTTACCACATTTTCGCCTTTAGTTATTGTGCTTATTTGTAACGAGTAATGGGCGTCCTTTTTTCATTATCTCAGTTGGGATATAGATAAAGAATAAAGGGTTAACTCCATTTCCTGACAATCAGGGTAGAATTGGTTCCTCCAAACCCGAAAGAATTGGACAAAAATACATTTATATTTTTTTCTGTAGTATTTTTTATGATATTGATATGTCGGGTTTGCTCGTCGGGTTTTGTAAAGTTGATGTTAGGTGCAATAAAATTATGTTGCATCATGAGAGATGAATACACTATTTCGCTGGCTCCGGCCATCCAGCATTCGTGTCCCGTCATTGATTTGGTGGAACTTATGGGAGTATTACAATCTCCAAAAACTTTATGAATGGCCAGTGCTTCGCTAGCATCTCCCGCTGGAGTACTGGTGGCATGGGCATTGATATAATCGATATCGTGGGGTTGCAAACCCGCCTCTTTCAAAGCCATTGTAAGTGATTTTACGGGTCCCTCTACTGTGGGATTGCTGATATGTTCTCCATTGGAAGAAAAACCATAACCCAAAACTTCCCCAATAATGTTGGCGCCCCGTCTTTGAGCGCTTTCAAGACTTTCGAGAATCACTGTGGCAGCTCCGCCACTGGGAATGAGTCCGTCACGATCTTTATCAAAAGGCCTACTAGCTTGTTCCGGAATATCTTCGCGCACCGAAAAAGCTCCCAGTGCATCAAAAGTACCCATAGAAAGGTGGTTGATTTCCTGGGCTCCACCGGTAATTATACAATCCTGCAAACCCATCTTGATGAGTATATATGCCAGGCCTATGGCATGTGAACCACTGGCGCAGGCGGCACTTACCGTAAGATTAATGCCTTTGAGCTTGAAGATAGTGGCTAGGTTCATGGTAACGGTAGAGTTCAGCGTCTGAAATACTGCGGCCGAACCTACCAACATGGTATCTTTCTTCTCACGAATTAAATCGGTAGATTCGATAACAGCCTTTGCAGAACTGTCGTTGCCGTATAAAATCCCGGGTTGAGCAGCTGCAATATAGTTTTCATCTATACCCGCATTGCGCAACGCTTCTACAGTAGCCATGTAAGCGTATTCGCCTTCTTCGGGTAGCATGATGCGCGAACGCCTGTCCAACAACCCTTTTAAAGATGGTCGCTCTACCCAACCCGTCAATGCAGAGCGATATCCAAATTCTTTTCGCACAGGGTCGAAAATAATTCCTGATTTTCCTGCCTTAAGCGATGCTGTTACTTCTTCTAAGTTCTTCCCGATGCAGGAATAAATCCCCATACCGGTAATCACCACTCTATTCATAAATACAAATGTATATTATTTTAATTCGTACCATATAGTAAAAGCAGCTGCTTTGTTTGACAACTCCCTAAATTTTGTTATCTGTGTAATATTCACAACTAAAGACAGGGTTGCAAGCAAATTAAGAATTTAGGAATATTTATGATAATAATGGCCAAAGCCTAAAGTTTTGTAAACAAGTATGCAATTTATGTTTTCGTCTCGTCTTTATTGAAAAATAATTCCATTAGTACAATTTAAATTTTAATCTGATGAAAAAAGTTTTAACTGCTTTTGCTGTTTTATTTTCGATAAGTGCATTTGCACAAATTGGCGAAAAAAATTTTATCGATAAAAATTACATTGAAGTAACAGGTACATCGGAGATTGAAATCATCCCTGACAAAATATATATTCAGGTGGTGCTGGCCGAAAAGGATAGTAAAAACAAGAACGCATTGAGTGTTCAGGAAAAACAAATGCTACAAAAACTACAGGAGCTGGGAATTGATACCAAAAAGGATGTGTTGATTAAAGACCTAACCAGTAATCTTAAAACCGGGTTTTTATCAAAAGATATTTTGCTGAACAAGCAATACCAGATTATTGTAAAAGATGGTAAAACTGCAGGGCAGGTATTTTTGGCGCTGGAAGAAATAGGCATTTCCAATGCTTCTATTGAAAAGCTGGAAAGCTCAAAAATAGAGGAATATCGGCAAGAAGCTAAAATAAAGGCCATTCAGGCTGCAAAAGAGAAAGCATCACTGCTTTGCAATACTATCGGACAAAAGGCAGGAAGGGCGCTGTACATACAAGAACAGGAAATTATGGCTCGTCCGATATATGCCAATACGGTGATGTATGCTGCCCGTGCCAAAGAAGCTGCAGATGCTGCAGACCTTAACTTTGAGAGTTTAAAGGTAGAGGCTCG
This sequence comes from Chitinophagaceae bacterium C216, assembly GCA_028485475.2. Classification (GTDB taxonomy): domain Bacteria; phylum Bacteroidota; class Bacteroidia; order Chitinophagales; family Chitinophagaceae; genus Niabella; species Niabella composti. The sequence continues at coordinate 752,078 of CP144143.1, forward strand.
CGTATTATGCCGCTTTGAAATATTATAAATCCTTGAAACTATTAGTTGCATAAAGGAAAAGCCGGCATACGATACATGCCGGCTTTTCTCAGTAGGTCATATAATAAACGTTTTAACGTTTATTTAGCCGCTTCAAATTTTTCAGCAACTTTGTCCCAGTTTACTACATTCCAGAAAGCTTTCAGATACTCTGGTCTTTTGTTCTGATATTTCAGGTAATAAGCATGTTCCCACACATCAATACCCAGAATAGGAGTACCTTTTACTTCTGCAACATCCATCAAAGGATTATCTTGGTTGGGAGTAGAAGTTACTTCCAGCTTACCGTCTTTAACGATTAGCCAAGCCCAACCACTTCCGAAACGGGTAGCTCCGGCTGTGTTTACTTTTTCTTTCAGTGCGTCTAATGAACCAAAAGTTTCGTTGATGGCAGCAGCCAGTGCACCTGATGGTTCTTTAGCACCACCCGGAGTTAATATTTCCCAAAAGAAAGTGTGATTCCAGTGCCCGCCGGCATTGTTTCTTACGGCAGCGGAAATACTTCCGGCATTTTTTACCAGTTCTTCTAACGATTTTTCAGCATGCTCTGTCCCTTCAATGGCCTTATTCAGATTATCCACATATGCCTGATGGTGTCTGTCGTGATGAATTTCCATCGTTTGGGCATCGATATAAGGCTCTAATGCATCTTTAGCATAGGGCAAGGGCTGTAATGTAAATGCCATGATCTTTATAAGTTTTAGAGTGATTAAATAAATACCTTATGTAAATACTACAAATTTAAACGCTTATAGTTCTCAGGTTTTCATATTCAGCACAAAAATTCAGCCAGCTTCTATATATATTAAGCGATGAATGATAATTATTTGCAATAATCATTGCAAGATAGTACAAGATTTTGCAGGTTTTTTCAGCTTATTATATTAAATTTAACATATCGTAAACAAAACCTTGCGCTCATGAAAAACATTCTTACTGCGCCTCTATTCCTCTTTCTACTCTTTTTTCCTGTATTAGCATTTTCTCAAACACGACAAATTACAGGAACAGTAGTGAATCAACAAGAAGCACCCATTCCAGGGGCCACTGTTCAGCAGGTAGGTACCAATAATGTAGTAGCTGCCGATGAGAATGGACAATTTTCCATTACAGTATCGGGCTCCTCGGTTGTATTACAGGTTTCGGCGGTAGACTATACCACCACCACTGTCACAGTGGGTTCTCGCTCGTTATTGAAGGTCGTGTTGGTGGAAAGTGCAAAAACTCAAATGGATGAGGTTTTTGTAGTAGCCTACGGTACAGCTAAGCGAAGTACTTTTACCGGTTCGGCAGTAAACGTTACCGCGGAAAAAATTAAGGATTACCCGCTAACTTCTTTTGAAAACGCCTTGAACGGAAAAGTTCCGGGTCTACAGGTTACCCAAAGTTCAGGTCAGGCGGGAACCGCCCCTGTTATCCGCATACGCGGAATCGGTTCTATGAATGCTTCCAACTCGCCATTATTTGTGGTAGATGGAGTTCCGGTAGTCTCCGGTGCCGTAGGGCAAATGGGCGATTATATATACACCAGTAATAATAACGCTTTGTCCAGCATTAACCCCGATGATATCGAATCCGTTACAGTACTAAAAGATGCGGCAGCGGCATCTTTGTATGGTTCTAGGGCTGCCAACGGGGTAGTAATTATTACTACCAAAAAAGGTAAGTCCGGAAAACCTACCATCAGCTTTAAAACATCGCATGGTTTTTCTCCTTCTTGGGCTACCGATAACTATGAAGCTGCGGACGTACAGGCACAAGTAAACATGCTTTATCAGGTGTTTTTTGATTATAACATTACGGGAGGTAGAGATGAAGCATACGCTACCAACGATGCCCTAAGTCGGTTAAACTCTCGATTTAACAAACACGGTTATTATTTCGAAACAGCAGGTCCCGGTCGTTATCAAAATGTAATGATTAAAGGAATGACCGATGGATTGGAAAACCGCGAAGGAAAGTATTTTGATTGGGAAAAAGCCTTATTCAGAACGGGGTATTATACCACCAACGATCTTTCGGTAAGCGGTGGTAATGATAAAACTACCTATTACAGTTCTCTGTCTTTTACACAGGATAAAAGTAGGATACGCGTTAATGAATTCCAGCGTATAGGCGGACGTCTGAATGTAAGCCAAAAAATCGGAAGGCTGTTGGAACTCTCCAGTAATATCGGTATCAGCAAGGACGACGTATCCGGCTACAATGATACTCGTAATACCACAGCCAACTACTTCATGCAAACACGAAACCTACTTTGGCCTTTATACTGGCCTACCGACTATAAAAGCGGATTGCCATTTACCGATCGTTTCGGAAGCTTGGCTCAGAACAACCTGTTCTACGATAACGAATGGGATAATACATCTGGTAAGCTGAATGTATCGGTGGTAGAAGCTTTATCGGTATACATCTTACCCGGACTTACAGGTAAAACAATTTTCTCTTACAATAATTCAAATGTAAGAGAGCATATTTACTATAGTGCAGTTCACTATAATGGAGTAAATACCAACGGTAGTGTTGATGAGATGTCCACTACTTATAATAAAATGGTATCCTCCACTACTTTGAATTATAACAAAAGCTTCAATGAGCATCACTTAGATGTATTGGCCGGTTATGAAGCGGAAAAAAATGTGACCGACTATATGCGGTCTTCGGGAACCAATTTGCCTTCCAGCACGCTACCTACGGTGGTTACTGCCGGTCAAACCACGGCCAATGCATATAGTTGGGGTTATAATATGCAATCAGTATTGTCTCGTGCAGAATATAATTATGCCGAAAGATATTTCCTTTCTGCGTCGTTCAGAAGAGACGGTAGCTCCCGTTTTGGACCGGCTAATAGATGGGCTAACTTTTGGTCGGTAGGTGCTGCATGGAATATTGCCAAAGAATCTTTCCTTAGCAACAATAAAATAATCAACGATCTTAGATTGAGAGGTTCGTACGGGATTAATGGTACAGTTCCTTCGGCCAATTATGGATGGAGAACTTTGACCAGTTTTACAGACAGGTACATGGAGTTACCCGGCGGTAGCATTGTTTCTATCGGCGATGAAAACCTCACCTGGGAAACCAACTATAATACCGATATAGCATTGGAGTTTGGTTTGCTGAATCACAGGCTTACCGGTTCTATAGAGTTCTTCAACCGCAATTCAAAAGATCTTCTTCAGGATGTACCTATTTCCATGGTAACGGGCTTTGGTTCTACACTCCGAAATATCGGAGAAATCAATAACCGCGGATGGGAGTTTGCACTAGGAGCTGATATTGTCCGAAACGCTGATTGGCGTTGGAATGTAGGATTAAACGCCACTACACTGAAATCAAAAGTAGTAAAACTATATAAGCAACCTGGAGCTGATAAGGGCCAGGATATTATTTGGAATGATCCTACCGGTGGCGATGCCCGCGCCCAGTTTATTTATCGCGAGGGCGAGTCAACGCTGGCTTTTTATGGGTACGAATGGGCCGGAGTAGATCCTGAAAATGGACGTAACGTTTGGTATGTAAACGATCCTAATAACCCTACAGCAGGAGACTTCGTCTTTAACGGACGTGGTGCCACTTATTCTTACAGTAAAGCCAATCGTATCATTATTGGAAGTGGTATTCCTGATTTATTCGGAGGCATTACTTCCGATTTGGAATGGAAGGGACTTTCTTTAAATCTGAATTTTATCTATAAACTGGGAGGTAAACTGTATGATGGCGCATATAAGGATGTTGCCGACGATGGGTATTACTGGGAAAGAATCAGATCGGAGATCTATTATAAGAATATGTGGACTCATGACAACAAATCCGGTACCATGCCCATGCTGAGTGGTAGCGACCTTACCGATCCCATGCAGTATAGTACTCGTCAGCTACACGACGCCACTTTCTTAAGACTGAAGAATCTTACTTTGGCATATCGTCTTCCAAAACAGTGGATTAATAAAATTAGTGCTAATAATCTGCGTGTGTTCTTTAACGCCACCAATCTGCTTACTTTCTCAAAATACAAAATAGCAGATCCCGAAGTAAACAATTATGCTACTAGGGGTTGGGAAACGCCGTTTACCAAAACCTATACATTCGGCTTGGAAGTTAGTTTTTGATAATAAAATTCAGAAACCATGATTCCCCAAACTATAAAAGACACGATAATGAAAAAATCAACTATACACATACTTGCTTTGGTAGTAACAACCGTGTTACTGTCTTCCTGTGGCAAGGGTTTTTTGGACGTAACACCTACCAACTCTGTAAGCGCACCTACATCGGTACGTACAGCGGCCGATGCCAAAGTGATGGTCACCGGTATGATGCGTAATCTGCTCAGCTCAAATTATTACGGTCGTAACTTCTTCATGTATGGAGATGCCAAAGGCGGCGACCTTACCCTGTACTCGCAGGGAAGGGGGCTGGATGCATTGTACACCTTCAACCATACGGCCAATACCAATAACTATGGCGGATTTTGGTCGACTATTTATAACAACATCTTGCAGGCGAACAGCTTGCTGGCTAATATTGAAAAGCTGAAGAATGAAGGCTCTACCGAAAACTTCGATGTTTACAAAGGACAAGCATTAACTTTAAGGGCATTGATGTATTTTGATCTGGTGCGTATTTACGGAAAGCCGTATACTTATGATAAGTCTTCTTATGGTGTGCCTAATGTAACTACCCCCTTGGAAGCATCGGCGCAACCCTTACGCGCTACGGTTGAAGAAAACTACAATCAGATCATTAAAGATTTAACCGACGCAGCACCCTTATTGCCTAAGGCCAAAAACAACGGATTCATTAACTATTATGCCAATAGAGCTATCCAGGCCAGGGTATATCTTACCATGGGTAATTACAGTCAAGCATTAGCTGCAGCAGAGGATGTCATCCAAAATGGAGGCTACAGCCTATACACTCCAGCCGATTGGGTGGCTTCTTGGAAAACACAGTTTGGTTCCGAGTCTATTTTTGAGTTGGCTGTACTGCCTACAGAAGCTGATTTAGGCACCGCTTCTTTAGGTTTTTATTTAAGAAGAAAAGGTCATGGAAGTACTAGTGCATTGGGCTTTTTCGGGGCTAGTGATTATTTCCTTGCACGTTTGAATGAAGATCCTACCGATGTACGTTGGGGTATTATGGCCGCCGATGAACTCTCTACTTCATCTAATCCACGACTTGGATCATGTTATAAATACAGTGGAAGTACGGACTTAGCCGGTGATGGAAAATCTACCTCTACGGCAGTTAATATAAAAGTAATTCGCCTGTCAGAAATGTATCTGATAGCAGCCGAAGCGGCGCTACCTACTGATAAAACAAAAGCCGCTAGCTATCTCAACGAAATCAGAAAAAGAGCTCCTGCACTACCTGCTGCTACCTCCGGAACTATTACTTTAGATATGATCTTGGATGAAAAAAGTAAGGAGTTGTTTGCAGAAGGCCAGCGTTACTTCGACATGCTGCGTCTGAACAAGTCCATTACTTTCAATGATGAAATTCTGGGCATTACAATCCCTACACGCCCTAAAACAATAGACAGAACATTTGAGAAAACCATTCTACCTATTCCTATCGGTGAGATCAACGCCAATCCGGCTATCGGACAACAACAAAACTCGGGATATTAACTCAGGTTATACTAAATACCATAAAGCCATCCCTTAAGGATGGCTTTATCTTTTATTTCTGAAAAACTCTTTGATGAGTTGCGCACATTCAGTTTCCAAGATGCCTGAAACAACTTCGGTCTTGGGATGAAAAGGCGATACCCCGGGCTTTACGCGTGAGAAACCATTTTTAGGATCCGAAGCGCCCCAAACCACTCGTTTTATTTTACTCCAATACAAAGCCCCGGCACACATGACGCAGGGTTCTACTGTTACATACAAAGTTGCATCAGGCAGATATTTCGAACCCATATTGCTGAATGCAGCAGTAAGTGCAATAATTTCAGCATGTGCGGTGGCGTCATTTAGTTTTTCGGTCATATTATGACCTCGTGCCAGTATTTTATTATCCTGTACTACAATAGCACCAATGGGTATTTCCTCTTCCTCCAGCGCCTGTTTGGCTTCTTTAAGAGCCAGCCGCATAAAATATTCGTCGGTATACATGAGTATCGTTTGAACGCTTACATCACAATGTTAAAAGGCGATGTATTTCGCTTGTTTTGATGATTGTGTTTTAACTTCAAACAAAAATAGGTTGAAAACAATAGCGATGTATGGCATCGCACTTAAATAAAAATAGCTATGAGCTCCTTATTGCAGCTAAATAAAATGCGGGAATACTTTTTAAGTGGAGCAACCCGCCCTATTGCATTCAGAAAGCAACAGCTGAAACAATTAAGGCAATCAATTCTCCAATATGAAGGAGCGCTGAATGAGGCTTTATATAAAGATTTAAAGAAAAGCAAGGAAGAAGTGTGGTTCTCTGAAACAGGATTAGTGCTTTCGGAGATTAATTATTTTTTAAAACAGATAGACGATTTAGCAGCACCCCGAAGGGTAAGTACTAATCTCATCAATATGCCCGGCAAAAGCTATGTGATGTATGAACCGTTGGGTGTAGTATTGATTATTGCTCCTTGGAACTACCCATTTCAATTACTGTTTCTGCCTTTGGTAGGCGCTATTGCTGCGGGTAATTGCATTGTACTTAAGCCTAGCGAAATTACTACGGCAACGGAAGCAGTGATGCAGCAGATTATTGCCGAAACATTTGAGCCATACTATGTTTCTTACGTTACGGGTGAGGGTGCAGCAGTGATTCCGGAAATGATGCAGCAATTTAAGTTTGACCATGTTTTTTATACCGGAGGTACTGCTGTTGGAAAAATTATTTATCGTCTTGCGGCAGAACAACTCACTCCTGTAACATTGGAGCTGGGCGGTAAAAGCCCCTGCGTAGTGACCCCAAATGCCGATTTGAAATTAGCGGCACGCCGCATTGCATTGGCTAAGTTTTCCAATGCAGGTCAGATGTGTATTACGCCGGATTATTTGCTGCCGCACCAATCGGTTAAAGATACATTAGTGGCTTTGTTGAAAGAGACGATCAATAAATTTTATGGTGAACAGCCCGTTGAAAGCTATGATTATGGCCGAATTGTGAGTAAAAAACAATTCAGTCGTCTGATGCAATACCTGCATCAAGGCAAAGTGCTTGCTGGAGGTACGCATAATGAAGAACTGCTTTACATTGCGCCTACATTGCTAGAAGTTACGGATACCAGTTTACCCATTATGCAAGAAGAGATTTTTGGCCCCATCTTACCAATACTAACTTATAACGATGATAACGAGGCTTTACAAATTATTCGCCAGAATCCCGACCCACTAGCATTTTATGTATTTACCAATAATAAAGTAGAAGCCGATGATTGGTTACAGCAGGTTCCCTCGGGTGGGGCCTGTGTAAATACGGTAGCTCGACATTATTTAAATAAGAGCTTGCCCTTTGGGGGTAGGGGCAATAGCGGCATAGGACGTTATCATGGCGCCTATTCTTTCGAGACGTTCAGCCATCAAAAGGCGGTGCTAAAAGCAGCTACATGGCCCGATCCGACATTTGCCTATCCACCTTATCAAGGAAAGATCGCCATATTTAAAAAGCTCATCAGATAACGGAGCGATTTAAAAACAAATGATATCTTTCCGTTTTTAATAAAGTAACTATGCACTGGATAATTCTCATCGTAGCCGGATTGTTTGAGGCTTTGTTTGCCACCTGTTTAGGTATGGCCAATCAAACCAAAGGCAAGGAGTCTGTACTATGGCTTATCGGCTTTTTAGTGTCTTTAACCATTAGCATGGTGCTGTTATACATTGCCACACAAAAACTTCCTATTGGTACGGCTTATGCCATGTGGACCGGTATCGGAGCTGTTACAACGGCCATTATCGGTATACTGATATTTAAGGAACCGGCCACGTTTTGGCGACTGTTCTTTATTGCAACCCTTATTGCCAGTGTAGTGGGTTTAAAGGCGGTATCGCATTAAGTTATGCTATTAAAATTCATGGCCAAAAATAATTCTCCCCTTTAAGTTAAAGGGTTAATATGAAATATAGTACTCATTAGTACGATTGAGTTACTAGTTACTGTAATTTACACTTTTCATGATAATCCACCAGCTCAATAGGTGTGCGGGTAAATTCGTAGCCGGAATACCGAACGATAATTTCGTCCAGCACGGCTTCTATTTCATTAGGATTGGTGAGGGTAACCAATTTGTTGCGGTATTCTTTAATATTAGGTAGTCCTTTCAAATAGTTGGCATAGTGGCGGCGCATTTCATTAATACCTACGATAGGCCCTTTCCATTCTAGGCTTTTGCGGAGGTGTTTGCGCACTACATTTACCCTTTCCTCTACAGTGGGTGGAGGCAGTAGCTCTCCGGTTTTGTAATAGTGTTTGATTTCGCGGAATATCCACGGATAACCGATGGCTGCGCGGCCTATCATGACGCCATCTACACCATAGCGGTTTTTGTATTCTAACGCTTTTTGCGGGCTATCGATATCGCCATTACCGAATATGGGGATTTTAATGCGCGGATTGTTCTTAACTTTTCCGATGAGGGTCCAGTCGGCCTCGCCTTTGTACATCTGACAACGGGTGCGGCCATGTATGGTCAATGCTTTAATGCCTACATCTTGCAGGCGTTCTGCTACCTCTTCTATGTTTAGCGAATTTTCGTCCCACCCCAAACGGGTTTTTACGGTAACGGGTAGCGATGTGCTTTTTACCACGGCAGCGGTAAGACGTACCATCAAATCTACATCTTTGAGTACGCCTGCGCCGGCACCCTTCAATGCTACTTTTTTGACCGGACAACCAAAATTGATGTCCAGCAAATCGGGCTGTGTTACATCCACGATTTTGGCCGCAAGGGCCAAGCTTTCCTCATCGCCTCCGAAGATTTGGATACCGATGGGGCGTTCGTAATCGAAAATGTCCAACTTACGGCGGCTTTTAATGGCATCACGAATAAGACCTTCGCTACTGATGAACTCGGTGTACATCAGGTCGGCACCATTGTCTTTACACACCGCTCTGAAGGGCGGGTCGCTCACATCTTCCATAGGTGCCAGCAGCAGTGGAAATTCGGGTAGTATGATGCTGTTAAACTTCTCCGAAGGAGAAGTTATTACTACCTGCTTTGTATTTGTATTGGATGCCATATAGTCGGAACGATAAAACGAGCGTGGCAAATACGATGCCACCTGCACTGCCGTTGGTTACACAATTAAATTAATAAAAAATAAGCAACTTTTAGTCCTAATTTTGAGCCTGCAAAATTACGCACTTATTTTTAAACCATGATAGAAGAGAATAACACTCCCCAGGTGGAGCGGGATGAGCTGGAGGCTACCGGAAAAGGTGTTTCTTACTCTGCAGCCTTTTTTATGTTGATTGCGTTTGGTGTGGGCTGCACTATTCTGAGCGGCGTGATAGCCATACCGTTGGTGTCGCTGATGAGTGGAAAAAGCATAGCTTTCGTTACGCAGCACCTGCAGGAAATGGTGGGGAATAAAGCCTATCTAAGAGAGATACAGGTGTTGCAATCGCTTTCGGCTATTATCGGCTTTTTGGTGCCTACTCTTTTTGTGGCATCAAGAATCAATAGACGTCCGCTGGCTTTAACTGGTTTTAAGGGTGCTATTTCCGCCAGAGAAGTCGGCTTGGTTATATTGATAATGGCATGCGGACTAGCGCTGAGCAGTGCTTTGGGATATTTTACCTATAAATTGCCCTTTCCGGTAAACTGGAGAATTGTATTTGACAGACTGGAACACAATTACGCCGAAACAGCGGCAGGTATTATCAGTTTTGCTTCTATACCCGACCTGATTATCTCTATTATTGTGTTGGCGCTGGTTCCGGCGGTATGTGAGGAAACTTTTTTTAGAGGTGGATTGCAGAACTATCTGTATCGCAGTACGGGAAAATTGTGGATGAGTGTAATAGTGGTGAGTGTGATTTTCAGTGCCGTACATTTTTCGGTATATGGATTTTTATCGAGGGTAGCATTGGGTATTGTGTTGGGGTTGATTTTTCAATATAGCGGTCGCTTGTGGCTGAGCATATTAGCGCATTTTTTGAATAATGCGACTGCGGTGATAATGATGTATGTACAGACCGGCAAGGGAAAAACCTTGCAGGAAGTACTGAACGACAGAGACGGTAGCTACTGGGGCTTGGCAGTTGTTCCTGTTATCATTTACTTATTTATAGAATACAGAAAAAGCATCGCTCATAAAACAACTGCATCGAATGGCTTTTAACTGGACCACATTTTGGACAAGAACTTTTACGGCACTGATTTTTGTAGCGGTAATGGCTGCAGGGCTTTTGGGAAGCTATACCAGCTTTTTTGCTTTAATCACCATCATTCATTTTGGATGTTGGTACGAGTACCTGAAGCTTATCGATAAGATACATGCTACACGTCAGGATGTTTTTGTGCACTTGGGGTTTGCACTACTGGGTTTTCATATAGTATTACTTTTTGGTGATTTTTATTTTCTAGGTTATCATGTAGCTCGTAGTTTTTCTTTCCCTTTTCTTGTTGCAGGGCTGGTATTTATTATTTGGGGAATTTTTCGACAGGCTTACATACATAAGAAAGCATTGGGTATAGCAGCACTAGGGCTGTTATATATCTCACTAAGTGTAGGACTGCTGTTATATATGCGGTTGTCCCAGTATCCGTTAATAAAAGATAGCGGTCAATTGTGGGGACATGAAAACGGATTTTATGTACCCATTATCATTATACTAGCTATATGGATTAACGATACCATGGCTTATCTGGTAGGGTCGGCCATTGGAAAAACACCTTTTAGCAAAATATCGCCTAAGAAAACACTGGAAGGAACCCTGAGCGGCATGATATTATGTGTTGCGGCCATCACATTGATATTGCAGCCGTTTTTTAACTGGCCGTTATTATTGGGAATTTCTCTGATGGTATCGGTGTTTGGAACATTGGGCGATTTGTTAGAATCGAAAATTAAAAGGATGGCCGGGGTAAAAGATAGCGGACGCATAATGCCGGGTCATGGCGGTTTTCTGGATAGGTTTGACTCCCTGCTAATAGCAGTACCTGCTGTGTGGATGTTTCTAGAACTTGTGAATTATCTCTTGAAATAGTTGTATTTTTCGAATTAGATACTAATTTAGAATTGTCGTTACCCTATGATAATGAGCAATTCTTTACTTTATCAGATTGCGCTAACCTTAATTCCCGGTATTGGATGCGTACATGCTCGTAATCTGCTGGAGCATTTTACGGTAGAGGAGATATTCAAGGCTAAAGCGGCTGCCTTAAAAAGAGTAGAAGGGCTGGGCGCATTAAGAGTAAAACAAATACTAGAGTTTAAAGATTTTGCTACGGCCGAAAAGGAAGTAGCCTTTATTGAAAAACATAAGATTCAGCCGCTATTTATACAAAGTGAGCATTATCCGAAACGTTTGTTGAACTGTTATGATGCTCCGATACTTTTATATTATAAGGGAAATGCCGATCTGAATCATCCTCGCATTGTAGCCGTAGTGGGATCTCGTAGTAATACGGATTACGGTAAATACATTACCGAAGTGTTTATTGAGAAGTTGTCCGCTGCCGGGGTACTGGTGGTGAGCGGTTTGGCCTACGGTATCGACTCCATTGCTCATAAGGCTTGTTTGAAGAATAACATTCCTACCGTTGGAGTACTGGCGCACGGATTGGATAAGATCTACCCGTATCATCATACCGATATGGCGTATGAGATGATACAGAACGGAGGGCTGCTTACCGAATTCAGAAAAGGAACCCCACCCGATAAATTTAATTTTCCTAGTAGAAACAGAATTGTTGCCGGCATGAGTGATGCCACTGTGGTAATTGAAACTGATGTTAAAGGCGGCAGTATGATTACCGCAGAATTGGCCAATAGTTATAATAGAGATGTATTTGCTTTTCCAGGTCGGGTCACAGATAAAAAGAGTGCGGGCTGTAATGATTTGATAAAAACCAATAAAGCGATTTTATTAACGGATGCCACACAACTACTCGAGACCCTAAACTGGTCTGATGCGGAGAAACCTAAAAAAAAGCACACACGCGAGCTTTTCATTCATCTTACCGAAGACGAAAAAGCAATCATAGATGTTTTGAAGAGTGGCGAAGCAATTAGTATTGATGAAATACATCTTAGAAGCGGATTAAGTTATAGCAAGGTGGCGGCATCCATGCTAAATCTAGAAATGCAGTATATCATACAAGCCTTGCCCGGAAAAATGTACAAGTTGCTGGATTAATCCTATCCAATAAATAAAAAAGCTGCTAGCATAGCAGCTTTTTATATACTTAAGGTTGAATGGTTAGATATTTTCAGTGCGTATTTTTTCCGCTTTTTCATGAGCGTAATCTTCTACCTCATCTGCGGCATTTTCAAATTTGGCTGCCAAGCTATCAATGAAGTCGGCAAACTGATTCTTCAGGTCATTTCCCTTATCACTTATTTTGCGGCGTGTATAAGAACCTTTGTCCGGAGCGTATAACACACCCACAACAAGACCCAATACAAAACCTGTAAGTAGTTTATTCATAATTATTAATTTAAAGTGTTATAAAAGATATCGCGTGTTTATACAAATAGACGCAAATAATTTGCCAAAAACCAAGACAGCGGGATTTTGTATAGCGGTTTAATCCCGATAGTTACGTCCGGTTAATTCCAGAAACAGCCCTTCCAATCCCGTATGCCGATGCGTACTCAATAATACATCGAGCGCACCGTGCGCAATAATTTCACCTTCGTCATATAAAGATACAACATTACACAAATCTTCGGCTTCACCCAGCTGATGCGATGTATATACCAAAGTTGTACCGGAGGCATTTAATTTTTTAAGAAACTCAATGATGGCGTTTCGCGACTGTACATCCACACCTACGGTAGGTTCATCAAGAAATAAGATTTGCGGATTGTTCATTACCCCAATAGCAAGGTTCACACGCCTTTTCATTCCTCCCGAAAATAATTTTACCGGCTTATGGGCTACCGTATCCAATCCCATTACCTGTAGCAGTTCTTCTGTTTTGTTTTTAATAGCCATTTTGGACATGCCATACCAGGCTCCAAAGAACTGCATGTTCTCTATAGGACTTAGTTGTTCATAAAAGGAAAAATCCTGAGGCACTAGGCCTATTAATTGTTTGATTTCATCTTTAAAACTGCGTACCTCCTTATCCAGAATTTTTATACTGCCTTGCTCGTAAGGCAATAAACCCGTTATCAGATTCATTAAGGTGGTCTTTCCCGCTCCGTTAGGTCCGAAAATGCCGAACCGCTCCCCCACATTTACCGTAAGAGAAAGATTTTTAATCAAAGACTGCTGGCCTTTGTATCTGAAAGAAAGTTGTTCTATCTGGATTGCACTCATTACAACGCAAATATTATAAATATAAGCCGAATAAAAGCATGGTAGTTCCAACAGTTTTGTTATCGTACCTAACTATTTGTGTCACAGAAGCGCGGGATGATATTGTATTGGCCAAAATGAGGGTTTTTAAAAAAGAGCTGTTTGCATTTATTCTCATTCCCTTAATTTTGCACATGGCAACAAGAAAGAAAGTAGCAGATTCTGCAAATTCCCCTAAAATTATACTGGAAGGTTTAACGTTTGATGATGTGTTACTGGTACCTGCTTACAGTCAGGTATTACCTCGTGATGTTGATATCCGCACTCGTCTTACCAAAGATATTACCTTAAATACCCCTATTTTATCCGCAGCAATGGATACGGTAACCGAAGCCGACCTAGCTATTGCTATTGCGCGCGAAGGAGGTTTGGGTATTTTACACAAAAACATGAGTATCGAACAACAGGCGGCTCATGTACGTAAGGTAAAAAGAAGCGAAAGCGGTTTAATACTCGACCCGCTTACCCTGTATGAGGACGAAACCATCGGCGATGCATTGAAGTTGATGAAGGAAAATAAAATCGGCGGTATTCCTATCATCGACAAAAATGGAAAACTCAAAGGTATTCTTACCAATCGCGATTTGCGTTTTGAGCAAGACATTAATCGCAAAGTAAAGGAAGTAATGACCAGCGAAAATCTGGTTATGGCTCCCGAAGGCACCGACCTTAAAAAGGCAGAAATCATTCTGCGTAAGCATAAAATCGAAAAATTACCTGTAGTAGACAAGCAGGGCCGCTTGGTGGGCTTGATTACCTATCGGGATATTCTACAAGTAACTAGTTTTCCCAATGCCATTAAAGACGCATACGGAAGATTGTTGGTGGGTGCCGGTGTAGGGATAACTTTGGATGTGCTGGATCGTATCAGCGCCCTTACTGCAGTAGGAGTAGATGTGGTAGTACTAGATAGTGCGCACGGTCATACTAAAGGAGTGATCGAAACCCTTAAGAAGGTAAAGAAAAACTTTAAAAAACTGAATGTAATAGCCGGTAATGTGGGTACGGCAGAAGGCGCATTAGCACTGGCCGAAGCCGGAGCAGATGCTGTGAAAGTAGGTATTGGTCCGGGTTCTATATGTACTACACGTATTGTTGCGGGTGCCGGTATGCCACAGTTGACAGCAATTATGGAGGCTTCCAAAGTGTTGTCTAAAAAAGGTATTCCGTTAATTGCCGATGGAGGTATCCGATATACAGGAGACATGGTAAAAGCAATCGCAGCCGGTGCGGATTGTGTGATGATGGGAAGCGTATTTGCCGGTACGGAAGAAAGTCCAGGCGAAACCATCATTTTCGAAGGCCGTAAGTTTAAAGCCTATCGAGGTATGGGCTCGTTGGGTGCTATGGCTACCGGAAGTAGCGACAGATACTTCCAAGATCCAGAAGATGATGTGAAAAAATTTGTGCCCGAAGGAATTGAAGGGCGTGTAGCATACAAAGGAAGCCTGCGGGAAGTGATATATCAGTATGTAGGCGGGTTACGTGCCGGTATGGGTTATTGCGGAGCCAGAAACATCGCCGAGCTGAAAAAGGCAAAATTCGTACGCATTACCAACGCCGGAATGAACGAAAGCCATCCTCACAATGTCATCATCACAAAAGAGGCGCCTAACTATAGTAGAAAATAGTTTTTATATTGACAGACAGTTAACAGCTTTTGTTAACTGTCTTTTTTATGCTGAAATATGAAACCTACTATCACTATAGAATATTGTCCGAAGTGTAATTGGATGCTCCGCGCGGCTTATATGGCACAGGAATTCCTTTCCACATTTTCCGATTATGTGGAAGCGGTGTCTTTAAAACCGGGAGTAGTGGGCGGAGTATATAAAATATATGTAGAAGGTACCCTGATATTTGACCGAAAGGCGGATGGCGGATTTATTGAGATAAAAGAATTAAAACAACGTATCCGTGATATCATAAAGCCCGATTTAAGTTTAGGGCATTCTGATACAAAGTAGTTTTCTCGAAAAACTCATCATAAACACTTGTCATCAGTATAAGTAGAAAAGATTATATATTCATGGCATCTTTTTATGCCTGATGGACAAGGTATTGATCGAATAAAACAATAGCCATAGTTTAAACTTTATAGTCTTTATGTGGGAGCAACTTGGAAAATTTATCCTGAAGAATCGTTTTGTGCTTTTGGTGGTAATGATTGTGGTCACGGCCCTGTTTGCCGTATGGGGAAGCAAAGTGGAGCAAGGTTATGAATATACCAAGGCGATACCGATAGATCATCCGGTGAATATTGCACTTCAAGAGTTTAAAAAGAAGTACGGAGAGGATGGAAATGTAATTGTGTTAGGCGTTCAGACAGATGCTTTCTTCAGTGAAAAATTTTTTAACCAGTATGTTGCTCTTCACGACGATCTTAGAAAAATTACTGGCGTTATAGACATCATTGGTATTCCCGGTGCCGTCAATATTATTAAGGATGCTACTTCCTCCCAACTACAGGCAAAAAGAATTTTTCCAAGCTTGCCATTATCTCAACAACAAATAGATAACAGCGCTGCAATATTTCAAAATCTTCCCTTTTACAAAGGACTGATCTATAATCCGGAAACCCAAGCGTATCTCATGGGACTCAATATGGATCCCACTGTCATTAATTCCAAAAAAAGAGATGATGTAGTTGCCGCCATTACTCATCGCATCCAGCAATTTGAGCAAAATACCGGTGTGGAAGTAAAATTAAGCGGATTGCCTTATATCCGTACCGTATTGGCAGCACGTATAGCCAATGAAATGCGCTATTTTCTGATAGCTTCGCTGGTTTTGTCTGCTGTGATTCTGATTTTATTTTTCCGTTCGGTAAGCGCCATGCTACTTTCCTTGGGTGTTGTAATTATCGGAGTGGTATTCAGTGTAGGCACTATGCATTTATTGGGATACAAGATTACCTTACTTACGGCATTAATTCCGCCGCTGATTGTTGTGATTGGTATCCCTAACTGTATTTATTTTTTGAATAAGTATCACACTAGTTGGCAAAAACAAGCCGAGTTAGGCAACGATATTCCGGTACAGCAGAAAAAAAAGAATGCTATAGTGGATATGGTAAGCCGAATGGGTATCGTTACCTTATTCTGTAATGTGGCGGCAGCCATCGGCTTTGCGGTATTTGCGCTTACCAAAAGTGCCATCCTTAAAGAATTCGGTATAGTGGCAGGTCTCAATATCACCTTATTGTTTTTCATATCGTTGATTCTAATACCCATCGTTCTTTATTTTCTACCGCCGCCCAAAAACAGACATGTGCGTTATCTAGACAATCCGTGCTTGAACCGTTGGCTGGATCGACTGGAGCGATGGTCCCTTTCGCATCGCAAACTGATATACACCTTAACGGCGGTGTTGGCGATTATTGCGGTAGCAGGCACTTTCAGGTTGCAGAGCAACGCTTACATGGTAGACGATGTACCTAAGACCGATAGAATTTATACCGATCTTAAATTTTTTGAGAAAAATTTCAAAGGCGTTATGCCGTTGGAAATTCTCATCGATACAAAAAAGAAGTACGGTGTTACACGAAACTTTAGTAATCTGACAAAAATTGATTCTTTTGCACAATATCTGGCAGCAAGACCTGAAATGGCACGCCCCTTGAGTCTGGTAGAGGGGTTAAAATTTGCTCGACAGGCTTTTTATGAAGGCGATAGTAACAACTATGCCATGCCTTCCGAACTGGATTTACCCGGCCTTTCACAGTATGTGAACATGCGAAATAATAGTGCCGAAATATCATCAGAAGGAGAAAATACTTTCGGTAAGCTGATCAATCGCTTTATGGACAGTGCTCGCCAAGAAGCCCGCCTGAGCGTAAACATGGCCGACATTGGTACCAATAAGCTTCCTGAATTACTGACCGATATACAGAAACGTGCGGACGAACTTTTCCCAGCAGACCAATATAATGTATCCCTTACAGGCAGCAGTATTGCTTTTCTGGAAGGAGGGAGATTTATTATCAACGGACTTAAGGAAAGTATTTTTTGGGCATTTCTACTGATTGCCCTATGTATGCTTTATCTTTTTAAATCTTTACGTATTCTGTTATGTTCCTTAATTCCCAATGTTATACCGCTAATCATTACTGCCGGTATTATGGGTTGGGCAGGAGTACCTTTAAAACCAAGCACTGTACTTATTTTTAGTGTGGCATTGGGAATAGCAATTGATATAACGATTAGATTTCTGGTAAATTATAAGCAGGAACTGACTTATCATCACCATGATGTAAAAAGTACGGTAATACAAACCATACACAGTACTGGCATTAGTATCATTTATACTTCCATGGTGTTGATTGCTGGGTTTGTCATTTTTTGTTTCAGCGGATTTGGCGGCACCAAAGCATTGGGATGGCTCACCTCACTGACACTAGTTACGGCAACCATCACCAATCTTATTCTTCTTCCGGCACTATTGATCAGCCTATCAGGTAGAAAAAAGCAATAGTGGCTTATTGCTGCTTAGCCAGTTTCTCTGAGTTTTCGACAAATTGCAATCTGTCGATAAACTCCTGCAAATCGCCGTTCATTACTGCATCCAAATTGTATGAAGTATAATTGATGCGGTGATCGGTGACACGACCCTGCGGATAGTTGTAAGTGCGAATTTTAGCGCTTCGGTCACCGGTGCTTACCAAGCTTTTACGATGTCTTGCAATTTCTTCTTCCTGCTTGCGTACCTGCTCTTCATATAGTTTGGTACGAAGCATCTGCATCGCTTTTTCCCTATTGGCCAGCTGGGTGCGTTCGGTTTGGCATACCACTACGGTTCCGGTAGGAATGTGGGTAAGCATTACCTTAGTTTCTACCTTGTTTACGTTTTGACCACCGGCACCGCCGCTTCGGGCTGTTTCCATCTTCACGTCGCTTTCCTTCAGCTCAAAATCGATCTCATCTGCCTCAGGCATTACGGCTACTGTAGCAGCTGAAGTATGTACACGTCCTTGTGTTTCGGTTTCAGGTACACGCTGTACGCGATGTACACCACTTTCGAATTTTAAAGTACCATAAACATCATCTCCTACTACTTCCAATTGAACCTCTTTATACCCTCCTACTGTACCTTCGTTTTCGCTGAGGATGGCAGTTTTGAATCCCTGTTTTTCGCAGTATTTGATATACATGCGTAACAGGTCGCCTGCAAATAGGCTCGCCTCATCGCCACCGGTTCCGGCACGAATTTCGATAATCACGTTCTTCTCATCCTGAGGATCTTTAGGAATGAGTAATTGGCGTATAGTAGCTTCCATTTGCTCTTTCCGTTCCATCAGGTCGGCTGTTTCCAGCTTGGCTAGCTCCCGCAGTTCTTCATCGTCTCCGTTCAGAGCCTCTTTATTAAACTCAATATCGTCGAGTAACTTTTTATATTCGTTGTATGCGTTTACTATTTTTTCTAGGCTACGATACTCCTTGCTGGTTGCTGCAAATTTTTTATTGTCACTCACAATTTCTGGGTTCGTCAATGCAATTGCCAGCTGGTCGTACTTGGCCTTTATAGCTTCTAGTCTATCTAACATGTTAATCTCTTACTTTTACAGAAGGGGAGCAAAGTTAAATTATTTTATAAGATGCGTTTTAATAAGTTATCGGCAAAGCAATTGTTTGACGGATACCGTATCCGGGAGAATAGTGTGCTGATATTAAAAGATGACGGAGCCGTGGAGAATATTGTGAGCCTTGAAGAGGCCGGAGACGATGTACAGGAAGTTGAGGGAGTTTTAACACCGGGATTTGTAAATTGTCATTGTCATTTGGAACTCAGTCATTTAAAGGGCGCTATTCCAGAGCAGACCGGTCTTACCGGATTTCTATTACAAATTATGCAAAAAAGAGTTTTTCCGGAAGAAACCATCTTACAAGCCATTGTTGATGCTGAGCAGGAAATGCAAGAAAGTGGTATTGTAGCTGTCGGCGATATCTGCAATACTACACACACTTTAACCCAGAAGCAAAAAAACAACCTGTATTACCACAACTTCGTGGAGGCTATGGGAGCCCAACCTGCTGCGGCAGATAGAAATTTCGGAATTTATAAAAGTGTATATCGCATTTTTTCCGATCACTTCAGTATGGACCGGGTATCACTTACCCCCCATGCTCCTTATTCTATGTCGGATGCATTATGGGAAAAGCTCATGAGTTTTCCGCAAAACGGAATCTTGAGCATACATAATCAGGAAACGGAAGCAGAAAACCTCTGGTTTGAACAGAAAACTGGAGCTTTTGAGCAATTCTTCAAGGCTCTGGGAATGGAAATGGATTTTTTCAAGCCTTCTGGAAAAACCAGTTTGCAAACCTATCTGCACCATTTTCGCCCCGGGCATCGGGTAATACTGGTTCATAATGTATACACAAGTCCCAGTGATATTGCGTTTGTCCATCAGGCGGGGACCGATGTGTTTTGGTGCTTATGCCCTCATGCCAATTTTTATATCAGTCGTATGCTGCCGCCTGTGGAGCTATTAATGCAAAACAATTGTAATATCGTATTGGGTACGGATAGCCTTGCCTCGAATCATCAACTAAGTATTGCGGCAGAAATAAAATTATTGCAACAATATTTTCCGGCCATCCCTCTAGAGAACATGCTGCAGTGGGCAACGCTTAATGGTGCTAGAGCATTAAAAATCGACCATCAGTATGGCAGTTTCGAGAAAGGAAAGAAGCCGGGTATAGCAGTTTTTAAATAATCAAAAGGGTTAGGCCATGAGCTCTTTTAACACGGGCAGGGTCTTCATTTTTCCGAAGTTTTGTAGGTGCAGACTGTAATAATATTCCATGGCGTCGAGTATCTGGCGGCGGATTTGCGCATTGGCGTTAATTTCTGCAAGTTCTTGTGGGTGTCGCGTCTGTAACAGTTCGGCGAGAACCAGGGCACTTTTTCTTTCCAGGTACCGGCTGTGAAAGACTGTTTCGGTGGTGAAGCACCCCTCTTCAATGTCAAATAACATACGGTCGCTTTGCAAAACTTCGGGTGTGGCACTACGTGGGGAAAACCCGAAGAAGGCCGTTAAATGGGTAGCAAAAAAAACGGGAAAATTAGCCATTACCTTATCGGTGCAGCTATCCAGTAATAGCAGACAGTCTTCCATAAATCCAAAAAGACCATAGTTGCTTTCTGGCTGGTGAAGACATTTGGAAAGCAGCTCAATCATATAAGCTGCCACGCCGTTTTTCAGCACATCGGTAAAGACATTTTGGTACATGTAAGACCATCTGTACTCCTTCACACGGTTCAGCTGCTTAAACTCGTTGTGATAAACCTCCATATCGAGTATTGCCCCCGGCTGAAAAAAAGCCGCTTTATTGGCCCCTTTTTTGGAAGTCGTTCTGATTCCGTTTAGCAAATAGGATTGCAGTCCAAATAACTCAGTATATACAGCAACAATAAGGCTGGTCTCTCCGTACTTTACGTTTCGTAATACAATACCCTTCGTCTTGTGAATTTTATCTGTCACTCCCGATGAAAATTAAAGCACAAATATCAATGGGGCTAATTGTCTTTACTTACACTACTGGCGCCGGTGGAATTAGCGGTAATTTTAGGATTGCCTCTATATTTAATGCTGCTGGCTCCTGTAGCGTCGGCTTTCAAAGACACGCTGCTGAATAATCTTATGGTACTGGCCCCGGTAGCAGTTGCCTTTCCACTTTCGGCCAGCAGGTTAAAAGCATTAATGGTTGAGGCCCCTACTGCTTCGGCAATAATATCGCGGCATTCTCCCTCGGCATGGATGGTGCTGGCTCCGGTAACTTCAATATCCACAATCGGGGCTTTAACAAGAAGGTTACCACTGGATGCGCCAGATAGTTCTACTTCTAGTTTTTGATCCTGTATAAATTTATTTTCGGTATGTAGTTGAGAGGCTCCGGACAAAGAGATTTTGTCTAACAAAGGCATCGTTATGTATATCTTAATTTCATCTGTAGGGGATAAACTGACGTTGTCTTTGTTTTCCACAATCAGTTTGTTTCCGTCTTTAACCTGCACTTCAATCCAGTTAAAAAGGTTTTCGTCCGTTTCAATACGTACACTATAAGCCGAATCCTGTCTCAGGAACACCTTCATGGCATTTTCCACTTCCACTGACGAAAAGTTTTTATAGGTATAAGTTTTGGAAGTGATGTTTCCATCGCCCTTAATACGACGTGTATTGACAACATTACAGGAACTGATGAGCAGCGCTGTAATTACAAAAATGCTTAAGTATTTCATGTGTTGTGTTTTTTAAATTAGCCGAAATAACATTGATTCGGCGGGTTTATTAAAACGGATATTTGAATATGTTCTTCTTCATATCCGATTGATGGCTCCCAAATTTCTGTCCCCTCAAAAACCTAAATTGTATTACCTTCGCCGCATTATGACGGAAAGAATACTTATTCTGGATTTTGGCTCACAATATACCCAATTAATTGCCCGTGCTGTAAGAGAGGCAAATGTCTATTGCGAAATTATCCCTTATTCAAAACCTTTCGAAATCGATAGCAATTTAAAGGGAATTATTCTTTCCGGCTCGCCATTTTCGGTAAATGATCAAAATGCTCCCGCGATTAGCGTAAAAGATCTAGTGAAAAAGCTGCCTGTGCTGGGTATTTGTTACGGAGCACAGCTGACGGCAAAAACCTATGGAGGTCGTGTGGAGAAAAGTAGTAAGCGAGAATACGGAAGGGCATCGATGATTGTGCAGAATGAAACTGACGTATTACTGAAAGGCATCAGCCCCAAAAGTCAGGTATGGATGAGCCATGGCGACAGCATTTTGGAGCTTCCTGAGGGCTTTGAAGTGCTGGCAACAACAGAAAGTATTCCGGTTGCTGCATTTAAATGCAATGAAGAAAACCCGTTATATGGCTTACAGTTCCATCCCGAAGTATACCACAGTACTGAGGGAAAACAAATCATTAAGAACTTTTTGGTGAATATCTGCGGATGTAGTCAAGACTGGACGCCCGCCCACTTTATTACTGATACGGTGGCGCGCCTGAAAGAGCAAATTGGCAACCGCAAAGTTATTATGGCTTTAAGCGGTGGTGTGGACAGCACTGTGGCTGCAACCCTTATTCATAAAGCTATTGGCGACAGGCTTCACGGCATATTTGTCGACAACGGTGTATTACGAAAAAATGAGTTTCAGGAGGTGCTGGATACCTACAAGCAGCTGGGGTTGAATGTAAAGGGGATAGATGCCAGTAAGCTATTTTATAAAGAACTGAAAGGTAATCCCGAGCCTGAAGCAAAACGTAAAATCATCGGCCGCCTTTTTATTGAAGTCTTTCAGGAAGAGGCCAATAAAATAGAGGGCATCGAATTGTTAGGACAGGGTACTATTTATCCTGATGTAATAGAAAGTGTTTCCGTACATGGTCCTTCTGTAACCATCAAATCGCACCACAATGTGGGTGGCTTGCCGGAAAAAATGCACCTAGAACTAGTAGAACCTTTACGTTACTTATTTAAGGACGAAGTAAGAAAAGTGGGGCGCGAACTGGGTATTCCTTCTAACTTAATAGACAGACATCCTTTCCCCGGTCCCGGTTTGGCTATACGCATTTTAGGTGAGGTAACTGAGGAAAAAGTAAAATTACTACAAGAAGCCGATCACATTTATATCAATGCACTGAAAGAAACAGGGCTTTATGCAACCGTTTGGCAGGCAGGAGCTATCTTATTACCTGTAAAAAGCGTAGGTGTGATGGGTGATGAGCGTACTTATGAGTATACCGTTGCGCTGCGCGCCGTTACCAGTGTGGATGGGATGACAGCAGATTGGGCGCATCTCCCCTACGATTTTCTGGCTGATGTAAGTAATGCCATTATTAATAATGTACGTGGCATCAACCGGGTAGTATATGATATCAGCAGTAAGCCCCCGGCCACTATAGAATGGGAGTAGGCTATTTTTGGTATCTTCAGTCAGTTCGGAATAATATTTGTTCATAGTCCATTCATCATATGTAAATGATGATTTTGACTTAAAACAATATAAATGAAGAGACTATTCAGTGTTGCAATTGCCTTATTGGCTGGTTTGTTTGCCATTGCCCAAGCTCCGTCAACCACCCGGCATAAAATGGCCATTTTTACACCCCTCTATCTAGATGAGGCTTTTGACGCAGCTGGAAACTATAAATATTCCGGAAAGAACTTTCCTACACAATCCATTAAAGGGTTGGAGTTTTATCACGGGGTTTTGCTGGCAATCGACTCGTTGAATAAACAAAATATTCCGCTGGATGTATACGTGTACGACACCAAATCTTCAAGAGAAACCATAGAGCAGCAATTCAGTAAATGTGCAGCTGACGGTGTGGAGCTTATCCTCGCCAATTGTACAATAGCAGAACTGTCTAAGCTGGCAAGATTAGGTGCTGATAAGAAGATAACTGTATTGAATGCTACTGTACCCAACGATGCCAATACTTCTGATAACCCCTATTTTTTAGTGCTGAATCCTACCTTACAAACACAGATTGAAGGATTGTATAATTATCTTAAAAGTAATTATGCGGGAAAGGAGATAACGTTTATTACCCGCAATATGCAGTCTGAAAAATATATAAAAGATGCATTCGAAAAGCTGAATAAATATTACAATGAGGCTGTTAAGCTGAAGTTCAGGCCGGTGAATGACGAAATTGCTTTAAAGGCTTTGGGTACGACCACACAACCCACACAGGCAGGAGTGTATGTAGTAGGTTCGCTTGATACCGAATTTGGACACAATGTGTTGAAACAATTTGCTACCAACAGTAATAATTATGCTTCCTTAACCGTTATTGGCATGCCTACCTGGGAAAATCTTAAATTGTCAAGTAACGATTATAAGGGAGTGGAAATAATTTACAGCACCCCTTTTTATCACGCGGGTAATAATCCGGCTGCTAAAGCCATCGTGGATTATTACAATAAAAAAATGTATGCACGTCCCAGTGATTTAGTCTTTAGAGCATATGGACTTACTTATCGTTTCGGAAAGTTGTTGAACCAATACGGAAAAGATATCAATAATAACTTGGCCGCTAAAATCGAATCAGTGTTCTTCGATTTCGATATACAACCTGTGTATTTGAACGGCAAGATTCGCAACTACGAGAATAAAAAACTATACTTTCTGAAATATAAAGACGGAAATCTTATAGCAGTTAATTAATTCATTGAGGGTATAATTACCGCAAGTTTTGAAATAGGTTATTGCTGTTTTTTAAGATCTTCAACAAGCATTTTTTGTGAATTAACGATTTTTTGCTGCGCCTCTACTTTTGCTTTATGTGCAGCAAGTTTTTCTTCTAACTCCTGTTGTTGCTTGCGCAATTCAAACAGCTTTTCTTCTTCCTCCACCAATAACAACTCTTGTTTTTTGATTGCTGCAATGGTATTACTGCGTTTTACATCGGCAGACATGTTTTCCAGAAAAGTTTTAGCACGGGTGGCCAGCTGTCCTATACCTTCTATGTCGCCACTGCCATGCATTATCATGTAGAGTGTGGTTTTTTTAGCATTGCTGTTACCAGTTTCTTCCAACTTAAAGTAATAATCCAGCTTGCTTTTACTGATGTCGGGTAATACAACATCTGGGTATTCGTAAAAACCTAATTTATTCAATGTTCCGTTGAGTTGCTTATCGGTTAGTTTGGCAATAAGAGCGCTTTCTACAATTTTTTGCGGGTAATCGTAGGTCATCACAATGGCTGGTTCCTCTTCTTTTCCGTATTTTACTTTTCCTTCATAAGCCTGAGCATAGGCATAGGCCGAAACCATTACACATGTTGTGATAAGCGCCAGTTGTTTAATCATAATAATGCTTGACGGTTAAAGATATAACTTTTGCAAAGGTATATTAACTCTATGTTTTATTTTAAGTAGTTTAAATTTGCACGAATAATTTTTTACTCTTGAGCGGAATTAAGAAACTAGCAGGACAAACAATCTGGTATGGCGTAAGTTCTATTGCCGCTAGGTTTATTAATTACCTACTCACACCTTATCTTACTTACAAGTTCACTACCGGTGAGTATGGGCAGATGAGTGTGCTGTATGCTTTCATCCCTTTTATGAATGTGATTTTTACTTATGGGATGGAAACCGGTTTTTTCCGATTCTCGCAAACCGATGATAAGGATAAGGTATATAGTACTTCCAGTTTGTCCTTAATTTATTCTACACTTACATTAACCCTACTACTGATTGCTTTTAATAAGCCGCTTTCTCGATTGTTGGAATTTGCTGATCGCTCTGAATATTTAGTGCTTACTGCAGGTATTATAGCATTAGATGCGCTTACAACCATTCCTTTTGCCAAACTGCGTCTGGATGGGCGTCCTATCAAATTCGCTGTGGTAAAACTGGTTGGTATATTTGTGAATATCGGGGCTACTTTTTTCTTTTTAAGTTATTTTCCCGATTGGGCTAAGCAGAATAGCCAGAATGTTTTCAGCCATCTATATCAGAAAGACTGGGCTGTGGGTTATATCTTAGTGGCCAATCTCATTCAGAATATCGTAGTCTTTCTATTATTGTCGAAGGAGTTTTGGAGTATTCAATTTAAGTTTGACAGACGCCTGTGGCGTGAGATGATGGTTTATAGTCTGCCACTCATTATTGTGGGGTTGGGGGGTATGGTCAATGAAACGGCCGACCGCATTATGCTTTTGAGATGGTGGAAACCCGATGGGGCTTCGGGCGATGCCGCAGAACAGGTGGGTATTTATTCTGCATGTTACAAACTGGCCATTCTTATTACATTGGGTATTCAGGCTTTCAGGATGGGGGCCGAACCTTTCTTCTTTAAACAGTCTACCAGTGAAAATGCACCTCGTATCTATGCTCGTGTGATGAAATTTTTTGTGATTACGGTATGTCTGATGTTTTTGTTTGTGATGCTGTATCTTGATATCTGGAAACATTTTATTCAAAACCCCGCTATGTGGGCTGGATTGAAAGTAGTGCCCATTCTGTTGCTAGCTAATATGTTCCTGGGTATTTATTACAATCTCAGCATCTGGTACAAACTAGGCAACAAAACATTGGCGGGGGCTTACATTACATTGATAGGAGCGGCAATTACCATACTTATTAATTACCTCTTTATACCAAGGTATGGATATATCGCCTGCGCCTGGGCTACTTTTGCCTGTTATGGTACGATGATGGTAATTTCGTATGTATGGGGGCAAAAACATTATCGCATCCCGTATGCCACTAAAAAATTGTGTGCATATATACTGATTGCCGTATTGTTTCAAATATTACATCATTATGCCACAGCAAGCATAAGCTTAGCATGGGTGAATTACACGATCGCTACCATATTACTGCTACTATATTTCTTTTTTATACTAAATGTAGAGCGCAAAGAATTTGCGCAGCTTCCGGTTGTTGGCAAATTTTTGAGTAGACGCACTCAGGCTGAGTAATTTGCTATTATATCTAGCCATAAACAAATAAGGTTTTTAGCTGTTTATTATGAGCATTATTTCTGGGTATCTCTTATATCGTTTAGTAAACTAAAGGATTCTAAAAATTTGCAACATTGTTGCTTTTTTAGTACTTTTGTACACTATGAAGCCGAAGATAAATTGGGATGCGCTGGGAATTACGACTTCTATTCTTTGTGCCATACATTGTGCCATTCTTCCGTTGTTTTTGGTAACACTGCCTTTGTTCGGCATCAATATAGTCGATAATGTTGTTTTTGAAATTGGTATGATTGTGCTGGCCTTTGGAATAGGGTGTTATGCGCTGTGGCATGGATACAAGTGGCATCATCACAATAGGCTACCACTGGTACTTTTTTGTGTGGGAATGATTTGTCTGATTCTCAAGCAAATCTTTATAGAGTATCATATTATATTACTAATTCCAGCTGTAATTGGGCTGGTTGCGGCGCATTGGTTCAACTATAAGCTCTGTCGAAGGCATAATCATGCACATGCCGATGATTGCAACCACGATCACTATTAAACATTATCTCTCATGAGGTTGAAAATCATTTTTTTAATAATTCTCTTAGGAGGTAGTTTTACCCTTTTAGCCCAGCGAAATGAAAATGCTATCAGGCAGTTGTTGTCCAAGCAAACCGAATGCTGGAATAAGGGTGATATTGAAGGATTTATGCAAACCTATTGGCAAAGCGATTCGCTACTCTACGTAGGTAAGAGTGGCGTTACTTACGGTTGGCATCGCACACTGGAGCGTTATAAAAAATCTTATCCCGACAGAGCGGCCATGGGCACCCTGCAGTTTACCATTATTAAAGTACAGCAACTTTCCTCTAAAATGTACAATGTAGTGGGCAAATGGCAACTGACGAGAGTATCAGGTAATGTTGAAGGGCACTACACATTGTTGCTCCGAAAAATTAACGGCAAATGGCTAATAGTACAGGATCACTCCAGCTAATTAATCTTTAATTTCTTCAAAATCAATGTATTCTCCAACCTGTGAGGATGTTGTGCGATTATTTTTATTTTGTGGAGGAGGGGTGAAATGTTCCTGGTTTTGGGAAGACATATTTTTAAATTGTCTTCTAATTTGTTTGGTGGTTTTATATATCGGCCAAATAACTTTTACGGACAGATTGTAAAAGAAGTACAAAAAAATTCCCAGTAAAAGATAACCTAAAACACCCATGCGTAATATTTTTCCGAATTTCTTTCTTTTATATGGTAAACGGGTGAAAGGTAGAAATGTTTTAGGAAATAGCCAGAACTTATAAAATTATCCTTAAATCAGCTTTTTTCGGAGGAAAATCCATAACTTTGCCCGAGATTTTGGGAAAAGGGAACGGTGGCGTTCCCTTCTTTATTTTTCAGTATTGTTGCATGGAAATTGTAATAACTAAGATTGAACAAAAAATACAGGAGCTCTTACAAGACTATCCCGACCATTTTTTGGTAGAAATAAAAATCAAGCCCACCAATAATGTAAAAGTATTTATTGATGGTGATAAAGGTGTAGGTATTGATGACTTGGTAAAATATAACAGAGCTTTGTATAAGGAATTAGAAGAAGAACAGCTTTTTCCCGATGGCGATTTTTCACTGGAGGTATCATCCCCCGGAATAGGTGAACCGCTGAAATTGCATCGACAATACCTAAAGAATGTAGGTAGATATGTAGAGGTAGTAAAGAATGATGGCACCAAGGTAGAAGGCGTATTAGAAGCCGTTGACGACAATCAAATAACCGTATCGGAAACAAAAGGAAAAGGGAAAAAAGCAGAAAAGATAATCCATCATATTTCTTTTCAGGAAATAAAATCAACTCAAGTTCAAATTAAATTTTAACCGGCTTCCCTTAGAAAGGAAGTCCCAAAGCTTAAATTATGAATTGCTATGGCAAGTATTAATCTTATAGAGGCGTTCCAGGAATTTAAAGACGCTGAAAACATTGACAGACCCACTATGATGAAAGTAGTGGAAGATGTTTTTAAGACATTGCTCCGTAAGAAATACGGTAGTGATGAAAACTTCGACGTTATTGTAAACGCCGAAAAAGGCGACCTGGAAATAGTACGCCATCGTACTATTGTGGAAGATGGACAAGTGGTAGACCCGCTCAAGCAAGTTGCCTATTCCGAAGCCATTAAGCTGGAACCAGATTATGAGATAGGAGAAGATCTTTACGAAGAAATAGATTTGGTAGATTTTGGACGCAGAGCAATTCTGGCTGCTAAACAAACTCTTGCCGGCCGTATCAGCGACCTGAAAAAGAGCGTACTGGCCAAAAAATACGAAGACAGAATTGGTGAAATCGTCAGCGCCGAAGTATACCAAGTATGGAAAAAAGAAATTTTACTACTTGACGAAGAAGGCAATGAATTAATTCTTCCCAAAAGTGAGCAGATACCTCAAGACTATTTCAAAAAGGGTGAAACCATTCGTGCAGTAGTAGTGCGGGTGGATTTGAAAAATAACAACCCCGTAATTATTTTGTCCCGAACTTCACCCCAATTCCTAGCAAAACTGCTCGAAATAGAAGTACCAGAGATCTTCGACGGACTGATCACCATAAAGAAGATTGTACGCGAACCAGGTGAAAGAGCGAAGGTGGCTGTAGAATCCTACGACGATAGAATCGATCCCGTAGGTGCCTGTGTGGGGATGAAAGGTAGCCGCATACATGGCATCGTTCGCGAATTGAAAAATGAAAATATCGATGTTATTAACTGGACAAATAATATCCAGTTATTGATACAAAGAGCGCTAACGCCTGCTAAGATTAGCAGCATGAATATCGATACCGAGAAAAAGCGCGCAAGCATCTATTTGAAACCCGATCAGGTTTCGCTGGCCATCGGTAAACGCGGCGCTAACATTAAGCTAGCGTCTGAACTTACCGGATACGAACTGGATGTGTACAGAGAAAGCGAGGATGAAGAAGAAGAGTTTGATGTGGATCTGGAAGAATTCAGTGATGAAATAGATGGCTGGGTAATTGATGCACTAAAGAGAATCGGTTGTGACACCGCACGCAGTGTGATGAGAATGACTCCCGATGAATTAGAAAAAAGAGCGGATCTGGAAAAAGAAACCGTAGCAGAAATTAGAAGAATTTTACAAGAAGAGCTGGATAAAGAGTAGCCTTTTGCCAAAGGCGGTCGTTATACATAGGTGCAGAATGGTAAATTAAAAGCGCCCTAATGGGCAAACCAGAGAGAATTTATATGTCAGAGATTAAACTTCCAAGATTATTACAAGCAGCCAAAGAGTTCAATATTGGGCAGGATACACTTATTGAGTATCTTGTAAGCAAAGGCTTTTCCCGTGATGAGCTGAAACCTTCAACTAGGCTCACTCAGGAGATGTACGAATCTTTACAGGAAGCTTTCCACAGTGATAAAGCAGCCAAAATCAAGAGTAGTCAGGTAGACCTTCCCAAGGGTATTGGCAGCGAAGCAAGAAAGCGTAAAGAAGAAGCAAAAGCTGCTACTCCTACGGTAAAAAAAGAGCCTGAAAAAGCTCCTGAACCACCGGCTGTAACACCTCCGCCACCACCACCGGTTGTGGAAGTACAACCCGAGCCCCCACAACAGGAAACAAAAGAGGAGGAAGCTCCTGCCCCTGCCCCTGCTCCGGAGGAAAAAGAAGAAAAGAAAGTAATTAAGCTAGGTGTACCGGGCATTGAAGGACCAAAAATTCTGGACAAGATTGATCTTTCTGCTATAGAAAGGTCTACGCGCCCTAAGAAAGCTGCAAAATCCAAACAGCAGGAAGAAAAGCCG
Source organism: Chitinophagaceae bacterium C216 (assembly GCA_028485475.2). Lineage (GTDB taxonomy): Bacteria > Bacteroidota > Bacteroidia > Chitinophagales > Chitinophagaceae > Niabella > Niabella composti. The sequence goes on from CP144143.1 coordinate 782,850, forward strand.
GAAGCTAAAGCGCCCAAAGAAAAGGTTGAACCTCAACCAGCTACTCCTGCACCACCGCCGTTGGCTCCAACACAGCAGGCAGAAGAGGAAAAACCCACAACACCTCCGGAACCCGAAATCACTAAAATTAAAGCAGAGAAAATAGAGGGACCGAAGATTTTGGGTAAAATTGAACTGCCGGTAGATAATGATACAAGACCTAAGAGAGAGGAAAAACGCAAACGCAAGCGTATTCCAATAGAGAAAAAAGAGGTAAAAACGGATACTGCTGCTAAGAAGGGCTTCCATGGTGGGTCCCGAGGCGATCACCATCGTAAGGAGCATTTCAAAGACAGAAGGTCTTCTCATCATCACAAAGAAGAAAGACAAATCGACGAAAAAGAAATACAGGAAAAGATTCGTGAAACACAGGCCAAGCTAAGTGGAGCTGGTAATAAGCAGAAGGCATTAAGGGCTAAAGCGCGCCGAGAGCGTAGGAATGAGGCCGAATATGCCATGCACCAAGATGAAAAGAATAACCTGCTGCAAGTTACCGAGTTTATTAGTGTAAGCGAGCTGGCCAGCCTGATGGATGTAAGCTTTGCTGATGTAATCAGCAAATGTATGAGCTTGGGTATCATGGTGTCCATCAACCAAAGACTGGATGCAGAAGTGATAGAACTAGTAGCGGCTGAGTTTGGTTATGATGTAGAGTTCATCGATGTAGAAAAACAAATGGAGATTGAAGAAAGTGAGGCGGAAGAAGATGACAGCGATAATCTTAAACCTCGTAGTCCTATTGTAACCATCATGGGACACGTAGACCACGGTAAAACATCTTTGCTCGACTATATCCGCAATGCTAACGTGGTAGCCGGTGAAGCGGGGGGAATTACGCAGCACATCGGGGCGTATCGTGTAGAAGTAAGCCCTGGTAGAGAGATTACCTTCCTAGATACTCCTGGTCACGAAGCGTTTACCGCGATGCGTGCTCGTGGTGCTAAGGTTACCGATATTGCGGTAATCGTAATTGCTGCAGACGATGCGGTGATGCCTCAAACCCGAGAGGCTATCAGTCACGCTCAGGCAGCAGGTGTACCCATGATATTTGCTATCAACAAAATCGATAAAGATGGGGCCAACCCTACCAAAATTTATGAACAACTGGCGCAGATGAATATTCTGGTGGAAGAGTGGGGTGGTAAGTATCAGAGTCAGGAACTATCGGCCAAGAAAGGATTGAACGTAGATAAACTACTGGAAAAAATCTTGCTGGAAGCCGAAATGTTGGAGCTGAAAGCCAATCCTGACAGAGATGCTACCGGAACCATCATCGAAGCTACACTGGATAAAGGTCGTGGTTACGTGGCCACTGTACTGGTAGAGAACGGAACGCTGAGACAAGGGGATATTATTGTGAGTGGACAGTACTACGGTCGCGTAAAAGCCATGTTTAATGAAAGAAATAAAAAACTGGCCAGCGCCGGACCCTCATCTCCCGCAGTAGTATTAGGATTGAACGGTGCTCCACAAGCGGGTGAAAAATTCAAGGTTTATGAGGATGAATCCGAAGCAAAAAGTGTGGCCAATAGAAGAGCGCAGATTCTGCGTGAACAGGGAATGCGAACCCGCAAACACATTACCTTGGATGAAATTGGCCGTCGTCTGGCATTAGGCAACTTTAAGGAACTGAACGTAATCATTAAAGGTGATGTGGACGGTTCTGTAGAAGCGCTGAGCGACTCACTGCAAAAGCTTTCTACCGAAGAAATTGTAGTGAATGTGATTCACAAAGGGGTGGGTCAGATAAACGAAAGTGATATCGTACTGGCCGAGGCTTCAGATGCTATTGTAATCGGCTTTAATGTAAGACCTTCTGCACAGGCAGCCCGACAGGCTGAAAATGCGGGTATCGAAATCAAGACATACTCCGTGATCTATAACGCCATCGAGGAAGTGAAGAGTGCAATGGAAGGTATGCTGGAGCCTACCGTAAAAGAAAGGGTTACGGCTAATGTAGAGGTTCGCGAAGTATTCAAGTTCGACAAAGCTACTGTGGCCGGATGTTATGTGCTGGACGGTAAGCTGAAACGCGATAACAAAGTGCGGTTAATTCGCGACGGTATTGTGATTTACCCGGTAGGTGAAAATGCGGTGGCAGAACTGGCTTCACTGAAACGCTTTAAAGATGATGCTAAGGAAGTGTTGATGGGTATGGAGTGTGGTCTTACCATCAAGAACTATAATGATATAAAGGTGGGCGACGTTATCGAAGCTTACGAACTGGAAGAAGTGAAAAGAACGCTATAAAACTATAGTAGGCAGTAATTGAAAAAGTTGCTGCCTGCTATTATCAAACTTTTGTTAAATGGCATCAACGGCTTCTTTATTGCAGTTGCCCTGATTAATTTTGAATATATGATCAAGTATTTATTTACTGGCGTACTGGCTTTTGCTATAAGTTTTGCTGCAATGGCGCAAGGTGCTTCCCAGAAGGTGGTGATTGATAAAATCGTAGGGGCTGTAGGGGATCGCATAGTATTGCAGTCTGATGTTCAGAACGATATCATCGACTTTTATCTGAGAGCCGGTCAGGAACCGCCACCTGATGCCGCCTGTCAAATATTGGAAGAAAAACTGATCTCCAAAATACTAGCACTGCAAGCCGAGCGAGACTCGCTGCCAGTGAGTGATGATGAAGTAGAGGCCAATATGGATATGCGTATCAGAAGCTGGGTAATGCAGTTTGGTAGTATCGAGGCAGTGGAAGAAATCGCCGGTAAAAGTATTTATCAGTTTAAGGACGAAATGCGTCCGAAAATTAAAGAGCAGATGCTGGCACAGGCTATGCATCGCAAGATTGTAGAAAACGTACACATTACACCTACTGAGGTAAAAGCCTTCTTCGACAGGGTACCTCCAGATAGTGTCCCCTTCATCGAATCGCAAATGGAGGTAGGACAAATTAATATCTATCCCAAAGCTGCAAAAGAAGTAGAAGATTATATTTATAATGAAATGATGAACTACCGCCGGCAGATCGAAGCCGGTACGCTATCTTTTGCGGAGGCAGCTAAAAGATTCTCTGAAGATCCAGGAAGTAAGGATCGTGGCGGAGAGTATGAAGTAAACAGAAACGATAAGGATCAGTGGGATCCCGTATTCCTTTCTACCATATTCCGTCTAAAGGCTGGAGAAATTTCACTCCCTGTAAAATCCAACAAGTTCGGTTTCTTTCTTATTAAGGTAGAAAGCCGCAGAGGTGACAATGCCAAAGTGAGAATGATATTGCGCGTTCCTCCTGTTACCCCTACTGAACTGAATGCGGCAAAAGCTAAATTGGATTCGGTAAGAAATGATATTCTCGCCGGAAAAATATCTTTCAAAGATGCAGCCTATAAATACAGTGAAGATGAGGCTGTAAAAAGTTATGGTCCATATGTGTTGGATTCCGATGGTTCTACTTTTGTAACCCTAGATCAACTACCTGACCGAGATATGGTGCGTATTGTAGGTAATATGAAAGTAGGCGAATATTCCGAACCACACGAGTTTACCAATAGTCAGGGTAAAAAAGGTGTACGCATCATTTACCTGAAATCTCGTACCGATGCGCACCGCATGAATCTGCAGGATGACTATAGCAAGATAGCAGATATGGCGTTGGCACAAAAAAGAAGTCAGGTAGTGGATGATTGGCTGGCCAAAAGAATCCCCACTTATTATGTATTGGTGGATAAAGAGGCCGCGAATCAATGCGAAAACCTGAAAAAATATCAGGTTACGGATGAAAAAGGTTTTTAATAATCAAGGCTGCGTAACATGGGTATCTCCGTTCTTATTTCAACAATTACCAAAGTAATGCAGCCTGTATACTTCCGTAGACTTGAGGTGATTTTTGTGTAAGCGATTGCCTACTTTCATATACGAAGGAGGCACCCAGATTAAATTTATTTCCTGCATACATAATTCCGCATCGGCTGTTTAGAAACAGCGGATTGAGTTTTCCTTCTATAGCCTCCGGGCTTCGCTTGAACATCCCGCCCTGCACCGTGGCATCGTATGCCTTCAGATATAAAACAGGATACAGATATAAAAATAGTTCCCGATCCTGCTTGCCAAAGCCCCTGTGATTATACCAGAAAGCTGATGTACTGTTAGAATGGATTTTTCCATAGATAAGTGCGCCTCCTATTCCTATATGGTTAAACAAATTTCCGGCCGTTGCAGAAAGCTGCGGCTTCAACTCCAGATGGGGATGGATGTTGGGTTTTCCGATCTGTGGAGACCAGGTAATATCGGCCGTGAATCCAAAGGCATTTTGGAGTTGTAGCTCCCAATAAGTAGGTTTGTAGATTTGCACCACGCGGTGTACAAAAGACTGCACTTCTTTTCCAAAAGCATGAGGTCCTACAACTCCAACACCGATACCCCACTGCAATAACCTTTCTTTTTCGTTATACAGTTTCTGATGATAGTCCGCGAATAAATAGCCGGTAATGGGCCGATCCAGATTTTCTTTACGAGGTTCACCGGAAAATCGAGAGGTATAGATATTTTGTCCCATCCGCAAGGCTTGCACCCTGTTTGCGTTTCTTTTCTCGGGTCGATGAAGGTACCATTGATAAGAGATATTTACGCCATTAGTGTAATACCCATCATTATCTGCCGAGATCATCCCGTCATTCTCTGTCACGATAAGCACTTGTCGTGACAGGGGCTCCTGTGCGTGTATGCTAGAGGGAAAGAAACTGCCTGCAGACAGTATCACAGAGGTGTAGCAGTAGATTTGGCAGGACAGGTTCATACTCTAAAAAGGGCAGTCATTATATTATGGCAAGTTTGTATAACAATTATAACAAGAATTACCGAAAGGTAAAGCATTAGAGATGAAGCGACTCTAGCGGTTCATATAATTTTCTACTGGCAATCTGTTTTGAAGACTGCGACCGAGTGTAAGCTCGTCTGCATACTCCAACTCACCGCCAAAAGCAATACCCCGGGCAATTGTAGTTATACGAATATCTTTTCCGCTAAGTTTTTTCTGAATGTAGTAAATAGTGGTATCTCCCTGTATATTAGGATTTAGGGCAAAGATAATTTCCTCGATTTTTTCTTCTGCTACCCTTTGCAGCAATGCTTCAATATTCAGGTCATCGGGTCCTATACCATCCAAGGGAGATATAATACCGCCCAGTACATGATACACACCGTTGTATTGCTGTGTATTTTCTATTGCAATAACGTCTCTGATATTTTCCACTACACAGATAGTCTGTTGTTGGCGGAAGGTATTACTACAGATGCTGCATAAATCTTCATCAGCCACGTTAAAGCAACGCTTACAGAAGCGGATTTCCCGACGCATATGAGCTATAGCATTGGTGAACTGCAGCACAGCTTCCGTATCTTGCTTCAGCAAGTGCAACACCAAACGCAATGCAGTTTTTTTCCCGATACCAGGCAGTCGGGAAAACTCATTGACGGCAGCTTCCAGTAAAGCAGATGAAAATTGCATCGCACAAAGATAAACCGTGCTTGCTAATGGAAAATTAAAAAATGAAAAATTCAGAATCTTCTTGCTTAAAACGTTTTATGTTTGCTATATGCAAATAAAGGGCTTTCTCTGTTTTATATTGATTATAAGCTGCACCGCGGTTTTGTTATTGGTGGAGTCGGGCTGTGCCAATGTGGTGCCACCTTCCGGAGGACCAAGAGACACCATTCCGCCCACCATCGTTTCGGTGGATCCGCCTCATGAAACAACAAACTTTAATGCCAAAGAGATAAAGATCGTTTTTGATGAATATGTCGAATTGAACGATGTGTACAAAAATCTGCTAATTTCTCCCCTTCCCAAGGTAATGCCTGAGGTAACCCGTAAGCTCAAAACTGTAACCGTAAAAATCAAAGACACTCTTACCCCCAATACTACATACGTGTACAATTTTGCACGAGTAATTAAAGATGTGAATGAAGGCAATCCCGCAAAAGATCTGCTATACGTGGTTTCTACAGGTAATTATTTCGATTCTTTGCAGCTGAGCGGTAATGTAAAAATGGCTCGTACAGGAAAGGCCGATAGCACACTGGTGGTAATGCTGCATAGTAATATGGATGACAGTGCAGTGGTACAGGAACGACCCCGATATATAACGAGGGTGGATACATCGGGTACATTTTTCTTCCGCTATCTGGCTCCAGGCACTTATCGTATTTATGCGCTGAAAGATGAAAGCGGCTCTTATTTGTACAACGGTGAGCAAATTTTTGCTTTTGCCGATTCTCCGGTGGTAGTGAGTGCTACTCCTCCCGAGCCTATTCAGCTATGGGCCTATGCTCCGGAAAAGAAAAAAGAGGATGCTACCGATGCCGCTGTTGAAATAAATAAAAAAGAGAAACGCCTGAAATTTACAACCAACCTAGATGCCTCCAAACAAGACATCCTTAAAGCATTTGAAATGAAGTTTGAAAGTCCTCTGAAAAACTTCGATAGCAGCAAAATAGCGGTGAGCATAGGTTCGGATTTTCAGCCTTTTCGAGATTATAAATTAACCTTAGACAGTACGCGTAGGCTCCTAACCATGAACGTGCAGTGGCTGCAGGATACCACCTATAATCTGGTATTGCAAAAAGATTTTGCTTCAGATAGTCTGGATAGGCAACTGTTGAAAGCCGATACGATAACTTTCACCACCAAAGCGCAGAAAGATTACGGTCAGGTGCGAATAACATTTGTAAATCTTGATTTATCCAAGAATCCATTGTTATTGTTGAACCAAGGAGAGCAAACTAAATATTCGTTTCCGCTAACCGGCGATGTGTTTCAGATGCAGTATTGCGTGCCCGGAGAGTACGATATGGAAATAGTATACGATACCAATCAGAATGGAAAGTGGGACCCTGGGGAGTTTTTTGTTGAAAAGCGACAACCCGAAATGGTCACGCATCTGGATAGAAAGTTGGTCGTAAAAGCAGATTGGGAAACAGAGTTTGAAATAAAACTGGCCAAATAATCTACTATTTGGCCAGTTCGCTTTATTTATCCGGGGATTCTGGAGATATATTTTCCTATTTCTTTCAGTTGATCTACAATTTGAACGGTAGTAGGCTTGCAGGCTTTGGCTTTTCTGTAAAAATCTTTTGCAGCACGAAACTCTCTTTTATTCATCATAATGCTGCACATCTGTAAATAAGCTGCAGCTTCGTTTTCCTTATCCGGCAATCCTTTTCTGATAGCCTGACGAATATAGCTTTCGGCTTGTTTTAGATTGCCTTTCTGCATAGCCAACATTCCCATTTGGAGCATACTAGCGCCTTCCGCTTCCTTCATAGGAATACCCAGATCTAAACCTTTTTTCATCATCGCTTCTGCACTGTCAAAATCCTGTTTGCTCATAGCAATATTGCCTTTGAGCGTGTAATACACAGAGCGGATGGGTTTGTATAACAGATTAGGGAACTTAATCGAGTTTAAAATCTTTTCAGCACCTTCCAAATCACCGTTTTCCATATATTCCTGTATCAGGCGTAGCGGCCCAAAGAAAAAATGTCCAAAAATGAGAATAGCCCCTATAAAATAGAGTGGAAATGCAGGCCAGAAGCCGGCTCCATAGTTTGTAACGCCGCCCAGTAACAGTAACACGATACCAATAGTCAATCTGTATCTTATCAAAAAGTTGTACGCTTTCATTTCAGTAAAATATTTGGGTGGCAAAGATACGGGTTCTGAGTTAAGCAGCATATTTCCGGAATTAACGCAGAACATAGGATAGAAATATGCTTTTATAGCCGTTTAGCCATAATTTTGCAGGCAACCATGGATATCAAAAAAAACAAGCCTGTAGCTATATGGTTGTTTATAGGTGCGGGCATGATTATAATACAGATATTGCTGGGAGGTATTACCAGACTTACCGGCAGCGGTCTTTCTATTACCGAGTGGCAACCTATTTTAGGTGCTCTTCCGCCAATGAATGAACGTGACTGGAATGAAGCCTTTGAGAAATACAAGCAAATCGCTCAGTATAAATACATTCACAATTATTTCACCTTAGAAGATTTTAAATTTATTTATTTCTGGGAATGGTTGCATCGCAACTGGGCTCGTTTTATGGGGGTTGTATTTATCATTCCATTTATATACTTCATATTTAAGAAAAGAATTGACCGGAGCATGCTGTGGCCTATGGTCGTACTTTTTCTGTTAGGCGCATTGCAAGGCCTGGTAGGGTGGATTATGGTGGCAAGTGGTATAGGAACAGATCGGGTGTATGTAAGCCACATTCGTCTAGCGGCTCATTTCATTGCTGCTTTGTTGCTGCTGGTGTATGTAGTATGGTTTGCACTCAAGATTTCTGTACCTGAGTATAAAAAGGAGTTTATTCCATCTGTACGCAATTTCACATGGATATTGTTGTTTATACTAACCATTCAGCTAGTATATGGAGCCTTCATGGCTGGAACACATGCTGCCAAGGCCGCCATTACCTGGCCGAGCATTAATGGAAAAATCATTCCTAACATGGAGGAAGGTGGCATCTTTCATAATCTACTTGCCATACAGTTTATTCACCGCGGGTTAGCTTATTTAATTACAATACTGATCATTTTTTATACTATACAGCTATATAGACAAAGCCGGGGCAGTTTTCTGTATAAAATGCGCAATTGGCCCTTGATTATTACACTGATACAAGTAGCTCTGGGCATCTTCACATTGGTGAAATACCTCACTCCCGCCAAGCTGTGGTTAGCTATCGTGCACCAATTTACAGGTATGCTGTTATTGCTATGTCTGGTGATTGCCTACTTCTACAGCGCCAAAATCAGAAGATAGTTAAAAAACCTTCTCAGCACTGCTGCAATACATGCCATAAGCAACTAAAGGAATTTTATTTTCCTTTGATAAGTGTTTTCTGTAGTGCTGCAAGTTCCTCCCAATTTCCTGCTGCTGCTAATTTTGCCTGCTTGGGCCAAGATTTAGGATCATGCATCTGATATTGTGTACCGGCAGCTTCCAAAATGGACTTTAATTTTTTAATGGTAGTTTTTCCTAATTCTTTATAGGTACTGATTCCCTCTGCTTCCAGCAATTTGGCTATTTTGGTTCCGATGCCTTCGATTTTGGTGAGATCATCTTTTTTCACAACTGCTTTTGCTTTTTTTGCTGCCGCTTTGGAAGTAGTGGATTTACGCGCTACTTTTTTAGCTGGTTTTTTGGAAGTAGTTGCTGTTGCTTCCTCAACCGTAATTACAGAGTTGTCTATGCCGAATTCTGGCTTATACACATAGGCTTGAGCAGCCCAGTCGTTGACCCAAGTGCCATTGTTCAGAAAGAAACGGTATTCATAGGTGCCAGGTTTTAACGCAACAGCAGCGGCTAAAGTGCCATCCGGTTGTACGGTAAGGCTGATGCCTTTTTCTAAATTCCATTCATTAAAATCGCCAAGTAAAATAGCTTCAGTAGCAGAACCTAAAGCCTCGGCGGGAAGTGTAAAAGTGACTGTTTTTGTTTTCATATCGATACTTAGTGACAAAATATGAGGAGTGTTTGTGTGGCAAAGATACTTAATAGTTCCGGGTCGGCCTGAATTTACAATCATAAGAAATAATGAATTGTGCAAAATAATTAATGAAGAATTGGTTATTTTAGTCAGCCTAAATCGAGTTCTCTAAATAAAGGTTATGACTAGAGGTTTTTTTTATACGATTGTTTGTATTGTAGCATTGCTTGCACTTGCTTTTCACAAAGTCTCAAAACCCAAGGTTTTGGTAATGATTAAAACGACTGGATTTTATCATCAGTCTATTCCTAAGGGGGTAGCAGCTATACAGAAACTGGGTAGAGAAAACGGATTTGATGTAGATGTGACCAAGGATGCTGAGGACTTTAATACACAAAATTTGAAACAGTATGCTGCAGTGATTTTTATGAGCACTACTGGAACGCTGTTTAATAATGAACAACGAGAGGCGTTTAAGAAGTACATTCAGTCCGGAGGAGGTTTTGTAGGGGTACATGCAGCCGCTGATACCGAATACGAATGGCCATGGTATAACAAACTGGTAGGTGCCTGGTTTTTAAACCATCCTCCACAACAGGTAGCTAAACTAATTGTGAAGGATCGAAATCATAAGTCTACACGTCATTTACCGGAAATCTGGGAAAGAAAAGACGAGTGGTACAACTATAAAGACATAAACCCAAATATTAAACCACTGATTCTATTAGATGAAACAAGCTATAAAGGTGGTGCTAATGGCGATTTTCATCCGATAGCTTGGTATCATGAATTTGAAGGAGGTCGCGCATTTTATACCGGCCTAGGACACACTGATGAATCTTACGAAGAACCTCTATTCCTGCAACACCTATTAGGCGGAATACAATACGCAATGGGAGTAAACAAGAAAAAGTAGATTTAGGAAGTTTCGAAAGTTTCGTAAGTCTTTCCAGTAGGTCCTTAATGAGTAAAATGAATAGACAACAGAATATATCGCTAATTGAAAACACTTAAGCAGCAGATAAAAAATATTTTGTATAAACCAAAACGTCTGTCTATTGCTATTATAGTTTTCACGGGAGTTACATAATATTAAACGAAAAATTATGCTAAAAGCCATTACACTTGTTCAGGTAGTTATCTTAAACCTATTATTTTTATTGCAAGGCAACGCACAAAATCAAGCTGCTTCTACTGAAATACGCACTTTATTGTTTTTCTTTGACGGATTGCGACCTGATTATATTACAGCTGATGATATGCCCAATTTATATGCGTTCAAGCAACAGGCTACTTATGGCACCCGCCATCATAGTGTATTTCCTACTGTAACCCGCCTGAACGCTTCCTCTTATGCCACTGGCAGCTACCCTAAAACACATGGTATAATGGGGAATGTGATTTTCATCCCTCAAGTAAGTACCAGCAAAACGCTTAATACCGGTAATGCAAAGGACCTGATGAAAGTGGCCGACGCTACTAATGGCAATTTGCTTACTACCGTATCACTAGCAGAGGTACTGGCATCTCATGGTAAAAACATGATGGTGTTCAGCTCGGGTTCCACAGGCCAGGCCTTGCTGCAGAATCATAAAGTAAAAGGAAATGGTATTATCAATACGGATATGATTCTGCCCGAATCGCTGAAAGAAAAAGTACATAAAGAATTGGGGCCTGCTCCGTCAAATAAACAACCGGATGAAGAGCGTCACCAGTGGGCAGTGGACGCACTTCTCAAATACGGCTTGGCACCCGATGGGCCTCAGGTAAGTGCTATTTGGTTGTCGGATCCGGATCATGCCGGCCATGCTAACGGCGTAGGGGTACCTCCAGTAAAAGCAGCACTTAAATCGGTTGACAGGCAATTTGGCAGAGTTATTTCAGAAATGAAAAACCGAGGATTGCTGGAGCGGTACAATATTATTATTTCAGTAGATCATGGTTTTGTAACCTATGTAGGAAAGAAATCACTTACAGAGTTTTTGATAGAAGAAGGATTTAAAAAGAGCAAAGAGTCTGACGATATTGTTGTAGCAGATGGGGCTTTATATCTGAAAGACAAAAATCCGGATACTATCCGCAAAATTGTGCAAGCACTGCAGCAACAGCCATGGGTAGGAGCCATATTCACTAAAGCTGCCAAGCCCGGCGATATGAAAGGTTGGGTAGAGGGAACGCTTTCTTTTGACGCGATTCACTGGAACCATCCGGAAAGAGCCGCAGATATTCTGGTAGACCGCAATTGGGACGATCGTGTAAACAGCGCAGGATATGCGGGAGCCGGATTTGCTAAGGGTGCCGGGGGGCACGGTGGATTAAGCCCTTATGAAGTAAAAATTCCGTTGATTGTTTCTGGTCCCAGTTTTAAGAAAATCAAGGAATACAATCTTCCTACATCTAATGTAGATATTACACCTACAGTACTGGCTTTGTACAACATTCCAGTACCAGCATCCATGGACGGAAGGGTGTTAGCGGATTTGATGGTAGGAAAAGCGCCATCTAAGAATAAAATAAAGGAAGAAACCATTTCTACCAAGGCTTCTTATGCCGGAGGAACTTACGAATTGCAACTAAAACAAACGAAATTCGGAAAATATCGTTATATTGATTACGCAAAAGTGATTAGAACTTCTTCATCTAAATAAGTTATATTGCAATTAGAGACGGGAGGCTGTTGTAAGAACTTTCTTACGGCAGCCTTTGTATTTGTTATGAAACGCAAAACCAAAACATCCTTGGAGAATCATATTTATATAAATGAGCAAGTATAATTGTATATCTTCGTATTATAAAGCCTGGCCAATATGAAGTTTGAAGCAGCAACCATAAAGGATATTGCCAAAGCGCTAGGACTTTCCGTATCCACCGTATCGCGTGCACTGCGCGACAGCTATGAAATCAGCGAAGCCACTAAGAAAAGGGTGCGGGATTATGCCAGGCAAATCAATTACAGGCCCAATCCGGTAGCATTAAGCCTTAAGGAAAAAAGAACATTGTCGATCGGTGTAGTGGTATCAGAAATTGCCAATACCTTCTTTAGTCAGGTCATTAACGGTATTGAGTCTATTGCTTCTAAAAAAGGCTATAATGTAATTATTTCTCAAACCAAGGAATCCTACGAAAGGGAGGAACAGATTTTGGAATATCTCACATCGAGATCCATCGATGGACTGATTATTTCCGTTTCTTCCGAAACGGAAGACTTTTCCAAATTAGAAGCATTGCACAGTAAGGGACTACCCATTGTATTTTTCGATAGGGTGGTGGATGAAATTAAAACCCATAAGGTGATTACCGATAACCTCAGTGGTGTATACGAGGCCACACGACATCTTATCCGTAATAAATACAAAAGAATTGCGGCTATAGCGAACTCCCCTACCCTATTTATTACAAAAGAACGCTTAGAAGGGTATAAAAAAGCACTGGAAGAGCATAACATGATTTACAATCCGGCTTTGGTGAAATATTGCGCTCATGGTGGCTTGGAGCCGGAGGAAGTTCGCCGGGTGCTTTCCGAGTTACTAGCAGAGAAGCAAAAGCCCGATGCGCTGGTATTATTGTCGGATAAAATCACTACTGAAACGCTGCGGATACTGAAAGAAAAAAACATACAAGTTCCCAATGAAATCGGTATTATCGGTTTCAGCAATTCTGATTATACTTCCATGATGTCTCCTTCAGTATCGATAATTAGACAGCGGGCTTTTGAGATGGGTGAAATATCGGCTACATTGCTCTTCAGCCTAGTGGAAAGCAAACGTAAGGTGACTGATTTTGAACTGGTAAGTCTGGCCCCCGAGGTTATCATACGCGAAAGCAGCCAGAAATAATCGCAAAAATTAAATGTTCGCTATATTTGCAGCCCCTCTTATACAGAGGCTTTGGCCCGGTAGTTCAATGGATAGAATAGGAGTTTCCTAAACTCTAGATACAAGTTCGATTCTTGTCCGGGCTACCAAAAATCAGAAACCGGAAAGGTGGAATAGACTTCACTTTTCCGGTTTTTTATTTTAATTTAAGCCTAAAGGGCGATCGGTTTAAGGGATAGAATAGCTCAGTAGATTGTCTATACTTTTTATACTCTTATAAAAAGCTGCTCAGCACCGATTCTTACTTTGGGAGCGTATTGGGTATCATCGGCAGGATGCCTATAACCGGTGGCAACCATAACCGTGGCAGTGAGATTTTTTTCGTGAAGCTGAAGAAATGCATCAACGTCCGGAGCATCAAACCCCTCCATTGGACAACTATCTATTCCGAGTTCGGCACAGGCCAGCATCAGATTGGAAGCTGCCAAGTAGGTTTGTTTCTCCATCCAAGACTGCAGTTCGTATTTGTCTTTTTCAGCTATTTTTTTCTTAATAAAGTCCCCATACCCTTTCACAGTGTTTAATTCAACTCTATGTGTTTTTGACATTAATTCTATATAATCGTCAACAAACTTTTCCTCGTAAGTTTTGAAACTACAGAATACAAACAGATGAGAGCATTCTTCTATTTGCTGCTGATTCCAGCAAAGGGGTTTTAGTTTTTCTTTTGTATCCTTGTCTGCGATCACAAGTAATCTGTAGAGTTGCAACCCATAGGAGGTGGGAGATAAATTCACTGCGTCTTTAAGAAGTGCTACTTCTGTTTCAGCTATTTTTCTATTTGTATCGAACTTCTTAGTAGCATACCTGCGATTTAAAAGATTTAGTACTTCCATAGTTATTTACAATTACACATTTTAAACAGTTGTTTAAATCCTAACTTAGTGTAGATACCTAATCCCATCATTGAGGACTGCAAATGCGCGGTGGTGATATTTTTATTTTTAGCATCAGCTAATACCTGGTGCATCACGTTCTCACCAATACCCTGTTTGCGATAAGTACCTAATGTTCCTAGGCAATGAATACCAATTTGACCATCCTTAATATAGGTAGCTACACAACCGACCGTGTCGGCGTTTTTAGTAATTAAATAAAAGTTTGCTTTGTCTCTAATGGCGCTAATAACTTTTTCAGGAATCAAATAATTAAAACAGTTTTTAAATACCTCGGACCAACGTTGTGCTTCTTCAAGCGTGTTCACAGGGTTCAATGATACAGTAGGTGCTATATGTTCTTCCTGATAGTCGGATAAAGACAAAGACATGCCAATTTGCAGACTTTTTAATTGCAAGCCTAATTTTTCAGACTCTAGATATTCATCTCTATCTACGGGGATCCAATGTGAAAAGGTTAGCTTCCCATTATGTTCTTGCATAAGTTTTTGAACCTCTTCCGCATGAATGGCATCGTCCGGATTGCACCAAATTCTGTTGGGCCATTCAGAATTGGATATGCTAATGATATGTAAATTTCCCGATCGGTTATAGCCCGAAAATGCCTGCGCAGCAGTTAGCCAAAGTGAAACCAGATTATCAATATTCGCTTGTTTCATAACATTGTTTTTTTAGCTTGAAACTTTAAACAAATAAATATTCCGATAAATACCAGAACCGCTCCGATAAAATGATAGGTTTTGAGAATGTCTCCCATAATAGCCACCCCAGCTACAATTCCGAAAAGCGGACTCAGATTATAAAGAATCGCCGTTTGAACAATCGATAAGTATTTAATTCCGACATTAGTAAGAAAAGAGGTCCCCAACGTAGACAAAACGCCTAAGTATAGCAAGGTGAGGATATAGGGATATTGCTCAAAACGATCTACGTCGGGATTAAAGTTTGGAAAAGCAAATGCTGATAACACATAGATTGTGACTATAGATGCTGCAGCATAGCGCATCAAATAGTACGTGATACTTAAGGTGGAAAGTTTACTGGTTGTTTTCTTTAGGAAGGTATAATATAGTACTATGGCTGCTATCGAGCTTAGGATTAAAATATAGCCCAGAAGGTTTTGGGATGCTCCTTCAAACGATTGGGCTATGATATACATCATTCCAGACAAGCAAATGGTAATACCGAAATATTGAAGTGCAGTAGTTTTTTCTTTCAAAATAAAGGTGGATGCAATAGGCGTTAGTATCGGAATAAGTGCATACATTATGGCAGTTTCCGAAGCTGTAATATACTTCATGCCTAAATTTTGAAATAGAAAGAATATTGTTGGATATAACAAGGAAAGCAAAAACAATATTGTTTTTAGCCTTGAGCTTATCTTTTCTATTATAACAACCTTAGTTATTTTTAATAGTCCAATCGCTAAAAAAGCAACGACTACCCTATCTACTAGCAGCGAATACGCTGAGGCGTACTGTAATCCGATTTTTAGTATCACAAAGGAACCTCCCATGATAAGGGTGCTCAGCAATAGAGCTCCGATGGCCCCTAGCTTTGATCTATCTAACATAGCGATGCAAAGCTATGGAGCACAAAAAGCGCAACCTTTTACATATGTTGAGAGATGTACGTAATCGGGTGGATGTTGAAGAATAAAAATATCAAGAATCACCGTTTGGCACTTCTGATGCGACTGAGCTGCGTAGGTGTAATGCCCAAATGTGAGGCAATATCCTGCAGAGGAACATATTGTTCTATCTGAGGATGCGCTGACAACAGGCGTTTATATCTGGTTGCCGCATCTTCCATAACTATCGAAACCTCTCTTTTTTCCTTATCTATCACCCAGTTTTTTTCCAAGTAATGAATATAAAACCGCTTCAGGTCATCTTTTTCAAAAACCAATTCTCTAAATTTATTGTATGGTAAGCTCAGCAAGACACAATCAGTTATACATTTCAGTGTAAACTCAGAGGGTTTGCGTGTAATAGCTGACACCATGGAGCCAACCCAGTCACCTTCTACAAAAATGTTTTTATTGTAGGTTTTTCCTTTATCGTCGGTAATATAGGCGACCATGTAACCTGAGTATAAAAAAGAAAAATAGCGTGCTACAAATCCTTGCTGTATTAGCGTTTCCTGTTTTTTTAGCTGAAACACTTTACTTATATCCAGTAACGTTTGAAGCGATTCTTTGGAAATGGGATAGAATGCATTTATTTTTTCCGTGAATTTGGATATGATGAAGTCGATCATTACCTTCTAACGTTTTTATGTATGAGCACTCGAACTCCTTTTATCTTCAAAACAGTAGAAAAATTATATTGTTTTTAAAAAAAGAAAAAAATATTCTAATTTACATTTCAGATTTAATCGATTAAACCTTTATAAAATTGCTTGCCCGAACGATGAGGATAGCTTGCATCGTCAATGAAAGTGCGTCGTGACGGCTGTGGGTACATCAATACTGCCTTAAAATCTTGCCAGTGAAGCATGTAATTCATAAAAGGGTGTCCATGAAGGATATTGCCAATGAGCTCGGCGTATCCGTAGCATTGGTATCGTATGTGCTGAATGGAAAAAGACAAACAAGATTAATGCGCGTACGGCAGCTCGCATTAAGGCCCTGGCTGCTAAAATGAATTATACACCCAATCAAATTGCCAAAAGTCTAAAGACGAATCGAACTAATACGTTGGGATTGATAGTGGCCGATATATCCAACTTGTTTTACTCTTCTATTGCCAAGTATATCGAAGAAGAAGCAAGTGCTTACGGCTATCAGGTTATTTATGGAAGCGCACATGAAAGCCGCGATCGTTTTGAGCAACTTTTAAATGTATTGTTGGCACGTCAGGTAGATGGACTCATCCTAGCTATTCCTGAAAATGCTGAAAAGAGTATTCATGAATTGACCTGTATTAATAAGCCTTTTGTGGTTATTGATCGAAAATTCAAGAATGCTCCCAAAGCACCTTCCATACTTCTCGATAATTACGATGCATCGCAGCAAATCGTAAAGCATATGGCTGCCAATGGCTATAAACGCCCAGGGTTGATAACTATCAATAGAAAGCTTTGCCATTTGAAGGAGCGTAAAGATGGATTTACTACTACTTGCAAAGAACTGCTTAAAAAGCTCCCTTTTGTATATGAGTTGCATGAAGAGAAATTGGAAGAAGAAATGCACCACATAATTCGAAGAAGTTTATACGAGGATAAAGTAGATAGTTTGTGCTTTTTTACTAATAAAATAGCAATGGCGGGTCTTTCTGAAATTGCTGCGCTTGATGTGGAGGTACCGGGAACATTAGGTGTAGTGTGTTTTGACGAAGCCGAAGCGTATAAATTGTTCAAAACTCCGGTGAGTTATTTGAAGCAGCCCATCGAAACTATGAGTAAGGCTGCAGTGAGCTATTTGATTAATCGAATAGAACATCCTAAAGAAAAGCCATCTATAACAATTAAAGAATTTAAAGGGACGTTAGTTGTAAAAGAATCATCGTCAAAACGTAGTTTATCAATTGTAAAAAGAAAGAATCAACATTTGGTGCGGTCATAATGCGCCCATCATCACAAATATGAAAGTTATGCGAATCTTTTACGGTTGTTTGCTTTGCTTGTTATTTTTTTCCTGCATTCCTGAGGACAAAAAGATGCAGGCTAAAGCAATATTAAGCGATAGTACTGGAGCGTATGTTTCTAAAAAAGATTTATCAGGAACCGTTGTAGGGTATTGTACCCCTACCCTAGATGCACCCTTCTATGTGGCTTTGGAAAAATCGGTTCGGGAAAATGTGTTGCGTTATGGCATGCAATATCTGGCTACGGATGGACAAGGAGATATCAATAAGCAGGTGCTTGCTGTGGAAGATCTTTTATCCAAAGGCATTCACGTACTTATATTGAATCCGCTAGACCCTAAAGCGCTAGTACCCATCGTGAAGCGGGCACGTGAACAAGGTGTTTTGGTATTTATACTGGATAGCTTTATTGATGAAGAAGCGCCGTACATTTCCAGTGTATATGCCAATAACCAACTCAATGGCGAGTTATTGGGTGAATGGGTAGTGAACAATATTAAACAGGCTCATTTAAACATTGCTATCATAAGCGGTAACCAAGGCAACCCCGTAGGAAGGGAAAAAAGACTAGGTTTTGTAAGAGGTATAGCCGATGCGCAATTGCACAAAAACAACAGGGTGGAATTTACCATTGTCACGCAGGGTTGGGGTGGCTGGACCAATAATGGTGGTCTTAAAGCAATGGAAGATATTTTAGTAGCACATAAGAACATCAATGTATTGTTTGCTGAAAATGATGCCATGGCCATTGGTGCACTCAAGACGATTAAAGAGATGGGCATGCAAGGTAAAATTGCTCTAGTAGGATTGGATGGTCAGAAAGAAGCATACGAGCTCATTAAAAAAGGCGAATACAGTGTTACAGCGCAAAACAGTCCGGAAATACTAGGAGAAAACATGGTAACCATTGTAGCGCGTTATCTGAATGACGAACCTGGTATTAAACAAGTCAATTACACTCGGTCGGTAATTATTGACAAAAACAATGTGGACCAATTCTATAATCCTAACTCACTGTTTTAAACGATGATTGAGTTAAAAAGTATATCCAAATCATACGGCGGTGTACGTGCATTGGACGATGTGAGCCTTTCTGTAGAGTATGGTAAAATCCATGCATTACTGGGTGAAAACGGAGCCGGCAAGTCTACTTTAATGAAAATACTTTCCGGCGCTGTTGAAAAGGACGAGGGAAGCATCTTTATCGACGGCCAAGAGTGTGTGATTGATTCGCCACGTAAAGCGCGCGATTTGGGCATCGGTATTATTTATCAAGAATTTTCACTGGTACCGGAGCTTACCGCATCTGAAAATATTTTTTTAAACCAACTGGGAAAATCTTTTTGGATCAACTGGTCCAAGTTGCATCAGCAAGCAGCAAACTTAGTTGCCGATATCGGTTTTCAAATCGATGTAACAAAAAAAGTATCACAGCTTAGCGTTGCCGAACAACAAGTTGTAGAAATAGCAAAAGCTCTTACCAATGATTTAAAGCTGATTATTTTCGATGAGCCTTCGGATGTGCTGGGTCCGCATGAAGTGGCTATTTTGTACAAAGTACTCGAGCGCTTAAAGAAGAAAAATATTGCCATTATTTATATCTCGCATCATTTGCAGGAGATTTTGCAGATATCTGACACCATCACCGTTTTAAGAGATGGTAAATCTATTGCAACGGAAGCTAATAAAGATCTTAATAACGATAAGCTCATTGCCATGATGTTAGGCAAGGAGTTGTTACACACACATAGGAAAAGAGAATTACATAGCGATAAAGTTTCGGAATTTAAAGTTACCGGTATTAAACTGCCGATGGCAAAAAATGAAGTTTCGCTTACTGCAAAATCAGGGGAAATACTAGGTATTGCGGGACTTGTAGGCTCCGGACGAACCGAGCTGCTACGCGCGATTTATGGTGCCGATGTTGCAGAAGGTAAGCGCATATATATTGATGAAAGGCTTATTGCTACTACATCTCCCAAAGTAAGTGTAGCTAGTGGTATAGGAATGGTTCCGGAAGATCGTAAAAAAGAGGGAGCTATTATCAATCAAAGTATCCGCAACAATATATCCATGACTAATTATAGAAGTATTAATAAAGGCTGGGGATTTATTGATCATAAGCGAGAGTTAGATAATGTACGCACATTGATAGATCAGTTGCAAATTAAGTGTCAATCACTCGATGCAAATATCGATTCATTGAGTGGCGGAAATCAGCAAAAAGTGATTTTGGCAAAATGGATGAATAGTGGTGCTGATATACTATTGATTGACGAGCCTACGCGCGGCGTCGATGTGGGTGCACGTGCACAGATTTATGAAATCTTGTTTGATCTTGCCAATAAAGGGAAAACGTTGATTATTGTTTCTTCTGATTTAGAAGAGCTGATGACTATTTGCGATCGTATTGTAGTAATGAAAAAAGGTGTTATTACAGGAGAGGTGCAGCGCAGAGATTTTTCCGAAGAAACCTTACTCAGATTAGCTATAGAAGAAAAAACTTATGTAAATGAAAGCCGAAAAAATTAGTCGTAGTTTTTCTCAGTACAACACCCTCATCATTTTTATAGTGATGCTGGTAATATCGGGATTTATTACCGATAACTTTTTTACTGCCAATAATATTTCCAATCTGCTCCGCCAGTCGGCGCCTATAGGTTTGGTGAGTTTGGGTATGCTACTGGTGATACTTACCGGCGGCATTGATCTTTCGGTAGGCTCAGTGGTAGCTATGATTGGTGTGACTTTTTCTTTACTGAGTTATGAGGTGTACTATCCATATGCCTTTTTACTTTCGATATTGATAGGACTTGTTGTAGGTAGTATTTCCGGATTTCTGGTTGCCTATCGGCGCATAGCACCATTTATCGTAACGCTGGCCATGATGTCGATGGTAAGAGGTGCTGGATATTTATTGTCAAAAGGTGCACCAATTAGTGTGGGACCTTATTCTCAAAAAATTCTGGTGTTAGGAACAGGAACCCTTTTAGGCATTCCTGTTTCTGCATTGATACTGTTTAGTATTTTTATAATGCTGCATGTATTGCTGAAATATAACATTTTCGGAAGAATTGTGCTGGCCATTGGTTCCAATGAAGAAGCGGTGCGTTTATCAGGAATTAATGTAAAAAGAACCAAGTTTGCCGTGTATGTAATTTGTGCTGGAATTACTGCACTGGCTGGTTTGCTGATGGTTGGTCGTACCGGAGTGGGAACAGCCAATATCGGTGTAGGATTGGAACTAGATGCTATAGCTGCCGTAGTGATTGGAGGGGCATCATTGGCGGGAGGAAAAGGTTCGGTGGTGAATACGTTATTGGGTGTATTTATATTAAGCATGATCGGCAACGTGATGAACCTTTTAGACATCACTTCTTATTTGCAGCAAATCATTAAAGGAATTATCATTATTGCTGCTGTAGTGTTTCAACGTAACTAAGAATGGCCATGGTATTAAATTATCACAATGCTCGTTTAAAAGGATTGCTGCCTATTGGCTTTTCGAAAAATGCTAAGCCTCCATATCCTATATTGCATTTTGGCGTTGGTGGTTTTCATCGTTCGCATCAAGCTTGGGCATTACAACAATTGTTGAATAAGCATCCTGCCAAGTTCAGCAATTGGGGTATAACGGGCGTAAATGTGATGCCGCAGGATTTAGCGTTTGTGAAAGCATTGCGGGCACAGGATGGTTTGTATTTTGTACAACGGTATGCTCCCGAGGGAACGCAAACAACCGAACTTATTACAACGATTAAGGAGATATTGCATGTTGCGGAAGATTACGATACGATTTTACAACGTATTGCATCGCCTGAAACAAAAATCATCAGCTTTACTATTACGGAGGGGGGGTATAATGTGGATCTTTCTCAAAATCGTTTTATATGGGAAACCTCCACAGTGCAGGAAGATTTAAAAAAGCAAGGAATACCTAAAACCGTATTCCGCATATTGGCAGAAGGATTAAAGCTTCGAAAAGAGGCATGTGACGAAGGAATTGTATTACTGTCTTGTGACAATGTACAGCACAACGGAGATGTGTTGCGTTTGGCATTGCTGGAATTTTTACATCGCTATGATTCTTCGATGATAGATTGGGTGCAGCAAAAAGCCGCCTTTATTAAAACCATGGTGGATCGTATCACGCCGGTTACTACACCACAACAGAAAAATGATTTGCTTCAACAAGTCGATATTCAGGATAACTGTTTAGTAGTTTGTGAAGACTTCTTTCAGTGGGTAATAGAAGAGCATCCGGCTCTTGCAGATTTTCCGTTACAGGAAATGGGTGCTACGCTGGTGGATGATGTAGCGCCTTTTGAAGAAATGAAACTGCGCTTGCTCAACGGTGGACATTCGTTGACTGGATTGTTGGGAGATGCATTAGGTTATGATCGCATACATACTGCTATAAAGGATACCGGTATTCATTCGGTATACATGCATTATTGTAATAAAGAAGTGATTCCTACTTTGTCGTTTATTAATGGAGTGCATTATAACGACTATGTGGAGCAGTTGGTGGCGCGCTTTGGCAATCCCATGATTAATGATAGTACTGCTCGAATTATTTCGGGCTCTACCGACAAGCTTCCCAAGTTTGTGTTGCCGGTGATATGGGATCAGTTACGTCAGAATTCTCCTCAAATACGAATAGGTGTATTCATTCTTGCTGCATGGTATTATTACTTAGACCGAGAGTTTAAGAAAAATCAAATGCGTGAAGTGCAAGATCAGCATCGTGATTTGTTAATGCAATTATTTAGTGAACCGGGATGGGAAGCATCCATGTTTATGGACCGCGTGCCTATGTTGCATTCGATTAAGGATGCCCCAATAGTTCGGGAATTATTCTTGCAGTATGTAAATGATTTTTTAAGTCGCGAGGCACGTGCCGTTATTCATCAGCTCTTACAACAAGTGTAACCTTAATTTATTTTAGTAAACATTAAAGCCTAAAACCGATCGATATGAAGCAAAGTATAGAAAAGATTCTTCTTGTATGCAGCATACTGTTGTTCTTTGTTATTGAGGTGTGCGCGCAAAAGAAACTACATACCATTCGTGTAAGAAATATGTCAGAGCTGCAGCAGTTTTTTCATTATGAAGATGGGAAGCCTGTAATTATATCCGGACACCGCGGAGGTATGCTTCCGGGTTATCCCGAAAATAGTATAGAAGCAATGGAAAAAACACTGAGCTTACTTCCTTCTTTTTTTGAAATAGATCCGCGTTTAACAAAAGATAGTGTGATGATTCTTATGCATGATGAGGATCTAAAACGCACTACAAATATGAAGGGTAAAGTAAGCGAACTGACTTATGAACAAATCTCCAAAGCACGCCTAAAAGATCGCCAAGGTAACTTCACCGATTTTAAAGTTCCCACATTAAAAGAGGTGCTGGATTGGGGAAAAGACAAAACTATCTTCAATCTAGATAATAAAAAAATTCCTTGGTCCATGTATGTGGATTTGTTAAAAAGTGGTGATTATCCCAATATCGTATTGAGCGTGCGCTCCATGGAAGAAGCGCTATATTATTATGAGCGGCTGGATAATGTGATGTTTTGTGTTGCTATAAAAAGCGACGCCGACTTGAAGGCCTTTCAGGCCACAGGAATTCCTTATAACCGTATTATAGCTTATGTGGGAGATGCTGTTTCTGACAAAACAAGAGAGCTCTGCGATTTTCTACATCGTAAAGGAGTGATGTGCTTTTATTCTTTTCCGCCGACATTTGATAAACTTAAAACCGATGAAGAGCGGATTAGAGCTTATTGCGCGGAGCTGATTAAACGACCAGATATCATCGAAACGGATTATCCGGCGTTATTTGCAGGCTTGCAGCAATAATTACGGATGCATCTTATAAATATGAGTAGAAATTGCATTGGGTTGTATTTTTTATTTATTTTGAAGCGCGCATAACCCCATTCGGTAATAAAATACACATATTGCTGTTGTAATGAAATATTTGAAATGTTTATGAAAAAATTGTTGTTGTGCTTTATTGTAATACTAGCCTGTTTAAGAGTGCATGCACAAACAGCCAATCCGGGTCAATACAAATACACTTTTACTGTTGCTAAAGACGGAAGCGGCGATTTTAAATATATTCAAGATGCTATTGATGCCATGCGAGGTTATCCACTTGCTCCCATTACGTTGTACATTAAAAACGGTGTGTATGTGGAGAAAATTGTATTGCCGCCTAATAATACAGATGTAATTTTTATTGGCGAGAATGTAGACAGTACCATCATTACTTTTGATGATTATAGTGGGCGTGGACGTATTACGACGTTCACATCGTTTACTGCTAAAATTTCCGGCAACAGATTTTATGCGCAAAACATCACATTTGCCAATACTGCAGGTCCTGTAGGACAAGCTGTAGCGTTGTATGTAGATGCGGATAAAGCTGTATTTAAGAACTGTAAGTTTTTGGGAAATCAAGATACCGTGCTAACTGCCGGAGAAACTTCACGCCAACTTTTTGAGGATTGTTATATAGAAGGTACAACCGATTTTATCTTTGGACCGGCAACTGCGGTTTTCAAGAACTGCGTGATAAAGGCAAAAGCCAATTCATACATTACCGCAGCTAGTACAACACAAGGCAAAAAGTTTGGTTATGTGTTCATGGATTGCGATATACAAGTAGCGGAAGGTGTTAAGAAAGTATATCTAGGTCGTCCATGGAGGGCATATGCCAAAACTGTTTTCATTCGTTGTAAGCTGCCTGCACAAATTGCTCCCGAAGGATGGCACAATTGGAGCAATCCCGAAAATGAAAAAACTGCTTTTTATGCGGAGTATAAAAACACCGGACCAGGAGCTGATACAAAACATCGAGTGCCTTGGTCGAAGCAGCTTACTGATAAAGAAGCAGCGGCATATACTTTGGAAAATATTTTCGCATCCATGTATCCTGATTTACCTGGAGAAAAAGATTGGTTTAAACAAACTTCCCTCAGGCCATTTGTTTGGAATGGAAAAGCTAAGTGATAATTATGGTGTATGATCAACTTTCAATATTTAGAAGCTGTTTGATGGTATGAATGACGCCATAATGATTATTATCTAGTTCGGTGGTATATTTTGCAGCTTCTAATATTTTGGGGTGCGCATTTTTCATGGCATATCCAAAACCTGCTTCTTTGATCATGTCTAAATCGTTCAAATAATCACCGAATACAAGAGTCTCCTCGGGAAGGATGTTAAGTTTTTTCTGGATAGCTTTAATAGCATTGCCTTTACTAGCTGTAGGACTGGTGATATCTAACCATATATGTCCGGCAATAGCGATTTTATAATCTTTCTCAAACTGTTTATAAAATGGGTAACTGTTAGTTTCGGAGCCTTTCAAATCGCAAAGGGAAATTTTAAGAATAACATCTTCGACCTTTGTTAAATCTTCCACTACTTTAAACTCCTGATAATATTGTAAAGCCTGATCGGCAAAATCTTGATTTTGATCTTCTATATACGCCAGATGTTTACTACATAAAACCGGATACACATCCTGAAGTGGGCGTGATAGATCGATAAACTTTTTGATTGATGCAAAATCCAGCGGATCGGTGAGTAGTTCTTCGTTATTGTGCACGACATAGCTACCGTTGTCACAAACGAAATAAATTTTGTCTTTTATTCTTTGGAAAATGCTAGCGATGTTATGAAAAGGGCGGCCGCTTGCGATGGCTAGGGTAATATTCTTTTCAAATAGTTTATCTGCTATGGTCCAGAAATCCGGAGGCAGTTGTTTGGAATCGGTAAGCAAGGAGCCGTCTAAATCTATCGCAATAAGTTTGATCATGATCTTTTTTGTTTAATCGCTGTATCCGCTCTTCAGTTTAAGTTTTTAGAAAGTTTTTCGTTTGCGGCAAATATAAAGAAGTGATAGTCCATTGGCAAAGATCTTTGTGAGTAAGTAAAATACAAAGCCGGGAGGATATCCCGGCTTTGTATTCGGTTATCGAAGTAAAAATATTTACCAAATTCTTATTCGGTCTTCCGGTTTCTTATACAGTTTATCACCTTCTTTTACATTAAAGGCTTCATACCATGCATCCATATTTACGATGGGACCAATGGTGCGATATTGAGCCGGAGCATGCGGATCGGTAACGATTTGTTGTGCTGCGGCTTCGGGCCGAATATTGGTGCGCCATACTTGAGCCCAGGACAGGAAAAACCTTTGATCGGGGGTAAAACCATCTATTTTTTCATTGCTCTGTCCCTGTTTGGTCATTTTAAATGCTTCATACGCTACATTCAATCCTCCCAGGTCTCCGATGTTTTCGCCCAGTGTGAACTTTCCGTTTACATGCAATGTATCCAAAACAGTATAGCTATCGAATTGTTTGGCTAATGCATCTGCTTTTGCTTCAAATTTTTTACGATCTTCCTCTGTCCACCAATTACGCAAGGTGCCATCGGCATCATATTTACTACCGTTATCATCAAAGCCGTGAGACATTTCGTGGCCAATTACAGCACCGATTCCTCCATAGTTAATGGCATCGTCGGCATTGGGGTCGAAGAATGGGAACTGTAGAATACCTGCAGGGAACACAATTTCATTGAGGGTTGCACTGTAATACGCGTTCACGGTAGGAGGTGTCATGCCCCAACGTTCTCTATCGACAGGTTTTCCTAAACGGCTTACCATATCGTTGTATCTCCAGGCATCACCGTTTCTTATGTTTTTAAAGAAGCTCTGGCGGCTGATTTCAAATCCGTCATAGTTCTGCCATTTATCCGGATAAGCAATTTTCGGACGGAATGCAGCGAGCTTTGCCAAAGCTTTTTGTTTGGTAGAGTCGCTCATCCAGTCAAGGCGTTGGATGCGGATGGCGAACGCCTTTCGGAGGTTTTCTACCAATTCTTCCATTCTTTTCTTAGCCTCAGGCTTAAAGTATTCTTTCACATATAATTGTCCTAAAAGCTCTCCAATATATCCATCGGTAAGGGATGATATGCGCTGCCAGCGTGGCGTTTGCACTTTTTGTCCGGTAATTACCTGATTGTACGCAAAGGCAGCGTTTACAAATGGTGAGCTTAAATAGTTAGCAGCACCGCGCAATACACCCCATTGTAGATATACTTTCCAATCGCTTATAGGCGTTACGTTCAATAATGAGTCGGCAGTAACAAAAAAGCGTGGATTGTTTACTAGAATACTGTCTTGTCCTTCAGCTTTCAGTTCATGGAGTGTTTGTCTCCAGTTGATATGAGGAGTGGTTTTGCTGAAATCTTCCACAGCAAATTTGTTGTAGGTAAGATAGGCATCACGCATTTGCACACGGCTGTAATGCGCTTCGGCCAAGCTTTTTTCTATGCGGAAAATAATATTGGCATTATTCTCGGCCTGCACTTCGTCAGCTCCCACTAATTTAAACAGCGTGATAATGTATTTTCTGTAGGCATTTCTTATATCCTGAGAGCGTTTGTCATCCTTGAGATAATAATCCTTATCAGAAAGGCCGATACCTCCTTGTGAGAGTTGAGGTATCATTTTTTCAACATTTTTTCTATCCTGTCCTACGTAGAATCCGTAAAGAGGAGAGGCAATGCCGTGGGTTCGCTGATAGTTGATTTCTTTCAATACATCTTCCAGACTATTGATAGCTGTAATGCGCTGTAGATCGGGTTGAATGGGTGTATAGCCTGCCTTTTCTATGGCGATGCTATCCATCCCTGCAGCATAAAAGTCTCCTACACGGCGGGTAACCGAGCCCGGAGGAGCATTCTTATCAGCAGCAGCTTTTTCAAGAATGTTTTTTACTGCATTGATATTAAAATCTCTCAATTGAAGAAAACTACCCCAACGAGTTTCTTTGGGTGGGACAGGATTATTTTTTAACCAAGTGCCATTGGCATAAGTGAAGAAATCATCTCCTGGTTTTACGTTTTCATCCATATTGGCACGGTCTAAAAATCCGTTTTGCCCCAATTGTGCATGGGTTAGGGCGCATACTAGACTACATGCGGTAAATACGATTGCCTGTATAAAATATTTTCTCATGTGATGCGTTTTAAAAATTCGGATATGAAAGTAATAAAAGTTTTAAGCAGATTAGAGATTAACACTATTTTATTGCGTTGCCTCAAGTGAGAGGTCGCTTATGCACACCAATATCTGCATAACCTGTGCGTAGCTGTGCATAACCTGCTATAAGGGTGTGCAAAAATATGTTTACAAGCAGTGTGTATTAAAATGGCCAAAAATTTGGAAACCGGGCTTTTCAAGTAGTAATTTCATAATACACTGCGGAAGTAGCGGGTAAACATTAAATGAGTTACTCAGGTTCGGAGGCAGTGTCATACAACAGATTCTTTGACAAAGTGTACCGTTAGAAACCAGTCAGTAATGAAGCAATGGCAATAAGCTACTGCTATCGCTGTACAGGTTGGTACATGGCAAGCAAATGTATGAAGTTGTATGTGCTGAGGTAATGCAGGGCAAAATGCCTACTGATTCAGAAACTTTAATCTCTGCAGTAAAACCAGGGATAGTTTTTGAAGCAGGCCACCCTGACAAAGCCTAAGCATTTTAGCGGATGCTTTGCCAATTGTCAGGCAGACAATCAGCATTCTATAGAAACTGAGAAGCTGCCCGCAGACAAAGTTGAAGCTATTAAAAGCATCGGGTTTAGCTACAGAGTGAGCAATCGTTTTGTAGTTTCAAACACGATGCTTTTTCTTTTATGATTCATTGGCTGATTCCTGCGCTTTAAGTTTTTGTTCCCACAGCCAGGCAGTACGCATCATATCGTCTATACCATATTGGATTTTCCAGCCCAAGCTTTTTACGGCGTGATCATTGTTGGCATAAATAGCTACTACGTCACCGGGACGTCTGGGGCCTATTTCATAATTCAATTGCAGTCCGCTTACACGTTCAAAGGCCTGAATGGCTTCTAGCACGGTAACGCCATTGCCGGTACCAAGATTGAATATCTCGTAATTGGAGGTATTCTTATTGTTTTCCAAAAACTGCAGTGCAAGGGTATGTGCATGTGCGATATCGCTTACATGAATGAAATCGCGAATACAGCTGCCATCTCGTGTATCGTAATCCGAACCGTAAACCACTAGTTTAGGAAGTTTGCCGATAGCTGTTTGAGTAATGGCCGGGAATAGATTTTGCGGACGTCCGATGGGCAGCTCTCCAATTTCAATAGAAGGATGGGCGCCTACAGGATTAAAATAGCGAAGGGAGATAATTTTTGTATCTGTAAATACTCTTGAGAAATCTTTCAGTATCTGCTCACCCATTTGTTTGGTAGCACCATAGGGGCTTTCTGCAGGTTTAGTGGGTGTTTTTTCTGTTACCGGAATAGAATCCGGGTTGCCATAAACGGTGCATGAAGATGAAAATACGAAGTAGGGTATTTTAAAATCGCGCACGCATTTCAATACATTAATCAAAGAGTTCAAATTGTTTTCGTAGTACATAATCGGTCTTTCTACCGATTCGCCTACAGCTTTATAAGCCGCAAAATGAATAATGCCGATGATGTCTTCATTTTCTTGAAATACGGCATGGGTATCGTCAAAATCACAAAGATCTACCCGATAGTTTTTTACATTTTTTCCGGTTATTTTTTCAATGCCCTTCAGTACATCAGGGTTAGATTTACTATTGTTATCGATAGAAATAACCTCGTATCCGCTTTGAATTAAATCAACTATGGTGTGCGAGCCTATATATCCGCAACCACCGGTAACCAATATTTTAGCCATAAGAGTGTCAGTCGTGTTAAAGTTAAAAATATGAAGCAGCCGTATGGCTAGCAATTTTTTTCAGGGAAAATAAAATATTAACAATGTATACTCCCTCCTTCCCTGTTTTCTCTAATGGACAAAGGTGAGCGTTTTTTATGTAAAAATCAACGGTAAGATGTTTAAGATACCAGTTTTACGATAAAGTAAACGATTCCGGCTAAAATAGCACTAATAGGGATGGTGAGAATCCAAGCCCAAAGCAGGTTGATAGTTACCCCCCAACGTACTGCAGACAGGCGTTTGGTGGCGCCTACTCCCATAATCGAGCCGGTTATGGTATGAGTAGTACTTACAGGAATACGTAACTCTTCTGTAACAAAAAGTGTTAATGCTCCTGCAGTTTCGGCGGCCACACCTTCAAAAGGAGTAACTTTTGTAATCTTTGTTCCCATGGTTTTTACGATCTTCCAGCCGCCGCTCATTGTACCTAGTGCAATGGCTGTATAACAGGCCAACGGTACCCAAAAAACCATGTGGTCGATGCTGTAATTATCAGGATCATAAGCCACTAATGCCGCCATAATAATTCCCATCACCTTCTGTGCATCGTTACCGCCGTGGCCAATGCTGAATATAGCTGAAGAAACCAATTGCAGACGCTTGAACCAAATGGTAGCTCTGTGTGCATTAAGGCTGCTCAAGAAGAGCGAAAATGCAGCCATAATAATAATGATAAGGCCAAATAGCAGAAACTTAAAGTTAGTGGAATAGAATATAACTTTTGCGAGGTAAGAGTCGTAGTGGGTAGCAAGCTTAGCCGGATCAGTTTCCAGAGTGAGGGCCCAAAAAGTCAGTACTCCAATAATAATGGCAATGGAAAGCAACTTCATAGCCCATCCTTTTCTAAAAGAGTTGATAAACCAGATGGATAAGATGAATGCCATGATAAATCCGATAAGTGGTGCCATGAAAATAAAGGAGGCAATCTTCAATACCACGGCCGAGTTTACCGAAGCTACTGTTTGTGAGTGTGCAATAGCAGCACCCGCAAAACCCCCAATGAGTGTATGCGATGATGAAGAAGGAATGCCTCTCCACCAGGTAAAAATATTCCATGAAATAGCTGCTACCAGACCGGCAAAAATCACATTAAGAGTAATATAGTTCTCCTTTACGGTTTTGGCAATGGTATTAGCCACACCGTGGTCTTTAAAAACAAAATATGCTGCAAAGTTGAAAAGAGCGGCCCATAAAACAGCTTGAAAAGGAGTGAGAACCTTGGTAGAAACTATTGTAGCGATTGAATTGGCTGCGTCGTGAAAGCCGTTAATATAATCGAAGATAAGAGCCAGGGCTATGATAACTACGAGATAGGTGAACATAATTTAATAGTTGGTGATAGATCGTTCTATGGTTCTTGGATGCAGCGGGATTATCTCTCCGGCATTATAAATGAAAATTAATGAACCCTAACTATGCATATTTGATAATAATCGATTCAATTACATTACCTGCGTCTTCACATTTATCTGTTACCAATTCCATTACCTGGTAGATATCTCTTCTTTTAATAAGTTCTTTTGCATCAATATCACTATTGAATAGTTTTTCGATGCTCATATCGAAAACATCATCGCCCTGATTTTCGATGCTGTTGATTTTGACCAGCGCTTCGGTGATGTTTCTGACCTTTTTCATATCTCGAAGCTCGGCCACTGCGGTTTTAACGTGTTCGGTACCCTGCTCTATAAGTTCTGCCATTTTCTGAAACCCGGTTTCATTGGGATTTACACGGTAAAAGTTGATTTTTTTAGCAGCTGAGTAGGTATAATCCACTATATCATCGAGGGCTGCGGCCAGATAGTGTATATCTTCTCTGTCAAAGGGGGTAATAAAATTGCGTCCTAGCTCAGTAAATATATTGTGGGTATACTCATCACTGTCGTGTTCTACATCACTGATGTTTTGAACCAAGGTGCTTCTTTTATCGAAGTCGGGCTCATATACCACCTGTTTTAAGATTTTTCCGGAAAGAGCAACGTTTTCGGCAATTTTTTCAAACAGTTCGTAGAAGACTGTGCTGGCGGGAGTAAAAATTTTAAGTATTGAGTTCAGACTCATAAAATTGTATGTTTATTCAATGGCAAAAATATCCTGATAAGAACTTGTATACTCTAAAGTTAAAGGAATTAATAATTCCTTAATATTAGAATTTGAAGAAATATTGATAAATCCTTGATACTTACCGAAAAAATATGCGGAAAGGCACTTTTTTTAGATTAAAAACTGAGCTATGCAGCTGATACAAAAGTAAAAAGGCGCTTTCTTAAGAAGCGCCCATCATACAGGGAAAGTGAAAAGTTATGACTGCATATGAAATATAGTTAATTATCTGTTCTGAATGGAGAGGCCGGAAGTCCTTCTTTGTTAATCAAATTAGGATTTACCGGATTATCAGCCCATGCATAACGTACATACTTTGGCGATTTTACCTCATCGCTCGAAACAATCACTTTATCACCTTCGATAACGGCTTTTGCCCATACAAATTTTTTGTCTTCACCTGCAATGGCAAATTCTTCCAATGGTTCACCATCACTGGTAGTAAGACCACTTCCTGTATTGGTAAAGCTGATGATGATTTTATCGCCTGATATTTCAGCAGATTGATAAATAGGGCCACTATACACGATATTCTCTCCATATGTGATCTTTCGTGCAGCCAATGCTAATCTTTCGCCTACTTCTTTTTTTCTGTCGGGATGAATATCGTTCCATTCTCCCAAATCAATGGCCACGGCCATTCCTGTATTAGGAACGGATAGAGATTTGGCTTGTGCTTCTCTGAATTTAGCCCAACCGCTCTCCACTGGTAAATAATCGTAATCCATAAATCCGGGAAGTTGTACGAATAAGAACGGTAATGATTCGTTACCCCAATGGCGGCGCCAATCTTTGATCATTGCAGGTTGCAATAAGGCGTACTCATCGGGTTTGCCTGTATTACTTTCTCCTTGATACCAAAGGAAGCCTTTAAGCGTATAATTAACTGCGGGTGCTAGCATTGCATTAAATAAAGCTGTGGGTTGGTTTTGGAATGCAATACCACGCGGACCACCTCCAAAACCTCGCATGGGGCGGTTTACTCTACCCACTTTATATTGCCAGTATCCTGTAAGATTTACGGTATCTTTTTCAGTAGCGATGTAATAGGGCTTGTCGGGAACAAAACCTCCTTTTCCTGCATTGTTAGTAACACGCACCACAATGATGTTTTTACCGGGTTTTAAAACATTTTCGGGAATAGGATAACGACGTTGCGGATACATGTAGGTGGTGTTTCCGACTTTTGTACCATTAATGTATACTTCATCCGCATCTACTATGCGTCCTAAAAATATTTTAGCCGGAACACCCGCCATGGAGGCCGGAATGTCTACTTCTCTGCGATACCACACTACACCATCTAAATTGCGTACTCCCTGATCTTCCCAATAACCCGGAATGGCAATGGTGCGCCATCCTTTTGGTTGATATTCGGGGGCATACCATTTTTGTTCAAGTCCTTTGTCTTCAGGTTGTCTCATCATTGCAAATTGCGGAGGACCACCTCTGAAGCTATTGATATAACTGGTATCTTTATTTTTCTCAATTGTTTTGATTATTTCGGGAAATTCTTTAAATCCTTCTTCACTCATCCAAGCCTCGATGGGGGTCCCACCCCAAGTAGCGTTAATAATGCCGATGGGAATGTGATAGCGATCGTACAAGGCTTTTGCAAAAAAGTAAGCTACCGCTGAAAACTCTCTTACATCAGAAGGATTAGCCCATTTCCAGGCACCGGAAGGATAATCCTCCTGAGGAGCATTTAAATTAGTAACATTGGGAACTTTGAACTGTCGGATTTCCGGATAGTTTGCTGTTGCCACTTCGCGTGCGTATAGCACTTCGTGTAAACGCACCTGGTGTTCCATATTAGATTGCCCACAAGCCAACCATACATCACCTATAAGAATATGGTTGAGTGTGATTTTATTTTTTCCGCTTAACGTCATGGTATAAGGACCTCCGGCAGGTTGCGGTTGTAATTGCACTTTCCATTTGCCATCGCCACCTGCTTTGGTAGTGTATTTTTTCCCTTTAAAGTTTACCGTAACCTTTTCGCCGGGCGATGCCCATCCCCAGATGTTTACTTTCGCATTGCGTTGTAATATCATGCTATCGCGCACGAGTTGCGGTAATTTTATTTGGCTATGCGCTGTCAGTATTGAAAATATGCTTATGCCAAGTAGTGCAAACTTTTTCATTGGACCATTTTTAAAAGTCGTATATATCAGATAATATAATGCGATTATTGAATGCGGATTTCTTTAGTTATAACATTGCTAGTTGTTTTAATTTTTACGTCAGGTTGTCCTCCTCCAACACTTATTAAAAGTTTTCCTTTGGGCTGAAGACTTTTACCATCTTCGCCGGTAACCATTAAGTCTTCAGCATTTAGATGGAAGTGTAATGTTTTAGATTCTCCGGCATTCAATTCTATTCTATTGAAACCTCTGAGCGCTCTGATAGGAACTTTTATTTTTTGATCCGTATAAGCTATGTACAGCTGAGCCACTTCTTCTCCGGAACGGCTTCCTTTATTGGTAACCGTAACTTTTACAGGAATAGTAGTTCCTGCTTTTACAGTGATAGGAACTTCCAGATTACTGTATTCGAATTGGGTATAGCTTAATCCGTAACCAAAAGGATACAAAGGCGTTCCTTTAAAGTAGCGATAGGTGCGGTTTTCCATGCTATAGTCTTCGAAATGCGGTAAGTCTGCATCCGATTTATAGAATGTTACCGGCAATCTTCCTGCTGGATTGTAATCGCCAAATAGCACATCGGCTACTGCAGTACCGGCGGCTTGGCCGCCATACCATGCATTGATGATAGCTGGTATATTCTCATGTTCCCAGGGAATAGCAATCGCACTTCCAGTCATCATTACAAATACTACAGGCTTGCCGGTTGTTTTTAGCGTTTTCATTAGTTCGGTTTGAACGGCAGGTAACATTATGGATGTTCTATCTCCACCGTTAAAGCCGGGATAGTTTACAGGCATTTCTTCTCCTTCGAGTTGGGGTGAAATACCTCCTACAAACACAATAGCATCTGCATCTTTAATTCTTTCAGCAAGCGCTTTAAAATTGGTTTTTACTTTACCACCGGGAGTTAATCTTATTTTAGCCTGATAGCCGCCCTGCCAGAATTCCAAGACCAATTTATAGGTGGTGCCTTTTTTCAAATTCAATTTATATAGTCTTGCACCCCATCTGTTACGCTCCCATGCATCTACCACCAGCTTATCGTCTACATAAAAACGATAGCCATCATCTCCTTCCAGCTCAAAGTAGATTTCTCCGTCTCTATCTGCTGTGAAGTAAGAAGTATAGCGTGCAGAGAAATTATTGCCTTTGATACCTTCTACTACTTCTGCACCTTCTTGCCAGAAGTGATCCGGTATGGATTCATAACGCACAATGGGTGTACCTTTCAGTTCTCTATTGTCGAAATACTCAGCTTTAAATCCGGTTTTGTTGTCAATTCTGAAGTTGGCAACATTTTCTGTCATTTGGAATAGGGTGTCTGTAGTAAAGTGAATGGCTTGTTCATATACTACTTCAACATTTGGCCCTAATTTTTCTTTAATGCCATCCAGTACGGTAGTTATTTTGGAAGGAATGCCATTGTAGTTGCCCAATACAGCAATGCGATTATCAGCATTGGGTCCTAATACCGCAATCTTTTTGATGTTCTTGCTCAACGGCAACGTGTTATTATCGTTTTTTAATAGAACGAGAGACTGTCGAGCCATTTTTAGTGCATGTGCCTGATGCCGCTCATGTTCTAGCATAGATCGGGGAACCTGCGCAAAAGGAACCATTGAAGGCGGATCGAACATGCCCAGTTTCATGCGGATCATGAACAGACGCTTTACAGACAGATCTATTTGCGACTCGGACATTCTGCCTGCCTTTACGGCTTCGGTAAGCTTTATGTAAACATTTTGTCCGCATTCCAAATCGGTACTATTGATTACGGCATCAATGGCTGCATCCTCTGCGGTTTTATGAGTTTTATGATATTTGAAGAAATCATCCAATCCCCAGCAGTCTGAAGTAACATAACCGGTAAATTTCCATTGACGACGCAATATATCCACCATTAATTCGCTATTGCCACAACATGGTTTTTTTCTAAGCGCATTGTAAGCGCACATAACTCCGGCAATATTGGTTTTGGTGATGAGCTCTTTAAATGCCGGAAGATAAGTATCCCATAAATCAAAGTCACTTACTTCTGCATTAAAAGAATGTCTTATTGGTTCTGGACCGCTGTGTACTGCAAAGTGTTTCGCGCAAGCTGCGGCCAATAAATATTTGGGATGATTGCCTTGCAAGCCTTGTGTAAACACTTTACCCAGCATAGCTGTTAAAAATGGATCCTCTCCATATGTTTCTTGACCTCTTCCCCAACGCGGATCTCTGAAGATATTGATATTGGGTGTCCAGTAGGTAAGACCGTGATAACGCTCTCCCTCTTTTCCATCTTCAATGGCTGCATTGAAAATAGCTCTTCCTTCAAGAGCGCTTTGCACGGCCATCAACTTCAGCGAAGCCGTATCCCATGTGGCTGCCATAGCAATAGCCTGCGGATATACAGTTGTTCTGTAAGTCGTTCTTGCCACTCCGTGCAATACTTCATTCCACCAGTCGTAGGCCGGAATGCCCAATCGTGGAATTGCCGGAGCATGGTGCATCATTTGCTGCACTTTTTCCTCGAGCGTTAACCTGCTTACCAAATCTTCCACACGTTGTTCGAAAGGCAGGTTAGCGTTCCACATAGGGAATTGCTTATAATCCTGAGCATAACCTTTAAGTGTTGTAAACAACAATACGGCTATGATAAATTTTTTGAGCATAACGATAAAGCATTAATGTTGTAAACAGAAGTTGAGACTAGGGCGTCACTTCACCATAAGGATTGAGGGTTTTAATAAATCCGTTCTCGTCGTATTCCAGTTTGGTCATTTTTATATTTCTTAGGTGTGTGATGCCTTCGCTTAAAATACTATCATGATAAAACAAATACCACTCACCATTAAATTCGCAGATAGAGTGATGCGTAGTCCATCCTACTACAGGATTTAAAATCACTCCTGCATAGGTAAATGGTCCGTAAGGATTGTCGCCGATAGCATAGCATATTAGATGTGTATCTCCTGTAGAGTAAGAGAAATAGTATTTCCCATTGTACTTGTGAAGCCAAGGTGCTTCAAAAAATCTTCGGGATGTATCTCCTTGCAGCAGCGGTTTTCCGTTTTCATCTACAATCACAACATCTCTTGGTACTTCATCAAATTCCAGAAGATCATCTCTAAGTCTGGCTACTTTGGCACACAATGCCGGTTCATTATCTTCCGGAAGGAAAGCATATGGGCTTTCGGGTTGTTCCGCATTGAAAGTGCCGGTGCGCCAGCGTTGCAATTGTCCGCCCCAAATTCCTCCAAAATACAGATAATAGCTGCCATCATCATCCTTGAATGCACAGGGGTCGATGGAGAAGCTGTTTTTAATAGCTTCTGGTTGAGGTTTGAAAGGTCCTGTGGGACTATCGCTTACTGCTACTCCAATTCTAAAAATTCCTTCGTAATCTTTAGCAGGGAAGTACAGGTAGTATTTCCCATCTTTTTCATTAGCATCAGGAGCCCACATTTGTTTTTGCGCCCACGGAACATCTGCTACACTTAAGGCCACACCATGATCTACAACCTCACTCTCCGGGCTCTCCATAGAGAACACATGATAGTCTTGCATATCAAAATGACTGCCTAGATCATCAAATGCCTCCCCTGCGTCTATATCGTGCGATGGATAAATGTAAATTTTTCCATTAAACACATGTGCCGAGGGGTCGGCAGTGTAAATATGCTTTACTAATGGCTGCGATATAGCATTGCTGTTTAATGTAGCCAGCTTTGCAGCATCTATTTTGGGTTCTGACATATTCGATGTTTTA
Organism: Chitinophagaceae bacterium C216; assembly: GCA_028485475.2. GTDB lineage: Bacteria > Bacteroidota > Bacteroidia > Chitinophagales > Chitinophagaceae > Niabella > Niabella composti. The sequence goes on from CP144143.1 coordinate 820,498, forward strand.
ACAATTATTGATTGCGATGTCTTTGCTCTATTTCCATATTGATTTTATCGATCACATCATCTTCTAGCTCGTATTTAGAAATGATATACATGCCCAGTAATAACAACATAGCCGGAATTACAGCTACCAACCACAATATTCCCTGTTGGGCTAATGGAGTTTGTGATACCGCATTCTTTTCGTCGAAGTGTACTAGAGCCAGTACAAAACCGGGTACTACTCCGCCTAGCGCCATCCCAGCTTTGAAGAATATTCCGGTAAGTGCATTTACAATTCCTGAAATTCTTTTTCCGGTAGTGTACTCACCATAAGAAATTACTTCAGGCACTAGCGCCCACATATAACCTGTAGCTACAATAACTCCAGTAGACTTAATAAACTGAGCCAGTAGTACAATCCATACTTGTTCTTTTAATGCCGGTACTACGGAGATGATGTATAACATGGCCATACCTACGATGGCTACGGAAAGAAATACGTAAAACATCTTCTTCTTTCCTATTTGCCTTTTAATGGCAGGCACCATCGGCATAAAAATAAATGCAGGGATAGAGCCTAGTGCTGCAAAATACGGAAGCATATCAGGCGCCTGCACATTATAGATCATGTAATAAGATCCGGCAGTGTTGCTTATTGCCATCATAGCAAAAGCAGTAATAAAAAAGAATGCTAGTACACGCAAGGGTTTATTGTGACGAAACTCATTCCATAAATCAGATACACGAACATGTTCGGTATCTGCTTCGCTCATTACCACGCGTTCTTTTGTTTGTGTATAGCAGAATATCAGCAATGCCAATCCTACAATGGCATATAGGGTCATTGTAATGAACCATGCATTGGCGGATAAAGGCGAATTGATTTTTCCATCGGGAGAGAATGTCTTTACCAAAATAGGTATACCGTAAGCAACAGCTAGTCCACCAAGGTTTGCTAAGAACATTCGCACTGATGTAAGTTTGGTAATCTCATCCGTATCACGTGTGAGCGATGCGTTTAATGCACCATAGGGTACATTAATTAACGTGTAACACATCGATAGACCTACATAGGTAATATAGGCATATACTAATGATCCGGAGAACCCATTCCAAAAACACAAAATAGCAAAGCCTGTAAGCGGTATGCCTCCCAGAATGAGATAGCTACGATATTTACCCAATTTTGGGTTGCGTTTATCTACAAAAGCACCAACGAGCGGATCCCACGCCACATCTATCAGCCGTACAATCAGGAACATTACTGCTGCAGTGGCAGCGGGTAAGCCGTATACGTTGGTATAGAAGATGAGCAGATATTGAGCTACAGTTTGGTAGATCAGATTCTGCGCCAGATCTCCCGATCCGAAGCCGATGCGTTGCAGCCATGTGAGCTTATAAAAGCCTTTTGCTTCGGTTATTGTTTGTGCTGAAGTATTCATACATTATGGTTTGTGAGGCTGATTATTTACCGGTTTTTAGTGCCATTATGCTATAATATGCTGCTTTCGGTTGATACTGTCTATCGAACAGCAGTGGATAGTTGGTTCTGCCTCTAATAGGCCATCCATTTAACCAAGATTGCCCATCGTTTACTCCCCAGAAGGTTATACGAGAGATATGATCTTTGTATTTTAAGAAGAGTTTGAAAAGCTCTTCGTAATCTTTTGCGAGTTGCTGAGATACAGAGTCTGGCAAGCCATTAACGTATGGATTCATTTTAGGATTTTCAGCAGCATGGAGGCTCACTTCTGCAGATGTGTTATCCCATGGGCTGGGCAGTACGCTGATGTCCAGCTCTGTAAACATTACTTTAATACCCAAAGCACTAAACTCTTTAATGCTCTCTTCAATGTCTTTGAAAGGTACTTTACCTAAATGCCAGTGTCCCTGAATACCTACGCCGTCAATGCGTACGCCGGCTTCTTGTATTTTTTTGATGATGGCAATAGCGCCTGCGCGTTTTTTAGGTTGCTCGATGTTGTAATCGTTATAATATAGTTTGGAATTAGGAGTAGCTTTTTGTGCCAGGCGAAATGCTTCTACAATATAATCTTCTCCTAATGCTCTCAGAAAAGTAGACTGTCTTAATGTTCCGTCTTCGTTCAAGGCCTCATTTACTACATCCCAAGAATCAACTTTACCATCATATCTACTTCCTACTGTTTGAATGATATCTTCAAAATATGCACGTACTGAATCTGGATTTCTGATGCCACGCATAAATGCCGGCATTTGGCTATGCCAAATAAAAGTGTGACCATTTATTTTTATGTTGTTTTCTTGTGCAAAAGCGACCATTTTATCAGCCAGTGAAAAATCATATTGCTTCCAGCCTGTCATCAGCCTTTCAGCCTTCATTAAGTTTTCGGGAGTGATGGAGTTAAAATGTTGTTTGATCAGCTCTAAGGCCTTTTCATCTCTTCCCGCAGCCTGAAAATCGCTCATGGCGGTACCTATAAGGAAATCGTCTTTAAAAGCATCTTTTAAACTAGTAGGTTTTTGTGCGTTTGTAGTAGTGCTGATGCTGCAACTAGTCGCAATAAAAGCGAAAAGAATGATAAACAGAGTCCAATTTCTTTGCGTCATTTTTTTATTTTTTTTTGTGAACAATAGTCTCAGAAGGTCCGAGGTAACTGTATTGCAATCCTCCGAAGTCAACGATTAATTTTTGCAATACGAGCCCCGGTGTGTTACAAAATATTTTTACGGTGTGGCGTCCGGGTTGGTTAATATGATGTTTACTTTTTTTGATGATAATATTATTGGAAACCCACATGGACCAATCGCGTGAATCCACAGCTTCTTTATTTACAGAGATAGTTTGAGGAGTTTCGTTGTCTACACTGATGGCATATTGCATTCCCTCCTTTTCGTTATTGAAATTAAGTGTAGGTGAAAACCATGCTTGTATTTCGAAATCTCCTTGACTATAAGTGTAGATATCGTACTCTAATACAGCTTGGGCTTGATTATTTTTATGCTGATAGGTAACAGGATTTAATGTAATGCCATCGCCGCATTTACCTATATCCGGAATAGTGGTCCAATATAGCGACCCAATGTCTTTTTTTGCAGAGTAATGGACTGCTGCAATGGACACATATCCGTTTTGCTCATAAAAGCTATTGCGGTCAGGAGTTCCTTTAATCAAGTCTCGAGCGGTTTTGATAGTAGCATCTGGTGCATATGGCTTGTTGTCGGTACCATTGGTTACATACTGCACTTCAGGCATCCGTTGTACTCTAGGTTCCTGCCAGAAAGTATAACCGATGTGCTTTTGAGCCATCATATGGTTCCACTTGCCATTATTGATGCTGTGATATTCTAGTGTTATCAGTGAATCCTGCTGATAAAAATGTTTTACTTTTTCGGCGTATTCATTTGCCAGTGTATTGTTTTGCTTCGCATAGTACTGATTCCATGCATGAGCTGTATACATGTTCTGCAGATTGCCGTAGGCTTTTACAGGATGCAGTACCAGTTGGTAATACGCATCTTTGTGAGTAGCAGGGATGAGATTGTATATTTTTTGTGCTTCTTCCAGTAATTGATTCCAGTCTTTAGTAATTTTTTCCGCTTCGTTGTAATTCAGGATACTATAAGTATTGGCATTGAGTAGTTCGGGTTTTCTTCTAGATGCATACAAAGCGTATTTACGCATAATGTCTCCAATTTCTTTTGCATAGCTTTTTCCAAACTGCTGTTCGGCCCAGTATGTATAATAGCTGCGTAAGTTGGAAGCATTCCAGCGTTTTACATCCCATGCATAGTCCAAGAAGAATGAAATAGGAAGCTCCATGGGTTTTAAATCGCCCACGTTTACAATCCAAACTTTGTCTGCGCCGTATTCATATGCGATATGCATTTGCTCCCATACACGGGCTATATTATTTGTGTTGATCCATTTGTAATTACGAGGACCACCTACATAATCATAGTGATAGTATATGCCATAACCTCCGGATCTTTTTCGCGCATTTGATGGAGGCATGCGACGTATGTTTCCCCAGTTATCATCGCATAGTAAGAGTGTTACATCGTCAGGCGCTTTCATACCTCGATCGTAATACTCCTGTACTTCTTTGTATAAAGCCCACATTTGCGGTGTTTCATGGGCAGGTCGTCCTGTAATTTGTTCGATAATGTTTCTTTGATCTTTGATAATGCTTTCTAGCAATTGATAGTTTGCTTCTATACTGCCCAGATCTGGCATAGGTTCATCGCCATCGCCACGCATGCCCAATGTTACAATGTTATCGTAATCCTTGTTTCGACGAAATCCATCTTCCCAAAATTTCAGTAACCCTTCTTTATTGGTGTAATAATTCCACGCACCACCGTACTCCTTTTTGTGAGTGGTCCATTCCTTTTGAGCACGCATCATAGGTTCGTGATGCGATGTTCCCATTACAATGCCATAAGCATGTGCCAGTTTGGGATTTTCCGGATCGTCTTCATTAAATGCTTTACCCCACATAGCGGGCCATAGATAATTTCCTTTTAGGCGCAACAGTAATTCAAATATGTGTACATACATTTTACTGTTGATACCGCCGAATTTTTCTCTAGCCCAGCCTCCAAAAGCGGGTTCTTCATCATTGATGAAAATGCCTCGATATTTTACAGAAGGAGAATCATAAAAGTATACTCCGTTTTTGAAATAAGTATTGTGTCGTTTTGTTACCGGAACATCGGCCCACCAGTACCAAGGCGACACACCCAGCTGCTTTGAAAGCTCTAAAACAGCATAGGCAGTACCTCTCCTGTCACTACCGGTGATGATTAATGCCTTATCAACGCCTTTTGTAGGGGATTTAATGGTTTGTAGTTGAAATGCTTCCCATTTTCCTTTTAGGGCGTTGGCGTTTAATTTTTTATCTTTTGCTAAACCCACGAGCAACGGGTCTTTATCTACAATGCCGATAATAATCACTTGTTTCAATCCGGCGGAGAGATTATGGATAATTTGTGGTTGATGGCCTGTCACTGCAGCAATATCTTTTTGTAACAGGTGTGCTGCAATGTGAATTAATGTATCTGCATTTTGATCTATATAAATAGGCGTAGCTTTGTTGTCTGATACAATGGCAAAGCTGTTATTACTTCGGGTTTCTGTAATAAAGTCTTGGGCATGTATAGTGCCGAAAAAAAATACAATCAATATAGCAATGAACGATTGTTTCATATCCGCTAATTATAAATTACCGTTGATGCCAGGGGCATGAGGGAAACGTAAAGACTTGTAATATTCAAGAGTTTTATCAGGTGCCTCGTAGTGAGAGGGAATAGGCAGCTCTGAGAATGTTTGAAAATATAACAAACACGCATTGCGCCACCACTTGGCTTCTTTATGTTGAATATTTAAAAGTTGGCGTACGTGATTGTATCTTTCTTCATCAATGTATGCTTTTACAGTAGTCCATATGTCTTGCATCCATTTTACAGTATCGGCTCCACTATAGTATCGGAAACAGAGCTCGTCCCACAAACTACGTCCTGTACTCAGTGTGTAATTCCATGGTACGTGATGAAACCAGAGGATATATTCAATATTACAAGTTTTCATGTTTTCCCATTGTTTACGCACTTCGGGAGCATATTGACTGAGTGCATCGCTTCCGGTTGCTGTACGATCGAATCCTAAACCTTTTTTGTCGGCTTTGTGATAGTACACAGGATTCCAATCGGCGCGGCCGGCATTTTCCACCCAGGGCGCAGGGCCGTAATGGTGGCCGGTACCCATAATGTGATGCAATCCCAGCGGGGTCATATAGTTTACAGCAGCTTCTCGTGAAGCCATCATGATTTGCTGGATAGGCTGAAGAACTTTGGGATTGTTGCCAAACGTCTGACGAATCCACTCTTCAGCAATAGTTTCTGAAGATAGTGTGTGATCCCATGCCAAACGTCCAAATGCATACCAGTTGGCTTGGCCGAACAAATGTCCCGTCCAGTTGATATCGTTGCCAATATTGGCTACACCTGCAATAGCACTTATTTTATGTTTTTTTAAAGACCCGTCAGTTATTTTAGCTACAGTAGAACCACGCCCGTACGCATAGGTATCTGCGTCCAGACATTCTTTGTATAGCGGAGCTTGGTATACCAGATGTGTGGCTTGTCCCAGATATTCTTGAGTTATCTGAAATTCGGCCATCAATTGCGTATTGGGCATTGCACCAAACAAAGGAGAAAATGGTTCTCTAGGTTGGAAGTCGATGGGCCCATTTTTTACTTGTATGAGAACGTTCTCTTTGAACTTACCATCAAGAGGTTTGAACTCCAAATAAGCCTGCTTAAATCTGTCTGCAGAAGCAATCGATTCGCCGGCTACATCTTTTTTACCTTCTTCAAAGTGTTCGCCTCTTCTCTGAACTCTTGCATCATACACAAAAGCACGCCACATTACGATACCGCCATGGGGGGCTAATATATCGGCGAACATATTTGCTCCGTCAGCATGCGTTCTACCATATCCTTGCGGACCTGGCTGTCCTTCTGAATTGGCTTTAATTAGAAAACCACCGAAGTCGGGAATCATTTTGTAAATCTTATCACATAAATGCTTCCACCATTCGATTACTTCGGGGTTTAACGGATCGGCGGTTTTCAAGCGTCCGATTTCGACAGGAGCACTAAATTTTGCGGTAAGATATACTCGTATTCCATAAGGGCGGAATACATCGGCCAAAGCTTTTACTTTTTCCAAGTAAGGATCGGTAAGTACTAATGAGCTTGCATTTACGTTGGTGAGCACCGTTCCGTTAATACCTATGGATGCATTGGCACGTGCGTAATCTATATAACGTTTATCGATATAATCAGGTAGTGTATGCCAATTCCAGATAGAGATACCGGCATATCCGCGTTCCACACTCCTATTGAGATTATCCCAATGATTTAAGATGCGACGCTGAATTTTTGGAATACTGATGGTTGATAAAGATTGAATAGATTGGTGCGATTGTAACAATTTTAAAAAATGAAAAACACCATACAATACTCCGAGATCAGTTTCTGCAGCTATAAGGATGAGTTTTTTATTATTGATTGTTTGGGAATAGATGGCAAAACCTTCTTGTCCTGTTTTAATTTTTTCTTTTTCAAGAAATGATTTGATGACTGGAGAACTAGATGGAGTGCCTGCAATGAGTGCATTATCTGTTTGCGCTCCCACTTCTTTAATAGGAGCACCCAACAAACCTGATAACCCCATCTCCAATTCCTTTTTGGCCACAAGTAAGGTAGGAGATATGGCATTGATATGAATGCCTGCGATACTTTTTCTGTAAAGATTCAGATATGTGGGGTCTTCAATTTTTTTATAACGCAACCATAAATCATATCCGTTTTCTGCATGTACATATGCAGTTACGACAAGCAGCGATAATAATAGTACAAACAATGTCTTTTTCATTGCAAACAACAAGGGCTAGATATGGCAAAATTTATTTTTTCTTATTTTTTTCTCACGGAGGATTCGCGAATGATTAATTCCGAATTAATGATGATGGTATTAATCTTACTTAAATCGCTTACTCCTTTGAGATGATTAATAAGTGTGCGTCCGGCAACTTCACCCATTTCAATACCCGGGTAGTTCACGGTAGTGAGGGTGGGCTCAATCAGATGGCCGATCGCATCGTTGTTGAATCCTACTACCGCAACGTCTTCTGGCACTCTTAATCCCGCTTCTTTAATTTTTTTAATAAATGAAGCTGCTACAAAATCGTTAGTAATAAAGGCGCCGTCAGGTCTTTCGGACATGTTTAGGAATTTCTTTGCAGCATCGGCACCGGTTTCCTCGCTCAGGTCTCCAATGAATACCAGCGATTCATCGGGTTCAATATTATTATCGTAAAGTGCATCCTTATATCCTCTATACCTATCGGAGTATACATTACGTGATAAACTAGCGGTAATATGTGCTATGCGTTTGCAACCTTGTTCAATAAGGTGCTGAGTAGCTTCGTATCCGCACTTATAGTTGTCTATAACCACCACCGTATTGCCTTTGCCTTTTTCTACACGGTCAAAGAACACTACCGGTACATTTCTATCGAAGAATGGCTTGAAGTGGTCAAGGTTTTTGGTGTCAAAGGAAAGCGACGCAATAACGCCGTCTACGCGCTTATCAAAAAGGTTTTTAGCATTGGCTGCTTCCTTAGCAAAGCTTTCGGAAGAGTGGGCAATAATCAAATCATAACCGGCTTCAGTAACGATTTTTTCCACACCCGACAACACGGAGTTAATAAACGTACTGTTCAGCTCGTGAACCATAAACGCTATGGTTTTGGTTTCGCCGCTTCTCAGGTTACGGGCAAAAGGATTTGTTCTATACCCTCTTTTTTCGGCCAGCTCAAAAATTTTTTTGCGGGTTTTTTTGCTCACCACGGGGTCGTTTTTAAGCGCGCGACTCACCGTTGCTACTGAAATATTTAATTCGTTAGCAAGGTCGTAGATGGTGACGTCTTTCTCCTTTTCTTTCTCTTTTTCTTTCGCCATATGGCAATTTTAATTTTAGGTAAAAATAAAAGTTTTTTTGTAATCGGTTACATTTATTGAAAAAGTTCTTAAATTCGCATAGACGATAGCGTGAAAAAAGTGTTTTTCGCTGCTTGCTAAGATTGTGAAAGCCATATCTATCCTGTGTTTTAGCCTGATGCATTGGTGTCTTTGCGAATTGGAACTATGGATACAGTAAATTAGGGAATTTTTGTTTATCGGTCGCTTTTGACGTTAAAAAATATGGATTTTTAAAGAGCTAACACCCTCTATAAAGGATTTTTATGAAATCGTTTAACTAACATTTAAAACCATAGCTATGCAAAGATTGCTTGACATTTCTCAGATGCTATCTGCAAGCCAAAGGCGGGGGCATCGTATGCGGCTACTGTCGTGCTTATTGACCTTCATATGTCTTTTTGGATTCAATGAAGCTTTTGCACAAAGAGTCATAAAGTTGACCGGTAGGGTAACTGATGAACAGGGGCAGGCAATACCCCGGGCGTCGATACAAGTAAAAGGAACCAATACCGGAACTATAGCCAATTCTCAGGGATATTTTGAAATTAGTGCTCCGGCCAATGCTGTGCTGGTGGCATCTTCTGTGGGTTATGCAACACAGGAAAAAGAAATTAATAACCAGTCGGTTATTGATTTTATACTTGTGAAAACAGCATCTGATGAGGATGCTGTAGTGGTGATTGGTTACGGTAATCAACGTAAAGAAGCCGTAACAGGTTCTGTTGCCTCAATTAGTGGTAAGGCCTTAACCGAAGTGCCAGCGGCTAACATTTCCCAATCTTTACAAGGACGTTTGCCGGGTATTGAGTTGTCTCAGACTTCCAGTAGACCGGGCGCTACCATGCAAATTCGTATCAGGGGTACTCGTTCATTGAATGCTAGCAACGATCCTTTGATTGTGTTGGATGGAATTCCTTTTGCAGGTTCTATAGCCGACATCAATCCTAATGATGTAAAAAGTATTGATATCTTGAAAGATGCTTCGGCTACTGCTATCTATGGATCTCGTGGTGCCAACGGTGTGATATTAATTACAACGAATAAAGGAGACAGGGGCGCTAAAGCCAGAGTGACTTATTCTGCTTATCATGCAGCGCAAACAGTTTTTGCTAAGTTTCCCATGATGAACGGTCCGGAGTTCGTTGCACTTCGAAAGGCTGCGGGTTTATATACGAATGGTGTGGATGAGGCTGATGATGTAGATGTGGACTGGCAGGATCTGCTGTACAGGACAGGTTATATTACCAGTCATGATGTAAATCTTAGTGGAGGAACTTCCACCGGTAGTTACAACTTTGGATTGGGATATTATCAAAACCAAGGAGTGATACCTACTCAACAATATAAGCGTTATTCTTTACGTGCAACAATAGATCAACAGATCGGAAAATATTTCAGAGTAGGGTTTACTTCCAACAGTAATCACAATCGTAGCGAAGGTAATCAGTTAGGTCTTTATACAACATTATCAACCACACCTATAGCCAATCCTTACAACGAGGATGGATCTTTAAAGAGAACGGTAAGAATGCCTCTGGATGAGCATTTCGTAACTACCAGAGGAGTGGTAGAAGGACTTCGTGACCAGTGGTTAAGTGAAAACAAAGGGTTTGCAACCTATAATGCTATCTATGGTGAGGTACGTATTCCTTGGGTGACTGGATTGAAATTTCGCACTAATCTGGGATTGGATTATATGCACACACATACCGGTGACTATACCGGCGAAGGTATAAACAGTGCTAATCCCACCACTCCCTCCAGCGCGGGTATCAGTAACTCCAAAACCTATCACTGGACTATTGAAAATATTCTCTCATATGACCGCACTTTCGCGGGTAAGCACAACTTAAATGTGGTGGCTTTGTACTCTGCAGAGCAAAGTACTTATGACCGCTCATCTATGTCGGCTAGAGATATTCCGGCAGATGCTTTCCGTTATTTTAATCTAGGTCATGCAACAGGAGAAATTACTGTAAGCCCTGACGGACAGGATTACCAACAATGGGGATTGCTTTCGTACATGGGTCGTGTAATGTACTCCTACGATAATCGTTACATGATTTCTGCAACCCTGCGTTCAGATGGTTCTTCTCGTCTGGCACCTGGCAAAAAATGGCATACTTATCCTGCCGTATCTGTGGGTTGGAATATTTCTAATGAATCCTTCATGCAGAATGTATCGGCTATTAATAACTTAAAGTTGCGTCTGGGTTACGGACAAACTTCCAATCAGTCTATTGCTCCTTATGCAACACTGGGACGTTTGGCAACACGTCCGTATAACTTCGGTCCTGATACTTATGCTGTGGGATACTATGTTTCTATCCTTCCCAACCCGAATCTGGGATGGGAGTACTCGCTCACCTGGAACTATGGTTTGGACTTCTCTTTATTTAATAACCGTTTGTCCGGTACAGTTGAATATTATGTTACCAATACTAAGGACATCTTGTTAAACGTGAGTCTGCCAAATACTTCCGGTGTGAACAGCTATACTGCTAATATAGGCGAAACTCAAAACAAGGGTATTGAAGTAAGTCTGAATGGAAAAATTCTGGATAATAGAAATGGTTGGACATGGGAAGCCGGAGTGAACTTCTATGCTAATAAAAACAAACTTGTAAAACTTGCATCCGGACAAACTCGTGACGAAGGTAACGCATGGTTCGTAGGTCATAACATTAATGCCATTTTTGATTATGAAAGAATCGGTTTATGGCAAGAAGATGATCCTCACTTGACGCTATATGAGCCAGGAGGTAATGTGGGTATGATTAAAGTAAGATATACCGGCGATTACAATGCTGATGGTACTCCTGTTAGACCTATTGGTCCTGATGACCGTCAGATTATGGATGTGGATCCTAAGTTTCAGGGAGGTTTTAATACACGCGTATCTTATAAAGGATTTGACTTAAGTACTGTGGCTTTCTTCAGAAGTGGCGGTATTCTGGTAAGTACCCTTCATGGTTCTTCAGGTTATCTGAACTTGATGACAGGACGTCGAAACAACGTAAAAGTGGATTATTGGACTCCTGAAAATCCGAACGCAAAATATCCTAAGCCCGGAGGTATCTTAAGTGGTGATAACCCGAAATATGGAAGCACACTGGGATACTTTGACGGAGGCTTCTTGAAATTCCGTACAATTAGTTTGGGATATGACTTTAACTACAGCGTGTTAAAGAACTCAGATGTGAGACTGAGAATGTACTTTACTGTACAAAATCCATTCGTGATGTTCTCTCCGTTCCACAAAGAAACCGGAATGGATCCTGAAACCAACTCTTACGGAAACGAGAACTCTGCTGTAGCTTCTTATCCAAGACGGATTTTGACAATTGGAACTAACAGTCCTGCAACAAGAAACTATGTGCTGGGTCTTAACTTAACTTTCTAAAAAATGAGAATTATGAAAAAGATTCATATAAAAAAGTGTATTGCTTCCTTGACATTGCTGTCGGTACTTTTAACAGCATGCACAAAGATTTTGGAAGAACAGCCGCGCAGTATTTTCGAGCCCGGTTTCTTTAAAACAGAAAAAGGGGTAATGGGGGGTCTTACTTCACTATATGCCCACTTGCGCTGGCTTTATGGTCAGGCCTATTATTATAACTCTTGTCTAACCGGTACGGATGAAGCTACCTGGGGCCAAAGTGCTGACGGTAACTTCTTGGACATGGATATGACCAATGTAGGTAGAGTTTCAGCTACCAGTTATCCTATAAGCATTGTATGGTCTACTGTTTTCTCGAATATCAATACTGCCAGTGGTATTATTGAAAACGCCGCAGAGGTAGGTATTTCTGATGCTCTAATTGCTGAGGCTAAATTTTTCAGAGCATTCGATTACTTCCTATTAGTACAAACTTATGGGGGCGTACCGCTGGATTTAGGTGCCGGCGAACTGAAATTTAATACAGCGCCTACCAGAACCTCTGTTAGAAATACTGTTCCGGAAGTGTATACTAAGGCGATTTTCCCAGATTTAAGGGATGCTGTTAGAGATTTACCGGCAGTAGGACGTGTAACGGGTGGTGTTACTAAAACAGTAGCTCGTTTGTATCTGGCTAAGGCTTATCTTACCTATGCATGGTGGCTGGAAAACCCCAACAATATTCCTACTTACCCCGAAACTCCTAGGGTAGATCCGGATGGACATGACGCTCAATGGTATTTCCAACAGGCCTATAATGTTGCGGTAGAAGCGATTAACGATCCGGGTCCTTTCGGTTTGCAACCTACTTTCTATGATTTGCATTTAGGTTCCAATGACCGCAATAATGAAATACTCTTATACGCCGATCATACCGAAAATAGTGAGTATTACAACGGTGGAAGTCTGACTTTCGGTAGCGGTGGAGCTCCTGACAACTTTGCTGTATGGATGCTTACTTGGAACTATACCAATATTCGAAGCAGTACTTCCAATACTTCATGGCAGCCGGTAAGCTCAGTACAGAGAGAAGCTGCGCAAGCCCTAGGTCGTCCTTGGGTACGTATGGCACCACCCATCGAAGTATTTACAAGAACATTTGCGGATAAAACCAAAGACTCTCGTTATGACGGGACATTTGTAACCACATACCGCGGTAACTGGCATTTGCAAGGAACCGGTCTAACCAACGTTCCTGTGCTATATAACGCCAATTACCTGCCGGTACAACCAGGAGATGCTATTCTTACCTTCCTTGACGAAGAACCGGCTACTCCTATTGATTACTCTAATTCTGTTTTCAGAAGTAATGTAGGTGCAGGTGTATTGCCCGGAAGAGCCGATTTCGTAATAGGACCTAATGCAATTAGCCGTCTGAGATATCCGGGCTTGTGGAAGCTGGGTACTTATCGTACCGATAACAATGGTGGTTTGGGACAGCCCAACGCTGGTTTGACTCGTCCGTTCAACATCGCTAAGTTCTCCGAGTTGTACTTTATCGCGGCTGAAGCTGCTGTAAAAGGAGCTACCACTCAAGCCGGTAAAACTGCAAGAGATTTGATCAATGTGATTCGTGCTCGTGCGGGTAAATGGCGCTGGCATAACAATGGTAATGTTGAAAAAATTGAGGATAATAGCGCTGCCATGGTAGCTGCCACACCCACAACCATTACCATTGATTATATTCTTGAAGAACGTTCTCGCGAATATTTCGGCGAAGGATATCGTTGGTACGATTTAGTGCGTACTCAGAAATGGGCTGATGTGGCTACAACCTATACCATTTGCGGCCCAGGTGAGCAAGACACTATTCCGGTTACATTTACTCGTAATATTCAGCCTTATCATTACTTAAGGCCCATACCACAGGGACAGCTGGATGGAATGGAAATGTCTCCGGAAGATAAACAACGTTATCAAAATCCTGGTTATAACTAATCGTTGTATAAAGAGCTTACGTTTAAGCAGTAACTCCCTCTCTATCCACTACGCTGAGATTCTTCTCGGGTGTAGTGGATTTTTTGTTTTACATCCATCTTCAATATGTATCCTAGAAGCTTTGTATATACTCTTTATATCGGTTGAACAAATGCCCTGCTTGCAGATAAGCCGATTGTGGGCTCATAAAATGTGAAAACTCAAATGTTATAGCCTTATCGTAGCCGGCTTTACGTGCTGCTTCCAATTTTAATCGCAGTTTTTCAAATTTGATTGGTAAAAACTTGATCGGCATATCTCGGTCGAAAGTTTCAGCATTGGTCCAGCACTTTAGGCCATATTTATCGGCCATCGCTTTATTTACACGGAAGAAATCTTCCAGCTCGTGATAGTCGATATGCCCATCTTGAAAAGCTACAGCGTCCACTGCGTCTTTGATTCCGTCGAGTATTTCACTCCATTCTTTTTCATGCTCTGCCAGTGAAATAGCATCTTCTCTAGTTAGAGCCGAAGACGCGGCAAGCACCGCTTTCTTCCCATCTATCCAAGGCGATATTAGCGTGGGCAAACCATTGCTAATGCTTTTGCATTGTTCTCCAAGCGTTCGAAATGCTTCAATTGAGCCTTTAGTACGCCGGCTGATTTCCATACAGAGATACCATCCTTTAAATGCAGGGGAATGTCCGTATTGGTTCCACACTTCATCTATCACATATCGGTTGCTATCGATTTCCTCGGTTAGGTCTCCGGTATCCCAATATTTTCCGCTGTCGTATAAACCAAAGTAAAAATTCATTCCATATTTTTCCGATAAACCGAGAAACATATCAACGAGATCAACGGGAGGGTGGTAACATCCATGTCGTTCCATCAAGAATTTTGAAGGATAGGTGATAAATCTTCTATAACCCGATCGAATCAAGATCACCGTATCTATTCCAATTTGCTTCATATAGGAGAAGTCCTTATCCCACTCATCTCTACCCCAATTTTGATGAGGGATATCGTGGCTTATCTCGTCAAGAAATGTTCCGGTAATTTTCATAAATATTTTTTTAAATATACCGACCGTGACGGTTATGACAATAATATATTAATTCTGTGGGTTTGTGACTTACACGATTTCTTTTTTAACTTTTGTTAGTTGCGATGTGCTTGATATTGCACTCCAATCTTCATCAGCTTCTTTAAGTCGATCCCACCAAAATCTCTTCAAAATCCAAGTAGAAACAATCAATATCAGAGACCAAATCAGTGCTTCCATATTTTTTCTGATCATAAAATAGATGGGAATGACTACCTGAGCCATTTGTCACACGATCCCTACGAGTACGTTGAATGTATCGCGACTAAAATCACGATTCATTTTGAAATTTGGATCTTCCGTCATTACTTCTCGACGTATGGGGCTCCATAATCCCCAAGGACGTGTGGTTTTGTAAAACTCTTTAACTGCCTCTCTATTTTCCAATGGCTTAATATAAGTACCGATAATACAACCGATTGTCGAAAAAACTAAGATGATTGGAAAGAAATAGATATCGACGATATCAGGAAAGACGAATAGTTTGATAGTAGATCCGATCAAACCAAACAACATTCCGTAAAAGTATCCATAGCCTGAGAACCGCCACCAAATCCATTTTAATACATTAGCAGCGGCATAACCTCCATATAAGGCCGAAGTAATCCATAGCGTGATTTTATTGAGAGAGCCCCCATTTAATCCGAAAATAATACCCATAGCTACCAGAATTATGGACGCCCAAATACTGATACGAATGTATTTCTCGTTTGAAGCTTTAGGATTGATATATTTCTTATAAATATCGTTAACTACATAAGCCGGAGCAGCATTGACAAATGCGGAAAAAGTTCCCATAAATGCTGCTAGCAAACCGGCAAGCAACAATCCTTTTAATCCGATTGGGATATATTTTGAAATGGCTAAGGGAAGCACCTTTTCAAAATCAATATTCGCCCCCATAGCGTTCAACTCTGGGCCAAGATATACCAGGCCGATAACTCCAAAAGCAGCAACCATTAAGTATCTGGGGATATACATTACCGCAATGGTTAAAGCACTCATTCTGGCGGCATCGGATGGTTTCTGGGTCGATAACACCCTTTGCATGTCACAACTTGGAACAGGTCCTGCAAGAGATGCAAATACGCCTTTAAATAGCATCATCATGAATAGCAATCCGAACCACTCAAACCCATCGGATTTTATTTTTTCGTTAACAGCCGGATAAGGAGTAGCGCTCCAATCTAGTTCTAAGTTCCATCCAAACCACAGATTCGCCCACCCCTCTGGTATCACAGCATTAATCTGGTCGGAAGTAACTGAAGTATATCCTATGTAAGCGACCATCAATGCCGAAATAGTCATTATGACGAACTGAGCTACTTCTGTTGCGACAACGCTGTACATGTCGCCTTTAATCGTATAAAGTGTTGTTAGTATGCAGATAATTAGGGCATACATTTTTTCTGATGAAATCGTCATTTCGCTTAGGGTAAGCGTTAAGTCCCACGGAAGAATGGAAGTGCAAAACTTTCCTATACCCTGAAACAAATAAGCGATAAAGCCAATAACACTGATAACTGCAAAGGTCACCACAATGATATGTGAAAGACGTGCGCCTTTTCCGTCACCGAATCGATAAGTAATCCATTGTGCTCCGGTCATGGTATTGGAGCGCCGCATCCAGATTGCTAAAAAAACGAACACAAACACCTGATTCCAAACGGGCCACAACTAGGGAATCCAAGCGCTCTTTAGTCCGTAAATAAAAAGAATACTTACTGTCCACATAGTGCCGGAAATGTCAAACATGCCTGAGGCATTACTCAAACCCAGGTAGTACCACTTCATGCTATTGCTACCTAGGAAGTACGATTGAAGATCCTTGGAGGCTTTTCGAGAAATGTAGAAACCAAGCGAAATAATTCCTATGATATAAACTAAAATAATCAATATGTCCAGAGGACTTAAATTCATAAAAGCACTTTTTAATTACGCCGATAAAGAGTTGTCTTACCTGCAATCGCCATTATCCTGACCCTCCGTTTATAAGTACGACAGTTTTGATTACTTCAAGATCTGCACTACAATTTCAGGTCATCAAAAATAGCTTTTATCCCAATCAAATGCCGAACAGTGGTAGTAGAAGAATTTGGTAAGGCGTTTATATACTGGATAGTACGAGAAATACGCATTTTTCGGCTGTTCGACTAGGGGCATTGATCCACATACCATGTTTACCGCGCATATTATTCGAACAGTTATCATGATGATGTGTCGGTGACTTAATTGAAGCAATGGAGGAAAAAACCGGAGAAGAGATTAATTCATTTAGTTTTAAAAATTGTGGTTAGGGAGGGAGTGCAATCTTTTACGATCAAGAAAAATATTTTACCGGCAGCTTTGAATAAGATTGGCCTTTGATTCAAGATTATACAAATAAAAGAGGCAATCGAAAGATTGCCTCTTTTATGGTTGTTTTTGTATTTTAGAATTATTTCTCGGCCTCTGTTTGCAAACGCTGCATCAATAAGGCTTTCCAATCTTGGTATAAGTCATTATAAAGTGCAGTTTGAGTAGGCTGAATTACTTGTAGCACTTGTTGATTTTTAAAGGCTTCTGCAGTATTTTTGAAATATCCAACGCCTATTCCTGCACCAATAGCGGCACCTACGCTACCATCGCAGTCGTACAGTTCCACAGGAATATTGGTAGCATTTACAAACGCTTCTGTAAATACAGGACTTAAAAACATGTTGGCTCTGCTGGCACGTATTACAGAAGGTGTCATACCGTTGCTACGCATAATGTCCAGTCCGTATCGGAAAGAAAAGGCAATACCTTCCTGTGCTGCACGAATAACGTGTGCCTGTGTATGCTTGTTTAAATCGATATGATAAAAATGAGTACCGATGATTTTATTGTTCAGCATGCGTTCGGCCCCGTTACCAAATGGCAATACAAATAAGCCGTTGCTGCCCGGTTTTACGGAGGCCGCCATTTCATTCATATCGGGGTAAGAAAGATTGCCTACCAAATTTTTTACCCATCGGTTAAGTATGCCTGTTCCGTTTATACAAAGCAATACGCCGATGCGGTTAAGCGTATCTGTATAATTTACGTGAGCAAAGCTATTGATGCGACTTTCCAAATCGTACGTAAGCTGGTCGCTGATGCCGTAAATCACGCCCGATGTTCCTGCCGTTGCGGCTACTTCGCCCGGTTCGAGTACGTTCAAGGATAACGCATTGTTAGGCTGGTCACCGGCTTTGTAAGACACGGGAATGCCTGGTTCTAAGGATAATTCATCTGCTACGGATGGGCACAACTGCCCGTGTTCTGCAAATACATTTTTTATTTCAGGGATGATGTGGTTATCAAATCCGAAATATTGCATTACCGCTTCCGAAAGGGCATGTGTTTTGAAATTCCAAAAAATGCCTTCGGATAAAGCCGAGGGAGTAGTAGTGCTTTGTCCTGTAAGTCTTTGAGCGATAAAGTCGCCAGGTAGCATGATTTTATCAATCTTCTCAAACAATGAAGGTTCATGTTCTTTTACCCAGGCTAGTTTAGCTGCGGTAAAATTACCCGGAGAGTTCAACAGTTCTGATAAACATTTTTCTTTACCCAATTCTTCTAATGCCTTTTCTCCGTAAGGTACCGCTCGGCTGTCGCACCATATAATGCTATTGCGCAGTACTTTATTTTCTTTATCCAATAAAACGAGGCCATGCATCTGATACGAGATACCAATGGCTCCAATATCGCTTTTATTGTATTTACCTTGTTGGTGGAGCTTTTGAATGGCGCATTTGACATCATTCCACCAGCGTTCGGGCGATTGCTCGGCCCAGCCCTGTTGTAGAGAGATAATCTCACGCTCGGTTTCAGGATATTGTGCTGATGCAAGCGTTTGTTGTGTTGCGGCATCTACTACCGAAACTTTTATGGAAGAGGTGCCCACATCTATGCCTAGTAGCAACATAGTTTTAAGTTATGGGTTTGAAATATCACGATTGTGGGAATAGCCCCAATTGTTATAGGTGTTATCACGTTTGTTGTATTATAAAGTAACGTCTGTACACCGGATGGGCACAGACGTTACAATCCTTTAGTTATGTCGGCAGATTAGATATATCTGTTGATTAAATTTTCCAGATATTCTTGTCTTCCACTAACTAATGGGGGTTCTCCTACTTCTATAGCGTACTGACGCAGATCTTCCAGTGTCAGTTTACCTTCTTCAAATTCCTTGCCTTTTCCGCTGTCGAAAGAAGCATAACGTTCTTTACGCAGTTTAAGGTAATCTGTATTATTGATGATTTTATCTGCTGTAATCAAAGCGCGGGCGAAAGTATCCATTCCTCCGATATGAGCGTAGAATATATCCAATGGGTCGGTAGAATTACGTCTAATTTTTGCATCGAAATTAATACCCCCACCTTGCAGGCCACCTGCTTCGAGGAAAATCAGCATTGCTTCTGTAAGTTCGTAAATATTGTTGGGGAACTGATCGGTATCCCAGCCGTTCTGATAGTCGCCTCGGTTTGCATCCAGAGAACCTAATACACCATTATCTGCAGCTACTTGTAATTCATGCTGGAAAGTATGCCCGGCTAATGTAGCATGGTTTACCTCAATATTTACCTTAAAGTCGTCTAACAAACCCCATTGTCTTAAAAAGCCCACTACGGTTTCGGTATCATAATCGTATTGATGTTTAGTAGGCTCCATGGGTTTAGGCTCGATAAGAAACACGCCTTTAAAACCATTGCGGCGTCCATATTCTTTAGCGGTATGTAAAAAGCGCGCCAGATGCTCTTTTTCACGCTTCATGTTAGTGTTTAGCAAAGTCATATAACCTTCGCGGCCACCCCAAAACACATAAGCATCACCACCAAGTTCAATTGTTGCATCAATGGCGTTTTTTACTTGTGCAGCAGCGTGTGCTAGTACGCTGAACTCCGGATTGGTGGAAGCTCCGTTCATATAACGTGGATTAGAGAACACATTGGCTGTTCCCCAAAGAAGCTTTACCCCACTAGCTTTCTGTTTTTCTTTAGCGTACGCTACCATTGTCTGCAATCTTCTATCGTTTTCTCTAACGTCGCTCGTGTGGTCCACAACATCCACATCATGAAAACAGTAATAAGGTATGTTCATTTTAGTGATGAACTCAAAAGCCGCATCCATCTTGTCTTTTGCGCGCTCTATGGGGTCTGATTTTTGGTTCCAAACATAAAAATGAGTTCCTGTTCCAAAAGGATCATTTCCATCGTTGACAAAAGAATGCCAATATGCGCAAGCAAACTTGAAATGTTCTTTTAATGTCTTTCCTGCTACAACTTTGTTTTCATCATACCAGCGAAATGCAAGCGGATTATCGCTTTCAGGGCCTTCATATTGAATTTTTTTCACCCCCGGAAAGTATTCTTTCTCGCCCAGAAGAATGTTCATCTTATTTGATTTTATGTTGAAAATAATTATGGTTTAGCAATGTTAAGAAAAAAAATGTAACCGATTGCAAAAAATGTTGTATTTGATTGCAAAACTTGGCTCGAAAATACGAATAATATTAGGTTTATTTTTTTCAAATGATTGATATTTTAAAATTTATACAGAAGTTTGTGTTGAATGTTTAAATGTGCTTGGAATTAAACAGGTTACATTTTTTTAATCAAAAATGAATATGAGATACTTCTTTTTATTATTAATTGTATGCCGATGTTTTTATAGTACGGCCCAGTCCGATCATTATTTAAAGTTATGGTATGATCAGCCTTCTGGCAAAATATGGGAAAATGCATTGCCTATAGGCAACGGAAAGCTGGGCGCCATGGTATACGGCAATGTGGAAGAAGAGATCGTTCAACTCAATGAGCATACTTTGTGGAGCGGAAGTCCTTATCGCAACGATAATCCGCAAGCGCTTACTGAATTAGATAATATTCGGAAACTGGTATTTGAGGGTAGATACAAGGATGCTGAACAGCTGGCTAATAGGGCTATTATCAGTAAAACTTCTCATGGGCAAATTTTTCTACCGGCGGGTGAGCTTCGGCTGCAATTTCCAGGACATGAGGGGTATAAGAATTATTACCGCGAACTAGATATTGATAAAGCCGTAGCCACCATTACTTACAACATTAATGGTGTTAACTATAAACGCGAAGTATTTGCTTCCCTGCCTCGAAAGATAGTGGTAGTGCGTATTACAGCAGACAAGCCGGCTCAATTATCGCTGCAAGCTGCTTATAATACTCCTATTCCAGGGGCTACAGTAAAAGCAGATGCTCAACAGATAACTTTTGCCGGTACGGTAATCGGACACGAACAAATTGAAGGAAAGCTAAAATACAAAGGGATCATTCAAATGAAGGCTGATGGTGGTCGCTATTCAGCTACTGATAGCACCATTAACCTTACCGGAGCTAATGCCGTTACATTTTATATTTCCATTGCTACAAATTATAAAAACTATAAAGACTTGTCGGACGATAAGCACAGTAAAGCACAATACTATCTCGATCAAGTAAAAAACCGCTCCTATGAACAATTGTTGAAGGAGCATATTGAAGCCTATCAACGTTACTTTCATCGTGTAAAACTTGACTTAGGGTTTACGGATGCTGTTAAGCTTCCTACGGATGTGCGATTGGAACAGTTTGCCCATACGTACGATCCGCAGTTTGCCGCGTTGTACTTTCAGTTTGGAAGGTATTTATTGATAAGCAGTTCACAGCCCGGCGGACAGCCGGCCAATCTGCAAGGTATCTGGAATCATCGTCTATACCCATCATGGGATAGCAAGTATACTATTAATATTAATGCTGAAATGAATTACTGGCCGGCTGAGCGTACGAATCTTTCAGAATTACACGAACCGCTGTTGCAAATGGTAAAAGAGCTTTCAGAAACCGGACAGCAAACTGCCCGTGATATGTATGGCGCAAGAGGTTGGATGGCACATCATAATACAGATTTGTGGCGTGCTACCGGAGCTGTAGATGGCGCATTCTGGGGGGCTTGGGTAAATGGGGGCGGTTGGTTAAGCCAGCACCTGTGGGAGCATTATCTCTACGGTGGTGATAAGAAATTTCTTAAATCTGTATATCCTATATTAAAAGGGGCAGCGCTGTTTTATGTAGATATGTTGATAGCGCATCCTCAATACAAATGGTTAGTGATTTGTCCGGATCAGTCTCCCGAAAACGCTCCGGCAGCACATCAGGGTTCTTCCATTCATGCAGGAGTTACGATGACCAATCAGATAATATTCGATGTATTTTCATCAGTTATTGATGCTGCTAGCATTTTGCAAGTAGACAAACTGTTTGCGGATAGTCTGCGCGATCTAAGATCTCGGTTGGCTCCTATGCATATCGGCAAGCACGGTCAACTGCAGGAGTGGCTGGATGATGTGGATGATCCTAACGATAAGCATCGGCATATCTCGCATTTGTATGGACTATTTCCGTCTAATCAGATATCTGCAACCAGGACTCCGGAATTATTCAGCGCAGCACGCACCACGCTTATACACAGAGGTGATATCTCTACGGGCTGGAGTATGGGATGGAAAGTAAACTGGTGGGCTAAAATGCTCGATGGTAATCATGCTTATAAACTCATTCAAAACCAATTATCACCAGTGGGAGCAAATCGAGGAGGTGGAGGTACCTATAATAATCTTTTTGATGCACATCCGCCTTTTCAGATCGATGGCAATTTTGGCTGTACCTCGGGTATCGCAGAGATGTTGCTGCAAAGCGATGATGGATGTGTGCATGTATTGCCGGCACTTCCGGATGTGTGGAAAGCTAAGGGCTCTGTAAGCGGATTACGTGCCAGAGGAGGCTTTGAAATTGTTGAAATGGAATGGCAGGATGGGCGGGTTATACGCTTGAAGGTTAAATCACATTTGGGAGGGCAATTACGCTTGAAGCTTCCCAATGCAATAAGACTGGCTAATGGTAAAAAGCTGGCTACTGCTAAAGGTCCCAATCTGAATCCTTTTTATAAAACCCCCGAAGTGCCTAAGCCTATAATTAGCGATAAAGCCCAGTTGACCATACCAGAAAAAAGGGGGGATTATTACCTCTACGACATACCTACTCGTAAGGGTGAATTTTATGTTTTTGAAGTCGAAAAATTGTAAAATTGACAAATAAAAAGGGTTTTTTTGAAAAAAAATTAGCAATCGGTTTAATCCAAAATTCTGATATAAAATATTAAAAATCATATAATAATATATTATTCTAAAATAAATTAAAAAAAAATTCAGAAATCTGTTGCAATATTCAAAAACGAAATATTAACTTAGCGTTAAGAAGAAGGGAATATCTTCTTAAACGATTAGTTTGTTCAAAACTTAAAACCAATAGTTGCGTTTCGATTGAGTTTTGTTGGGAGAGATTGTTTGCTAAGCTTGTCTGAATGAAGCGTGTGCCATTGAATCTAAAAAATGATTGTTTGAGATGAAAAGACTGCTGAAAATTCGATACCATAACTAGGATCTTCCATCATTTTGCTCAATATAAGTTATATGCCTCAAGGTACTATGCTTTGCCTGAAGGGTACATGTCAACATAATAAAATGTTATACATCAATCGATATGGAAAGAAGTCACGCTATCTGTAATAGAAGTGGTTCATTATTCGGAACCCATGCATCATTTTATAAAAAAATGATGACGCTGATAATGCTGTTTATGTTTTGGGGCATTACAGTTTTTGCTCAGGACTCTATGATTATTACTGGTAGGGTTTTGTCCGAAAACAATGAGCCTATTTCTGGAGCCAGTATTACTGAGGATGGAACTAACGCTTACACCATTAGCCTGCAGGATGGAACTTTTAGAATACAAGTTAAAAGCGACAATCCGAAGCTGATGATTACCAACGTAGGTTATGAGCCACTGCTCCTAAATGTTAAGAAGGAAGAGTTTTCCAATCTGGTGGTTCGTTTGAGAATTAACCCGCAGGCTATGGAAAATGTAGTGGTAGTGGGTTATGGTGAACAAAAGAAAGAAAGTGTAGTAGGTGCTATTACACAAACCACCGGAGAGGTTTTACAGCGAGCAGGTGGGGTGACCAACTTGGGTATGGCCCTTACAGGTAACCTGCCTGGTGTTGTTACTATATCTTCTACCGGTATGCCTGGTGCAGAAGATCCTCAGATTCTGATTCGTGCACAGACTTCTTGGAATAACAGTGCTCCCTTGATACTTGTAGATGGTGTGGAAAGATCTATTAGCTCTATCGACATCGCATCGGTGCAAACTGTGTCGGTATTAAAGGATGCGTCCGCCACAGCTGTATTTGGGGTAAAAGGTGCAAATGGTGTAATACTTATTACTACCAAGCAAGGTGCAAAAGGAAAGGCGAATATTGAGATTCGCTCCAACATGACAGCCAAAATGGCTTCAAAACTACCGGAGAAATATGATTCTTATGACGCCTTATCTCTGAAAAATCAGGTAATTGAGCGTGAACTGAGGCTGGTACCCGGAGGATGGACAGCTTATAAGCCTTACGCTATATTAGATAAATATCGTAATCCCGCAACTCCCGAAGAAAGAGACAGATATCCCAATGTTGACTGGGTGGATGCCTTGTTCAAGGATGTTGCTTGGTCTAATAATACTAGCGCAAACGTTTCCGGTGGTACCAACTTTGTAACATACTTTGCAGGAGTAGACTTTGTATACGAAGGAGACTTGTTCAAAACATTTCAGAACGGTAGAGGTTATAATGCTGGATACGGTTATACACGTTTGAACGCGCGTAGTAACTTAGACTTTAATCTTACCAAGACTACCAAATTTTCAACCAAACTATTTGGTTCGAATGGTGTAAGAAAAGTGCCTTGGAACGCATCCGACGGCGATGCTACTTTCTGGGCATCAGCCTATCGTACCTCACCAGATGCCATGTGGCCGATATATTCCGACGGTACTTGGGGTTGGTATGCTCCAAGAAATGCCGATGTTCCTAACTCGGTATACCTCCTTGCTATGTCGGGAGTGGAGAAAAGAACTCGAACACAACTTACTACAGACTTTATTTTGACGCAAGATTTATCCATGATCACCAAAGGTCTCAGTATTAGAGGTAACCTGTCCATGGATAACATATTCCAGGAAGTAGGAAGGGGTATTAATGACTTATATAATAATGCGCAGCGCAAATGGGTAGATCCCGAAACCGGAACTATAATGTATGAGCAGCAGATCAATAGTGGTACACAGCTTGACTTTACGGATGGTGTGAAATGGTCTAGCGAATCCGGAAGAATGAATATGGGCGCTACCTACAGACGTATCAACTACTCTGCAAGAATTAACTATGCCAGAAAGTTCGGAGTGCACGATGTAGGTGCTATGGGATTGGTACAAAGAGAAAAATATGCGACCGGTAGTGAGTTTTTCCACTACAGAGAAGACTGGGTGTTTAGAGTTACTTATAACTATGCCAGCAGATACTTCTTCGAAGCAAACGGCGCGTATAACGGTTCTGAAAAATTCGGTCCGGATTATCGCTTTGCATTCTTCCCTTCGCTCTCTCTGGGATGGATGTTGACCAACGAAAAATTCATGGAGAATGTAGAATTTCTGAATACATTTAAAATAAGAGGTTCGTGGGGTTTGATAGGGGATGATAATGTAAGCGGAAGATGGTTGTATGCCGATCAGTGGACTTACGGTGGTAATGCTGTAATGGGTCCGGTACCATCAAACACTCCCTACACTTTTTATCGCATCAGTACACTTGGTAATCCTTTCATCTCATGGGAAACAGTGGAAAAACGCAATATAGGTGTGGATTATAGCTTCTTGCGTGGTAAGATATCAGGTAGTTTTGACTACTTCTCTGATGACAGAAGGGATATTATCATCGGCGGAAATTCTCGTGCTATTCCTTCTTATTTCGGTGTGACTGCTCCCAGCGCTAATCTGGGTCGTGTAAAAGCTAACGGTTACGAGTTTGAAATCAGATTAACGCATTCCTTTGCTAACGGACTAAGAGCATGGGTGAATGCCAACTTTACACACGCAAAGAACAAAGTAATATTTAGAGATTCACCACAATTATTACCTGCTTATCAAAAAACCGAAGGATATCCTATCGGACAAACAAGAGCATTTCTTGATTATGGATTCCTCACATCTTGGGATGATGTATATGCAAGTACTCCTCGTACTTCAAACAACAATAATAAACTACCAGGTGATTTCAATATTATCGACTTTAATGGCGATGGTGTTATTGATGATTACGACAGAGCGCCATATATGTATCCATCAAATCCACAAAATACCTATAGCCCTTCATTGGGTATAGACTGGAAAGGCTGGAATCTGTTCCTTCAGTTTTATGGTGTGAACAATGTTACACGTGAAGTAGCATTCCCCACATTCCACTCTACTTCTAACGTAGCCTATGTAGAAGGTACTTACTGGACAGTGCAAAGAGGAGGTGATATTCCTTATCCTCGCTGGTCTACCATCTTAGGTGGCGAAGCAGTAGGAACAAGATATCTGTATGATGGTTCTTATTTAAGGCTTAAGAATGCAGAGATAGGATATACTATTAGTGGTAAGGCAATTAACAGATTGGGCGTACAGAAATGTAAAATTTATTTGAACGGTAGCAATCTGTTTCTTTGGACTAAGATGCCGGATGATCGTGAATCCAACTTCAGTGGTAGCTCCAGCTTTGGTGCTTACCCGACTCTGCGACGCTTCAATTTTGGTATAGATATAACCCTATAAACGAACTGATATATGAAACAATATTTATCGACATTATATCTGGTGGTTTGTGCTTTCGTAATTACAGTGAGCTTTAATGCATGTACAAAATATCTTGATAAAGCACCCCAGAGTGACATTGATGAAACTGAACCATTCAAAAACTTTGTGAACTTTCAAGGTTTTGTAGAAGAATTGTATAACTGTATTCCCTTAGTAAGTTCCGCTGACTATCATAACAACTGGAACTTTGGTGAGGAAGAGCTATGGGAACTTGGTGAAACTCGTCTTTTTGCTGAAGCGGTTGACCAAGGTGATTATTGGGGATGGCAAACCCGTTATTACAGTTATTTTAAAACAGGTGGCGATCCGGTTTCTAACAACAGATTTGAGAAAAACAAAATGTGGGGTTTATCCTGGTATGCCATCAGGAAAGCAAATGTGGGTATTGCTAATCTGGATAAACTAACTGATGCTACTCAAGAAGAAAAAAATCTTATTGCGGGTCAGTTATATTTCTTCAGAGGTTGGTTCCATTTCATGATTATGCAATATTGGGGAGGATTGCCTTACGTGGATGAAGCACTTCCTACTGATAAACCTTTGACATTGCCCCGCCTTAATTATCATGAAACAGCGGAAAAAGCTGCTGCAGACTTCCGTACAGCAGCGGATTTGTTGCCTGTAGACTGGGATCAAACTGATAGAGGAAGACAGACATTAGGTAACAATAATTTCCGTCCTAATAAAATCATGGCACTGGCTTACTTAGGTAAAAACTATTTGTGGGCTGGAAGTCCATTAATGAACAAAGAGTCTACCGGTTCTGAATCGTATAATATAGAGTATTGTAAAAAGGCTGCTGATGCATTTGCTCAAGCGCTGCAGCTCACAGAGAGCACCAATCGTTATGAGTTGGCCAACTTCTCTCAATACACACAATTATTCTACACCTTTAATCAAAGCGGAAGATTACCCGGATTAAAAGAGGCCATATTTGTTGAGAACTTGGCTGAAAGTGGAGGTCGCTGGCGTTGGAATCAGGTGAACGATTTCAGACCCATGACTATTAATGGTTCAGGTATTAAAGTATATCCCACCGCAAACTATGTCGACTATTACGGTATGGCGAATGGCTTGCCAATTGTGGATCCTGAGTCTCCAGATCCTGAGTCAGGTTATGACCCTGAGTATCCATGGAAGGGAAGAGATCCTAGATTCTATCACGATATCATGGTGGATGGGGAGAAATGTGTAAGTAATGGTGGTTTAGTAGGTAATGATGAGTATAGACAATATGCAAGTCTGTTTACCGGTGGTTTATATCGTACAGCAAACAGTAATAAAGCCGTACGAACCGGTTATATGAACTCCAAGTTTACATCTAAGCTTCTGAACGACTGGGAAGGTTACAATGAAAACAATGTTTTTGTATTAAGCTTTATGCGTCTAGCCGATGTTTATTTAATGTATGCAGAAGCCACTGCGGTAGGTTATGGTACTCCACAAAGCAAGGCTGCTGGTTATCATCTTTCGGCCGTAGATGCTGTAAATAAAATCAGAGAAAGAGCAGGTGTAGGTTATGTGCATTCAAAATTCCTGAATACTACTGAAAACTTCTTATCAGAGTTGCGTAGAGAGCGTGCTGTGGAATTAGCTTTCGAAGGCCATCGTTTTGTAGACTTACGCAGATGGTTGTTATTAACCAAACGTCCTTATACACTGAAGAAGGCTGTTGAGTTTGACAGAGGCATGCCCAACCAGCAAGTATATGCTGATCCTCACAATGCAAGAGTATTGAATTTCAGAGAAACAATACTGTTAGAAAGACAGCTGTCTGACAAACATTATTGGTTCCCGTTCCTTCAGTCAGACGCAAATATGTATGAAGGTTTTAAACAAAATCCCGGTTGGTAATTATTTAAATATAGATAAATAATGAAGAAAAATACTATTATAGGTTCCGCTCTGCTTGCATTATCTATATTCAGTGCAGTGAGCACCCATGCGCAGGTAAATTCCGATAGCACGGTGAATGTTGCATTTGGGCAAGTTCAAAGAGAAGACCTGTTAGGGGGAGTTTCAACCATTGATGTTGAAGAACTGCTTAAGAAAAATTATGCTGTTTACAGCCTCGATAATGTGCAAAGTTTTATAGGAGGGTTTACCGGTAATGTATGGGGGCAAGGTGCTCTAGTACTGGTGGATGGTGTTCCTAGAAGCGCAGCAGATATAAGACTGGTAGAGGTATCGAAGATTACCATAATGAAAGGTGCAAGCAGTGTGGCTTTGTACGGTAGTAACGGAGCAAAAGGTGTTATATTAATTACAACAAAAAGAGGCGCCATAAAGCCACTTACTATAGATGTACGGGCCAATACAGGTATTTATACACCGAAGTCATATCCTGTTTATCTGAATGCAGCAGAGTATATGACCTTATTTAATGAGGCTTCTAGAAACGATGGTATTGCAGAGCGTTACTCTCAGGAGCTTATATATAATACTGCAAGCGGCAAAAATCCTTACCGATATCCGGATGTTTCTTTTTTCACTTCAGAGTATTTGCGCAAAGCTTATTCAAGATCAGATATTACAGCTGAGATATCGGGCGGTAATGAAAAAGCTCGCTATTACAACAATATTGGGCTATCTTATAACAATGATATCCTGAAGTTTGGGGATACAAAGAATAACCATAATATACAGCTGAATGTAAGGTCCAATGTGGATATGAATCTTAACAAATGGCTTTCGGCACATACTGATGCGGTGGCGGTAATTACTAATGGTTATGCAGGACGTGGAGACTTCTGGGGGGCGGCTGCAACGCTGCGTCCTAACTGGTTCTCTCCCTTTATTCCTATCGATATGCTGGATCCCATGAATACAAACATCCAGAACATGGTACAAAGCAGCAGGAAAATTATCGATGGAAAGTATCTCCTAGGAGGAACCTCTACTGATCAAACTAATACATTTGCCGACATGCTGGTGGCTGGTTATATTAAAACCAAAAACCGCAGGTTCATGTTCAATGTAGGAGCAACAGCCGATTTGGGAGCTGTGTTGAAAGGGCTCTCCTTTAGCACCACTTACAGCATGGATTACAGCTCACTTTATACAGAAGGATTTCGGGAGAACTATGCCGTGTACGAGCCTACCTGGAATACTATCGATGGTGTAGAAATGATCACCAACTTAGTTAAGTACAATAATGATCAGAACTCTACTAACGAATTTATTGGTGAAACCAGATATACACAAACTAATAGCTTAAGAGCTCAGTTTGATTATAAAAATACTTTTTCTAATGTGCACAATGTTGCGGCTTCTCTTATAGGTTGGGGTTATACATCTTATATTACTGCTGATGAAAACCATGGTAGCAGTACTTATCAGCCTATAAGAAATGCCAATGCTGGTTTGCAAGTAGGGTATAACTATAAACATAGATACTACTTTGATTTTACAGGCGCATTAGTGCATTCTGCAAAATTAGCTCCTGGCAACAGGTTGGGCTTCTCGCCTACTGTCACATTGGGGTGGCGCATCAGTGACGAAGACTTCTTCCAAAACAGTTTATCTTTTGTCGACGATCTGAAATTGGTGGCATCCTACGCATCTCTGAAACAGGATATCGATATAGCGAATTATTATATGTATCAGGGATACTTTAAGGATGATGCGGGTTGGTATACCTGGCGTGATGGTGTTGCAGGTGGATGGACTACCGGATCGGTTCAGGGAGAAAACTTGGGATTGGATTTTATAAAAAGAAATGAATTCAGAGTAGGACTGAATATGGCACTATTCAAAAACCTGCTTACTGTAGATGCAAACTATTTCTTGCAGAACACTAACGGTTTGCTGACACAAGGTTCATCTACTATCTTCCCCTCTTATTTCTCTAACTGGGACTTTTCATTCTTACCTTACCTAAACTATAACAACGACAGAAGAACCGGAGTTGATTATACAATCAACTTCAATAACAGAATAGGAGAGGTGTATTACTCTTTAGGTTTTGCGGGCATGTTCTATAATTCTAAGGCAATCAAAAGAGATGAGGTATATGCCGATGCTTATCAGAATAGAACCGGTAAACCACTGGATGCTTACTGGGGATATATTGCCGAAGGATTGTTTAAAAACCAAGCTGATATTGACAACCACGCGAAACAAACATTTGGTGATGTGAAACCAGGTGATATAAAATATAAAGATGTAAACGGAGATGGTGTTGTGGATACCAGAGACCAGGTAAACCTGGGTAAAAACGGATGGGCTGTATCTCCTTTCACATATGGTATCAATCTTACTTTAAAATGGAGAAGACTTACCCTATTTGCATTGGGTAGTGGACAGTCCGGTGCCATTGGATTTAAAAATACTTCCTATTACTGGGTAAGGGGTAATGATAAGTATTCCGAGGTGGTATTAGGTCGCAGTATTATTGAGCAGAATGCAGGCGGAGAATGGGAACTGGTTAAGGAAGGTACTTATCCTCGTCTTACCACCACTAACAACAGTAATAATTTCCAAAACTCCACCTACTGGATGTATAAGAACAACAGATTTAATTTGAACCGTGTACAGCTTACATATGACTTCGGAACATTCAACAACTCATTTGTAAAAGGATTGAGTGTGTATGTACATGGAGATAACCTGTTGGTGATTTCGAAGGAAAGAAAGATGATGGAAATGAATATTGGTTCAGCTCCTCAATATAGGTTCTACAACTTAGGGTTTAAAGCTACTTTCTAATTAGAAATGTTAAACGAATTTGAATTATGAAAATCAAGATACTCATCATAGCGGGAGTTTTAATCATGGCATCGGGTTGTAAAAAGCTGTTCGAACCCGATCCTGAGAACCTAAAAACCATTGATCAGATGTATACCGATGCGGCATATGCTCAAGGTTTTCTGGTAAACGCTTATCGCTCAATTCCCTCTTATTACGATAATAGCGATTATGCTACCGACGATGCGGTAACCAATCAGCTTTCCAATAGTTATCTGCAGGTGGCTACCGGCTCGTGGACATCCTCCAATAACCCATTTAACCTTTGGCAGAGTGCATTCGGAGCCATTCAGTATCTTAATCTATTCCTGGAAAATGTAGATAAGGTAAAATGGGCAGAAGATCAAGCCGCCGCTCAACTATTCAATCTGCGCATGCGGGGTGAGGCGTATGGATTACGTGCTTTATACATGTACTTCCTACTTCGCAACCATGCAGGCTTTACAGAAGATGGTAGATTACTGGGTGTACCTATTATTACTAGCTACCAAACTATCAATTCTGATTTCAATTTACCTCGTGCCAGCTTTGATGAGTGTGTAAAGCAAATTTACAGAGACCTGGATAGCGCAGAGGCTTATCTTCCTGTAGAGTATAACAATATTAGTAATCCAAGTCAGATCCCTGCTCGCTTTCAGCATATTACTCAAAACGTGGAAACCTATAACCGTGTGATGGGTGTGTATGCAAGACAGCTATTCAATGGATTAATTGCAAAGTCTTTCCGTGCCCGCACAGCACTGCTTGCTGCAAGTCCCGCTTTTCAGGCTTCGGAAAATACAAACACATGGGCCGATGCAGCTAATTATGCTGCAGCTGTGATTGATTATAAAGGTGGTGTTTCCGGATTGGCGTCAACAGGGGTTACCTATTATGCTAATGCATCAGAAATTGATAATCTGAGCGAAGGCAACAATCCTCCTGAGATAATCTGGAGAGCAAATATTGCTACCAATAATGTGGATATGGAAAGAGAACATTTTCCGCCTTCTCTTTTTGGTTCAGGTAGTATGAATCCTACTCAGAACTTGGTAGATGCGTTTCCGATGGCTAACGGATATCCTATTTCTGATCCGGGTAGTGGTTACGATCCTTCTAACCCGTATGCCAACCGTGATCCACGTTTAAGTCATTACATTATCTATAACGGTTCAGTTGCTGGTGTTTCTAATTCTGTCATCCTTACAGGTAGCTCATCCGGTACCGATGATGGTATTAACAGAAGAAACACTTCAACCCGTACCGGTTATTACATGAAGAAAAGACTGCGTATGGATGTGAATGCAAACCCCTCTTCAACCACCGGTAAAACACACTATACGCCCAGAATCAGATACACCGAAATGTTCCTCATATACGCCGAAGCTGCAAATGAGGCTTGGGGCCCTACCGGTACAGGAGGTCATGCTTACTCGGCTTATGATGTAATTAAAGCCATTCGCAGAAGAGCAGGTGTGGGTGTAAATAATGGCGATCCTTATTTGGAAGAGTGTAAGACAGATAAAGATAAAATGCGCCAACTGATACGTAATGAACGCCGCTTAGAATTATGCTTTGAGAGTTTCCGTTTCTGGGATTTAAGACGTTGGAATGCTCCTTTGAATGAAGCTGCACGTGGTATGGATGTAAATGGCGCAGTATATACTCCGTTTGTTGTTGAAAACAGATCTTATCAGGATTTCATGCGCTACGGGCCTATACCGTATTCAGAAGTTCTGAAGTTTACTAATCTGCTACAGAACAAAGGTTGGAATTAAAAATATTCATGTACATAAATTATCGTTCAACGATGACAACTACTAAAAAATTAATTTGGTTATTGATGGTGGGGTTGGTTTTTAGTAACTGTACTAAAAACAAAGACATCACACACCCTGATTTTGACTACCAGACTGTATACTTTGGTACACAGTATCCGGTAAGAACGCTGGAGTTGGGAGAGGATCTTTTTGTGGACAACTCATTGGATAACGAAAAGAAAGTGGAAATTAAAGCCACGCTGGCCGGTACACGGGATAACAAGAAGAATGTTGCGATTGGTGTACAAGTAGATAACAGTTTGCTGGATCGCTTATACTTCTCTAACACAGGTGCCAAAATATTGCCTATGCCATCTAATTATTATACGATGGCATCAAATACAATTAATATTCATCCCGGCAATATCTTGGGGGGTGTTCAGGTGCAGCTTACTGATGCATTCTTTGCCGATCCGCTTTCTCTCGTAAATACCTATGCGATCCCGCTAAAAATGGTATCTGTGCAAAATGCAGATTCCATACTGGCAGGTAAGGATTTTGTTTTGTACGTAGTAAAATATGTGAATACCTGGCATGGTAATTATTTAAGAAGAGGGCAAGATGAGGTTACCTATCAGGGAGAAACCACTCCTGTAACTATTACCAGACGTGCTGAATACAGAGAGCGAGACGAAGTGAATAAGCTCACAACCCGTTCTCTTTCTCAACTAGAGTTTCCCGTACCTCTCAAGGATAAAAATGGTGTTAATATAACTGTAACGCTGCTTCTCAACTTCGACGACAATGGCAATTGTACCATTACTTCCGGTACTGCAGGTGTTACTGCTTCCGGTACAGGATCTTTTGTAAAGCGTGGTGATAAGAATAGCTGGGGAAATCAAGACAGAGATGTATTATATCTGAATTATAATATTTCTATGAGTCAGTTAACTGCTACAACTAAAGATACGCTGGTAATGCGCGACAGAGCTGTAGCACCTGAATACTTTACCCCAATCGTTCAATAACTATTATAATAACAAGTAGAAATATGAATACCAATACACATAAAGGATTTAATGGATTGGTTCTTTTAGTAGTGTTTGTGCTGCTGATAACCGGTTGTGCTAAATTTGAGAACCGCGAGTTTCTTGTAGATAAACCCCAAAGCATATTGGATCAAGAAGCGTTAGATGCTTTGGGAGAGCTGAAGAGTTATGTTACTTATTCCAATCAGCCCTCTTTTACATTAGGAGCAGAGATTTCGTTGAACGATATTAGGAACAATAGTCTGCTGTACAGATTGGTGCAAAAACAATTTGATCAGTTAGGGTTGGGTTCTGTACTCAGTCACCTGAATAGTGTTCAGGCAGATGGTTCGATAGTACTAACTGATTTGGAGAGTGCATTAGCTGCCAATGATACGACGGGAACAGACGCTTACGTGGGGCATCTGGTGTGGCATCAAAACCAAAGATCAGCTTATCTGAATTCCCTCATTGCAGATATTGTATTACCTGGAGAATCAGGTTCTGATGTAGTGGTTGATTTTGAAAGTAACAATTTGGGGGATACTTATCCTACTACTACCAGCGACGTGGAAGCTTACGTAATAAATGATCCGGATGGTAAAAGTGGTAAGGTGCTGCGAGTAGTAAGAACTACCGGTACCGCTTATCCGCAATTTCAGATAACGCTTCCCGAAGGACGTCAGTTAAAACACTATACTACAGTGCAAGTGGATTTTAAAGGAGGAACCTGCTGTGGTTATTTCGGATTTGGTATGCAGATGGCTATCAGTTCAAGTTTAGGCAATGTTGGTACTGTAGGGTATGCAAGCCCATCATCATTTGGCTTTCCTGCTGATGTATGGGGACGTGGTTTAATTACATTATCACTGGCTAATTTGAATTTGCCAGAATCTTTAAAAGAAGCAAATACGTTTGTATTGACATTAGGTTCTGGAACAGGTGCGGCAGATTATTTGCTGGATAACATTACCATGAACTGGAATATACCCGGTGAAACTATTGTGAAAACTCCGGAAGAAAAAGCTGCCATTATTCGTGGCGAATTGGAT
The DNA here is from genome assembly GCA_028485475.2 of Chitinophagaceae bacterium C216. Taxonomy (GTDB): domain Bacteria; phylum Bacteroidota; class Bacteroidia; order Chitinophagales; family Chitinophagaceae; genus Niabella; species Niabella composti. Next base: position 855,790 of record CP144143.1, read on the forward strand.
AAATGGCTTAAGGCTGTTGCAGAAGCTGCTAATGGAGGTGCATCTTCTTGGAGTGTAGTATATCAGCCCATGGATGATAATAATCCGTCAGAAATTCGTACAGGTGTAGGTACTACCGTACCGGCTAATACTTTCTACTGGCAGGATTATCTTGGAAAAGACTATGCAGCTATTGCTATCAATCTGTTTAGACAATATTATGGCAACAATGTAAAGCTATTTATAACAGAAACAAATTTGATAGGCAATACTGCAAAAATTCAAGGACTGAAAGATTTTATTACCTATACTGAAAGCAAAGGCGCTCAGGTTGATGGTATTGCAACGGAATTGGCATTAGATCTTAATACTAATAAATCACAAGTAGAGGCGATGCTGTCTGCTTTAGCTGGAACCGGAAAACTTATAAAGATTTCGGCTGTGGATATTGGTGTGGGGGTAACGGTAAGCCTTGCTAACAATGATCTTTACGAGAGTCAGGCCGAGATGTATAAATGGTTTGTAGATGCCTACTACCGCCTCATTCCTCCAGCACAGCGGGCAGGTATTATTTTCAAAAGCCCGATGGACCGAGCCACATCTTCAAACTGGAGGCCTGGAGAGCCGGTAGGGTTGTGGACGACACAGTATCTACGTAAAAAAGCATATGCCGGAGTTGTTGAAGCCCTTGAAGCCAACAAAGGAAAGTGATACAGAAAATAATAAAGCCTCGTATGAGGTTTTATTATTTCGGGGATAACGCATCTTATTATAAAAACACGGGTACTTCAATGGGAATCGCCATAACCATGCAGCCTTGGACACAACTTGTTGTAAGGGTATTGAAAGATCGGTTTCCGGTATTTCGATGAATGGAATATTTCTTAAAAATATACTATATGAAAAAACTATTACAATTCCTGTTTATCGTCCTGCTCTTACAATACGGTAAAGTAGGAGCTCAGCAGGTTGTGCAACCTGCACCACAAGGATTTGATGAAACAAGAGAAGGCATCAAAAAAGGGAAGATTGATACTATAACATATTTTTCCCGCACCGTTGGTGTCAATCGAAAAGCGGTAATTTATACCCCGCCGGATTTTTCTAAAAATAAAAAATACCCAGTTTTATATCTTCTGCATGGTATTGGTGGCGATGAGCGCGAATGGTTGAATGGTGCAAAACCCCAGGTGATTTTAGATAACTTATATGCCGATGGTAAGATTGCACCGATGATTGTGGTAATGCCCAATGGCCGAGCCATGAAAGACGACCGGGCCGGTGGCAATGTAATGGAGCCCGAAAAAGTGGCTGCTTTTGCCACATTTGAAAAAGATTTATTAAACGATCTAATCCCCTACATACAAAAAAACTTTCCTGTATATCAAGATCGCGAGCATCGCGCTATTGCTGGACTTTCCATGGGTGGAGGTCAGTCGCTGAATTTTGGATTAGGCAATCAGGATGTATTTGCATGGGTAGGTGCTTTCTCTGCAGCTCCCAATACAAAAGCTCCTAAGGAGTTAGTCCCTGACCCCAGTGCACTTAAAAAAACCTTGAAGCTGTTGTTTATCTCTTGTGGTGATAATGATGGTTTGATAGGCTTTAGCAAACGTACGCACGATTATCTCACCGAGAATCAAGTTCCTCATATCTACTTTATTGAACCGGGAGGTCATGATTTTAAAGTGTGGAAGAACGGCTTATATATGTTCTCACAGCTTATTTTCAAGCCTGTTGATACATCTACTTTCGGAGAATATCTGAAAATGTCTGTTCCTCCCAAAGTGTCTACTGATGTTACCAACAGACCTCCAAGACGCTCTGCCGCTCCGGCCATAAAGGATGACTTTAAACCCTCTGTATTAAATCAGCCCGGACAATTATATCCTCAGGTAAATTCTCAAGGTTATGCCCGTTTCAGAATTCATGCACCTGAGGCGCAAAGTGTAAGTGTGAGTTTGGGACTGGGTGGCAGAGGCGGCACACAACTTAAAAAGACCGAAGACGGATATTGGGAAGGAACTACTGAAGGACCCTTGGATGAAGGATTTCACTATTATCATTTAACTGTTGATGGCGGCATCTTTAACGATCCGGGTGCATTAAACTTTTATGGTTCTACACGTTGGGAGAGCGGTATAGAAATTCCTGCACCCGACCAAGATTTTTATGCATTGAAAGATGTGCCTCATGGTATGGTAACACAAGTGCTGTTCCCTTCGCCCAGTACAGGTACATCACGTAGAGCTTTTGTTTATCTGCCACCTGATTATACACAGAATCCTCAGAAGCGTTATCCCGTATTATACTTGCAACATGGATGGGGTGAAGACGAAACCGCTTGGAGCAATCAGGGAAGAGCTAATCTAATTATGGACAACCTCATTGCCGAAGGAAAAATCAATCCATTCATTATCGTAATGACTTACGGAATGACAAATGAAATAAGATGGGGACGCATTCGCGACTTTAAGATTGATTCATTCGAAACCGTGTTGATTAAAGAACTCATTCCCTACGTAGATAAACATTTCCGCACCATTCCTAATCGTGAAAATCGAGCAATGGCCGGACTTTCAATGGGAGGTATGGAAACAAAACAAATTACACTACGCAATCCAGATGTATTTGCTTACTATGGTTTATTAAGTGGTGGTACATATGCTCCAGAAGATATTAAGGACAAATCAAAGGTGAAGCTGATATTTCTAAGCTGCGGTAGTAAAGAAAATCCTGATGGAGTAAAAAATGCTGCCGAGGCATTGAGGAAAGCCGGTTTTAATGCCGTAGACTATGTTTCTCCTAATACAGCACATGAATTCTTGACTTGGAGAAGAAGCTTATATCAGCTGGCCCCATTGTTATTCAAAAAATAATTTAATAACCCCAAATATTCATTAGCCGTATGCAGAAACTTCTACATACCAATCCATGTCACTTTCCCCAAATGATACTTGCCATTATCTGTTGGGCCTTTATTCTTACAGGATGTAAGAAAAGTAGTGATGTGGGTATCAATAATGAAATTTATGCGGAGTTTGAGAAGAGCTCAGCTATTGCAGAAGCTAATGATGTTAGCGTAAGCATAAAAGTAAAATGGTCCAAAAGTAAATGGACGCTGATTCATAAGCAGGATGGATTTGTAACTGGTTTTACCCCGGAACAAGGAGGTGATGAACAAAACGAAAGAGTGGTAAGTGATGTAAGAGTGTTATTGAAACCCAATCTCAGTGATAACACCAGAGAGGAAGAGATTATCATCAAAAGCCTTACTACCGGACAAGAACATCGAATGACAATAACTCAAAAACCGCTCTCCGGTAGTGACCGTATCGCTATCGATCCTTCCATGCGTTATCAGAAAGTAACGGGCTTCGGAGGTATGATAAACTGTACTTGGACAGGAAGCACCAAACTCACCGTTGAGGATATTGATAAACTATACGGTAGTGAAGGTTTAGGGCTGAATATCGGCCGATTAATGATTTATCCTAACTCATCTTCTTGGTCATACGAGGTAGAAGTTGCAAAGCGCGCCCAAGAGCATGGGGCTATTCTTTTCGGAACACCTTGGACGCCACCACCTGCATTAAAATCAGTGAACACGAATAGTAATGAGAATGGAGAATATTTATTGCCAGAAAACTATGCAGCGTTTGCAAATCATCTGAAAAGCTATGTAGACTATTATAAGAGTCAGGGTGTAGATATTTATGCGGTTTCAGTGCAAAATGAGCCCGACTGGAAAGTAAGCTATGATGGTTGTTCCTACACTCCTCAACAAATGCTGGATTTTGTAAAAGGTCATGGTCGATCGGTGGGGGCAAAGTTGATTGTAGGCGAAACGGTACAATTCAACAAAGCATACACCGACCCTATCTTGAGCGATCCAGTTGCGGTGAATCAGTTTGATATAGTAGGTACCCACCTTTATGGTTTTAATTTTTCCACAACAAGCGCTGATTATCCGCTAGCTCGTCAGCACAATAAAGAAGTGTGGATGACGGAGCATCTCTTTAATGAAACGACTAATGGAATAGATTGGGCTTGGGAGCCTTCTCTCAAATCTAATTTGGCAGTTGAAATTCATAACTGCATGAAGGCAAATATGAATGCTTACATATACTGGTATCTGAAGCGTTACTATTCCTTGATTGGTGAAAACCGCGATCCTAATAACCCGGCACAATGGTATACTGTAGCCAACGGTGAAATTACAAAGCGCGGTTATATCGTTTCGCATTATGCTAAATATGCCACAGGACGCACTCGTATTGAAGCTACTTTGGGAAATAATTTGTCTTCTGATGATTTTCTGGTTACGGCTTATGCTGGAAATAAGGATATTACCATCGTTTTAATTAACCGTTCCAATAGTTCGAGAATTCTGGAATTGGGCATCCCTTCAGATATTGATTCTGCATCGAGCGTCATTACAACGAATTCCGTGAGTATGCAGCCTATAGATTGTGTATTGAGTAATGACAGGAGAGCTGTTCGTATTACAGCAGAACCTTTGAGCATCCTATCAGTTAAAGTAATTTTAAAATAAATTTTGTTTAATGAATATGCGTATTATAAGATATATATTGGGTATTTGGTGTTCTTTAAGTGTATTATGCGGGTATGGGCAAACGGGCTTGTATCCTAATGCCTTCCCTTTAACCGATGTGAAGCTTTTGGATGGTCCGTTCAAACATGCTCAGGACCTTAATGTATCTACTTTATTACAGTATGATGTAGATCGTCTTCTGGCACCATACAGAAAAGAAGCCGGCTTAACCCCCAAAGCTGAGAGCTATAAAAACTGGGACGGACTGGATGGGCATGTGGGTGGACATTATCTCTCTGCGTTGGCCATTCATTATGCAGCAACAGGAAATGTGACATTGAAGGAAAGAATGGATTATATGCTATCTGAGCTGCAGGAGTGCCAGGAGGCTAATGGAAAATTACATCCCGATTGGGCTGTAGATTATGTAGGAGGCGTACCTAACGGTAATGATTTATGGCCTAAAATTAAAAAAGGTGATATCAGCGTCATCTGGAAATGGTGGGTACCTTGGTATAATGTGCATAAAATGTATGCCGGCTTACGTGATGCCTGGTTGTACACCGGCAACGAAAAAGCTAAAAACATGTTTCTGCGATTTTGCGACTGGGCAATAAGTCTTACTGAAAAATTATCCGATGAGCAGATGGAAAACATGTTGGGCAATGAGCATGGAGGTATCAATGAAACCTTTGCAGATGCTTATCAAATCAGTGGTGATAAGAAATATCTGATAGCGGCAAAAAGATTTTCTCATAAAGAATTGCTTAATCCTTTGTCCAAGCAAATCGATAATCTGGATAATAAACATGCCAATACTCAGGTTCCAAAAGCTGTAGGCTTTGCACGAATTGGCGAGCTAGATAAAGATGCTACATACTTTACTGCCGGTAAGTTCTTCTGGGAAACCGTTACAGGAAATCGTACGCTAGCGTTTGGAGGCAATAGCCGTAGAGAGTTTTTCCCCAGTGTTCAGGCTTGCTATGATTTTATTACGGATGTAGAAGGGCCAGAGTCCTGTAATACGCACAACATGCTAAAACTTACAGAGACGCTGTTCCGCGTGCATCCTCAAGCCAACTATATGGATTATTACGAGCGTGCATTATATAATCATATTTTGTCTACCCAGCATCCGCAACATGGAGGGTATGTTTATTTCACTCCGGTACGTCCTAGAAGTTACCGAGTGTATTCAGCACCTAATGCAGCAATGTGGTGTTGTGTGGGCACAGGCATGGAAAACCACGGTAAATATGCACAGTTTATATATGCGCATCATGGGGATTCATTATATGTCAATCTCTTTACATCTTCAACTTTGAGCTGGAAACAGAAAGGTGTTGTACTACAGCAGACGACAAAGTTTCCTTATGAAGAGCGATCAATACTAACTGTTATGAAGGGAGATGCTACATTTCCTTTATTAATTCGCTACCCTTCGTGGATTAAGAAGGGTGGTTTTAAAATAAAAGTGAATGGTAAAAGCATCTCCCACACATTATTGCCATCATCGTATGCAATGATTAATAGAAAATGGAAGAAAGGCGATGTGATTGAAATCAGTCTCCCTATGCAAACAAGGGTAGAGTATCTCCCTAATGTAAAACAATATGTAGCCCTTATGCATGGGCCGATTGTTTTAGCTGCAAAAACAGGAACTGAAGATCTGGCCGGACTTATAGCAGATGACAGTAGATGGGGGCATATCGCACACGGAAAAAAATTGCCTATAGATGAGGCGCCCATTCTTATTGCAGAGTCGGAATCGGAGCTAATTAGGGCTTTAAAACCGGTAAAGGATAAACCCCTTCATTTTACATTGAACGGAATAAAAATAATCAATGCAGCTTCGTTGGAACTACAGCCGTTTTTTGAAGTGCATGATGCACGATATATAATGTACTGGATGACGTTGAGTGAAAAAGCGTATCGCGGATATCTCGATTCACTAGCTGCGGCGGAGAAAGCCATGCTCGAGCTAGAAAAACGTACGGTAGATTTTGTAATACCCGGCGAACAGCAACCTGAGGCCGATCACTTTATGCAATCTGAAAGATCCAGAAGAGGGCATAATCAGGATAAGTCTTTCCGAGAAGCTGCAGAGGGAGGATATTTTAGCTATCTGTTACGCACCAATAAAAATACGTCTCTGAGTCTTCAGGTTCGTTACTGGGGAGCTGAGTGGGGAACTAAAAAGTTCGATATCTACATCGATGATGAAAAACTGATAAGCGAGAATAATACAGGCCGCTGGAATCAATCGAGCTTCTTTGATATAGAATACAAAATTCCTGAAAGAATACTTCAAGGCAAAGAGCAAATAAGGGTGAAGTTTCAGGCTACACAAGGAGGTGCAGTAAGCCCTGTATATTACATACGATTATTAAAAAATCAATAAACCTCATTATAATAAAATACAAAAACTGATAATTAACGATGAAATACACAAAACAATTTACCTTCTGGATGTTGATGATGTTTGCCGCGTGCCTGAATGTGGTTGCGCAGAAGTCTAAAAAGAAAGCAACAACACCCGGCAATGTTCCTGTGTTTACACAGTTTGTCTATAAGGGCAACGATGCTGTTTATAATGAAAATCCTTTGAAAGAGGATGAGTTTTATACCCCTATCTTACAAGGATGCTATCCCGACCCAAGCATCGTGAGAAGAGGCGATGACTATTTCCTAGTTGTTTCATCTTTCTCTATGTTTCCAGGGGTGCCTATTTTCCATTCAAAAGATCTGGTTAACTGGAAACAAATTGGTCATGTGTTGGATAGACCTTCTCAACTGAAGGTTGAAACCGCAGGGGTGTCTTCCGGTATTTATGCACCAGCGATCACCTATAATCCGCATAACGAAACTTTTTATATGATTACTACTCAGATCGCCGGAGGTATCGGCAATATGGTAGTAAAAACAAAAGATCCCTTTAAGGGATGGGGCGACGTTATTAAACTGAACTTTAATGGTATCGACCCTTCTCTGTTTTTTGATGATGATGGAAAAGCTTACGTAGTACATAATGATGCACCTGATCCCGGGAAAGAGTTGTATAACGGTCACCGTGTGATTAAAATTTGGGAGTATGATGTAGAAAAAGATGATGTGATTCCAGGTACAGATAAAATTATTGTGGACGGTGGAGTGGATCTTAGTCAGAAACCTATTTGGATCGAAGCACCGCACATTTATAAGAAAAATGGAAAATATTATCTGATGTGTGCTGAAGGTGGTACTGCTGATTGGCACAGTGAAGTGATATTTATCAGCGATCATCCTAAAGGACCCTATAAACCGGCGCCTAATAATCCTATTCTCACACAACGCTATCTGGGTAAAGATCGTAAGAATCGCGTAGAATGGGCCGGTCATGCTGATTTGGTAGAAGGTCCTGATGGAAAATATTATGGTGTATTCTTGGCGATCCGTCCTAACAATAAAGGACGTGTAAATACAGGTAGAGAAACTTTTATTTTACCAGTAGATTGGAGTGGAACATTTCCAGTGTTTGAAAACGGTTTAATTCCATTGAAACCTAAATTGCCCACTCCTGCCGGCGTAAAGAATCTGAACGGTAAAGACGGTTATTTCCCCAACGGCAACTTTACTATCGAGGAGCACTTCAAAAATATTAATCTTGACTATAGATGGATTGCCATGAGGGGTCCGCGTGAGAATTTTATCTCTATTGCCCCTCAGGGAGGATTGGTAATTAATCCTTTTGAAAATAATATCAAAGCACAAAAACCTGTTTCTGCATTATTCCACAGACAGCAACACAACAGCTTTGAAGTTACCACTACACTGAAGTACGCTCCACAGTCAGAAAAAGATCTGGCAGGTTTGGTATGTTACCAGAGTGAAGCTTTCAACTATGTATTTGGTATAACTAAGAAAGGAAATGAAAATTATATTGTTTTGGCAAGAACAGAAAGAAAAGGACCTCCACGTCCGGGCAACGCTCCGCAAACTACCATTATTGCAAGTGCACCTATTGATGTTAAAAACCCGGTGCAATTGCAGATTGTAGCAGATCATGATGATTATAAATTCAATTATTCAGTTAATGGTGGCGCATTCCAGAATTTGGGAGGAACCGTATCAGGAGATATTCTTTCCACTAATGTCGCCGGAGGCTTTACTGGAAACCTGATTGGCTTATACGCAACAAGCGGCAACGATATACTTCCATAGTTTATTGGAATACGGTTAAGCTTGAGTTTATAAATACATTATCATAATTCGGGGCTATTAGGTGCCGTCTGATATGTAACTCCCTTATAGTTAGACGCAGCGATAGCCCCGTTTTATTGGATGAAAAATCTTTTGTTAAGAAATCTCTGACGGAAAACTTATTTGCAGTATGAAGTATCGTTTTTTTAAAAAGACGCTGTGTGCTCTGGCATTCTTTTCGATAAAGCTGTCTTTTGCGCAGAACCCTATTGTGCAAACTAACTATACAGCCGATCCGGCACCTCTGGTATATCAGGATAAATTATACCTCTATACCAGTCATGATGAAGACAGCTCCAGTTGGTTTGTGATGGATAACTGGAAGCTATATACTACAGAGGATATGGTGAACTGGACGGATCATGGTGTTATTGCTAGTTATAAAACATTTGAATGGGGAATTGGAGACGCCTGGGCTATACAGGTTGTACAACGCAATGGAAAGTTTTATCTCTATGCTCCGGTTAAAGATCGCAGAAGCAATCGTTCTGCAATAGGGGTAGCAGTATCCGATAGTCCTTATGGACCATTCTATGATCCGTTAGGAAAGCCTTTAGTACAGAGCGAATGGGGCGATATCGATCCTACTGTTTTTATTGATGATGATGGACAAGCTTACCTCTATTGGGGCAATCCGTTTTGCTATTATGTAAAGCTCAATGAGGATATGATCTCTTACTCGGGAGAGATTGTGAAAGTTCCTATGGTGGAAGCAGCTTTCGGTAAACGCGACGGAAATGTAAAAGATCGTCCGACTCTATACGAAGAAGGTCCGTGGCTGTACAAACGAAACGATTTATACTATCTCCTTTGGGCCGGCGGTCCTATTCCGGAACATATCGGCTATTCTACGAGTAATACTCCTATAGGCCCTTGGAAGTATCAAGGAACCTTAATGCCTACCGAAGGAAGAAGTTTTACCAATCATCCAGGCATTGTAGACTATAAGGGCAAAACCTACTTTTTCTATCATAATGGAGCATTGCCGGGTGGTGGAGGTTTCAATCGTTCCGTAGCTGTGGAAGAAGTAGCGTTCAACAAAGACGGCACCATTAAGCCCATGCGCATGACAGAAGGTATTAAAAAGGCTTTAAAGCCGCTAAATCCTTTCCAGAAAACAGAAGCAGAAACCATCGCTTTCTCTGAAGGCATCAAGGCCACTCAAAACGATGTAGTAGGTGTTTTTGTCAACGCTATGAGAGATGGGGCATATATCAAAGTGCGCGAAGTGGATTTCAGAAAAGGAGCGTCAAAGTTTACTGCAAGAGTAGGTAGCACTCATAATGGAGGTGTTAAAATGGAGGTGCGACTGGGAAGTGTGGATGGAACATTGCTTGCGAGTCTCGATATTCCTTACACAGGAGGTGATGATCGTTGGCGAGTACTTTCGACCAATCTAGATAAAGTAAGTGGCATACACGATGTTTATTTTGTATTCCGTGGTGAAAATAAAAGAGGTCGTATTGCCTACTTTGATTGGTGGATGGTATCTGAATAAAAAATATTTAGTGTTTACTGATAAAATAACAAAGCACCCATGTTTAAAAAAATAGTATTCTCTGCATCTTTTTTATTGTTTCTAACTACTTGCATTGCACAATCATCTGCAGTGCTCAGTCCCGATAAACGGCTAAAGGTTGAAGTAGCTGTAGTAGAGGGAAAGCCTGTGTATAGTGTTTTTTATAATGATAAGCAGATGCTGCAGCCATCTCCTCTGGGTTTAATTACCAATGAAGGAGATTTTTCAACCAATATGAAATGGGTAAGCCAGAAGGAGGATGTTGTATCGAAAAAATATCATCAGGATAAAATCAAAAAATCTGAGATAGATTATCAGGCCAATGTACTCACATGTACTTTCGAAAATGCTAAAGGCCATCAAATTTCTGTAAGATTTCAAGTGAGCAATAATGATATTGCTTTCCGTTATGAACTGCCTACATGGGGTGAACGCAGGAGCTGTGTGGTAGAAAAAGAAGCTACAGGCTTTAAATTCCCTTCTTATGCAACAAGTTTTCTTTCATCCATGATGTCTCCTATGACGGGATTTGCAAGAACAGCACCTAGCTACGAAAGCGGTTATGAAGCGGATGCTCCATTAGGTAAAAAGACACGCAATAATCAGGGGTATGTTTTTCCTGCCTTATTTAAGATAGGAAACGATGGCTGGGTGCTGGTTTCCGAAACCGGAGTACGCAGCTTGTATTGTGCCTCTCATCTTAGCGATCCTACAGAGGATACCGTATATACCGTCGCTTTCCCTGATATGCGTCAGAACAACGGATTCGGATCCACAGGAGCTGCAGTAGGGCTACCCGGTGTTACACCTTGGCGTACCATTACGGTAGGAGCCAATCTGAAGCCTATTGTAGAAACCACTATTCCTTTTGATGTAGTAGATCCACTTTATGAACCATCACGTAAATACGAGTATGGCCGCTCTACCTGGAGCTGGATCGTATGGCAGGATAACAGTATGAATTATGTGGACCAGGTAAAATATATCGACCTTGCCGCAGCACTGGGCTATGAGTATATATTGATTGATGCTTTATGGGATACGAATTTGGGCAAGGAAAAAATGAAAGAGTTGATCAATTATGCTCGTTCTAAAAATGTAGGTGTATTTCTCTGGTATAATTCTAACGGTGCTTTTAATGACGCTCCACAAGGACCAAGAAACAGAATGAATACATCTATAGAAAGAAAGCAAGAAATGCAATGGCTTCGTGAGGTAGGTGTGAAAGGGTTGAAGGTTGACTTCTTCGGAGGCGATAAGCAGGAAACCATGCGGCTTTATGAAGATATTCTTTCCGATGCTAATGATTATGGGCTGATGATTATTTTCCACGGATGTACACTGCCTCGCGGATGGGAGAGAATGTTTCCCAACTATGTGGGCAGCGAAGCCGTAATCGCTTCTGAAATGCTCATCTTCTCACAAGGGGTGAGAGAAGCTGAAGCTTTCTTTGCTACGCTGCATCCGTTTATCAGAAATACGGTGGGTAGCATGGAGTATGGCGGGGTGTTGCTGAACAAATATTTAGTAAGAGAAAATAAAAATCGCAACAAACGTCTTACCACCGATGGCTTTCAACTTGCAACTGCAGTGTTGTTTCAGAATCCTGTACAAAATTTTGGACTTACACCTAATAATCTTACCGATGTACCGTCCTTCGAAATCGATTTTATGAAGGAAGTGCCTACTACTTGGGATGAAACGTTATATCTAGATGGTTATCCCGGAAAATATGTGGTAATTGCTCGTCGTCATAAAAACAAATGGTATATAGCCGGTGTAAATGCCGAGGAGCAAACTAAAACCCTCACGCTGCAGTTGCCATTAACACCTAATGGTAAATACACTATTATAAACGACGACAGGGATGGCAACACATTCATAAAACCACTTACTGTAGGAAAAAACGGTCAGGTGAAAATAGAAATACAACCTAAGGGTGGCTTTGTGATCCGATAAATAACGCTTTAGGATTTTTTGTGATGCATAGCTATTGGTAGCAAATGTTTGATGCTACGTTTAAGTCGCCCCATAAGGGGCGGCTTTTTATGTTTATTATATCTTATAAGTGCCTTAAATGTTAAAAGTCAATTCATATTAAACGTTGAATGGCATAAAAACGTCTTTATAATAAAAGGAGGATAATATTTTCCCTGTTTTTTCGTTTTTAATACTGAATTGCAAATATTTACGATGAAATTTTACGTTTATGTGTTGGCGTTGTTGTGGTCGGTATCTGTGCAGGCGCAAACACCAAGAGTCGAAATCCTGTGGCAATGGTATCAGCAAGGCTATTATATTTTGAATCCGACAATTGCGCATTCCAATGCTGAAGTGGCTTTTGTACGCCGGTTAAGTGGAAAAGATAGTACTGTGCAAGCATCTTCATTTTTTAGAGGGGTGTTCAAGAATTATCTATCTGCCGGCACGTCCGATCGGTTCTACGACCCCGTGATCTGCATTCTGGATAAAAACAAAAAACTAACATTAATAGATTACGGATGGGATCCTGCATATTCAAAGGATGATAAAAAAATTGCCTATGCTTATCAGGTAAAAACTTTGAAGAAAGGCGACCCTTTATATGCCGAAGCATACCAGGGCAATGAAATTAAAGTCTTTGATAAATCCGCACAGCATGCAGAAGCAGTAGCCAAGCCGTTGAGCAATAATTACTTAATGGACCCTTTCTTCCTCGATTCAATGAAAGTGGTTTATAAAATAGGCACAAAAGTCAATGGTCCTTATGGAGCGGGCATTTCTTTCAACCAGGTAGATCTACAAACTAAAAAAACATCCATTATTCGTCTGCCCGGTATTAAATATCGGTTATATGAGTTAATGGGTGAAGCTTATCTTATCAACAATCAACTCGCTTATACTTTGTACAGCCCTACAGATACAGGGAGAGGCATGGCCAACGAGTATTTACATCTGCTATTGACAGAGAAGGATACTTTGCAAGACTTTGGTATTCGCAGGTTCACGCTTTTGGATAATAAAATTGGGTTTAACGATAAAAATGAAATTATATTTCTTGATGACGAGCTCCTACTGCCCGAAGACACCGTGTATGTACAGACTTATAAAGATAATCGACTAATACGCCGCACTCCATTACAGCATAATTATGTAAAAAGTTATTTAAGTCCCAATGGAACATATATGGTGTATATAACAGAAGGGAAAGAGGCTTTTTTGTTGAACCTCATAACGATGCGACGAGCAAAAATTAATATCCCGGAGAGAGAAATTTATACGATAGTATGGGCAAAAGATAGCCAGCGCCTTGCGATTGTACAAGAGCACGAAAGTTTAGTTGGAACTGATATCCTGCATTTGCTGCAAATACGTTAGATTTATTTTTTCCGGCCAAAACGTAAAGTAGGCTCTACTTCGGTCTTCCATTTTTTATATTGACCTTCGGAGAGCTCTTTTTTCAATTGTGCATCTCTTTGATTCACTAGGGTTTCGTTTTGTTTACGAATGCTTTGAAAATTCTGGCTGGTTAAACCCTGTCCTAATCCGGATGCCGGTCCCTGTATATTATTCTTGAGTTGCTGCTGTTTGGTGTAAAATTCTGTAAAAATACCCTCTACTGCATTACGCTTAGACTTTTCTAGCTTCAGGTGTTCGTCCAATTGAGTGAGGGTTTTATCTACCTTCTCTTTGATTTTCTTGCTATCATTATTTTTCTGAGCAAATGCAGTTGTTCCCCAAATAGTGAATATCAGAACCAATACCGGAATAAATGCTTTGCTTTTCATCTTAAGCCTTTATTGTAAGAAGAAAAAATCTCCCAAAGGTTGCATTGTTATTTTTCTGATTCCCGATGTGGTGCTTCACTGGGTCTTCCCATGCGGCCTCTGTTTATAATCCTTTTAATTAATGAGTCATAAGCAGGTACTTGGTCAGCAGTACAAATTTTTCGGGTGGCAACTACATGTTTGTAGACGTTGATTTCCACTTCTCTTTGTAGTGTGCCGATGGAATCGGCCAGCCTTTCAATTATCGAGTCGGGAGTATTGTCCTGCTTGGAAAGTTCAAAAATGGTGTTCTTAATTTGTATGATTTCCTGCATTTTATCCAAAGCTTGCTGCCAGTGTCCCTTCTTTAATTCATTAAACTGAGCCACTTGCTGATCATTAAAACCTACTTCTTTTTGCAGGACTGCGGTAAAGTCTCTGAACTTATTCTTTTCAGGGGCTTTGCCAGTTCTGAAGAATAAAAAGTACCCTAGTACTGCAAAATTGGTAATCAGGAGCAGTAAGATGATAAAAACAAGTACCTTATTTTTTGAACGATTATTATTCATTAATACGTATTAACGTCGTTTACTGCTAATATAAAATTATCATTTTGTAATACCTCGACGGCGGAAGTATTATGTACAAATGATGTTATCTCCTCCTGCTCGTTTACAATACTGTTGGCTTTGATAATAGAAAAAACATTAATCAGAACAATAATAACTAAACTAATAAATGCGATGGCCGGCCTACTTAAAATACGTGTTGTCCTGCTCCAGAAACTGTTTTCCTCCTGAAGCCGAGCCATAACCCTTGTATACATAAAGGGTTTGGCTTTTGCACGCGTAATGCCGTCAAAGCTGTTTAATATTTCTTCTATTTCTGATGTTTTCATACGCTATTTGACGTCGTTTTTAATATTTTCTGTCTGTTATCACTGGTTACTGTTTTCTAATATCTTTCTTAGATTGTTTTTGGCACGGTGAAGCAGCGATTCTACTGCCGAAACGGTTGTTTCCATTACTTCACTGATTTCCTGATAACTTAATCCTTCAATTTTACTTAGTATAAACGCAATTCGCTGATTTTCAGGCAATTTATCTACGGCTTTGAACAATGCTGTGGCCTTTTCTTTTTTGTCAAGCAATATGCCCGGATGATTGAAATCCGGAGGGTTTACCTCTACTTGTGCATCTTCTCCGAAAATACTTTTTATAAATCCAAACCGTTTTTTTCTCTTTTTCTTACGTTCGTGATCCAGCGATTTTGTGGTAGCAATCCTATATAACCAGGTGGAGAGCTTCGACTCTCCCTTGAAGGTATGTATGGATTGGTATACCTGTACAAATACCTCCTGAGCTAAATCTTCGGCATCTTCTTCATTTTTCACGATGCTAAGGCAGGTATTGTAGATCATATCTTGGTAAGTGTCTACAATAGTCTTAAAAGCCTCATTGCTTCCTCGCTTAAGCTCCTCAATTAGTATTTGTTCGCTCACCAAGTTTTGATTATTTGGCAGCGATATTACTACATTTTTTTAACCTTTTAATCAGTTAACCCTTAAAACATTGGTCCATGTCTCATCCCTCCGGGCATCATTCCGGGCGGAGGTCCTTGTCTCCAGTCCGGTCTGTCTCCCATAGTATTGTTGGAAGAAGATCTTCCTTTTCCAAAATTTCTTAAACTATACGTAAAGGTAAGCATAAAATACTGTTGCAGTACTCTGCTTTGGGCATCCTCGATATAGTTAGCATTGATGGTTCTTGATATGCTCTGATTTTGTTTGAGAAGATCGAATACTGAAAGTTTCAACTCTGCGGCGTTATTTTTCAGGAATTTCTTACCCACTGCTGCATTCCACAGCCAAAACGACTGATTCAAGCCTTGAGAAAGACCGGTATAACTTTGATAGTTTACATCATTTTGAATAAACCAGCCGTTTTTGCTCAGTAGGTTTACGAATACACCACCCTGCTGATTCACATAACGGTTGTTGGTATTATTGGCAGTACTTTTAGTGTTATTGAAATTGGCATTGTACGAAAGATTAAAGTCTATGTACTCACTGATATTACTGCTCCACACAGCCCCTCCATTTATAGCGGTAGTGGTGGTTTTAGTTTCCAAATAGTTAATCAGTCCCGGACGGTCGGTATAATTAACGCCTGCATTAAGATTGATATTGGATTTTAAAGCAGATATAGGGAAACTATATACAAAATAGGAGCTTATCTGCTTATAACCGTTAAGGTTTATTGGTTTTGAGAACTGCGATCCTCGTTTCACTACAATTCCATCCTGAATTACAGAGTCTGCTCTAGGAATATAAGTAGCGGTAGTGATGTAGTTATTGGTAATTTGCCCGAATATATTGGCGAAGAAGCTATTATTGGTTCTTCTGTTTGTATAGGAATACCTGAAAGAACCGAAATGTGTATACGATTGTTTCAAGGCGGGGTTTCCAGTACTTACATTCAGGTTGGAGCTGGAAATGGTTACTACATCCTGTAATTGTGAAATGGATGGGAAGTCGGTTCTAGCTCGATAGAAAATTCTAATATTACTGTTGGCTCCTACCTTTTTCATCAGCCGCATATTGGGCAATATTGCATTAAATTCTTGATTTACAGAGGTGGCTGTAGGAAATATGCGATCGCTCTCCAGTTTCGAATTTTGGAATTCAACTCCCACAGATATTTGATTATCTCTACTACGTCCTAAACGATAGTTGAGTTCTCCTCTGTTGGTGGAAATGGTATTGTCAAACTCGTTGGAAAATTCTGGCTGGAAAATGGTGTATGCAGTACCATCGAAATCATAAGTACGCTGATCTGCATTATTTTTCTGTACCTGACGTTCTACCTGAAACTCAAACTGTCCTTCTTTACCTACGGGTTCGGTATAGGAGATTCTCCCTGAAATTCTCGAACCATTTGTATTATTGTAGCGATATTGGTCCAGTAGCGAGTCAGTTAATACAGGCTGATAATATCTTAGTTGGTTATAGTTGTATGAGTACCCATCGTTTTTGTTCCAAGAAGTTTGTAAGCTTACAGCCAAAGTACGGCCTCTTTTAGCAAACGCTCTTCGGTACATAATATTATTATTGATATTGTACCCGTTGCGGTGAGAGCTGTTTCTACCGGCCGCGTTATTAATAGAGTCGGTCTGATCATAATAAGAGTAGCTAGAGTTTTCAGAAGCCGAGTTGTTGTTTTGAAAGTTGAGAGACGGAATAATAAAAATAGTATTGTTGGAGTCTATTTTATATTCCAATCGCATGTTAAACCGGTGGTTATTATTATTGGCATTACTAATATATTTGTTACCGGTATATAGTACAGAGTCGGGGCTGATAGTAGTTTGTCCAAATGTAGAAGATTCATTCAGGGTATTACTATTGTTGAAGAAATAGCTGGCAGACACATCAATTTTTTTGCCCCATTTATCGCCATAGTTAATACCAAAGGCGTTGGTTTTATTGATGCCTGGTTGTACACCTACCATAAAATTGCCGGCGCTACCAAATCCACCGAAGCCACCTCCAAAGCCTCCACCTCCTCGACCGCCTCCAAAGCCTCCACCACGCCCACTACTCGTAACGCCCAGTAAATCCTGTGTGGCAAAGTTTTGTTGGTTCACATTGTTGAAATTACCTACCAGAGAGATACGGCGATCTCCGTTAAAGAAGCTTACATTACCTCCTGCCTGGTAACGTTGGTCGGTACCATAACCGGCATAAATACGACCAAACTGCCCATTGTTGCTGACGCCACCTTTGGTAACTATGTTAATGGCTCTCATTGAGTTACCGTCATCAAAGCCGGTAAGCTGGGCTTGGTCGCTCAGTCTGTCAAACACCTGAATTTTGTCAATCACTTCTGCAGGAAGATTTCTTAGAGCCATTGTGGCATCGTCACCGAAGAATTCCTTTCCGTCTACAGTTACTTTTCTTACCTGTTCTCCCTGTGCTGTTACATTCCCGCTTCGGTCTACGGTAATTCCCGGCATTTTTTTAATCAGGTCTTCTACTGTCGCATCGGGGTTTACCTTAAAATGACTGGCGCTGAATTGTGTAGTATCTCCTTTCTGAGATACGGCAGGTGCCGAAGCTACCACTACAACACCTTCTAAGGTGGTAGTTTTCTTGGGTATATATACGTCGTCTAAATCGAGAGCCGGTTTTTCGTCGGTTAATGCCAGCGACATAAAAAGCGGTTCAAAACCTACCGATGTAGCGTGCAGTAAATAATTTCCTTTTTCAATATTGTTGAAAATAAAAGTTCCGGAAGTGTCGGAAAGCGTACTTTTTATAGTATTGCTATCCAATGGGTTAAGCAGTTTTACGGTTGCATTTCTTACAACGACCCCTTCTACCGGGTCCATAAGTGTTCCTTTAATGGTCTGTGCCTGGCAAATCGTTACAAAAAACAATAAAGAAGATATAAGTCCAAGAATCCTCATAAAAAAAATTATTATTAGCTCAGTTGGACGATGAAATCCACGTAAACTTTCGTTTTTCTGTCATAAAATGCAATATAAACTGTTAAAATACAATTTTTAATTATTATGTAAGATTTTAATATATTCTGGCTCAAGGTAGAAGATAAAAATTAAAATATCGGCCATAATGCAATAAATATTTATCTTGCGCCATTCAACGTTTTATTTTAATTATGGAGTATAACAAGTTAGTTGCGGTTACAGGGTTACCAGGCCTGTATGAGTTGATAAGTAGTAAACAGGACGGAGCTATTGTACGCTCTTTACAGGACAAGACTACCAAGTTTGCATCTGCCCGTATTCACCAGTTTTCACACTTGGAGAGTATTGAAATCTATACTAAAGGGGAGAATGTGAATTTGGTAGAAGTGTTTAACGCAATGGAAAAGGACGGAAGTCCCTTGCCTGATGTAAAAGATGCCAAAGCACTCCGTGCTTACTTTGAAAAAGTGTATCCCGATATGGATTTCGACCGCGTTTACAACAGCGACATGAAGAAAATTGTAAAGTGGTTCGATATCTTGAAAAGCAATAATGTAGAAATAAAACTCACCCAGTTGGATGAATCAGCTGAGGAACCCCAAGAAGAGGCATCTCAGGCGGCAGCTGCCGAAACAAAAGCGGCTGAAGAACCGGTAAAAGAAAAGAAAAAAGCAGCACCCAAAAAAGCGGCTGCAAAAAAAGCGGCAGAAGCTTCCGATGCAGATGAAAAAAGCGCGGCTCCTAAAAAAGCACCTGCTAAGAAGAAAGCAGCAGCTAAGAAAAAATCTGAATAGTATTTTTTATAGTGCGATAAGTCGAAAGTCTGTAGTGAGGAACGAGCTTCATCTTTCCGATTACAGACTTTCTTTGTAAAGAAACTCTAATTAAATTATGACAGCAGATATACAGCCTATTCCAAGACATTTTTTACCAGCGGATTTCAGCATTACTGACTGGAATGCGCTTGAACCCTATTTTAAAGAACTTCTGGAGCGGCCTCTTAATTCCTTACAGGAACTGGAGCAGTGGTTGAAAGACTTAAGCGAGTTGGAAGCTGTAGTAAGTGAAGAGGCCTGCTGGAGACAGATTAAAATGACTTGTGATACCGAAAATCCGCAGTTGGCTGAGAGTTTCAATTATTTTATGATGGAAATCCAGCCCAAGATGCAACCCTACTCCGATCAGCTGAACCGTAAGCTAATAAATTGTTCGTTTACTAAAGAGCTGAAGGATCCTGCTCATGTTACCTATCTGAGAAATGTAAAAAAGAATATCGATCTCTTCCGCGAAGAAAATATTCCTCTACACTCAGAATTAGCTGTCGAGGCGCAACAATTCGGAGTTATCAGCGGTAAGATGACCGTAACGGTAAGAGGGAATGAGTATACTTTGCAGCAGGCTGCCAAGTTTCTGGAAGATCCGGACAGAAATCTACGGGAAGAAGTATATCGTAAAATTGCGGAAAGAAGGTTGGCCGACAAAGATGCATTGAATGCTCTATACGATTCATTGCTTAAGAAAAGGCATCAGGTGGCTTTGAATGCGGGTTATGACAATTATCGCGACTATCGCTTTGTTGAGCTGGCCCGCTTTGATTACACCAAAGAGCACTGTTTTCAGTTTCACGAAGCGGTAAAGCAGCACGTACTGCCTATCGTAGATGAGATCTACAAAAAGAAAAGAGCCAAATTAGGGGTAGACACCTTGCGTCCTTGGGATGTGGATGCCGAGCCTGCAGGTGTTACACCATTAAAGCCATTTACCTCCGGTAAAGAGTTGCTCGAAAAAACCATCAGCTGTTTTAATAAATTGAATCCGTTTTTTGGCGATTGCCTCAAGAAGATGGACGAGCTGAAAAGGCTGGATCTAGAAAGCCGCAAGGGTAAAGCTCCCGGAGGCTATAACTGTCCGCTGGCAGAAACCGGTGCACCTTTCATCTTTATGAATGCGGCCGGAACATTGAATGATGTGGTGACAATGGTACACGAAGGCGGGCATGCCGTGCATTCTTTCCTTTCTCATTCCTTACCGTTGACCGGATTTAAAGAATATCCTACCGAGTTTGCCGAGGTCGCGAGTATGAGTATGGAGCTGTTTAGTATGAGTGAATGGAATGTATTTTTTGATAAAGAAGAGGAGCTGAAAAGAGCCATGGAACAGCAATTGGAAAGAGTTATTACCGTTTTCCCATGGATTGCTACTATTGATAAATTCCAACACTGGGTGTATGAAAACCCTCAGCACACTCATGAGGAAAGAATGCAGCAATGGGTGCGTATTCTCGATGAGTTTACTCCCGAAAGTTTGGATGTAAGCGGCTTAGAGTCTTACAGACAATACAGTTGGCAAAGGCAACTGCATTTATTTGAAGTGCCTTTCTACTATATTGAATATGGTATTGCACAGTTAGGAGCTATTGGGTTATGGCAGCAGTTTAAGAAGGACAAGCAACTTGCTTTGCAAAACTATATTCAGGGGCTGAGCTTAGGAGGCACCCGTCCTTTACCACAGCTTTTTGAAGCAGCCGGTCTAAAATTTGATTTATCGCCGGCCTATATTAAAGAGTTGATGAATTTTGTAAAAGCAGAAATGGAAAGTCTTTAATGCCAGTAACTCGTTGATAACAAGTTTTTAAGATTTGCATTAATAGATTTAAAAATTCCGATTTGGAGTAATAATCGCTTAAATCGGAATTTTTTATATATTCAGTAATTGAACATTTTTCATCGTCCCTTGTTATTACCTTTTAATAAAAAATCATAGTAAACAAAAAAACAAATTGTGTATGAAGAAAATATTTGCATTACCTATTATTGCTGCTATTGTATTTGCTTCTTGTAATTCTGCCCCCAAAGCCGATGAGGCTAAAACCGAAGATGTTCAGGATGTTGCTGCTGCAGAAGGCGAGGCCTATAAGGTAGATACTACTCAGTCTGTAAACTTCATAGGGACAAAACCCGTAGGAGCTCACTCCGGTAAATTCTTGGTAAAAGAAGGTGAAATCTTTGTAAAAGACGGTACTGGTGTAAGCGGTGGTAGACTGGTGTTTGATATCAACAGTCTTGTTATTACCGATGCAGATACTACCGGTACTACTAATTTAAAAGGACATTTATTGTCTGCTGATTTTCTGGATGCCGAAAAATTTCCTACAGCTACTTTTGAAATTACAGCTGTAGAAGATTATGTTGCAGATAGTACTAACGCATTGGTGCTGGAAGGAGCCACTAATATCATTAAAGGTAACTTAACTCTGAAAGATGTTACTAAGAATGTATCCTTCCCGGCTATTATTAATGTAACTCCTACATCTGTTTCTGCTAAGGCAAACTTCAATATCGACCGTACTCAGTGGAATTTAACATACGGTAATGATAAATCTTTAGGTGATAAATTTATCAGACCCGAAGTAAATATCAACTTTGAGATTACAGCTGTAAAATAAGACAGCAGCTGCTTTTAGCCCGGCCATATTACGTCTTTGGCAGACTATTTGTACTCTTTGGTTGAAGAAAAAATGGCCGTATTTGTTTATTTTTAAAAAATCTGAAGGCCTGTTTTAGTCAACCTGTTTAAATTTAAGCGTATGAAAAAGTTAGTTTTATTGATATTCGGTCTAGTTGCACTGTTTTTCGTAAATGCTCAAGAAAAACAGAATGCACCGGCACCCAAAAGCCCGCCTGCTACTGTGAGTGAGGAACTGAGTAATGGTACGGTAATTACTATTAATTACAGCCGTCCTTCAGTAAGAGGTAGAACTATTGGCAAAGATTTGGAACCACTTCCCGGTCAGGTATGGCGTACTGGAGCTAATAAGGCTACTGTATTCGAAGTAAGCAAAGATGTTACCGTCGAGGGCAAAGCATTGCCGGCGGGTAAATATGCATTGTTTACTTTGGTAGATGGCGATGATTGGACCATTATCTTCAATAAAACATGGGATCAGTTTGGTGCGTTTAAGTACAAACAGGCTGATGATGCTTTACGTGTTCACGTTACTTCTCAAAAAGCGGAATCTTTTGCAGAAACACTCACCTTTACTATCAGTAAGGAAGGAGTAGTAACACTGCTTTGGGGAGATTATAAAGTGAGCTTTAACGTAAAGTAAGCGAACGATACTTTTAAGTGAAGATATATTTACCCGCCTACATAAGGCGGGTATTTTTTTATATATCCGATAACCGGAAGATTTCTTTTGCTCTGATACCTTTTTCAGTTTGAGTAAGGGTACAACATTCATTTACAGGGTCGTGCTCAAAGAAAAGAATATACTCGCGCTCTAAAGCTTCCTTCAGAAAAACCTCTTTCTCCATCATTGAAAGCAACGGCCTAGTATCATATGACATTACATAAGGAAGCGGAATATGGCCTATCGAAGGCAACAGGTCTGCCATAAACACAATAGTCTTTCCCTTATATTCCAACTGGGGCAACATCATGGAGTCGGTATGTCCATCTGCAAAACGCACCTGCACCTGCTTGGTAAAATGAGCGAGGGCTAATGCATTTTGTTGATCCTTTCTGTCGTTTACAAATTGTAATCGACCACTTTCTTGTATAGGCAGTATATTTTCTTTGAGAAAAGAAGCTTTCTCGCGTGGATTGGGTTCGGTAGCCCACTTCCAATGGCGCTCATTACTCCAGAAAGTTGCGTTTTTGAATGCAGGTATTAGTTGTTCGCCTTCTTTTTTAATCGCACCGCCACAATGATCAAAATGCAAGTGTGTTAGAAAAACATCGGTTATATCATCACGGTGGAAGCCGTGTGCCGCAAGGCCTTTGTCCAGCGAATCATCTCCATGTAAATAATAAAAGCTGAAAAACTTTTCACTTTGTTTATCACCCATACCGGCATCCACTAATATGAGGCGCTCACCATCTTCTATTAACAAAGAACGCATAGCCCAAGTGCACATATTGTTTTCGTCGGCAGAGTTGAGTTTGTTCCAAATGCTTTTAGGAACAACGCCAAACATAGCACCTCCATCCAGCTTGAAATATCCGTGATTGATAGAATAAAGTTTCAATGTATTGGGTTTAAATTTTCCGGACTGATTTATTCAGATAATAATTGATGCTGGAATAAAGTTACAAAAGATTGATGGTAGCCATTAGGCTGTTTGAGTTTGTTTTTGCTTATATAGGGCCGAGTACAGCCATACTAGTCCTATTGCAAAGAAAACGATGAGTGATAATACTGAGTTTTTCATCGTGCCCGTGATTTCTTCAATACGGCCAAATGTAAAAATACCAATTACGATAGCCAGTTTTTCGGTAAGATCGTAGTAACTGAAAAATGATGCAGTATCTTTTGTATCGGGCATAAGCTTGGAATAGGTTGATCGGCTTAAGGATTGAATGCCCCCCATAACCAAGCCTACTAGTAGGGCCAAGATGTAAAAATGATATTCGGCATTGATCCCTTTTTCGGCGACACCTGCTGTGTAATACGCCAGTATACAGATAATAATCCAGAATACGATTACGCCCATGAGCACTTTTAGGTTGCCGTAAATTGCCGAAAGACGTGACATACCCCAAGCTCCCAGTATGGCTACCAACTGAATGAGTACAACGGTAACGATCAGTTTTGTATCGGGTAGTCCCAGCAATTTGCTTCCGAATATAGTAGCAGCCAGCATTACGGTTTGTACCCCCATGCTATAGAAAAAAAAGCCGCGCAGAAAGCGTTTCAGTATGGGCATGTGTTTGACTTGGTCATACACTTTTTTCATTTCTTGAAACCCTTCCTGAATGACATTACCTTTTTTAGTCTGTACAACATTGGATTGGGGTAATGCAGCAAAAGTGATTTGTGCAAATGCAAACCACCAAATACCCACCAATAAAAAAGTGATGCGCGTGGCGAGTCCCGGATCGCTCATCGTCATTACCAATACAAATCCCACAATCTGCATTAATACACTGCCTATATATCCGTAAGCATAACCTTTGGCACTAATGCGGTCCCTATCTTCAGGTGCTGCAATTTCGGGCAGATAAGCGTTGTAGAATACCAGACTGCCTACATATCCCATGGCTGCCATCATAAATGCAATAACGCCTAACAGCAGTGTATCTGATTTAAAAAAGAACAATGCGCTACATCCTATTGCGCCCATATAACAGAAAAAGCGCATAAAGTTTTTCTTATTACCTCTTGTATCTGCAATAGAAGTAAGAATAGGATACAAAATGGCGATAATTAGATAGGCTACCGCCAGTATGTAATCGTAGAGAGAAGAATTGACAAATTCCCTACCCAGAAAAGTTACTTTATGCTCTTGGTCATTGCTTCCTGTAACGGCTAGAAAGTAAATAGGAAAAAAAGTAGTAGTGATAACAAGATTGTAAACGCTGTTGGCCCAATCGTACATGGCCCAGCCATTCGTAACTTTCTTGGAAGTTGTAATAACTTTTCCTTCTGTCATTTACTAAAAATAAACAATTATGCGGAGTCGGTTATAATAGCAAGCTTTTTCATCAACCGATGATACCCTGATAAATCAGTACTAATAAAATAACTCCTACAATGATACGATACCAGCCAAATATCTTAAAGCCGTATTTCTTCAGATAGTTAATGAAAAACTTAATAGCAATAATAGATACTACAAAAGCTACTACATTTCCAATGATAAAAGCAATCGTATTATCCTGAGACTGTAAAATCAGTTCGTACCCTTTGATGGTGCCATCGCTCCATTTTTTCAGGAATAAAGAGTATAAAGTGGCGGCCGCCATGGTAGGAACTGCAAGAAAGAAGGAAAACTCAGCTGCAATATTGCGGGTAAACTTTTGTTGCATACCACCTATAATAGAAGCGGCACTGCGGCTTACACCGGGAATCATGGCAATACACTGCCAAAGACCTGTTAGAAAGGCGCGTTTATAAGTGATTTCATTTTCGCTATGGATCGTGGGGTGATTAAAAGCTTTATCAATAAATAATAACACAACACCGCCCAGCAATAAAGATACGGCCACGGTGGTAGGACTTTCCAGCATGGCATCAATTTTATCGGAGAATAATGCACCTAATATCAGTGCCGGAATGACACCTATTATCAGCTTCACATAAAACTGCCAGCGGCTAAAGTCAAAGAATTTTCTCCAGTATAAAACTACTACGGCCATAATGGCGCCCAGCTGAATTGCTACTTCAAACAGCTTGGTGAACTCGTCCTTTTCGATGCCCATAAACGAGCTGGTGATAATCATATGTCCCGTAGAGGAAACAGGTAAGTATTCGGTAAGTCCTTCAACAATCGCTATAATAATTGCTTCAATAATGCTCATAATACAGATTTGTAAAAAAACAGGCGATACGTTTTATAGCATCGCCCGATAAATTTATGAATAACGGCACTCGAAGATGGATTATTGCTTCGATGTGGTATTTTTAAATATTGCGTAACCTTCTATTGCAAGCCCTATAAGAATTACAATGGGAGCAATAGTGATGCGTCGGGTACTATATACTTCATGCGCATTAAATACAGCCGGGTCATCGCTTTTTCCTCCGACCATCAAAAGCATGCCCAGAGCAATAACAATGGCTCCGATGAGCATCCATACATAATTGCTTTTGCCAAACATTGCTGGGGGTATGTTGTTTTCAGCCATTTTTGTCGGTTTAATGTGTTGCAATATTAGGATTGTTTTTCAAAATAAATGTTAGATTTTCATTAATATAGGTCGTCCAGCTTTTTCTTCAGGTATTTCAAGGCGCTGGTATGAGTGCTGATAAGGGTTATCAGAATACCCAATACCATCATGCCCAAGAACAGAAAGGTCAGTTGTGTATTGTTTTGTATCACGCTCAGCTCGGGAATCATTTTTTTAGCTGCTCTGATTACCAGTAGCACAGCTATAATGGCAATGGCCCCACTAATAGCACCGTTAATAATAGCCCTTATATCCAGAGGTTTGGTGATAAACCAGCGGGTAGCACCTACCATTTGCATGGTTTTGATGGTAAATCGGTTGCTAAACATAGCTAGGCGAATAGTATTATCGATGAGTACAATGGCAGCCAAAAGCAATATCAATGACAGGCCCACCAATACCCAGTTTACTACTTTTATTTTACTATCCAGACCACCTACCAGCAGTTCAGGATACTTCACTTCGGTGACATAGGTCTGTTTTTCCAAATCTTGTTTAATATTCAAAAGTGTATCCGGGTGTAAGTACTCCGATTTTACCTTAAAGTCAATGCTTTGGGGCAGTGGGTTTTCCGTTAGAATGCCTTCCCAGCTTTCATTGCCATCGGCTAGATACCGGGCTTTGGCCATTTCTTTGGTAGTAAATATATATTCTTTTATGTAAGGCTGAGCGGCAATGTAGTTCACCAGGTCAGCACTGTCTGATTTTGCCAATGGTTCGCGTAGGTACACATTCACTTCTACTTCTTCCTTAAAATGTTCTCCCAAAGTACGGGTATTAATCACCAGCCAGCCTATCACCCCTAGCAGAAAAAGCACTAGGGTTACGCCCAAAATACTCATAAAGTATGAAGCTTTACCCCTTTTTACTGCTTTTGTTTTTTTCGACATAATGGTACCTTTTACTAAAATACTACAAGACTGGCAAATTTAGGGTATTCACACCTACAATGCTTAAATTTGCCGCCATGCAAAAAGCAGGTACTAATTTATGATACAAAATGCCTGTTTTTTGTAGAATAAGGCAATAGTGACAAGGTTTGGGATAATACCTTTTTGTCGCATGATTGGTATAAAATTAATTCAATAAATAGTGATGGAGTACGATTTTAGTTCGATAGAGAAGAAATGGCAACAGATTTGGAAAGAAAACAATGCTTATAAGGTTGCCAACGACAGCAGTAAGCCCAAGTATTATGTGCTGGATATGTTTCCTTATCCTAGTGGAGCCGGCTTGCACGTAGGACATCCGTTGGGCTATATTGCCAGTGATATTTATGCTCGCTATAAAAGACTGAAAGGATATAATGTGCTGCACCCCATGGGCTATGATGCCTTTGGTTTGCCGGCCGAGCAATATGCTATCGAACACGGCATTCATCCTGCCGTTTCTACGGCAAAAAATATCGAAACATTTCGCAGGCAGCTGGACAATATCGGTTTTTGCTACGACTGGAGCCGCGAGGTGCGTACGAGCGACCCCAAATATTACAAATGGACACAGTGGATTTTTCTACAGTTATTCAAATCTTTCTATAACAGACAAAAACAGAAAGCCGAGCCGATTACCGAACTGATTAAGGCTTTTGAGCAGGAAGGGAACGCCAATCATCCTATTCCTAACGATAAATATCAGATTCCGGGAATCGGAGGCACCACCTTCACTGCTGAACAGTGGCAATCATTTGATGAAGCCACACAGCAATCTATTTTAATGGAATACCGATTGGCCTATTGCGGCTATGGCGAAGTAAACTGGTGCGAGGCTTTAGGAACCGTACTGGCCAATGATGAGGTGGTAAACGGGGTGAGCGAACGTGGCGGCTACCCCGTAGTGAAGAAAAAATTGCGGCAGTGGTATCTGCGTATTACGGAGTATGCAGATAGATTGTTGCAGGGTTTGCAAACCGTAGATTTCAGCGATGCGATGAAGGAAATGCAAACCAACTGGATTGGCAAAAGTTATGGTGCTGAAATCACCTTCAAAATTAAGAGTACACAATCCAAGGTAGACAGCTTTGTGGTGTATACCACCCGTCCTGATACCATTTTTGGGGTGGACTTCTGTGTACTGGCACCTGAGTTGGATTATATTCTGGATATATGTTCCGAAGCACAAAGAGCTGAGGTAGAAGCATACATCGCCTATGTAAAAAGCCGTAGTGAAAGGGAGCGTATGTCGGAAAAGAAAATTACCGGCGCCTTTACCGGAGCGTATGCTATTAATCCCTTTAACGGTAGGGAAGTGCCTATTTGGATCAGTGAATATGTGTTGGCTGGCTATGGAACTGGCGCCGTAATGGCCGTTCCTTGTGGCGATGAGCGCGACTTTAAGTTTGCCCAACATTTCAATATTCCTATCACCAATATTATCGGCGAGCATTTTAACGGGAAAGAAGCTAATCCTACCAAGGATGCCGTGCTAAGCAACTCTGGTTTTCTGGATGGCGTACCTATGCGCGAGGCTATGGAGAAAGTGATTGAAGAAGTAGAAAAGCGTGGTATCGGTCAGCGTAAAGTGAATTATAAAATGCGTGATGCCGCCTTCAGTCGTCAGCGTTATTGGGGAGAGCCTTTCCCGATTAAGTGGGTCAACGGTATCGCTTACCCTCTGGATGAAAAAGAATTGCCGCTGACCCTGCCTGATGTGGAATCTTATAGTCCGGGCCCTGAAGGACAAGGTCCTCTAGCAAATATTCCGGAATGGATAGCCCAAAATCTGGAAACCAATACTATGCCCGGTTATGCTGGTTCTTCTTGGTATTTCCTGCGCTATATGGACCCTCACAATGAACAGGAGTTTGCAAGTCGCCAAGCAACCGATTACTGGAACCAAGTAGATCTGTATATCGGTGGTACCGAACATGCAGTAGGCCACCTATTGTATAGCCGCATGTGGACTAAAGTGCTGTACGATTTGGGCTATATTGGTTTTGATGAGCCGTTCAAGAAATTGGTTAATCAGGGAATGATACAGGGCAACAGCCGCTTTGTATATCGTATTCATGGTACTAACCAGTTTGTATCGCATGGCTTGATTGATAAGGACGGAACTTATCAGGGTAACACCCTAGATAAAATACATACAGATGTAAATATCGTCGACGGTTATGAATTGGACATCGAGGCCTTTAAAAAATGGCGCAACGGAGAGTTTGCCGATGCCACCTTTATCCTGGAAGATGGCAAATATATATGCGGTAGTGAAATTGAAAAAATGTCCAAATCGAAATTCAATACCGTAAATCCTGATGATCTGGTAGCCAAATACGGTGCAGATACTTTCCGCATGTACGAAATGTTCCTGGGTCCGGTAGAGTTAAGTAAACCTTGGGATACAAAAGGGATTGAAGGCGTTCACCGCTTTTTAAAGAAATTGTGGCGTTTGTTCTATAAAGAAAATGCAGATGGAACATCCACAGCCATCTGGAAAGACGAAGCGCCTACACCGGAAGAGCTCAAGGTATTGCATAAAGCAATTAAAAAAATTGAAGAAGATACCGAGCGGTTCAGCTTTAATACAGCTGTAAGTACGTTTATGATTCTGGTGAATGAGCTAACCGATTTAAAGAGCCATAAAAAAGCGATTTTGGAACCATTGCTCATTATGCTCACGCCTTATGCACCCCATATAGCAGAAGAACTGTGGCATGCTCTGGGCAACACTACGTTTGTATTGGATGCGCCTTATCCTAAGTTTGAAGAGAAATATGTAGTGGAAACCAGCAAGGAATACCCCATTTCCATCAACG
Source organism: Chitinophagaceae bacterium C216 (assembly GCA_028485475.2). GTDB lineage: Bacteria > Bacteroidota > Bacteroidia > Chitinophagales > Chitinophagaceae > Niabella > Niabella composti. The sequence goes on from CP144143.1 coordinate 885,735, forward strand.
GTAAGATGCGCACTACTATGAATATTTCATTGGATGCGGAGCAGAAAGATGTGGAAGCACTGGTATTGGCCAATGAAGTGGTGAAAAAATGGATTGAGGGTAAGACGCCTAAAAAGATCATTTATGTAAAGAATAAAATGATCAACATTGTGGTGTAAGTGAAAATTGCTCAAACGGTTTATATAGTTAATCTGGTCATAGTTGAAACCGTTCTCTGATATAGGGGACGGTTTTCTATTTTTTATTTTCCTAAATCGAACATTTTTTGTTTAACTTTAAAGGAGCATTGGATGTTGATATGAGCTAGCCGTGAATGAGCTGTTGTCTTAAACTTTGACGTGATTATTGTGAAAATCGAAGTAGTCTAGTAAACGTTTTAACGATTGGCTTGCATGCGCTTTTATACAAAGCGATTCAATATTTCAAAACCTAAATAACATTACCATGTCAATCAACATCGTAGATCTTGTAAAAAACTACATTTCGCAAGACCTTATCTCCAAAGCCAGCTCATTTCTGGGCGAAAATGAAGGTGGTGTCTCCAAAGCGCTTTCGGGTTTAATACCATCCGTTCTTGGCGGTATTATTTCAAAAGGTACCGCATCGGAAAGCAATGCACAACAGTTGCTGGATGCTGCTAAAGAAGCTAACAATACGGGATTGTTAGGTAATCTGGGTTCTTTATTTGATAATCAAGATTTGTTATCGAAAGGTTCTGGCTGGGTTGGTAATCTTTTTGGAGGACAGTCCAATACCCTAGTAGACCTTATATCCAAATTTGCCGGTATCAAATCTTCCTCTTCTTCTTCGTTGTTAAATATGATTACGCCTTTAATACTAGGATTACTAGGAAAAAAGGCGCAGGATGACAATTTGAATGCAGGAGGATTTTTAAATTTACTTGCTTCACAAAAAAATAATGTACTCAGCGCATTACCTACCGGCTTAGGTACTATTGCGTCTACTTTAGGCTTGGGAGCTATTGGCGAATCGGCTAAAGCAGCAGTTGAAGGATTACAGAATACCGCATCATCGGCCTATAAAAATGTAGAAAGTGGTGGAGGCAACAAGTGGTTATGGCCATTGTTGATACTTGCTGCATTGGTTTTGTTGCTGTGGTGGCTATTAGGTAAGGGGTGTAATCAGAATGTAGAGGGTAATGCCATTACTGAAGATACGGCGGACGCTGCAGCAGAACCGGTAACTGCCGGAGGAACACTCGATACGGTTACAGGCAATTATATCTACGATGTGGGACCGAATATAGAGATCAAACTGCCGGACGGTACGGTATTGAATGTGGGCGCTAACAGTACCGAAGCTAAATTATATAAAATGCTTACCGACGATGCATTTACCGTGGATACAGTAAACAAATCTGCTAACTGGATAGTGCTGGATCGTGTATATTTTGAAACCGGTAAATCGATACTTACTGCCGAATCTGCCGCACAGGTAAGCAATATTGCTACAATTCTTAAAAACTTCCCTGCCGCTTCTATTAAATTAGGGGGGTATACCGATAATACGGGCGATGCTGAGGTTAATAAAAAAGTATCTGCCGAAAGAGCTAAAATAGTAGCACAAGAGTTGATCAAAGCGGGTGCCACAGCAAATCAGGTGGTTGAAGCAGAAGGTTATGGCCCAGAGTTTCCGGTATGTCCGGCAAATGATACTCCTGAATGTCGCGCACAGAACAGAAGAGTGGATCTGAAAGTAGCTACTAAGTAAAACTTACAAACCCAATCTAATACTTAAGCCGCAACCTTTGAGGGGAGCGGCTTTTTTTATGGGAGCAGATGACGGTGACGTATCAGCATCATGTATCATTTTTTATAAACCTTATACTGCAAATCCTAGTTATCTTTGACGAACAATGAGCAATCCTAATTTAAATAGAGATAAAGAAGGGCTGAGTGCTGCAGACAGGGAATTTGAAAATACCATACGCCCTGCTCATATACAGGAATTTGCAGGGCAGCCCCAGCTGATAGAAAATCTTACCATTTTTATCAAGGCTGCAAAAATTCGGGGTGAGGCGTTGGACCACATTTTGTTTCATGGGCCTCCCGGGTTGGGAAAAACTACTCTATCGCGCATTGTAGCCAATGAATTGGGGGTAAACATTAAGGAAACCAGTGGTCCGGTTATCGAAAAGCCCGGCGATCTGGCAGGACTGCTTACATCGTTGGAGCCGAACGATGTATTGTTTATTGATGAAATCCATCGTTTGAGTACAGTGGTAGAAGAGTATCTGTATGCAGCCATGGAAGATTATCGATTGGACATACTTATTGATAGCGGCCCTAATGCCCGCAGCATTCAATTATCCTTAAATCCTTTTACACTTATCGGGGCTACCACTCGCAGTGGATTGCTCACGGCGCCATTATTATCTCGATTTGCCATAAAATCTCGTTTGGAGTATTATCCTGTAGATACGCTTCAGAAAATAGTAATGCGCTCTGCAAGTATACTGGATGTGAAGATCGATGAAAGGGCTGCCCGTGAAATAGCTGCCCGTAGCCGTGCTACGCCACGTATTGCGAATGGCTTATTACGTCGCGTACGAGATTTTGCACAAGTGCTGAACGATGGAGTGATAGATTTGGGTATTACCCAACATGCTTTAAAAGCATTGAATGTAGATGAATACGGGCTGGATGAAATGGACAATCGTATTTTGCTTTGTATTATAGAAAAATTCAATGGAGGTCCGGTGGGAATTAGTACCATTGCCACTGCGGTTGGTGAAGAGCCAGGCACCATTGAGGAAGTATATGAACCATTTTTGATACAGGAAGGATTCTTACAACGAACTCCACGGGGTAGAGAGGTAACGGCTAAAGCATATGAGCATTTGGGAAAGAAACCGGGTGCAGGAAGTGGGGTGACTTTACAATTGGATTTTTAAAAAAAAGCCCGGGACAATGCGCGGGCTTTTTTTTATGTATAAATAATTTTTACGGATGTACTACGAGTCGGAATCCGTTACCATGGATATTCACGATCTCTATTTTATCATCGTCTTTTAAATACTTACGCAGCTTGGCTATGTATACGTCCATACTACGTCCGTTGAAGTAAGTGTCGCTACCCCATATTTTTTTCAATGCTTGTTCACGAGGCAACAGGTCGTTCAGGTGTTCTGCCAGCATTTTCAGTAGTTCGTTTTCTTTAGGAGAAAGTGTTTGTGTACGACCGTTGAAAGTTAGCTGACGCAACTTGGGATTGAAATGATAACCCGCTAGTTGGTATTCTTTATTTTCGTTTTCCTTATTGAGTTCTTCATTGCGTTTTAGAATGGCCTTAATCTTCATTAATAACACTTCACTATCGAAAGGCTTGGTAATATAATCGTCAGCGCCCAGTTTGTATCCCTGAATAATGTCTTCTTTCATAGTTTTGGCACTGAGGAAGAACAGCGGAACATCCGGATCGATATCACGAATCTCTTCCGCTAGTGTAAAACCATCCATATGGGGCATCATCACATCGAGCAGGCAGAGATCAAATTTCTCTCTCTGAAACGCTGCCAGACCTAATCGACCATCCCTTTCCAGCGTAACATTGTAATCGTTCAACTCTAAATAGTTCTTTAAAACGTTACCCAGATTAGGATCATCTTCGCATAATAGGATGTGTGGTTTATTTGCTTCCATTATTTTCTGTTTTGTATGATACTTTGATTACAAATAAAGTTAATGCTTTTTAATGCATTAAAAAACGGCAACCAATTTTTTGTTAAAAGATTAGTACGTAATTATATACAACAGATTTCTTGCAGTTTAGTTTAATTTGTAATAAAAGGTATTTCAATTATTTTTATCTTAAGGAAAATTTTTTTACATGGCAAATACAGCAAAATTTTTGGAAACGGTAAATACCGGTTATACATTCAAAGGCGAAAGCTATAAAATGGGGCGTGCCATGCTAAATGGCGAAGTAGTAGAAGGTGCCGATGTATATCTTCCTTTTAAAACACTGAACCGTCATGGACTCATTGCCGGTGCTACCGGTACCGGTAAAACCAAAACCTTGCAAGTGCTAGCCGAGGGTCTCAGCGATGCCAGTATACCAGTAGTGTTGATGGATATAAAAGGCGACCTGAGCGGAATTGGAGCTGCCGGTGAGATGAATGATAAAATTACAAGCCGCAGTCAGCTGTTGGGAATTGATTTCAAACCGCAAGCATATCCTGTCGAATTTTTAACATTAAGTAAGGAAAAAGGAACTCGCCTACGTGCTACGGTGAGCGAGTTTGGTCCTATTCTGCTTTCTAAAATTCTGGAACTGAACGACACGCAAGCCGGTTTTGTATCCATGATTTTTAAATACTGTGATGATAACAAATTGCCCCTACTGGATTTAAAAGATTTTATAAAAGTACTACAATATGTAAGTGGCGAAGGCAAAGCAGAGCTGGAGAAAGACTACGGAAAAATTTCTACCACCTCTACCGGTACTATTTTAAGAAAGGTGATTGAGCTGCAACAACAGGGAGCCGACTTGTTTTTTGGCGAAAGAAGTTTTGATGTGGAAGATCTGATGCGTATCAGTGATGACGGACGTGGTATTATCTCGATTGTACGCGTAACAGATTTGCAGGATCGTCCGAAGTTGTTTTCTACCTTCATGCTGCAAATGCTAGCCGAGTTATATGCTTCTTGTCCGGAAGAAGGAGACTTGGACAAACCCAAGCTGGTATTGTTCATAGATGAAGCGCACCTAATATTCAATCAAGCCAGTAAAGCGTTGTTGGATCAAATTGAAACGATTGTAAAGTTAATTCGTTCAAAAGGTGTTGGAATATTCTTCTGTACACAAAATCCTATGGACGTTCCGGCGCCGATACTGGCACAGTTGGGATTGAAGGTGCAGCATGCGCTGCGTGCCTTTACAGCGGCTGATAGAAAAGTGATTAAGCAAACTGCAGAAAACTATCCTTTCTCAGAATTTTATAAAACCGATGAATTATTAACGCAGGTGGGTATCGGTGAGGCGCTTGTAACCATGCTGAATGAAAAAGGAGTTCCTACGCCACTGGTACACTGTATGCTGCGCGCTCCGCAGAGCCGTATGGATGTGTTGACCGACTCGGAAATAGATGCAATTGTGAGTCGTTCTAAAATTGCGGCGCGCTATAATGAGGAGATCGATAGCTACAGTGCCTATGAAATTCTGAATCAAAAACTAGAACTAGCGGCAGAAAGAGCAGCGGCTCTGGAGCAACAGAAGCAAACCGGTCGCACACAGCAGAAACCTGAAAAAACTATTTTGGATGATCCTATTGTAAGAAGTATGGCGCGTACTGCTGGTAATACTATAGTGCGTTCATTACTTGGCGCCATCGGCCTTAGCGGTACTCGTAGAAAAAAGAGCAGCTGGTTTTAAACGGCTGCTCTTTTATTCGGAAATGCTGGCGTTGTGATTATCTTCTCCCAGATCCAGCTTTGCTTGCGGAAGATCTTTAGGTTTTTTGTAATGGAGCAATTCGCGCATTTTCTTTGCCTGTGCGAAGAAATTATCTTTACCGGTGTGAAGTTGTTTTGTAGCTTCTTCATATTTGCTACGTGCGCTTTCCAGATACTTGCCAACAGTTTCTAGACTCTCTACAAAGTTCACCAGCTTTTCATACATTTTTAACGCACGGTTGGCAATTTCAAGACTGTTGCGATCATTACGTTCGCGCTTCCATAAATCAGCTAACAGCTTTAGTGCGGCAATTAAGTTAGTAGGACTGATTAAAAGAATTCTTCTGTCATAGGCATATTCCCATATGCCAGGATCACCTTTTAATGCTGCAAAATAAGCAGCTTCATTGGGGATGAACATCATCACAAAATCCATCGACTTGTCATAATCATCATAAGCTTTGATATGTAGTTCATCAATATGAGCTTTTACGGAGCGGATATGTGCCATTAGCTCTGCTTCTTGGGTGCTTTCATCTTCCGCTTCGGTGTATCGGATGAATGCACTCAGAGAAACCTTGGCATCGATAATTACATGACGATTGTCGGGATACATTATCAAGGCATCGGGACGCATTTTCTTGCCAGTTACGGCGTTGATTAAGGGTTGGCCGTCTTTATCGTACAACTGATATTCCATAAAGAACTCTTCGTTCTTTCTCAGCCCCGATTTTTCTAAAATATTTTCTAGAATCAGTTCTCCCCAACGCCCCTGTGTTTTAGACTCGCTTTTCAATGCACGCGTAAGATTCTGTGCTTCCTTACTTAGCTGCTGATTCAGCAGCATTAAATTTTTGATTTCATTTTTCAAAGAATAACGCTCATTGCTTTCCTTACCATAAGTATCCTGAACCTGTTTCTTAAACTCTTTGATATTTTCGCCTAAAGGTTCGAGAATGTTTTTGAGATTTTCTTTATTAAGCTCCGTGAATGTACTGACTTTGGTTTCGAGAATTTTATTAGCAATGTTTTCAAACTCGGTTTGAAATTTTTTATTTAAAGCTTCGATTTCGTTTTTCTGAATTTCCAATTTCTCTTTCAAAACATTGTTTTCAGCTTTGGCTGTAGTGAGTTGTTGCTGCAACTGCACGCATTCTTGTTGTAATTGTTCATGTTGATTTTTGGTTCGTAGGTACTCATTGTTTTTTTCAATTAAATTCATTCGTGTAGTATCATACACAGCTTTCACCGAGGCTAATTGCTGACGGTAATCGTCCAGCTCTTTTCTGATAACGAATATTTCTTCTTTTAAGTTATGGTTGTCCTGAAGTCTTAATTGCAGATTGGCTTCAGCAGCTTGAAGCTTCGAGTCGGAGCTGGCCTGGAGTGCGATGTACTGATGTTCCAATTCAGCATATTTTTGTTGTGCGTTTTCTGCAATACGTAGCTGTTCTTGTACTGCTGATCTTTTGGCAATCAACCATCCGATTAAAATACCAACTATTGTTCCTGCTAGAATATAAATGAGAGCTATTGTGTCCATACTATTTTGTAAGATTGCTTTAGTGCAAATTAGGAAAACCCCTTCACCTTTGACAGTAAAATAAGTTGTATTGAGATTTTTAACGTTTTATAAGAGGTGCAAGACGACAGCAGGCTTACCTGGAGCGCTGCTTTATTGGTAGCTGATTGTAGGTGCATGCTGTGTAGATAATATTTTTCTAAAACATTTCTATAAGTAGTTTTACAGGTTAGTAATCTGATAGAATGTGGATATCGTGAGCAATATGGAGGAGATCATTCCATAATATCAGAAATGACGCATCAGGAATGTAGGAGCATTGTCTAGAAAAGATCGGCATCACTAATAATAAGATTTGTTTTCCCCTATTTGGTATGGGTTTACAGAATCTTTGATTATGCGTTCGAATAAGAGCATACTTATTTCAAGTGCTTATCAATTGTAATAAGAGTGAAAATATTATAGTGCTATCAGTAATTTTTTTAATTTCAATAAAAAAATTCAGTGTCCATGAAAGCTGTGATTATTGGAGCTACAGGAGCTACAGGGAGTGCATTGGTACAACTGCTCTTAGAAGATGAAACTTTTTCAGAGGTAAAAGCACTTGTGCGACGACCTTTACAACAACAACACCCCAAGCTAATCACTCGAGTGATCGATTTTAATCAGCCTGAAAAGTGGCAACACGAAGTTACCGGCGATGTAGCATTTTCTTGTTTGGGTACTACATTGAAAGATGCCGGGAGTAAAGCTGCTCAGTATAAAGTGGATTACGAATATCAGTATGCTTTTGCAAAAGCAGCTAGAGATAATAATGTGCCTTATTTCATGCTTATTTCTGCCAGCATGGCAAATCCTAAATCACTGGTGTTTTATTCTCGCATGAAGGGACAGCTTGAGAAAGCTGTTACTGCTCTACATTTTGAACATTTGATAATTTTTCGTCCCGGATTACTATCTCGACCTGATACGCAAAGAAAAGGCGAAAAAATTAGCGAGAGTATTTTGAAGTGGCTGAACAATGTCGGACTACTTAGGAATATGAGCCCTTTACCTGTAAGGCAATTGGCACAGCTCATGCTACATTATGCAAAAAATAAATTTGCCGATTCTATTCAAATTGTTGAATCGGCAAGAATATTAAGCGAGGTAAAAATGTTGTCTTAATCTTTTAACTGTTTAAGGACTTCTTCTTTTGTAATGTACCCCGTGTGTGACCAGATGCGCTTATTGTTTTGATAGATATGCAGTACAGGAAGCGCATCTATCTTCAATGCTTCGCTTAGTGCGGGATTGGCATCAACATCAATACGCACTACTTTTACTTTGTCGCTCATGTTTTTGGATATTTCATTGATATAGGGCTCCATTTTTTTGCAGGGAGCACACCACTCCGCATAAAAATCCACCAGCACTTTTTTCTCAGAGTTAATAACGTGCTCAAATGCCTCAAGTGTTATACCTTCCGATACGGATGTTTGGGTGTCCGTATCTATCGGAAGGTTGGCAGCTTTCCATTTTAGAATGCCTCCATTCAGTTCGTATACTTCTTTAAACCCCTGTTCGCGTAATTGCTTTGCGGCAGCTGCACTCCGTCCTCCGCTTAAACAATACACAAAAACTGGAGTTTCTTTGTCCATTTTAGCAACTTTGGAGGCAAAAGATGGATCATTCCAATTAAAATTGACGGCGTTTTTTAAATGCCCTTTTGAAAACTCATCAGGTGTACGTACATCTAATACAATGGCAAAAGGAGATTGCGTAAGTTTCTCCGAAAACGCTATAGGTTCTAGGCTGGGAGTAGTATTATTAGCCTGTCCATTGGCGCAGCCTGTAAGCCCAATGCTGTACCCTATCAGTACTATTAGGATAAATTTTTTCATATTTCTTTAAGTTAGTGTTTCTGCAATAATGGAAACAAAGTTAATGAGCCGGCGCCACCCATAGCTACTCTTATCAGAATCTTAACGATTATCGTTATAAATCTGTACTTTAAAGCACTGCATCTTATAACTTTGGGCACATAAACGGTGTAATATGGCAATGACCTGGAACAATTGTTTTTCTTCCAAGCGATACGGGATTGAGTACACTACTCGCGATGTACGTAGTGATTTTGAGCGCGATTGGGACCGTATTGTTTTTTCAAGCCCTTTCAGGAGACTGCAAAACAAAACACAAGTGTTCCCATTGCCGGAAGAGGTGTTTGTGCATAATCGTTTGACGCATTCTCTAGAGGTTGCTAGTGTTGGACGTTCACTGGGGGGATTAATTGGAGAGCAGATTGCTCAGCTTCCAGAAGTGAAAGTAGATGAAAGAGCCGTTACATTTTACAATAACGATCTGAAATATGTTATTGCCGCCGCCTGTCTGGCTCATGATATGGGTAATCCAGCTTTTGGACATTCAGGCGAAGATGCTATATCCAAATATTTTAAGAAAAGAGATACCCAGAAACCAGAGGATATTGCCTTCAAAAATTTGTTTAATGATGCGGAGTGGAAAGACCTTACTACATTTGAAGGAAATGCCAATGCTTTGCGTATTTTAACCATGCAGCAGCATGGTCGTATTAAAGGTGGGTTCAGGCTTACCTACAGTACACTAGGTTCCATCATTAAGTATCCCTGCGAATCACTTGCATCAAGCAAGGATTATGTGCATCGTAAAAAATATGGATATTTTAAAATTGATGAGCAAGTGTTTCTGGATATTGCAGCAGAATTACATATGATTCGGGATGAGGGAGAGGACAAGATAGTGTACAAACGGCATCCCTTTGTTTATATTGTAGAAGCAGCGGATGATATTTGTTACAATATTATCGATTTTGAAGATGCTCATCGATTAGGATTATTATCTTATGAAGAGGTGTGTGATAGCTTTTTGAATATTATTCAACATCATACTAGTGATTTAGAAAGAACTAAGAATATTGCAGCCAATCTTCGGAATGATCCCAATGAATCCATAGCTTATTTACGTTCTAAGGCTATTAATGTACTTATTTATAAATGCACAGAGGTTTTTATCCAAAATCAACAAGCTATCATCTCCGGAGCGTTTGATAAAAGCTTAATGAGTGCTTTAGCCGAAGGTGTACAGAAGGCTATGCGGCACATTGCTGAAGTATCTGTAGAGAAGATATATAATGCACGCAAAGTAGTGGAGTTAGAAATTGCAGGATACCGTATAATGAGTGGACTAGTGGAGGATTTCGTAACGGCAGTATTAACTCCCGCGCATGCAAGAGAAAAGGAGCATCAAAAAATACTGGAGTTGATTCCACAACAGTTTTTGTTTCAAGAAGAAGAGACTCCTTATCAAAAAGTAATGCACGTGCTGGACTTTATCTCGGGCATGACCGATTTATACGCATTAAAATTATATAGAAAACTAAGAGGGATAGAAATGTAAGTGGTACATATATTAAAATGCTATATAGTTGTTTTATTAACATCAGTTATTGATAGCAGCAAGATTTGCTTATCTCATTCGTTTATATAAAGAGATGATATGGCTAAAAAGTACTTACGGAAATATCATAGCTTTCTTAAGTTTAAAAGAGACTTTACAAGGTATAGTCTAAAAAAAGTACGAAGCCATGAAGTGGTGTTATTTTGGCTGAAAAGCCATATGAGCCGCAATCAGTTTTTGATATTGTCTGGTATTCTGGTAAGTATTACCGCAGGATTCGCGGGGGTACTATTGAAATGGCTAGTGCATACAATTCATAAATTCATTACTACAAAAATTCATTTTGAATATCAAGTTGTATTTTATTTAGTTTTCCCATTTTTGGGAATTGTACTCACTACGCTTATCGTTATTTATTTTTTCAAAGGTCAGTCACGCAAGGGCATAGGCTCCATCCTCTATTCCATTGCTCAGAACTCGAGTAATGTATCGCCTGTAAAAATGTATTCTCAGGTGATACAAAGTGCAGTTACTATAGGGTTAGGAGGTTCAGCAGGATTAGAGAGCCCTATTGCAGTTACAGGCTCTGCCATAGGGGCCAACTTTGCAACAACGTATAAACTAACGTATAAGGAACGCACTTTGCTGCTCGCTGCTGGCGCTACGGCAGGTATTGCTTCAGCCTTTAATGCTCCTATTGCAGGAATCATGTTTGCCTTTGAGATTTTATTAACCGGTGTGGTATTTACCGATTTTATTCCTCTTGTTGTAGCTGCTGTTTGTGGTAGTTTGGTATCTAAAATTATTTTGCAAGAGGATGCTTTATTTCAGTTTCATGCTCGTTCTTCCTTTAATTACATGAATACCCTTTACTATATTGTACTGGGATTGCTGACGGCATTTTATGCCCGCTATTTTTTATTTATATCCAAAAAGGTAGAACATTTTTTTTCTCATCGTCTAGGAGCATCCTTAATTAAAAGGGCTGTTGTGGGAGGTATATTGTTATCGCTGCTATGTGTGTTATTACCTCCGCTGTTTGGCGAGGGTTATGAGGCCATTAAAGCGTTGGTAGACGGGGAAGAGGAAATTCTTATAGAAAACAGTTTTTTGCGTTATTTTCCGGTAGATAATATTACCCTGATTCTTTTTCTTGCCTTCATATGTTTGCTCAAGGCGTTTGCAACGCCTATCACATTATTCGGAGGGGGAAATGGGGGTAATTTCGCTCCTTCGTTATTTGCCGGTGGTACATTGGGGTTTTTATTTGCACAGGTGTGCAAAATCATCGGTTTTGAAAATGTACCAGAATCCAACCTGGTACTTGCCGGTATGGCCGGTGTGATGAGCGGTGTACTATACGCACCACTTACAGCCATATTCTTGATTGCAGAATCCAGCTGGGGGTATGATTTGTTCATACCGCTGATGATTGTGTCGGTAATCTCTTTCTTAATTGCTAAGCGCTTTTCGCCCATGTCACCCGAACTTAAAAAATTGGCAGATGAGGGTAAAATTTTTACAGCCGAACACGATAAGAATTTATTGTCAAGAATCAAGGTAGTCGATATGGTAGACCGTACATCAGTGGTTATACGTGAAAATGCCAGTTTTGCCGAACTATTGGAGTTAGTGAAAACTACTAGTAAAAATATATTCGCAGTAGTAGATGCATCACATCGACTTCTGGGAGTAATTGCTCTAGATGATATACGTCCGGTCATGTTTATGTCTGATCCACAGCATACAGATATTCGTACATTCGTCAAGTCACCCCCCGTTGTAATTAAGCTAAAAAATGATATGCCCAAAGTGATTCGAAAATTTGACGAAACCGGTGCTTGGGATTTACCAGTGGTAGATGCGGAAGAAAAGTTTCAGGGCTTTATCTCCAAATCCACAATTCTTACACATTATCGACAATTGATGCAGGATTATTCAGAATGATAAGCAGCCTATTCACATGAATATGATGTGACTGAAAATAGAAATAAAATAATTTCAAGATGCAAGTTTTAGATAGGTACTGAGTAACACACTCTACTTTGAATCTTCAAATTAAAACCATTTTTAGGGCTCTATTTTCCAATACAAAACTTCCCGAATATTGTTCCCAATATATCGCGGTCTACTTCTACCTGTCCGGTAATTTCACCTAGATAATGCAAAGCTCGGCGGATATCAATCGTCAGCAGATCGCCGCTGAGATTGGCGGCCATTCCCGCTTCTATGGCCTCGAGGCTTTCCATCATTTTGTTGAGCGCGTCAAAGTGGCGCGCATTCGTAACGATGGTATCTTCGGTATCAATAGCAGTGCCTACCGCTTGCGTATACATGCGTTCTTTTAGCGCGTCAATGCCGAGATTTTGTTTGGCTGCGATACCCATAGCACCTTCTGGAAGGCGCAGATGCGGTACTCGGTCTATTTTATTCCATACTTCTATGGTTTTTGTAGCAAAAGGAGCCAGCCAATCCATCTCCGCCTGCTCCGGAGTGGTAGCGTCTACAACATGTAGAATGATGTGTGCTTTTTCGGCGTTTTGCTTACTACGCGCAATACCAATGCTTTCGATCTGATCGCTGGTATGTTCGCGAATACCGGCTGTGTCAATCAGACGGAATAGCACGCCTTTTATGTTCAACGTTTCTTCAATGGTATCACGTGTAGTACCGGCAATATCTGATACAATTGCACGTTCTTCATTGAGCAGAGCGTTCAATAGGGTACTTTTGCCGGCATTAGGTTTACCAATGATAGCTACACTTACTCCGTTTTTAATCACATTACCCAGTTGGAACGATTCTAGCAGGCGTCTGGTCTGCGTTTTCAATTGGGCTATCAACTCTTGAAACTGTTTTCTGTCGGCAAACTCCACATCTTCATCTGAAAAATCCAGTTCCAATTCTATCAATGCGGCAAAATTGATAAGCTGTTCGCGCAATTGTTTAAGATCGCCCGAAAAGCCACCCCGTAACTGATTCAATGCAGCTTTTTGAGCCGCTTTACTATTTGCCGCAATTAAGTCTGCCACGGCTTCCGCTTGGGCCAAGTCCAGTTTGCCGTTCAAAAAGGCTCTCTGGGTAAACTCTCCCGGAAGTGCCATGCGTGCTCCTGCTTTTGTACAGGCTTCCAAAATGGTTTGTAGAATGTATGGCGAACCATGCCCACTGATTTCAATTACATCCTCGCCGGTATAACTTTTGGGGCCGCGAAATAGCGATATCACTACCTCATCGATTACCTCTCCGGTATCAGGTGCCACAATGCGTCCGAAATGTAGCGTATGCGAGGGCTGTGCGGCCAGCTTTTTGCCTTTGAAAATTTTATCGGCAATGGCAATGGCATCTTTCCCACTCAGGCGAATGACGCCTATGGCACCCACACCGGGTGGAGTAGCAATGGCTACAATAGTCTCTTCTATACCGGCTAATACATTCATGCTTCAAAAATAACGGTTACCTGTTATATTGACCTTTTATTGGGATGGGATAAGTAGTGTATGCACCTATTTTTCGATTATTTTCGCATTAGATTTTATAAGCGATAAAACCTATGAATGTAAAGAAGTTTTTTATATGGGCTTTAGGCCTGATATGTACCCTCAGTTGCCTCGCTCAGGCAGATGAAGATGCTGCGGCTACACTTACCAAAGTAGGAGATAAGGTACCCGAATTCAGTTTTGAAATTGAAGAAGGAAAAACCGTCAGCATATCCGATTATAAAGGCAAGCTGGTATTGATAAATCTATTCGCTACTTGGTGTCCACCGTGCCGACATGAATTGCCGGAATTGCAGGCCAAAATTTGGGATAAGCATGGTAAAAACGATAAGTTTGCTGTGCTTGTTTTCGGCCGAGAAGAAGACTGGGATGTAGTGGCTCCTTTCAAGGCAGAGCAGAAATTTACTTTTCCAATTCTCCCGGATCCTCATCGAGGAGTGTTCAGTAAGTTTGCTACACAATCCATTCCACGTAATATTCTGGTTGATGAAAATGGCACCATCATCTATCAGTCCATAGGATATTCCCCCAAGGAGTTTAAAAAACTGGTAGAACTGATTAATAAGAAATTGGAGCGCTGATTGGTATCCATTTATATGCTTTATTGTAATAAGCAATTGTGCTGAATGCTGTATTAAGCACATAAAGGCTATTTTTGCCCAATGACATTCTATTACTGTTACGATGCGCATTGCGGCTGGTGCTTTGGATTCAGTAAAACTATCAGCACTTTTGCGCAGCAGCATAAAGACCGTTTTCACTTTGAAGTATTGAGCGGTGGCATGATTCCTAAAGAATCTGCCCGTCCTATTAAAGTAATGGCCTCTTTTATCAATGATGCGTATAAAAGGGTCGAGGAATTGACGGGAGCAAAATTTGGTGCAGATTATCTATGGCATATTCAACACCCTGATGATAGCGATTGGTTTCCCGAATCTTTAACACCTGCTATTGCACTTTGTATTTTTAAGGAATATCTTCCACAACGGCAGGTGGAAGTAGCCGCAGATTTTCAGAAGGCATTATTCGAAGAAGGCCGTGATTTAAGCGATGGAGAGGCTTATCGACATTTACTGATAAAGTATCAAATTCCGGATACTGATTTTTACGAGAAACTGACCGACCCGGCTTATGAAGAAAAAGCCCGGTATGAGTTTGCATTATGCCGTCAACTACAGGTAACCGGTTTCCCAAAGTTGTTATTGCAAACTGCCGATACTAAGTTCTATCTGGTGGCAGAGGGTTACACTCCTTTGGATACGCTTAATGCACGCCTAGCGAGTATTATGAATGAGCTGGCTCGCGAACAGCAAAATCAGAACTAAACCTTATTTTAACCGATTTGTGATTTTCGAATATGAATGTAGCCGATTTGAATACGATCAATTTTGAGGAAGGCGCTGTATTGCTGATTGATAAACCGCTAGACTGGACATCCTTTGATGTAATCAGAAAAATCCGCAATCTGATCAAGATAAAAAAAGTGGGTCATGCCGGAACATTGGATCCGCTTGCTACCGGATTGTTGATCGTTTGCACCGGAAAATATACTAAGAAGATTAATGAATACATGGCTCAGGAAAAGGAGTACACTGGTACATTTACTTTGGGAGCCACTACGCCTACTTATGATTTAGAAAGTCAGCCCGAAAATTTCAAGCCTTACGACTATTTAAGCGAAGCTGATATTCAAAATGCAGTGCAGGCTTTCTTAGGAGAGATCGATCAGGTGCCCCCCATTCATTCGGCAATTAAAAAAGATGGCAAACGTGTGTACGAGCTGGCCCGCAAAGGAATGGATGTAAAACTGGAACCCCGTAAGATTATCATTAAAGAGTTTGAAGTAGATGCTTCACAATTGCCTGAGGTGGGTTTTAGAGTAGTATGTTCTACCGGAACCTATATCCGTAGTTTGGCCCATGATTTCGGGTTGGCATTGGGCTGTGGTGCTTATCTTAGTAGTTTACGTCGTACACGCATCGGTACATTCAGGGTAGAGAATGCCGTTTCTATCGACACTTTTGAGGAAATCATCAAAGAAAGGAAAAACCGGAACCTTCAACAAAACACATAAAAAAAGTGGTATAAGATTTATACCACTTGCTCTTCCACGAAGTAAGTATTTAAGACTTCTACGAGTTCGTGTTTCGTGATGGGGATACCCATGATTTTGTTGTATCCCTTTGCGTCTACCAAAAACTGATCGCGAATGATTTTGATCAGTTGTCCGTTGTTGATTTCTGGGATGAGTACATGCTCAAAATTGCGAATAATATCGCCCAGATTTTTGGGGAATGGGCGAAGATGTCGTAGATGCACATGACTTACACTCTTACCCTGCGCTTGCAATTCTTCCACGGCCGATTTAATCACACCATAGGTAGAGCCCCAACCAATCACCAGCAGTTTACCTTTTTCAGGACCGCTGTCAATTTTTTGTTCGGGAATGAAGTTGGCAATTTTATCAACTTTTTCTTGGCGGATTTTCACCATGAGCTGGTGATTTTCCGGATCGTAGCTGATATTACCTGTAATATTTTGTTTTTCCAAACCTCCGATGCGGTGTTCCAACCCCGGTGTGCCCGGAACAGCCCAAGGGCGCACCAAGTTTTCATCTCTCAGATAAGGTTGAAACTTCTCTTCTCCATCCCACAATTCTTTTTTGAATTTTACGTGAATCGGCGGTAGGGTTTCTTCGGTGGGGAAACGCCACGGTTCGGCTCCATTAGCGATATAGCCATCGCTGAGGAAGATTACCGGCGTCATATGTTGAATACTGATTCTTACCGCTTCGTATACGGCATCAAAACAATCGGCAGGTGAGCTGGCGGCAATTACAGGCATGGGGCATTCCCCATTTCTGCCATAATAGGCCTGTAACAGGTCCGATTGTTCTGTTTTAGTAGGCAGACCGGTTGAGGGACCGCCTCGTTGTACATTGATGACCACCAGTGGCAACTCCAGCATTACCGCTAATCCCATAGCTTCGGTTTTCAAAGCCATGCCGGGACCTGAGGTAGTGGTTACTCCTAGCGATCCGCCGTAGGAAGCACCAATGGCGGCCGTAATAGCCGCTATTTCATCTTCGGCCTGAAAGGTGCGTACCCCAAAGTTCTTATGACGGCTCAATTCATGTAGAATATCACTGGCCGGGGTAATTGGATATGTACCCAAAAACATGGGAAGACCGCTTTTCACCGAGGCGGAAATCAGTCCCAATGCCAGCGCCTGGTTGCCCATGATGGAACGATAGGTTCCGGGTTCGATGCGCGCTTTTTCTACTCTATAGGTAGTGGTAAAGGTCTCTGTAGTATCACCATAGTGATAACCCGCTTTGAGGGCTGCTATATTGCTTTCAAGAATATCTTTTTTATGGGCAAATTTTTCCTTCAGGAAATTAATCGTGCTATCCATGTTGCGGTTGTACATCCAGTACAGAAATCCAAGGATGAACATGTTTTTCGCACGATCTTTTTCTTTTGTTCCCAGTTGATAATCCTTAAGAGCCTCTCGGGTAAGCTTGGTGACGTCAATTTTGATGACTTCGTAGCCATCAAGACTATTGTCTTCGAGCGGGTTGGCACCATCAGGATAATTTGCCAGACGAAGATTTTTGCTGTCAAAGCCATCGGTATTAGCGATAATTTTGCCGCCTTTTTTTAGGCTTTTGAGGTTAGCTTTCAGGGCAGCAGCATTCATAGCAACCAGTACATCGCACTCATCGCCCGGTGTATGTATATGGTGGGATGAAAATCTTAACTGGAATCCGCTTACACCCGGAATGGTACCTTGGGGTGCCCGTATTTCGGCCGGATAATCAGGAAAAGTCGAGAGGTCGGCTCCTAAAAGAGCGGTATTATTGGTAAACTGAGTACCCGTTAGTTGCATACCATCCCCACTGTCCCCTGCAAATTTTATTACTACATCCTTTAGAACTTCCTGTTTTCTATTCATGTACTCTGAAAAATTGGGTCACAAAGGTACGGAAGTTATAACGGAGCTAATAGATATTTTACCGAGTTATGACAAGAATCATGTTTTCGGGAAAATCCTAATGTTTATACTGAGTGATATCAATGATTTGACTGCAGAAGCTATATTCGGTTTTATCATTACTACTGATCAAAATCAGCCGATTTTTGCAATACTGGTCGATTAGACTATGATAGAGATCAATGCCTGCTTTGTCAAGATTGGTGCAGGGCTCGTCCAGCAACACTGCCGGCGTGTCGGAAAAAATAGATTGAGCCAGTTTGGCTCGCTGCTTCATACCGCTACTGTATTCGCTAATTTTTTTGTGTTTAACATGGGCAAGTTCTACGCGTGCGGCAATTTCGTCGGCGCTCACACCTTTAAGAAAAGGTTTAAAAGATTGATGAAACTGCAGCAGTTCCATCAATGTAAATTCTTCTACCAGTTCCAGATAAGGAGCGCAATAAGCGATATGGGTATATACTTTTTCGAGGGCAAGGGGTTGTTCGTTAATGAAAAAGGTGCATTGCCCTTCGTTAATGCTTACTGCACCACTTAGGATCTGTAACAAAGTGCTTTTACCGCTTCCGTTAGGCCCTATTATGGCATAACTATTCCCGGGAAGGAAGGTGTAGGAGAAATTCCGGAAAATCCAATCCCTATTATAGCGTTTGCCAACATTATTCAATTGTATCTTCATCGGCCGAGGCCCCTTTGGTGTACCTTTTTATGATACCGCGTGTACTTTCTTGAATAAAAGTAAGAATCTCATCGCGCTCATCGGTTACCGGAAACTCTTCTTCCAACAACTGAACAGCCTGACTTACGTTGAGGCCTCTGTTATAAATGATGCGATAAATATCTAAGATGTGATTGATTTTTTCAACGGAGTAACCTCTTCTTTTCAAACCTATAGAGTTGACTCCGGCATAGCTTAATGGCTGACGCGCAGCTTTAATGTAGGGAGGCACATCTTTGCTTACTAGCGAACCACCACTGATGAAAGAATGTGAACCTACTTTTACAAACTGATGTACAGCACATACACCCCCAAAGCCCACATAATCGCCCAACACTACGTGACCGGCAATCTGGGTACTATTACTCAATGTACAATAGTTTCCGATAATACAATCGTGACCGATATGGCTGTAAGCGAGTATCCAGCAACCTTTGCCTACAACGGTTTTCCATCGGTCGCTAGTACCTCGGTGGATGGTAACAAACTCACGAATTACGCAATCATCACCTATTTCAACGGTCGTTTTTTCCCCGGCATATTTTTTATCTTGCGGTTCTGACCCGATAACACAACCAGGGAAAATTTTACAGTTCTTACCGATTTTGGTTCCTTCGAGTATGGTTACGTTAGAGCCAATCCAAGTACCTTCTCCGATTTCTACATCCTGATGAATCACCGTAAAGGGGTCAATCTTAACGTTAGTGGCCACTTTTGCATCAGGATGTATGTATGAGTTAAAATGTATCATTGAGATGTCGTAATATTATTTGGCGGTGTGCAAATTTAATTATTTGAATGATTTAGTTTGAAAATAATCAAAGAGGTCAAACTTACAGGATTTTTTTCATTCGCAAATTAATGAATGTGATAAGCGTTTACCGCTGAATAAGCGGTTATTTTAATAGTACAACATACGCCAAGTATATTAGTTGATAAAAACGGCAGACTATGCTATTTTTGCACAGGCTAATTGAGCAGAACAATGCAAGAATTCAGAGATAAATGGCTGCAGGCAATAAATAATCTGCCCGAAATCGTAAGCAAAGAGCGAAAGATTCCTGGGGCGATTAATTATTCCATCCGGCGCTTTTATCGCAATGAAAATGATGTGGTGGAGGATGTGGGCATTGTTCAATACGAGTATAAAGGCGAAAGTTGCGAGGAGAACAACATCAAACTGCGTTTCTGCGTGGCGGGGAATATGTATTGTGCTGCAGAAAATTGTCAGAAATGTACTGCAGGCAACATTAAAAGCTGCGAAAACAGTGTTCCCAGTTTTGATGTGGTAGCCGTAGATTATACGGCGGCACAGCTGACAGCTTTTATCAATGCCAAATCGGCTAATTCCGATAGCGATGTGCTGCTACGGTTCAATAGAAAAGAGTCTTTTCAGAAATCCATACCGCTTTGTTGTAAGACACGTGGTGTTATCGAATCTCTGGTGAATCATAAATACACCGGCAGTCTGGAAAACATTTATGTAAATGCCCAGCTGCAGATGCTGTTATTGTATAGCATCGATTGGGTAACGGATAAAGAACCCGTCATTTCCTGTCGTTTTTTAAACAGTGAGGCCGACCGCGAAAAAATAACTATGGCGCGTGATCTGCTCATCCAGAACATCGGCCAACCGCTGACGATAAAGGAGCTGAGCCGTAAAGTGGCTATGAATGAGTGCTACCTTAAAAAAGGATTTAAAGAGATGTACGGTACCACCATTTTCGAGTTTTACCAGACGCAGCGCATGGAGCACGCTAAATATCTGTTATACGAAAAAGGATTGAATGTTACCGAGGTGGCCATGATATTGGGATATTCTTCCATTTCCCATTTTAGTACGGCTTTTAAAAAACATACGGGACTAAAACCATGTGAACTATTACTTCGATAAATAGAGGAATATACCGAGACGGAATTACCGGTTTAAGCATTATGCTTAAACCGGTTTTTTGTGGAATAAAAAAGCCGCCTTTGCAAAGGCGGCTGCTATACTAACCCAATATTTTATAAATATCCCTAACTGTTTTGTAATTCTGCAATTCTTTCTCTGATTTTAGATTCCAACTCTCCGGCCAACTCAGGATTATCGGTCAAGAGTTGCTTTACTGCATCGCGACCCTGACCCAGCTTGTCGTTATTGTAGCTGTACCAAGAACCGCTTTTTTGGATAATACCCAAATCTACGCCGATATCGATAATTTCTCCGGTTTTGGAAATTCCTTCCCCAAAGATGATGTCGAACTCGGCAGAGCGGAAAGGAGGGGCTACTTTATTCTTCACCACTTTTACTTTTACGCGGTTACCGATAGTCTCATCACCGTCTTTGATTTGTGTTTGTCTCCGAATATCCAGTCTTACGGATGCATAGAACTTTAAGGCGTTACCACCGGTAGTGGTTTCGGGATTACCGAACATCACACCGATTTTTTCGCGCAACTGGTTGATGAAAATACAAACCGTATTGGTTTTAGAAATGGTGGCAGTTAGCTTACGCAGCGCTTGGCTCATCAGGCGGGCCTGTAATCCCATTTTACTGTCGCCCATTTCTCCTTCCAACTCACTCTTGGGTACCAATGCCGCTACGGAGTCAATTACCACCACATCCAGCGCCCCTGAAAGAATCAGCCTATCGGCAATTTCCAGTGCTTGCTCTCCGTAATCGGGCTGGCTGATGAGTAGATTGTCTACGTTCACACCCAACTTTCTAGCATATACACTGTCAAAGGCGTGCTCGGCGTCGATAATGGCACACATGCCGCCTTTTTTTTGTGCTTCTGCAATTACGTGGGTAGCAATGGTGGTTTTACCTGAAGATTCAGGTCCGTATATTTCAATTACCCTTCCACGGGGCATACCTCCGATGCCTAATGCTGCATCCAATCCTATCGAACCTGTAGAAATCACTTCATGTGATTCTACAGCTTTTTCGTTCATCAGCATTACACTACCCTTACCATAGTCCTTATCAATCTTTTCCATGGTAAGCTTCAGTGCCTTTAGCTTTTCGCTATTAATGCTCGCGCTCATCGAGTCTTCTGATATTTTTTCTGTTTTAGCCATGATCAAAAATACAACTTCGCTGTGTCTGTTTTAGTAATAATTATTAACAACAAAGCTAATAATTTTAGCATTAAAAAACTAATCTTTTTGGATTTTTTACAAGTTCCTATAGAAATACGATAAAGTTTTTAATTAAGTGCATCAAACGATAAAATCGGCCATTAACACTGCCAACGCTCCCACGGCTAGCCCAATGTAGTATTCCTTGGGTGTATGAGCGCCTAACAATAAGCGGGCAGTACCTGTAATGCCTGCAGCTAATATGGCAATAGCTAGATAGCGGGTTAAATTAGGTGCATCGGGCAGCAGTGTGAGTAGGAGCAAGTAGGTGACTGCAGTACCTAGCGCAATACCATGCATGCTTATTTTGATATAAATATTAGCCAGTAATCCTATGGATGAAGCTAGAAAAATGCTCAATGCAAATACAATCAGGTATTCGGGAACGCCGTTCAGCCCACGCCAAACAAACCAAATCCAGAAATACCAGATATTGGAGATGATGAATGGAATAATACGATCCTTCCGCTCTTTGAGATGAATGGAAGGAATCAGCTTCAGGCCACGCAGCAGCAATATGCTGATTAGCGGAAAAAAGGTATAGTTTACAAATGCCCGCCCGAATGTAAGGGCTTTCTCTCTAGGTGTGGCACCCAGAAACAGGAAGGGCTCTACAAAGAGTAACAATGTGAGTACATACATGGGTATGAAGATGGGATGCATCAGGTACGACACCACCATTGCCACTGCTTTTAGCAGGGGATTTGGAGTTGGCTGCGGTGGAGCCTCTTGCAGTCCCTCGGGCGTAACAAAATAATTTGCTGTACTCATTTTTACAGGTCGGCAAAATAATGGAATTATTTGAATGATGTGGTATTACCGCACTGAAGTTTTGCCGCAGGGTAGTGGGGGAAACAGATAGGCTGTTCTCTTCCCCCAATGCGGCTATCCATAAGATCTTATTTTCCCGACAGTAGTAGCAGTTCATGCACCTGTATTTCGGTGATGTAACGTTTTTCACCGTTTTTGCTTTCGTACTGACGGTTTACTAGTTTGCCTTCCACGGCCACTTCGCGCCCCTTTTCCAGATATTTTTCGGCAATATCAGCCAGTCGTCCCCAAGCTACCAGATGATGCCAGGTGGTTTCTGTAACACGCTCACCACTGAGGTTCTTGTAGGTTTCGTTGGTGGCAATACTAAAACGCGCCATTTTTTTACCATTAATGGTTGTTTTGATTTCTGGGGCATTACCCAAATTACCGATTAGCTGTACTTTGTTCTTTAATGCGTACATAGTTGTAAGTTTTGTGCTCACCGTAGTAAGCGGGTGAAAGAATTTGTTTATTTCAGCCTGCTTTTGTGAAGCGGCAACACAAAGTTGCAACCAAGGGGAAGCTTTAGTCGGTTATTAATCAATTACTTGCGGATGTAAACGGATGTAAGCGTTTGTTGTCGGATATTTTGTAAATTAGAGCAACGATATCAACGCTCTATGAAAACGCCGGCATCGGAACAAAAATTATGTTTGTATTGCGGAAAACCTGTGAAGGGCCGATCGGACAAAAAGTTTTGTGATGACTCCTGCCGCAATAATTACAATAACGGACTCAAGGCGGCAGATGAAAACATGATTCGCAATATCAATAATGCCCTGCGCAAGAATCGTCGCATATTAGCTGATTTCTTGCACGATGGCATGGACAAAGTAAAATTGCCCCGGGAAAAACTACAAACTGCGGGTTTTCATTTTAAATATCATACGCATACCTATCAGACCCAAAAAGGGCATATTTATTTTTTTTGTTATGATTACGGCTATTTGCCGCTAGAAGGTGATTGGTATCTACTGGTGCGGGATAAAGGGTGAAGGTATATAGCCTTAGCGCCTAGCGATTACTTGTAAAAAGAAAGGGATTTTTAAAAAAATGTGAGGATGACAAATATTTTAAAAAAATCTATTAAATTTGTAGGGATTAAAAGTCCCTACTCTTGCCCTACTATCGTACCCTTTGGCCATGTATCGCTAGGGCCGTATCTGCCATACAAGGGGAGTATAAACCTGCATTAGGTATCCACAACATTTAAGAATTTTCTTCTTTTAAAAATCTAAACTATATTTCATTCCTATACCTTCATAATAGATATAAGATTATCAACTATCTATCTTCCCATTATCTTTGCCCATCTCCGGTATCTGGAACTTTTAAAATTCTAAGATTATGAACGTCGAGTCCGCATACAATCAATGGTCTGTTCAATACGATACCAATGAAAACAAAACCCGAGATCTGGAAGCTGTGGCTTTGAGGAAAACATTGGAACCTCTGAGCTTTTCAAACTGCTTGGAAATTGGTTGCGGTACAGGTAAGAATACGCAATGGCTGGTAACACGTGCCCAACAGATTGTTGCGGTGGATCTATCCGAAGCCATGCTATCCATTGCCAAAAGCAAAATACAGAACAACAAGGTAGCTTTTGTTCAGGCGGACATTTTGAAGGATTGGCACTTTACACAGGGTATGCAATTCGATCTGGCTACTTTTAGTCTAGTATTGGAACATATCGAACACCTAGAGCCGATATTTCAAAAACTGAGTCAAGTTGTGCGTCCCGGAGGACATGTGTACATCGGAGAATTACATCCGTTTAAACAATACAGCGGTTCCAAAGCCCGCTTTGAAACGGAAGAGGGATTGCAAATCGTTACTTGCTTTACACACCACATCTCAGATTTTACCAACGCCGCAGAACAACATGGATTTCAGGTGGTGCTGATAGATGAGTTTTTTGATAATGACGACCGATCCAATATTCCGCGCATACTTACTTTGTTATTGCAGAAAAAGTATAATTCATAAAACAAAAACCGCCGGAACTCTATAACCGGCGGTTTTTGTTATGTTATTTACTTCCCTTTTAAATGCTTATCCAAAAATTGCTCCTGTTCCCATAGCAGGTGCAGGATGTTTTCTTTGGCTGCATAGCCGTGACTCTCCTTGGGCAGAATCACCATGCGTGCCTGTCCGCCCAACCCTTTAAGTGCTTGGAAATATCTCTCTGTCTGCAAAGTGAAAGTACCCGGATTATTATCTGCTTCACCATGAATCAGCAGAATCGGTTTTTTCATTTTATCGGCATGCATGAAAGGCGACATGGTGTTATAAACTTCAGGGGCATCCCAGTAATTGCGTTGCTCGTTTTGGAAGCCAAAGGGTGTCAGGGTTCTGTTATAAGCGCCGCTGCGTGCAATGCCGCAGGCAAAATCGTCTGAGTGGGTAAGCAAATTAGCTGTCATAAATGCTCCGTAAGAATGTCCCCCTACAGCTACTTTTGTGCGGTCGATATAACCCAATTTGTCCACCGCATCAATTGCAGCGCGGCCATTGGCTACCAGTTGTTCGATAAAACTATCATTAGGTTCCTTTCCGTTTTCGCCAATAATGGGGAAAGAAGCATCGTCCAGCACTACATAACCTTTGGTCACCCAATACACAAAAGAGCCATAGTATGGGAAGGTAAACTCGTTTGGGTTTTTATCGTTCTGGCTGGCGGTGTTTTTATCCTTATACTCCTGCGGATAAGCCCAGATGAGCAATGGTAGTTTTTCTTTTTTATTCTTGTCATACCCAAGCGGCAGATAAAGGGTGCCAGAAAGGTCCACTCCGTCTGCTCTTTTATAATGTATCACTTCCTTGTGTACATTGGCCAAAATCTCAAAAGGATTTTTGTTGAAGGTAAGCTGTATGGGAGCCATTCTTTTTTTATAATTTCTTAGGAAGTAATTGGGGTATTCGTTTTTGGATTGAATGAGCACCAACGCTACACCATTTTTAAAATCTTCGATAGAGTGGATGGTTTCTTTTTTATCGGTATAAGCACTCTGATACAGTCTTTTTGTTTTCAGTGTTCTCAGATTCAGTTCGTCGATGAAAGGGAATTGTCCGTTTTTGCTGTAACCGGCACCAATCAGGAAGGCGTTGCCGTTTTCAATGGCCAGTACGTTACGACCGTATTGATTTTTTCGGGTCTCAAAACTTCCCGGATCGTTATAGATGTCCTGTACGTTTCTGTCGAAGAGGATTTTGGGTTCGGCACTTGGCCGCGAAGGATCGATGAGATAAGTCTTTCGGTTGCGTGTATCGTACCAACCGTCGTATAAAATGGCATGTTGGTCATCACCCCAAATAATGCCCGAGTAGCGTTGCGGAGTTTTGGCCAGAGATACAGGATCTTTATCAAACGGAGCATCCCACACGAAAAGCTCATCGCGGTAAGCCACTCTGGTAAGCGGATTACCTTGGTCTAATGCTTCTACATAATACAGAGTAGCAGGTTTATCGGCTCTCCAGCCCATGGAGCGTTTACCGGTGCGTACGGCATCAAATCCTTTCGGGATTATTTCTACCAGTGGTATTTCGTTTACAGTTTTGATTTCATTGCCTTGTCTATCGTACACAATGCTTACTTGCGGGAAACGGCTCATGGGGACGATGTAAGAAAAGGGTTTTCGAATCATGGTAAGCATGATATAATTGCCGTCTGGTGAGATGGATTGTCCCGCATACATATCGGCCGGTTTGTAAAGTTGCTGGGAGCCGTCTAGATATACGTTGTATAGCTCTGATGTTACTAGTATTTCGAAGTTAGTTTCATCTATTTTGTTCTTCAGAAGATCTTGATAAGTTCTGTTTTGCGATACCTTGCCATCGGCAACCGATACGATGGGTCCCTTGGGTAATTCTTTTTTAGGATCGATAAGTGGTGGCCGATTAGCCGGAATTACACGCACTAATAATCCTTTGCTATCTCTATGCCAGCTATATGGTGAGCCTAGATTGGCATTGAGGTTGGCCTCGGTTAACTTTTTAGCCTGTGCTGTGGCTACATCAATTACCCAAAGCTCTACCCCGGTAAGTGTAGTGTTGGTAAATGCAATTTTAGAATCATCGGGACTCCAGGAAATATTGGCTATACGCGGGTTTTCGGGAAGACCTGCTACCTGTGTAGGTTCGGCCTTTACATCCATCACTTTTCTGATCTTTAAATTATTGTAGTAAGTAATGGTTGAAGAAATATTGGTTACAGGGTTAATGCGTAACCCTCCTAGGCGCATCTCTTCGTTATTCAAATCGGCCAGCGATTTATAGGCACTTCGGTAGGATAATAGCATGTAGTTTTTTTTAGTATCCATAGATACAGCGGGTGCCGGTTCGTAATTAGCCAGGGATAAAATGGGTTCGGATGGCTGCTGATAAGTGATATCTTCCTGTGCGTAAAGAGAAATACTCAAAATGAGCAGACTCAATAGTGTGCAGTAGTATAAGCGCATAGTATATGTTTTATACAAATTTAACAAGGTTGTTAGGGAAAACGAAGTGGCTTGATGTTTCGGCCTTATCTTTGTGGTTAATACAATCTTTATGGAATTAACAGGAAAATTAATACAGGTACTTCCCTTGCAATCTGGAGTAGCCAAAACAGGGAATGAGTGGCGTAAACAGGATATTATTGTTGAAACCGAAGGTCAGTATCCGAAAAAGGTATGTATCTCCATATGGGGCGACCGGATTAATGATAAGATACTACAGGTGGGCAATATGCTTAAGATTTATTTCGATATCGAAAGCCGTGAGTTTAACGGACGCTGGTATACCGATGTAAAAGCTTGGAAAGTGGAGCCGTTGAGTAGCAGCGGAGATGATGGCGGTTATATTGATGAGATGCCTTCGGATATGCAATACGATGATATCAAGGATGATCTTCCGTTCTAAAGATTTTAAACCTTTCTTATAAAAAGATAAGCAAACCGCATTTTAATTTTACTCAATGAAAAAACTATTAACGGCTTTTATTCTCTGTAGCGTCATCATTGTAGGGTGTAAAAATGGCTGCGGTAAAAAACAAAGCACCCAGCCAGGGGACGATGACTCCACATCACTGAATTGGGGTGAGCTACCGGACTCATTACGCTTAAAAGAACAGGCCGAAGCAGAAAGACTGCAAAAACTGAGTAAGGACTCGGTGCTGACCAGTCTTACTAAAACCGTGCTTACGATTTTTAAAAACGCCGAGTATACCAAGTTGGATTCACTCATACATCCGGATGAAGGCATTCGTTTTTCACCTTATGCTACCATATCGGATGATGATAAGCAGTTTTCTAAAGAAGCTTTTCATAAACTGGTAACAACAGATAAGAATAAAAAAATCAACTGGGGAACTTACGATGGTAGCGGCGATCCTATCTACCTTACACCAGTGGAATATTTTAGCAAGTTTG
Organism: Chitinophagaceae bacterium C216; assembly: GCA_028485475.2. Lineage (GTDB taxonomy): Bacteria > Bacteroidota > Bacteroidia > Chitinophagales > Chitinophagaceae > Niabella > Niabella composti. The sequence goes on from CP144143.1 coordinate 913,643, forward strand.
TGTACGATGGAAATTTCGTAAATCCGGAGAAATACGATATCAATAATTTCGTAAAAACCGGAAATGCTTTAAATAACCTGAAGAGTATGTATCGCGACTGTGATTTCACCGAAAGCTATATTTCCGGATCTAAAAAATACGGTGGTATGGACTGGAAATCTGTAAGGTTAGTGTTTAAGCAAAAAGACGGAAAATATTATCTGGTAGGTATCGTGCACGATCAGTGGACGATATAGCACCAAGAATATAGTATTGCTAATGAAGTGTGCGAAGATTCGTACACTTTTTTTTATTTCTTGTAGCAAAACAGTAAATTCAGACAATCCCCTGTTTTTTCATGCCAAAATAAGCGATTAACTGAAATACGATAATCATGACAATGGTGGGTACCAGCAATTTGAAAATATCGGCGAAATTGCCTCCTTCCAAGAATAGGCCATAAAAGGCTTCCAAACACCAGTGCAGGGGCGAAATACGCATGATGCCCTGCATCGATTGTGGCATGGCAAATGCCGGCACCAGAAGTCCACCAATAGCGGCAAACAGAACAATGGTAACAGCTCCAATACCGTTGCTTTGTTCTTGTGTTTTGGCGAAAGCACCAATCATGATGGCAAAGCTGGCAGCACACCATCCGCATAAAATAATTACCAATAATAAGCTGATTTTATCCTGCGGAAAATCCAATCCCGGTAACCCAATTAAGGGGAATAACCATTTGCCTATAGAAAAAATTACCAACGCTTGCAGTACAGTGATGATTACATAAGTGATTTGTTTGGATACCATGGCAAGGGTTAAAGGTGTGGGAAGGGTTTTCAGGCGCATAAAGCTACCACTGTTCTTCTCTCTAACAATACTTGCCCCCAGCGAAATCACAATAAAGAACATCGCAAATACCGTCCATGCAGGAATATTGTGTTGTGTGGCGTTCGCAATCACATGACCGCCGTCTTTGGAAACAGCATGCTGTTCGATAGGCGTTTGATTGGCTAGGATCTGTTGCTCCAGATCTTGCGGTATGGGGGCCGAATCATTGATGGCGCTGTACAGGTGTCGTACAATGTATTTACTTTGAACGATCTGTAACAAACTGTTGAGTGATCCTTCTATACCTTGGCGGAAGGAAGGCTGTAGTATAGGATGATACAGCAGGGTTACTGGTGTGTGCGAACGTTGTGATGCCGATGTATCTTCGGAATTTGTGATGGCTATCACCTGCAATGCTTGGGCAGCAATATCTTCCGACTTGGTTAATACATCGGTAGTATACTGCTCGGGAACAATAAGACCTATCAGCGCTTCTTTATTTTGAATTTTCTGACGGAGAACTTCTGTATTTGTAGTAGATGCTACTTTTTTTACGATAAACATTCCCCCTTTGTTAAGGGTATTTTCCAGCTCTTCGCCTGCAACACCTTGATCTTTGTTTAAGAGCAGTAACGGCACTTTCTTATCGTTTACCAGCTCGAAGGTGCTGTTTTGTACAGTGGTGATAACTACTGCCAGCACAATGGGCATGACAAACATTAGCGTCAGCCCCACTTTATCGCGGATTAGAATGCGCCAGTCTTTAATTATGGTTGCCCAGAGTTTGTACATAAGAATTGGAAGAGACGTCAAAAAAAATTTACCCGAAATTCTTTTTTAGTTGATATTCCAGGTGACGCTTCCGTCTTTTTCATCTTTCAGTATGATGCCTATTGCTGCCAGCTGATTTCTGATTTTGTCGGACGTTACAAAGTCTTTTCTGCTGCGGGCTTCGCGACGAATATCTATAATCAGTTGCATAACGGCTTTGAGCTTATCGTTGTCCGCAGCCGATACAGCTTTCAGTCCAAAAATATCTTCTATATAAAGCTTGAACTGTTCCTGCAGTTTATTGAAGGTAGCGGTAGATAAGGATTTAATGTCGGTGACTCTGTCTTTAATGCTGTTGATAACAGGAGCCAGCTCAAACATGTTTGCTAGCACTTTAGCCGTATTAAAGTCATCGTTCATAAACTCGGCAAATTCATCTACCAGTTTGTTTACTTTAGCATCCAATTCTTGATCACCTGCTGTTTCGTTCAGCTCACCGCTTCTTTCTTTAATACGTTTCAAGTTTTCGTATGCTTCCCACAGTCTTTTCAGTCCTTTTTCAGATGCCTGAAGTGCTTCGTTGCTAAAGTCGAGCGTACTTCTGTAGTGGCTCTGCAGAATAAAGAAGCGTACCACCATGGGATGGAAAGCTTGGCTCAGTAAGGGATGGGTGCCGCTAAATAGTTCGGTAAGTTTAATAACATTATTATAGCTTTTACCCATCTTGCGGCCGTTAATGGTGATCATGTTGTTGTGCATCCAGTAACGCACCGGAGCTACATGGTTGCAGATGGTACTTTGTGCAATCTCACTTTCGTGGTGCGGGAACATCAAGTCCATTCCACCGCCATGGATGTCGAATTGCTTACCCAGGTATTTAGTTGACATGGCCGAACATTCGATATGCCATCCCGGAAAACCTTCGCCCCAGGGGCTTTGCCAGCGCATGATATGCTGTGGTGGTGCTGCTTTCCACAATGCGAAGTCGGCGGGATTATTTTTTTCTTCTTGGCCTTCCAATTCACGGGTATTTTCCAGCAACTCCTCTATTTTTCTTCCACTGAGCTTACCGTAATCGTAGTTAGCAGCATATTTTTTTACATCGAAGTACACCGATCCGTTTTTCTCGTAGGCATAACCGTCGGCAATCAGTTTTTTAATCATTTCAATCTGCTCTACGATATGTCCTGTAGCAGTAGGTTCTATGGATGGTGGAATACAGTTGAACTGCAGCATAGCCCAATGGAAGAGGTTGGTGTATTTCTGTACCAACTCCATGGGTTCTAGCTTTTCCAAAACAGCCTTGCTAGAAATTTTATCTTCCGCTTCACGCCCTTCTTCTTCAAAGTGACCGGCGTCTGTAATATTTCTTACGTAGCGTACTTTATATCCTAAGTAGGTAAGATATCGGTATACAACGTCAAAAGTAACGTAGGGTCTGGCATGGCCTAGGTGACTCTCTCCGCTTACGGTAGGGCCACATACATACATCCCCACATGCCCCGGGGTAAGGGGGGTAAATACTTCTTTTTGCTTTGATAATGAATTATATATCTTAAGTTCACTCATTTTCAGCCTGATTATAAGGACTGCAAAAATATACCTTCTTTGCGTACCAGCTGCTTTCTGGCAGTATTTAATGAACAAAGCTGCTGCGGATGTAAGCTTTTTGGTATGCTTATGTACAAATTACTTATTTCTTTTTAATGTCGGCTATCAGCATGTAATGGTCTGAATAAGGCGTGGTAATTCGTTTGCATTGCTCTACTGAAAACTGATGATCGGTAAAAATATAATCAATACGTAATGTAGGAGAAAGGGATGCGTAAGTTCGGCCGATACCGAATCCTTTTTTCAGAAAAGCATCCTGCATATGGCCTTTTACCTTCTTATAGGTATAGGAGTTTGGAACATCATTCAGGTCGCCACAGAAAACGGTGGGGAAGCTGCTATTACGAACAATATCTTTTACCATATCGGCCTGAATGCTTCTATGTTTGATAGCTACCGACAGTTTGGAAAGAATATAGCTAGCGTTTTTAATAATATTTCCTCTTACACCCTTAAGTTCTTCTATTTTGGAAAGGTCTTCCTTGCGAAACTGATTAGACTGCAGATGGGTAGTATATACCCTAATGGTATCATTCCCTACTTTAATATCTACGAAAACCAGAAATTCGGGTAATGTAGGACGTGGATAACGCACCATACCGGTGTCGACGATAGGGTAACGGCTGAAGATGACGCTGCCGTTGAACAGGCTATCTCCATCCACGTCGTGAGAAAAATAATAGTACGGATAGTTCAAACCTTTGCTGACGGCTGCAATATTGTTATACATATCAGGACGGATGGAGGACGCAAATTCCTGAAAGCAAAGTATATCGGCATTAACCTGTTCTATTTGTTTCAGCATTTTATAGCGCGTCTGACTACCGCGGTTATTATTGCGCGCCATTTCTATAAAACGAGCAACATTCCAGGTGGCAACTCTTATGATACCTTCTTTTTTAGTTTCTTCAAAAGAAGTTGAAAAAGGCCTTAATGCAAAAAAATCGGTAATGGCACCACCTCCCAAAAATAATGCGACTCCTGAAAGCAAGGCCCATTTGCGGCGTACTAGCCACCACCATACAAAAAACGCTAATACTAGTAGCAATAGAAACGGAAAAGCAAGACTGATGAGAGAAAGCAGTGGCCAGAGCTGCGGATTGATATAGGGGTTGATGCAGGCCACCAGAAATGCGGCCACAACAATAATGTTGATAAAAAACAAAACACGACTGCTTATTCGTGCAAAAACTCCCATGATCAGTGTGCAATAAGCGGGTAAGTTAAGCCATTATTAATATCAGGACAAATTATTGCCTACCTTTCAAATCTTCCTTGCTGGCCCGCTCCAGAAAAGATTTTTCTTCTTCGGTGAGCTGATCGTAGCCGTACTGACTGATTTTGTCCAGAATCTCGTCGAGTTTTTGCTGCGTAATCTTAGGTGTTTTTACATAAGGGGTTGTTTTTGCATTGTAGAAAAACGCAGACTTTATCTTTTCCCTGCTTTGATACGGTTTTTCAGGATTTACGAGATTGACGAGCCAGTCATAAAAGTTATTCATCCACTCACTGGCATCAAACCCTCTTCGCAGAATAAAAATAAATAGGAAACCGGTAAGTGCTCCTGCCAAATGAGAAACGTATACCGACAAATTATCGGGAGGTAGTGTAGCCATATCAATGGCCAAATAAATAATCGATACAATCCATAAGGAAATACCACCGCCTACCATGGGTAATATCTTATAATTAGGACAGATGGTAGTGGCGGCAGCGGCTACGGCCAAAATACCCGAACTGCTACCTATCAGAAAAGGAGCAGATGAGGCTGTGCCCAGAAAATAATTAGCTGCCAGATAAGCAATGCCCCCAATCAGCACACCATACAGATAAACAGGAACGATTCTTTTGTTGCCGGTCATGTCCATGAATACATACCCAAATCCCCATAGCCATAACATGCTGGCGAACAACTGCCATAAGTTGATATGGGAGAAGCCATAGGTGAGGATTGTCCATATACGAGGAAGCGTCTGTTCTGTGCTGCCGGCCAGAGCAAACCATTTCAGAACCTTCTGGTTGTAAACTGTATTTAAATCTGCATTCTCGGGCAGCTGTATATAGGTGAGCGCCCTGAAAAACATCAATACCACAAAGACAATCATGGTAACAGCTATTAGCATCACCAGAGGATTGATTCTGCCTCCATATGACAGCCGCGAACTCAAATTTCTATCAGCAATAGCCATTATATACAGTTTTCCAGCTTTATTTCTTTACTTGCAATGATAATAAATGAACAATTGATATTGTATTGCATACACCGGAATTTCGGTTATATTTTTCATTGCTCCCTCCAAACTAATATAACGTCCTACGATTGGTTTTGTTCCAAATTTTAAGCAAAATAAAACCGGTAATGGCGCCTCCGAGGTGGGCAAAATGTGCAATATTATCACCGCTTACCTGCGAAATACCACCGAACAAATCTATGGCTACCAATCCTAAAATAGCCCATTTGGCTTTAATGGGTACAGGAATGAACATGATGTACAATTCGGTGTTGGGAAAGGTCATGGCGAAAGCCACTAAAACACCAAATACGGCTCCTGAAGCACCTACCGCTACATCGTGCGCGCCCATAAAATATTGCATGGCCAGATGGGTGACTGCAGCGCCTAGTCCGCACAGTAGATAAAATATCAGAAATCTTTTAGATCCCCACAGGTTTTCCAGCACACGTCCGAACATCCACAGGGTGAACATATTAAAAAGAATATGAAAAAACATGTAAGGCCCAGACGCAGCATGGGCAAACATGTGGGTAACGATTTGCCAAGCATGGAAGAAAGGAGAGTTTACAGGCCACAGCCCAATTCTATCGGTAAGATTAAAGCGCGAATCAAAAAGAACCTGAGCCAACCATACTACTACATTAATGGCAATCAAGTTTTTAATCGCCGGGGGGAACTTTTCTGCCGGTCTGTAATAAAAATCACTCATTGGGCAAAGATAACCCCCCAAAGCTATGTTTCAAATTGGTTTTGTGAAATACTTATTATTAACTAATTAATAATAGTGAGGCGGTGATTGTATTTTCTTATTAAAGATAGGCACGGTTTACTCGCGCAATTTTAATTGCACCACATTTTCAATATGCAATGTATGTGGGAACATGTCCACAGGTTGGATTTTGGTAACCATGTATTTTTCATCCAATAGTGCTAGGTCGCGCGCTTGTGTAGCGGGATTACAGCTTACATACACCACCGTAGGGGCTGCCATTTCTTTAATCTTTTGCACTAGCTTTTCATGCATGCCTGCGCGTGGTGGGTCGGTGATGATCACATCGGGCTTGCCGTGGTGGCGGAAAAAGGCATCGTCACATACTTTAATTACATCTCCTGCATAAAAGAATGTTTTATCCAGCTGATTCAACGCGGCGTTTTCTTTGGCGTCTTCAATGGCTGCATCAATCACCTCCACTCCAATTATTTTTCCGGCTTTATGGCTGCAAAAAATGCCAATGCTGCCCGTACCACAGTATAAATCATACAAAGTTTCGTTGCCGGTAAGCTCGGCAAATTCGCGGGTGATTTTGTATAAAACCTCGCCTTGTCGGGTATTGGTCTGGAAGAAAGATTTAGGTCCTATTTTAAATTTGAAGTCTTCCAATTGTTCTATTACGTAACCCTTACCATGATATACAATAGGCTCTAGGTCATGCAGACTGTCGTTTTTCTTAGTATTGATGGTATATAGCAAGGTGGTAATATCGGGAAATTGCTGCCGAATAAACTGCATCAGTTGTTCAATCTTTTCTTCATCCGCTTCACCTACTACTACATTGGCCATCCACTCGCCGGTTTCGCAAATGCGCAATTGCAACGTGCGTAAAAAACCGTGTTGCTCTTTTAGATTATAAAAGCTCCAGCCCTTTTCTATAGCAAAGTTTTTTATTGCCAGTCTTATTTTGTTTGTGGGTTCGGATTGCAAATAGCAAGTTTGTATATCTACTACTTTACTCCAGAAACCGCGACCATGGAAGCCTGCGACACCTGGTTTAGGAGGTGTACTTACAGTATTTATGGCATCCTTGGGAAGAAACTCTTCGGTGCCGAAGGTGTATTCTATTTTATTACGGTAATGTGTTGTTTTTTCGGAACCGATGATGGGTTGTATCTCCGGTAGTTGAATTTTGCCTATGCGTGTAAGGTTATCTACTACCTGTTTCTGCTTGTATTGCAATTGCAGATCATAAGGTAGCATTTGCCATTGACAGCCACCGCAAGTGCCAAAGTGCTCACAAAAAGGCGTAATCCTTTTTTCAGAATATTGATGAAAATGTACGGGCCAACCTTCGGCCCAGTCTTTTTTATTTTTTGTAAGACGTATATCCACTACATCGCCGGGTACTACTTGCTCTACAAATACAACTTTGCCATCCACACGCGCTAGTGAGCGACCTTCGGCGGCATAATCTTCTATTAATACCTTTTCGAGTGTAATATTTTTATTTCTACGAGCCAAAGTGAACTTATTTGGTTTACAAAACTACGGTTGCCGGTGTCAAATATAGGACAGGTAAAAAATTATACAGGTGGTTTATAGTGTTGCACCTTTGATGAGAACAGCAGATTGAATGGCCTGTTCTTTTAGCGATAGATGTTTTTGTCGTTCCGGATCTTGCATGAAGCTCTCAAAATCATGCTCTGACGGAAACTCCACCATGTGTACTTCGTAAGGCGCCGGAATATTACTTTCTAAAATCGAGGTTTTATCGGGACGAATGCGCAAGAGTAATTTGCCGTTGTGCTTGGCTATTAATGGGATGGCAATAGCTTCGAACTGGTCGAAAAGCGTTTCTGCGCCGGGTTTGATATAGATGAGCTGTGTAATAATCATGCTGTGGATTCATGCACTGCAGTACAAGTGTGCGACGCAAATGCGATGATACGTGCACTACAGTCGGTACCATAAAAATTATAATCGTTTAATTGCATTTGCTATGATATGCGGTTTGCCCAGTGTGTAATAGTGTAATACCGGTACACCGTTCTTCTTTAGGTCGCGGCTTTGCTCCAGCAGCCACTCTTCGCCCACTTTTTCCACATCTTCGTTGTTTTTGCATTTCAATACTTCATTGCAAAGCTCGCTAGGAAGGTCTATGGAGAAAACTTTGGGCAAGGTAGTTAACTGTTTCTTGGTAGATATGGGCTTGAGACCTGGAATGATAGGTACATTAATACCTTTGGCCCGACAAGCATCCACAAAGGCGTAGTATTTGGCGTTGTCGAAAAACATCTGGGTAACGATATAATCCGCTCCTGCATCTACTTTGGCTTTCAGGTAAACCAAATCGGTTTCCATATTAGGTGCCTCGAAATGCTTTTCGGGATATCCGGCCACACCTATGCAGAAGGATGTCTTGCGACTATTGATGAGTTCTTCTTCTAAATAGATGCCATTATTGAGATTGACTACCTGTTTTAATAAGTCGATAGCATATCGATGCCCATCGGGATGCGGTATAAACGCGGTTTCGTGCTTAGCGGCATCGCCACGCAATACCAGCACATTGTCAATTCCGAGGTATTGCAGGTTGATGAGTGCGTCTTCGGTTTCGGTAATACTGAATCCACCGCAGATTAGGTGAGGTACCGTATCTACGTTGTACTTGTTCATAATAGCGGCACATATGCTTTCGGTTCCGGGTCTTTTGCGGATGGTAACTTTTTTAAAGCTGCCATCGGGATTTTTGCGGAATTCGTGCTCGCTGCGATGGTAGGTAACGTTGATATAGGCAGGATGAAACTCCATTAACGGGTCCATATGCTCATAAAGCGCTTCGATGCCTTTGCCCTTCAAGGGAGGTAGTACTTCAAAAGATATCAGCGTTTCGTTTTTCTCCTTCGCCCTATTAATGTGTTCTATTACCTTCATGGCCTTTTTTTAGTAAGGGGCAAAATTAAGGTTCATTGCTAAAAAAATAGCAATCTTGTAGACTTTTGGCTTTCAGTACATGTTGTAGATGAGATAATGGTACTAACCTAAACTTGGTTATCTTTGCGGGCTATGCAGGACTTGTTACAGAAAATAGAAGCGTATAAAGCAGAAGTAAGCTCGTTTAATGCAACGGATACTAAGCAAGTGGAAGAATTTCGCATTAAATGGCTGGGATCAAAGGGGCTGGTGAAAAGCCTGATGGGCGAAATGAAAAACGTGCCTAACGAGCAAAAGCGTGAGGCGGGTCAGTTGCTGAACGAGTTTAAAAATTTTGTGGAAGAGAAGTTTAATGCCTTAAAGGAAGCTACGGAAGCATCAGAGCAAAGTGGGGCGACCCTTGATTTGACCCTACCCGGAGATGAAACTCCGCTAGGTAGTAGACACCCAATTGCTTTAATGCGTAACCGTATTATTGCTATTTTCCAGCGACTGGGATTTGCAGTGGCTGAGGGTCCTGAAATAGAAGATGACTGGCATAATTTTACTGCGTTGAATTTGCCCGAGCATCACCCTGCACGGGATATGCAGGATACTTTTTATATCGATGCGGGTCAAAACAGTGCGGTAGACTGGTTGCTACGTACACATACTAGCAATACGCAGATCCGTGAAATGGAAAAGGGCAAACTGCCTATCCGTGTGATTTGTCCCGGACGTGTATATCGTAACGAAACCATCAGTGCACGAAGCCATTGTTTCTTCCATCAGGTAGAAGGTTTATATATCGATGAGAATGTTTCTTTTGCGGACCTGAAACAAACACTGTACTTCTTCGTAAAAGAAATGTACGGGCAGGACGTGCGTGTTCGCTTCCGTCCTTCTTATTTCCCTTTTACCGAACCGAGTGCCGAAATGGACGTAAGCTGTTTTATTTGCGGCGGTGAGGGTTGTAACATTTGTAAGAAAACCGGATGGGTAGAAATACTGGGCTGCGGTATGGTGCATCCTAATGTATTACAAAATTGCGGCATCAACCCCGAAAAGTATACAGGCTTTGCCTTTGGGATGGGAGTTGAGCGCCCTGCCATGCTGAAATACGGCATCAATGATATCCGCCTGTTTAGCGAAAACGATGTACGCTTCCTGAAGCAGTTTACGAGCGCGTTGTAGGATACGTGTTAGGCGTTTATATTTTCATTACTGATAAACGCCGATTTCCCTTGCTTTTTGATAAAGGTATTCCAGTGCCGCTTCGCGGGTATTGGCTACAGCGCCATCTAGAATGGCATCTTTTAAGCTGTCTTTTAAAATGCCCACCGGCTTGGATGGGGGAAGATTGAACAGTTGCATGATTTCTACGCCATCAATAGGAGGCTGCCAATTGCGGATATGGTCTTTTTCTTCCACTTCCTTGCAGCGCCTACGTACCAGCTTAAAGTTGTCGAGGTAGCGCTGCACTTTTTGTTTGTTTTTACTGGTAATATCGGCTTCGCACAAGGTCATAAGTGCCTCGAAGTCATCGCCGGCATCGAATAGTAACCGGCGTATGGCGGAGTCGGTAATATTTTCTTTTGTAAGGCTGATAGGGCGCAAGTGAAGCATTACCAGCTTTTTCACAAAACGCATTTTTTCGTTGAGGGGTAGCTTCAGCTCGTTGAAGATTTTAGGCACCATTTTTCCGCCTACTACTTCATGCCCGTGAAAGGTCCAGCCGTGACCTTCTTCAAACTTTTTGGTGGCGGGTTTACCTATATCGTGCAATATAGCTGCCCATCTCAACCATAGGTCATTGCTTTTTTGGGCAACATTATCCAGTACCTGTAGGGTGTGATAGAAATTGTCTTTGTGGCCGTGGCCATCGATATATTCCGCACCCGCCAACGCAGCCATCTTGGGGAAGATAAGTGCGAGCAGTCCGGTTTTATACAGCAGGTCAAAACCCACTGAAGGCTTAGGTGCTAGAATAATTTTATTGAGTTCGTCTGTAATTCTTTCCTGTGATATGATTTTAATTCGTTCTGCTTGATCGGTGATTGCCAACAGTGTTTCGCTAGCGATGGTAAAATTCAATTGTGTAGCAAAGCGAATGGCGCGCATCATGCGCAACGGGTCATCACTGAAAGTCTGTTCCGGGTCGAGCGGCGTAATAATGGTTTTGTCTTCAAGATGTTTTAGACCGCCGAATGGGTCGATTAGCTTTCCGAAATTGTTTTTATTGAGGCTGATAGCCAGTGCATTGATAGTGAAATCTCTTCTTTTCTGATCATCCTCTAATGTGCCGGGTTGTACTTGTGGTTTGCGGCTATGGCGTTGGTAGCTTTCTTTACGGGCACCTACAAATTCAATTTCAAAGGTGATGTCTTTGCCTTGTGGTGTGCGTAGGGTAGTCTTTATTTGTGCAGTACCAAAGTTCTTAAATATGTTCACTTTGGGCACAGGTAAGAATCTTGCAGCTACTGCTTTAGCCAGTGCAATGCCATCACCTACACATACTACATCCGCATCTTTGGTAGGCCGGTCCAGCAATTTATCGCGTACAAATCCTCCTACCAGATAGCTTTCCAGATGTAACTCCTGTGCTGCATCAGCTATTTTATCGATGATGATTTTTTCCTGGTCGTTTAATTCAATATCCATGCGCAACAAAGATAATGTTAGCTTATGGAGTTTACATGTGATATAGGGTAAAACTTATCAAAAGACCTGTATACGCTTAACTGTTATTTGATATATTTTATTTTCGAATAATTTCTGGGGTACCATCGTTCCAGCGTATGATGGATGAAGGCTGTGCTGGACTGTTATCATCCTGGCGATATTGTACCACATAATCCACTCCGTTTTTAATAGGCTCATTAATAGCCGCAAATTGCGAGGGTGTAGGTTCTCCGGAAATATTGGCCGAGGTTGAAACAATCGGTTTTCCAAAACGCTTGATGAGTGCTCTACAGAATTCGTCCTTACAAATTCTGATGGCAATACTGCCGTCTTCGGCAAGCAGGTTGTCGGCAAAACCCAATCCGTGTTCATAAATAACAGTGGTGGGTTTGCTGACGGTATCGAGATAATCGAAAAGCCCTAAATCTACCGAGGCGGTGTGGTGTAGGATATCGCGCTCGGAAGCAACTAATACAATGAGCGCTTTACTATCGTCGCGTTTTTTTAATGCATATACTTTTGAAACTGCCTCGGGATTGGTAGCATCACATCCAATACCCCATACGGTATCGGTAGGGTATAAGATGGTGCCACCTGATTGCAATACTTCAATACATTTTTTGATATCTGCTTCAAAAACCATATGTATTCGCTTATAATCCGATACAAAGTTTATTTATTATTCAGTGCTGCTTGATAGATATTTATTACTGATTGTACATACACTTCCGGTGCGAAGCGTTGTACATTGATAAAACCTTTTGCTATGGCTTGTTGGCGATAAAGAGCATCGCCATAAAATTTTCTAAATCCTTCTGCCATTTCTTCGGGCTTTTCGGGGTGGACATAGAAGGCCGCATCGCCACCGATTTCGGGCATGCAAGAAGTGGAAGACGTGATAACCGGAACTCCTCCGGACATTGCTTCGATAATAGGTAGCCCAAATCCTTCATAGAAGGATGGATAAATCATCGCCGTCGCCATTTGATACAGTGCCGGGAAATCTTCCGTTTCTACAAAAGGTTTTTTACCCGCAGCGGCCAGCGCATCGGTCAGAAAAATCACTTTATCTTGTAGCCGATTGTCGGCAAGATATTGTTTTACTTTCTTCTTATAGGCCCCGCCTTTACCCACTACTACCAATGGCAAGGGGATCTCCTGTTGCACCAGCTGCAAAGCTTTACAGATGTTCAGCAGATTTTTTCTTTCAATGATAGTTCCTACATGCAGAAAAAACTCTCGCGGCAAATTGTATTTAGCCCGTATTCGTTCTTTTTTTTCCTCGCTTACAATATTGCTGAAGATAGGATCACAGCTTTGGTAGGCCACATCAATCTTTGAAGGATTGATATGATAGGTGTTGGTGATATGGCGTTTTGTTTCCTCACTGATGGCCATAATTCTGTTGGCGTACTTACATGCATAGCGCATTTTGCTGCGATATATTTTGGTGCTGATAAAGCTGAAGTCTGAGGGGTATAGCTCGGCAAAAAGATCGTGTATGGTTACTACTGATGGAATACCTGTTGTATGTATACCGCTTGGGATTTCCTGGCTAAGTCCGTGATACAGATCTATTTGCAATCTTTTTAGATCTTTACATATCCATTTGCTTCGCCAAGCTCCTCTCAGTATTTTATGCAGTGGTGCCGAAGGTTGCACTTCTTGTATATGGCTGGCTTGAGGGCGAAACATACTTCCCGGTTTGGGATTGAATAGGAAGTATCGATGCTCGGGATGATACGATGCCAATAATTCTACGAGTACCCGGCTGAAAAATCCCAGTCCTGTATCATTATGATAAGCCCGTTTTGCATCAAAACCTATGTTCATAAAGACAAAGATAGCTATTGACTATTGACCATTCGCTATTCAACATTATCTTTGCTAGAATACAAATTTTTACTATGCAGGATCTAATATTAGAAGCTTGGGCAAACCGAGAATTGCTAAAAGACAAGAAATACAGCGATGCTGTACGTGAAGTAATTGAAGGATTAGACAAAGGCGCTTTGCGTGTTGCCGAAAAAAACGGAGATAAATGGAAAGTGAATGAGTGGGTAAAACAGGCTATCCTGATGTATTTTGCCATACAGCCCATGCAAACTTGGGATGTAGATCCCTTTGAGTATTACGATAAAATGTTATTGAAGAAGGATTATGAGAAGCTGGGCGTTAGGGCTGTACCACCGGCAACGGCACGCTATGGTTCCTATCTGGCTAAAAACGTAGTATTGATGCCTTCTTATGTAAACATTGGTGCCTATGTAGATGAAGGCACTATGGTGGATACATGGGCTACAGTAGGAAGCTGTGCGCAGATTGGCAAAAACGTGCATCTGAGTGGAGGTGTGGGTATCGGAGGAGTGTTGGAACCCTTACAAGCCAGTCCGGTAATTATAGAAGACGGATGTTTCCTGGGTAGCCGCTGTATTGTGGTAGAAGGAGTAATCGTAGAAAAAGAAGCGGTATTGGGTGCTAATGTGGTGCTTACCAAAAGTACGCGTATTATCGACGTAAGTAAGGAAGTGCCTATAGAGACAAAGGGACGTATTCCTGCTCGTAGTGTGGTAATCCCCGGAACCTATACTAAAAAATTCCCAGCAGGAGAATATCAAGTACCCTGTGCGCTGATTATTGGGAAACGTAAAGCCAGCACTGATTTAAAAACTAGCCTCAACGACGCTTTGCGTGATTTCAACGTAGCGGTTTAATAAAATATACAGCGTATAGCAAAGAGATAATTTTGCTATACGCTTATTTTTTAATCTTAATTTATTGTTTATTGAAAGCGCTCGTATATAGGTCAACCGGCAGTTGGTATACTGTTAAGGACGAAAAAGGTCAATTTTATAATGCTCGTATCAAGGGTGTATTTAAGATTGACGATGACATTACGAGCACAAACCCTATTGCTGTAGGTGATGAAGTAACAATAGAACCGGAAAATGTAACGGAGGATACAGCCATTATCACTGATATCCTTCCTCGAAAAAATTACATCAACCGTCAGTCGCCACGGGTAAAGCATCAGCAGCATATTATTGCTGCTAATTTGGATCAGTCATTGCTTATAGCCACTTTGAAAGATCCCCGCACCTCGCAAGGATTTATCGATCGTTTTTTGGTGGTTTGCGAGATGTATCACGTACCTGCCGTTATTGTTTTTAATAAAATTGATATCTATCGCGATAAAGAACAGGAGAAACTAAAAGAGTTGCAGGAGATGTATGCTGCTCTGGGATATAAAGTCTTTCCTGTGAGTGTAGAGCATAAAAGCGGTCTTGACACTTTAGAGGCTTTACTAAAAGATCGAACCACACTGGTTAGTGGTCATAGTGGTGTGGGAAAATCTACATTTATTAATTATCTACTACCTGATCAGCAAATTAAAACCCAAACCGTGAGTAAGTGGAGCGGAAAAGGGCTGCATACTACTACTTTTGCCACCATGTACGATTTGCCGGAAGGAGGGAGAATAATAGATACCCCCGGTATTCGGGAGCTGGCCGTTACAGGACTGGAAAGAGAAGAACTCTCTCATTATTTTCCAGAAATGCGCGAACGTCTGCACGATTGTCGCTACAATAACTGTATACATATCAATGAACCTGATTGTGCCATTAAGGAAGCTGTTAATAACGGGCACATTCACCCCGACAGATATGTGAGTTATCTTACTATTCTGGAAAGTATCAACACTAAGAATTACTGATTGTCGCTCTCTTTAAACCATCCAGCGTATTTGATATAATTATTGGCAATACGATTGATTTCGCCGTTAATCAATTCTTCTGAAATATCTTTTATTTTTTTGGCAGGAACGCCTGCATAAATACTCCCGGGTTCGCAAATAGTATTCTCGAGTACTACGGCTCCCGCAGCAATAATTGTGTTACTATGTACAACGGCGTTGTCCATAATAATAGCGCCCATTCCTATCAATACATTATCATGTACGGTACAACCATGTACGATAGCATTGTGGCCTATGGAAACATTATTGCCTATAGTAGTACCGGCTTTTTGATAAGTACAGTGAATACAGGCGCCGTCCTGAATATTTACTTTGTTTCCGATTTTAATAAAGTTTACATCACCACGTACTACCGCATTAAACCAAACGCTACACTGCTCGCCCATGATTACATCACCCACTATTGTTGCATTAGGCGCAATAAAACAATCTTTTCCCCAAACGGGTGCTTTTCCTTCCACAGGTAGTATTACTGGCATAAATACACGAATTTAACTTTTCAAATTAACGATATTTTTTTCCATTAGGTATATATTTGGCAATAGTTAATATATTCGAAAAAGCATACAAAATCAATTTATCAATATTTACATTTTACTTCATGCAGGAAAGAGTAAACCACATTAAAGATTTATATAGCAAAACTTACCATAAAGAACCCCGAAACATTGATATATTGCCTCAGGCGGGTAGCGAGCGCCGTTATTTCCGAATTTGGAGTGATGCAAATGATTCCGTTATCGGTACCTACGGAGCTAATATCCCGGAGAATGAGACATTTTTTTATTTCTCCGAGCACTTTCAGAAAAAGCATCTACCCGTAGCCAATATTTATGCGGTAAGTGAAGACAGACAATACTATTTGCAAGAGGATTTCGGAGATGTTTCTTTAATCAGTCGTCTCGAATCTGAAGGATATACACCAGAAGTATATAATTTGTTCAAACGCAGCCTAGAGGAACTCGCACGGTTACAGGTGACGGGAGATCAGGGACTGGATTATAATAAATGCCTTACTAATAAGGAATTTGGCAAACAGGCTATTATGGCCGATTTGCTATATTTTAAATATTATTTTCTGGATGCATTGCGCAAGCCTTATGATAAACAGAAGTTGATCGACGATTTTGAAGCGCTGAGTAATTATCTCACACATACCGATCATAAATTTTTTATGTTTCGGGATTTTCAAAGTCGCAATATTCAGGTGATGCCTGATAATTCTGTGCATTTCATAGATTATCAAGGAGGCATGAAAGGTGCACCTCAGTACGATGTAGCATCTTTGCTGTGGCAGGCACGTGCCGCATTACCCGAAGATTGGAAGCATAATCTGCTGCAGGACTATATGAATGCGCTTGAGCCCTTATTAAACAAGCCTTTGAATAAGCTTACCTTCGTAAGTCAGTACTATGGTTATGTATTAATAAGATTGCTGCAGGTATTAGGGGCTTATGGTTTCAGAGGACTTTTTGAAAGAAAAGCCCATTTCCTTACCAGCATTCCTCTGGCATTAAAGAATTTAAAAGCTTTTTTGCAAACCTATCCTATGAGTATTGCATTGCTGGAGTTTGAAAAAGTATTGCAGATATGTGTGGATGATGAGATTATCCAGCAGTTTACTCCGGTACAAGCTACACACGAAACACCCTTGGTGGTGAAGGTTTGCAGCTTTTCTTATAAAAAAGGATTACCTGTAAAAGATGAAGAAAATGGCGGAGGATTTGTATTTGACTGCCGCGGTATATTAAACCCCGGTCGCATTGAAAGCATGAAAAAACTCACAGGTCGTGATAAAGAAGTGATACAGTTTTTGGAGCAGCAGACCAAAATGCCGGAGTTCTTACATAGTGTGTTTGATGTAGTGGATATTACTGTAGAGGATTTTATAAAACGTGGATTTACTAGTCTACATGTAAGTTTTGGATGTACTGGTGGACAACACCGCAGTGTATATGCCGCCGATGCGCTAGTACGTCATCTTCGCAACAAGTTTAAAGTAAAAGTACAATTGAATCATTACGTACAGGAAGAGAAAAACTGGATTAACGAATAAGGTGTAGAGGCATAAGCAATAGTTATGACAAATATTTCTTCAACTTTTGGAGTATCTCAGGCAATGATATTTTGTGCAGGGCTGGGCACTCGCTTTAAACCCTGGACGGATCAACATCCGAAAGCCCTTGCTATTATTAATGGTAAATCCTTGTTGCAACGTAATGTGGAGTATTTGCTGCAATATGGTATTAAGGATATTATTGTTAATGTACATCATTTTGCCGATCAGATAGAGGCTGCGGTAAAACAATACAACGGTTGGGGGGCTAATATTGTGATTAGTGATGAGCGGTCCGAAGTACTCGAAACTGGAGGCGGATTACTTCATGCTAAGCATTTATTTCGACGGGGAGAGAGGTTTATAACCTGCAACGCCGATATTTTGACGGACTTGAAAATGGATCAATTGCTGACATTTCATGAGCAGCAGGCCCCATTGATATCTTTTGCGATAAGCGATAGAAAGACATCGCGAAACCTGTTGTTCGACGAGAATAATATTTTATGCGGATGGCGTAATAATAGTACCGGAGAAGAAAGAATTGCGGTTTCGGGTAAACAATTATTCCCTAAAGCCTATGACTGTGTGGCCGTTTTTGAATACGGGGTGTTTGATCATATTCGTTTTACAGGAAAATTTTCGTTGATTGATTTATACTTGGATTTAGCACCCCATCATAAAATTATGGGCTTTGAGCATCATGATGATCGTTGGATTGATGTGGGAAAGCCGGAGAGTGTGCCTATTGCGGAAAGTATGTTTAACGAATGAGGATTTACAAATTGTAATAAAACAAAAAGGTTGATAAGCTAACTTATCAACCTTTTTGTTTGGCGTCGTTAGTGTTATATTATTGGGCTAATTGCATCGGATTTTTGCCGGTGTTTTTACTACGGCGGCGGCCAGGAGCTTCTACTTCTTGTGAGTAAGCCTTAAATCTGGTAGGTGCTGGCATGGTACGCCATGAGTTATTGGTGACATCAATGTCGGCGGTTTCCTGATAAGGATCGAGTTGTATAGATACTACCTCCTTATTCTTAACGAAGAATTTCTTCACCTTTTCTTCATTTAAGCGCCAGATTTGAGCTGGAATACGGTCAATTTCTTTAGTTCCATCTTTAAATGTCCACTCTATAATAATAGGCATAACCAGTCCGCCTTTATTGCTAAAACTAAGTTCGTAGAAATAACTGTTAGCAAACTTCTCTTTTGCTTCTGGTGTGAGTGCGGTAATGGTCATAGGGATTTCTACGGGGAATGTGTGCGAGGTGTCTATTTTTTCCAGTCCTCTTGCATAACGCCAGTAGAAATCACGGGCGGCGGTATCTATATCGGTGTAAAATTTGATATTCTTATCCTCGCGGTTGCGAATTTTAGAGATATCGTCATAAGGGTTAGTAGCCGGAGGATCTACTTTTCTTTGTATAGTGTAGGGTTTTGGCACTTCACTATTCAGCTCCGCTTTAGCATATTTTACGGTATCCAACGAAATATCTACAGGGTCAATACCGTAGAACCAGCCTCTCCAGAACCAGTCTAAGTCTTCACCACTAGCATCTTCCATAGTGCGGAAGAAATCTGCAGGGGTGGGGTGTTTAAAGGCCCAGCGACGAGCATACTCTTTAAAGGCAAAGTCGAATAGTTCGCGTCCCATGATGGTTTCGCGTAAAATATTTAATGCCGTAGCTGGTTTTGTATACGCATTCGGACCAAAGCGAACGATATTTTCAGAATTGGTCATGATGGGTTCCAGTTGATCTTTGGGCAGCTTCATATAATCTACAATTGCGCCAGCCCATCCTTTTTTGGTAGGAAATTTATTATCCCAAAGCTCTTCTGTCAGATATTCTACAAAGCTATTCAGCCCTTCATCCATCCAACTCCATTGGCGCTCATCACTGTTTACAATCATAGGGAAGAAGTTGTGTCCCACTTCGTGAATAATAACGCCGATCATTCCGTTCTTAATGTTTTCGCTATAAGTGCCATCTTTTTCAGTACGGCCATAGTTAAAACAGATCATGGGATACTCCATGCCGTTTTCAGCTTCCACGCTTTGTGCTACAGGATAAGGATAAGGGAAGGTGAAATCGGAATATGTCTTGATAGTATGAGCTACTACACGTGTAGAGAATTTTCTATATAAGCCATAAGCTTCTTTGCCATAAAAGCTCATGCACATCACTTTCTTTCCGTTAATCATTTGAGGCATACCATCCCAAATGAATTTTCGGGAAGAGGTCCATGCAAAATCTCTGACGTTTTCAGCTTTAAATATCCAGGTTTTCTTTTTAGTGCTTTTGGATTTTTCAGCTGCGATGGCTTCATCCAAGGTTACGATTTCTACAGGTTCTTTAGCATTAGTGGCCGTTTTGTAACGGGCCAATTGTTGCGGTGTTAGTACTTGCGGATAGTTCTGACATTCACCTGTGGCAGCTACGATGTGATCGGCAGGCACCGTCATTTGTACATTGAAATTTCCGAATGTGAGTGCAAATTCTCCGCGACCGGTATACTGATGATGCTGCCAACCCTGAAAATCGCTGTATACGCAAACACGAGGATACCATTGAGCCATGGTATACAAGTTATTGCCATCTTCAGGAAAATGTTCATAACCCCCGCGTCCACCGTATTTCATGCGATCGGTGATTCGATAAGACCAGTCGATCTTTATCACATAACGTTGTCCTGGTTTGAGTGGTGTGGGAAGGTCCACACGCATCATGGTTTTATTGATAGTATATTGTAAAGGATTGCCTGTTGCATCGGTTAATTTTTTTATTCTTACACCATAGCCATTATCTACCTTACCGGTGGCTTCTATCATGGATGCCAGCATTTCATCGGTCATAGCTTGTGGCATGGTAGAAGCGTTTTGGTAATTGGCGTTATTGATATTGCTGTGTTCGTTTTCGTCCAGCTGAAACCATATATAGGTAAGCACATCGGGCGAATTGTTGAAGTAGGTTACCGTTTCGCTACCTGTTAGCACATTATTATTTTCGTCCAATTCGCACTGAATGTCATAATCTGCGCGTTGTTGCCAGTACTTGGGACCAGGAGCTCCGCTAGCCGTACGGTATTCATTGGGTGTGGGTAAAATCGTTCCTAGCTGTTCGAATTTATTACCATGGTTGCTGTGCGGATTATTGCGAATGTCCTGCGACCATGCGGTCACAAACAGGGTACAGGCAATGGCCAATAATGAAAGGTGTTTCATGTATTTATATTTCTTTATAGCTGTTCATATTGTTATAGGAAAATATTTTATGACGGCCTTTACAAGGAGCACGGTAATAAAATATTTTATCCAAAAGACGGTATTCGTTCTATTGCCATTTTTGCAGCAAAGACCAGCACGACGGCTGAGATTACGAAAATATAAATTCTTTGAGGAATTTTGATGATATCTAGCAATAATTTGCCAATCAGCAGTATGATGAGTACAACTACAATTTGGCCCACTTCAAGACCTACATTGAATCCAAATAAGCCCCATCCTAGAGACTGATCACTGGCCAACATCATTCTTATCGAATTGGCAAACCCCAAGCCATGTATCAGTCCAAAGAACAAAGCCAGAAAATAATTGGTATTGACGTTTTTTACGGGTTTTCCATTGATAATATTCCATAGTGATGTTAGTACAATGGTAATAGGAATCAAAAATTCCACCCAGGAAGAAGGCAGCCTGATAATATCCAGCACACTAAGAGCCAGTGTGAGTGAATGCCCAATGGTAAAAGCAGTTACCAGTACGAGCACTTTCTTCCAGTCTGAAAATGTATAAACAACAGCCAATGCCAGAATGAAAAGCTGATGGTCCAGAGCATCTGTACTGACAATATGTTTCCAGCCCTCAGTAAAGTAAAAACTGAAATCCGTCATAAAAGCAGGTTATGGGATATATTGTATTTTGTTTAATGCAAAAAATGACCGGTAGAATTGTTAGCATATGACGCTTTCCACTCACCCTTGCAATACAAATATGCTGTTTTTTTAATAATCCGCCTGATTTTTCAGCTAATTTAGTAGCGTGAATTACGTGAGCGGTATAGAGGCTCAATAATCTGTGATTAAATTATGTCAGTGGTATTTTTCGTACATAAGTTGCTATTAAGCTTGTATTTTTGGGGGAATAGTATGCATCCTTATCATGTAAGTGCTACGGAGTTGGAGTATGAGCCTCAGCATAAGCGTTTAGAAATCAGTACGAAAATATTTACGGACGATTTTGAGCATATTCTCTCCAAAACTTACAAACAGAAAGTAGATCTAACGCGTGAGGATTGGAAGCCTCAGATGACCAAGCTTATTACACATTATATAGTTACACATCTTAGCATTAAAAACAACAACCGGCAGCTGTCCTTAAAATTATTTGGATGGGAAATTGATCATGAAGCCGTATATGTATACCTGACAGCCGATGCACCTTCTTTTGATCCAGCACAAATAATTGTAGAAAAAAGCGTGCTATATGATTTGTTTGATGATCAAGTGAATATTATTCATTTTATTTACAATAAAAAACGGATCAGTACCAAATTGGCTTATCCTGAGAAAAAAGCTATAATATCCTTTACCGGAAATTGATGCAACCTACCAATCATAAAATTTTTAATAATACATATACAGTAAGTATATAATTTTAGTTCTTTGTTGTAAACAGTAAAAGTTTTTATACATGAAAAACAAGTTTATCCTAACGGCATTGTTGTTTACGCTGTCTGTATCACTATTGGCCCAGAGCTCGAAGTATAATGCTAAGGAAGCATTTAATCCACATTTTTATCCTTACCCGGGAACTGAGTATCGTAGTGCATCCGGTGAGCCGGGACCGAAGTATTGGCAGAACCGGGCCGATTATAAAATTGAATGTACCATCGATACTGTCCAGCATGAAATTCGTGGTAAACAAGAGCTTACTTATACCAATAACAGTCCTGATCAGCTAAAATTCCTTTGGTTACAACTAGATCAAAACATTTATAAGGAAGATTCAAGAGGAACGGCAACTACTACAGCATCTGGTGGGCGTTGGGCGAATCGAAATTTTACGGATGGACATGTTATCAAGTCTATTACCGTAGAAGCAAACGGTAAGAAATATAAGCCTCAGTATCAGATTACCGACACCCGTATGCAGGTATGGTTACAGGAAGCGTTGAAGAGCGGTACTAAGGTGAAATTGCATATTGAATTTGCATTCACCGTGCCCACATACGGAACCGATCGCATGGGACGTCTGCAAACCAAAAACGGATGGGTATACGAAATTGCTCAATGGTATCCACGCATGTGTGTGTACGATGATCTACAGGGATGGAATGTATTACCTTATTTAGGTCAGGGTGAGTTTTATTTAGAGTATGGTGATATCGAATTTACCGTTACTGCACCGGCAGATATGATTGTAGTAGGTTCCGGAGAATTGTTGAATCCGCAAGAATGTTTTACTGCAACCGAAGCTAAAAGATATGCCGAAGCCAAAAACAGCGATAAAACGGTTATTATTCGCAGTGCCGATGAAGTAAATAAGGGTATTAAACCTTCGAAAGCTACCAATACTTGGAAGTTCAAAATCCAGAATACCCGTGATGCGGCTTGGGCTGCTTCGAAAGCTTTTATTTTGGATGGAGCTAAAATCAATTTGCCTAGTGGTAAAAAGGCCTTAGCTCTGAGTGCATATCCGGTAGAATCGGATACTCCTGATGCTTGGCGACGCAGTACAGAATTTACCAAAGCTTCAATAGAATATTATTCTCAAAAATGGTATGAATATCCATATCCTGCTGCTGTAAACGTAGCCGGTATTGTAGGTGGTATGGAGTACCCGGGTATTGTGTTCTGTAGCTACAGAGCCAAAGGTGCTAGCCTGTGGGGTGTAACAGATCATGAGTTCGGCCACATCTGGTTCCCCATGATTGTGGGCAGTAATGAAAGAAAATATGCATGGATGGATGAGGGCTTCAATACCTTCATTAATGATTTGTCTACAGAAGCCTTTAATAACGGTGAATTCAAGGATCAAGCTATTGTGCCTGAGAATGCAAAAAAGGCACAGTTTGGAGATAATATAGATGAGTTATTCAATACGCCCGATGTGATACAGCAACGCAGCTTGGGAGTATCCGCTTATTTTAAACCCTCACAAATGTTGCATGCTTTAAGAAATAATGTGTTAGGAGCTGAAAGATTTGACAGAGCACTGAAAGAGTATATTCAGCGTTGGGCATACAAACATCCATCTCCGTGGGACTTCTTCCGTACTATAGAAAATGTAGCAGGTGAGGATCTGGCTTGGTTCTGGAGAGGATGGGTATTTAATAATTGGAAAATAGATCAAGCTGTTAAAGATGTAAAGTATAGAGACAATGTTCCTGCCAATGGAGGCTTGATTACTATCGAAAATCTTGAAAAAATGCCCATGCCTGTAACTGTACTGATAAAAGAATCGAACGGAAAAACGCACAATCTGAAATTACCAGTTGAAATCTGGCAGCGGGGTAGTATATATACTTTCCCTGTGGGTACTACCAGCGAGATTACAGAAGTAACGCTGGATCCGGATAAAACACTTCCGGATTGGGATCGTTCCAACAATAGCTGGCTGAAAAAATAAAAATTACGATTATCGTGATATTATCCCCGCAAATTTTTGTGGGGATTTTTTTATGGAATTTTTTCATGTGGGTTTCTAATAAGTAAATACAACAAGATGGCACAGATGGATAATGCGCAGGCTGTGAGCCGCCACCAAAGAGGTTTTGCAATAACGCGTAAAAAATTTTCAATCAGAATTGATATGACACCAATGGAGAATTTGGAATATCTGCCGATTACGTCCTGTTTTCTGCAATGGATATTCCAAAATGAGTAAGGGGTATTAAAGGTTTTTAAAACGGCTTCTTGTTGTTCGTTGTTGACGATAATAATTGCTGCATTTGGGTTGGATATGGGTGGTTTTGTTTGAACCGTATAGATTGATTTAAGTATTTCAATGGTTTTATTGGGCGATAAGCCGGTGTGCTTTTCTTTAAAGATTCTTTCCATCTCTTTATAGATTTTATTGCTGCAATAGCACTTGCAAGCTACACGTGTGCGGTAGGATTAAGCGATACAATCTCGTAGCACCTTAAAGGTTTAGGTGGTTCGTATAGATATAGAAATTAAATGGGTATTGTGAGCCATAGGAATTTCATAAACGTTAGTGAGGATTCGTTAATGATTATTGGTGGCGGAGCTTACCTGCTGCTACTACAAATTAAACAGAGCAATAAGTGGTTTTGATACTAATGCGTGGTTGTGTTCTAATCTCTATTTTATACAGCTAAATGAAACCTCTTAATACAGAATTACTCTACATTCGCAAGCTGGTATTTTTTCGGTAATAATTGGGTTTATTATTGTATTACCCTACTTTACCAATTACGCTTTTTATAACGAAACAGTTTTTTACAATACCTATTCCAGCCAGTTAGCTTTTGAGAAAATGCAGGAAATTTTTGCCAGCCAGCAAAAAATATAATTGGCTCGGTTATTTGTTCTTACCACTTCTGTTTTATATAAAAGTACTGTACAATACCTGCGTTGTTGTCACGGGTTCTTTGTTAAGCGAGTCAAAAGTCTGTTTCAAAAGCAATTTTAATGTGAGCCTTAAAGCCGAGTATGTTTTTATTGTTATGCTGTTTGTAAAGTTTTTGGTGTTAGGCTTTTTAAGGAGGTAAATACACTGGAAGATTTAGGCTTTTTGCCGGGGTCGCTGGCCAATTTGTACAGCCTGAGCGATTTGCCCAAATGGGCGGTATATCGTTTGCAAGCATTAAATATATGGGAGTTGTTGTTTTGCTGGGAGGGTACGACCTAGTATGCTTTGCAGTTTGGTGTTTCTAAATCGGTGGCTTTTCAACGTTTTTGCATACCCTATCTTCTTAATTGATCCGGAGGGCATTGTATAGAAAACCATAATTGTTAATTTTAGATGAAGCTACCTCAGGCATGGATAGAAATAGTGAACAGTTTGTTTTACAACTATGGAATAGTTTAAAAAAGCAAATGGCTATAATTTTCATTACTCACCGTCTGCACGTTTTAAAATTATTTTGTGATAGGATATATTTGCTTGAAGATGGGTAACATCATCTGGCCATCATAAGGAACTAATATCATCTGATAACCTTTATAGCAGGTATTGGAAGGATATACAAGCAGTAGGTTTATCCGTGTAATAACATAATTATCCAACTATTGCACCGATGCCCAAGAAGCTTTAATTTCGCTGCACAAACAAAGTATTAGCACATGACATTACATCGCGAAGGGAAAGGCTCCATTATTATAGCCGTAATTTTATTTCTATTGATTAACAGTATTACTTGTAAATTTCTACTGCCTCATCATACATTTATTTTTTATTTGTTGTTAGCAGTAACTTTCGCGTTGCTGGTATTGGTGGTTTCTTTTTTTCGTGTGCCTGCCAGAACTTATACGATTAATGAAAATTCGGTGATTGCTCCCTGCGATGGAAAAGTGGTAGTAATTGAAGAGGTGCAACCAGATGAATATTTTTCCGACAGAAGGCTACAGATATCTATATTTATGAGCCCGCTGAACGTACACGTGAATCGTAATCCGGTGAGTGGAGAAGTGGTGTACAGTCAGTATCATAAAGGAAAATATTTGGTAGCCTGGCATCCTAAGTCTTCTACCGAAAACGAACGTCACACCAACGTATATCGCACTAAAAACGGTAAAGAGGTATTGACAAAACAGATTGCCGGTGCACTGGCTAAGCGTATTGTAAATTATCTACCGGTAGGTGCCAATGTACAACAGGCTGACGAAATGGGCTTTATTAAGTTTGGTTCACGTGTAGATGTATTATTGCCTTTGGATGCCAAAGTGCAGGTGAAAATTGGTGATATTACTAAAGGAGGTGTGACTGTACTGGCCCACTGGTAATTACTTTCTTGCCTAATACGAAGTTTACCTTATTTAATGAACCTTAAAAAAATTATATACATGAAATACCTGTTTTTGCTCACTATGCTGATCAGTTCTTCTTTGATATATGCGCAACGTAGTTATGTGGAGCAGGTGGAGAAAGCTGTAGCTAGATTTACCAAAGCGATGGAAGACAGTGATATCAAAACACTGAGCAGGATGACATCACCTAAACTTACCTACGGACATTCGAGCGGCAAAGTGGAAACTAAACAGGAGTTTTTGCAAACTTTTAAATCTGGAGCTACGGATTTTGTAAAAATCAATATTACTGGTCAAACTATTGATGTATCAGGAACTACCGCTATTGTGCGTCATCTTTTGGATGCAGATACCAACGATAACAATAAACCCGGGCACGTAACTTTAAAAGTAATGACGGTATGGCAAAAGCAAGACGCCGGCTGGGTGTTATTGGCTAGGCAAGCGGTAAAACCAGCTCATTAAGTTACCAGTCCTTTCCTGCACTACCCATATTTTGCCTTTTTTGAGAAGAGAGCTTACTCTGTGTGTTTTTTTCTTTTTGTTCCAGTCTTTCTAACTGTTGTTGAGCCTGGTTCTTATTGAGCTTGGAGGAAGAAGGCTGAGGTCTGTCGTTGTTACTGCCACCACCGCTTTTGTTTCGTTGCGATAGTGCTTTCTGCAGGTTCTCCCGGGCATTATGGTCTTGCGCATTGAGACGTAAGGCATTTTTATAAGCTTCGATGCTTTCTTCAATTTTTTCCTGATTACTGTATACTACCCCCGTATTGTAATAAGCGCCGGAACGAAGTTCAGGAGCAGCATCAGGTGCGGTGCTCACCTGCTGATATACTTTTAAGGCCTCATCATATTTTCTTAATTTATACAATGCAGTGCCTTTATTGAGTAAAGCTGTGTAACGGAGACGTTCATCCGTTACCTTATCATATTCGGCTATTGCTTCCAACAGCATACCTTTTTTGAAAAACTCATTTCCTTCTTTGATATGAGTTTCCTGTTTCTGAGCAAGGGAGATGAGGGGGAGCATCCCAAAAGATAATATGATAATTATTGGCTTCATTTAATCTGGAAGCATCTTTATATGATGGATGTTATGAACTTCGCCGTATTTTCCCGTCCGGCAATAATTGTTCCACAATAAGTAGTACCAACATAAGCCCCACGAATATCCAGAAATAATAAGTAAAGCTCATGAGTTTGGTATCACCGGTTACACGTGTGGCGATTTGCGATAAGTTATCACGAATTGTTTCAACAGCATGGTCAATATTTTCCAGACGTACATATACGCCCTTTGTGTTTTTTGCTATCTGCTGCAGTTCTTGTTCGTTCAGCCGCGATATAATTTCCATGCCTGTTTCCACATCGATCTTTCGGCCGCCGCTTACACTGTCGTCTGGAATAAAACTTCCCATAGGTGAACCAATACCTACTGTATTCACCATTAATCCGCGAGAAGCTAGTTCTTTGGATATGTCCAGCGCTTCTTCATCATGGTCTTCTCCGTCCGATATCAGTATTACGGCCCGATATTTTGTATCTCTTTCCCCAAAGGCATTTAGGCTTTCCTTTAATGCATCACTGATCACGGTACCTTTCATAGGTACGGCATCGGGCGAAGCTTCCTGCACAAACATTTGAGCAGCGCCATGATCGGTACTTAACGGCATTTGTACATAAGCTTTTCCGGCAAACCATATCAACCCTATACGACTATCGGGCATAGCATCCATCATGCGGCCGATAAACTGCTTAGCTCTTTCTAATCGGGAGGGTTGAATATCTTGCGCCAACATACTTTTACTCACATCCAATGCAAATACCAAATCAATCCCCTCACGCTGAATACCATCATTGCCACCGGGTTTACGCAGATTCATTACTGCTATTACGCCTGCAAGAAAGGCTAAGCATAATATTATAAACTTAAACACAAAACGTCGGGGACTATAATGCCGCATCATGGCACGTACCAATTGTGGCTGACCGATTCTTTTGGTAACGCGCTTTTTCCATTTTAAAACATAGGCAAACAGCAACAGCAAGATCACCAGGGCTGTAGCAGCCCATACAAAATAAGGATATTGAAATTGCAGTTCGCTCATGATTTTTTTTACATTGTTTAAGGGTTATTACATTTTACCCTCGAAAAAGCCGTATTCCTTCAAGATGTCTTTTAGTATTTTCAATCGTACGGTGCTCATATCATAATTCGGGTCGGGCGATTCCACATTCAGAACGAAGAAATATGGGTGTTTATTTTCTTCAATCCATCCAACAATCCAGCCGAGTGCGTGATTTTCATCGGTACGCGCCCATCCGGTTTTGTAGGCCAATCGGTAGTTTGCGTTGTTTTCAAATAACATCGCATTTTTAACCTTTTCTTGGTTGATTTTGAAGAAAGGCAATTCGTTGAAGTAGAGTTTTTTGACAACACCCAAATTTTGGTCGGGTGTAATTTTGAGTGAATTATCCAACCAAAAAGTATCAATTTGTGTAATCTTATAAAGCTTTTTGTTTTTGTCTGCTCCATACTGTAAACTATCCAGCCAAAACTGCATTGTATCTTTCCCAATACGGCGTGCTACTTCTTGATAGTAAGGAACAGATGATACGCGGAAGGCCTCGTACATAGGGAGGTCTTTGTTCCACTCGTCAATAGACCTTTGTACACCATCCCAGGGAATCACCATACTATCACTGGAGATGACGCCGGTTTGCAAGCCGATGAGTGAATTAATAATTTTAAAGGTAGATGCAGGCAGATAGGTACTATCGCGATAACGTTTCAGATTGTAAACAGTGAATTGTCCAGTGCCGTTATTATAAAGAGCGAAACATCCATAAAGGTTGTGTTCATCAAAATATTTCTTCAATCCTTCATCTTCTTTCACATTGTTGAGCTTGCAGGAAGATAGCAAACTCACTACTGCAATTACTGCAAGCATACAAATGATCAAAGACGAGTGCTTTTTGTGTTTAATAGTAGTACTGTTGCTGAACGGAGCGTCGCAATTACGTTTCATAGAATTACTAAAGCTGGGGTCATTATTAAATGTATTCATATCATTCATGTGTTCTGCAAAAATAAGTGTAGTGGAACGGATAGGCTAGTTTTAGAGTTTTTTTAACGTATGCAAAATTAGCCCCGTGCTGCGGAAATGGAGGATTTTACCACAGCCATGAATTTGAAAATATTAGAAAGAAGTGTCAAACCTTGATATAGATCTTCTTTTTGTCTAGCCACCAGCAAATAAACCACATAAAGATGATGATGCACACGGCATACATTAGCGAGCCTAGGCGTGGATCACCGGGAAGATGCATCCAAACTTTCTTGTAAAGAAAATTCCAGAAAGTGGTACCGTCTTGCGCTTTAAAAAGCGATGCAGTTTTGGGTAAGAAGGCGCTCAGCGCAAAAATGAATAAAGGATTTTTGCCAAATACTTCAAAAAAACGCGTAGGGAAACCTTTGTACTGCTTTACTTCTACGAAGTAAATCATAGTGGCCAGTGTAATCATCGCCAGCCCTGAAGTGTACACGGTAAAAGAGCTGGTCCATATTTTTTTGTTGATGGGGAAAAGCATGTCCCAGCAAAAACCGGTTACTAAGAGCGCCACGCCGGCGATGAATAAACCGGTAAGTGTTTTATAAATGGCATTCGGTTCGGTACTGGAAGCATTATTTCTGATATAGATACCCGTAAAATAGCCGAGAATTACCTCTACAATTGCCGATAATGTACTTAAAATACCCTCCGGGTCGAAAGGTACACCTTCGCCTTTGTACATGTGGGGTACGTGTAGAATAGCTTTATCAACCTGTGTGCCCCACCACCCTTCCAGACTGTAGGGGTCGGCAGGGTTCGCTATCAAACAAATGCACCAATAACCCAGCAATAATAAAAGTCCGGTAAGGAAGGCGGCTTTGGGTTTTAAATAATAAACGATAACCGAAGCAAAAAAATAACAAAGTGCGATGCGTTGCAGTACGCCTAAAATGCGCACACCACGTTCAGGGTTGCTCTGACTGACCCAGCCAATGGGCTCCAATACGCCTTCGTGCCATCTTACAAAAGGATACCAATTTAGAAATAGCCCAATACCGAAAATCATTAATGTTCTTTTGATCACCTTTCTCCAAAAGGCCGCATCACCACCCTCTTGTAACCTCGGCATTACAAAAGCCATGGCATTACCCACTGCAAATAAAAAGAACGGAAATACTAGATCAGTAGGAGTGAGGCCATGCCATGCGGCGTGCTTTAATGGAGGATAAATATGGGACCAACTGCCGGGATTATTTACTAATATCATTAAGCATACTGTGGCTCCTCTGAAGATATCAAGAGATTGATAACGTACTTTCATGAAACGAAGGCTTCAGCTATTATAAATTAAGGGATGTCGGTTTTAAAATTACATAACTTTATTGAGCCATAGTAAAAATTGCTATAGGACTATTAATTTCCCCGAACAATAACATACAACTATCTTTGTCATTTAAAGTGTGAACTAAATGTATCAAAGAACCGTATTTATTACAGGAGGTGCGGGCTTTATAGGCTCTCATGTAGTGAGGTTATTTGTGAATAAGTATCCGAATTATAAAATTGTCAATTTGGATGCTTTGACCTATGCAGGTAATCTGGAGAATTTGAAGGATGTTGAAGATAAGCCGAATTATGTGTTTGAGAAGATAGATATTGTGGATGCGGCTGCCGTTAATGAATTATTTAAAAAGTATCAGCCGGACGGAGTAATTCATCTGGCTGCAGAAAGTCATGTGGACCGCTCCATCCATTCTCCTCTGGATTTTGTATACACCAACGTCATCGGAACCGTAAATCTGCTCAATGCAGCAAAGGATTTGTGGTTGGGTACAACGCACCCTTCGGGAGGAACTTGGGAGCAAGCACGGTTTCATCATGTATCCACGGATGAGGTGTATGGCTCATTAGGCGAAACGGGTTTCTTTACTGAAGCAACACCTTATGACCCCCATTCACCCTATTCAGCATCCAAAGCGGCTTCGGACCATTTTGTAAAAGCTTATGCCGATACTTATGGCTTGCCAATAGTGATTACTAATTGCTCTAATAATTATGGACCTAATCATTTTCCGGAAAAGCTTATTCCGTTAATGATTCATAATATCATTCATAATAAACCGCTCCCCGTATATGGTGACGGGAAAAATACGCGCGACTGGTTATACGTAATTGATCATGCAAGAGCTATCGATCTTGTGTTTCATAAAGGACGTAATGGTGAGAAATATAATGTAGGAGGTTTTAATGAGTGGAAAAATATAGATCTAGTAAAGCTGTTGTGCAAACTAATGGATGAGAAACTGGGCCGCCCCGCCGGTACCAGTGAGCAGTTGATTACTTTTGTTAAAGATCGCCCGGGGCACGATTTGCGTTATGCTATTGATGCTACAAAAATTCACAAAGAACTGGGCTGGTCTCCCTCGGTAACTTTTGAGGAAGGATTGTCACAGACTATAGATTGGTTTCTTAATAATCAGGAGTGGTTGAATCATGTAACTAGTGGAGAATATCAGCAGTACTATAAGAAACAGTACAATTTGGATGCACCAAAATAATGTCTACTGTAGTATGGTAGTATAAAAAATGTGTGGGTTTGCAGGATATTGTGGTATAATTTTAGCCTGTAGTGGTAATATCTAATAACAGGCTTTTAAAATTTAAAGTATATCGAAATGAAAGGAATTATACTCGCCGGAGGCTCTGGCACTAGACTTTATCCTATTACAAAAGCAATCAGCAAGCAGTTAATGCCGATATACGACAAGCCTATGATTTATTACCCATTATCGGTGTTGATGATGGCCGGAATTCGTGAAATACTAATTATTACTACACCAGAGGATCAGGCAGGGTTTCAGCGGCTACTGGGTGATGGGTCGAGAGTGGGATGTAGCTTTAGTTATGCTGTGCAGGAAGTCCCCAATGGTCTAGCTCAGGCGTTTGTAATTGGCGCCGATTTTATAGGCAATGATAAGGTTGCCCTCATACTAGGTGATAATATTTTTTATGGTACTGGCTTAGGCACACAACTAAAAAAGCTTACTGATATTGACGGGGGATATGTATTTGCTTATCCCGTAAGTGATCCTCAACGCTATGGCGTGGTAGAGTTTGATGAGAATATGGTGGCAGTGTCTATTGAGGAAAAACCGCAGTACCCCAAATCTAATTATGCGGTACCGGGCTTATATTTTTATGATAATTCCGTAGTGGATATTGCTCGTCAACTAAGGCCGTCTGCGAGGGGGGAATATGAAATTACCGATGTCAATAAAATTTACTTAGAACAAGGGAAATTACACGTGGCTGTATTAGATAGAGGTACTGCCTGGCTGGACACCGGAACTTTCGATTCACTCACCGATGCGTCGGAGTTTGTGCGCGTTATTGAGAAACGTCAGGGTTATAAGATAGGATGTATAGAAGAAATTGCCTGGCGTAATGGGTTTATCACTAAAGAACAACTCAATGCTTTGGGTGACGAACTTATTAAAAGTGGATATGGTGCCTATTTAAAGAATCTGAATAAATAAAAAATATTGAGAGAGGAAAGCGTACAACTTAAACGCTCCTCTTTACTATAAATACATCACACGATATGAAAATAGCTGTAGTTGGAACAGGCTATGTTGGCTTGGTAACAGGAACCTGCTTTGCAGAGACGGGAAATATAGTACATTGTGTAGATGTGGATGAAAAGAAAATAGCTCTTCTAAAGAAAGGAAAATCGCCTATTTATGAGCCGGGTTTAGAAGTGCTGTTGCATAGAAATCTTAGAGAAAAACGTATTGTTTTTACCACGGATTTAAAGCTGGCAGTTGATAAATCCGATATCATCTTTCTCGCACTTCCTACACCCCCAGGCGAGGATGGCTCCGCCGATCTAAAATACATTTTAGAAGTAGCACAGAAACTAGCTACGATAATTACCAAGTATAAGATAATTGTTAATAAAAGCACGGTCCCAGTAGGAACTGCTGACAAAGTAACTGCGATACTGGCAGAGAAGTTACCGCGGGAACTGTTTGATGTAGTATCCAATCCTGAGTTTTTACGGGAAGGAATTGCAGTGGATGATTTCTTAAAGCCTGACCGTGTAGTTATTGGTACTACTTCCGAAAGGGCAAAAACTATCATGCATGAGCTGTATCAGCCGTTCGTGAGGCAAGGCAATCCTATATACTTCATGGATGAACGTAGCGCCGAGATGACTAAATACGTTGCCAACTCTTATCTGGCTATGCGTATTTCATTTATGAACGAAGTGGCTAATCTTTGTGAACGTACGGGTGCTAATGTGGATCTTGTAAGAATTGGCATTGGCAGCGACAGCAGAATTGGTAAGCGTTTTCTTTTTCCAGGAATCGGATATGGCGGGAGTTGTTTCCCCAAAGATGTAAAGGCGTTGCATTATACCGCTAAAGCCAATAAGTATAACTTCAAATTGCTGGACACTGTTATGCAGGTTAATGCCCAGCAGAAGAAAATTCTTTTTCAGAAAATAAAAAAATACTATAAAAATGACTTGAAAGGCAAGCAGTTTGCCATTTGGGGGCTGTCTTTTAAGCCTGAGACAGATGATATCCGAGAAGCCCCCTCTCTAGAACTGATACAGGACTTGTTGGATGCCGAGGCTAAAGTATCTGTTTATGATCCTGTGGCGATGGGGAATGTCAAAAAAGTTTTCGGTAGTAAAGTTAAATACCAAAAAAATCAATATGAGGGATTAAAAAATGCCGATGCATTGGTGATTGTTACGGAATGGAGCGAATTCAGAAATCCTGATTATGAGCGTATGGTAAAATATTTGAAATCGAAAGTTATATTCGATGGCAGAAATGTTTATAGCCTAGAGAAGATGGAGGAGCTGGGATTTTATTATAACAGCATTGGTAGAAGAACTATCCACGGTAAACAATGAGCATGAAAAAGCGGGTGTTAATTACCGGAGCCGCCGGTTTTTTGGGATCACATTTGTGTGACAGATTCATCCAGGAGGGGTATTCTGTCATAGGGATGGATAATCTTATTACGGGGGATCTCAAAAATCTAGAGCACTTGTTTCCGCATCCCGACTTTGAGTTTTATCATCACGATGTAACCAAGTATATTCATATATCTGGTAGACTGGATTATATCCTACATTTTGCTTCACCGGCTAGTCCTATTGATTATATGCGCATTCCTATTCAAACCCTCAAAGTAGGGGCGATGGGCACGCACAATTGTTTGGGACTGGCAAAAGCAAAAGGGGCCCGCATTCTCGTTGCTTCCACCAGCGAAGTGTATGGCGATCCGCTGGTGCATCCGCAGTCCGAAGAGTACTGGGGGAATGTCAATCCGGTTGGTCCAAGGGGTGTGTACGACGAGGCTAAACGATATCTGGAGTCCATCACTATGGCGTATCATTCTTTTCACAAGGTGGATACGCGTATCGTACGCATATTTAATACATATGGCCCACGTATGCGGCTCAATGATGGCAGGGCGCTGCCCACCTTTATTGGACAGGCGCTCCGTGGAGAGAACATTACGGTATTCGGCGATGGTTCCCAAACTAGAAGTTTTTGTTATGTCAGCGATTTGGTTGAAGGCATTTACCGGCTGCTCCTAAGCGATTATGTGTATCCTATCAATATTGGTAATCCCGATGAAATTACATTGAAGGATTTTGCCGAAGAAATTCTGAAACTTACAGGCAACACCGTAAAAATTGTATTTAAACCCTTACCTCCCGAAGATCCCAAGCAAAGAAAGCCGGATATTACTAAGGCCAGAACCATCTTAAACTGGGAACCCACGGTAAGCCGAGCCGAAGGACTACGAAAAACCTACGAATATTTTAAATCCCTTCCTCCCGAAGAATGGTATAAGCAACCAAAAGAATTTCAATCTCGTCAGGAGTAAAGAAAAGAGGCCGGTTGACATCTTTTCCAGATCACATGTAATTCCTGATTGGTGGCAGTGTGTACTTATTGTCATGTATGAGGGTTTATTTTGGCATAGTTGAGAGGCGGTTTCGCCTGTTTTATGCAGTAATGGCATATCTCCCCAATCGGTAAAGTTTTTGTAATATTTTTCGCGGTCGAGATTTACTTGGTATTTAAACAGTAATTTTGGCCCTCATTCTTCACCCCTTAAACAGGCAGCATGGAAAAAGAAAAGGAATTCAGTGAGTTGTTGGTTGACAATGCCGGTTTTTTAAAACCTTTCGCTATTAATCTTACGAAGAATAACGAAACAGCCAACGATCTGTACCAGGAAACCCTCTACAAAGCCCTGGCAAACAAGGAAAAATACAATTCTGGTACCAATATTAAAGCATGGTTATTTACAATCATGCGAAATATCTTTATCAATGACTACCGACGTAATGCAAAGCGTAAAACCGTATTTGATAATACTCCGGAAGATTATCTCATTAACATGCGTCAGGTATCTGTCTCCAACTCTGCAGAAAGCACGTTAAGGTTAAAGGAGATTGAAGCTGCCATCGAGAATCTGCCGGAAACCTTTAAGGTACCTTTTCGTTTGTATTATGAAGGTTATAAGTATCAGGAAATTGCGGAGTATTTGGATGAACCTCTGGGTACGATTAAAAGTCGCATTCACTTTGCCCGTAAGCTACTGAAAGAACAAATCAATCGATATTAAGATATTCTATCCCGCCCCTGTGCGGGATTTTTTATTAATTGCTACAACAAATTTGTGTGCGGAAAGGCAATGCTCAGAGCCTTTTTATGATGTATACCAATTAAATTCGCAGTTCTTAATAGGGTATTCATCATCGCGCCGAGTAATAACATATTATCCAGTCCCATTGTCTACCTCAAGGGGGTAGGGCCTCAGCGTGCCGAGCTTTTGCAAAAAGAGCTCAATATCTTTACTTTTAATGACTTATTGCATCATTTTCCGTATAGGCATGTGGATAAGACCAAGATTACTACTGTCGCCGAAGCGGAGTTTATGCTACATTCCGGAGGCAAGCAAGATGCCTATGCTCAATTTGTAGGTGTATTGGGGCCTTTTGAAGTGATAGGAGAGAAAAGAGCGCGTAGACTGGTATCTTACCTTAAAGATAAGACGGGAACCATAGAGCTTGTATGGTTTAGTGCCATTCATCTTATTCAGAAGATTTTGCGTCCTGGTACACCTTATATTGCCTATGGGAGGTTAAGTTCATTTCAAAATAAAGTACAGATCGTACATCCCGAAATGGAGTTATGGGCACCAGAAAAACTGGCCGGTAAAAGTTATTTGGAGCCTATTTATCCATCTACCGAAAAACTAAAAGCCAAAAATCTGGGAGGCAAGCAAATTGGAAATCTTATACAGGCACTCTTGCCTCAGCTTACTCCCAATGATCTTCCCGAAAATCTTCCTGCGAATGTCATCAACAACCTGAAACTCATTTCTCGATTCGAGGCCTATCAGTATATTCATTTTCCTCCTTCTCAGCAGCACTATTTGGCTGCCCTACGGCGCCTCAAGTTTGAAGAAATTTTTATGGCTCAGATGCGGCTGAATTTATTGCGCTCGCAACGTCATCGTTTTTCAAAGGGGGTGGTGTTTGAAATCGTAGGACATTATTTCAATACTTTTTACAAAAATCATCTGCCTTTTGAACTTACCGGAGCCCAGAAACGTGTATTGAGAGAGATTCGAAACGATACAGCTCGCGGGCGACAGATGAACCGTTTGTTGCAGGGCGATGTGGGTAGTGGTAAAACCATTGTAGCCTTGTTGAGTATGCTTTTGGCTGCCGACAATAACTATCAGTCGGTAATGATGGCACCTACTGAAATTCTCGCCCGACAACACTTTCAAGGAATTGCAGATCTGCTGAAAGATATGGATATTAGGGTAGCGTTGCTTACGGGTTCGGTAAAAGGTAAGGAACGTAAGAGCATCCTGCAAGGTGTTTCGGATGGGAGTATTCAACTACTTATCGGTACCCATGCAGTGATTGAAGATGCTGTACAGTTTAAAAACCTAGGTTTGGTGATTATTGATGAGCAACATCGCTTTGGGGTGGCTCAACGGGCGCGTTTGTGGGAGAAAAACGAAATTCCACCTCATGTACTGGTAATGACGGCTACCCCAATACCGCGAACGTTAGCTATGACAGCTTACGGCGATTTAGATTATAGCGTCATCGATGAGCTGCCTCCGGGGCGACAGCCGGTGCATACCATACATCGGTATGATCATGAACGTAGCTTGGTGATGGATTTCTTAAAAGCGGAGATAGCCAAAGGCCGTCAGGTGTACATTATTTTCCCGCTCATTGAGGAAAGCTCCAAGCTGGATTACGAAAACTTGATGCGTGGTTATGAAGAAATCAAAACTTATTTTCCCGAACCGCAATACTGGATAAGTGTGGTGCATGGCAAGCAACCTGCAGCTCAGAAAGAAGAAAACATGCGACGGTTTGTAGTGCATGACACACAAATCATGGTATCTACTACGGTGATAGAAGTAGGTGTAAATGTGCCTAATGCCACCGTAATGGTTATAGAAAGTGCTGAAAAATTCGGTTTATCCCAGTTGCATCAGCTGCGGGGGAGAGTGGGGCGCGGCTCTGAAAAAAGCTATTGTATCTTGCTGACAAGTCGCAAATTGAGCAATGATGCCCGTGAGCGCATGAAGATTATGACAGCTACTACCAACGGTTTTGAGATTGCCGAAAAAGACCTAGAACTACGAGGGCCCGGCGATATCGAAGGCACCCGCCAAAGTGGTATGCTAAACTTTAAACTGGCGAATATCGTCAATGACAGAAGCATGGTAGATGCAGCAAAAAAAGTCTGCGAGGACTTATTAACCGATGATCCCGACCTTATGAAGCCCGAAAATGAGCCTCTAAAACTTTATTTGCAGTCGCAGAAAGGAAAAACCATCTGGAGTAAGATCTCATAGGCTTTATCTGTCTTTTAAATTTGCCCAATCCAGTTCTTTAGTTTAAATTTAATACTGATAACCTTGTTAAGCCATTTGAAATAACCTAAAACCTTGAGTTATGAAACTATCTGAATTAAAGCCCGGAGACTGGGTATTATTGAACGACGAAGGCGTAGAAAGAGAAGGTACTGTTATAGAAGTTAGCAAAGAAGACAATAAAGTGTTGGTACACAACGGTATACAGGAATTTTGGTATGAAATTGAAAACATCAGTCCTGTACCGTTGTCCGAGGAGCAACTTCTAAAATTGGGTTTTGAAAGAATGCCCTATGAGGGCGGTGCCAAGTATGGAAAAGGGCCTTTTAGAGTGGTAGTGCCGGCACCTGATGATTTCTCTAAGGTTGAGGCATGGTATCGGGAGGATAAAAGATATTTTGATCATCCCATTATGGTACATCATCTACAAAATATTTACCTAGATATGACCAAGGTACAATTGCAGGCAAATTAAGTATAAGATATTGAAAGGATTGATGATATGAATTAAATAATTTTTCAATCAATAATATTTCAAGGATAATTTTAGTCTAATTATTTTTGTGCTTATAATACCTGCTCTGATAATTTTAGGGCGGGTTTTTTGTTTTTAACATTTTATCCCTATCTTTGCAGCCCTAAATTTATGGCTAAACAACCCTTAATAAAACAAGACGGTGTTATTTTAGAGGCCTTGTCCAACGCTATGTTCAGGGTAAAACTGGAAAATGGGCATGAAATACTCGCCACAATTTCCGGTAAAATGAGGATGCACTACATCCGCATATTACCTGGCGATAAAGTTGGATTAGAGATGTCGCCATACGATTTAACCCGCGGGCGCATCAATTTTAGGTATAAAAATTAAAAGCTTCAAATCTTAAAACAAAAAAGATGAGAGTAAGAGCATCCATAAAGAAACGTAGCGCGGACTGCAAAATTGTACGCCGTAAAGGGAAACTGTACGTGATTAACAAAAAGAATCCCCGTTTCAAACAAAGACAGGGATAATTAAGAACATAAAAATTCTAAATTAAAAATCAATATGGCGCGTATTGCCGGTGTAGACTTACCAAAAAACAAAAGAGGTGAAATAGGCCTGACCTATATTTATGGAATCGGCCTTTCTACGGCGAGGTATATTCTGGACAAGAATAACATAGACCGTAACAAGAAAGTAAGTGAGTGGGACGATGACGATCTGAACGCCATTCGTACTACTATCACTGAAGAACTGAAAGTGGAAGGTCAGTTGCGTAGCGAGGTGCAAATGAATATCAAGCGTTTGCTGGATATCGCTTGCTATCGTGGTCTTCGTCACAGAAAAGGTTTGCCGGTTCGTGGGCAGCGTACTAAAACCAACAGCCGCACACGTAAGGGTAAACGTAAAACAGTTGCCGGTAAGAAGAAAGCTGCTAAGAAATAATTTAGCGAAAGCCTGGAGTGTCCTTACTTCAAGGCTTTTTCTATTGCACCATATAATCACCAAATCAATTACGGAAGCTAGGTGCAGGACTAGGGTTGATTTGGGTTCCGCTAAGAGCGGAATTATTTATTTTTTAAAGATTACCTAATTAAGAAAATGGCAAAAGCACAATTAAGCGCAAAAGCAGCAGCAAAGAAAAGAGTCGTTAAAGTGGACGCCTACGGTGATGCCCACATTGCTGCAACTTTCAACAACATTATTATCAGTCTTACCAATAAAAGCGGTCAGGTAATTTCATGGAGTAGTGCCGGTAAAATGGGTTTCCGTGGTTCTAAGAAAAATACTCCATATGCTGCTCAAACTGCAGCTGCCGATGCGGCTAAAGTAGCAGTAGATGCAGGACTGAAAAGAGTGGATGTATATGTGAAAGGTCCTGGTTCGGGTAGAGAAAGTGCGATTCGTTCTTTAGCTCAGGCCGGACTGGAAATTGTGATGATTAAAGACGTAACTCCGCTGCCACACAACGGATGTCGTCCTCCCAAGAAAAGAAGAGTTTAAACTATAGCAGACAATGGTTGTTGTACGCCTTT
This sequence comes from Chitinophagaceae bacterium C216, assembly GCA_028485475.2. Lineage (GTDB taxonomy): Bacteria > Bacteroidota > Bacteroidia > Chitinophagales > Chitinophagaceae > Niabella > Niabella composti. The sequence goes on from CP144143.1 coordinate 954,192, forward strand.
GTGTCAGCGGCCATTGTTTATATTTTTAAGCCAATTGCATTTCATTTTAAAAAAGGGTACACAATTAATTTTTTCCAAGGCTTTTTAATGATTGCTGTACCGGTTTCTAAAAAAGCCTAAATGAAAGTATAATTATGGCACGTTACACAGGTCCTAAGACCAAAATCTCCCGCATTTTCGGAGAGCCTATTTTAGGTAATGGTAAGTGGTTGGGTAAAAACAGCAACCCTCCCGGTCAACATGGTGAAAAGCGTAAACGCAAGACTTTAGGTGAATACGCTTTGCAATTGCGTGAAAAGCAAAAAGCAAAATACACATACGGTGTATTGGAAAAGCAATTCCGCAAAACTTACGAAGAAGCTAACCGTCGTAAAGGTGTTACCGGTGAAAACCTTATCAAGTTACTTGAATCTCGTTTGGACAACACTGTTTTCCGTTTAGGTCTTGCTCCCAGCCGTCCGGCTGCACGTCAGTTAGTAAGCCATAAACACATTGAGGTAAATGGCGAGGTGGTTAATATCCCTAGCTATTTGCTGAAACCAGGAGACGTGATTACATTAAAAGAATCCAGCAAAAATCGTAGCTCTATTACCAGCAACGTAAAAGGTAAGAATCCTAAATTCACTTGGCTGGACTTTAATGAATCTACTTTTACCGGTACTTTCATCACCTATCCCGAAAGGGAAATGGTTCCTGAAAACATCAGAGAACAGTTGATTGTTGAATTGTACAACAAGTAATAAGGATATGGGTTGAAGGGGCAGTTGGTTATGGGCTGGATATGTTCATAAGCATCTATCAACTGTAAACTTACATCGTTACTTACCATTCACTCTATAAAAATAAAATATGGCAATTTTAAATTTCCAGAAGCCTGATAAGATAATCTTACAGAAAGCCTCTGACTTTGAAGCCCAGTTCGAGTTTGCTCCATTAGAACCAGGTTATGGTGTTACTATCGGAAATGCGCTGCGCAGGGTTTTACTGAGCTCTTTGGAAGGTTATGCTATCTCGGCTATCAAAATAGAAGGCGTTGACCACGAGTTTGCTACCATCAAAGGCGTTAGTGAAGACGTGGTGGAAATTATTCTCAACTTAAAGCAGGTTCGTTTCAAGAAAATTGTGGAGCATGAAGCTGCTAATGAGAAAATTTCTCTTTCTATTAAAAATCAAACCCAGTTTACTGCAGGTATGATTGGCGAAGGCACTCAGTCCTTCCAAATAATGAATCCGGATTTGCTGATTTGCACGCTGGACTCCTCTGCAAAACTGGATATCGAGTTAACTATTAGCAAAGGCCGCGGATATGTTCCTGCTGAAGAAAGCGCAGTGAAAGATGCTCCTGCTGGTCTGATCCCAATAGACTCCATCTTCACACCTATTAAAAACGTAAAATACAGCGTTGAAAATACCCGTGTGGAACAGCGTACCGACTACGAGAAGCTGATTATGGAAGTTGTAACCGACGGTACCATCCATCCGGAAGAGGCTGTTAAGCAAGCCAGCCGTATCTTGATCCAGCATCTGATGATTATTACAGATGAAAACATCACCTTCGATAATAAAGAAGAGAAGAAGGAAGATCTGGTGGACGAATCAACCTTACAGTTGCGTAAGATTCTGAAAACTCCGCTAGAGGATCTGGATCTGTCTGTACGTGCGTTCAACTGTTTGAAAGCCGCTAAGATTAACTCTCTGAGCGAGCTGGTACAATACGAACAGGAGGATTTGATGAAGTTCAGAAACTTCGGTCAGAAATCACTTGCTGAAATCGAGCAGGTACTGAACGAAAGAGGACTGCACTTCGGAATGGATTTGCAGAAGTTGGGAATTGAAAAGGAAGATTAATCGTTTATTCTAATTTTTATAAGTAGGCTGTAATTCCTGACACGGTACAGCCGAATTTATTAACCGGTCTGCCCGGTTTACCGGGTTGAACCTCAAATTATCATGTCATGCGTCACGGAGACAAAATCAAAAATTTAAGTCGCACTAAAGCACACAGAGATGCTTTATTAGCTAATCTTTCTTGTCAGTTGATCAAGCACAAGCGTATTGTGACTACGCTGGCTAAAGCTAAAGCACTGCGTGTGTTTGTTGAACCGCTGATTACAAAGAGTAAAGAAAACACAACTCATCAGCGTCGTGTAGTATTCAGCCGTCTACAGGATAAAGAGGCTATTAAGGAACTGTTTGGTACTATTGCACCGAAAGTTGCTGGCCGCCCAGGTGGTTATACACGTATTATTAAACTGGGATTCCGTCCTGGGGATGCTGCTGAAAAAGCGATGATTGAGTTAGTTGACTTTAACGAAATTTACGGTAAAGGTGTAGGTGAAGACAAAACCACCACTACCAAACGTACACGTCGTCGCGGCGGTAAGAAAAAAGCTGAAGCTACTGAAGCAGCTCCTGCTGCTACAGAAACAGCAGTGGCTGAAGAAGCAAAACAAGAAGATGCAGCACCTGCTCCTGAGGCTCCTGCACAAGCAGAAGCACCAAAAGATGAAGCCGGTGAAGCAAAAGAAGAAGGTAACGAAGAAGCAAAGGCTTAGTTCGTTCTTTCATAAAAAAACTAAAGCCTCGCAATTTGCGAGGCTTTTTTTATTTACAAGGCTTCAAAAAAAGTTTTTTCTAGACTTATAAGAAAACTATTGCGTGCCATACGTGTCATATCTCCTCCCAATTGAAAGCGGTATCCCAAATTAAGCTTGGTATTGCTATTAAAAATCAGCTGTGCTGCAGGAGCCAGATCGATATAATATCTTTTTTTGTCGAGCGTTTGCTGTGCTAATAATTCGGCATATAGATTGAGATTGGTTTGCTGGTAGCTTTCATATTTGAGGGGCAACAGTAGGTAGCCTGCCGATAAAGCGTAGTTCATAGCCTGATAGGGTCGCTCGTAATCGACACCTTTTTCAAACCGGGATTTATCCAATACTTGAGTATGGCTTACTGTACCACTGATAGCCAATTTGTGGATTAACTGTGTAGCTACAAGTCCGGCTTCCGCACCGCTTTTATCGCCCATCAACGCAATTTCTTCGTAACGGTAGGGAGACCTGCTGATAGACCCGTCAGCAAATATAGCCATGCGGAAATGCTTGTGCGCCTCATCTTTTGATAGGAAACGATATTTTCCATATAAGGAGAAAGACTCGTAGCGAAAATAAGAGGTATTCATATCCGCAAAAGTGGCCGCAGCTTTCAACATTATGTTTTTAGAAAGCCCTAGGTATATGGCCGGCGTGTAACGCTGAGCTATGTTATTGTCCATTTTTTCGGCATAAGTGGCCGTGAGTTTGGCACTAAGTGCTTTGGCGGGGATATTGGATGCTGGTTCGGTATATATGTATAGCTCCTGAGCAAATGCAATCATTCCTTGCATTGCTAAAGCTAGCAGAAATATGTATTTCACGAGGTAATAATTAAAAAGGTTTCACACTACGAAAGCAGTGCGAAACCGGGTTAAACATTATATAGTGACATGATAAATGCGTGAGCCTGTAACAACATCAGGGCAACAGTGCGAAGCCTTACCGGTTTGTACACACGCTTTGTTGCTATAGGATTTTACAACCTTATAGAATTTATCGGAGACAAAGTTTTTATCAACGATGGTAATGGTTTTTTCTCCGTGTAGAACTTGATCCTTAATATTTAAAAAGTGGTAGTTGGCATTTCCTATTCTGATATGCTGATCATTTTGCACTTTCAGATTTTGAAAGTTCCCGGTAAGCTTTAAACTACCAATAGAAAAGCCCGCATTTTCTACGGCCGTTTTCAAAGCATCTACATTTACCTCGCTGCCTGATTTAAAACGGATATTGAAAGCGGTATTTTTAATGTCTGACTGAACAGACTCCACAAACGGTAGTTTTCCCAGTGCTTTATTAATGGCATTGCTACAGAGGGCGCAGGTAAGCCCGGTAGCTTGTAATGTCGCTTTTGAAAATTGTGCTTGTATATTAGAGCCGAAGCATAGAACGGAGATTATTAAAATAATAAAACGATTCATTGTTGTAATGATTTAAATAATGAGATAGAAGATAAATGCATATCCCGAAGGATACACATTTATCTGAATATATCTAACAAAACGGAGGACGCTACTTAATTTTTTGCGGCGGATTTTTTGTCTTTACAACAGTCTGCCTTACCGTCTTTGCAACAGGCCTCGCCTTTTTCGCAGCAATCGGCATCTGCGTTGGCTGCTTTTCTTTCGTATTTGCAGCAAGCATGCAGTTTATCATAAGCGGCATCAGAAGCTGTGGCTCCGGCATTATCGTAGCCCGCAAGAGCTATTTTTTGCTGAATTTTTTCAACTGAAGTTTTATTATTGAAATGTACGGTAAGCTTTTTGGCATCCATATCCCAGTTGGCATAGGAAGCTCCTGCAGATTTAGCAGCTTTTTCGATTGTCTTTTTGCACATGCTACAATTGCCTGAAACATCAAAAGTGGCAGTCTTATTTTGTGCAAATCCTACAAAAGAAATCAAGGAGCATATAATAGAAAGGGTAAATAATCTAAATGTTTTCATGTTATAAGTGATTTAGAATGTTTTTTGGAAAGAAATTCACGGAAATAATAATTATCAGGCTGAAAAGAGCTTCTACTTAAGCATGTAGCTTAAGCGCATCTAATTGCCGTAAAACATTCTATATTCGGAAAACATTATTTTTCAGATAAACTTCGTTATCCGGTAAGGGTGGGGAAATGTCAATATATTCTGGCTTATAGAAGCCGTTGAATAAAGAAGTGAGTAGAAAATCAGTAGTTAATATCGGCAACTTTTGTAGGGGAGGTAATTCCAGTACTACAAAAGAAGTTTTATTATGGTCGGTTTCCAGCTTAATGAAAGCTTCTTGGTCATTACAGCAGGCGTGCTGTTCTTTTTCCATACCACATTTGCCACATTTTTTATCAGATCTAGAGACAAAAAGTGAAACGGAGGCTAGTCTGTCCATACAATAATGCGAGATAGCCACCACTCCGGTGGTCATCATAACATAGCATACGAGTAATATGGACAAAATCGCCTTTTTCATTACATGGCAAAATTAGAAATAATTAATAATTCGTTTTTGTTAAAAAGCAATCAATTTTCTTGAAATTTGTTAAGTGGTGATTTTGAATAAAAAATATAATGTAATTGTTGTAGGAAGTGGTATCGGAGGGCTCTTGTGCGCCGCCTTACTTGCTCGTAAAGGCATGAAGGTGTGTGTGGTAGAAAAAAATAAGCAACTGGGGGGAAATCTGCAAACCTTTGCACGCGACAAGCAGTTGTTTGATACGGGCGTACATTATATTGGCGGGCTGGAAAAAGGACAGAATCTTTATCAGATTTTCAAATATGTGGGGCTCATGGAGGAGCTGAAGCTCGAGCGGATGGATGAATGTTTTGATAAAATTCTTATTGGAAACGATCCCACCGTTTACTGCCAGTCGCAGGGATATGATGCTTTTGTGAATACTCTTGCCGCATCTTTTCCCCAGGAACGGGATAATATCATTGCATACTGCAATAAGGTGAAAGAGGTTTGTGCTTCTTTTCCCTTATATAATCTGAGGCTAAGGGGGGAGGAAGCGCATGAATATAAAGGCAATAATGAAAGCGCCCAGGAGGTTATAGCGTCTTTTACAACTAATAAAAAACTGCAAGCAGTACTGGCAGGAAATAATATTTTATATGCTGGAGATGGTAATACCACTCCTTTCCACATGCATGCACTTATCGCTAATAGCTATATTGAAAGTAGTTGGAAATGTGTAGGGGGTGGCTCGCAAATTGCGAAAATACTGGGTAGGATTATTAGAAACCATGGTGGGGATATTCTTCGAAATAGTGAAGTAACGGCTATGGTAGAAGAAGCTGGAGTTATTACCCATATTGAACTGGAAAACGGCGATTGCCTATATGGGGATTATTTTATTTCTAATATTCATCCGGCTGTAACATTGAAAATTACCCGCTCCCGTCTTATAGGAGAGGTATACAAAAAACGTATAACGGAGTTATCTGGGGGCATATCTTCTTTTTCGTTGCATATGGTACTGAAGGAAGGTACTGTCCCTTATGAAAAATGCAATTATTACTACCACAAAGAAGGTGAATTGTGGAACATAAATAATTATATGCTCCCAAATTGGCCACTAGGTTACGGTTTATATTTCGCGGAAGATAAAAATCGTAAAGGATATGCCGCAACGGTTTCGGTTTTAACGCCTATGCGGTACGAGGAGGTAAGCCCCTGGGTACATACCTATAATCGGGTAGGAAAAGAGGGATTTCGCGGGGCGAATTACGAAGCGTTTAAAAAGCAAAAAGCAACAGCATTAATGAATTTGGTGGGTGATCGATTTCCGCATATTGTGCAGAATATAAAAAGCTATTATACTTCCACCCCGCTCACGAATCGTGATTATATTGGGGATCCTACAGGAAGTATGTACGGTATTTTAAAGGATTATCATGACCCCCTCAAAACAATGATAAGTCCGCGGACGAAAATTCCTAATCTTTTTTTAACGGGCCAAAACATAAATTTGCACGGTATATTGGGTACATCATTAAGTGCCACACTTACTTGCATAATGTTATTGAAGGATTCTTCAATTATAGATAATATTAGAAATGCATAAAGGCAATAAAATTTTACGAAGTTTTTTATGGGTGATAGGTATTATTGCCTTCATCTTGGCGCTGTTTATCATTTACCTATTACGTGTGTCCAAAGTCAGGCCGCCGGTAGTAGAAGGAAATTATTCTGAACTAAAATTGCAACGGGCGCAATTGGATTCTGGATTTTATGTTATTAGAAATAACTGGTTTCGGAAAAATAAAGCGGGTCTGTATGAGATGTATATTGAAGGACAACCCTTTGAAAGGGGCGTCATAAATGGCAAATTAAGTGAAGAGTTGGTAAAGGAGCAGGAATCGTATTTTACTGCTCAAATTCATAAAATGATTCCTTCCCCGTTGTACCTGCGTTTTCTGCGGTACTTTATCGGCTGGTTTAATAAGGAACTGCCTCAATATGTGGATTCGGAGTATCAGCAGGAGATTTATGGGGTGTCGTTTTCCGCATCGGATGAATTCCGGTATATCGGGTCCAATTATCAGCGTATTTTAAATTATCATTCAGCACATGATATAGGGCATGCACTTCAAAATATGAAGCTGGTGGGATGTACCTCCTTTGGTACCTGGGGAAGCGCATCAGAAGACAGCACGCTTATTATCGGCCGTAATTTTGACTTTTGGGTGGGTGATGATTTTGCAAAAAATAAGATCATTGCTTTTGTTAACCCATCTGAGGGATACAAGTTTGCGAGTATTACTTGGGCTGGGTTTGTGGGGGTAGTATCCGGTATGAATGAAAAAGGACTTACAGTAACCATCAATGCCGCCAAGAGTAAAATTCCATCTGGAGCTGCGACTCCTGTGAGTCTGGTCGCCCGAGAAATTATTCAGTATGCCAAAAATATTTCAGAGGCAGTAGCTATAGCCCGAAGCCGGAAAATGTTTGTAAGCGAATCGTTTTTAGTAGGGTCGGCAGCGGATAATAAGGCGGTGATTATTGAAAAAACTCCCGATTCCATAGCGGTATATGACCCCAATCAAAATGAAATTTTCTGTACCAATCATTTCCAGAGTAATGAATTCCGAAATAGCGAGCTCAATGTAAAGCAGATTGAGAATAGTGCATCTGCCTACCGCTATCAAAGACTCACACAGCTAGTACGCCAGAACGGAAAAAATTCGGTGCAGAAAACCGTAAATGTTCTTAGAGATTATAAAGGATTGGATGATGCGGACATTGGTTTGGGCAATGAAAAAGCCATTAATCAGTTTATCGCACATCATGCGGTAGTTTTTCAACCGCAAGAGCTTAAAATGTGGGTGTCTACCTCACCTTGGCAGCTGGGTGAATTTGTGTGTTACGACTTGAAAAAAGTTTTTGCTCAACAAGGTCTGAAAGAAAACAGGGAGATTTGTGATACAGCCCTCACTATTCCTGCAGACAGTTTTATCACCACAGAGACCTTTAGACGCTACGCATCTATTCGAAATAAAGAGTCTAAATTACTTGAGGAGGGAAGCCTTGCTCCCGATAGTATTATCGCCATTAACCCCAACTTCTATAATAGTTATATAATAGTGGGGGATTACTGGTTTAAGAGAAAAGAATACGCTAAAGCCCTTCCTTATTACCAACAGGCGTTGCAAAAAGAAATTGCTACTGTGGAGGAAAGAAAGCGCATCGAGGAGCTGATTGCTGAATGTCAGCAACCATAACAAAGTTTATTCGGTGTATTTATATCCAACACCTCTTACTGAGTGAAAATAGCGTGGATTGCGGCTGTCTTTTTCGAAGTATTTCCTGAAATTGAGAATGAAATTATCAATAGTACGGGTGGTGGGATATACGTTATACCCCCACACATACTGTAGAATCTTTTCCCGGGGAACCACTTCGTTTTTATTTTCAATAAGCAGCTTTAAAAGCATGGTTTCTTTCTTGCTTAGCTGGACCTTACCGGCATATTTCGTAGTGGCTTCCTGAGCTTTAAAATCGATAATATTCCCTCCAAAAGAGTATGTATTGCCGAGAGTGCTCTTCTCTTGCAGTTTTTGATTTTTTTCAATCAGTTTTTTTATGCGAAGTAGTAATTCTTCTAGATTAAAGGGTTTGGTGATATAATCATCGGCGCCTTTTTTCAATCCCAGCACCTTATCGGCGCTGGTATTTTTGGCACTGAGCATTAAAATTGGCACTTCGTTGTTGTTCAAACGGATGGTTTCGGCTACCGCAATGCCATCCATTTCGGGCAGCATTACATCTAGTATGATGAGGTCGAAATATTCGTTTTTTACAGCTTGAAGTGCTTCGTTGCCATCATAAGCAGAGGTGACCTGGTAGCCTTCCAGCTCCAGATTCAGTTTTAAAGCCTCATGAAGGTTTTCCTCGTCTTCTACCAAAAGAATATTTGATGGTCTTTCTTCCATTCTGCTCTAGATTTGTCAAAGGGCTGAAATTCAGCTATTGAATTTGACTGCAAAAATACTTCCCTTTGGATTGTTATTTGTCATTAAAATGTCTGCATTGTGATCTTTAGCAATTTTCTCACACAGGTATAACCCCAGACCCGTTCCTTGTTTTTTACGGGTGGCTTCATTACCCACACGGTAAAACTTTAAAAAAATCTTGCTCCGCTCTTCTTCTGCAATACCGATGCCTTCGTCCATTACCCGCATAACCACCGCATCATTTTCCTTGCGCAGTGTGACGGTGACGGGGTCCTTTCTTTCTGAGTATTTTAACGCGTTTTCTATTAAATTGTTTATCAATATTTGCAATAGCAGGGGATCTCCCAAAACATCAATTCCGTCTGATATATCGCTGTGAATAATTCTATCGGGGAAACGTTGAGAAAATTCCGACACCCGGTCCTTTAAGAGCGAGGAAAAGTCGATCTCCTCTTTATTTAATTTATAATTTTTGTTCTCCAATTGGGAGGATACCAAAATATTGTTGGTTAAAAAATCCAGGCGTTTGGTTTCCTCCAGCGACATCTGTATTAGTTTCCGCTGTTTCTGCTCATCCAGTTGATGCTTGAGTAAGGTTTCCAGATTCAGTTTTGCAATGGCAATGGGGGTTTTTAATTCGTGAGTAACCGCCATTACGAAGTTTTCTTGCTGCTCTTGTAAAAGAATTTGTTGTTTAATAGAGCGAAATACATAGGCGGCACCTAAGAGGATCAGTCCTAAAAATACGACACCCTCACCTGCGTATTTAATGGTATTGCGATGATGCCCTTCGCGGATACGTGCCAGCTCAGCATCATACAAACTGGGTTGCTGCTCTCTAGATACGGTTGTTTCTAGATGGTATAACTGAAGGGAGTACATTTGGCGGTTTTGCAGCTCCAAAGCCACAAACCACCATACCAAAGCGGCTACTACATAGATTAGCAGTAGCCAAAAAAGGCGTGTAGCTCTTTTTAACCGGGTTTTGAGATCCTTTTTCATACAAGTTTAACGAGGGGGTGTATTGTCGATCCGTTCCAGTGCAATGCCAGCATTTAAAATATAGGGTAGGGTGGAATCTCGCATCTGATGCTCCAGTACGAAGCGGTGTATACCGGGCGTTAGATGAACCGGTTGTAACACCTTGATTCGCTGATAATACAAATCGTCCATTACATCACCTGCCCAATTTCCAGAACTATCGGTTAAAGGAATGGTGAGGTCGTAGGATGAAAGTATGTGTTTGGCCGAATTCTGAATTTCCAGTTTGGCCAGCAATTTATTGTAGGGGAATTGATATGTATGCCGCATCACAAAGTATAGCTGATAGTCGGCACTATCCGGTATATCATACCGCACTACAGCCCGGATATTTTTAGGCCATTCGTGTAAAGGAAAGTCTGCCAACTTTTCGTCTACAACAACTTCTTTGCACGAAATAATGGTTACTGCAAGTGAAAGAAATAATAAAATGTAACGCACTTTTCTTATTTATTGCAAAGTTATGCCAAGTTGTGGAGTTGCTACAATACATTCAACACCTGTTCTTTGGCTTTTTCTAGTTCGTCTTTCATCATTACAACAATTTTCTGAATGGCAGCATCGTAAGCTTTGGAACCGGTAGTATTGATTTCTCTGCCTATTTCCTGCAAAACAAAGGAGAGCTTTTTCCCTTTGATGTCGGTATTTTCTGCAAGTATTTCCATGAAATAGTTGCAATGATTCTGGAGGCGAACCATTTCTTCGGTAATATCGATTTTTTCGATATAATAAATCAATTCCTGTTCCAAGCGATTTTCATCATAGTTATCCTTTCCCACCTTTTCTTCCAAGAGTTTTACAATACCATCTCGAATATTTTCTTGGCGCTGGGCATCAAGAGGAGTGATTTCGGTTTGCAAGGAAAGAATATTCTCAATTCGTTTACGTAATTCCTGTTCTAGAATACTGCCTTCATTTTCCCGGTGCTTATTCAAATCTGCAACTGCCTCTTTTATGAGTCCTTGTAACTCTTGCCACTCATCATCGGAAAGCGTTTCACTACTGGGGGTAATTACTTCGGGCAACTTAATAATCGCATTTAGAATGTTGGATGTGTCCATACCCAACTCTTTCGATAATCCCTCCAAGGTATGATAATAAGCTCTTGCTAAATCTGTGTTGATAACCACAGGTGTGGCATCTCCTGTTTCTTTCAGGCTTATGGTACAATCCACACTTCCTCTATTCAATCCTTCTGCCAGAGTCTTTCTGATGTCGAACTCAAACGGTTTTACGAGTGCCGGTAAACGTAATGATAAATCAAATTGTTTGCCATTTAAAGACTTGATATCGATCAGAAATGTTTTTCTTCCAATAGCTCTTTCTGCACGGCCAAAGCCTGTCATTGATTTCAGCATAACTATGTTTTAATGTAAAGATAACGTTTGCATATGGCTTGTACACAAATTTAATGAGTGGAGTAAGTTTCAATCGTTGGCTTATAGTTGAAAAAAAATCCCTTCAAAGGAAGAAGGGATATTTATATTGATGGGTTAGTAAGTACGGGAAACAAATTTCCCAACACAATATTAAATATTATTTTAACGATATAAAAATAATTTGACAAAAATTTTATTAACAAATAATAAGAGTGATTGTGGATATCATCCCGCTTCTATACGGCACAATCATGTATGATGAGTAAGAACGTTTTTATTGCATGTATATTAAGTTTCTGAAACATGCATGAATAAAGCGTTTCAGAAGATAGGTTAGTGACCGTTTATAAATTGTTTAGATGAATAAGCTAGTATAGTATCCATACTACTAGTATCATATCGTCGGGATTTTTTTATTGAAAAAAAAACAATGTATTACTGCATCCGTGCGTTGTTTTATGGTAAATGTAGTTTTCTATTATTTGTTTAGTGAGGTGATACTACGCTATTCATTAGAATGTTGAGGATATATTGCTGCAAATGAAAATAAGTGGATACTGTTAAGTACTATACTCGTGATGCAAAATTTTCTGTACGTTTGATAAAACGTTTTTTATGAAATTCGAACAACCTGTAGCGTTAAAAGAAATTGCCCGCCTTATAAATGCAAGATTAGTTGGTAATACCGAAGCCTATGCTACCGGTATTAATGAAATTCATATGGTGGAAGAAGGGGATCTGGTATTTGTCGATCATCCAAAGTATTATGAAACTTGTATAAAGTCTGCAGCTAGTTTTATCATCATCAATAAGGAAACCGACTTTCCCGAGGGGAAAGCCTTACTGGTTACCGATGAACCATTTGAGGCCTATTTGAAAATAGTAGAACAGTACCGTCCATTTAAGCCTTCTATGGATCTTGTTGCAGCGTCGGCAGTTGTTGGGGAGGGATCTGTAGTGATGCCTAATGTGTATCTGGGAAATAATGTAGTAATAGGAAAAAACTGTGTTATTTATCCCAATGTTACCATATTAGACCATTGTGTTATCGGTGATCATGTAATTATTCAGAGTGGTACGGTAATTGGCGGTGATGCGTTTTATTATAACAAGAAAACCAATCGAGAAATCCATTATAAAAAAATGACCAGCTGCGGACGTGTGGTTATTAAAGATTTTGTAGAGATTGGCGCCGGCTGTACGATTGATCGAGGGGTTACAGGTGATACCGTGATCGGAGAGGGCACTAAAATAGATAATCAGGTACATATAGGACATGATACCGTTGTGGGAAGAAACTGCCTGTTTGCCGCACAGGTAGGTATAGCAGGTGCTGTGGTCATAGAAGATGAGGTCATTTTGTGGGGACAGGTAGGTATTAGCAAAACGCTTACTATCGGAAAAGGCGCAGTAATCAATGCACAAAGTGGGGTTCCTTCTTCTCTAGATGGGGGTAAAATATATTTTGGTACACCGGCACTCGAAGCGCGCACTAAAGTAAAAGAGCTTGCCTGGATAAAACGCATTCCCGAAATGTGGGATAAACTGAAAGCATTGTCTTCCGGTACGGTAAATGAAAAATAACCTACAAGCTAAAGTTAGCCACTATGAAGTTTGGACAGGTGCCACACCCACAAAGTATTGACTTTTCTATTCCTAAAGATCCTCCAGCTACCACAACCATACTACAACGTGCGAAGGGTAAGCGCTTTGAGGTATATGTGGGTTGTGCCAAATGGAATAAAACCGATTTGAAAGGATTTTATCCTCGAGGAGTAAAGGATGAGTTAGCTTATTATGCCCAGCATTTTAATAGTATAGAGCTGAATGCCACTTTTTATAACATGCCTTCAGTGGAACAGGTAATTAAATGGAAAGAAAAAACACCTGGAGGTTTTAAGTTCTTCCCTAAAATTACCAATAGTATTAGCCACTATAAAAGATTACTGGATGGAAGAAAGCTTACGGAAACCTACTGTAATGCGGTGGCAAATTTTGAGAAAAAGCTAGGCATGATTTTTTTGCAACTACATGATAACTTTTCTCCTAAGGAATACGAAAAACTAGAGATCTTTATTAAGGAATTTCCGAAAGGAATGCCGCTGGCAGTAGAGGTGCGCAATGAAAGTTGGTTTAGAGACGCTGCCGTGTGGGAACAGTTTTGTACGCTGCTAGAGAAACATAAAGTGACAAATATTATTGTAGATACGGCGGGTCGCAGAGATATGATGCATATGCGATTAACTACTCCTGTAGCATTTGTTCGCTATGTGGGCTGTAACGACGATACTATCGATCGAAAGCGGCTGGATGATTGGATATTGCGCTTGAAGAAATGGCATAGGGAAGGACTGAAACAACTATACTTTTTCGTTCACCAGAACGTGGAGGTTTCGTCTCCACTTTTATCCGCATATTTTATTGAAAAATTGAATAAAGCCCTAAAACTGGAGCTGAAGGTACCACATATGCCAGAAGCTGGCACAGCCGACAAACAAGCAAAGCTTTTCTAAAAAATCTCTTTGAGTTCCTTCAGGCATTTTACTGTATAGGTAGGTGTAAAGTCAGGCTGTTTTCCAATATGATTGATGAATACCTGGTCCATACCTACATTACTGGCACCCATGATATCGGCCACGAGGTCATCACCCAGCATTATGCTCTCTTTAATGTGCGCTTTTGTGGTAGACAATGCAAAATCAAAAATTTCTTTATTGGGTTTAAGACTGTTACTAGCCTCAGAAGTGATTACTTTGTCAAAATAATGATGTATGTTGGAGTTGACAATTTTTTGATGCTGTACCTCTTCAAAACCATTAGTGATTAAGTGTAGCTGATAATTTTTATTTTTCAAATATTCTAGTACTTCCACCGTATGAGGAAACAATGCCTTACGTGTGGGTAACATTTCCAAAAAGCGCTTACTCATCGTCTCAGCCAGCGCTTCGTCTCCGATTTTGAAATCCAACAATGTGAGCCGCATTCTTTTGATGCGCAATTCGGCCTGTTTTATGAAGCCATTACGATATCTTTCCCATAACTTCATGTTATGGTGGAGGTAATTTTGATAAAATTTTTCAAAATCATCCACTCCTTTTCGTTGAAGATCAAGCGTTTCATAAAGCTCTTGCAGCGTAAGCTTGGCGTTCGTGTCAAAATCCCACAACGTATGATCCAAATCGAAAAACAAATGCTTATACTTCATATGCCGTAAAAGTAAAAATTCTAATTCTGAAATTCGGTAATTTGTACGGTACATTTATTGCATAAAAAGAAAAAGAGTCGTGTAATATGAAGAATGTTGTAATTACCGGTGCTTCTCGCGGTATAGGTTATGCTATCGCAGATATTTTTGCCCGGAACGGATATAATCTATATCTGACATCAGTCAATGAAATGAATTTGTACAAGGCACTGGAGCGCCTACTTACTAAATACGATAATATCGAAGCCCACGCCAAGGCTTTTGATTTATCCGATAAGAAACAAGCTGTGGATTTCGGCAAATGGGTGCTGGATCAAGCGGTTCCTGAGGTGTTGATCAATAATACCGGTGTATACGAACCGGGCACCGTATGTGATGAACCCGATGGCACACTCGAAAGATTAATGGCGACCAATTTATATTCCGCGTATCATGTAACCCGTACGCTGGTTCCTGCCATGAAGTTGCAGGGGAGGGGACATATCTTTAATATTTGTTCGATTGCGTCTTTACAGGCATATTCCAACGGTGGTGCATACAGCATCAGCAAATACGCATTACACGGCTTTAGCAAGAACCTGCGTGAAGAATTAAAATCTTATAATATTAAGGTAACCTCGGTGTTCCCTGGTGCCGTACTTACGGATTCGTGGGGAGACTTTGATAATAGGGATCACAGAATAATGGCAGCCTCGGATGTTGCCAGCATGATATTTACTGCTGCTCAGCTTTCCATTGGGGCTTGTGTAGAAGATATTGTTTTAAGACCGCAGCTGGGCGACCTTTAAGCTGCATCATCATTTATGAAGTATTGCGCTTACATAATACTATTACTGCTGCCTATTTTTTCGGTTTACGGTCAAAATGACGACTATGTTCCTTTGGATGAAAGGATCAAAAGCAATCTTTTCATAAAGGTAGAAGCCAGTAATACCGATTGTTTTGTTGGCGAGCCTATCATTGTTACTTATAAGCTGTATAGTGCACTCAACTCAGAGTCATCTGTCATAAAGAACCCTTCTTTTAAGGGTTTTGAAGTGAAAGACCTCAAAACAGATGCAGACGCTGTTCCATCTAGAGAAGCCGTAGATCGAATTCCATTTGATGTACACACCGTGCTAAAGGTGCAGTTGATACCACAGCGATCGGGAAAGTTGGTTCTAGATGAGTTGGTGATGCATAATAATGTCAAATTGATAGATGCTAATGGTCGCAAAGATCCTTTACTGAGTGGTGTAAAGGAGTCTTATTCATTAAGCAATGGCTATTATAGCCTTAATATAGCTTCAGTCCCGCTAACAATATTAGCGACCGGAGTGCCTAGTTCAGCTTCTCCTAACGCATCCGAAATTGTAGGCAATTTTAGGATGGACGTACAGCTCTCAAAAAAGATGTTAGTGCCGCAAGAAGAAGCTGCGCTAATCATCACCCTAACCGGAGAAGGGCATTTTGATAAAATCAAAATGCCGGAAGTTAAATGGCCAGAAGATGTACAAGCTTTTCCACCTAAGATTGATAAATCGAATGTGGATGGTAGCGGATATATAACCTATACGATTCCGTTTAAGACCTTAAAGCCCGGTAGGTATATAATCCCTTCTATTAAGTTTTCTTACTACGATATAGTGGATTACCGGCATAAAACTATCACCAACATTCCAATTGCCTTTATGGTAACTGAAGAAAATGGCCAAGCGGTGCATGAGGTTATTGCTACTGATGCTAGTGAACAAGTTAAAGGATGGCTTGTTGGAGGGGTACTGTTGATTTTATTGCTCATTGTTGTCTTGTTCATCAGATATAATCAACATAAAAAACGAATAGTCTCGCTTAATAGTTCGCAGAAATATTCATCAAGAGAGCATATTGTTCTAGAGCAATTATCAGTGGATGATTTCTTAAAACCGGCTTTTGACAGGCTGAATAATGGAGGGATTGATTTCTATATAACACTAAAGCAGTGCATTATTCGATACTTTGAGAAGCGCTTCGGATTGCCTGTAGCGTTGTTTACGAAGGATGCTCTCCGAGACATAATGCAAAAAGAAAAGATTGCCGATGCTCGCCAAACTGCAATCCTTCACCTGCTTACCGAGTTGGATATTCATATCTATAGCATAGCAGGTGCCGAAACAGATAGGCATACCTTGCTTCAGAAAGCACGCGAGCTGCTTTTACACTTATGACGGATAACGATCTTGTGCCGAATTAAATAAAGTCAAGCATGTCGTAATGGGCTCCAAGAATTTTATCGGCATCGGCATTTAACCATCTTCTAAGAATTGTTGCGTATACGCTTTTGAAGTCAATTTTAAATTTTAAATCGCCTTCATTCAGATCGGTGAGATCGGGTAGGTCGTTGAGAATGCCTTTTTGTTTCAGCCCACCACTTATTAAAAACATATTGTTAGCAGTACCATGATCAGTACCATTGCTGGCGTTTTGAGCAACTCTTCTTCCAAATTCCGAAAAAGTAAATAATAGTACATCTTCAAAACGATTATTTTTCTTGAGGTCGGCAGTAAAAGCTTTTATGGCATCGCTCATTTGTGTGAAAAGCCTTGTTTGCTGCGCATCCTGCCCCACATGTGTATCAAAGCTCCCCAGAGAGATATAATACACTTTAGTATTGATATCGGAATAAATAAGTGAGGCTATCGTCTTGAAGCCATTGCCTAGTTCGGTTTTAGGATAAGAAGCATTAGTAGGGTGTAACCTGCTTTGTTTGAATATGTAATCAGCCGATGATAACGTTTGTGCCATGGTTTTATACAAATATTCTACCGGCTCTTCATCATGATGGTCTTTATGATTTTTCAGGACTTCTCTAAAGAACTTTTCATTGGCTGTACCGTATAGTCTTTTGGGATCTTTAACTGCAATAGCATTGGCCTGACTCCCCTTTAGTGCTAAGCTCAATACATCATCTACTTCAAGCGCATAAGTAGGTTTATCGCAACCACTGCATTGGGCATCCAGATAACGACCAATCCATCCTGTATTCCAGTATTGATCGCTTTGACTTGCAGAATGCCAGATATCCATGCTTCTGAAATGAGAGCGATCAGGATTAGGATACCCTACATTATTGAGTATAGCCATATGGCCTTCATCGTACAGCTCTTTTAGTGCTGTAAGTGCTGGATGCAGGCTAGCTTCATCGGTAAGCTTGAGAGTTTTCTCCCGTTTAACACCCAGAGTAGGGCGTAGCTTATAATAGATGTCGTTCCGCACGGGAATAATTGTGTTCAATCCATCGTTACCCCCGCTTAACTGCAGCACTACAACTACCTTGTTGCCCGGAGGAACGAGTGCTGGAGATTCAAATGCTTTTAAAAATTTGGGTAGCATCATGGATGCTGTGGCCAGCGAGCCTATTTGTAGAAATTCTTTGCGCTTGATTAACATAGTTCTATTTTTTAAGGGCTATCGTTATTCCTTAACACATCTGATATTCGGGAGTACTCATCAGCTGAATGGTCGCTGTTTTTATGAAAGCCTCCCTTGAGGATGTATCAATATTTTTGGCTACTACGTTTTTAACTTTTGAAGCATCAGTCTGAAACAAATTAGAGGCAATCGTATCCAGTAGCATCTCTCTTTTAATCTTGTTATATTGAGCCGTGTATTTTGCCCAGTTGATCTTTGCGTTGATGGCTCCGTAAGGTTTTCTTACTGGGGTGGGTACGGCTGCCGTGCCGTCAGCCTTTCTACCCATCATGATGTCATCATCCTGTTTGGGCGATACATTCAGCTCGTCTTTATCATAAAACATTTGAGGTATACGTAAGCGCATCATCAGAGTGCTACTATCAATCCACGATTTTCCTCCGGGCCATCCAGCCACATTGGGTGGATATAGCAATTGCTGACCCAGTATCCGCTGTAGATTTAGCAAGGCATTATCATTATCCAGCTGCATGGGTATCATGCGTTGAATGCCTGCAAGTAATTCTATCGGTGATTTGATCTTTGTGCCGATATTTTGCGGGTTATAGAACCAATCACTTGTAAAAATTGTTTCCATCAATGCTGCGATATTATAACCGGTGTTGTAGAACTGTTCGGCAAGTTGGTTAACGATATTTTCATCCACATTATCGTTTACAAAGAATGTGTATATTTTGCGGGTTATAAACCTGGCAGTTTGTTTGTGGTTAAGCAAAATGTCTAAAATATCATCACCTGTATAATTACCGGTTTGTCCTAAAACCGTCTTTTTGCCCATATCATGCAAGCTCTTTTTAAAGGCAAAGGCTCCCTGGCGGTCTGCAGTCCATCCAGTGAACGCACGGGCGGCTTCTTTTACGTCTTTTTCGGTATAATGTCCGCGTCCTAGTGTAAATAACTCCATTAGCTCACGTGCAAAATTCTCGTTGGGTCTTCCTTTACGATTTTGTTGATTATTCAGAAAGTAAAGCATGGCAGCGGACTTCGAAACTTCTTTCAGCAAGGTGCCGAAGTCGCTTAAGCTGTATTGGCGAAAAACGTGCAGTAATAACTGATTGTAGAAAACATTGTTGTTTCTACAGGCAAGATGACAATGCCAGAAAAAGGCCATTTTTTCTCGCAGCTGTGCTTGTGTGGTCACCATCTCCTTAAACCAGCGAAGATTCAGCTGTCGTATGGCTGCCAGTTGCATTCTGTTTACGTCACGCCGCTGCATTTCGCTATACTCTTTTCTTTTTTCGGGGTCCTGCAAGTCTTCATAAGCTTTAATTAGGGCATCGTCGGCTACACTAATGAATGCAGGTTCTTTTTCGGAGGCTTTAACAAGGGTTTTGTAGTATTTCTGGGGGGTAAGCCGGGTCAAATCGCCTAATTGCTCTGTTGTTGGACCAAAGCTTGCTCGCCAGAGTAAGTGCAGATTTTTCAGTTTATTGGAGGTATTCATGCAAGCAATTTTTGCCTATGACGAAATTTAGTAGTTTAAGTTTAATAACAGCGACAATAATTATACAAAAAAATAGTCCGGAGAGGGAATTTCCGGACTTATGAATCATATCTAATTTAAAATATTTACTTTTTAGCATTGGCTTTAACAAATGCTATCAAATCGGCTGTTTCCTGTTCGGATAACTTTGCACGCTTTGCCATTCCTAAAATTACTTTTTCTTGCTCTTCGAAAGTATGCTTTGGCACATACCCGGATTTGTCCTTATGGCACTTCGTACATTTTTCGGACTTGATTATGGTCGCTCCGGCTTTAGCAGATCCTTTAATAGCTTCTGCAGCAGCCTGTGGTGCGGCAGAACTCTTAGATGACTTAGGAGAACAGGCAATCAACACAGATGTGATGACTGTCAATGTAACGACAATTTTTCTCATATGGAACAAGTTTACTTTGTTATAGATGGTTTTCCAAAGTATGAATGTAAAACTTTAGGAAGAACTATTTCATTTTCTCTCTGATTATTTTCGAGCAAACAGGCCACGATTCGAGGTAAAGCCAATGCACTGCCGTTTAAGGAATGCACGAGCTGAGTCTTATTGTTCTCGTCCTTAAAACGAATTTTCATCCGATTGGTTTGATAGCTTTCGAAGTTAGAAGTAGAGCTTACTTCCAGCCAGCGGTCCTGTGCTGCACTATACACTTCAAAATCATAAGTGAGCGCTGAGGTAAAGCTCATGTCGCCTCCGCAAAGTTTTACGATGCGATAGGGCAGTTCCAGGGAGCTCAATAGCTTTTCTACATGAGCTACCATTTCTTCTAGGGCTTCATAGCTTTTCTCCGGATGTACCAGCTGTACAATTTCTACTTTTTCGAATTGATGTACCCGATTCAGGCCACGCACATCTTTACCGAAGCTACCGGCTTCTCTTCTGAAACAAGGAGAATAAGCCGTCATTTTAACAGGTAATTGTTCTGGTTTCAGAATGACATCTCTGTATATATTGGTAACCGGAACCTCGGCAGTAGGTATTAGATAGAAGTTGTCCAATTGCATATGATACATCTGTCCTTCCTTGTCTGGTAGCTGGCCTGTACCATAAGCAGAAGCTTCGTTTACCATAAAAGGAGGCAGGTATTCAGTATAGCCTGCTTCGGTATTAAAGTCTAAAAAATACTGTACTAATGCACGTTGCAATTTGGCACCCGCTCCCTTATATAAAGGAAAGCCGCTACCGGTAAGTTTGGCGCCGGTTTCGAAGTCTACAATATCGTATTCCTTAATCAGGTCCCAATGAGGTTTAGCCCCGGCAGGTAGAACCGGCTTGGAACCTCCTTCGCGTACTACTACGTTATCCGCAGCACTATCGCCTTTGGGAACAAGTGAAGAAGGTAAATTGGGCAATTGAACCAATACCTCATGTAAGGCTGCTTCGGTTTGGGCCAATTGTTCATTTATGGGTTGTATTTTGGCTTTAAGAGTTCCTACTTCCTGTTTTTTGGCTTCTGCGGCTTCTTTTTCACCCTTTGCCATTAACATTCCTATTTCCTTTGAAGCACTGTTGATGGAAGCCTGAGTAGTATCAAACTCTAATTGTAACTTCTTACGTTGGTCATCTAACTCAAGTACTTTATCAACCAGATCCAGGTTTTTAAAGTTTTTAACTGCAAGACGATCTTTTGCCTCCTGCACATTTTGCCTGATCACATTTACTTGTAACATGCTGAACGAATTTTTCGCAAAAATAAAACCATTGCCACAGTATGACAGTTTTTTTTCGGAAAGAGGCTTGATATGGCTAATATTTCCTCGAAATAAAAAAGTGCGGTTTTCAATACCGCACTTTTCATTTTTATATTAAGAAGCCGATTATTTATTGCTTAGGAACATGCTTCTATTCTTATACAGTTGTCTGAAATAAGGATCTTTTAGGTCTTTTATGAAGCGGATAGCTTCACCCGTACTTTTCATTTCTGGGCCCAGCTCCTTGTTCACACCCGGGAATTTGTTAAAGCTAAATACGGGCTCTTTTATGGCATAACCTTCCAATTTCTTTTCGAATTTGAAATCGGTCAGTTTTTTTACGCCAAGCATCACCTTAGTGGCAATATTCAAATAAGGAATTTGGTATGCCTTGGCGATGAACGGTGTAGTACGTGAAGCACGCGGATTGGCTTCTATCACATACACTTTTCCGTCTTTAATAGCAAACTGAATGTTGATAAGCCCTTTAATATTGAGTGCTCTTGCGATTTTCTCGGCGTAATGCTCCATAGTAGTTACTTCCATGGGCGATAGGTTAAATGCTGGCAACATGGCGTGGCTGTCTCCACTATGAATACCGGCCGGCTCAATATGTTCCATTACACCCATTACGTGAAAGTTTTCGCCGTCGAAAATAGCATCCACTTCTGCCTCCTGACAACGATCCAGGAAGTGGTCGATCAAAATCTTATTACCGGGGATATGTTTCAGCAGGCTTACCACAGCTTTTTCCAGCTCTTCGTCGTTAATCACAATTCGCATTCTCTGTCCGCCCAATACGTAAGAAGGACGTACTAGCACCGGATAGCCTACACGGTTCGCTACTTCAATAGCCTCGTCTACATTAGTGGCCGTACCATAGTCGGGATAAGGAATCTCCAGTTCTTTCAGCATATCACTGAAGCGTCCGCGATCTTCGGCAATATCCATATCATCGAAAGAGGTTCCGATGATTTTTACACCCATATCCTTAATCTTCTCAGCGAGCTTCAGGGCGGTTTGTCCTCCCAGCTGAACAATTACACCTTCCGGTTTTTCATATTCAATGAGTTCTCGCACGTGCTCCCAATAAACAGGCTCGAAGTATAGTTTGTCGGCCATATCGAAGTCGGTACTTACCGTTTCGGGATTACAGTTCATCATAATGGCTTCGTAGCCGGATTCTTTAATCGCCATTAAGCCGTGAACGCAGCAGTAGTCGAACTCGATCCCTTGCCCAATGCGGTTGGGGCCGCTACCCAGTACGATGATTTTTTTCCTGTTTGAAACTTTGGATTCGTTGTGTACTAGGGTGCTTTCGCCCAGGGAGCTGCTGGGAGCATCGAAGGTACTGTAGAAATAAGGCGTTTTTGCCTCAAACT
Source organism: Chitinophagaceae bacterium C216 (assembly GCA_028485475.2). Lineage (GTDB taxonomy): Bacteria > Bacteroidota > Bacteroidia > Chitinophagales > Chitinophagaceae > Niabella > Niabella composti. The sequence continues at coordinate 976,867 of CP144143.1, forward strand.
CTGCACTACAAGTATCCACCATTTTATACACGCGATGGATGCCGAGAGTTTTTCTTTTTTCGTACACCTTGTCTTCGGTAGCTCCTATCAGTACTGCAATCTGAGCATCGCTGAAGCCGTTTACTTTAGCTTCGCGGAGTATCTCGACCGTTAAGGTATCTAAAGTCAGTTCGCTGAGTTTTTTCTCTATAACACATAGCTTTTGTATTTCGGAAAGAAACCATTTGTCGATACCATTGGTAGCTTTGGAGATGGTGCTTACCGAAATGCCCGCCATCAGCGCATCTTTGATTCGGAAAATTCTATCCCATTTGGGAGTTTTGATATATTCCAACAACTCTTCGGCGTGCATCAGGCTTTTGCCATAGTACCCCAAGCCTATTGCATTATTTTCAAGGCTCTGACAGGCTTTTTGTACGGCTTCGTTAAAGCTGCGTCCGATAGCCATTACCTCACCCACGCTTTTCATCTGCAGCCCTAGTGTATCATTAGCACCTTTAAATTTATCGAAGTTCCAACGCGGAATTTTTACGATTACGTAATCCAGTGCTGGTTCGAAGTAAGCCGAAGTGGTTTTGGTAATCTGATTTTCCAGTTCGTCCAAGTTATAACCGATGGCCAGTTTGGCCGCAATTTTAGCGATAGGATAACCCGTGGCCTTGGATGCCAGCGCTGAAGAACGGCTTACGCGAGGGTTGATTTCGATAGCTATGATTTCCTCAGTAACGGGGTTCATAGCAAATTGTACGTTACAGCCGCCGGCGAAGTTGCCTAGGTCGCGCATCATTTTGATAGCGGTATTTCGCATCAGCTGCATACCTGTATCACTTAGCGTCATCGCCGGAGCTACGGTGATAGAGTCGCCGGTGTGTACCCCCATGGGGTCGAAATTTTCTACTGTACAGATGATACACACATTATCGGCATTATCGCGTAGCAGTTCTAGCTCAAATTCTTTCCATCCCAGTACAGCTTGTTCTACTAGTACTTCATGAATAGGAGATGCTTGTAAACCGCGGTTTAGGGCTTCATCGAGCTCTTCTTTACTATGTACAAACCCTCCACCGGTACCACCCAATGTAAAGGAAGGACGAATTACCAGCGGGAAGCCGATTTCTTGTGCAAATTCCTTTCCTTCGAGGAAAGAGTTTGCGGTTTTAGCTTTTGCCACCGGTACTCCCAGTTCAATCATCCACTGACGGAATTTCTCGCGGTCTTCAGCTTTATCAATCGCTTTAATGTCTACACCAATCAGGCGCACATTATATTGTTCCCACAGCCCCATATCTTCGGCTTCTTTTGCCAGGTTGAGGGCTGTTTGACCACCCATTGTAGGTAGTACCGCATCAATATCATTTTCTTTTAATATTTGTTCGATACTTTCTACGGTTAGAGGAAGCAGGTACACTTTATCAGCCATCATGGGGTCTGTCATGATGGTAGCGGGGTTGCTATTGATCAGAATAACTTTAATACCTTCTTCTCGTAAACTGCGAGCGGCTTGAGTGCCAGAGTAGTCAAATTCGCATGCTTGTCCTATAATAATGGGGCCTGAGCCAATGATTAGTACTGATTTAATGGAAGGATCTTTAGGCATTTTACTTTTTTCCCTTTTTCTAAAAAAAACAAATTGCGCAAAAATAGTGGATTGACACTAAAAGCGCGGTAGGTTTTTTAAATTATTTTAAGAGAAGGGGAGATTTTTTTGCATGGGGGGGGTAGCTGCAGAACGTTTGTTTGTTGGCTCTTGTGGAAGATATTTTTGTTCAGTTTTCATCACATAAAATATTGGCCCCATTGAATTTATTGTTAAAAACGGGGCATAGATAGATACTGTCGCGTTATCAATTTTCAATTGCCTATTTTTGGCACATGTCGAAGAAGTTTTTTTTGTTATTCGCTTATTTACTGACAGGTGTTGTAGCTTTTGGCCAATTATACCAAAAACCTAAATATCCTCAGAACTATTTTAGATGGGTAACCGGCTTAAAGCCCGACATCGTAGCAAATATGGGAGAGCTGCGTCCCAACCACTGGCATATGGGATTAGATGTGCGTACCAATCAGGTAGTAAACCAGAATGTGTATGCGGCTGCAGACGGTTATATTTCATTTGTGGGGATAGAACCGCTAAGCTGGGGAAGATGGATTATTATTGATCATCCCAATGGATTGTCTACCCTATACGGCCATCTGAACGACTTCAGAGACGATTTGGAAAAATATGTAACCGAGCATCAATATAAAACCGAATCCTGGGTAACACATTTGAAAATTCCGCCGGGACGTTTTCCGGTTAAGAAAGGTGATTTTATTGCCTTCAGCGGAACTACTGGTGGTTCGGGAGGTCCTCATGTGCACTGGGAAATTATTGACACCAAATCGGGGAAACGACTGAATCCAACACTATTTGGAACCCCTATAGTGGATAATATTCCGCCTACCATTGTAAGAATTGCGATGTACGATAGAAGCAATTCTGTCTATGACCAATCGCCTGCGATTTATCCATTATCAAAATCCAGCGGCGCTTACACAGTAGCGGGCGGCGTTATCAATACCAATTTTACTAAACTAAGTTTTGCCATTCAAGCCTATGATACCCGAAATGGAACCAACAATCAGGATGGTATCTACAGTGCCCGTCTTTTTATGGATGGTAAAGAAATATCCAGTTTTTATATTGACAGCGTGGATTATGTAGATACCCGTTACATGAATGCTCATATTGATTATAAAATGCAAAGTACGGGTGGCAGCTGGATGCAACATGTGTCCAAACTGCCTGGCGACCTAAGCGGCGTTTATTATGACATAGGCAATAATGGTATAATTGAATTGAAGGATACTGACCCTCACGATATTAAAATTGAAGTAGCCGATGCAAATGGCAATCTGTCTACTATAAGTTTTAAAATCAAAAACAATGGCGGTACGCCACCCTCAGTGAAAAATTATGAATGGCTGCCGGGCAGAACCAATACGCTAGTGAAAAGTCATTTTTCGGTAACACTGCCCATGAATGCCTTATATGATAAAATGAATCCGAACTATTCCAGTTCCACGTCTGCTGCACTCAATAGCGTATCGGCCACCCACAAAATAGGAGAAACCTATATTCCGGTACATAGCAATTTTGAAGTAAAAATTAAACCGAACAAACCTATAGCTCCGGAAAACCGCGACCGGATTGTAATTAAGAGGACAGGTAAAAATACTACGGTAAAAAAAGCGGAATGGAAGGGCGAGTGGTTGGTGGCGCAGTTCAGGGATTTCGGCACATTTGAAGCTTTTGTGGATAATGTTCCTCCGTCGATTAATTCTTTAGGTTCGGGAAGTGTGATTAATTTGAATAATGTAAAGCGTATCACGTTTACGCCTACTGATAATTACGGAATAGCTGATTTCAGGGCAGAAGTGGATGGTAAATGGATAAGATTTACCAATGATAAGGGGCGCACTTGGATTTATAATTTTGACAATCGCATCAAACCCGGTGAACATACTTTGACAGTGACCGTTACAGACATTGCCGGTAATATAACAAAACGTAGTTGGAAATTTGTTCGCGGCGTTCCGGCTCCAGCGGGAGCTACTGCTCCATCCGGTGCGAAGAGCGCTACATCGACTAAAAAAACTACTACGCCATCAAAAAGTGCTACATCTAAAACCACGGGAAGTAAAACCAGCAAGACAACTAGTAAGACTTCGGCATCTAAGACTACTTCCTCAAAAACAACGGCATCGAAAACCGGAACAACCACCAAAAAAACCACCACCACCTCGAAGTCTGCAGCGAGCAGCAAGTCTTCAGGAAAAAGTACATCTAATAACAAAACAACCACTCAAAAAAAGAAATAAAGTATAAGTAGAGTACTATGGCTACACATCTTAAGGAAGGACAGAAAGCTCCGGCTTTCTCAGGAAAAGATCAGAATGGCAATAAGATATCGTTGGCACAATATAAAGGTAAAAAACTGGCATTGTACTTTTATCCGCAAGACTTCACACCTACCTGTACGGTGCAGGCTTGCAACCTCAGGGATCATTTTTCTGTATTAAAACAACATGGTATAGAAGTGGTAGGTGTAAGCCCTGATGATGCACAGAAACATAAAAAATTTGAAGAGCGCAACAACCTACCTTTCCCGCTCATTGCAGATACAGAGCATACAATTTTAGAAAAGTATGGTGTATGGGGCGAGAAGCAGATGTTTGGTCACAAGTATATGGGAGTGCATCGCACCACTTTTCTCATCGACGAGCAAGGCCGCATCAAAAAAATTATTCTGAAACCCAAGACCAAGCAGCATGCCGAGGAGATTATCGCAGGTTTTCAGAACTAAGCCGTAGCTGCGGATAAATAAGTGTTTCCTGTTCCAAACATAAAAGCCCTTTTCAGTTAAGAAAAGGGCTTTTATTATTTTTTTATTTTTTGCTTATACGAGATTGTTAGATATAAGGTATTCCGCAATCTGTACCGCATTGGTAGCTGCTCCTTTGCGCAGGTTATCGCTCACAATCCACATGTTTAAGGTTTTGGGTTGCGTATCGTCTCTGCGAATACGTCCTACGAAAACCTCATCTTTTTCGTGTGCGTTCAGTGGCATCGGGTAGATTTGATTAGCAATATCATCTTCTACCACAACACCCGGAGCTGATTCAAGCAGACTTCTCACTTCTTGAAGGTCGAACTCGTTTTCAAACTCTACGTTTACGCTCTCACTGTGTCCTCCCATTACCGGAATGCGCACCGTAGTAGCGGTAACCTTGATGTTATCATCACGCATGATTTTTTTGGTTTCGTTAACCATTTTCATTTCTTCCTTGGTGTATCCGTTTTCGGTAAATACGTCAATCTGCGGAATAACATTCAGGTCAATGGGGTATTTATAAGCCATGGGATATTCGGTATTTTTATTTCTTTCTCCCATTAATTGCTCCACAGCTTTTGCGCCGGTACCTGTTACACTCTGATAGGTAGATACGACGATGCGTTTGATTTTATATTTCTGATGCAGCGGATTTAGTGCTACTACCATTTGTATGGTAGAGCAGTTGGGGTTCGCAATGATTTTATCATTGGTAGTTAATACATCGGCATTAATTTCGGGTACCACCAATGGTTTAGTGGGATCCATTCTCCAGGCCGATGAGTTGTCGATTACAGTGGTACCCACTGCAGCAAACTGAGGAGCCCACTCTGTAGAGGTACCGCCTCCTGCGGAAAATAAAGCAATCGTTGGCTTGGCAGCAATAGCATCCTGCATGCTTACCACTTTATATTTTTGGCCTTTGAAATTGATTTCCTTTCCTACGCTCTTTTCAGAAGCTACAGGAATCAGCTCTGTAACAGGAAAATTTCTCTCGGCAAGTACTTCTAAAATTTTGGTGCCTACAAGGCCGGTGGCACCTACTACTGCAACTTTCATTTTTTATACTGTTTTTTTAAGATACCCTGTGGGTTTTGTTATAAAAAAAGCCTTCCGATCGACGGAAGGCCTGTTCAATTTCTTTTATATACGTATACAAAAATCACAGCCTTCCGTGAAGAACGCGTTTCATCTTTGTATGCTTCTTTATGGTGATGTTGATAATCATGGGTCGCAAAAATAGAGCGATGATTTAAATCAACAAAATATTTTTTGATTTCTGCTCGGATTAGTTGCAATAAAAAACTCCCGTCTCGGTATACGGGAGTAACTATAACCATTTTATTATGCTCACTTTGCTTGCACAGAAATAATACTTGCCTCTTTACTGGCTTTAACTTTATGGGTTAAAAACCACATAATCGTGAATGTGGGAATAATATCCATTCCAGGCATTACTTCTTCAATAAAGTTGAATATACCACCGGCTATTCCTTTTACGCCACCAAAGGTTTTCGCCAGAATGATAGCTGAAATGGGTGCCCAAATAACATCGGAAAACTCTCCTACTCCGGGAATTGTGAAGGAAAGCATGCCGATGACATCCATAATGATGCAAAATAGCAGGGGTGGGGATTTTTGTGTTTGATTCATTTTTTACGATTTGTTTATTAAAGGAGTTCAAATCCCATGCAAACGTTGTATCCTGTTTCGTTATTTACCGACTTTTTTTGTGCATTTACCGATATAAAAAAGGCCTTATCTGTGTTGATAAAGCCTTTTGGGATGTAAGATATTGTAAATATGATTATTAAGATTGATAATGTGTTAGTTCGCGAAACTGTTGTATGCGATGGCTAATATCGTCCTTTGTAATTTCTTTGAGACGTGTGGTTCCGAATTTCTCCACACAGAAACTAGCCAGTGCGCTTCCTGCAATTACGGCAGTTTTCATGTTGTCAAAGGAAATATCGCCGGTCTGTGCTAGATAGCCGATAAAACCTCCGGCAAAGGTATCTCCAGCGCCGGTAGGATCGAAGACTTCTTCTAGCGGAAGGGCAGGAGCAAAGAATACTTTATTGCTGTCGAAGAGCAACGCTCCGTGTTCTCCTTTTTTGATAACAAGATATTTGGGCCCCATGGACAATATTTTTTTGGCAGCTTTCGCCAGCGAGTATTCGGCAGTAAGCTGACGAGCCTCACTGTCGTTTACCAACAGCACATCAATTTGGCTGATCACTTCCTCCAGCTCGGGCAGTGCCACATCCATCCAGAAGTTCATGGTGTCTAAAACAATCAATTTGGGGCGATTCTTCAGCTGATGGATTACGCTTAACTGTATGGAAGGAGCTAGGTTGCCTAGCATTAGAAACTCGGCGCCTTGATAGCTGTCGGGAATTACAGGTTTGAAATCGGCCAACACATTGAGCTCGGTTACCAATGTATCGCGGGTGTTCATATCCAGATGATATCTGCCAGCCCAGAAAAAAGATTTTTTGTTGGAAACAATTTCCACGGCTGCAGTATCTACCCCGCGGCTACGCATCTCTTCCAATTCTTCGGCGGGAAAGTCGTATCCCACCACGGATACCTGTTGTACGGGTTTTATAAAATTGGCAGCTGCATACGCTATATAAGTGCCCGCACCGCCCACGATTTTATTGGATTTTCCAAACGGGGTTTCAATATCGTCAAAGGCCATAGAGCCTACTACTATAACAGACATACTTTGTTTTTGATATTTATTAAAACTTATTAAGTATAATTATTATGGCTGCAAACTTAGTATTATTTGATAAACCCCAATTGATTTTGGTACGGTTCCGTAATGACCGAAGTCATTTTTTTAAATCGGGAAAATAATTTATACCAACTCTTTTCTGAGTCGGGCTACAGGAATATTGAGTTGTTCGCGATATTTGGCCACGGTACGGCGTGCGATGTTATAACCTCTTTCTTGTAGTAATTCAGTAAGTTTTTCATCACTCAGCGGATGTCTTTTGCTTTCTGCCTGAATCATATCGCTCAGAATTTTCTTCACTTCGCGTGTAGATACTTCTTCACCACTATCGGTGCTCAGAGATTCGCTGAAGAAGAACTTGAGACGATAAGTGCCGAACTCCGTTTGTACAAATTTGCTGTTAGCCACGCGACTTACCGTGGAAATATCGAGTCCGGTTTTTTCGGCAATATCTTTTAAGATCATTGGTTTGAGAGTTGTTTCATCTCCGGTGAGGAAAAACTCTTCTTGATGCTGCATAATAGCATTCATAGTTTCCAGCAATGTATGCTGTCTTTGCTTAATGGCATCGATAAACCATTTGGCGGCATCTATTTTCTGCTTGATGAAAAGTACTGCTTCTTTTTGTTGCTTGTCTTTTTTTGATCCGCGGCTGTATTCTTTCATCATGTCTTTATACGACTCGCTGATGCGCAGCTCGGGTGCATTGCGACTGTTGAGCGTGAGTTCCAGCTTACCATTGTTATTCATGATGAAGAAATCGGGTACCACATAGCTTTCGGCTTTATTCACAGAGCCTATATTGCTACCCGGTTTGGGATTGAGCTTTACAATCTGCTGAATCACTTCTTTTAATTCATCTTCGGTAAGATTAAGGCCGCGTTGTATCTTTTCGTAATGCTTTTTAGTAAACTCATCGAAGTATTTTTCGATGGCGAGTATAGCAGTATCAACATCTTTACCCTCTTGTTTCAATCTTCTTAATTGCAGCAGGAGGCACTCCGGCAAATCTCTTGCACCCACACCGGGTGGATCGAACTGCTGAATTAAGCCGATGATTTTATCTACTTCCTCCACATTTGTGTCAATGTTTTGTCGGAAGGCAAGGTCGTCCACCAATGCCTGTGAATCTCGGCGCAGGTATCCGTCTTCGTCAATACTACCAATAATATGTTCAGCTATTTTTCTTTCAGTGTCGGATAAGGATAGCATTCCGAGTTGCGAAACCAGGGTATCGTAAAAACTGGCTTCTGTTCTAATAGGAATTTGACGACTTTCGTCATCATCTTCACCATAATTTTCGTCGCGGGTTTTATAATCCGCAATTTCTCCATCGTCATCATGCAAATATTCAGTAACGTCGATGTTTTCATAATCTTCGACACTACCATCCTGTTCCTCATAGGTGTCCGCTTCTTCTTCCTGCGAGGCGAACTCATCATTAAATTCATCTTCGTCCTTATGGTGTCCCTCATCAAGTTCCAAGGCTGGGTTGGCTTCCAACTCTTCTTTTATTCTTTCTTCCAGATTAGCAGTAGGAACTTGCAGCAACTTCATGAGCTGAATTTGCTGTGGGGAAAGTTTCTGTAATAGCTTTTGTTGTAATGTTTGTCCTAATGCCACAGGTCGTTAGTTTTTAAAAAGAAGGTCGTATTTACAAAAATCAAGCCGATTTGCAAATATACACACTCTCAACGGGATTGGTTTGCGTTATTGCCTTATAATTTAGCTATTAAGATGTTAATATAATTTAACTCGGACGCGGCAATCCGCCATTTTTAAAGATGTCACAATGAAATGTTAAAAAGGTGTACCTTTATAAAATATTTTAGATTGCTATGCTGGAGAAAGGTTTAAAGGTAGAGGCGGAGGGGTTATTAAAACTGATTGATAGGGGTGATGAAGCCGCTTTCGCAAAGCTATATACATTGTATAGTAAGCGACTGACTGCTTTTTCTATTTCCATACTGCAATCTTCGGAGATGGCTGAGGAAGTGGTGGAGGATGTTTTTGTGAAGTTGTGGAATAAACGTGGCTCATTAGTGAGCATTGATAATATATCCGTATACCTATATATTGCTACCAAAAATCAAACGCTCAGTTATTTGTCCGATAAAGCCAAGAAGTTGATTACAGCTCCTTTCGATGATCTTAATACATCTATCGAGGCGATACATCAGGACCCACACTCCTTATTAATTTCTTCCGAGATGCTGGCTCGTGTAAACGCAGCCATAGAGGCATTACCACCCCGTTGTAAAATGATTTTCAAGCTTATCAGGGAAGATGGACTAAAATATAAAGAAGTTGCAGCTATATTAAATATATCCGTCAATACGATTGATGCACAGATGGCTATAGCTGTTAAGCGTATCTGTCAGGCTATGGGTATTTCAAAGAATGCAATAAAGTTTCCTCGAGAAAAAGAAACTCTTTAAAAAACTTTTTTTTGCCTTTAGTAGATTTTCTGTTTTCCCCAGTCTTTATAGTATAAGGGATGATTGTACATGAACAATACTGAGGACATATGGGGATTAATGGCCAGATGCGCTTTTAATGAGGCTACTAATGAAGAGCGAGATTTGTTGCAACAATATCTGCATGAAAACCCGCATTTGCAGCAACAGTATGCCTGGTTATTACAAATATTAGAAAGTAAACAAGAATTCGATAGCCAACATAAAGAGCCCGAGATCCGTACCGTACAGAGGATACTGGAAAAGGCTTCCCGCGAGCAAGAGCATAATGTTTTAAGAATAAGAAAAATTCGGGCTAAGAGAGTTTGGGCAGCAGCTGCCAGTGTTTTAATCATTATAGGCCTAGGCTATTTCTTAAAACTAGGCAGTGGGGAGCGGGAGCCTATTACCAGACCCATTGTTACTAATGCCGCACCTATGACCGATCCTGTGATGTTGGCAGATGGTAGTAAGGTGTGGTTGAATTCAGATTCCAAGCTATTTTTTGAAAGTGATTTTAATGGAGCTACCAGAGAGGTAAGATTGGTAGGAGAAGCGTTTTTTGATATTGTCAGGGATACCCTCCGGCCTTTTATTGTTCACGTCAATGAGCTTAATATTAACGTACTGGGCACGGCATTTAATGTGAAAAGTTATGAAGAGGACACGGAAATTCAAACGACCCTGTATCGGGGACTAATAAAAGTGACCAAAGATAAGGATGATCGCTTTCATCCAATTATGATGTATCCCAACCAAAAAATGGTAATTCCGAAAAAAGTACTGACAAAAGAGTATATATCGGTTTTAAATAATGTGGACGTTATTTCGTTAATATCTGTAGACAGTACGATTCAGGAGGAGGAACGTGTTGAGACAGCTTGGATTTACGGCCGTATTGATTTTAAAAGCGAATCGCTGGAGCAGATTGCTCGAAAAATGGCGCGCAGGTACAAGGTTAAGTTTGTATTTGAAGATGATGCGGTAAAGCAATTAAGTTTTACAGGATCATTTAAGAATGAATCTTTGGAAGCGGCACTTCGAGCATTGCAAATGGCCAAATCTTTTAGCTATAAGATAAAGGCTGATGAAGTTATCATTAGTTCTAGATAATACGATGAAAGAAACTTTTACTGTAAATGGAAGCACACTTCGATATAGTTAAGGTTAATAAAAACTAAGGCCGAAAAACGATTTCGATAGAATGCTACTTCCATTTGAGAGCAGGACTTGCTAATATGAAACTAACGCTTGCATTGATACTTATGTGTATGCTGTATCTGCCCGTAGAAATCATCGGGCAGGAACGTATCAATTTGCAGGTAAAAAAGATGCCGATTGCTGAAGTATTAGCTTCCATAGAACAGCAGACAGGTTATCGATTCTTATATAGTGATGATTTGCCGGCTTTGAAAAACAAGATAACGTTGAATGCCAAAAATGCCAATATCAATCAGGTGCTGGAAGAATTGGTAATGCACACTCCGTTGACCTTTAATAGTTTGCCGGATAAGCTCATTGTGATTAAAGAGGATCCGGCAAAAAAAGATATTAAAGTAACAGGATTGGTGTATAATGAAAAAGGTATACCTATTCCCGGAGTATCAGTGCAGGTAAAAAACACCACCATAGGAACCGCTACCGATTCGGTCGGAAGATTTTCACTTATAGTGCCCGACGGGAATGTTGCCCTAATTTTTACATCTATAGGATATAACTATAAAGAAGAAGCGCTTAATAATAGGAGAGATCTTAATATATCACTGGTTACGGCGGCACAAAGTTTGGAAAAGGTAGTAGTAATAGGATACGGTACACAGCGCAAGAGAGATTTAACAGGCACCATTACTTCAATAGGAGGAGACGATATTGCAAAAATGCCCAATACTAATCCCATTAGTTCTTTACAAGGAAAAGTTGCGGGACTTACAATTGTTAATAGTGGTCGGGCGGGAGCTGCGCCTACCGTGCGTATTCGTGGGGTAAACAGCACAGGGAACTCCGATCCGTTGTATGTGGTGGATGGAGTATTTCAAACCAATATCGACTATCTGAATCCCGGAGATATTGAAAGTATCGAAGTATTAAGAGATCCTTCTTCTATAGCCATCTTTGGATTACAGGGAGGAAACGGGGTGATTATCGTAACTACCAAAAGAGCTGCCAAAGGTCAAACCAGAGTTTCATTCCAGAGCTCAGTGGGTATACAGAAAGTAGTGAACAAAATAAAACTTACCGACGCTGAGGGATTTAAAAAGCTTTACGACATGCAGTTGCAAAACCTCAATGCGCCTGCATTTGATTATACTAATTACACAGCTAACACAGATTGGCAGGATCTCATTTTTCAGCATGCACGTATTAATAATAATACGCTTACAGTAGCGAATAGCAGTGAAAAGTCTGCTACGTTATTTAGTCTGGGATACAATGTGCAGGAGGGGGTGTTGAAATATGATAAGTATAAAAAATTAATAGTTCGTCTTAATCAAGAGCTACGTATTACCGATAATATTAAAATAGGTGGAGATGTTACAGGATTTTACTGGAAGGAAGATGCGCCTACCACGGATGTAATCAGTTATGCATTAAGAGCGGCGCCGATTGTTCCGGTGCAAGCCGACGAAGATTTATATTATAGCATGCCAAGCTTTCAACGGGCTCAGATTGCTAATCCTGTTGCAAGAATTAATCAGTTTAAAAATAATGTGATAAGAGATGGCTACAGGGCTGTCGGAAATATTTTTGCAGAAACAAAAATCTTAAGAACATTTACGTGGCGTTCTTCATTCTATGCCGATTTGGGCTTTGATAACTTAAGAGGTTATACACCGTTGCCATATCGGTATATTAATCTGGGAGAAAAGGGAGGCGCTACGGATACAACGTTTAATAATCTTGCAAGAACCTCAGTAACGCAAGAACAGGTACAAACGAGAAAATTTCAACAGGATCATACACTCACTCTTTTTAAGAAAGTAAACAAACAGCATATTACAGGATTAGTTGGTTTTACTACCTTGTTTATAGGTAGTACAAGAGTGGGGGGAAGTAGAACCGATACTATTTTGAATATTCCGCGCGATCCTGACTTTTGGTATCTCGATATCGTAAACCCCAATAATCCATTGTCTAATCTTGGCAATGGAACTGAAGAAGCTTTCATGTCTTTTTTTGCCAGAGTCAACTATTCCTATGCCAATAAGTATCTGCTAAATCTAAGTTATAGACGCGATGGGAGCTCAAAGTTTTCCAAGGCCAACCGGTGGGGTAATTTTGGCAGTATAGGACTCGGCTGGGTCCTCAGCGAAGAAGCGTTTTTAAAGAAGATATCAAGTATTGATTTTTTGAAATTGCGTGGTGCATGGGGTACGGTGGGTAGCGGTATGGGATTGCCACCTCATCTATACTTGCCAGGGGTTACTATACGTAGTTCAGGCGTTTTTGGAGATCGGGTTTATCCGAGTGTTACACCCGAATATGTTCCGGATCCCAATCTGCATTGGGAGGTAGTGAGAGGTATCGATGTTGGAATAGATGCTAGATTGTTGAACAATCGTCTATCATCTGAGATTACTTTTTATGATCGTACCACCAAAGATATAATTACGAACATTACGCTTCCAGGAACTGCAGGCAATTATACGTACAAAACCAACTTGGGAACTATTGCTAACAAAGGACTTGAGGTTACCATAGGCTGGAGAGATAAAGTGGGAGATTTTCGTTACGGTATATCGGCTAATTACAGTTATAACAAGAATAAGGTTACATCTATTGGCGATAATATCAATTTTGAAATATTAGGGAATAATGGTGCAAACAGAACTGCTACAGGGCTGTCCATTGGATATTTTTACGGATACCGTCAGATAGGTATATATCAGACTGCATCGGATTTGGAACGAATGCCTGTTCTTCCTACATCCAGAGTGGGCGATATCGCATTTGAAGATGTAAATAATGATGGCCTTATTGATTCGGATGACAGAGTTTATCTGGGAACTCCTTTTCCTCCTCATAACTTCGGAGGTGCTCTGAATGTGGGTTATAAGGGATTGGATGTATTAGTGGAAGCACAGGGTGTTGCGGGTAATAAAGTGTATGTTCAAAGACGTACCGCCACTTTTGCAATACTTAATTATGAGGTGAACCGATTGAATGCCTGGAATGGGCCAGGTAGCACCAATGTAGAGCCTATATTGGATGCATCCCGCGGGAACAACTATCTGTTTAGTAGCTACTTTCTGGAGCGGGGAGATTATTTACGCGTCAGGATGCTGCAGATAGGATACAATATACCTCAGAAACTGTTGCAGAAAGCAACTATTAAACAGTTGCGGGTATATATAAGCGGACAGAATATTGTTACGTTTTCAAAAACTACAGGATATACACCGGAAGCTCCATTAGGCGATCCTATTGCTGCAGGCGCTGATAATGGATTGTATCCTGTGCCTGCTGTGTATTCTGTAGGATTGAATGTTGCATTTTAGTTTTTTATCAGTATCGTATGAAATCTTATATAACATATACTTGCTTTTTAAAACTGATGATGTGTCTCTTAGTGACATCGTTGGTTTGTGCAGGTTGTAAAAAAGGATTTCTGGATCGTAACCCACAAGGAAAATATACCAGTGATACTTATCCTTATCCGAGTGGTACGGGCCCCTATGATACTTATCTATTTGCAATATACGCGGAGCTACGAAGCTTTAATGTGCATAGTCAGGCGTTCATTTGTGCTACAGGAATAAGAAGCGATGATGGCGATAAAGGAAGCACCCCTTCTGATGGCGGTGCTGATGCTATTGATATGGATAATTTTCCCGTACAACCCAACAATATTTTTGTGAATACGCTTTGGGTGGGATATTATAATCTAATTAACAAGGCTAATATTGCCATTAGTCAGATAAGGAATAGTAACACCGTCAATGCTTCTGAAGAAATTAAAAAACAATCAGAGGGTGAAGCAAGATTTTTAAGAGCGTATGGCTATTTCATGTTGGTGCGCTTGTTTGGTAGAGTGCCATTGATCGATCAAGTGTTTGATGATCCTGCAGCGCAAAGTAATGTACCCCAAAGCAGCCCAGAGCTGATATACGCTTTTATTGAAGAAGACTTGAAATTTGCCGCACAACACTTGCCTCTTACTTGGGATGCGGAAAAGTTTCCTGGTAGACTTACAAAGGGCGCAGCTAACGGTTTGCTGGCAAAAGTTTATTTAACTCAAAAGAAATGGGCTCAGGCAATGGCTACCGCGGACCTGGTAATGAAATCCGGTCAATACAATTTGAATACTCCGTACGACAAAATCTTTACCGAAGAAGGTGAAAACAGCTCCGAGTCTGTATTCGAGGTACAAGCTACAGCAAGTTTTGTAACTCCCACTGCCAATGGTGTGCAATACGCATCCATTATGGGTGTACGAGGTACTGGTAATTGGGATATGGGTTGGGGGTGGTATACGCCCAGTCGCAACTTGGATACTTCGTATGAGGCCGGAGACCCGCGTAGAAGAAGAACAATATTGTATACAACCGGCGATAGTGCCATATCCCTATATGGAGAAATTTTACCAGCTGGTTTACCTAACCTCATGTATAATCATAAAGTACTGACCAGTCCAGTAATGAGAAGAACCGTAGGTTCCTTATCAGGTAATTGGATGAATATTAGGATACTTAGGTATGCTGATGTGGTATTGATGTATGCGGAGGCAGCCAATGAACTGGGAGGCGCGGCAAATATCGCTGCTGCACGTACTGCTTTGAACACAGTAAGAACACGTGCACGAGGCGGCAACAATAGTATATTACCTGATATTACTACCGATAATCAGGCTGAGTTACGTGAGGCTATTCGGCGAGAACGTAGGGCCGAACTTGCTATGGAGCATGATCGATTTTTCGATTTAGTTCGATGGGGCATTGCTGAACAAACTTTGCATGCTGTGGGGAAAACCAATTTTCGTAATGACAGGGATGTATTGCTACCGATACCCAGAACCCAGATTGACTTAAGTAAGAACGTATTGACACAAAATCCGGGCTACCCGAATTAAAGTAGAAGACTGTTAGCGTTTTTTAAAATATAAGGAAATGATTTTTTGTAGTGAATGGTTACTGTTGTTGATATATAAGAATGCGATAAATCGATAAGCCATTGCAATTTAAAACTGATAAGTATAGAAAAATATTTGGGAGAGTATAATGATGCATATGTATAAGAGATTTGAAAATAGTATTGTTTGTTGCATGCTTATTGCATCATTGCTTGTTTATTCCTGCGGGAGTAAGAGTGATGTTGTAGCGCCGCCGCCCTCAGTCGACCCAAAGGTGCCCACCCTTAACAATGTTACTGTTGATGGTGTAAATCTTAATAACGCTCGTTACAACATTAGTCTGAAACCTCAGATTAAATTGAGCTTTTCGCAACCATTAGCAGCCTCATCTCTGAATGCCGTATCATTAGTTACTGCAACAGGCTCTATGGTATCTGTTAATAAAGCTCTTTCTAATAATGATTCGGCCATCATTTTACAGCCGGTAAATAATCTGTCATTCCTGACCCGGTTTAATATCATCGTAAATCAGGATGTTCAGTCTGTATCAGGTGGAACTATGACTGGAGGTTTCACAGGTAGTTTTGTAACCAAGATGGATTCTTCGCGCAAGTTTCCGAAGATTTCAGATGAAGCTTTATTCGATACCGTTCAGCGCAGAACGTTGAAGTACTTCTGGGACTTTGCACATCCTGTTTCCGGCCTAATACGTGAAGGTACTAAGCATGATTCTAAGATTGTCACCACTGGAGGCTCCGGGTTTGGAATTATGGCTTTGCTTGTTGCAGCAGAGCGAGGTTTTAAAACCAAAGCCGAGGTGCTACACCGATTGCAGACCATGATTGCTTTTTTGAAAAATACGGCACAGCATTTTCATGGGGTGTATCCACATTGGCTAGACGGTAGTACAGGCGAGGTGATTCCTTTCAGTTCCAATGATAATGGCGCCGATCTGGTAGAAACTGCTTTTTTGGTGCAGGGATTATTGTGTGCTCGACAGTACTTTGATGGCATGACGGCAGAGGAGGTACAGTTGAGGGACGATATCAATACTATTGTCAACAGAGTACAGTGGAACTGGTTTCAGAAGGAAAACGATAATGTGTTATACTGGCACTGGAGTCCTACTGTTTCATGGGCAATGAATCTTAAAATTCAAGGGTGGAATGAATGTTTGCTTACCTATGTGTTAGCTGCCGGTTCAGAAAATTATAGTATCGCCAAGTCGGTATACGATAATGGTTGGGCGCAAAACGGAGGTATCCGAAACGGTACTATTTATTATGGTTATACTTTGCCCTTGGGACCTAATTTAGGCGGGCCGCTATTTTTCGCGCATTATTCATTCTTAGGATTAAAGCCTTATGAACTTAGCGATGCCTATGCTGATTATTGGACGCAGAATCGCCATCATACGTTGATCAATTATAATTATTGCAAAGCCAATCCTAAAGATTATTACGGCTATAGTGATTCGGTGTGGGGATTGACGGCTAGTAACATCCGAGGAGGCTATGCTGCCAGTTCTCCTAGTAATGATCTAGGTTATATTGCTCCTACGGCTGCAATATCATCTATGCCGTACACACCCGAAGAATCGTTGGCGGCTTTGCATTTCTATTACTATGTTTTGGGCGATAAGTTGTTTAAAGAATATGGTTTTGTGGACGCGTTTACACTCGACGTAATGAAGAATGATGGACCATGGTTTGATGATGCTTTTTTAGCTATCGATCAGGGACCCATCATTGTGATGATCGAGAATTATCGGAGCGGCTTGCTATGGAATTTGTTTATGAGTGCTCCTGAAGTGAAAAACGGATTATCGAAGCTGGGTTTTAATGCTCCGGGATTGTAGAATAATAAAAATTGTAAAAGATGATGAGGATTTTTTGTATTAGCATTCTTTTTATTGTTACAGGTTTTTCGTCTTTCTCACAAAAACCTGCTGTAAAGAGCCATGCTATTCCGTACACGTTGAAGATTGATAAAAACATTTCGGATTCGGCATTGGTAGATTTGGTACAGAAGCAAACCTTGCGATATTTCTGGGATTTTGCACATCCTGTAAGCGGTATGGCCAGAGAGAGAAGCAATGAGGCGTTCCATTACGGACATGAAGTGGTAACCACCGGAGGTACAGGATTTGGTGTAATGGCCATTATTGTGGGGGTGAATCGTGGATGGATCGAACGAGATACAGCTGCTCGCTTTTTATTGAAGATGGTTAACTTTTTGTATAAGGCAGATTCTTATCACGGTGTATTTCCACATTGGCTAAATGGTGAAACTGGTAGAACCATTCCCTTTAGTCGTAAGGATGATGGGGCTGACTTGGTAGAAACTTCTTTCCTTTTTCAGGGATTATTATGCGCCAGACAATATTTTAATCAGAACAATAAAGTAGAAAGTGAATTGCGAAATCGCATCACAGGGTTGTGGAATGATATAGAATGGAACTGGTTTACACGCGATGGCCGTGATGTACTATACTGGCATTGGAGTCCTAATAACGGTTGGGCGATGGATTTTCCGATTCGTGGATTTAATGAATGTTTGATAACTTATGTGTTAGCAGCATCTGCAACACGTTATCCGGTAAGTGCCGATGTTTATCACAAAGGATGGGCGCAGAGCAGTTTTTTCAACAATGGGAAAACTTTCTATAATTATGTACTTCCCTTAGGTTTTGATTATGGTGGGCCATTATTTTTCTCACACTATTCATTTTTAGGGCTGAGTCCGCAGGGATTGAAAGACAGGTATGCCGATTACTGGCAGCAAAATCAAAACCATACTTTGATTAATTATTCATACTGTGTGGATAATCCTAAAGGATTTAAAGGTTATGGCGAAAATTGCTGGGGACTTACAGCTAGTGATACCTACAATGGTTACAATGCTCATTCGCCCACCAATGATCATGGCACTATTACACCTACGGCAGCACTTTCCGCATTCCCTTATACGCCTGATAAGTCGATGAAAGCATTGCGCCATTTTTATGTCGATTTGGGAGATCAATTGTGGAGTGAATATGGCTTTAAGGATGCATTTAATCTTACACAAAACTGGTTTGCAGAATCGCATTTGGCTATAGATCAGGGACCTATTGTTGTGATGATCGAAAATTATCGAACAGGTTTATTGTGGAATTTATTTATGAGCATCCCGGAAGTTCAGAGCGGATTAAAAAAAATAGGATTTACCAGTCCATATATGAATTGAGTTTTAGAACTGTTAACGGATAGTTGGTATCTGTACCTAAACAAAAGCTTGTATGAAAAGTAATACGATTGCGACTGGATAATCCGATGAAAATAAAATAGACTGACAGTAATTCAACTATTGGACAACGATAACCGGAAGTCTGATGTGGCTTCTGAGCTTATTTATACTATAAAAATTAAATATTATCTATGAGAACAATTCTATTTTGGAGACTAATGCTAATTATTAGTCTAACAGGAATGACGAAGCTTTCCGAAGCTTCTCTTGTAACTCATCTAACTGTTCCCTTGTATTATCAAGAGCAAAACATCGAAGTCAGAGGTAGAGTTACTAGCGATGATGGAACGCCTTTAGCCGGAGCAAGCGTTCAAGTGAAAGGGACCAACATCGGAACTACTACCAATGCTGAGGGATTTTATTCTTTAAGGGTTCCTTCTGCCGATGCGGTATTGGTGTTTTCTTCTGTGGGGCATCAGGAACAGGAGTATGCATTAAGTGGGGCAACTGAAGTAAATATTACTTTGGTGAAAACACAGGGTAGAATGGATGAAGTGGTAGTAATCGGTTATGGTACCGCCCGCAAGGGAGATGTAACCAGTTCCATTGCTACCGTTTCTCCGGAGACGTTGCAAAAAACTCCAAATGGTGCTTTGTTGAATGCAGTACAAGGTAATGTAACGGGTGTACAAATCAGCAGTTTTGGAGGTCCTGGAGATGTTCCAGAAATCAATATTCGCGGTATCAAATCACTCTATGGAGGAAGTGTTCTATACGTTGTGGATGGGGTATTCGTGGATAATATTGATTTTTTATCACCAAGCGATATTCAAGACTTCCAAATTTTGAAAGATGCTTCTTCTGCAGCTATCTATGGTTATAAAGCCGCTAACGGTGTAATAGTGATTACCACCAAAGGGGGCCGCTATAACAGAGATGCATCGATTACCTATTCAGGATACTACGGATGGCAAAGAGCCACCAATGTTATTAAGATGGCAAATGCGGAACAGTTTGTACGCTTTGCAAAAGAGTCGGGTTCCAACGCCGAAATCGAAAGTGTGAACATGGCAATAGCGCGTTACGGACGTAGCCGACTCAATCCTGAGTTGCCAGATGTTAATACCGACTGGTATAAAGAAGCTTTAAGAGTAGCTCCGATTATGAACCACGATGTTTCTGTTGATGGAGGTTCGGAAAGAGTCTCTTACTCCGTTGGAGGAAGCTTTTTCACTCAGGACGGTATATTAAATATGAAGAATAGCTATAAGCGTTATAATTTGAGACTTAAACTCGAAGCAAAAGCGAAGAAATGGCTGACCTTAGGGTCTGGTTTGGTGTATAGTAAAAGTGAGCGTTATGATGATAGCGGTCCCTGGCAAGAAATTTATTATGCTGTACCTATTTTGCCTGTGCTGGACCCCAATTATGAAGGTCAAACTGTATACTCAGCTCCTTACTCTTCTGCACGTGATATAGGTTATCGAGACCATCAGAATCCTTTTCCCAATATGTATAATATCGATCGTTTGGGAGAAAGAAGAAGAGTAACAGCAAACGTATATGGCGATTTTCATATTATTCCTAAAGAGCTGAACTTTAAAACCAGTCTTTCTTACAACAATAGGAACGATAATAACCGTCTGATGGATTTACCTTATTATATCCATGAGGCTTATCAAAGATCTTTGGCCAACTCATCCATTACCCGTTCCAATGTGCTGGAGGAAAACTATACATTCGATAATGTACTCACTTATAATAAAATTTTGGGCGACCATGATCTTACAGCCATGGCCGGTTTCTCATTCAGAGATGAAAAACTCAGCTACTCATGGAGTAAAGGTTATTTCTATGAAGGAAGTCCCTTCTCCAGAGAAAGCAAACAAACCTGGTATATCAATAATACCTCTCCCGAAACAAGAGAAACGCGTGATGCAGGGGATGGTGTTACGCCTAGCCGTGTATATAGTCGTTCTTATTTTGGTCGTTTGCAGTACAAATTTAAGAACCGTTACATCGCTTACTTTACTTTAAGAAATGAAGCAGCTAATAAGTACAACCAGCAAAGAGATATTACCCTGCCTTCTGTGGGTGTGGCTTGGATTGTTTCTCAGGAGAACTTTTTACAAGATGTAGAAGCTATCAACTTCCTGAAACTTAGAGCAGGCTGGGGTCGCCTAGCAAACGGTAACGTGCCTGTTGCTAGGGCTAAAAGTGCTACCGCTACATGGAGTGTATTTAACGATACCAGAGTGGATGGATTTATGTTCTCTACCTATGAAGATAGATTAGGATGGGAGTTTAATGAAGAGTTAAACGTAGGGCTTAACCTAGAAATGCTTCGTAGAAGGTTAACTATTGATGTGGATTACTTCGTAAAAAACACAAAAAATCTTGCTATTCCGGTATTACCTCAGGTGGGTAGCGAAACCAGTTACATGAATGTGGGTTCTATGCGTAACAGTGGTATTGAGGTATCGGTAAACTGGAGAGGTAAAATTTCAAATGACTTCGGCTATACTATCGGCGGAAACTTCAGCACACTGCATAATGAAATTACTGATCTGGCTGGCCAGCCTTTCCTAAATAGAGGTATGGCTGAGTTCCAACAAAGATTAGTAGTAGGACAGCCGTTTGATGTGTTTTATGGTTGGGATATAGTAGGGGTATATCAAAATCAAGCAGAAGTAGATGCAGATCCAGTTGCAAGAGCTGCAAATGCTGCAGCACCCGGAACTGTAAAACCAGGTTACTTCAAGTTCAGGGATGTGAACGGTGACGGCGTACTGGATGCTAATGACCGCGTTTATCTGGGCTCTCCAATTCCTACTTATTATTATGGTGCGAATCTGGGTCTGGATTATAAAGGATTTGACTTTTCTCTTCGCGTCTATGGTCAGGGAGGAAATATCATTTTAAATAGAAGCCGTGCCGAAGTGTTCAGAACTGCAGGCAGAAATATTGATGCCCAATTGGCTGAAAACAGATGGCATGGAGAGGGAACCACCAATAGCTATCCTTCTTCCGAAGGTTACAGAACCGGTTGGAACCAGAGAAACTCTCGTTTCTGGTTGGAGGATGGTAAATTCTTCAGAGTACAGAACGTACAGCTGGGGTATACCATTCCCAAAAACGATAAAATTCCTGAAATGCGCTTCAGCTTTACTGCAGACAGACCGTTCATCTGGTCTAAAAGTAAATCTACCAATGTTGAAGTGGGATTCGATGGTGTTGACTTAGATACCTACCCAATTCCTGCTGTATTTACATTAGGCTGGAGTGTGAAGTTCTAAAAATATTAGTAGCAAAAGATGAAAAAGATGTTATCAGCCATGAGTGATTGTTAGCATTAAAGTTTTCATCCGATTATTTAAAAAATGAACCAATGAAAAAGAAAATTTACATATTAGGTCTGTTAAGCATAGTAATGCTTTCTATAAGTTGCAATAAGCAACTTAATGCGCCCCGAGAGTTGGAAACAGTAGGAGGTGATGTCGATTATACCAACCCCAGCGCCGCAAGAGCCGCATTGGTGGGGGCATATTCCACTTTTCTAAACTTTTATTGGGAACAACTGGCCTTGCTTCAGGTAAGAGGTGATGACGTCAATTCTGGTGGAGGAAAATCAGCTCCGTATGACCAGGAACCCTATCATGATATCGATTTATTTAATTACGATGCCAACTATTGGATGCTGAATAGTACTTGGGACGGTATGTTTCAAAATGTGTTGCAGATTACAGCCCAGATGGAGCAATTGGAAATTTTCAAACAAAATGGAGTGAATGCCTCATTAATCGATCAGTACATTGCCGAGTGTAAAGTGTTGAGGGCTTTTATAACACTACAGCTATCCAGAACTTGGGGTGGTGTATTCAAGGTGGCCTCTACCGATCAGGCTGCTCTTGAGGTATTGCCTAAGGAAGATATCATGAGATGGATTATTGAGGATATGGATGATGCAGCTTCCAAATTGCCTGATATGCATCCGAATCAACGTACCGACCTGAAAGGAGGTGTAACAAAATATACTGCATTAGCGATAAAAGCAATGGCCCAGCAAGAGTTGAAAGATTATCCCGGTGTGGCTGCTACCACTGCCCTCATTATCAACTCTGGAAAATTCAGCTTACACAACGACTTCAATAAGCTGTTCAAAACTGCAGGAAAACTTTCCAATGAAAACCTTTTGGAGTTGCAGTATTCTGATTTTAATACTGGTTCGGGAGAAAGCCGCAACTATCTGGGTGCGTTCTTCGGACCTCCGGCCTGGAATCCTGTTGTAAGTACTGTAACTACAGGATGGGGCTTTTATGAACCAAGTGATAAGTATATCAAATTTATGCTTAGCCGTGGTGAGCGCATTCGTCTGCAAACGAGTGTCATTTTTACTCCCTCTGGAATTGATAGAATCAAGGCAGATCCTGCTTATGCGACACTTCCTGGATGGGTATCTAATACTACACAGGAAGGTGATGTTTTTCTGGATAATCCGAGGGCGTACT
Source organism: Chitinophagaceae bacterium C216 (assembly GCA_028485475.2). GTDB lineage: Bacteria > Bacteroidota > Bacteroidia > Chitinophagales > Chitinophagaceae > Niabella > Niabella composti. The sequence continues at coordinate 1,000,239 of CP144143.1, forward strand.
TTTTTAGTGGAAAGCATTACCTGCCTTCAGTAGAAAACATTCCAGGAAGAACAGGATATGCCAGCAACAAAAACTACATCTGTATTCGTTATGCCGAAATATTGTTGATGTATGCAGAAGCTGTTACAAGAGGGGGCGCTGCAGGAGCAGGAAGCGCAGATGCAGCAGTAAATCTAGTACGGACCAGAGCTGGTATGCCTGCATTAAGCGGTGTAACAAGCCAACAGGTGATGGATGAAAAATACGCCGAATTGGCAATGGAATGGGGAATTAGATTCTATGATATGATTCGCCTCGAAAACACAACAGAGTTGAGCTACGATGGTAGAACTTTTGCTATGAATAAAAAGTACCTCCCTTATCCATTAGCGGCATTGGATAAAAGCTTTTTGCTGAAACAATATGCAGACACGCATCCTGAGCATTAATCCAATCTTATTTAAAAATGATAAAACATTTGATATATGAAAACTGTGTTTAAACATATAACTGCAGGAATTCTGCTATCGCTGTCCTTAATGGCCTGCAAGAAGGGATACATCGACCCCATTTCAAAGGTAGATCCCGGGCCTGATGAGTCTGCTCCTACCATTAATATCATTAGTCCTTCATCAGATGTGCAATATCCGGCTACTACTGATGTTGCTAATTTTGATTTTAAGTTTGATGTGAAGGATGATATTGAGCTGGCAAAGGTGGATATTTACCTGAATGAAACTTTATTAAAATCGTATGAGGACTTTATAGATTATCGCGGGATATCAGAGACCTATACTTATGCCAACCTCGGTGTGGGTACTCATACGTTTAAAATAGTTGCTACTGATTTGTCTGGTAAAAGCACAACAAAATCTTATACATTTAATATTACCAAGTACAACAAGGTCCTCGACAACGAAACTTTATATGTTCCGTTCAATCCAGGAGGGGACTATAAAGATTTGATCAACTTTGTAAACCCTACTATTAATGGAGCTCCTAGCACTACAAGTGTTTCTGAAGGAAAAGTAGGGGCAGCTTATAGGGGTGCTGCGGATGCTTATCTGTCTTATCCGCTTGCAGGACTGCATGGTCCTAATAACGAAATCAGCTTTGCATTCTGGTATAAGCTGAATAATGTTCCTGACAGATCCGGCTTGGTAGTCGTAGGGAATCCAAGTATTGCTAATAATGACGAAAGCCGTAGATATGGTTTCAGATTGTTCAGAGAAGGGGCCAATCAGTTGATAAAGATTAATGTAGGAAACTCAACAGGTGAAACTTGGATTGAGACTCCATCAATGTCTTCTAATGTAGGTGTATGGAGGTTCATCACCGTTACCATTTCACCTACCGAAACCAAGATATACGTAGATGGAGTACAAGTTGCTTCTGGAACGTATACATCTAAGCTAGAGTTGTCAGGTTGTACCACCATCGAGCTTGGCTCGGGCGGTCCTACATTCTCATATTGGGATCATAAGTCCGATTTAAGTCTTTATGATGAATTCAGAGTATTCAACAAAGTCTTGACACAAGCAGAAATACAACAAATCATGAATGAGTAGTTAGTGTTGGTATACTCTCCAAAGCAGGCAAATTGTATTTGCCTGCTTTTATTGTTTGATGAGTGTGGATGAGTCGGGAATTTAGATGTATCTTACATTTTATAAAATGCATTGCTGGAAATGAGATTTGTTTTTCTGTTGTTTTGCTATTGGGGGTTGACAAACGCTTGCTTGAATACAGCACCACCTAAGTTGTATGGAAGAGCATCTGATTTCGCGGATCAACCTGTATGGGAAGAGCATTTTAATAAAGATGGGCAGCCGGATACTGCCATCTGGAGTTATGATATCGGAGATAATGGTTGGGGAAATAACGAGCTCCAGTATTATACAGATGCTATTACTAATGCAGTTATAAGGAACGGAATGTTGCATATTATTGCTTTAAAAGAGCAACGAGCTAAGAGTCGTTATACGTCCGCAAGATTAGTTACTCGGCACAAAAAGGATTTTTTATATGGTCGTATAGAAGTGAAAGCAAAACTACCGGCAGGAGTAGGAACCTGGCCTGCTATATGGATGCTCCCTACAGATTGGAGTTATGGAGGTTGGCCACAGTCGGGCGAAATTGATATTATGGAACATGTAGGCAAGGATGAAGGTATGGTACATTTTAGTGTACATACAGCTGCATACAATCATATACAGGGTACACAAAAAACAGCTCAGCAAAAAGTTTCAAATGCAACTTCTGATTTTCATTTGTACCGCGTAGACTGGACGCCTGATTATATTAAAGGGTTCTTCGATGATCGAGAAGTCTTTAGTTTTGAAAACGACCATAAAGGAGATTATAACACATGGCCTTTTGATAAAAAGTTTTATTTGCTTCTCAATATTGCCATTGGTGGTAACTGGGGAGGACCCGATGTAGATGAACATATTTTTCCTGCAGCAATGGTGATTGACTATATCAAGTATTATCCTTTCATAGGTAAAAGCGAATAATGATGGTTATGAAAAAATATGGAATATTGTTGATAATGAGTTTGACGTGCTTTTTTTCATGTGCTGAAGTTGTAGCCCAAAGGCAGACATATTGTAATCCGATCAACATTGATTACGGATATACACCTATTCCAAACTTCAGTACTTGGGGAAGACATCGTACTACAGCGGATCCAGTTATCGTAAATTATAAAGGGGATTATTATTTATTTAGCACTAATCAATGGGGTTATTGGTGGAGCAGTGATATGCTGAACTGGAACTTTATTTCCAGAAGTTTTTTAAGACCTTGGAATAAAACTTATGACGATCTGTGCGCACCTGCTGTGGGTATTATTGGCGATACCATGATTGTAATGGGCTCCACCTATACTAGAGATTTTACCATATGGATGAGCACAAATCCTAAGGGCAATGAATGGAAGCCGCTGGTGGATTCCTTTGATATCGGAGGTTGGGACCCTGCTTTCTTTACCGACGACGACGGACGACTCTACATGTACAACGGAAGCAGTAATGTGTACCCTATTTATGGCGTTGAACTAGATAGAATAACATTAAAACCACAAGGAGCCAGAAAAGAGCTATATTTCTTGGAATCTTGGCGTTATGGATGGCAACGTTTCGGAGAGCATATGGATAATACTTTTCTCGATCCTTTCATCGAAGGAACCCATATGACTAAGTATAAGGATAAATATTATTTGCAATACGGTGCACCGGGTACGGAATTCAGCGGTTATGCGGATGGATTGCTGGCGGGAAATGGTCCATTAGGTCCGTTTGAAGCACAGAGCGATCCGCTAAGTATTAAGCTAGGTGGATTTGTAAGAGGAGCAGGACATGGTGCTACTTTTCAGGATAATTATAATCAATACTGGCATGTTGCAACTACAGTAATCTCTGTTAAAAATACTTTTGAACGCAGAATAGGAATATGGCCTACGGGATTTGATGAAGATGATGTGATGTGGTGCAATACTACCTTTGGTGATTACCCTCATTACATTCCATCTCCCGATATAAAAAGCGAATATGGAAAAGATGGTTTGTCTCCTTACTTTACTGGGTGGATGCTCCTAAATTATAACAAACCCGTTCAGGCTTCGTCTACACTTGGTGCATATGTACCCAATAATGCTGTGGATGAGTTAATCAAAACTTACTGGAGTGCTAAGACGGGAAATAAGGGAGAGTGGTTTCAGTCAGATTTAGGAAATATATCCACTGTATATGCTATTCAGATTAATTATGCAGATCAGGATGTGGATGATGACAGGTTGGGTAAAAGAACCGACCAGTATCATCAGTATAAACTATTCTATTCGATTGACGGAAAGAGGTGGAATCTCCTAGTAGACAAGAGCAATAATAAAAAGGATGTTCCTCATGATTATGTGCAACTCGAAAAACCTGTGCAGGCTCGTTATATAAAAATTGAGAATATTTACATGCCTACAGGTAAATTTGCATTGAGTGGATTCAGGGTATTTGGCCATGGCAATGGGGCGCGTCCCGATTCAGTTCAAGACTTCGTCGTATTAAGAACTGAAAAAGATAAGCGAAGTGCTTTCATTAAATGGAAGCCTGTAGACAATGCTTATGCCTATAATATTTTTTATGGCACGCATCCTGATAAACTTTATACGAGTATTATGGTGCATAGTAATAATGAGTACTGGATGAAAGCAATGGATGCCAAAAGAACTTACTACTTCAGTATTCAAGCTGTTAATGAGAACGGTGTAAGTGAGCGAAGCAAAGTGATTAAGGTGGATTAATCCTTAATGGATTATTTTTTGAAAGCATATTAATATATAAAGAGGATAATTTGATTAAAATATAAAGTATGAAAAAACTTAACTGGATTGTATTCTTTGTACTGATTTTTTTTGCACACAACGCAGTAGCACAACAGCCTTTTCCATATTGGAAAGATGTACAGAAATTTAAACAGCAAGATAGCATTGCCTTTCCCGAATCCAATCAGATTTTGTTTATAGGTAGTTCTTCTTTTACCAAATGGAAAGATGTGAATGACTATTTCCCAGGTTATAAAATTTTGAACAGGGCCTTTGGAGGATCCCGTCTGGTAGATTTGATTCGCTACCGATATGAAGTCATCTATCCGTATAATCCACGTCAGATAGTTATTTACTGTGGTGAAAATGATTTTGCGGCAAAAGATAATCCTTCAGTGGATGAAGTAATGGAACGTTTTAATACATTATATAAGCTTATCAGAAGCAAATATCCTACTGTTCCTTTAGCTTATGTGGCTATGAAACCAAGCCCTAGTAGGGAACATTTGCTACCCAAGTTTTCTGAAGCCAATAAAAGAATTAAGCAATTACTGGCAAAAGATAAAAATGCAGCATTTATTGATGTCTATCCCTTAATGTTTAATAAAGATGGCAGCATCATGAAAGACATATTTGTCGAAGATAATTTACATATGAACGCAAAAGGGTATGCTATTTGGCAAAAGGCTATCAAACCTTATTTGAAAAAACCTGCCCGATAGCATTCGTTACAATATTTGATGGATTCGCGAAAAGTTGCACTCTATGAAAAAAAATATCACATTAGTTATAACATTTGTCATTTTATTATTACAAACCGGATTTGCTCAGCAACAGCACGATGCAGAGATGCATCGTTTTATTACTGCGTTAATGAGCAAAATGACGCTGGATGAAAAAATAGGGCAGCTTAACCTTCCTAGTGCCGGAGAGTTTACTACCGGTACCGCTACCAATTCTGATATTGGTATCAGCGTAAAAAAAGGACTGGTGGGCGGACTATTTAATATTAAGGGGGTGGATAAAATTAAGGCTATACAAAGGGTAGCGGTAGAGGAAAGTCGTATGAAAATACCGTTGCTATTTGGTATGGATGTAATCCATGGTTATGAAACCGTATTTCCCATTCCTTTAGGATTGTCCTGCACCTGGGATTTGAAAGCCATTGAGCAGTCAGCACGTATTGCGGCCATCGAGGCCAGTGCAGATGGTATCGCATGGACTTTTAGCCCAATGGTAGATATCTCGCGCGATCCTCGTTGGGGAAGAGTTTCTGAAGGTAATGGTGAGGACTCTTATCTGGGCTCCATGATTGCCAAAGCCATGGTAAAAGGTTATCAGGGCGATTTAAAAGCCCGAAACAACATTCTAGCTTGTGTAAAACATTATGCCCTTTATGGCGCAGGCGAAGCCGGTCGTGATTATAATACGGTAGATATGAGCCGCATCCGTATGTATAACGAGTATTTTCCACCTTATAAAGCAGCAGTGGATGCAGGGGTAGGAAGCGTAATGGCTTCCTTTAATGAAGTAGATGGAATTCCGGCAACTGCTAATAAATGGTTGCTAACGGATGTGCTTCGCAAGCAATGGGGCTTTAAAGGTTTTGTAGTAACTGATTACACCGGTATTAATGAAATGATCGATCATGGTTTAGGAGATTTGCAAACCGTATCGGCATTAGCGTTAAAAGCAGGAATTGATATGGATATGGTGGGAGAGGGTTTTCTGAAAACATTGAAGAAATCCTTACAAGAAAACAAAATAACCCTTGCGGAGATTGATGCAGCCTGCCGTCGCGTGCTGGAAGCAAAATACAAACTAGGATTGTTCAAAGACCCTTATAAATATTGCGATGAAAATCGTGCTAAAACCGAAATCTTTACAGCCGAGCATCGTAAAATAGCTAGGCAGATTGCTGCACAAAGTTTCGTTCTGCTGAAAAATGCTAATAATACATTGCCACTTAAAAAGTCGGGCACTATTGCACTGGTGGGGCCGCTGGCCGATGCTGCCAATAATATGACTGGCACTTGGAGTGTAGCCGCACAGCATGAAAAGTCTGTATCTGTACTGGCTGGATTGAAACAGGTGTTAGGAGATAAAGCAACGATTTTATATGCCAAAGGTAGTAACCTCACTGCCGATCCGGCTTTGGAAGAAAGAGCTACAATGTTTGGTAAAGGATTAAATCGCGATGCACGTAGTGAGGATGAACTGGCAAAGGAGGCATTGGAGATTGCTGCTAAAGCCGATGTAATTATCGCCGCCATGGGCGAATCTGCCGAGTTTAGCGGAGAAAGCAGTAGCCGTACCGATTTGAATATTCCTGATACACAAAAGAAGTTATTGAAAAAACTGGTAGCTACTGGCAAACCCGTGGTACTGGTATTATTTACAGGACGTCCGTTAACGCTTACTTGGGAAGACAAAAATGTACCCGCAATTCTTAATGTGTGGTTTGGAGGAACTGAAGCCGGTACGGCCATTGCCGATGTTTTGTTTGGAGATGTGAACCCTTCAGGGAAGCTTACCATGACTTTCCCTCAGAATGTGGGACAGATTCCTATTTATTATGCACATAAAAATACCGGTCGCCCGCTTGCCGAAGGTCAGTGGTTTCAAAAATTCCGCAGCAATTATATTGATGTAAATAATGATCCATTGTATCCTTTCGGGTATGGACTTAGTTACACTACATTCTCTTATGGTGATGTACAGTTAAGTAGTACTTCTTTGAAAGGTAATCAAACTTTAAAAGCAAGTATTACCATCTCCAACACAGGAAAATACGACGGTGCAGAAGTTGTGCAATTGTATATACGCGATCTAGTAGGATCTGTTACCCGTCCGGTTAAAGAGTTGAAAGGGTTTCAGAAAATCATGCTGAAGGCAGGAGAAACCCAAACAGTAACTTTTAACATCACTACTGAGGATTTAAAATTTTATAACAGCGAATTAAAATATGATTGGGAGCCCGGCGAATTTGAGATCATGATTGGCGGAAATTCAAGAGATGTAAAGACTGCTAAAGTGAATTGGGCGAAATAGATGTAGCATATTACTTGTAAAAGTTACCGGGAGTATTAAAAAAGCAGATTCCTATTTTCTGGAATCTGCTTTTTTTTCGGAAGTGTTTTCTTTTTGTTTTTCTGATGGCTTGGAATAAAAAATAATACCTTCCAATAAACCTTTTGCCAATGGTTGTTGGGCAAAGTATACGGTTTTTTTGTTCCTGAGAATCTCCAGTTCTTTGCTGTAATCTGCTGCTACAATTCCTTTAACTCTTCCCTGTAACATATCCAGATCATTGCCACCATTACCGGCTGTAAAGAACTGTTCTACCGGCAATTTCCATTTGTAGCTGAGATAACGGACTGCATTACCTTTTCCTGCACGACGAGGTATGATGTCTAAAAATCGGTTATCGGTAAGCAGAATCTTTGCATGAAGTTTTCTATCATCCAAGAGCTTATTGATATGCGCCAGCTCGTCATCGCCAAAATCGTTCGACACATAGTAGCTGATCTTATAAGGCCACTGTGCATCTTCCTCCTGCATTTGCAAGTAAGGGAGTGAAGCTAGTGTTTGTACAATAGCTTCTCGTTTCCATTGATGATTAATATGTTTCTCCCATCCACGATCGGGTATAAATTCAGTAGTATAATAAAGCTCTGTACCCGCAGAGCATATTATAATATCGGGTTTCAGTAGTGGATGTTTTGCCAGTGCCTGTTTGAGAAGATGTTTATTTCTACCACTCGAGATGCCAAATGCCACGCGATGTTCTTGTATCCATTGCATCAGTTCAGCAAGGCCTTCGCTACGGTCTCCTTCAATTAAGGTGCCATCCAGATCACTGATGAAAAAAACTTCGGCCGAAGAGAGTTTTTTACCAAAGGATGATTGAGACTGGAACTTTTCAGCCTTATGGGCAAAAATTTCATCGATAGCGGCAATATACCGTTCGGCGTGTTTTTTCCAGGTATAATCCTCGGCTCCGGCTTTCACACCGTTTGCTGAGTATTGCTCCCAGAGTGTTTCATCGGCAATAATTTTTTTAATAGCATGTGCGATAGCTTCGGTATCTTCTACATCCACCAGAATACCGTTTTGTGCCGATTCTACAATTTCCTTAGGACCACCGGTGGGTGAGGCTACAATAGGTAAACCACAAGCAGCTGCTTCGATTATTGTGAGTCCAAAGTTTTCTCCGGGAGTAGCATTTACAAACACACCTTTCTTACGTGCTGCTATGCGATAAATTTCGGGAACCTCTCTGCTAGGATCATTTTTCTTTGGTAAAGCCATCTTTCCGTATAAGTCATACTTATCCATCAGCAGTAGCAGATTGGTCAGTATTTCTTTTTCATCATCCGGCATTTCCGTAATATCTTTTCGAACACCCGCAAAAATGGCTAGATTGGCCATGGCTTGTAATTCTTTATCTTGCCCATAGCTGGTAATTAGCGATTCAAAATTTTTTCGCTTATCGGCACGGCCAATGGATAGAATAAGAGGCTTCTCTGCATTAAAAAGAAAACGTTCAATTTCAGAATTAATTCTGTGTAATGCCTGTTCTTGCTCAATGGTCATAGTAAATGAGGGCATTTCCAGGCGGTAATAAGGGTAGAAAACATCGGTGTTGATACCAGGGGGATTGACTTTAAATGTAGCCTTATGTTTATTATGATAGTCCTTATACTGGGTGTTGATTTCATGTTGGGTACTGGTGATAATCATGTCGGCTTGTTCCAGAATATTCTCCTCTACCCTGATTCTTTTTTCCATATTGAACTTGTCATTGATTTTCTTTTCCGTCCATCCTTGACTGAGGAGAATGTTTTTCTTGTTGCGGCCTAATGAGTGTCCCGTTGCAATAAAGGGCAGTGAGAATATCTTGCTAAGTTCGCAAGCTATGTAATTGCCATCGGCATAATGCCCGTGCAATATATCCGGAAAATCATCTTCTTCTTCATTAAAGCGAATAGTGTTGTTAATAAATTCATCCAGATGATCCCAGAGTTGCTCTTTTTCCTTATAAGTGCTGCCTCCGCATTCGATCCTTATTATTCTTGCTTTTTCATTTACAATTTCAATAGGCTGACTATACGATGTGGAGACGCGTCTATCGGAAATTCGGCGGGTGAATAAATCTACTTTTCTAACTTGAGGATGCAGTGATAAAGCTTCCAATAATTCTAAAACATATTTCACTTGCCCACCTGTGTCTTTGTCTCTACCGATCTCTGGGTTCTTATAGCGGATAAGTCCGTGAGGGCTAAATAATTGTATATAATACTCTTTCATATCTACGGATAAGTGTTTGAGGATAGGTGGAATATAAGTATTTTTATCGGAAATGCAGCAAATCCAAAGACGTTTTTATTCCGGTTCTGGTTTTAGTGACTGGGAAATAGGCGATGTAACTATTATACTGCACAACGGCGTCTATCATCTTTTTCATCTCATTATTCCCAATCATGATTACATCGCGCATGCCGTTTCCAAAGATTGTATATCCTGGAAGCGTGTAAAAAATGCGCTATTTGTAGGCGATCCCGGTGAATGGGATGATGATATGCTGTGGACGATGCATGTATATAAAACCGCCGATGGATTTGAAATGTATTATACCGGATTGCAGCGAAAGCTCCGGGGAACGAATTCCTTAATAGGTAGGGCGTTTTCTAAGGATTTATATCATTGGGAAAAAAAGAATGAAGGGGTATTCCCCATCGAGTCCAAGGGTCCTTATTATGAAAGTGTAGAAAACAATCCTCGTAAGTGGTTAAGTTTTAGAGATCCGTTTCGTTTCGATTATAACAATCAGACTTATTTTCTGGTATGTGCCCGAGTATCGCATGGGCCTATATCGCGCCGAGGATGTATCGGTCTATTGCAGTATCATGAAAACAAGGTTACTTATTTGCCGCCCCTACATTTTCCAATGGTGTATGACGATCTGGAGTGTCCCTGTATCTTTCAGTTGAACGGGCGCCACTATATTATTGCATCCATAAGAGAAGATGTAAAAGTACGTTACTGGTTCAGTAGCGATATATTGGGGGAGTATCATGCCTTTCATTCTAATGTTTTGCTACCGCAAGGGAACTATGCCGCTCGGGTAGTAGAAAGCAAAAACGGAAAATTATTGATTTATTCGTTTTTCTATACATCGGGCATGATTAATTCTTATCGGGTGTTTCTTCCTCCCAAGCAATTGGACACCGATGATAGGGGAAGGCTTTTATTGAAGAGTTTCGATCACTGGGAAGAGGTGGCGTATGACGCGGTACAGCAAAATCAGTTCTCTACAGTTAAACAATTATTTAATAATCCTACTGCTACTTTTATCAAGGAAGATAACCGTTGGGTGATGGGCTCTCGAAGCGGATACGAAATATTTGTGTTTGAAAAACCTGCAGACGATTTTATTTGGGAAGGTGTGATATCGGTGGAAGGAATGGGAAAACTGGGATTGGTAACCGACATGGATGAGGAAGGATCGGGATACTATTTTGCTTTTGATGTAATCAACGGTCATGTGGAACTACGTGCTTGGGGGTTCAACGATGCGGATATCCGCTCCAACTTTAAGTTTAAAGTGTTACAGGATAATGTTTTTACCATTAATCCCAAATACACGTACCATTTCAAACTTATTCGCTACGGTAATTATATCGAACTCGTTATTGATGGATTGGTAAAGCTTACTTTAATCGACTATACTTACAGTAATAAGTATATCGGACTTTACTCGGCTTCCTCCGTAGTATCGCTCAATAATAGTTTCATTAAAAAATTACCACCTTTAGAAGACGAATATTTATCTGATCAGGATATCTTTCTAAACTGATTTATCCTCTTTTCGTTTAAAACAATCGATGCGCTACAGACTTTTCTGATCAATCTACAAGAAGTTATTTGACAATGAAGAAAGGTGTTTGTAATCACATTGTTTTTTAGGGTATTATAGCAAAGAGGAGTAACGCATACGATATTTTAAATTGAAGGCACTCTTATTTACTTTTACAGAAACTTTGTACCTTCGGCATATGGCAGTTTTTAAATTCAGGGTATATTTTGAGGAAGACGAGAGCATTTATAGGGATGTGGTAATTAAGCATACGCAGACCTTTTTGGATCTGCATCATGCCATATTGAAGGCGTATGAGTTTGACAACAAACATCAGGCAACCTTTTACAGGAGTAATGATAACTGGCAACAAGGACGGGAAATAACGCTGGAAAAATACGACAAACCATATAAGGCCGAACCCCTTTTGATGGCCGAGACTACTATTGGATCCGAAGTACGTAATACTAATCAGAAATTTACCTATACCTATGATTTTCATAAGCAATGGGGGTTTCTGATAGAATTGATTAATGTGGCGAAGGACGAAGATAGCCGCTTGGACTATCCCGCTGTTGTACGTTCGGAAGGTATCGGGCCCAAGCAGTATGGTACAAAAGGGTTGCTAGGAGACAGGTTTGCGGATATTGAGGAGAAGTACGATCTGGTGCGCGGTGCCGAGGGGTTTAACGAAAAGGATGAAGAGGGTGAAGATTATGGTTTTGAAGATGTTAGCGATGATTATCAAGATGAAGATTAATAATTGTTAAAGACATCAGACCATTGATATAAAAAAGGAATTGCATCATCAAAAATCGATTATTGTAATAGCCGGACCTACCGCCGTAGGTAAAACTACCTACGCTATTGAAGTGGCCCGATATTTTAATACAGTCATTCTTTCTGCAGATAGCCGGCAGTGTTTTAAGGAACTCAATATAGGTGTGGCAAGGCCAACCCCGGAAGAGCTGGCGCAAGTACCTCATTTTTTTATAGCCTCGCACAGCATACACGACGATATTAGTGCGGCATGGTACGAAACCTATGCGTTGGAACTGCTTAAAAAGTTGTTTCAGCAGTATAATACGGTAGTGGTTACCGGAGGAACCGGACTGTATATTAAGGCTCTTGTAGACGGACTGGATCTCATTCCGCCGGTGGAGAACCATATCCGTCAGCACGTCATCAGCCATTATGAAACTCATGGTATAGGCTGGTTGCAGGAGCAGTTACAACAGCTCGATCCTTGGTTTGTAAAAGAAGGAGAGATGAAGAATCCGCAGCGCATGATGCGAGCTCTTGAAGTAGTATTAGCTACCGGTAGATCAATCATTAGTTACAGAAACACGGGCAGGATACCCCGTAATTTTAATATCTATCAGATTGGTTTGGAACGTCCTCGCGAAGAACTCTATGAGCGTATCAATCAAAGAGTAGATGTGATGATGGCGGCGGGTTTGGAAGCCGAAGCGCGGGAACTCTATCCATATAGACATTTAAATGCACTGCACACTGTAGGTTATAAGGAACTTTTTGACTATTTCGACAATAAATGCTCTCTCGATGAGGCTGTGGCTTTAATCAAGCAAAATACCCGACGTTATGCCAAGCGCCAGATGACCTGGTTTAAAAAACAACAGGGTATGAAATGGATTAATCTTAGTCAAACCGATTCTATATCTCCGGTAATTGCAGAACTATCCCAATAATTACTTGTTATTTCACAGGCCTCTGTTTAAAAACTGGTAAATAGCAGTATCTTCGCAGGCCATATTATAAGCATGGAACAACAAGAACAATCCGATAACATTTTAGAACAGGAACCCCTAGAAGAAGAGAGCTCTGCTGTATTGCAAATCAGTAGGTGGGTAAAGCTGATTACCTCGGTGGGATTTGCAATAGGTACTTTTATTGTAGTGGTAATGCTGACCAGTGGTGCTCAAATTTTGCGGCAGCTGGCTGCAGCACTCCCTATAAAGACAGACGGTATTTATGGTGCTTTGGTTACAGGATTCTTTATGCTGTTTTTTATAACGGCGTTAATCCTGTATTATCTGTATAAGGCAGCACACCTATTGACTCAGGGAGTAAAAGAGCGCAACAGTGTTGTATTGGCTCAGGGCTTCCATTTCCTGAAAAAATTTTTTATAGCGACAGCTATTTTAAGTCTGGTTCAGTTGTTGATTAATCTTACAAACTTATTAAGCTAAATATAGCAGATGGAACCGTTGAACGAAACGCGTCAGGCACCTTTAGGAGACAGTATTTTAACCACTGCTAAGGTAGCGGGTATATCCGCCATTGTTTCTTTACTAGCAACCATTACAGGCGTTATTGCTTTTTTAACCTCTCCTCCAGCTCCGGTTACGGCGGGCGAAGAGGGGCTTGAGGATAATGCGGCTTCGCAGGTTGTCAACAGCGCTTCGTCCATGTCGGTATTTATATCATTAATTATAAGTCTGCTGGCCTTTTATTTTTTATTTCGTTTTTCTTTTCTTACAAAAAACTCCTTTAAACATAACGATCGCACTCAGCTGGTTAAAGCGTTATATAGCTTGGCTGGATATTTTAGAATATGGGGAGTGATCATGTTTATAGTGGCCATATTTTTCTCGATGGCATTCATTGCTGGCATCCTCACTTCATTGTTTAGTTAACAATCTGTACAGCTCCGTTTATAGCTATGTGTATCCTTCGCTGAGAGGGTAGGTAGCATGGCCTGTTTTTGCATCTTTTCAATTAACTTGCTGGTATGTCGGTATTAAAACAAAAACTGGAACAAAAGTTTATTGAAATCTATCGTAACCTCAATGAGCAGCAGCGCGATGCTGTGAATACGCTCGAAGGTCCTGTGATGGTAATTGCCGGACCCGGAACCGGTAAAACGCAGATACTGGCAGCCCGTATCGGAAAAATTCTCCTAGAAACCGATGCACTGCCTCAAAACATATTATGTCTTACATATACCGATGCCGGTGTAGTGGCCATGCGAAAAAGGTTACAGCAGTTTATCGGTGCCGATGCGTATAAAATTAATATTTACACGTTCCACGCCTTCTGTAACGATGTTATACAGGATAATCTGGATTATTTTGAAAAAAATACCCTCGATCCGATTTCGGATCTGGAACGCGTGGAGTGCTTAAGACAATTGATAGATCAATTCCCCAAAGATCATCCTTTGAAACGCTACAGAGGTGATGTATATTATGAAGCCAATAAGTTGAGTAATCTCTTTTCTGCGATGAAGCGTGAGGGGTGGACAACGGCGTTTCTTTCTCAAAAAATTGATGAATATCTGGTATCATTACCTAATGACGAAAAATATATTTATAAGCAAAATCGAGGAAAGCATAAAAAGGGGGATCTAAGACCTCAATATTATGCCGAAGTGGAAAAAATGGAAAAGCTGCGTGCGGCAGTAAATGAGTTTGACAACTATCAGCAAATTTTAGCACAACGCAAGCGTTACGACTTTGATGATATGATCGGCTGGGTAATCACCGCCTTCTCAGAAAATAAAAACCTGCTGGCCGATTATCAGGAGCGCTATCAGTATATACTGGTAGATGAGTTTCAGGATACAAGCGGTTCGCAAAATAAAATAGTACAGCTACTGATTGAGTATTGGGACTCCCCCAACATATTTGTAGTAGGGGATGATGACCAGAGTATTTACCGCTTTCAAGGAGCGAACGTGGAAAACATGCTGGATTTTGCCAATCAGTATATACACGATTTAAAAACTATTGTACTTACCAATAACTATCGAAGCACACAACCCATACTGGATATTTCCAAAACCATTATTGAAAAAAATACTGAGCGGCTGGTAAATCAATTGCCCGGTCTTAGTAAAGATTTGGTTGCCGCCAATAAATCCATTAATCACCTACAACATTATCCCGAAATTCTGGAGTACAATACTCAGGCCGATGAAATGGCAGGCATTGTATTCAAGATAGAGGCACTGATACAGCAAGGCGTAGAGCCAGGCCGCATTGCCGTGATTTATCGAGAGAATAAGTACGGTGAGGAATTGGCGAATTATTTCCGGCACAAAGGCATACCTTATTATACCAAGCGTAGTATTAATCTACTTAAAGAGCCATTTATAAGAAAGGTTCTGGATATTCTTTACTACCTAGATGCAGAGCATCACATTCCTTTTAGTGGCGATGAATTGCTATTTGAAATCCTACACTTCGATTTTTATAAAAATCCGCCTATAGAAATAGCCAAACTGAATGTGGAGGTAAATCAAAGAAAGTTTAGCGGTGAGCTTATTTCATTGCGTCAGCTTTTATATCAAAGAGCAAATACACCTGCAGCTACTTTATTTGATGAAGCATTCAACGAAAGTCTGCGTCAGTGTTCCGAAGTTTTTGAGCAGCTGATTGCTGATGTAAGTAATAGTACCATTCAGCAATTGCTTGATAAAATCATTCGTGATGCGGGTGTTTTGCAATACATCATGAATAGCGAACGGAAGATAGAGCTGATGCAATACTTGACCGCTTTTTATGATTTTGTGAAGGAAGAAAACCGCCGCAATCCTGATATGAGTTTGAGCGGTTTGGTCGAACTGATAGATATTATGCAGAAAGAAAACCTACCATTGCCCATGATGCAGGTCACCGGAAGCGATAAAGGCGTCAACCTGCTTACGGCACATGGTAGTAAGGGCCTGGAGTTTGAGTATGTTTTCTTGGCCGGTTGTAATGCTTCTATCTGGGAAGAGAAAAGAAAAAGAAATCAAGACTTCAAGCTCCCACCCAATGTGTTTACATCTGTGGGTGATGAAAAGGAAGCCGAAGAGTTGCGACGTGTATTTTATGTTGCGCTTACACGAGCCGAGAAATATTTATACATCTCTTATGCAAGATTGGATAAGGGTGGCAGGGAATTGGAGCCATCTATGTTTATCGCCGAAATACAGGACGCCCATCCTTTGGAAATTCAGAAACCACAATTCAGTAATGACCAGATGCTCACTTTCCAGCATTTGTTATTTGCCGCTTCGCAGCCGGTATTGGATAGTTTGGAAGATGATTTTGTGGACGGCTTGCTATCTCGCTTTGCGATGAACGTAACGGCATTGAACGCCTATCTTAGTTGTCCTTTGAAGTTTTATTATCAAAATCTTTTGCGCATTCCTGCTGGTAAGAATGAGGCTACGGAATTCGGTAGCGCTGTACATTTTGCCCTAGAGCGGTTGTTTAAAAGAATGAAAGAGGATCCAAATAAAGCTTTCCCTACTATAGAAGTCGTTTTGGGTGATTTCAAGTGGTATATGGAGCGGCATCGGGAAAGTTTTACCAGAGAGGCTTTCGAAAGAAGAATGGAACAAGGCTCTATTATTTTACCCGCCTACTATGAAAAATATGTACAAGAATGGAATAAGGTAGTGGTACTGGAGCTGAATGTAAAAGGGGTGGTTGTAGAGGGTATTCCGTTAAAAGGTAAAATCGACAAGTTGGAATTTGACGGAAAGAATGTAAATGTGGTGGATTACAAAACCGGTAATCCCGATAATGCCAAAGTCAAAACCAACCCTCCCGATGAGAAAAACCCTGATGGAGGTGATTACTGGAGACAGGCAGTCTTTTATAAAATCTTATTGGACAATTACGAGCTCAAGGATTGGAGAGTAGTAAGTACCGAGTTTGATTTCATCGAGCCCAACACAAAAGATGAATTTAAGAAGCTGAAGATTGTTATATCACCGGAGGATGTGGATATTGTAAAAGGCCAGATAAAAACTGTGTGGGAGCGAATTCAGAACAAAGATTTCTACAAAGGTTGTGGGAAGAGCGATTGTCACTGGTGCAATTTTGTGAAGGACAACTATTTGTATAGCCATTTGGAGGAAATAACCGAAGATGAGGAAGTAGAATAGTTGCGATTTACAATTGTTGTATTTTTATAATATTTAAATGGGTGGCTCTTTAGGCTACATTTCCATATTAAAAAAATAATAATTTTTGTGTATTTTTTATTTTTCCATTATTGAAAAAACATAAAAGTTTATATACCTTTGAGCCCCCGTGTACATTTATGTATAGTAAGGGAAGCAAACAATTATTATTTAACGCCTTAAATTTCTATTTAAAATGGCAGCAAAGATCAGATTGCAAAGACACGGCTCAAAAAAAAGGCCCTTTTACTTCATTGTAGTTGCTGATGCAAGGAGCCCACGTGATGGTAAATTCATCCAAAAAATTGGAACCTACAATCCTTTGACCATCCCAGCTACAATCGAACTGGACCGTCAGAAAGCTTTAGAATGGTTGAACAAAGGTGCTAAACCAACCGATACTGTTCGCCGTATTCTGAGCTTTAAAGGTGTATTGTACTTAAAGCACCTATTGCGCGGCGTAAAGCTAGGCCTCTTTGATGAAAACGTAGCGATGCAAAAATTCACAACTTGGAGTGCTGAACACGAAGAGCTTATCAAAAAACGCCAGCAAAAAGCTATCGAAGAAAGAAAAGCTAAACGTAAAGCAGCAGCTAGCGCAGCTCCACGTAAAGTGTCTGAGGCCAAAGCAGAAACTCCTGCCCCTGAAGAAAATGCTGAAGGTGGAGAGGCTTAGTAGATGCTTATGAAGCAAAGACATTAAGGCGGTAACGGTATTCCCGGCCGCCTTTTTTATTAAAATCATCAGAGGCACTGCCTTATACTAATATTAATCTGATAATAAGCTATTTGTAAAATATTTACGTGTCAGTATGGCTACTGAAAATGTAAACGGCTACATAAGTATAGGTAGATTTGCAGCCACACATGGCTTACAGGGATTTCTAGTGCTGAAGCATGTGCTAGGTAAAAAAACTACACTAAAAGGATTAAAAGCGGTTTTTATCAAAGATAAAACCGGAAGTTTCATTCCCTGGTTTCTCGAATCCAGCAAGGTAAAAACCGATTCGGAATCTTACATCAAGCTGGAAGGTATCAATACTATGGAAGCCGCACGCCCTCTGGTACAAAAAGAAGTATGGCTTACCGAGGCCGATTTTCGAGCGCATACGGCTAAAAACGCCCCCATTAGTTTATTACATTACACTATCATTAACGACGATGAAGAGCTAGGTGCCATACAAGAAATTATCGAACAGCCCCACCAGGTTTTGTGTCGTCTTGAAATCAATGGTAAGGAAGTATTGATTCCTTTACACGAAGAAACCCTTATTAAGGTAGATAATAAAGCCCAAAAAGTGTATGTAAGCCTGCCTGAGGGTCTACTGGACATTTATTTATCCTAAAGATGCTTATCTTTCTGTTATGAATATCAAACAACACATTGCACAGCATTTAATTGATGTGCATCGTGGTGGTAATTGGACAGAAGTAAGTATTGCCGAGGTTTTAAAAGACGTCAGCTGGGTAGAAGCCTGCAGCATTACCCCCTTCTCTCCCAATAGTATTGCCATGCTGCTACATCATATTACGTACTGGAACCGTATTCTAACTATGCGTGGCCGTAACTCTAATCCTCCCATTGCTAAGGACAACGGAATGAAAGTTGCCATCAATAGTGAAGCCGAGTGGGAAGCACTGAAGCGCGATAATCTTTATTCGGCCGAAGAACTAGCCACGGTAATCGAAGGATATGATGATAGCGGATTGTTTGCTCCTATATTGCCTGGGAAGTCAAGTGCTTACAAAACTTTTCAAGGCCAGGTAGAACATGTGCACTATCATCTAGGTCAGATGGTGATGCTGAAAAAATATATCCGCAATCGTAAATAATTGCTATAGGAGAGATAATAAGGCCTGCAATAGGTATAGCGCTACACCGATTTTTACACCTAATTTTGCCACCTTGAGTGCACCGAAACCCTATATTGCCCATTTTGATCTGGATTCTTTTTTCGTTTCGGTGGAGTTATTGCTCCAACCCGCACTGAAAGGGAAGCCGGTAATTGTTGGCGGTTCTGTCAACCGTGGCGTAGTTTCTACTTGTAGTTATGAGGCGAGAAAATATGGGGTACATTCGGCAATGCCCATGGCGCGTGCCCTCAAGCTGTGTCCACAGGCTATAGTGTTGAAAGGCAATCCTCAGTACTATCAGCATTATTCCAATATTGTTACGGAAATTATTGCGTCGCGAGTTCCTTTGTTTCAGAAGGCCTCTATAGATGAGTTTTACTGCGATCTAACGGGAATGGATCGCTTTTTCAACGTCAGCGAATACACCCGTAAATTGAGAGAAGAAATTATTGAAAAAACAGGCCTGCCTATTTCTTGCGGCCTTGCTTCTTCTAAATTTA
Organism: Chitinophagaceae bacterium C216; assembly: GCA_028485475.2. Classification (GTDB taxonomy): domain Bacteria; phylum Bacteroidota; class Bacteroidia; order Chitinophagales; family Chitinophagaceae; genus Niabella; species Niabella composti. The sequence continues at coordinate 1,019,666 of CP144143.1, forward strand.
TCAGTAAAATTGCCACTAACGAGGCCAAACCCAATGGCTTTCTCGAAGTACCCCATGGTAAGGAAAAAGAATTTTTATGGCCATTGGGGATAGAAAAAATCAACGGTGTAGGCAAACAAACCGAACCGCGTCTGCGCGCAATGGGCTTACATACTATAAAGGACATTGCACACACACCTATTGAAGTATTGGAGCAGCAATTAGGTAAATGGGGCCGTAGCCTATGGTATAAAGCCAATGGCATCGACAACAGCCCATTGGAAACCGAATGGGAGCAGAAAAGCATCAGCCATGAAACCACTTTTCATGAAAATCAAACCAATATTGACTTTTTGCATACTCAATTGGTGCGACTTACGGAGAAATGTGCCTACGACCTCAGACAGGAAGAAAAACTTACCGGATGTATTGCCGTGAAAATCCGGTATAGCGATTTTGAAACCATTACTAGGCAGGAAACGATTCCTTACACTTCTCTAGACGATGAATTGATTGAAAAGGCAAAGGAAATTTTTAACAAGTTTTATCAAAAAGGGCGCCCCCTGCGATTGGTAGGAGTGCGGTTGAGTCAGCTGGCGAGTAATGGCATGCAGATGAATTTGTTTAACAATCAGGATAGTAAGCTCAATTTGTACAAAGCGGTAGATGATATTAAAAATAAGTTTGGTAATGCCAGTATTACAAAAGCTGTGGTAGCCAGAAAGCCATAGAGTGTTTTAGGTATCAGCGGTAAATAATTATTGTACTCACATAAAACATAACTTCGCAAAAGTCATTATTTATTCCATACTATATGAACGAAAAATTTGTACAACGCATCGCTAATGAGCTGGAAGAAATTAAAGCTTCCGGCTTATACAAGACGGAACGTATCATTACCGGTCCGCAGGGAGCAGAGATTGAAGTAAACGGAAGAAAAGTACTCAATTTCTGCGCGAATAACTACTTGGGCTTATCTTCTCATCCCGATGTTATAAAAGCAGCACATGCCACAATCGATTCACGAGGATATGGCATGAGTAGTGTTCGCTTTATCTGCGGTACACAGGATATTCATAAAGAGCTGGAGCGAAAATTGTCCGAGTTCTTGGGAACAGAAGATACCATTCTTTATGCAGCTGCTTTTGATGCCAATGGCGGCGTGTTTGAGCCATTGTTCAATGATCAGGATGCCATCATTTCCGATGCATTAAACCATGCGAGTATTATCGATGGGGTAAGACTGTGTAAAGCACAACGCTTCCGTTATGAGCACAACAATATGGCCGACCTCGAGGCCAAATTGCAAGAAGCTGCAGGTTGTCGTAGTCGCATTATTGTTACGGATGGTTCTTTCAGTATGGATGGAACCATTGCTCAGTTGGATAAAATCGTTGAGCTGGCTGAGAAATACGATGCAGTGATTATGGTGGATGAAAGTCACTCTTCCGGATTTCTAGGCAAAACTGGTCGTGGTACGCATGAGTATCGTGGTGTGATGGGGAAAATAGATATTATTACAGGCACACTTGGTAAAGCACTGGGAGGGGCATCCGGAGGATTTACTTCGGGGCGTAAGGAAATTATCGATATGCTTCGGCAGAAATCACGTCCATATTTGTTTAGTAACACTCTGGCCCCGGCAATTGTGGGTGCATCGATTGCTGTGCTGGACATGCTTTCGGCTTCTACACATTTGCGTGATAAGTTAGAGTATAATACCAAGTATTTCCGTGAAAAAATGACCCAGGCCGGTTTCGACATTAAGCCCGGCGACCACCCTATTGTGCCCATTATGCTTTATGATGCAGTGCTGGCAGCTAAGTTTGCCGACCAATTGCTTAATGAAGGAGTATATGTGATCGGCTTCTTTTATCCCGTAGTGCCTAAAGGGCAGGCGCGCATTCGCGTGCAACTGAGTGCCGCGCATGAACAGGAGCATCTGGACAAGGCTATTGCGGCTTTTACAAAAGTGGGTAAAGAGTTAGGCGTGTTAAAATAAATTTCGATTAATCATAAATTTTGTCCCTCTAACAACAGTTAAAGCTATGCGTGCTTTATCAAAATACACGCTCATGGCGATTTGCATCATAGCTTATGCATGCTGTGCAGGACAAAGTGCGCCTCCTATGGCTCAATATCCTTCTCCCATGAAGGAAGAGGTGCGTAAACACGACCGCATTACTTTCGATATAACAACAGGAACCGTAATTACGCTAGACAGCATTTTATCCAAGCCGGTTACGGTATATGTGCCGAAGAAGTTGCAGCAAACTTCTTCGGCAGACCTGTTAATTCACTTTCATGGCTTGCCTTATGTTGTAGCCTACGCAGCAGAGCAATACAAAGGCAACGTAGTTGCAGCCGTAATCAATTTGGGCTCAGGATCGGGTGTGTATGCTAATGAGTTCAAAAATGCAGCCTTGCTTGAACAACTGGAGAGAGCTATCGTAACGGCCCTCTCGAAACATTATGGCCATCTATTTCAAAGACAAAGGCTGTTATTGAGCGGCTTTAGTGCGGGTTACGGAGCCATTAGAAGTATTTTACAGGAAGAGCGGCTTTTTAATAAAGTTCATGCCGTACTGTTGCTGGATGGCTTGCACGCTAGTTATATTCCCGAACGTAAAGTGCTTGCTGAAGGTGGCTCGATCGACTCCATAAGTTTGCGTCCCTTTGTGCAATTTGCCGCCGAAGCAGCAAATCTTCATTCCGGGAAGAAATTTTTATTTACCCATTCCGAAATCTTTCCCGGTACTTTTGTAAGTACCACCGAAGCTGCTAATTATTTATTACGTCAGTTGCATATTGAAATTAGACCTGTATTGAAATGGGGCCCCGGCGGCATGCAACAGATAAGTGAAGCCTCTAAAGGTAATTGTACGGTGATGGGCTTTGCTGGCAATTCAGCTCCGGATCATGTGGATCATTTTCATAATTTATATTACTTTTTGAACCGGTTATAATCAGTGCATAGTATTATTATGATGAAAAGCATTTTTTTAAGTATGGTCGCAACAGCCTTATTTGTCTGTGCAGGTTGGGCACAATTCCCCAATGGCAATCAGATATCTTCTGATAATGATAAAAAAGGAGCATCCAGCGATTTGAGGTTTGATCCCGATGCTACTGTAGTCACACATCATACAGCAACAATTAATGGCAAAGTGATCCCCTATAAAGCTGTGGCAGGAACAATGCCTGTTTGGGATGAAGATGGTAAAACCATTGCCGGTTTGTTCTTTGTTTATTACGAACGTACCGATATCAAAGATAAAAGCACCCGCCCCATAACTATTTCTTTTAACGGTGGCCCGGGTTCCGCATCTGTATGGATGCACATTGGTTACACCGGTCCTGTATTGCTGAATATAGATGATGAAGGGTATCCTGTACAGCCATACGGTTTTAAGGAAAACCCATATTCCATACTAGATGTTACGGATATTGTGTATGTAGATCCTGTTAATACCGGTTATTCTAGGATCACCCGCAAAGATGTACCCAAAGAAAAATTTTTTGGCATTAATGCCGATATCAAATATCTGGCAGGATGGATTAATACATTTGTGACGCGGTACAACCGCTGGGCCTCCCCCAAATTTTTGATTGGGGAAAGTTATGGAACTACCCGTGTTTCGGGATTGGCCTTAGAGTTACAGGACAACTATTGGATGTATCTGAACGGGGTAATTCAGGTTTCTCCTACCGATCTCGGAATAGAGCGAGGTTCCGTTACTGCCAGTGCATTACGCTTGCCCTATTATGCAGCCACGGCTTGGTACCATAAAAAGCTGCCTGCAGATTTGTTGCAAAAAGATCTGATAGAGGTATTACCCGAGGTAGAAAATTTCACACTGAACGAATTACTGCCTGCTATGCATAGAGGCGGATTTTTGGAGTCGGGAGTGAAGCAAAGTCTTGCAGCTAAGATGGCGCGATATTCGGGACTTTCGGAGAAAACCATTCTGCAAAATAATCTTTCCATCAGCACGAATTTATTCTGGAAAGAACTACTGAGAGACGAAGGTTTTACGGTTGGGCGTCTCGACTCTCGCTATAAAGGCATCGATAAGCGCGTAGCAGGCGAAAGTCCCGACTTTAATGCGGAGCTCACAGCATGGCTGCATGCTTTTACCCCTCCCATTAATATGTATTTGAGGAACCAGCTTAATTACAAGACGGACCTTACTTATAATATGTTTGGAAACGTGTGGCCTTGGGATAATAAAAACAATCAGACCGGAGAAAATCTGCGAAAGGCCATGGCAATAAATCCTTATTTACATTTACTGGTTCAATCAGGCTATTATGATGGTGCCTGTGATTATTTCAATGCAAAATACAATATGTGGCAAATGGATCCTTCCGGAAAATTAAAAGACAGGATGTTTTGGGAAGGATATCGTAGCGGACATATGATGTATCTTCGGAAAGAAGATTTAAGAACTAGCAACGAAAGTTTGCGTAGTTTTATCAGCAAGGCTGTTAGGGCCGCCTCTCAACCAGCAAAATATTGATATTTATTTTAAACTTTGTCTATATTAATTATTAATTACTTTTGTCGCCGTTTTGTATGGACGCACTACTAAGTAAGATAGATCGCTCAAAGCTACCCCGGCATATTGCCATTATTATGGATGGTAATGGCCGTTGGGCAGAAGAGCAGGGGGAAGATCGCCTGTACGGCCACTATCATGGCGTGGAAAGCGTTAGGGATATAGTGGAGGGCTGTGCAGAGATCGGTATTCAATATCTTACATTGTATGCGTTTAGTACGGAAAACTGGGAGCGTCCTGAATATGAAGTGTCTGGTTTGATGGAGCTACTGGTGGCCACTATCAGGAAGGAAATCGTTACACTTCATAAAAATAATATAAAACTGCATGTGATAGGCGATTTAACCATGCTACCGCCCCATGCGCAGAAAGAGTTACAAGAGGCTTTAAATCTGACAGCCAGCAATACGGGGTTGAACCTGATTATGGCGCTAAGTTATAGTGGTAGATGGGAAATTTTAAATGCTGTAAAGCAAATAGCCTGCGATGTAGAAAATAATAAGCTGCAAGCAGCGAATATAAATCAGGAAGTGTTTCAGAAGTACTTGTGCACCAGTGAGTTTCCCGATCCTGAGCTGATGATTCGCACCAGTGGAGAATACCGGATTAGTAACTTTTTATTGTATCAGCTGGCCTATTCCGAATTGTATTTTACGAATGTGCGTTGGCCCGAGTTTCGGAAGAAAAATCTTTATGAGGCCCTGCTGAACTATCAGATAAGGGAACGCAGATTTGGAAAAACTTCAAAACAAATTCAGGAACAATAAACTGTGTGGGCAATAGAAAAGATCCCATTCCGTGTTGTGGAGGTATGGCGAAGGTATTATTTTAACAAGGTTTTCCAATTTTTCCCTTTAATTTGCCGCCGCAAGAGGAAAAATGTGGGATGGTATTGTGAGTTTTATTAACTTCCTGCTTTTGCAAAAACTTAAATTGATTACCGATATTTAAACCCCATATGCGTTTTTTTTTATTCAGGTTTTGTGTTTCGATTATTTTAATAACCACGGTAAACTTTGTTTTTGCTCAAAACGATACGGTACCCGTATCCCCTGTTGATCCTCAGCTGGAACAATGGCTCTCTTCGCATACGCCCAAGGAATATACCATACGGAACGTTACTGTTACCGGTGCTACTTATCTTGACTCCTCTATTTTATTATCTGTAGCCGGTTTACATAAGGGACAAACTTTTACTTATCCAGGCACCGATCTTTTCGCCAGAGCTATTCAGAATTTGTGGAGGCAAAAACTGGTGTCCGATATACAGATTTATCTTACCCGTGTCATCGGCGATCAGGTGGACCTGGAAGTGGCCGTACGGGAAATGCCACGTTTGGGCGATTTTAAATTTGAAGGAGCCAAGAAAAGTGAGCAGGAAGAGCTGATTAAAAAAACAGGGATTGCTAAACAAACTACCATCCTCTCTGAAAATACCCGCCGTAATATTATCGATGTTACAAAAGGTTTCTATGAAGAAAAAGGGTTTTATGGTGTAAAAGTAGATCTGATTGAAAGACCCGACCCGGTATTCAGAAATTCCAATGCACTTACCATAAAAATTGACAGAGGCAAAAGAGTTAAGATTGATGAGATCAACTTTTTCGGAAACGAAAATGTGCGCAGCATTAAGCTGAAAAAGCAAATGAAGGGAACTAAAGAAATGACGAAAATGACGCTGTTCCCTTCGCAATATGTAAGCAGCTATGGTCCTAAAAAACACTACGGACTTCATGAATATTCTAAAGAGTGGGGATTCCTTTCAGGAAGTAAAACTTTGGAAGTATTGGATCCTTATTTCCGGTTTAAATTCTTCTCTTCTTCCAAATTCAATCAGAAAAAATACGTAGAGGATAAGGAAAAAGTATTAAAATACTTCAACTCTAAAGGATACAGAGATGCTCAGATTCTTGCCGATACCCAAGTAATTCAGAACAACAAGATGTATGTGGATATTAAGGTGAAAGAAGGGCGCCAGTATTATTTCGGTGATGTTGTTTGGAAAGGTAACTCTGTGTATAGCGATACTCTGCTGAATCAGATCCTCAATATTCACAAAGGTGATATTTACGATGCTAGCGTACTTAATAAGGCGCTGGGGCTGGAGCCGAGCCAGGATGTTCAGGATATCGCCACGGCTTATCGCGATAGAGGATATTTGTTCGTGTCCATCATACCTGTTGAAACAAAAATCTATAACGATACCATCGACCACGAAATTAGAATTGTGGAAGGGCCTCAAGCCCGCATCAAGAACATTAACATTCGTGGTAACGATCGTACTAAAGAGCATGTAATTCGCAGAGAGATGCGTATTTATCCGGGCGATCTGTACAGCCAGACTGCACTAATGCGTACCATCAGAGAATTGAATGCACTGAATTATTTCGAACAAGAGTCCATCAACCCGCAGCCGGTGCCTAACCAAAGCGACGGAACAGTAGATATCAACTGGAATCTTAAAGAAAAATCTTCTGACCAGCTTGAGCTTTCTGCCGGATGGGGTGGAGGTATCGGCCTTACCGGAACTTTGGGGGTAACCTTCAATAACTTTTCTATCAGAAATATTTGGAAAAAAGAGGCATGGGATCCGCTACCTGTAGGTGATGGACAAAAATTAAGTATTCGTGTGCAGTCTAACGGACGTGCCTATCGTTCGTACAACTTTGCCTTTACTGAACCCTGGTTAGGCGGTAAGAAGAGAAACTCACTGATACTGTCTTACAACAACAGTAAATTCTACAATATCGATTTCTCGAATTATTATACTACAGGTAGATACGAGTACGACAGAAACAAATCGCTTACTGTAAATGGATTTTCCATTGGATTGGGTAAACAGCTGAGATGGCCCGATGACTATTTCTACATCACTTATACCGCAGCACTTACCCGATATAATGTAAAAAATATGGGGGATGTATATGGATTGCCGTTCAATACAGGTATTTCCAACAACCTGAGCTTTAAAATTGCGGTACAACGCAACTCAGTATCGGATCCTATCTTCCCTCGCAGTGGTAGCGATATTATGGCGAGTGTGCAAGCAACCCCGCCTTACTCTTTATGGAAGACGCCAACCAGTGAAGATCAATATAAAAATGTGGAATACCATAAGTGGCGTTTCAGCTCCACCTGGTATGTACCATTGGGGCGTCCTAAAGGGGAAAATAAGGACAGACAGTTTGTGCTGAAGTTTGCTGCCAAGTACGGTTTCATGGGGCGCTACAACTCCAAGATGGGCTACTCTCCGTTCGAACGTTTCCAGTTGGGTGATGCCGGTTTGCAAAATACCTACTCACTTACCGGATTTGATGTAGTAGCGCTAAGAGGTTATCCGATTTTTGCTACTTCTGATCCTACTATTAACCCCGATAATGCCAATACCGGTGATTTTAATAATCTATTCACGATATTTAACAAATATCAGGCAGAACTTCGTTATCCTTTAGTGATTAATCCCAGCAGTACGATTTTTGGACTTGCCTTTTTCGAAGCTGCTAACGGTTGGAGGGATTACAAGGATTATAACCCGTTCAAGTTGCGCAGGAGCGTAGGTTTGGGTATGCGTTTCTATCTGCCTATGTTTGGTCTGTTAGGATTTGACTACGGTGTCGGATTAGACAGACTGAGACCTGGCGGTGGCTTGAAAGACTCCGGTAAATTTACCTTCATGCTGGGCTTTGAGCCGGAATAATCTTTATTTTACGGTTCTTTGTTAAAGAAAGACTTTCTAAGGATAAGCAACTTTGGTATGGCTTATGCCGTCAAATAAAGGACAATTTTATTGAACTAAATCCTAAAAGTTCAGTCGTATCTGTCTGAGCGAATGTTTTAAAATATAAAACGATGAAAAGAATTTTACTTGTATTAGTGGTATCGCTTTTGGCTGTACAATACAGTTCGGCACAGAGATATGCTATTATTGATACGCGCTATATTTTTGAAAAGATGCCCGAGTACAAAGAAGTGCAGCAGAAGATAGAAGAACAGGCCGCAACTTGGCAAAAGGAAATTGATGCCAAACAAGCAGAACTGGACAGAATGTATAAGGCTTACGATGCAGAAGAAGACATGATGAGTACCGAGCTTAGGAAAAAGAGGGAAGAGGAATTATTTAACAAAGAAAAGGAGTTGCGAGATTTGCAGAAAAAACGCTTTGGTTTTGAGGGCGATTTATTCCAAAAACGCCTAGAACTCATGGAGCCTTTGCAGAAAAAACTCAACGAAGCTGTAAAAAGACTTGCAGCAGCCAATGGTTACGATTTAATTTTGGATAAAAGTGAAGGCAAATCCATTATATTTGCCGACCCAAAGTTGGATAAAAGCGACGAACTGCTTAAAGAACTACGGCGTAAATAATTTTAAAATTAAAATTTTAAAAAAACTATTATTAACACAAAAGTGATAGAACTGCAATGTACAGCTAACTTACGCGTTGTATAGATGTGTTCTGTCCAGAGTTTAGAAAATTAAAAAGTATACTAAATGAAACAAGTAAAATTTCTTGCACTGACATTAGGATTGGTTGTTGCAAGTGTGTTCGGCGCCAATGCGCAGAAAATTGGTTATGTTGATGCAGAAGGCCTGGTATTTTCTCTTCCGGAGATTCAGCAGGTACAGCAAGAGCTTCAGAAATATCAGAATGACTCTATTGGACCAAGATTCGAACAATTGTCTTCTGAGTACAAAGAAAAAGACAGTATTTACCGCGACACAAAAACTGCTGCTTCCGTAAAGAATCTTCTGGAAAAAGATTTGGCTGATCTGTCTATGCAATTACAAAACTGGCCCCAGATTGCTGGCCAAATGAACCAAATTAAGCAAGCTCAATTAATGCAGCCTTTAAACAAAAAAGTGATGGATGCTATAAACGCCGTGGCTAAAGAAAAAGGGTATGCTTATGTATTGAGCCCAGATGCGCTAATCGTAGCTCCTCCCGGAGATGATATTACTCTGGCTGTAGCACAGAAATTAGGTATTAAGATACCTACCAACAACGCTCCGGCTAATAATTCGAATCAGAAATAACAGAATTCGGATATATAACGATATAAAAACCGCTCAAATAAGAGCGGTTTTTTATTTTTGACCAAAATCTTCTTATACATGCAGCAGGCGGCGCCCATAGGGGTTTTTGATTCTGGTTACGGAGGCCTTACCGTTCTCAGAGAACTTGTTCGTCAACTACCGCTGTATGATTACATCTATTTAGGTGATAATGCTCGAGCTCCTTATGGAGCCCGTTCTTTTGAAACCGTCTACCACTATACACTTGAAGCGGTAAATTGGTTTTTTGCTCGGGGGTGTCATCTGGTTATACTTGCCTGCAATACGGCATCTGCTAAAGCCTTACGTAATATTCAGCAAAAAGATTTGCCGCGAATAGCTCCCCAGAAAAGAGTGTTGGGTGTTATACGTCCTACGACGGAAATTATTGGTGAGTATTCTCAATCTGGAGAAGTAGGAATTCTCGCCACCTCGGGAACCGTAGCTTCAGAATCATATCCTATTGAAATTCAGAAGTTTTTTCCAGAAGTGAAAACCTTTCAGGAAGCATGTCCCATGTGGGTACCCATTATCGAGAACGACGAAATCGATAATCCCGGTACGGTGCACTTCATAAAAAAGCATATTCATAATTTACTTCAGAAAGGCCCAAACATCGATGTCGTATTATTGGCATGCACACATTATCCATTGATGCGCAATAAGATACAGGAATATTTGCCTGTATCTGTAAAACTTCTCAGTCAGGGAGAAATAGTGGCCCAAAGTCTGGAGAATTACTTACAGCGGCATCCGGAGATAGAGGAAAAATGTAGTAAAAATGGCCAAATTCAGTTTTTTACGACCGATTCTACCGAGGATTTTGACCGTAAAGGCTCTTTATTTTTTGGAGAAACGGTAAAAAGTCAGCGTGCAAACCTAGGCGAACCCACAAAGTTTTAAATTTGGGGGCTTAAACTTCTGAACTTTTCCCTACCTTTGCCATCCTTTCACAAACAGGAGATGTGGTGGTCTCCTGGTATTAAGAATAATTTCAGCATGTTCTCCCATGCTATTCATTCAGTAAAAGTGAAAAATAGAAGATATTATGAAACGTACTTATCAACCGCATCGTCGCCGTCGTAAAACTGTACATGGTTTTCGTAAGCGCATGCAAAGCGCTAATGGTCGTAAAGTATTGGCAAGACGTCGTGCAAAAGGCCGTAAGAAATTGACTGTTTCTGACGAAAGAAGATTGAAATAACTCCCATATAGCATACAGTCAGCACAAAATCATTGAATAGCTCCGATTTCGGGGCTATTTTTGTTATCTAGGGATGAATTGTAAACCGTAATTTCAGCGCATGAAACCCAACGCTTTTCCTAAATCGCAGCGTCTAAAGAGTCGAAAAAAGCTGCAGCAGCTTTTTTCACAAGGGAAAAGTGTGCGTGTATATCCAATACGGTTGGTGTATCTTGTAGAACCTTATTCCTCCGGAGAGGTAAAGTGCAGTGTAGGAGTGAGTAGCAAATATTTTAAAAAAGCGGTGCAGCGCAATCGCATTCGGCGATTGATGCGCGAAGCCTACCGCCTGCAACAGCACGAGATAAAAAATTTTGCTGCCGCTAACAATAAAGCCATAGCGCTGTTTTTTTTATATACAGGTAAAGAAATGCCCACATACGCACAGGTTTTTGAATGTGTAGGTAACCTCCTAAAGAAAGTATTCTCTTCACAAAATGCGATGGATACTCAAAATATGTAGTCTTCCCTTTATTGCATTGATAAAGCTTTATCAATGGGTGATATCTCCTTGGTTAGGACCAAAATGTCGTTATACCCCTACCTGTTCGCAGTATGCAGTAGAAGCGCTTAGGAAGTACGGTATTTTTAAAGGACTTTGGCTTTCTATAAAAAGAATTTCAAGATGCCATCCATGGGGAGGAAGTGGGTATGATCCCGTCCCCTGATCGTATTAAATAACCTTAAAACTTTCCACATGATTTCTGGAATCGGGCTGGATGTAATAGAAGTAGACCGAGTACGGGAAAAAATCGAAAAAGAGCAGGGCTTCAGAGAGTTGGTATTTAATGAAGAAGAAATAGCCTATTGCGAGCCTAAGACCCATAAATACGAACATTATGCTGCTCGTTTTGCAGCCAAGGAAGCTTTTTTTAAAGCCTTGGGAACTGGCTGGGCCAATGGTACTGCTTATAATGAAATATTGATTTTGGGGGATGATGCAGGTAAACCCGAGATCGCTCTCAAAGGTACCACCGCCGTAACATTAGAAAATCTGGATCTATCCAAGGTTAAAGTCTCTCTCAGCCATCTGAAAAATATAGCCGCTGCTGTGGTGGTAATTGAAGCTTAAAAGTTGAAGATTAGCGTCGGTCTTTTTTCTTTCCGGATTGATGTTTATTGCCGGAGGCTTTATGTTGCGAGTGGCCGCCCTTTTTATGTTTTCTTTTTTTCTGGGCTCTTTCCAAGGCACGTAGTGAGGTTTGTCCTACCACATCCACAAATTCCGGTTCTACTTCTTTGGGCTGAGCAACAGCAAGCTCCACGGCTTCCAAATCTTCCGGAATAATATTCTGGTCATTGAGCTCTTTTATTTTTTTAACGCGCTCTATGGTAAGTGGATATTGTTTGGTACTATCGGGTAGCGCGTACCACATCAGGTTTTTGAAAATATCTTTTTTGATCAGGTAGGCTTTGCCTTTGGCTACCTCCAGCTGATCGCAGTCGTTAGGAAATGCTTGTAATGCGTCCAGATAGGTATCCAGTTCGTAGTTGAGGCAACATTTCAGACGCCCACACTGACCGCTCAGTTTGATCTGATTAATGGACAAGTTTTGGTAGCGGGCTATTGAGGTGTTGACAGATTTAAAATCGGTGAGCCAAGTGGCGCAGCAAAGTTCGCGGCCACAACTTCCGATACCACCCACTTTTCCGGCTTCCTGTCGTGCACCAATTTGGCGCATTTCAACCTTCACTTTAAACTCGGCAGCATACACTTTAATCAGCTCTCTGAAATCTACCCTTCCGTCGGCAATATAGTAGAAGGTGGCTTTTCTGCCGTCGGCCTGTATTTCTACCTGGCTTACTTTCATGTCCAGGTTCATTTGGCGTGCGATGGCTCTGCTTCGAATCAGCGCTTCTGGCTCTCGAGCCTTGTTGATGCGTCGAAGTTCTAGGTCGCGCTCAGTTGCCGGTCGCAGAATTTTTTTCATGTCGGTATTGATTTCACTAACGCCGTACTTCTTCATTTGCAAGCGCACAATCTCTCCCGTAAGAGAAACTTCGCCCACGTCAAAACCACCAACCCCTTCTACGGTTACCAGGTCGCCTTTTTCAAAATATTGTAATGTGGTATTTCTAAAAAAATCTTTTCGGGAACCTTTGTTAAAGCTGACTTCTACTACATTGCAGTAATCGTCAGCATCGGCTATGGGCAAATTACGCAGCCAATCGTATGTATTCATACGATTGCAGCCACCGGTACTACAACCCCCGTTGCTTTTACAACCTTTTGGTTTACTGCCGTTAGCAGTACCACAGTTAGTACAGCCCATGTTTGCAATCTTATTAAAAATAACGGGAGGAAGTATGCGAAATCGTGGCGTAAAATACAATATAGACAGCTAGTTGTTGCTGCAATTTATATGTATAAAAAGCTGAAATACAGCTTATTATTATTCAAATATGCAAACCTTAACGGTATGATTAACACGTAATTCGCTCTTTCTCTCCGTTGCCTTTTCCTCAAAAATTTTGTTATCCAAACTCACTTACCAATGTATCTCAATCGCCCAAAAGTACAACTTTGTCCTGAATGATATGATAAATTTTTAGTGTAAGTGCCATGAACAACATTTTGCCATGGGCGTTTCTTTCGATATAATAGGAAGCCTTATCCAATTCTTCGACGATAGCTTGCTGTTGTTCAATGCCTGTAAATTTGTTCAAGCGCAGGGCAAAATCTTTTTCTTTTTCTGGATATTGCTCTGCCAAGTGAGGTAGCACCTGTATGCGTATGGCCAGATGTATTAAATGATTGAAATACCGAAGGAATTGTTTTTGCTCTTCTCGCCCTAGCTGTCCAATTTCTTCTACCCATTTTACCTGAGCTAGGGGGCCATTTTTTAATATACTATTTAGCCATTCCCTCAACAAATTGTGCCAGTCTTCATTAGTATACTGCACCATATGCAGGGCTTCTCTGTAGTTACCTTCGCTGATAGCAGCCACACGTGCTGCCGTTTGTTCATCGGTATTATTACGGCTTATTAAAGCCTGCCTTATGTCGTCGTTGCTAAGCTGTGGTACCTTTATGAGCTGACATCGGCTCAGAATTGTGGGCAGTATCTGACTTTCATTTTCGGCTACCAATAAAAAAACGGTGCGTTCCGGAGGCTCTTCAATGAGTTTCAACAATTTATTCCCTTCGTTGCCCAAATACTCGGGCATCCACATAATCAATACTTTATATCCGCCCTCAAAGCTTTTCAGGTTGAGTTTTCGGGTGATGTCATTACACTCATGAGCGGTAATATTACCCTGCTTGTTTTCGGCGCCTATGAATTGTAGCCAGTCGTATACATTACCGTATGGAGAGGTTTTGATAAAAGACCTCCATTCCGCAATGTAATCGGTACTGATAGGCGGTGTTCCCGATTTTTTGGTTACTACTGGATAACTGAAATGGATATCCGGATGTTGCAACTCAGCGGCTTTAAGACAGGAAGCACAAACACCACAGGCGTCGGTCTGCCACTCGGTAGCAATTTCCGACTCAGCGGGCAGCTCCTCTCCGAAAAGACTAGGCCCTACAGGGACCGCGGGTTTTGGAGTATTTTTTTCACAAACTATATATTGGGCAAATGCAATAGCTAGTGGCAGGGCTCCGCTTCCTTCTTTACCCAGAAAGAGCATAGCGTGCGCCAGCCGGTTTTCTTGCATTAGCTGTGTAAGCTCAGTTTTTAACACAGGTTGTCCTATGACATCTTTAAACTGCATACTGCAAGGTAAGGGGAATTGATGTAATTAACACTGCAGAAGGCTTAGTAAAAAGTGGTTTTGTAAGGATATCTTATCTGATACAGTTCTTTTACTTTATTCAAGATGGTGGACCTAAGACCATCTAGATTGCGGCGCTCTGTAGCGGAAACAAACACTACATTGCCTTGTAATTCGTGCTGCCAGCGTTCGTACAGATCGCGCAAGATTTCTTCTTTTGTTTCATCGCTCAGCCACTCGTCGAATGTTTGAGCTTCGTACAGGTCCATTTTATTGAAGATGGTAATGGTGGGCTTATCGGCCGCATCCAACTCTTGCAATGTTTTATTTACTACAGCTAATTGATCTTCATAATTGGGATGAGAAATATCCACTACATGCAGTAAAATATCCGCTTCTCTCACTTCATCCAGTGTGCTTTTAAAGCTTTCGATAAGGTGGTGAGGGAGTTTTCTGATAAATCCTACCGTATCACTTAATAAAAATGGAGTGTTTTCAAATACTACTTTACTGGTAGTTGTATCCAACGTGGCAAATAGTTTATTTTCGGCAAATACTTCGCGTTTGCTTAATAGGTTCATAATTGTACTTTTACCTACATTGGTATAGCCCACCAGTGCTACACGGATAAATTCACCACGATCTTTGCGCTGGGTGTACGCCTGTTTTTCTATTTCGGCCAGCTTTTTTCTCAGCAAAGTGATTTTATCCCTTACGATACGACGGTCGGTTTCGATCTCGGTTTCACCGGGTCCACGGGATCCAATACCACCTCCTTGACGTTCCAAGTGGCTCCACATACCGCGTAAGCGGGGTAAGATATATTGATATTGTGCCAACTCTACCTGTGTACGGGCTTGTGCGGTTTTGGCTCTACGGGCAAAAATGTCCAATATCAGGTCGGAACGGTCAATAACCTTTATTTTCAGCTCTTTTTGTATATTATTGATTTGAGCCCCCGATAATTCATCGTCGAAAATTACGAGATTAATATTATTGTTTACCGCATATTGGCGGATCTCTTCCAGCTTACCTTTTCCGATAAAAGTACGGGAATCGGGATGTTGGAGTTTCTGAATAAAACGTTTTTTGGTTTCGGCACCGGCGGTTTCTGCCAGAAATGCTAACTCATCCAAATAATCGTTTACCTGTCTTTCGGTCTGATTCTTCTGTACTACGCCTACAATAACAGCCCGCTCGTTATCCTGAATAATGTTCTTGTTTTCTATCATAATTGTATTCGCAAAGTTAACGAGTATCGATCATGATTGAGTGGAAAGTCCTTTATCATGCAGCTGTATATGGAAAACTTTTAATATAATTTTAAGATTGGCCCTATTATGTTCGCATGCGCCGAGGAGTATTGTATATTGATAACGTATTAATGAACGGAAATAGCAAAAACCGGTTGTAAATAATTACCTTTGTGCGTTTTAAAATTAGTAAGGAAATTGAAAAAATTTAAGCGGATTCTTAAGTATATCGGATTGTACAAAGGGAAGATTTTTTTGTACGTATCGATGACCATATTGGCTTCCCTTTTATCTGTGTTCTCGTTGACCCTTCTGGCTCCTTTAATGTCTATTATTTTTAAGGTTGATGGATTTGGGGGCGAAACCATTTTAAGGAAAATTCCTGGAGGACATATTTTAGGAAATAAATTAATTGAGCTGGTAGATCAGGGCCAGCAGATGGCTGCCGTATTACTTTGCTGCGGATTTATTATACTAGCTATCTTTTTAAAGAATCTATTTATATATCTGTCTTCACTGATTTCGGTACCGGTAAGAAGCTCCATTATCATTCATTTGAAGAATGATATGTATGCTAAGGTATTGTCTTTACCGGTAGGTTATTTTTCTGAGCAGCGCAAGGGCGATATCATGAGTCGTATGACCAACGATGTAGGCCTGGTGGAAAGCTCTATTGTGAATGCTCTGGAAGGATTGATTAAAGACCCTATCATGGTAATCAGTTATCTGGTGGCGATGATATGGCTTAGTCCCAGCTTATCCGTGTTTCTATTAGTATTGCTGCCGCTGACGGCTTTTGTTATAGGTCGTATCAGTCGTGCCCTTAAGCGTCAGAGTAATGCGGCAGCCGTAAAAGTAGGTGAAACACTTTCCATTCTGGAAGAAACACTAGGAGGTATAAGAATTATTAAGGGATTTGGTGCAGAGGAAATTGTAAATAAGCGGTTCACTTCACTCAATAATATGGTGCTAGGTATTACTAAAAAAATGTCGCGCAGGCGCGATTTGGCCTCACCACTTACAGAGTTGTTGGGTGTAATTGTTTTGTGTATTGTGATTTATTTTGGTGCTAATCTGATTAACCGCGATGCGTTGAACCCGGGGGATCTAATTGCATTTATTGCCATGTTTGCCATGATGATCAATCCGGCCAAGGCATTGTCTTCTTCGTTCTTTAATGTACAGGCCGGAGCTGCAGCTGTTGAGCGCATCGAAGATCTGTTAAACACTCCAGTTAAGATCGAAGATACAGGAACGCAAAAGCTACAGTCTTTTGAACATTCCATCGAATTCCGTAATGTATCTTTTGCTTACAACGATACGCCAGTGCTTAAGAATATCAATTTGGTGATTCCTAAAGGTAAAACCATTGCATTGGTGGGTAGTAGTGGTGCCGGAAAAAGTACATTGGCGGACTTGGTACCCCGCTTTCATGATGTAACAGAAGGTGAGATCTTAGTGGATGGCATCAACATTAAGGAATATAGTATACAATCGATACGTGATAAAATTGGCATTGTAAGCCAGGAGCCGATTTTGTTTAATGATACTATTGCCAATAATATCACTCTAGCGCACCCCAATGCTACCATGGAAGAAATAATAAATGCTGCCAAGGTAGCGAATGCGTTGAAGTTTATTGAAAACAAACCCGAAAAATTCGATACCAATATTGGCGACAGAGGTACTAAATTAAGTGGGGGAGAGAAACAGCGTTTGACCATTGCTCGTGCGGTGTTGAAGAATCCACCTATTCTGATACTCGATGAGGCTACATCATCGCTGGATACTGAAAGTGAACGTCTGGTACAGGACGCCATCAACAAAATGATGAAGAACCGCACTTCGCTCGTGATTGCACACAGACTGAGTACCGTTCGGAATGCTGATGAGATAGTAGTATTGAATAAAGGTGAAATTGTAGAACGTGGTAAGCATCATGAACTGATGCAGATAGAAAACGGTATTTATCGTAAGCTAGTAGATATGCAGGAAATGGTGTAATGCCAATTCCTGCATGTATTAATTAAATGTTCTATCCTCTATTGGCTAACAATCTTTACAGAACCTACGGTAGATGGCTTCGTATTGCGGAATAATATTGCTGATATGATATTGCTGTGCGTGATGAAAGGCGCGCTCTCTGAAACCTTGAAGAGTGGCTTCATCACGAAGAATATCCAATGCCCTTGCACTCATTGTCTCAATATCTCCTATCTCCGCTGTATAACCCGAAACGCCATCAATATTTACTTCTTTTAATCCCCCTGCGTTGGTAGACACTACAGGCACCTTGGAGGCCATAGCTTCCAATGCAGCCAACCCAAAGCTTTCGTATTCGGAAGGAAGTAAAAATAAGTCGGCAATAGCAAATACATCCTCAATTTGCTCCTGCTTCCCTACAAAAATCATCTTATCAAAAATGCCCAGAGCGCGTCCCTGTTCTTCTGCGTTTTGTCTTTCGGGTCCGTCTCCTACAAATAATAGTTTAGCAGGAATTTGTTTTTGTATCTCGTTAAAAACCTGCACCACGTCGGCAATACGCTTCACTTGTCGAAAGTTAGAAGCATGGAGTATTACTCTTTCTCCGTTAGGGGCTAGTACTTTTTTAAATGCATCTAATGGTTTACGGTTAAACCGTTCTACATCTACGAAGTTGTATACTACTTCGATCTCTTTCTGAATGTCAAAAGTGGCATAGGTTTCTTCTTTAAGGTTTTCCGATACTGCGGTAATGACATCACTTTGGTTAATCGAAAATGATACAACGGGGGCAAACATCTTGTCTTTTCCTACCAACGTAATATCAGTGCCATGCAGCGTGGTGATTACAGGGATATCTTTCCCTTCCTGTTGTAAGATCATTTTTGCCATAAAGGCTGCTGAGGCATGCGGAATGGCATAGTGCACATGAAGGAGGTCCAGATTGTTTGTTTTAATTACATTTACCATGGTGCTAGCTAATGCCGTTTCGTACGGAGGAAAATCAAATAAGGGATAGGTGGGCACTTGTACCTCATGATAGAAGATATTAGGCATGAACATGCTGAGTCTTACCGGCTGCTGATAGGTAATAAAATGCACAAGATGTCCTTTTTCCGCTAATGCTTTTCCTAATTCTGTAGCCAAAACGCCACTACCACCAAATGTCGGGTAACAAACAATTCCTATTCGCATAAGATAAAGATAAACGTTCTGTTGCTATTAATTCTTTTTAAGCTTGTTTTTATCGTGTAATGAATGATAAGATTTTTTATATGTGATAGGCTTCGTATCTCTACTGTTAATATTTTAAACATCCAGCATGCTATGCCCTTTGTCTTATCTTTATAAAAATTTAAACAATCATAACAGTATGCTAAGAAAATTGTTTTTCATATCGCTGTTATTTTTAGGCGATATAACTCATGCGCAGGATAAAGACGCTGCATTTATCAGGAAACTTGCGGATGAAATACTAACCAATGGAAAAGCCTATGATCATCTTCGCGACCTAACCAAAAACATCGGCGCCCGTCTGGCCGGTTCCAAGCAAATGTATCAAGCAGAGGAATGGGGTTATCGTTTGTTACAAGAAGCTGGGAGTGACAAAACCTATAAACAGCCGGTAATGGTACCTCGCTGGGTTCGTGGTGGTACGGACGAAGCGCGGGCTATATTACCGAATAAGGAAGAAAAAGAGCTCGCGGTGATAGCATTGGGTAATACTATAGGTACAGGAGGAAAGCCATTAGAAGCTCCGGTGGTGCTCATTCGGGATTTTGACGAATTAGAGATGAAAAAAGATCAGCTTAAAGGCAAAATTGTATTCTACAATTATAAATTCAATCCCAAATTTGTCAGAACATTTGATGCATATGGTGATGCTGTAAAGTATCGGAGTAGAGGGCCCTCACTGGCAGCAAAATACGGGGCCGTGGGAGTTATTGTACGTAGCATGAGCCATAGTATCGATAATGTACCTCATACTGGTGCGCTTTTCTATGACAGTGCTTATGCGAAGATACCGGCAGTGGCTATAGGATTACAAGATGCGGATTGGTTGGCTGCATCATTGGAACAGGGAGCTGCACTTAAAGTGGTTCTAAAGACTAATGGACATTTTTTGCCCGATGTGCAAGGGCATAATATTATCGGAGAGCTTAAGGGAAATGAGTACCCTGATGAGTACATTACCATCGGAGGACATTTGGATAGCTGGGATAATTGTGAAGGTGCTCATGACGATGGTGCTGGTGTGACCCAGACTATTGAAGTTTTAAGAGCTTTGAAGGCTTTGAACTATACCCCTAAACGTACTATTCGATTTGTGCTCTTTGCTAATGAGGAAAACGGCCTAAGAGGAGGGAGGAAATATGCAGAGGAAGCCAAAGCCAAAGGAGAAAAGCACATATTTGCCGTAGAAAGTGATGCTGGAGGTTTTACGCCAAGAGCATTTAGCTTTGATTGTAGTAAAGAACAATTGGATAAAGCCAAACGATGGTTACCGCTCATCGCTCCCTACGGATGTAATGAGTTTATCGCGGGTGGCGGGGGTGCTGATATTTCACCACTGAAGCCATTGTTGGGCACACCGTTGTGTGAACTCTTGCCCGATTCTCAGCGCTATTTTGATGTGCATCACTCCTCCAACGATGTATTTGAAGCTGTGAACAAGAGAGAATTAGAGTTGGGCGCTGTGAATATGGTCGCTTTAATATATCTGATCGATCAATACGGGTTTTAAAAAGAAAAAAAGCCACCTTTCATAGACGGCTTCTAATTTTCAATAGGATACGGGTTGTTCTAGAATTTTATTAGGGTACGGATTTATTTCGTGGTTGACAGTACAAAGTTGCATAAATTACATGGTGCTTTCCTTTGAAATTCGATGAACAGCCCTAATAATTCGATGAAACGGGTGTTTTCTACAATAGAGCTTTTTTTAAGGTAGTTTTCTGTTACTTTTACATTTTAAGCACTGTATTTGCAGTAGTTTATTTTTATTAGTTTATTTATTGAAAAGCAAATCGATATGAAATCAATTGCCGTATTTTTCTTATCTGTGGTGATGGTGGCGGCCATTTCCTGTAAATCAAAAGATACTAATAGTGGGGATCAACCTGCAACAGCAAAAGAATATTACCAAAAGGTACTTGAAATTGAAGAAAGTATTTCAGAGCCCTTACTAAAAGCGGAAGCTGAAATAAAAGCCCGTAGCGATAAGAATAATTTTGCCGGAATCGCAGCATCGGCAAAAGTGATGGAGGACACTCTTGATGTAAAAATCAAGGCACTAAAGAATATTCCGGCTGTGGGAAATGGTGCAGAAGATTTTAAAACAATGGCTGTGCGTTATTTTGAGTACATTAAAAGTATTTACACAGCGTACAAAGACATTGGTGAAGCAAAAGATGAGGAGCAACGTGAGGGTGCCGTTAAGAAAATGGCTGATCTTATCAATGCTCAGGAAGATATTATGACCAATCTCAATAACGCCCAGATAAAATTCGCTGCCGATAATGGATTTAGTCTTGACGAATTTTAAGTAGTACGTAAAATCGAAAATAAGATGGCTCATGGTACTTAGTATCATGAGCCATCTTATTAAGTATACCGAGAATTATTTAGCTCTTTCGCATTCTAGGACAATATTGGAGGCAACATCTTTTAAATATAGTTTGCTGCCTTCTATGCTAAAAGAGCTGATTCTATTTTGTAGAAGTTCTAGGTAAGCTGTCTCCTGCTCCATTTTATCACAGGCCATCCTAGTGGCGCCCACTTCCTGAAAACGAATGCTGTAGCCATTTAATTGTACTGTTCCGAAAATAGAGTTACAGGGAGCTTTGCCGTTGAATTTATTATCCTGTTCGTTGAATGTAAGCGAAACACCGCTAAGTGTTTCTTGCTTCGCTTTTGCCTGCCGCCGCATGGATAATACATTCCACGTGCCTGCTAGCTCCTTCTGAAAAGATTTGGTAGCGGTATTAGGAATGATGGTCTCTGTTATAATTTCGGTTTTTCCCGAAGTGGTACTTCTGGATGGAGAACTGCAATGAAATGCTGTCAATGCTAAGAGCAGTATTGCTATGTGGAAAACATTTTTTTTCATATAGTTTTTTTAAATGTAATAAAATCTTTTACTAATATATGCTAAATATCGATGACAACTTCATGCACGCCTCCATCGTCCTGCAAAGGGATAAACTGTTCCTGTAATAAGACGCCATCGAGAGTATATTGGATGCTTCCGTTTTTATGTTCGTTATTTACCCGTATATGATAGAAAGTATTACCAAAGCGGTAATTTACTTCAAATCCGGGCCAGTTATCGGGTATGCAGGGAGTAAGCTGAAGTTGCTGACCTTTTCTTTTTAATCCGAGGATATAATCTATGGCCAACTGGTAAGTCCATCCGGCAGAACCGGTGTACCAGGTCCATCCGCCACGGCCTTCGTGTGGCGCTACTCCGTACACATCGGCAGCCATCACATAAGGTTCCACTTTATACTGCTGGATATCGTCTGGAGTTTTTGTATGGTTTACCGGATTTACCATAGAGAACAATTCCCACACTCGTTCTTTATCCTTAATCTGAGCAAATGCCATAATAGCCCATATGGCTGCGTGGGTATATTGTCCGCCGTTTTCTCTTACACCCGGCAGATAACCTTTTATATAACCTGGGTATAGATCTGATTTGTCAAATGCGGGGGTCAAAAGTTTAATAATACCATTTTTTCTGTCAACCAGATGCTCATTGAGTGAAGTCATGGCTATACCGGTTTTTTCCACATGACCGGCACCGGAAATTACAGACCAGCTTTGGGAGATGGAGTCAATCTTGCACTCTTCGTTTTGTGCAGATCCCAACGGTGTGCCATCGTCGAAGTAAGCTCTCCGATACCAAGCACCATCCCAAGCATATTTGTTGATATTATCTTTTAACTTCTCAGCTTCGGAGATGCATTTTTGATGGAATGCTTCATCTCCTTGGGCTTGGGCCAACTCTGCAAATTTGATCAATACATAATATAAGAAGAAACCTAACCACACGCTTTCACCTTTTCCATGTTCACCTACTTTATCCATACCATCGTTCCAGTCGCCAGAACCGATAAGCGGTAATCCATGCTCACCAAATTTCAGTCCGTAATTAATGGCTCGTTTGCAATGATTGTATAAAGTTTCCCAATCATTGAGGAAAACAGGTAGGTCGTAATAACTTTCTTCATCGGGTCTTAGCGGTCTTCCTTCTATATAAGAGACGTATTCTTCTAATACTCCTAGGTCGCCTGTAGTTTCGATGTATCGTGTCGTTACATAAGGCAACCACAGATAATCGTCGGAGCATGTAGTGCGTACACCCCGTCCTGTTGGTGGATGCCACCAGTGTTGCACATCACCCTCTTTAAATTGTCGGGAAGCTGCCAGCAGAATTTGAGCACGGGTGATATCAGGACGGGTGTGCATCAATGCCAGTACATCTTGCAGCTGATCGCGGAAACCAAAAGCACCACCTGACTGATAGAAGCCACTGCGTCCCCATACACGACAGGCCAATACTTGATACACCAGCCATCCATTTACCAATACATTAAAGGCTTCATCCGGAGTCTTTACATAAACCGCTCCTAGAATATGGTTCCATTTATCATGGACCTTGGATTGAGCTTCATGCACTTTCTCGGATGATTTATATTTTACAACAAGGTTGCGGGCTTCCTGTTCGTTTTTGCCGCTACCTAGTTTAAAGATGACTTCTTTTTCCTCTTCAGGTTGTAATTCTACGCTAATCTGAATGGCTGTACACGGATCGAGTGCAGCTCCATAGCGATTCGACAAGCGCTCGCGACGGAGTGCTTCTGGATGAGAAAGCAGTCCGTTTCTTCCAATGAATTCGGTTCGGTCGCAGGTGTAAGATTTGTTAGGACCGTCTGCATCGAAGAAAGAAACTCTTTCGGCAAAAACACTGTTATATGCATTTCTTGCAAAGAGTACGCCGGTTTCCAGATCTTTCTCCGTAACCACATGCATGCGTGTGTTGGTAGCAGTATCGCCCAAAATCCATTCCACATAACCGGTTACAGAGAGTTTTCTTGGTTTGGGACTCAGATTTCTGAGTTTAATTACTACAAACTTTATAGGATCGTCTACATCCACATACACCCACATTTCGGAATAAATACCATTGGTGGCATGCTGATAAACCGTATATCCAAACCCATTGCGCGTAATATATCGTTCTCCGCTTTTTGCAGGGAGAGGCGAAGGCGACCAATATCGGCCGCTTTGTTCGTCGCGTATGTAATAAGCTTCGCCGGTAGTATCGGATACCGGATCATTCTTCCAAGGTGAAAGCCTGTAGGAGTGTGCATTTTCGGCCCAGGTGTAGGATGATCCGCTTTCAGTAATCATAGTGCCAAACTGCTCGTTGGCTATAATATTTACCCAAGGGGCAGGTGAGGTATGAAGCGCATCTGTGAGAATGAAGTATTCCTTACCATCCTTGGTAAATCCACCAATGCCATTGTTAAAGATTAAATCTGGTGGCAGTTCCAGCACGATATTAGAATATTTTTCTTCGGTGCCTGCAATATTTAGTAACGGCGGCAGTTTCTTAAGCGGTTTTTGTCTGCTCATTTGTTCTTGCAGCGTACCACCGTTGTCATAAAAGATAAGTCTGGCTGTGGTTTGAAGCAGCACTCTGTCTTCGGTTGTGAACTGATCGCCTTGTCGAACAAAAATACCTCCGGGCTGGTCCATTACCGAGCCTCCAATTGCTGCTACAAAGTCTACAATTTGATCGTGTAACAATTGACGGTAAGTGCCAAAGTCGTCGTTCCAAATTACCAAGTCTACGGCCAGCCCTTTCAGGCGCCAATAGGAATGCGCTTTTATCAGTTGTTTTACAAGTGTGATATTTTCGCTGTCCTGCACTCGTAGCAATACAATCGGTAAATCTCCCGAAATAGCATATCCCCAAAGACCTGATTGTCCTTTTTTATTGCTGGCAATAATGGATGCATCGGCTCTGTGTGTAGCATTGGCATACAAGATATGACCCGCCATGGCGTTGAACAATTGCGCTTCTGATTCGCTAGCGTTGATCTGCCGCAGCAATACCTGACTGTGTGTCCATGCCAGTTCAAACGCCCTATTTTTGATGTGTACATCGTGATATTTATAAATTAGCTCTTTGCTTCTTTCTTCAGTTTCGGAGATACCGATAATAATTTCAACAACGGCGGTTTGTCGAGGTTTAAGTGTGATTTTATGTTTTATGGCAGCAACGGGGTCTAATACCGATCCGCTGGAGCCACTCAGCATACCATCAGTTACAACACTTGCAGGAGCTTCCAGCGTACGCGTTCTACCGATGAATTTCATGCGGTCGCATTCATAAGAAACTTCTTCTTTTTCTGCTTGGGATACATGCATCATGAAGAACATCCAGGGCTGTTGTTCGTTTCTGGATCTGGCACGTCGTGTGCACATTATTGCACCGGCTTCGTCCATAATTTTTGTTTGTACAAATAAATTGCTAAATGCCGGATGCGCTTCATCAGCAGCCTGAGGTGCTATTACTACTTCGGTATAACCCGTTACCTCTAAGGTTTTTACATTATTGGTGCGGTTGGTGATTTTTATTCGTCGAATTTCAATGTCATCTTCAGGTGATACTACAATATCCGTTTTTGTTTCAAAGGCATCATTCATGCGCCTAAACTCTACATGTCCTTGTGAGAAAATGGTTTCATCTACCTTTAATTTTTTCAGCGTAGGCTGATAAGTATTGGACCAGATTTCACCTGTTGCAAGGTCTTTGATATAGCAGAAGGTTCCCCAATTATCTTTGGTGACATCTTCACGCCATCTTGTTACCGATAGCTTGTGCCATCTGCTGTAACCACCACCAGCATTACTGATGGCCATATGATAACGTCCGTTTGAAAGTAGTTGTACTTCAGGTACCGGTGTATCCGGTGTTTTAATAATACGGATATGCGATTCGTAACTGCTTACAATCATATTATCCGTACTTTCTTCCTGTGTAAAGTATGTAGAAGTTTTGGGCGGACGTTCTTTTAACAACAATAGTGCAGACTGGAATTGCGGGTCTCTTTCGAAACGTTGGTGCATCTTTTCGCCCAGCAATAATTGCGCTAGTGCTAGGAAGCCCATACCCTGATGATGCACCATGAAAGAGCGTACTATAGCATGCGACTCTCCTCGCGGCATTCTAGACGGTGTATAATCTATGGCCTCATAAAATCCGTATCTTCCCACAAAACCGTTTTTAGCCATTAGTTTCAGATTGTCTAATGCTTTCTGGGGTTCTACCATTAAAGCCATCATAGTTGCATATGGTGCTATGACCAGATCTTGTCCTAATCCTCTTTTCAATCCCAGCCCTGGTACACCAAAAGCCTGATATTGATAGTTCAGATGTGCATCAACCAAATTAAATCCTGATTCGGAAATACCCCAAGGAATATTTTTGCGTTTTGCATAATCAATCTGATTTTGCACTACCCCTCTTGCAGTTTTTTCCAATAAGGTATTTTCATAAGAAGGCATGAGCAAATCAGGCATAAGATATTCAAACATGGAGCCACTCCAAGAAAGTAACACGGGAGAGATGCCTTCGTTGGTAATCAAGCGGCCTAACGAAAACCATGTATCTTGAGGTACCTTTCCTTGTGCGATAGCTGTGTAGATACCTAATCTTGCTTCAGAGGCAAGCATGTCGTAATAACTCTTATCTTTTACATCTTCGCTAACATTATAACCTATATGGAATAAATGTTTGGATTTGTCGTACAAAAATTCAAAATCTACATCAGCAAATCCGGAGCACTCATTAGCCAGTTTTTCAATCTTACTGAACTTTTGTAATACGTTGCTTAGTGCCTCTTGTAACGTTTGAGATAGTTGTATCAGTTGTTCCTTATATGCTGCTTTTGAGGGATCATTGAGGTATTGCTCAATAATCGGCAATACGGATTGTTTATATTGATGAATATCTATTAGAGAAGGTATCTGTTCCAGAACCTTCAGCTCTTCTAGCTCCTGTGGTATAGGCAGTAGCCCTCTCCATGGTACTAAGAGGGCTAATGTGTTCCTCATGTCCTGTATTTGCTGTTCAAATTTCTGCAACCACATCACACACTCTTCGTTTTCCTTGATGCCAACTTGTTCCTGAAGCTCTTGTACTTGCTGGTGCAGTTTGTCGAAATAAGTGTGTTGGATATCCAGTCTGGTTACCGGCGACTTACACAATTGCAGTAAATAATTCTCCACTGTAGCAAATGCTGCTAGCTGTGCTTTTTCGCTAATGGTACTTTTAGCAGTAAGGAGTGTATCGTATAATCCTTGATAAAATTTATTAGAGATTAACTTGTCATGGAGTATTTCAAATAACCCTTGCCGTAATACCATCATGTTTGCTACAAAATTTCCGCTGTCTACCATGGATACGTACTTGGGATATAGCGGTTGTAGCGTAGTTGTTTCGTACCAATTGTAAAAGTGACCTCTGTATCGTTCTAGCTGATTGAGCGAGTAAAATGTGTTTTGAATACGCTCAACCAGTTTACACAATGATATATAACCAAAGTCATAAGCCGAAAGGCTCGCTAAACAAGCAAGACCAATATTTGTTGGTGAAGTACGATGTGCGATTACGGCGATAGGTTTTTCCTGATAATTATCCGGCGCTAGATAGTGATCTTCTTCACCCACAAAGTCTTCAAAGTAAGCCCAAGTTTTGCGACTGATGATATGCAGGAAATCTCGGTCGGTTGCTGAAAGACTAAAAGCTTTTCTGGTTTTAGGTTTGCTTACTCGCCAAGCAATTACCGGAGCTAACAACCATAATAATAACAGCGGTAAGGCAAAGGGAAGTACAGATGCGTTGTAGAGAATGATGAGTGCTGTAAGGCCTATAGTAATAAAAACAGCAGGCCACATGTAAGCATATGCTTCTGCTATAGTTTTCTTTGATTTTGTGCGCTGTGCAGCGAAAGGCGTCCATTGAAGTAACTTGCGTTTTGAGATCAATATTCGCCAGTTAGCGCGAATTATGGCATCGGCATTGTGATACGCTTCGAAAGGAATGCAGGCTATGTTAAAAAGCACCTGATATAAGTTGTACTTGAAAGTGGTTGCCGTATCGGCTATATGATATCTTATATCCAGATCTTTGGGTTTGCGAGCCAGCTGTATTAGCGTTGTAAATACCGGCATGAAAAACCAGAATACCAATACGCCTATCATCCATAATGCAGGATGAGGAAATATAAGCCATATAAGCGCAATGAGCACTAATAAGGCCGGTGTTACCAGACTACGCTTTATATTATCCCATATTTTCCATTTGGATAAAGCAGAGATGTAATTTCTTTTAAGTTTATTATTGGCATCGGGTGCGAAAGGCATTCCCCAAGATGCAATCTGCCAGTCGCCACGAATCCATCTATGACGCCTGCTGGCATCTGTCCAATAGGTTTCGGGATAGTCTTCAAAAACTTGTACATCGGTAAGTAATCCCGAGCGTACATAGCAACCTTCGAGAAGGTCGTGGCTCAGTATGCGGTTTTCAGGGAAAGCGTGACCTAATATTTCTTCGAAAACGTCAATATCATAAATTCCTTTTCCGATGAAAGAGCCTTCACCAAAAAGATCTTGATATACATCTGATACCAGCATAGTGTAGGGGTCAATGCCAGAATCATTGCTATGCATTCTAGCATATAGAGAAGCGGTGTTGCCGGGCATATTAACTGCTGTACGCGGTTGCAATATGCCATATCCTTCTACCACTCTACGTTTTTGGGGATCCACCACTGGCTGATTGAGTGGATGCGCCATAGTGGCGATCATCTTCCATGCCGACTCACGGGGTAATACGGTATCAGCATCCAAGGTGATTACATATTTTATATTGGAGAGGTGCTGAATATCGCCTACGATCTTCGAAAAATCGTGGTGACCTGTGTTTCTTAACAGACTATTGAGTTCGCCCAATTTACCGCGTTTGCGTTCGTAGCCCATCCATACTTTTTCTCGTGGATTCCACTTGCGAGGTCGATGCATCAGAAAAAAGCGATCAGGCTCATTCTCCTTTCTGTATTTAAGATTTAATAGCTCAATTTCTTCAACCGCATAGTTCAGGAGTTCTTCATCGTTAGGCATGTGCTCCTCAGGAGCATCGGCAAAATCTGTAAGCAGGCAGTAAAAAAGATTGCGTTGTGGATTGGAAAGATATCTTACTTCCAAATCGCTTACGAGTTCTGCAATACCATCCTTACTGGTAATAAGGCAAGGTACTGCTACTATCGCGCTGTACTCGGCCGGAATGGCTTTGGAGAAATCCAGCTTTGGTAAAAACTTGGGTTTTACGAGGGAGGTGGCTATCCAGTTTACAAATACAGTAGCAAAGTTGCCACCGAGGATACATCCTAGTACTCCTGTAAATATTGCCAACCATATGGGGTGACCGTATTTATAAATTACAGAACCAATGAAGGCGCCTATTAGCAGTGCGAGCAGTAAAATGGATCCTGCGTATAAGAAGAATCGCTTTTTGTCCAGTATCCGGGTTAACTGCTCTATAAAAGAAAGTTTAGCACCACAAGCGCTAATAAGTTCATCACGCCCTTTATCTATAAAAAAATATCCTACGTGTTGCTGACGTAAGGGTTTGCCAGCAGCTTGTTTTGCTTTAGCTAAAGCAATAGCAGTGGTGGCAATTTCGTGCTCGGGTTTTTGCGCTTTTTTACTCAGCCATTCAATTTCATGTCTATAATAGTCGCGGGTTTCAAAATCCATTTTAGGATAGATACCCGTAATATCTTCACTGAGTATTTTGTCAACAATGCTAACGTTCTCTACAAATTTTTTCCATTCGGTTGTTTTAAGCAAGCGAATACTTTCGATGCTATTGCGCATGGAAACCTGATCTGCAGCTTGATTCTGGCTGTGCAGGTTTACCATTTCGGCAATGGAATGTCCGGAGTCTGTCAGTTGTTCTTCCAGCCAGGAAAGTGGCATCGACAAACCCTGTCCTTTGCTTTGTAATCTCCTAGTAAATTCGGCTACAAATGCACTACTCAGCAATACATTGCTTTTGGCCATGTCGGCGGTAGCAATGATAATTTTTTTAGGTTCTTTTTGAGCAATCGTAATAAACTTTTCTGCCCAATAAATGGCTTCGTTTTTATCAAGTCTATCTATGGCTATGCGGGATGCTATGCGCCGAATGTTTTCGATAATTGCAAATCGCAGCATAATGGGAATGGCCCACAGCTCCCCGATAGTAAGTATATTATTGCTTTGATATCCTTCGATGAAAGCGGTAAGGTTTGCGATATCGATTCTTCCGTCACTATGCGAAATAATCTCCAACGCTATATCGTATACGCGCGGCATTCCTGCCGATTTCCCTGAAGCTAGAATAGGAAGGGTTTTGCTATACCCTTTTGGTAGGTGTTTTTTGGCAATGCTAATTTGTTCTTTTATCAGATAGAGGTTATCCAGAAACCATTCACTTGCTGGCGCTATTGTATACTTGTCTTTTACAGCCTCTGTTAGTAGTTGTTGTACTTTTATAATAACCTCTTCGTTTTCATTAAGTCTTCTAAGGACTTTATCGGATTGTTGGTTTTTTAATATTGTATGTTCTAATGCGATGCGTTCGCCTAATGACCTCATCTGAGCATTACTCAGTAAATCGAGTCTGAAAGGCGCTTCATCTTTAAAGTCATGACTTTGTCCTGAGCTAAAGTATTCACGCATTTTCATAACAATATCAACGGGTTTGTTGATTTTCATAGTAAACAATATAACGATTTTTGGGCAGGGTTCCTTTCGTCAGCACTTTTATATTTCAAGTATGACGCCCTGTTGTGCAACAACCTTAGAGTTCGGTAAAAAAATTAAAACTGCAACCCCTGTCTATACAGTTAGGGTCTCTGCGTATAAAAACATGCTGGTAATCATATGAAATCCAATCGTTTCATATCGATTTCTCATATGTATGAGAATAATAGCTTATAAGACCTCGTCGGTAAGATGAGGTACTATAAAGCTTTTTTACAGTCGGAATAATAATTACTGTAGTAATAACAAATAAAAACGAAAAAAGATTAATAAATCCGTGAGAAACACGGTTTTATTTTTTTAATGTATATATTTTCGAAAAATCCGGAAATTATCTTCTTTTAAGTCCGCCGAAACCTCCCGGCATCATACGTCCAAAGGCACCCATTTTATTCATATTTTTCATCATCTCGCGCATTTGTTCGAACTGCTTCATGAAAGCATTCACCTCGGCAATATCTTTTCCGGCACCTAAAGCAATGCGCTTGCGGCGGCTGCCATTGATGATATCGGGATTAGAGCGTTCTTCCGGCGTCATGGAATCGATGATCGCTTCAATGCCCTTAAAACTATCATCGCTGATGTCCAGATCTTTTACATGCTTGCCTACACCGGGGATCATACTCAAAAGATCTTTCATGTTGCCCATTTTCTTAATCATTTCCAGCTGAGCTTTGAAATCGGCAAAATCAAATTTATTTTTTCTGATTTTGCTTTCGATTTTTTTGGCCTGTTCTTCATCGAACTGCTGTTGGGCGCGTTCTACCAGCGAGGTGATATCGCCCATACCTAGGATACGTTGTGCCATCCTTTCGGGATAGAACACATCCAAGGCGTCCATTTTTTCACCATTGCTGATAAACTTAATGGGCTTGTTTACTGTGTATTTGATAGAAAGGGCCGCCCCCCCGCGGGTATCACCATCTAATTTGGTAAGTACCACCCCGGTAAAATCTAGGCGTTCGTTGAACGCTTTGGCCGTATTTACGGCATCCTGACCGGTCATACTGTCCACCACAAAAAGAATTTCCTGTGGGTTTACAGCATGTTTAATGTTAGCCACCTCGGTCATCATTTCCTCGTCAATAGCCAAACGACCGGCAGTATCTATAATAACTACATTTTTGTTTTTGCTTTTGGCACCGGCTACAGCAGCGCGAGCAATGCTTACGGCATCCTTGTTTTCAGGTTCCATATGCACTTCTACACCAATCTGCTCTCCCAACACGCGCAATTGTTCAATAGCTGCCGGACGATAAATATCGGCTGCAACCAGTAAAGGGTTGAGCCCCTTTTTGGTCTTCAGGTAATGAGCCAGTTTACCGCTGAAAGTAGTTTTACCGCTACCTTGTAATCCTGCAATAAGAATAACAGCCGGATTGCCTTTGGCATTCAAAGGGGCTTCCTCGCCACCCATCAGCTCGGCCAACTCATCTTTTACGATTTTTACCATGAGCTGTCCGGGGCTGATGGAGTTGATTACTTTCTCCCCAATGGCCTTTTCCTTTATTTTGTCCGTAAACTCTTTTGCTATTTTATAGTTTACATCAGCATCCACCAATGCACGACGAATTTCCTTTACCGTGGATGCAATGTTAAGTTCGGTAATTCTAGCTTGCCCTTTAAGGTTTTTAAAGGCACTTTCTAATTTATCCTGAAGGTTACTAAACATAATTTCCTGATATAAATGGGGTGCAAAGATAGCTATTAGTTCGCATAGCGTGAAGAGGCATCTTTAAAACGAGAAACGTTTATAAGTAAGTCCTTTAATATAAAATGTACTGATATCCTGTAAAGAATGAGGTATTCTGGAGGTATTAAAAATAAATTTTGTTGGTATCATAAATTTTATATAATTGCGACTTATTGAGTACTAATTTATGTGAAGATGAGTAAACAGAAGTTCACACTGGAGTATCCTGTGCGTTGCTCCCCCACAATTTTATACGAGTTTTTGGCTACTTCTAACGGGCTGGGAGAGTGGTTTGCCGAGACTGTTGATGAACGCGACGGTAAATTTTACTTCGGTTGGAATGGTAGTGTAGAGGAAGCCGAAGTGCTCGAAAAGGAGGAGGAGAGCTTTATACGCTTCAGGTGGGTAGGAGCTCCAAAAGACGAGTATTTTGAGTTCAGGATTGATAAATCGGAAATTACCAATCAGACCATTTTAGTTATTACCGATTTCGCTGAAAAGAAAGATATTAAGGATCAATCGCAATTGTGGGATTATCAGGTTAAGGATCTGTTTCACCGACTGGGTAATTAATAAGCATGCTGATACGACATGTTCATCTATTTTATTGCGCTAACCAGTATGTCGAACTGATTCATAAGTATTCTTGTTGCCGTGTTCGCATTGGTGATGGCAGTACAGGCAGCAATTTTTACAAAAGAGGCTTGCTTCAAAATGCGTCCGAATTCTTCCTGCTTTATTTGCTGTAATGAAAGATAGCTGCTATCATTAACATCGTGCACCCATTCATGGCCTTGGTATGCTATCCGGAAATCGTGCTTTTGAAGTATTTCAAAAGCCGCTAGGAGTTTTTCGGAAAAGTGTTGCTGCCATTGCCCCGAAAGATGCAGCGTCGTACTAAAGCATTTTCCCCACCAAAACATAGTACGTATGGCAAAAATGTCTGTTCGGGTGAAAAAGCGAGGATGATCCAGTACAATCCACGGCAAACCTAGGTAGTTTTCTCCTTTGGATATTTTTCCCCCGGTCTTTCGAATGGCCTCCGGTAAAACGACTGTTGAAATACATTGTTGCTGCTCCGCAAAAAGGTCCCCAAATGCTGATTGGATATGTTGTAGGATGGCGTTCTTTGTTAAAATCCATTCAGGATTGCTAACAAGCTTCATCTGCTGGGAGGAAAGGTGTATTTTTGCTAACTGCATTTGTAAAGATATTAATTGCAAAGGTGAAGAAACTCGATAAACTTATAATAAAAGCGTTTATTGGCCCGTTTGTGGCCACTTTTTTCATTACGCTGTTTGTGCTGATTATGCAGTTCTTCTGGCTGTGGATTGACGATTTTGTAGGGAAGGGGCTGGATGCACAAACCATTCTTCAATTCATCTGGTACCAAAGCGCGGTATTAATTCCTTTAGCGTTACCCCTCTCCATTCTGTTATCCTCTCTGATGACTTTCGGAAATCTGGGTGAAAGTTTCGAGCTGGTGGCGATTAAATCGGCTGGAATTTCATTGCTGCGTTTTATGATGCCGTTATTTGTGGTGGCCGGTATGATCAGTGCAGGTGCTTTTTTGTTCTCAAACTATGTCATTCCAGTAGCCAATCTGAAGTCGCGAACCCTGCTTGCTGATATCGTGTTAGCTAAACCCGCGTTTGCCATTAAAGAGGGGGTATTTTTTGACGGCATTGACAGGTTTGCGATTAAAATTGGGAAAAAAGAACCCAACGATAGTATCATTCGAGATGTCATCGTATTTCAGGATGATGATTACGGATTGCAGGATAATTTTCTTGTTGCTAATGACGGAGTAATGAAACCCTCGCCCGATAAGCGTTTTCTGGATATTGTATTTAAAAACGGGTGGCGTTATCAGGAGCGAGGCAATAAAAACGACTCTGTTACCGAATACATCAGACTGGGATTTAAGGAATATAAAATGCAGATGGATATCAGTGCTTTCAGCTTTAAAAAAAGCGAGGATAGCACAAACATCAACGAGCGGATGTATAACATGCGTCAGCTGGATGTGGCCATCGACTCCATGAACAAACACAACTCTATCACCTTAAAAAATTTTAAGGATAATTTGTATATGGGGCTACAGGTCCTTATTTATAAGGATAGTGTGTTGAAGGACACCAAGATTCCCGATTCTATTCTGAATTTCGATGCCAACATCAAAGCCTACTTGAGTGGTAAAGCCGCTACATCCAGCAAGGATACGAGTAGTGCTATAAAAGACACGACACGTAGCAAAACCCCTGATACATCTACCGCAGCAACGGCCATTGCCAAGCGGAAAAATAATATCAAGGAAGGGTGCCCTACAATTTCCAAAGCTCTTGATATAAGGGACCGCGAAAACAACGAAAAAGAAAAGAATATGGTACAGAACCGTGCAGATTCTGTACGGAAAGACAGTATTACATCCCCTGATAGTAATGCTGTGGTGGCCAAAGAGGCTACTGATACAGCTGATAAGCACAAGGATAGTATACATACTGCTACTGCAGCGGTGAAGAAAGATCCCAATAGTTTTGATGCTTTGCTTCCAGACAGTGCCCGCGATGATGTGAGCACCAGAGCTATGACGGTTATTCGTAATTTAAAGAGCAATATAGAACTCAATACTAGCATCATAGAAGATCAACAAAAAACGTTACAGAAGTATAAAATCGAATGGCATCGCAAAGTATCCCTAGCGTTGGCCTGCATTGTGTTGTTTATGATTGGAGCGCCACTGGGTTCTATTATCCGTAAGGGAGGATTGGGTACGCCCATGATTTTTGCCATTATCTTTTTTATGATTTTTTACTTTGTGTCTACCCGAGGGGAAAAGCTGGCGAAAGAGCTGGAGATGAGCGCCTTTACAGGTATGTGGTTGGCTACTTTTGTATTAGTGCCAATAGGTGTATTTTTGATTTATAAGGCGATGCATGATTCCAATCTGTTTAATAAGGAGTTTTATTTACGACTGAAGCGCAGCCTGGTACAACTGATAAAAAGGCAGCGTTCATAATAAAAGCACTAGGGATCATTCGTTTTACATCAAATTGTAGCACATGATGCAACCTTCTGTTCCATTGCAAAACTTAAGAATGCAAAAATGGGTTGCATCGGTATCGCTTGTACTGGTAGTTCTGAAGTTTGCAGCATACTACTTTACGGCTTCGGTGGCCATTCTTACCGATGCCATGGAAAGCATCGTAAATGTAGTAGCGGGTTTTGTGGGGGCTTACAGTTTGTTCATAGCTGCACAGCCTCGCGATCGCAATCACCCTTATGGTCATGGCAAGGCCGAGTTTCTGTCGGCGGCTGTGGAGGGTATCTTAATCGGGGCGACAGGAATTTTTATATTATATGAAGCGATTCGGAAGCTTATCAATCCTGTACCTGTCGAAAGAGTCGATTTAGGCATTATACTCATTGCCATCACCGCAATTATCAATTACGCGCTAGGTGCTGTATGCATCCAAAAGGGGAAAAAGAACCGGTCTCTGGCGCTAGAGGCTAGCGGCAGACATCTACAAACCGATACTTATTCCACGCTGGCTGTAATTGCGGGGTTAATTGTCATCTATTTTACCCGTATTTACTGGATAGATGCAATGGTGGCCGTAATATTGGCGGGATTTATTCTTTATACTTCATATAATATCATTCGGCGCTCCATAGCAGGAATAATGGATGAGGCAGATAAGGTACTGCAGGAAGAAATGATTCAGTATATCAACGGATATCGTAGGGAAAATTGGATTGATTTACATAACTTACGCATTATCAAGTACGGGAGTATTTTTCATATAGATGCCCATTTAACAGTACCCTGGTACTTTAACGTGCGGGAGGCACATGAGGAGATAGATATTTTTTCGAACATTATAAAAGAAGCATATGGGGCATCTGTAGAACTTTTTGTACATTCAGATGGTTGTGTAGAAGGGGTGCAGTGTCCTATATGCCTGAAAAAAGACTGCCCAGTACGCAAACAACCTTTTGAGAAAAAGGTGGCGTGGACACTGGACAATGTGCTGAATAATAAAAAGCATTATAGTTAAAAGTGTAGTAAATTCGTAGTGTTGAAAATATGCTTACCAAAAAATCTCAATATGCATTCAAGGCACTTACTTATCTTGCTGAAAGGCAACAGAAAGGGCCTGTTTTGATTTCGGAAATTGCTGAAAAGAAGAAAATACCGTTAAAGTTTCTAGAAAACATCCTGCTGGAGTTAAAAAGAGCGGATATTCTCGATAGTAAAAAAGGGAAAGGAGGGGGATATTTTTTTAAAGTAGATCCCGCCTCAGTTAAGATGACGAGGATCATCCGTTTGATTGATGGTCCTATTGCAATGCTACCCTGTGTTAGTCTCAACTTTTATGAGCGATGTAAAAATTGCGATGAAAAGCATTGCGGGTTGCATGATATTATGAAGCAGGTGCGTGATGCTACTTTAGCCATTCTTGAAAATAGAACATTAGCCGATTTGAAAGATTAAATCTATTCGCAAGCAATTTTGATGTGCGGTAGAATGAAATAATACTATTTAGTATTGCGTTTTCATTTTTGCAATCATGGAATTCGCAATCGTTACTTATTAGCACTGCCAGCTCCTGCCTCATCTTTGGACGCTTATAATGCCGAACAAAACAGGCGTCGTTTTTTGCGGTTTACTAGGTATAATAAAAACCAAAAGGGCATTAAAGGCATTGTGTTTTGATGAGTTTTATTTTTTGCTTTTCCGTTGTGTTGATTTTACAGGCTGTGGCAATGCTTTCAAAATAGTAATCACAGGCTTTGGCTTGGCTGTTTTTTTATTTACTTTTTTTCTTTTATGATTTGCCATAACTAGTGTTTATTCACTTCTTAGTTTAATAGAGATAGAGTGCCCGTTGCGATAATTGGGGTCTTCCGATTGTGCAATTACCAACCATGCAAAGGGGATAAAGGCGTTTTTCATCCAGTCCGTATGACCAAAATGCTGAAACACGGGAATATACCATTTGCCATTTTGATCTATAGTAACATGATAGGTTTGATAGTGGCGTTGTTTAATTTGAGCTTTTTCCAGTGTACTAGGTGTAATAATTAGGTTATGGAATTTTTCCCAGTCTGATTTTTTTCTCGTAACGGATGCATAGGCATAGAGGCTAACTTGTATTTTTAATCCCGGTTGACCAGTACCTAATATTTGGATAGGTCCCACAGCTCGGTCGCCATCTTTATGCGATGTGATTTTTAAAGGAGTGTTGATAGTACCGGTAACTACTTTAAAGGCATTGTCCAATTTTATTTCCCGCACCACAGGTTGTTGCATTTTCAAGGCACCTTTGTATTGTCCGGCTATTACATGAATGCGGCGATCGGTTGCATTTTTTTTAAATGATACACTTACCGCCTTTGGTAAGGACCAGGCACCATTGGCATCTACAGTTGCCGTAAAATATTGAGGTTCTCTAGTATTTACACCACCTGAAACGAGAACAGGGCCACTATCTCCGCCCTTTGATATCGGCCGCACCTGAACTTCAACTGTGGCACCGGGTAGGCCGTAACCGGAAATTTTGAAAGGTTTGCTGATATCGGTTTTTTCTGCAGGGTTTAGCAATTTAAAGTTTTCATTGATGGCATTATGGCGATCTAGGACATCTTTACGCACTTTATTAGATGATGATTGGCCATGCATTTGCTGCTGAAATATGCAAATGATAAACAAGAGGTTGATAAGTTGAATAGACGATTTCATTTTTTGGAGATTTAAGAAAATTTATATTTAGAATAAAACTAAAAACGTGGTGACATTGTGAAAACTATTCCTATCTCAACGATATTTTAAATTCATAAACTACATCCACTATGCTCTTTTACACTTGCTACTGCTCGCATGAAGTAGCTAATGAGTATTTGTTGGATTCTT
This sequence comes from Chitinophagaceae bacterium C216, assembly GCA_028485475.2. Taxonomy (GTDB): domain Bacteria; phylum Bacteroidota; class Bacteroidia; order Chitinophagales; family Chitinophagaceae; genus Niabella; species Niabella composti. Next base: position 1,057,935 of record CP144143.1, read on the forward strand.
TTTTATTTTAATTTTTTTCATCACACACCCGAGATGTATGGGGACAGCTTGGGGTATTTGCGCTGTATGTACATCATGTCTTGCTTCCGTTATATTTAAATAACTTTTGGATGAGAGGTCGCTAATCATTATAATGCGCTTCATGGCTTCAACATAAAAAGCCGGTATGGTATCTTTAAACTCTGGACAGGGAGGAAAAATACAAGGCGCTACACGTTTGGTGATTATTGTTGTGGGTTTCATTTTGTAATGGTGAAGCAGCTTCCCTTTTCTATGGTGAACAAACCCTTTGGTTGAGGAAATCTCTATTATATCACCTACTTTAAGCAAATGAAAATTTGTATCTGCTACTTCTGTTATCCTGTATAAACCCGTTACCGGCCCACGTTTTTTAACCGCTACTTGTCCTGAGATATGTAAAACAATGACTAAAGACAATATCAGTTGTATAGTTTTTAATAGATTCATTGTTGAAAAGGGAAGATTAAATGCTTCAGTTAAAACTCAGGTTAGGTTTGCAAAAGTTGTAAACCCATATTACCTGATAATATGATAATAGGTATGCTACATCTACCGCACTCTATTTGTCAAAATATCTTTTTACATAGGTTTTGAAATCTGGTAATGTTGTGTCTTCCAATATTTGAGCTATTTGAGAGAATTGTATATATCCATATTGAAAAGGATCCTTAAGCAACTCGTCGTAATGTTGGGTTATATAAGTTTTCTGATCTTCATTCTCAGGAACCGGATTCTTCAAATGTGCCAACACTTTCCGGGCCAGAGTAAGACATTGTTGCAACTCTTGATATCTGCCCTTGCTGCGCCAGTATAAGACTGCCATAACGTTAGCTTCATACTCTTCATCATATTTATTGTCAGGAACCATTTGGGTGTGGTACTGCAAAGCATGCCCTACTTCGTGTGGAAAATAAAAACCGTGAAAAAACAACATTCCCATTAATTGCGCGCTGTCGGTAGTGCCGGTTATTTTAGTCAAAAAGTTTTGCATTGGCGGCCATCCTGTTTGCCATGTAATGTGATATATTTTATTAGTTCTATGTAAATACATGCCGGGCATAAATCTGTCGGGTATTTCTGTTGAGAGGCCATTAAAACTAAAAGTCGGAGATACTTGTTTTATCATGACTTCAAAATCATCAATCAGCGCGTCGTTATCTTTTTTCAGTAATATGCTATCGTCATATCGTTGAAAATACTGGTTCTGTGCGCAACAGGTTACTGATAACAGTATGCCTGTTATGATTATTATTGTTTTTTGTTTCATATTTATTTTATTGATGGTTGGAAATATTATTAAAACGCGAAGGAGTAAGAATGTCTAGATACCTAATATATTACCTTGTATAGCTGACTAGCTTTTTAAATCCCTACTTGTTTCATTAGTATGCAATGTTTTTTTGAAGCTATAAGTGTTAGAAGCTTCTAGTATAAGATGTAAGCAATTTTTACTCAAATATCCTTTTGTATTTACTAGAACATAACTCCAGTTTATAATTTGAAATAATTACAATTCCTGTATTGTTCGATACTTCTAAGATCTCCACCATTCTCAGCAATAGGACATCTTTTGATGTGGAAATCGTCCATAGAGACAAGCTTTTTTATAGTATATCTCGTTACGTTTTGCTTAATGCGGTATCAATAATTTTTGAAGCAGCCTTTTGATAGGTGTCTTTTAGGTTGCTATGCAAGGATGCGGCAATAAGTACCTCAGCAATTGTGGTCAATTCTAAAATTTGCCAACGAGGATCGGGCTCGGGTTCGGGTTGGGGCCAGATCCAAGGCCAACCCGGAGGTATTTTTATCTTGGGTCGGGTGCCACAAATTTCATCGACGAACTGAGCCATAAAATTGCCTGCAGTTTTTTCGGCACTTCCTTCTTGCAGCCCTTCCGAAATATCTGATATTAGTTGGGTGCGTTCTACAACGACTTGTGCCAACACACGTGCTAAGAGCTGACGGGGCGGTATGGGTTGGGGATTGAGATACCCAAAGTCGGTATTGATGCGATGCATACGATCTCCAATCACTTCCCATATGTAGGGGTTGAATCGTCCCAGTATTTCCAGTCTTGAGAGATGATGCGTGGTGCGTTCTAGCGCCATCTGCATAATTAATGACCAGGGCGATGAAGCTTCATCGTCATTATCGGGTGCGGGCTTGAAACGCTGGTAAATTTCGGTAATCTTCTTTTGAAGCATACTGGCCTCGATGTGTGGTGTTTGATTTTTCATGATTAAGAATGATAAGTGAGAGAATTGTTGTGGATTGGGAATTTATTCTAAGCAAGAGCAAACTTGGGCAACCTTGATGCGGAGAGATTTTTGATGCTTTTTATAATTGGATAAAATTGCCCTGTAAAGGGTCTATATTATTGTTCGTATTTTAATAATTCTCCTTCACCCACAGGCTCTGCATCGGTGGAAATGGTGGCGTTTTCAATTTTATCGCCATTGATATAAGCCCATAGCCATAGTGGCGACTCATTGCGTAGCATATCAATAATATATGGCATATCTCTCCATCTGAAAAAAAGAACAAGACAATTGTTTTCAAAGCGGTGAGGTGTAAGGGTAGGCGTATTGTCGTCTTCAAAGTATAAGCGACCAATAAGTTCACTCCCATTTATGGACCCATATAAGAAGATGGTGGAATACATACGGAATATGGGGTTAATGCTCCAGTAATAGCGGGTTATTTGTTTATTATAATTCATGGTGTTTGGTTTTTATTTCACGCCATGTCTACCGTCAGGGAGATATATCATAAATATTCCTTTACAGGATATCTTCCTTTAGGAGGAATTGCGGAGAAAGTATGTTTTAAGAGGTAACATGAGTATCATTATCTTTCTTCTTCTTTTGCTAATTCTGAGTCTACTCATTCATTATATAAAAGATTGCCTATAATGATATTAACAGATTAGCTCCGAAATTTGTGATAGTTAGTTTAGTAACTCTACATAGATACCCGTCAATTGGTACAACTTCCAGTTTTTAGCTTTAGCTGCTTGTAGTTCGGCTTGTGCAGGTAGACTATTGCCATCACCATTTTCCTTTATCAAAGCCATTTTCTCTTCGTTATTAGCAGGCAGGCTATTGATGAGTTGCTTCATATGATCGCCTGCTATTTGATTATTAATGCACAGCAAATTAAGTAGGGCTGTGTTTTTCGATAAGTCTAAACTGCTGAGCTTGTTATCATCACAATAAAGTGTCACTAAAGCCGGGTTTTTTGATACGTCCAAGCTACTGATTTCTTGTTTACCGCAACCAAATACCGTAACCTTTCCGTACAAGGTAATGGTTTGGCTACCCTTTAATTCATATGTTGCATATTCATTAAAGTTGTCAAATTTGGTTACTTCTTCTCCAGGATCTTTTATCTTGTTATTATTTAAGTCTATCCATACATCTGCACGATCAGAGGGTTCGGCATCGGTGAGTAATGTTATTGTTGCGGTGTTCGCATTTTTTTCCGTTTTTAAAACTATATATGGTTGTTTGGGCGTGTCAGGTTCTTTCGATGTATCAGCACCGTCTTTTTTACAAGCAGCTAAGGCTAGTAGTAACATTGGAATAAGAATTGTTTTTTTCATAATTATAGCTTTAACGTTTAGTAAATTGTCAATGCGATTAATGATAGTTCGTTTATTTTTTAAAATTTGGTGAACATATTTTTATGTTATTTCTGTGTGTGTTCCTTGATGCATGGTAAAATTACGCTCCAGATGAAAGGTATAAAAAAGCTAATCGACCAACTACATTTTGAATCGATGAACAGCAGAAATAGTTTAAATTTGTTATGTGGCTTTTAACAATATATACGACTGCATTATTGCCGATGATCATGAAATAGATAGATTGACCACGTTGGCCTTTGCAAAAAAATATGCGTTTCTAAATATTGTGGGTGTTTATGAAAATGCAGAAGCAGCGTTGGCGGAAGTGAATCAACTCAAACCACAGGTTCTACTGTTGGACATTGATATGGGAGAAAAAAGTGGTCTTCAGCTGCGTCGGCAACTTATGAGTATAGATGCCTGTATATTTATTACTTCTTACCCCGATTATGCTATTGAAAGTTTCGAAGTGGCTGCACTCGACTTTTTAGTGAAGCCATTGAAGGCAGAAAGGTTTGACAGAGCCATGATGAGATTGCAAGCGTACCTGGAGTTAAAGTATAAATCAGAGTTGTTCGATTATAGTCTAAATGGCGATACAATCTTTGTTAAAGATGGTCATAACCATATCAAGATAAAGTTACATGAGATTCTTTACTTGGAGGCATTGAAGGATTATACCCGTATTGTAACGAGAAGAAAGAAGCATTGTGTATTGATATCTTTAGGAAACTTACTTACAAACCCTTCTTTTAAAAGTTTTGTGCGAGTACACAGAAGTTACGCAGTGCAAAAGCATTTTATTGATAGAATAACACCCCAGCATGTATGGGTTAATGATGTAAAAATACCGGTAGGGAGAAGTTATAAGGAAGGGCTGCAACAATTATATTTCAATGCATCTGAAGATTGATAATAACTTTTATATCACAATTAAAAATTCAGCCTGCTGATGCAAGCTCGTTCGCTGCCCATACCGTTGCACTTAAGTCCCTATATAAAAAGCGCTTTATGGCTCAAGCGCAATGCTCAGGAAAGTTTTAGCTTTAAAATACTTCCACGTTTTCATCCTGCTTTTATTTTTTCGCTAGAAAACACACTCAATATAACCAACCAATTTGCTGGAATTGAATTAATATTTCAACCCTGTAATATATATTTTGGTGGGGAAGGCATATTACCCAGTTTGTTTACGATACCGGCCAAAATGGATGTTATACTTGTATTACTCTATCCGCAGGCTACAGGTGTTTTTTGGCAGGAAGACGCTGTTCATTTTTTTAATAGAGCAGGTAATATCAGCTACAACGGTCAGTCATTTCGTATTTTAAATGAAAGGATACAGGAAGCCCGTACTATAGAGGAAAAATGGCAGCATATCCATCTTTTTCTTACTAACAAACTTTTAAAGAAGATACCTTATAATTTTTCTTATGTACAAAGAGCCATAAACCTTATCAGAAGAACATCAGGGGTGATCAGTATTGAAGCCCTAGCGCGAGAGTCTTGCACGAGCCAGCGCAATTTGTTAGACAGCTTTCGACAATATGTAGGAGCTTCACCAAAACAACTAGCTTCTATGGTACGATTTAACAGTTTAGTTAAGGACTACATCCTTAACCCCAAGGTGCTGGATAAGAAAATTGCGCAGTATAGTTATTACGATGCTTCACATTTATACAAAGATTTTACTCGTTATCTGGCCATAACACCGCAGGATTTTATTAGTCAAGTAAATGATATTAATAAGGTAATATAGGCCTATAAGTCGTATTGTAAAAAATGGAGATTTTTTTCTCTCCAGCTCTTATACACTTTCTCTGTTTATAACTTTATACCGGGACAATAAGGAGATAGCGTATATTTTAAACCAATCGGCATGATGAGGTACTTTATTACAGTGGGACTGCTTTTTACGTGCCTGTTTTCTTGGACACAGTCTGTAAAAAAAGCTATCACCGACTCATTGTTGAGCACAGCCCAGCAATATTTTGCGGCCTTCCGTTACGACTCTGCTTTATATTACTATGAAAAAGTCCTCCATGAGTATAGAAAGGCGGATGATAAACGAAATATTGCCACAACTTTAAAAGGAATAGGGGATGCATTTTATTACCAGAAGCAATATAATGCTGCGCTGTCTGCATTGGAAGAAGCTATTAAGATTTGGAAACAGCTGGGAGCTGCTAAAGAAATTGCTGTAGTGCAAACATCGTTAGGTGCTATTTATATGGATCAAGGGAATCACGCTGCATCTCGCGATATACTTCGACAAGCTATTCATACTTTTACCAACTTAGATGATAAGAACGCCCTACTCACCGCTTATTTGAACCTAGGCACCAATGATTCTCGCGATGGAAATTATCCGATGGCCATAGAAAATTATTTAGCATCATTAAAGATGGCCGAAGCATTGGGAAACAAAAAAATGATGGCTTATAACTATTTGAATTTAAGTGCAGCTAATTTACACATAAATGAACTGGATCGTGCGCTGGAGAATTTGAGAAAATCATTGAGCATTTCTGGGGAGATAGGAGATAAACCAGCTATGGCAATCTCTCACCTTAACATGTCGTTGGTGCTTAAAAGTCAACATAAATTTACTGAAGCTAGGAGGCAGTTGGCATTGGCAATTCCCATTTTTGAGGAGCTGAAAGATTATTCCTCTTTACAAGCTGCGCAGATGAACTTTGGACGTATATATGAGGAAGAAGGAGATGATGAAAAGGCTTTAGCAACTTATCTTGCGGCGGATGAAATGATGAATAGCAACGCTACCTTACCGTGGCTAAAGGTGGGAAACTACCAGTATATCGCCAGTATGTACAACAAGCTACAGCAGCCATCGAAGGCTCGTCCCTGGTTGGAGAAGGCATTGGCTATAGCAAAAGAGCTCAATTCGGATGTAGTGTATGCCGACGTGTATCAAAATCTATCAGTGGCTGATAGTTTGGACGGTAATTATGAGAGGGCTCTCTATAATTATAAACAACACATAGTATATAAAGAGAAAGTCTTTAACGAAAAAAACATTAAAAAGGCAGCTACTTTAGAATTGCAATATATTAATGAGCGGAAGGCCGATTCCGTGAAATTCGTTCATCAGCAGCAGCAATTGGCTTTGCAAAAAGAAATGCAATTGGCATCGTTGCGTCATGAGTATGAAACAAAACAGGCAAGGGCAAAATCAGAAGCCGAGCGGCAGAAATTGCAGCAGGAAGAAGCTTTAAAACGACAAGCAATAGCGACAGAGTTTAAAATGGCTCAATTAAGAAGCGAGCAGGAACAGACGCAGCTATTAGCCCATCAACAAAAGCAGGAAGCCGCTAATAAAATAAAAATACAATCTGAAAAGAACCTGCGAAATCTTTCTTTGGCCGGATTGTTACTCATCGCAGTTGTGGGAGGCCTTCTTTTTCACCAGAATCAAGTACGCCGTAAAACAAATACTACTTTGCTAACCTTGAATAACGAATTGGATGAAGCCAATAAAATTAAGACCAAATTTTTTGGCATCCTTAGCCACGATCTCCGTGGTCCTATCGTGAACCTGATTAACTTTTTGCATCTGCAAAAGGAAATGCCGGATATTTTTGACAAAGAACGTGAAGCGCATCACCAAAAACAATTAACCGAATCCGCAGAAAATTTATTGGAAACGATGGAAGCAATGCTTTTGTGGAGTAAGAGCCAAATGGAGCGGTTTGCCCCTCAACAAAAGACTATTCCCGTGCAGGATTTATTTGAATTTCTTCAAAAACAATTTCACCAGCCGAACATAAATTTTCAATTTCATAACCCCGGTCAGTTAGTGGTACGTTCGGATGAAGATTATCTCAAAACCATTATGTACAATCTAACTTCCAACGCAGTAAAGGCATTGGCCAATACCAAGAATCCACAAATTGTTTGGAAAAGCCATACAAATGGCAGTAAAGTAGAATTAAGTATTACCGACAATGGTCCGGGCGTGCACGAGGAACAATTGGAGGCCTTATATAACGAGAATGCTGTAGTAAGCACACGCCACGGACTCGGTTTACATCTTATTCGTGATCTAGCCAAGGCTATTAATTGTAGAGTATATTATCAATCAAGCATCGAAAAAGGATCTGTTTTTCAAATAATTATGTAAAGAAGGTTAAAAAAATATGTCCAAACGAGCCGTCTTTTTGCCATAATACTCTACCAACTTGGTGGGTTTTGAAAAATGAATTATATTTGCAGTCCACTTTTAAAATTATACTACTATGGCATTAAGATTAGGCGACATTGCCCCTGACTTTACCGCACAATCTACAGAGGGGGAAATTAAATTTCATGAATACCTAGGAGATGGCTGGGGTATTCTTTTCTCTCACCCTGCGGACTATACTCCTGTATGTACTACAGAGTTAGGTAGAACTGCTCAATTGAAAGAAGAATTTGCGAAGCGTAATACCAAAGTTCTGGCTGTGAGTGTAGACCCGCTGGAAAGCCACCATGGCTGGAAAAATGATATCAACGAAACTCAAAACTGTAGTGTAGACTTCCCGATTCTGGCTGATCCGAACAGGGAAATCGCTACTTTGTATGATATGATTCATCCCAATGCTTCTGAAAAGGCAACAGTACGTTCCTTGTTCATCATTGGGCCGGATAAGAAAATTAAATTGATCATCACTTATCCTGCTTCTACTGGTAGAAACTTTAATGAAATACTTCGTGTGTTGGATTCACTGCAGTTAACAGCATACGAAAGCGTGGCTACACCAGCAGACTGGCAGCATGGTCAGGATGTAATTGTGTTGCCTTCTATCAGCACTGAAGATGCTATTAAAAAATTCCCTAAAGGAGTAAAAGAAATCAAACCTTACTTACGTTATACTCCTCAACCCAATTTATAGTTCAGCAAGGGTTCATAGTTCATGATTTTTTGTGAACTATGAACCATGAACTATTGTTAAAATGAAATGCTGACAGAACAACAAATACAGGATATAGAAAACGCTTCACTGGATGAAGCTCTTACTTTAATAACGCAACTGTTTCCTGAAGGAGTGGTGTTCTCCACCTCTCTGGGGCAGGAAGATCAGGTGATTACTCACGCTATAGCCAGAAATCAACTTCCTGTAAAAATATTTACGCTCGATACGGGCCGACTGTTTAACGAACACTACGAGTTACTCGAAAAAACCAACGCCCGTTACAGAACCAATATTCAGGTTTATTTTCCCGAGACTGCCGATGTGGAAAAATACGTAAATGAAAAAGGGGTTAATGCTTTTTACGAATCTGTAGATAATCGTAAAGAGTGTTGCTTTATCAGGAAAGTAAAACCACTGAATCGCGCTCTTCAAGGCGCTAAAGTTTGGATTACAGGTCTGCGTGCAGAGCAGTCTGAAAATCGCAAAGGAATGAAAATGCTAGAATGGGACGATGCCCGCCAGTTATACAAATTCAATCCACTCATACATTGGTCCTACGATCAAATGATTGATTATATAAAGGCAAACAACACCCCCTACAACCCCTTACACGACAAGGGATTCATCAGTATTGGCTGTGCACCCTGTACCAGGGCTATCGAGCCCGGGGAAGATGCCCGTGCCGGCCGTTGGTGGTGGGAAGTATCGCATAAAGAATGCGGACTTCATGTTAACTAAGCATAGTGTAATTATTCAGCTTTGTGCGTTTAGCATTTGAGATATACAATGAAAAGATACGAATTAGACTATTTAGAGCAATTAGAGGCTGAGAGTATTTTTATTATGCGCGAAGTGGCGGCGCAATTCGAAAGGCCTGCTCTACTATTTAGCGGAGGAAAAGATTCCATAACATTAGTACAGCTGGCTAAAAAGGCTTTTGCTCCAGCAAAGATTCCTTTTCCTTTAGTACACATCGATACCGGTCATAACTTCCCAGAGGCGTTGGCCTATCGCGATAATCTCGCTAAGGAATTAGGAGTTGAGCTGATCGTGCGTAAAGTAGAAGATACCATTAAAGCCAGAAATCTGACCGAACCTAAAGGCAAGTTCGCCAGCCGCAACTGGCTGCAAACTTATACCCTGTTGGATACTATCGAAGAGTTTCAATTCGACGCATGTATTGGCGGGGCACGCAGAGATGAGGAAAAAGCCAGAGCCAAGGAAAGAATCTTCTCAGTACGTGATGAATTTGGACAGTGGGAACCTAAGTTGCAACGGCCCGAGTTGTGGAACATTTACAACGGGCGCATTCATAAAGGAGAAAACGTGCGTGTGTTTCCCATTAGTAACTGGACAGAGTTAGACGTGTGGAATTATATCAAGAAGGAAAATATTCAATTACCTTCTATATACTTCGCGCATGAACGTGATGTATTGGTACATGAGGGACAACTGATAGCCGTTTCTGATTTTATCACTATTGAAGAGGGTGATGTAATTGAAAGAAAACGTGTGCGCTATCGTACTGTAGGCGATATGACCTGTACCGCCGCGGTAGAGTCAAACGCCACAACGTTGGACGAAGTGGTAAATGAAATTATGTCTACCCGTATTTCCGAAAGAGGCGAAACTCGCATTGATGATAGAGTGACCGAGGCGGCCATGGAAGACCGAAAGAAGAACGGATATTTTTAATAAAGACAGGTTGTTAGTCTGGAAGTCGGGAAGAGCACGCGGTATCTACAACAATTTGTTCTTTCCGGTTCCCGGACTTTTATAGTTTATAACAGACTTTAAAAAATTATCAGATTTTAATAAATGGATATTCTACGTTTTATAACTGCAGGCAGTGTTGATGATGGTAAAAGCACTTTAATAGGCCGGTTACTGTACGACAGTAAAAGCATTCTAGTGGATCAGTTAGAAGCACTGGAAAAGCAATCTAAAAATAAAAATGTCGACGGTATCGATCTGGCATTATTGACAGACGGTTTGCGTGCAGAACGTGAACAGGGGATCACCATTGACGTAGCCTATCGTTACTTTAATACACCCAAACGCAAGTTCATCATCGCCGATGCGCCGGGGCATGTGCAGTATACACGCAACATGATTACGGGTGCGTCCAACTCTAGTTTGATTATCATTCTCATTGATGCGCGTAACGGTGTCATAGAACAAACCCGCCGTCACTCCATTATTGCTTCACTGCTGAGAATGCCTCACGTAGTGGTGGCTATTAATAAGATGGATTTGGTGGATTTCTCCGAACAGCGTTTTAATGAAATAAAGGCAGACTATGAAAAAGTAGCTGCACAATTAGGATTGCCTCAGGTAACCTATATTCCTATCGCTGCTTTACATGGGGATAATATTGTAGAGGCTTCAGCCAATATGCCCTGGTATCAGGGTAAGCCTTTATTGCAATTTCTGGAAGAGGTTGAAGTGTATGAGGACATCAATCATACCGACCCTCGCTTCCAAGTACAATATGTAATTCGTCCTCAAACAAAGGAATTGCATGACTATCGCGGTTATGCCGGTCAAATCATCAGTGGCGTATATAAAAAAGGCGATAAAATAACTGTGTTGCCTGCAGGTATCGAAACCACGCTCACCAAAATTGAGATTGCGGGTGAAGAGGTGGAAGAGGCTTTTGCGCCACAGGCCGCAGTATTGCACTTGGCAGACGATATTGACATCAGCCGCGGCGATACTTTTGTGCGAAGCGATAATTTACCTAAAGTAGAAAGCGAAATAGAGGTAGTGTTGTGCTGGTTGGATAATAAGCCGCTTGTTCAGGGCAATAAATATCTTTTACAACATAGAGGAAGACTGCTTAGAACGATTGTAAGAGAAATAGAATATAAAGTAGATGTAAATACGCTGGAGCGAACAGAAGTAACGGATAACGTAAAACTGAATGAGGTAGTGAAGGCAAAGATAAAAACAGCCCAACCTTTGGTATACGATCCATTTGATAAAATAAGTGATTACGGGAATGCCATCTTGGTGGATGAAACCAGCAACAGTACGGTGGCTGCGGTATTGCTCAATTAATACTTTGATATATTCTCCTCCCTTGGAGAGTTAGAACATATGAAATGATTATTCCTCACCATACTAAGAATTTTTCCTACAGTCGGCCAGCCGAGGTAGGTACTGTGGTATTGGCGGCTGCCGGTCCTGGCGATCCCGACCTGATTACCATAAAAGCTGCTAATGCTTTAAAAGAAGCAGATGTAGTATTGATAGATCGGCTGGTTAGTGAAGTAATATTACATCGTTATGTGGCTCCGGGTGCCGAAATCATTCGTGTGGGAAAAGAGTGCAGGAATAATGTTTCCACCCCGCAGCAGGTAATTAATGAGCTGTTGGTGAAGTATGCCCTTCAAGGTAAAAAAGTAGTGCGTTTAAAGGGTGGTGACGTTTCGGTGTTTTCTAATATTCTGGATGAATTACACTCTTTGATTGAGCATCAAATCCCTTACGAGATTATACCGGGTGTTACGGCTGCGTTGGGAGCCGCTGCTTATGCGGGCATTCCACTGACGGCAAGAGGTTACGCCACCTCGGTACGCTTTCTTACCTACTATAAATCGGATGTAGTGACGGAAGATTACTGGAACGAGCTAGCTAAAACTAACGATACGCTTGTGTTTTATATGTCTTCTTCGACATTGCCGAAAGTGGTAGAAAAGCTGATTCAGTATGGCATTAGTAAAGATGTGCATGTTGCAATAGCCGAACAGGCAACCACCTGTTACCAGCGGGTCTATGAATGCAATATTTACGAGTATGAGCAAAAACTGAGCAATAAGGCTTTTACCTCGCCTTCGTTGGTAATAATAGGCAAAGTAGTAGCACTGCATCAGCAGTTCAGGTGGCTGCAAAACAGTGATTATACAGAACAATATTTTGCATCGGTAGGAGAGGGTATTCAAAACATCAATGAAATTAATAAACCAATAAAGCATGTTATCTGAAGACAAGCTGCAGAAGATTAAGGAATTTACAGCAACACTTTCACGAGAAGAACTTATATGGTTGAACGGTTATATTGCCGGACAGGCAGGTGCTTTGCAGGGAGCTATTGCTGCTGCCCCAGCCCCTCTTAATAAAAAAATTACTTTAGTATACGGTACCGAAACCGGTAACGCTAAAAAGCTGGCCACCCAATTGGCCGGAATTGCCAAAAAGAAAGGCGTTACAGTTAAACTAGCCGGACTGGATCAATACAGATTGAGTGATCTTACAAAAGAAGAATATTTCTTTGTGGTAATTAGTACCCAGGGAGAAGGCGAGCCTCCTCTATTGGCAAAGAAATTCTATGATCATATTCATGAAGCCCTACTGGATCTGAAAAAAATGAAATTCGGAGTGCTGGCATTGGGCGACTCTTCCTATGCGCAGTTCTGTAAAACAGGAGAAGATGTTGATGCCAGATTGGAGGCATTAGGGGGGCATCGCATCCTACCGCTTAAGAAATGTGATGTGGATTATGAAGAGGATGCATTACACTGGATTGAGAATGTAATAGCCGCCCTACAAACAAATGTAGGCAGCGTGCCTGTAATAGCACGCCCGGCTGTAGAAGATAAGAAACCCGCCGGTAAGAAAATTTATAAAGGAACTGTTGTTACGAATATCAATCTCAATGATCGGGGTAGCAACAAAGAAACTTATCATATAGAAATCAGTACTGAAGAAGATATCGATTATGTGCCTGGTGATGCATTGGGTATTATACCTCCCAACAACGACAAAGTAGTGGATGAAATTATTCAACTTACCGGTATTGATGAGAACAAAGAAATAGCGACCGCAAAAGTTACAGCTTCGGTAAGAGAGCTTTTAAAGAAGCATCTCAATATCATGTACCCACTTAAAAGTACCATCAAGCAATATGCTGAAATTACAGGTCATGATGTACCGCAGGAGGCAAGAATTGGCTTGCTGGATTTATTGAAAATTTATCCGGTAAAGGATGCGGCCATGTTTGAGGAAGTAATTAAAATATTAACTTCTCAGGCGCCTCGTATGTATTCTATTTCATCTTCTCCTTCAAGTCATGGCTTAACCGAAGTGCATATTACTGTGAGCAAGGATGAATATTATGTGGGAGATGAAAAACGTACCGGAGTATGCAGTGAATTCTTTTCAACCGTACCTGTAGGTGCCGAAATAGAGTTTTTTATTCAGAAACAGAAACATTTCCGCCTACCTGATCCGGATAAAGACGTTATTATGATTGGTCCGGGTACAGGTATCGCACCTTTCCGTTCCTTTATAGCCGAAAGAGATGCTATTGGCGCAAGCGGACGGAACTGGTTGTTCTTTGGCGAACAACATTTCTTAACCGACTTTTTGTATCAGGTAGAATGGCAAGCCTACCTGCAAACCGGCACTTTATCCCGTCTGGATCTTGCATTCTCCCGCGATCAGGAAGAGAAAATTTATGTACAGCACCGTATGAAGCAAAAAGGTGCAGAGCTGTATGAGTGGTTACAGAATGGTGCATATATGTATATCAGCGGTAAGCGCGAGCCAACCAGTAAAGATGTAGAACGTGCACTAGTGGAGATATTTATGGAGCATGGAAATAAGACACAGGAAGAAGCTGAGAAATATCTGCATCAGCTGGCAGAAGAAGGTAGATGGGAAAAAGACGTTTATTAATCAATAGAGTATTATAAAACGCAATCTTCAATCATCAAATTATAACACATTCAACACAGGAGTATAAATGAGCGAGCAAAATTTGTCGGCGGTAGAAAAAATTAAAATTGCCAGTGATGGCCTTCGCGGCACATTAAAGGAAAGCCTGTCTGATGATTATACAGGTGCAGTGCGCGAAGACGATACCAATATTACCAAGTTTCACGGCATGTATCAGCAGGATGACCGTGATCGTAGGGAAGAACGCAGCATGAAAAAACTGGAGTGGCTGTATTCTTTCATGGTGCGGTTGCGTATACCCGGAGGTTTATTAAAGCCAGAGCAATGGATAGCCATTAACGATGTAGCGGGGAAACACTCCACCGGGGTTATAAAAATTACAACTCGTCAAACCATTCAGCTACACGGCATTCTGAAATCGCATATCAAACCCACCATGAAGGCATTTAATCTTGCCGGACTGGATTCTATTGCTACTTGTGGCGACGTGAACCGTAATGTGTGCTGCACGGCCAACCCGTCTGAATCGCCGGTGTATGATGAAGTATTCCAGTATGCCGCTAAGATTAGCGAGATGGCTAAACCTAAAACCCGTGCCTGGTACGAGATTTGGCTGGATGAAGAAAGACTGACAGAAAAAACAGAGGAAGATCCTTTGTATAAGGATAAATATCTACCTAGAAAACTAAAAGTGGGTATTGCAATTCCTCCGAATAATGATGTGGATGTATTTATTAATGATGTGGTATTAATTGCCATTATTGAGAATGATAAGCTGGTAGGTTTTAATGTAGGTGCAGGTGGCGGATTGGGTACTACTCATGGCAATCCGAATACGTATGCACGTCTGGCTTCTATATTAGGATTTGTTGAAAATGATGAGGAGAAAATCCTAAAAGTGGTATATGAGATTATTACTGTGCAACGCGACTTTGGAAATCGAAGCGATAGAAAACAGGCACGCTTAAAATATACGATCGATAAGCTGGGGGTAGACAGATATCGGGAAGAAGTAGAGAAACGTTGTGGTTTTAAATTGGAGCCTGCAAGACCTTATCAGTTTACCATGCGCCAAGACCGATACGGATGGGTGCAGGACTATAAGGGTAAATGGCACTACACAGTTTTTGTGGAAAATGGAAGGGTACTGGATGATGAAAAAATAAAACTCAAAGAGGGACTGTACAAAATTGCAGAGCTTGGAAAATGTAACTTTCATTTTACAACTAATCAGAATGTTATTCTTTCTGATATTGCCCCCAAAGACAAGGCCGCAATAGAAAAACTTCTGAAGAAATATAAAATTATTGAGCACACGGAGAACGCCAGCGCTATACGAAAAAACGCTATCGCTTGCGTAGCACTGAATACGTGTGGTCTTGCATTGGCCGAAGCACAACGTTATCTGCCCACTCTTCTTTCAAAGATTGAGCCGTTGCTCGAAAAGCACAACATGAAGAGTGAGGATATTATTCTGCGAATGACTGGTTGTCCTAATGGTTGTGGTCGTTCGCCCAATGCTGAGATTGGTTTTGTGGGCACTGCATATGGTAAATACAACCTGCATATTGGTGGAGATCGCGAAGGATTGAGGCTGAATACTAAGTTCAAAGAGAATCTGGATGAAGCGCAAATACTCGAAACTTTAGATGAGCTGTTTGCAGTGTACCAAAAAGAGAAGAAGGAAAATGAAAACTTCGGCGATTTTTCTTATCGTAAATGGATTCTTTAATTGGACTCATGTATTGCTTAGATTTGTAGAAAAACACCAATTAGCAATACATGAAAAACCTTGATAAAATGAGCAATAAGACTTTTATAAAGCTTTTATTACAGAATAATACCAGAATCGGCAATCTGCCCGATAAAGATCTGGCCCACCAGTTTGTGGATGACATTTTTGCTTTTCTTTTTATCCCCAAAACTGGGGTAAATCAAAAGGAAAAGGATTTGCAAAAAGGTCTATATGCATTGAAAAGCCATTTGGCTACCTTGATTTACGATGTAGTAAATGATGGTGCTAAATCGCAGGCAGCGGCTGATTGCTTTTTCGATGCACTGCCAGATATTTATGCAGCCTTACAAAAAGATGCAGCCGCATTTATCGCCAACGATCCTGCAGCCTTAGATATAAGTGAGGTATTTCAAGCCTATCCGGGCTTTTATGCCATAGCGGTGTACCGTATCTCTCATCAGCTATGGAAACAAGGTATAAGAGCATTGCCCAGAATTTTTACGGAGTATGCACATAGTCGTACCGGCGTGGATATTCATCCCGGAGCTACTATAGGTGAGAATTTCTTTATCGATCACGGCACCGGTGTGGTAATTGGTGAAACTACTATTATTGGTAATGATGTAAAAATCTATCAAGGTGTTACCATTGGAGCCCTTAACTCAGCCAAGAGTAAAAAGAAAGTAAAACGTCATCCCACCATCGAGGATAATGTTATCATTTACTCGGGTGCTACTATTTTGGGAGGTGATACAATTATCGGGCATGACAGTGTTATCGGTGGAAATGCCTGGATAACATTTTCAGTTCCTCCAAATTCTTTAGTATACAACCAAAGTGAAGTTACCAATAAGGCAGATTTTTCACATAAGGATTCGGTAAATAAAATTCTAAAAACAGCTAAAAAGCACAGCTGATAATTGAATAGGGAAAAAGAAAATACCCCTGCTGCACAAGCAGAACAAGCGGAGCATCGTGCTTCGCAGAATACCCTTTTTCCCGTGTTTTTAAAACTGGAAACATTAAATCTGCTAATTATCGGTGGAGGAAATGTAGCGCTTGAAAAGTTACAGGCAGTTCTTCAAAATGCTCCCGCAACGCGCATAAGACTAGTAGCTATCGATATTGCTCCTATGGTACGCGAGTTTGCTGCATCATTCCCTAATATAGTTCTAGAGCAGCGACCTTACCTTAAAGAGGATATACAACAAACAGATTTGGTAATTGCAGCTGTAAACGATCTGGATGTTGCGGCTCAAATTCGAGAAGATGCGGCTGATTGCGGAAAGCTGATAAACATTGCTGATAAGCCCGAGCTCTGTGATTTTTATCTAGGCTCCATCGTAAAGAAAGGTAATTTGAAAATCGCCATATCCACCAACGGGAAATCTCCTACAATTGCAAAGCGGCTGAAAGAAACCCTAAATGAGGCAATTCCCGAAGAGATTGACGAGGTGTTGGATAATATGCAGCAGCTACGCAATCGATTATCTGGCGATCTTAACCATAAGGTGAAAGTCTTAAATAATGTAACCCGTTCTTTAGTATCAAAGCCTCAGGAAGCATTGGACGCCTTGGAATCGGATGACAATGTAGCTACCGATGTGGTAAGTTCTACAGCAATTGTGGCTAAAGCGCAAAAGAGTACCAACTGGTACCTGATTATAATGGGTGTGGCCTTATTAATTGCTTTAAGCGTCTATGCCTTGTATTCTTTTGATTTGATGCTACCCATTCTGCAAGCATTGAATAAGGATAACCATATGTTTTACTGGATGCTGCTAACCGGCTTTTTGGCCGAAATTGTTGCAGGATCCATGGGTATGGGTTATGGAGTCATATGCACTACTATATTGCTGATGCTGAATGTTCCACCGCCTGTTGTTAGCGCCAGTATTCATTCTGCAGAGTCTTTTACTACCGCAGCAGGAAGTATCAGTCATATCAAATTGGGTAACGTCAATAAGAAATTGGTTAAGGCTTTGGCTATTCCCGCGGTTATTGGTGCCGTTATTGGTGCCATATTGCTCACTTACCTGGGAGAAAAATATGCTGTAATTATCAAACCATTTATTGCGGCCTATACTTTGTATCTGGGTGTGCGTATTCTCATGAATGTTTTAAAACCTAAAAAAGAAGTAATCAAAAAGAACAAAACCTCAAAAGTTTCGTTGCTGGGTTTTGTAGGAGGTTTTATTGATTCATTTGGAGGAGGTGGTTGGGGGCCTTTGGTTACCGGTACCTTAATGAAAAATGGAAGAACCCCTCGATATGTAGTAGGAAGCTCTACGGTGGCCAAGTTTATTCTTACCGTTACGAGTGCTATCACTTTTATATTTACCATCGGTGTTCAGCACTGGAATATTGTTGCAGGACTGCTGATAGGAGGAATCATTACGGCTCCTTTTTCTGCGATGCTTACCTCCAAGCTGCCAGCAAGAAAAATGTTTTTTGTTGTGGGCATAGTGGTGATCATTATGAGTATTATTACTATTTATCGAGCCTTATTCCTATAAAAATTTTTTAAATTATTATCCTACTAATTTTGTAGACTAATAATATTTCTTTATTTTTGCCCTTCAAAATTTCAATATCATGTCTTCATTTCAACATGCAAGCAATAGGCTTTATCCTATGAATAGGAAACACGAATGGCGATGTTGTATGTGTTCCTGAATAACTAAGCTTTTTATTTAGTTTATTAGTCTACTGATTTTGTAGATTTTGCCGGATGAAAGAGGTCGGTACAGGGCTTCTTTGTCATAAAACGATCCAAAAATAAGAATCATCAATAACTATATAACAATGCGAATTAAACATTTGAAGAGTCTGTTTTTACTGCTAGGAAGTTTTTTGTACGGAGTATTGCATGCTCAATTGACAGGCAAAGTAATTAATGAAAACAATAATCCTATTGAAGGAGCCAGTGTAGTGATCAAAGGAACCACTCAAGGTACACAAACCGATGCGAATGGCGTATTTACCTTATCGTCTGTTCCTAAAATTCCCTTTACGATAACCGTATCTTCCGTAAATTATACTACAAGAAATATATCAGTTAGAGAGTTGGAAGATACCCTCACTGTAAGGCTTCAGATTTTGTATCAAGTAGATACTTTAGTAATCACTTCTCGAAGAAGACGCGAATTACTGCAGGAAGTACCGATTGCAGTTTCGGTAGTAAGTGGTAAACAAATTGATGAAGCTGGAGCTTTCAACATCACACGCGTTAAAGAAATGGTTCCTTCCTTGCAGATGTATACCTCCAATCCCAGAAACACGGGTATTAACATCCGCGGCATAGGTTCTCCCTTCGGGCTTACCAATGATGGTTTAGATCCCGGTGTGGGTTACTATGTCGATGGGGTGTATTATGCAAGACCGGCCGTTGCTACCCTAGATTTGATAGATATCGAGCGAATTGAAGTCTTGAGAGGTCCACAGGGAACACTATTTGGAAAAAACACAGCTTCGGGTGCCATTAACATTACTTCTCGCAAGCCCAGCTTTGTACCTGGAGGTACCCTGGAAGTAAGTTATGGTAACTATGGTTTTATACAAGCCAAAGCTTCTGTAACTGGACCTCTCACTCGAAATCTTGCTGCACGCGTTTCGTTCTCAGGTACCCAGCGAGATGGAACCATTCATAACATTGCCACAGATAAATACACTAATGACATCAATAACCTGGGTTTAAGAACGCAATTCCTATATAATGTTTCGGACAATACATCGGTTACGCTGGCCGGAGAGTACAACAAGCAAAGGCCTGATGGCTACGCTCAGGTTGTTGCCGGTGTAGTAACTACAAAACGTCCGGCATATAGACAATTTGATGCCATAATTGCCGATTTGGGTTATACATTACCCAATATAAATAAGAACGGTAAGATCGATGCCTTTATGCGCGTAATTGATCATGATACTCCATGGAACTCCGGAAATGAAATTGGTGGCGCATCATTGAATATCGATAGTAAAATTGGCCCCGGAACACTTACAGCCACTACCGCATGGAGATACTGGATTTGGGAACCCTCCAACGACCGCGACTTTACGGGCCTTCAAGCATTGGCTAAATCGCAAAACCCAGCCAAGCATAAAAATATCTCGCAGGAAATAAGATATGCTGGGGAATTATCAGATCGCTTGAGTGGTGTGATTGGTTTATTTTATCTAGGACAACAGGTAAAAATAACCGGTACCGAAGAGTCGGGTAGAGATCAATGGCGATTCTCTCAAAGTTCTAATAGCGATTTATGGAAGACTCCCGGCTTGTTTGATGGCTATGGTATAAACACCAATTCTTCCATTCGCTCCAAAAGTGCGGCGGTATTTGCCAACGTAGATTGGGAGCTTATTAAGCACCTGCATTTGCAACCCGGTATCCGCCTTAACTACGATGAAAAAGTGGTAGTATATGATCGTAAAGCTTATGGAGGTTTGCAGACAGACGATCCTGCGCTGCTCGCTTTAAAGAATAGTGTGTATACCAGTCAGTACTATGAATCGGACGCCTATGAACGCAACGTTACTTACAATGTTACGCTTGCATATCGTCCTTCTACTAAAATCAATGCCTACGGAACCTTTGCTACAGCTTATAAGCCGGTGGGGGTAAACGTGGCAGGCTTACCTACTATCAACGGTCAGCCAGCAACCGATTTAGCTGTCATTAAGCCAGAGTACACTAAGCATTTTGAAATAGGTATTAAAACACAGCCTACAGCAGATCTAACGTTCAATATATCTGCATATAACTCTAATATTAAAGATTATCAGACCAATGTACAGTCGCCTGAATTAGGTGTTAATAGAGGCTATATTGCAAATGCAAATAAAGTACGTATAAGAGGTATTGAGGCTGATGCTTCTTATAGGCTCAATCATCATTTTAATTTTTACGGAGCCCTTACCTATTCCGAAGGGAAATATGTGAAATTTATCAATGCTCCTTTACCACTTGAGGAGACTGGAGCCACCAATGAAGAAGGTGTTCAAGTGGCATTCAAAGATGTTTCAGGTGGTCCGCTACCTGGTATTTCAAAATGGGCTGGCTCAGCCGGCGGTGAATATTCTACACCCTCAGCATTGTTTGGGCGCCCCAATAGGTTCTTTATAGGCGCTGATGTCTTTGCTCGTTCCTCTTTTTCTTCTAGTCCTTCTCCATCAGCGTTTTTAAATGTTCCGGGTTACGCCATCGTAAATGCACGGCTGGGCTTTAAAGCCACACGCGGACTGTCGGCCTTTGTATGGGCACGCAATCTGCTGAACAAAGATTACTTCGAGCAGTTGTTGCCCGCAGGAGGAAATGCCGGACATTATGCTGGTGTGTTGGGAGATCCACGCACTTACGGACTTACCTTAAGCTATTCTTTTAACGGTAAGCATTAAACTTTTTCCTATTCTGGCAGTCAATTAAAGGCCTGCTGTTTTTACAGCAGGCCATATTTATTTTTAGTAAGAGGGAGTATACTGATTTTTTATAGGTTTTTTCAACAAAAAACCTAATTTTTGAACGTCAAAGCAAGGATATGGGAAAATGGATAGCGATTTTTTGCCTGTTTTTATATATTTCAGCTGCCAGCCAGAACGGTAAGGAATTATATTTTCAGCCCTCATTTGCACAAGGAGCTTCGGCTTCAAAAATGTTTGAGGAAGTAAAATATATTCCACTGCAGACTACCAAAAAAAGTCTTTTTGGTCGTATACGCGAACTGATCGTCTCGGATGCGTATTTTATTATATGGGACACCGACACTAACTCTATCTATTTTTTTGATAAAAATGGAAAATTTGTAAAAAAATTTCGTCCTCATAAATGTATCATCAAAACCATTCAGCTTGATAGAAAGCGGAATGCACTTTTCATCTCCGGCTTTAATAAGCATTTCAATTTTTCCCGGGCCGAGGTGGAAAAAATGATGTCCGATCCCACGAATAAATCCTTTGCACGTTATACCTGGTCGGGTTACTATGATTTGAGTGATATCCATAAAGAAAAAGTAGAGGTTATTAAAGATTTTAGTTTGGCTCTCGTAACCCCAACCATTTTTGATAACTGGTGGGCTTACAGCTTTATTTATGCCAACAGACGGTGGAACGAGGATACTGATTATGAATTGAAAATATATGATGGCACTAAAACTATTAAACAATATTTCCCTTACAATAAAAAAAGCGGAGCCATCTATTATAACCCAGGAAAGATTTCTTTTTTTCCTGTAGAAGACAACGAGATGTTGTTGTTTACGCGTCCGTATGATTACAGCATCTATACACTGACAAAGGACTCTGTGAGTCTTCTGTATAAGTTCATATTGCCGTTAGAAAACTCATTGCCCAAATCATTTTTTGAAATGCCTTTTCGTTCTAAGAATGATTTCGATGAGTATAAATACAAAAACGGAAGCTTGGTCTGGGAGTTACGAAACGTATATAAAATGGGGAATTATTTGTTCTTTTCGCTCGATTATAACAAGAGCTACAGAGAAAAGCATTTCATGTATGATGAGGGTACAAAGCGCTTTTACAATATGGGGCGCGTAAGTACTGACAGTAGCACTGCCTATCTGCCTTTATTACAAAATGGTATTCAGTACTGTGATAACGAGTATTTATACACCAGTATCTCCTCATCCACTATGTTTCAAACGAGGGACAATACTCAGCGTCGCTCTCCCCAATACACTCCCGAGATAAAAGAATATTTTGACAAAGGTGATCGTACGGATAACCCTGTCATCATTCAGTTAAAACTTAAAAATAAAATTGGATGATGCGAGTACTACTGGTAGCTTTCATGTTTGTGATAATACCTACATGGTTGCATGCGCAAAAGGACACTACGCAGATAGGTTCTATTATGGGTATTGTGAAGGATTCGGCAGATGATTATGCATTACAGGCGGTAACCATTACTTTGTACAAAGCACCTGACTCAACGCTGCTGAATTATAAGATTACTGGCGATGATGGAGCATTTCATTTCACTGATCTGCCATTATTAACACCTTTGTATCTGAATTTTTCTTTTACCGGTTATAATACGCTTTCTAAGAAGATTACGTTGGACAGTGCTAATAAAAATTACGACTTAAAAAATGTGTTGTTGTCCCGACGTCAAGGCGAAATGGAAGAAGTGGTAGTTAAAGCCGTCATTCCTATTACCATGAATGGGGATACCTTAGAGATTAATCCGGGTGCTTTTAAGCTCGATTCCAATGCAGTAGTGGAAGATATGTTGCGGCGTGTGCCCGGTATTACTATGTGGGGCGACGGTACGATTACCGTAAATGGAAAAGTGGTGAATAATGTATATGTAGACGGTAAACCATTTTTTGGTAATGATCCGGCCTTAGCTACACAAAATCTACCTAAAAACGCCATTGACAAAATACAGGTATACCGTGAAGAAGATTACTCGAAGGATAATTTTGATGATAACCCGGCAGACTCTCTCCTTACAATGAATATTAAACTGCGCGCAGATAAACGAAAAGGCTATTTTGGGAAAGCCGGAGCGGGTATCGGTACGGACAGAAGGTATGAGGCTGATGCATCGGTATTAGGGTATACCAATAAGCTGCGTGGGGGATTGGCAGGGAGTATCAATAATATTAATAAGACCGCAGAGATGCAGGAAATGTTCCGACAGAGCACTTATAGAAATTATAATCCTAACAACCGTTATGTGGCAAATTTCGGAAGTGCCGGTATCAACAAAGTGCTAACGCTGGGTGGGAACATGCAATACAACTTTATGGATGATGCCAATAGCAGGTTTAGTAATCTTTTGACGGCCAGCTATAATTTCAGAACTAATAACAATTTTGTTACTTCTAATACAGATTCCAGAAATAGCGCTAGCTCGAGAGTGTTTTTGCAGGAATCTGAGCAGGAAAGTAACTCACGCGGTTCTAGTCATAGAGCGAATGTGGGATATAATAAACGTGATGCAGAGAAGGATTTGAACATCAGTGCGAGTTTTAATGCTTCTGAGAATGACCGAACCTCCAGAAGCCTATCTTCCAAATCGGAAGAGGATGCAGGTTTGGTAAGCCGTAGTGCTTCGGCTACTCAGGCAAATAGTAGCAGCAACAGCCTCAACTTTTCAACTTCGTTTCGTAATAAGGATGATGATGACCGAAATCTGCGTAGCTTCGGTCTGAATTATAACTTATCCTACAGCGAATCAAAAGGAGAAAGTAATACGATTACTGACTTTGTGTCTTTCGAAGATCCTTCCCAGAATAGATATTTCAACAGGCTTAACCTTAATAATTCTTCAAGCTTTACCACCAGTCTTGGAGCTAATTACAACGCCCTGAAACGTTTGCTGTTTGGAAACTTTAACCTGTGGGGTATTAATATGGTTGTGACTAATAATATTAGTTTCTCTCGCTCCAACGACTCTAAAAATGTAAGCGACTATGATTCCTTATCCTCGACATATATTACAAATGATTCTTTGACTAACTATCTGCAGGTAGTTAGGGTGGTTGATAGGCCGGCTCTGCGTTTATCTAAGAATTTTACTAAGCGATTGTCCGATCGTTTTCAGCGGTATATCAATCTGGCTGCAAATATTCAGGGACAGTTCCTTTCTGAAAAAACGGAGTCAGATATTATTTATCGAAACTTGGACCGTTCTTTCCGCTTCTTTACACCATCGGCTTCCGTTTCGTACAACTATCAGAGATTTAACCGATATACTGTTGAGATGAATTTGTCGGGAAATAGATCTTCCGGTATTCCTTCCATTGATCAGTTGCGCCCTATTATCGATAGTAGTGTCAATACTTATGCCATCAATCTCGGTAATCCTAACTTAAGGCCATACCAAACGAATGCGCTGGACTTCACTTTCAACTATCGCCGCGAACAGTCTGCTCGCAAGGCCGATTATCACTTAACAGTCAACGCCGGTATGAATAGTATTGATAATGCTATTACGGATAGTAGTTATTACGACAATAGCGGTCGCAGAACTACTTATCTTATTAATATGAGCGGCCGTCGTGTATATAGTGGGGGATTGAATGCTAGAACTTCTATTAAACTGAAGAATAACAAAGTACTACAGTTTAGTTATGCTTTCAACATTTCCAATACTACTTCTCCTAACTATGTAGATGCTATTTATACCGTTAGTAAGGCAAATAATATTCGTAATAATATTGGTGTATTCTATACATTGGGGGACTATGGTACAATTGACCTGTCTCAAACTATCAGTACCAACAGTAGTGTACAAACAGGTAATAACCTGCGCTCTCTGAAAGCCGTTAACTATATTACCAATGCTAATATTAACCTCAATCCTATTAAAGATCTTACCATAAGTAACTCGATTGACTATGTAAAGAATAGTACTACAGGACAATCTTCTACACTCTGGAATGCCTTTGTTACCTACCGCTTTTTGTCAACCAAACAAGCCGAAGTAAAATTCTCTGCCATGGATATTCTAAAACAGAATAAAAACATTGTAACAACGGCAGGGGTCAACAACCTAAGTACTACTGTTTCTAACGGTTTAAGGCAGTTTTTCATGGTTACGCTTTCTTATTATCCTCGCCGCTTTGGAGGTGGCAGAAGCCGTGGTGTGCGTGTGGAAGGAGGAAGTGAATTGCGTGAACGCAGGCCGGAGATGAGAAGACCAGAGCCTTCGCGTAGTAGCAATATTAGAAGGCGTTAAGAAAGATTTTTAAGAACTCTTGAGATGGTGTTTTTATCGCGTTTATTTTTTGTACTGACATTGTAAATAATATATTCATTTTTATTACGCCTCGACTTGCTTTCTTTAGATGAGATATTAAGGAGGTTTTTTATCTAAGAAATGTCTTTTACTTTTTAATGCTCATGCGATGAGGGAAAATGACGTAGTGCTATGTTAGTGAATAACGGCGGTAATGAGCAAATACCTGTTTAATAACTAAAACTAACTAAAGCAGCCCAATGTCTATAAGATTAAGCAAGCACTTGCTTTGTTTCGTAGCGATTGAAACTAAAAGATGATCCTAATAGAGTACATGTTCCTGATGATATTGTACTCAAATTTTAGATTAGGGTAATATCGAAATTGATCGGGGAAGCAATCTACGGTTTTATATTAAGAGTTTAAAGACTTCAACGTTTGTAGCAGTTGCTTTAAGGGGATACAAAACATGCTAAATTGGAATCGAGCGGCAAGGTGGGAAATTGTTTGTTGCTTGAG
The DNA here is from genome assembly GCA_028485475.2 of Chitinophagaceae bacterium C216. GTDB lineage: Bacteria > Bacteroidota > Bacteroidia > Chitinophagales > Chitinophagaceae > Niabella > Niabella composti. The sequence goes on from CP144143.1 coordinate 1,084,127, forward strand.
GATGTGATGAAATAAATATATCTGTATGTCGTAGTTGCATCGAGCAAGTGGATAAAATGAATAATTATTAATGCAATGTGCAGGGAAAATAAAATTTAAATGTTAAAACATTATTCAATGTATAATTAATATAGAATCACTGTATAGCCTTTGCTTTGTGTATAGATGCAGTGAAGAGGGGTAAAGTATGAAGATGGATTTATTGTTTCGAATTTTATTTACATAATATATGTATATATACATTTGTACTAGTATAAGACATTTATTTTAATAATATCTATTGTTTAATTAAGCAACTACTCCTAAAAAATGAGAAAGCTTACTTTAGGACTGTTCGTAGCCCTTTTATTTACCCCAGCTCTCTTTATCTCAAGACCGTCCTTTTATTACTAAATGGCAAGCTGATGGATCTGGTCAGATTTCATTTAAAGCCCAAACTGCTGGAGATGTCACCTATACGGCAAAGTTTAGTACGGGTAGTGGTTATGATAGTATTATGGGTACTTTTAACAAGCCAACAATGGAGGATGCTGAGGGATTTGTATCTATATCCGTCCTTCCTTCAGGAGTTGATGTCGAATTGCGTTTAGGGCCGCAGAACTTGAATGCGGTTAATATGTTTGGCCCTAATCTTCAAGAAGTATCGCAATGGGGCGATGTAGTGTGGTCATCGATGGCTTCCGCATTTGAAGGCTCACCTGAAATGGATATAACAGCAACGGATATTCCTAATTTGGCGCAGGTAACCGACATGAGCTTTATGTTTTCCCAGTGTGAAAAGTTAACCGGTCCTAATAATATTAATGACTGGGATGTGAGTAATGTTACTAATATGCGAGCGATGTTTCAAGCCGCATTACTTTTTAACCAGCCTTTGAATGATTGGGATGTGAGTAATGTGACTGATATGGAATGGATGTTTTATTATGCGTCTTCTTTTAATCAACCCTTGGATCAATGGAAGGTGCATAATGTGCAGGCTATGGTGGTAATGTTTAGTAATGCAAGTTCTTTCGATCAGAATCTGGGGAGCTGGGAGTTGCATCTTAATAATGAATTGGCTTCTATTATTCTTGGGCTAGACAACTCCGGTATAAGTTGCGAGAATTATCAGTATTCCTTGTTAGGTTGGGCTACAAACGGTAGTAGCCCTGCTACGGTGAGTGCTAGTGGTCTTACCTATGGTCCTTCTGCGGATTCCGTTCGTGCGCTGTTGATAGCCAATGGATGGATAATTCAGGGCGATGAGTATGACGAGGAATGTAATGCAGTCCTTCCTGTTGTCTTTGGAGATGTGAAGGCAATATTAAAAGGAGGTAGTCTGATAGTTAACTGGGCTACCCTTACAGAGCTCAACAATGATTATTTTGAGGTAGAAGTATCCACCGACGGTAAAACCTTTACTTCGATAGGAAAAGTATCCAGTCTGGCCAAAGATGGTAATTCTGATCAACCATTGGAGTATACCTTTAGTAAAGCTGTTTCTAAAAATGCCTTGTTGCTGGGTGTAGCTGCATTGGCCTTAGCAGTAGGTAGTTTTGTAGCAGGTCGTCGCAAATTGGGAACTATGCTGTTGTGGGCATGTTTGTTATTGGGAGGAGTATCGGTATCTTGTAGCAAGAAAGATAGCGTGGCCTTAGTGGAAGGTAAGGATATATATGTTCGCATCAAGCAAGTGGATAAGGACGGTAGCTACAAATACAGTAAGGTGGTGAAGGTGATTGTTGAGAATTAATTTCGCTTTTAAATAGTATGTGAAAAGGTCGGCATTGCTGACCTATTCATTTTAGGATATATCAGCTATAAAATGTGAGTTTCGCTCAATAAGCAAAAACAATCAAAGGCGGTATTGCATGTTTATTGGCTTTTGGTCAAAAAAATATGTAATACAGAAAGCAGATATTTTATGAAAATAAAATGCTCAGGAGACTTAATAGATGTTTAAATAGTGAAGAAAGAGATATAGAAAAGAGTATGATGGCACCTACTAAAAGCACACCGTTGAAGTAGGCAGCTTCTTTTGATATCTCACTGAAAGTCAACAGATAACTGTTTTTGCAATCGGCATGAAGTTCGTTCTCTATCTTTTTAAGCTTTTCTGCTTATATTTGCGTGCAATCAGGCGGATTTGTTTATTGTTCAGCCTGTATAAAAAAATTGAACTAATAAACGTTATGAACCCTTCCCCCCAAGTTCCCGCGTTTACATATAGTTCAATCTCCGGTATTTATTTTTTAAAGCTTACAATTTTAGTATGAGCTGTATTAGAGATTTATTAAATCAGCGCATTTTAGTGCTGGATGGCGCCATGGGTACAATGATTCAAAAGTATAAGCTAACCGAAAAAGATTACCGGGGGGACCGCTTTAAAGATTGGCATACCGATGTAAAAGGTAATAACGATTTATTAAGCATTACCCGCCCGGATATTATAAAGGCTATTCATACTGAGTATCTGAAGGCCGGTGCAGATATTATTGAAACCAATACATTCAGTAGCACCAGCATCGCTCAGGCCGATTACGATATGCAGTCGTTGGCCTATGAGCTTAACGTGGCTTCCGTGAAATGTGCACGCGAAGCTATTGAGGCGTTTCAGACTACTCCCGAAGGCAAGGACCGTGGGCCACTGTTCGTAGCAGGCGCTATAGGTCCCTTGAATAAAACCCTGAGTCTTTCTCCCGATGTAAACAATCCGGGTTATCGGGCCATTACTTTTGACGAGGTGGTAGAAGCTTATACAGAGCAAATCAGAGGACTAATTGATGCAGGGGCAGATTTTCTGCTCATTGAAACTATCTTCGATACGCTCAATGCCAAAGCGGCTATTTTCGCTGCGAAGAACTACTTCCGTAAACATCCTGATGCTAAGCGTGAAATAATGATTAGTGGCACGATTACCGATGCTTCGGGTCGTACATTAAGCGGACAGACTGTTGAAGCTTTTTATATTTCCATCGCGCATGCCGAGCCGTTGAGTGTAGGGCTAAACTGTGCTTTGGGTGCGAAAGATATGCGTGCGCATATCGAAGAGCTCTCTCAAATAGCAGCCTGCTATGTTTCGGCCTATCCCAATGCAGGTCTGCCTAATGCCATGGGCGAGTATGATGAACAGCCTGCAGAAACGGCAGCTTTTCTGAAAGAATGGGCCGAGAAGGGATTTGTTAATATAGTGGGTGGCTGTTGTGGCACGACTCCCGACCATATTCGGGAAATTGCTCAAGCCGTAAAGGGTATTCGACCAAGACCTTTGCCCGTACTGGAAGATATAGCGTAAAGCGTACGGTGATGGACAAATTTTTTGTAGGATAATTAGAGAATAAGTAAACATTTAATTAAAACTTTTATAAGTTGACCAAAATACAACCATATCTGCGTCTTTCGGGTTTAGAGCCGCTGGTGGTAAGACCAGAAACGAATTTTATCAATATAGGAGAGCGTACCAATGTAACCGGGTCGAAGAAGTTTGCAAGACTTATCAGAGAAAACAAATTTGAAGAAGCATTAAGTGTAGCCCGCCAACAGGTGGAAAATGGTGCGCAGATCATCGATATCAATATGGATGATGCGCTGCTGGATGGTGTTAAGGCTATGACGACCTTTATTAATTTGCTACAAAGCGAGCCAGATATCTGTCGCGTACCGTTGATGATCGATTCCTCCAAATTTGAAATTATTGAAGCCGGGCTGAAATGTGTACAGGGAAAATGTATTGTCAACTCTATTTCCTTAAAGGAAGGAGAAGAAAAATTTATTGAACAAGCAATTATCTGTCAGAACTATGGAGCCGCCGTAGTGGTAATGGCTTTTGATGAAAAAGGGCAGGCCGATACCGAAGATCGTAAAGTAGAAATATGCCATAGGGCTTATAAAATACTCACAGAAAAAGTAGGATTTAAACCGCAGGATATCATATTCGATCCTAACATTTTTGCCATTGCTACAGGATTGGAGGAGCATAATAGTTATGCGGTAGACTTTATCAATGCTACCCGACGTATTAAACAACTGATGCCTTTGGTAGCTGTAAGTGGTGGTGTAAGTAATCTGTCTTTCTCCTTCAGAGGTAATGATACGGTTCGTGAAGCTATGCATTCTGTGTTCTTGTATCATGCCATTAAGGCCGGCATGAACATGGGCATTGTAAATGCAGGACAATTGGTGGTATATGATGAAATTGATCCGCAGCTTCGTCAGCTTTGTGAAGATGTGATATTGAATAGAAATAACGAAAACAACGAAGCTACCGAAAAGCTATTGGCCTTTGCAGAAACTGTAAAAGCCAAAGGAAAATCAGAAAAGAAAGATGATGCCTGGCGACAAACCACAGTGGAAGAGAGATTGAAGTATGCTTTAATAAATGGCATCACCGAGTATATAGATCAGGATACGGAAGAAGCACGCCTCAAATATGCACGTCCGCTTGAAGTAATTGAAGGGCCGTTAATGGACGGTATGAACGTGGTGGGTGATTTATTTGGCGCCGGAAAAATGTTTCTTCCTCAGGTAGTAAAAAGCGCCCGAGTTATGAAAAAAGCGGTTGCATGGTTGCTGCCATTTATTGAACAAGAAAAGCTGGATAATCCGGCAGCCACATCGGGCAATGCAGGTAAGATTGTAATGGCTACTGTAAAAGGAGACGTGCATGATATTGGAAAAAATATTGTGGGTGTGGTGTTAGGATGCAATGGTTATGAAGTGATTGATTTAGGGGTGATGGTTCCGGCTGATAAAATTCTGGATACGGCTGAAAAAGTGAATGCCGATGTTATAGGACTGAGCGGACTGATTACACCCTCTCTCGATGAAATGGTGCACGTGGCACAGGAAATGAAGCGCCGTAATATGAAGCAACCTTTACTGATAGGTGGTGCTACTACATCGCGCATGCATACTGCCGTAAAAATAGCTCCTCAATACGATAACGGTGTACTACATGTACTGGATGCATCCAGAAGTGTCACAGTCGTAAGCGCTTTGCTAAGCAAAGAAAAAGAGGAATTGCTGGAGAAAACCCGGCAGGAATACGAAGCGCTACGTCAGCAGTTTGCTAATAAGCATCAGAAAGAGCTGGTTCCATACAGTGAGGCGCTGGCAAATAAAGAAGTACTAAACTGGAACGATTATCAGCCGGTACGACCTGCCATCAATGATGTGTTGGTGTTGAAAGATTACGACTTGGCTGAAATTGCTGAGTACATCGATTGGGGACCTTTTTTCATCGCCTGGGAGATGCCAGGTCGTTTCCCGGAAGTATTATCAGATAAAAATTTTGGGAGCGAGGCGACTAAACTGTATAATGATGCCCTTAGGATGGTCGATCGTATTGTAAAAGAAAAATGGTTTACGGCCAACGGTGTGGTAGGTTTCTGGCCGGCACTAAGTAATAATGCAGATACTGTAACACTTGCAACAAACAAGGGTGAGGTAAGGCTGGAGTTTCTACGTCAACAATCCAAAAAGGCACAAGGATATTATAACTTCTCATTGGCAGATTTTGTAAAGCCTTCAGAAGTAGGAGAGGGTACGGATTATATGGGCGCATTCGCAGTTACTATTCATGACGTAACAGATAAGGTTGCCCAATTTGCCACTGAGCTGGATGATTACAATAAAATCTTGGTACAAGTACTAGGCGATAGATTTGTGGAGGCTTTTGCCGAATGCTTACATGCAAAAACACGTAAGGAATATTGGGGGTATGCTAAAAATGAAAATCTGTCAAATGAAGAATTAATTAAAGAAAAATATCAGGGCATTCGTCCTGCCCCCGGTTATCCAGCTTGTCCCGATCATACTGAGAAAATTAAACTTTTTGATCTGTTGAATGTGACGGAAAACATAGGCATTCAACTCACGGAAAGTTTGGCAATGGATCCTCCCGCATCTGTATGCGGATGGTATTTTGCACATCCGAAAAGCCATTATTTTGGTGTAGGAAAAATCAATAGGGATCAGCTTGAAGATTATGCAGCACGCAAAGGTATGAGCCTTGAAGAAGCCGAAAAATGGTTAAGGCCGGTACTGGAATAAAAAAGTTTATTTCTTTTTTCTATATTTTATTTCAACATTCACTACGCCGGCATTAATCATGTCGAGCCGTTTAGCTGCTCTTTTGCTGAGGTCAATAATGCGGCCTTCAACGAAGGGGCCACGGTCATTAATACGTACTTTTACTTTTTTACCATTGGAAAGATTTTTCACTTTTACTTTGGTGCCAAAAGAGAGTGTTTTATGCGCGGCGGTAAGTTTACGTTGGCTGAAAGTTTCGCCGTTAGCGGTTTTGCGTCCTGCAAATTTATCCGCATAATAAGATGCCTTACCCGCTTCTGTTACTTTTTGGCTGCAAGCTGTTCCTAACAGTAAGACAACGAATAAGAGATAACTTATTTTTTTACGTATACAAGGCATTTATCAAAAGTAATTAATCTTAAGACTTCTTGTTACAACAACTATTTCACGTAGGTTTGTGTATCCAATCACCTCATTAAATCAATTGTTATGAGTGGTGTAGAAATATTAGGATATACCGCCGGCACACTTACCACGCTTACCTTTCTGCCGCAGGTAATCAAAACTCTTAAAGAGAAATCAGCAAAAGATGTATCACTGGCTATGTTTTTAATAGCTGCCACTAATCAGATTTTGTGGATTTTTTATGGCGTATTGCAACGTGATAATGCTATTATTTTTACTAACGCTACAATACTGGTATTATCGCTTACGATGATCTTTCTGAAACTCAAGTACGGGAGAGAGCTAGAAATCGATGCGCACACTTCCGAAAACACCAAATTTACTACCCGGCAGTGTCGTCTGATCTTTAGGAAGTACGCGCCATATAAAATCTACTCGAAGTACACGTAAGATATTGTCTACGCCTGTTCCGAGCTCCAAATAGGTTTTTCCGTCGAGTGACTGAAAGTTAGCATTGTCTTTAAAGTTAAGAGCTTTATTTGCATCAGACAGTGAACCCCATAATGCTTTTACAGTATAAAACTGCCTAAATTTTAGCTTAGGTATCAGTTTAAATATGCCATTGCCAATATTATATTCATAATTAAGTCCGGCAAAGCGGTCGTGGATATACTGATACCGTATCATAGTATTAAATGCATACTTGTTATAATAATACAGCTCATTGCCTGGTGCTACATCCAGAAAAGTATAAGGAACCGTTCCAAAGGTTCTTCCGGCATATACCTGATAATTAATAGTACCCACCGGCGGAACCTTCATATAATCTGATACGGAGAATAAGAGCTTGCTATAATTATAACCACTTCTTAATATTCCTGAAACTCCTTTTGTGAAACTAGCTTCCACAATGGGATAGGGACTACCTAGGCTGGCGCGGTAAAAAGTAGTTTCGATGAATTTTTCGGCGAAGGCATAACGCAGTCTTATGGAAAATTCGGTGCTGACCAGACGCTTCGATACACCAAACGAATCTGCCGGTAACAGATTAGACAAGGGCGTATAGGCTTTATTGGCCGCCGTGGCTCTCACAGACAAACCACTGGGGAATTCGTTGAAGAATTCAAAACTGCCTTCTTCTAGGTTAATGAACTTAACCGGAATATTAGGCTTGCGTACAGCAAATGAAAAAATATTATCTGAAGAGATTTCCCCATAATATTTCTGTCCGAAATCCAGATCATTTTTGTAAGCTAAAGACCAGTATTGGCGCGGATGCTTTCGAGGTAAATAAAACAATTCCCCCATTCCCTTTAGCTTTTTGTCTCTGAATCCGTAAGCCAAATAGGTATGGTACATGAATTTAGTATTAAAATGTTTGTTGCTGGCTACATCAAAACGCATTCTGAAACCTTCATGTTGGTTAGCAGAAAACCAGTTATAGGCAGAGCCCAAACGCACATTACCTACATCAAAATAACCGGAACCAAGGAATATCACCTGTTTGGTGAACCGTTGATAAACAGGGGTATTTAATATGGTATCAATCATATTGATAATACCCTGTTCGGTTTTGGTGAGGGCTTCGTGTCGGGTGGTATCCCAATAACTTCTGTGTTTATCCTGTGCCCCCGGAAGTGTGATTATTTCTTCTTGAACTTTGTTTTCCCTCAGTTTGGCAACAACAGAGCTGTCGTTAACAACAATGTTTCTATAAGTAGTGGTTTTACGTCCTATAAGCCCTACTGTTTTGTTGCCCATAGGCGCAAAATCTACAATCATTTTTTCTCGACTAATAAACCAGTTGCTATCTGCAAGTTTTGTAAACTCCTGCACATAACTAAACCGTTCCATAAAGTTGATGTCAGCATTTTTGTCCAGGGCAAGATTGATTTTTTGAATGGCATAAGTGCCGAAGTGTACCCAGCAATCTCCTTCAAAAGTATTCGTGCCTTTACGTCGTGGCTGAAACACTAGTCTGTAAAATCGTTCATTGCCTATATACTGGGTATCGGTTACGGAATATTTATAATAAAAATCACCATTATCGCTAAGGGGACTTACGAAGCTTTTGTTGAATACATTGATAAAGTTGTTGTAAATATTAAATACCTGATCCATCCCCCCCAGATACTTCACCATACTCTCGTTTTTGATGCCATTGGTATTGGCTGCAATAATTTCCTCACGGCGACGCAAGGGTTTTTTTTGATAGTAATAATGTGAAAGCGCTTCGGTAAGATAGGTTGGCAATATTTTGATGCCTTCTGATGTGTCAGTGTTTTTGGCAATTAGTTCGTTGATAGGTCGTAATGGCTTGAGTCGAGTGAGTTTCTCCAGGCTATTGAAGTTTTTTAAATCAATTTCCAATTTATTGTAGAGCTGGTAGGAAAAATTGTCGAATTTATAGCGGTTGTTTTGGGGTTTATGCGCAACAATTTTTTTCCAGAGCCATATACCTTTATCAATCTTGGCTTTTACTACTACGGCATCCGTCGTGGCACGCTCCAGCGGTATTAGTACTTCCATTTCATTTTGATCAATAGGGAGGGGTAAATAATAAGGCACGTAACCCACATATGTAATTTCCAGCGTATCGGATGGCCAGTGGTGCATTTGAAAAGCAAAGCTCCCGGCCGAATCGGTAATGATTCCCGTGTGCGTGCCTTTAAATGTTATAGTTGCAAAAGGTATTCCTTCTTCGCTATGTGCATCTTTTACTTGTCCGCGTATTGTCTTCTGAGAGAAAAGCGGGGTACAATTTAATGCCAGGAAAAAAAGAAATACAATTTTCCAGATAGGGTTCATCGGCTGCAAAAGTAAGGTTGTTTCTAAATCCTCATTTGTTAATATTGCCCCTAAAATGGGGCATCAGTAATTTTAATTACCCCTTTCCTTTAGGATACTGATTACATTTGCTTAATAAAACTTCAAATATAAACATGCTGCATATACAAAAATTTACGTTTAATCCTCTTGAAGAAAATACCTATGTTTTATTTGCGGACAATGGCGATTGTTGCATTATTGACCCGGGGTGTTATTTTGAAGAAGAGAGAAAAACCTTGAAGGAGTTTATAGTTTCCAATAATCTGAATCCGGTTTATTTGCTTAATACCCATTGTCATTTAGATCATGTGTTTGGGAATAAATATGTAAGTGAAACCTGGGAACTTCCACTATATATGCATGAAGACGAGCAAGTGGTGCTGAGTGTTGCACCCCAAACAGGGTTGATGTACGGATTGCCTTTTGAAAACTATACCGGTGAAAAGAAATTTTTAGAGCCGGGTGATATTATCACTATTGCCGGCAGCGAGCTTAAAGTATTATTTACTCCCGGCCATTCTCCGGGTAGTATTAGTTTTTATAACGAAGAAGATGGTTTTGTGATCAGTGGAGACGCACTATTTGCAGGAAGCATAGGAAGAACCGATTTACCCGGGGGAGATTTTGCTACTTTAGAGCATGCTATTAAAACACAATTATATACCCTACCCGATACCGTAAAAGTATACCCCGGGCACGGTGGCGGCACCAGTATCGGCTTTGAAAAACAACACAATCCTTTTGTGCGTGCTGATTAAACGGACCTTCGTAATAAATACAAGATTTAATTACTACTATCTTTCGATATTAGGCGTATTGGCTGATGACTGGTGTTACTGGAGCGGAAGCCCGCTCCATATCCCAAATAGCTTCCAGCTGCGATTTACGTAATAACAATCTTTCGATTTCTTTCCACGAATGCACACGTGTATGTCTTCCTGCATCGGCCAGCTGATTATGGGGTTGAGTAAACAATATGGTGCGACCTTTAAAAGGGTCTAAATTTTTAAAATGGTCATCAATCATGATATCAGCTTTAATCATAGTTTTAGTACCACAGAAGACCATTTGCTTCCAGCTGATAAAAGGAAAATGCTCATTCAACCATTCTTGTTTCTCGCTAAGTGACTGCGGGAACTCAGTGGCGGCACTTACAATAAGCACCTCATATTCTTGACACAGTTTATATAAAGCTTCTCGGCTATCTTCTATTACAGGCATGGTTCTGAAAAATCCCGGCTGGTATAGGTAAGCTCTTCCGTTAGGAAATGCTTCTGATTCGCGCTTGCCAATGGTTTCGGCTATAGGCCTTTTTATTCCCGTTTCTGCAAACTCATAATTGATGAACTGTTGTATACAATTTGCCAGCACACCATCCATATCTACCGCTATTGTTTTCATCTTTTTTTGAATTTAGGTGTTAAAGGAAGAGCGCAAAATTACAAAGTTTGTAGAAAAGGGTGCGGAGAACTTCCTACCTTTGTGTATTTTTTACACGACTATTTTTTGTATATTATATTGAAAGACAGTTGTTTATGAATAGGAATCTATTTCCACTTGCGTTAGGAGGATTGGGCATCGGTACTACGGAGTTTGTGATTATGGGACTTATGCAGGATGTGGCTACTTCATTACAAATTAGTATTCCTACGGCAGGATATCTGATCTCGGCATATGCGTTGGGCGTTATTGTAGGGGCCCCGTTGCTGGTAGCCGCATCGGTAAAACACAATCCCAAGAAAGTGCTCATGGTGCTGATGGTTTTGTTTACCATATTTAATGGTTTATCGGCTGCCGCCCCCGGTTATTATACTTTGTTGGTGGCCCGATTTATGTCGGGTTTGCCCCATGGTGCTTTCTTTGGAATAGGAGCCGTGGTGGCTTCAAGAATGGCACAGGAGGGCAAGCAAGCCCAGGCGATATCGATGATGTTTGCCGGGCTCACCATAGCCAATCTAGTAATGGTGCCGCTGGTTACGTATTTAGGACATGTAACAAGCTGGAGATATGCTTTTGTAATTGTGGCTCTCATTGGGATACTGACCATTGTGTTTTTAAAAATGTGGCTACCCGACATTCGGATAGAAAAAAGTAATGTAAGAGAAGAACTTCAGTTTTTTACTACTGGTAAAGCTTGGTTGATTTTGCTGATTACTTCCATCGGGTTTGGAGGACTGTTTGCATGGATTAGCTATATATCTCCTTTGATGACGCATGTTTCGGGCTTTTCACTAAAAGCGGTGTCCTACCTGATGTTGGTAGCTGGAGCGGGTATGGTTGCCGGCAATTTGTTGGGAGGTGTTATGGCCGATAAAATGGCTCCCGAAAAAGCTGCTATAATATTATTCTTGTTGTTAACAGTGGCTTTATCGGCTGTGTTTTTGTTCTCTGAAAATCAGGTAATTTCGGTAATTCTTACCTTTATTTGTGGTTTATTGGCCATGGCGGTAGGGTCGCCTATCAATATTTTAATGATTAAATCAGCCGATCGGTCGGCTATGATGGGGGCCGCTTTTATGCAGGCGGCGTTTAACATTGCCAATTCTATAGGAGCCTATTTGGGCGGATTGCCCATTACGTGGGGGCTGGGATTCCAGTACCCGGCTTTTGTGGGGGCTCTAATGGCTATGATGGGTCTGCTACTTACTGTAACTTTTATGTTTCGATATGGCATAAAATCTAAAAGCTGGGCATTGCGTTAAGCATGTCACCAGCTTTTAGAAGAAGTACAGCATATTTATAAGTTGCTGATAATCAATTGTTGAATTTCCTTCATTTCCGCCTCACTTAGCTTTAGTTTGCCCTGAGTAAAATTGAGATCGTTGGCTTCGTTAATGGGGATTAGATGTACATGTGCGTGCGGTACTTCAATACCTACTACGCTGATACCGCAACGGTTACAGTCAAAAGATTTTTCAATAGCTTTTGCAATGGGTTTGGCGAAAACGAGAATTTCGGAGAGATACTCATCAGGGAGGTCGAAAACCTTATCAATTTCCACCTTAGGCACTACCAGCACATGCCCTTTGCGCAGCGGCATGATATCGAGAAATGCTATAAACTTATCATTTTCAGCAATCTTATAAGAAGGCAGTTCACCTGAAATTATTTTGGAGAATATGGTCATGGCAGCTATTTTTTCGCAATTATAATAAAAAAACCGGCGTATGCCGGTTTCTGGATAAGATGATAATTTTTCTAAATAAAGATTTCGTCAACTCTAAACTTTAACAAGCCCGCTGGAGCTTGCACATCAGCTATTTCACCTACCGATTTACCAAGAATACCTTTTCCGATGGGGGAGTTAACGGATATTTTTCCAGCCTTCAGATCTGCTTCTTGTTCGCTAACCAGCTGATATGTAACTTGTTTATTAGTTTTAAGATTAGTCAATTTTACTTTTGTCAGAATAGATACCTTACTGGTGTCAATAGTGCTTTCGTCCACTACCCTGGCATTAGCCAAAGCGGTTTCTAAGGCAGCAATTTTTGCTTCCAGTAAGCCCTGGGCCTCTTTGGCTGCATCGTACTCCGCATTTTCTCTTAAATCTCCTTTTTCACGGGCCTCTGCAATGGCCTTGCTGGCAGCAGGACGTTCCACACTCTTTAAGCGCTGCAATTCTTCCTTCATTTGCTCCAGCGTTTCCTTGGTAACATACTGAATCGCATTCATAATTTTTTCATTTTACATTCAACAAAAAAATAACAACGCTCCGGCACATAATATTCCAGAGCGTTGCTATTTAAGCAAATATAATAAATCGTTTGTCTTAAACCAAATAATGAAATGTTAAAGACTAGTCAAGTCCCAATTTCTGAAGCGTTACTGTTACCATTTTCAGGAAAGCCTCGTGACTATAACCGGCAATATGTGGTGTAACTATCACATTATCAAATGATAATAGTTCATTCAATTGCTGTTTTTCGGCTTCGGTATAGGTATCCAGCTTTTCGTTTTCCAGCACATCAAGGCAGGCGCCTGAAATTTGCTCCTGCTTCAGTCCATTAATCAAAGCAGCTGTATTGATTACTTTTCCCCGACAGGCACTTAATATAATGGGCTTTTGCTTCATGAGTCCTATCAATTCCTCATTAAGCATATAATGTGTTTCGGAGGTTAGGGGCACGTTGAAGCTGATAACGTTGGCATAGCGACATACTTGTTCCAGCGAGGCCTCTTTAATAAAGCCGCTAGCAAACCCGCTTTTATATTTATCGTAAGCTAATACCGTAACGTCGAAGGGTTGTAATAAGCGCGCAAAGCTACTCCCGGTATTACCATAGCCGATAATTCCTACCGTTTTTCCGCTCAGCTCGATACCCCGGTTTTCATTGCGCAGCCATATGCCCTGTTTTACCTGAGGGATGGCCACATTCATTTTATTCATGAGCATTAGCAGCATACCTAAGGAATGTTCGGCCACAGCATTGCGGTTGCCTTCGGGACTGCTAACGCAAAGTATTCCTTTGCTTTCTGCATATGCTACATCTATGAGCTCCATGCCGCTTCCCAGTCTTCCGATCCATTCTAGATTGGGCATGGCATCCAGCAGTTCTTTATCCACCTTAATGCGTGTGGTGAGAATGAGACCTGTCACATCTTCGCCTTTAGCCTTCAGTTCTTCGTAGGTGATTTTGGGTTCGTATAACACTTCGTAACCCTTTTCTGACAGTCTTTGTTGTAAATAAGGATGTGCGTTTCCGGTAATGATTGCTTTTTTCTTCTTCATATATGTTAATAGAAAATAAACATTATTTCATTTTAAATGTAAGTGCAGCAAAATCGTTTACTGTGAGTTGTTCGGCGCGTTTATTGAACTGGTCATCTACCAGAATGGTATCATCGAATAATGCCCTAGTGGCATTGCGCATGGTTTTTCTACGCTGGTTGAATGCCGTTTTGACCAATGTAAAAAAATCGCGTTCGCTGCGCATAAGGGCTGTTTCTTTTTTTCTGTATAGCTTAATTACTCCGCTTTTTACTTTAGGTGGAGGCATAAAGCAGTTTTCGTGCACATCGAAAAGGTATTTCACATCATAAAAAGCCTGTATCAGTACACTGAGAATGCCGTAAACCTTGTTGCCAGCAGGAGCTGCAACGCGCTGCGCTACTTCTTTTTGAAACATGCCCACAACCACCGGCACCTGTTCTTTCCATTCTAGAATTTTAAAAAGTATCTGGGTGGAAATGTTGTAGGGGAAATTGCCAACAATGGTAAACTCGTCAGTAAAAGGAGGTGTGGCATCCAAAAAGCTTAGGTGTACAATCTTATCCTGAAGTTGCGGATAGGTATTTTTGAGGAATACAACCTTCTCTTCGTCTACCTCTATGGCTTTAAAATCAACTCCGGGGAGTTGTATTAAATATTTAGTGAGTGCGCCACCACCGGGTCCCACTTCTAATAAATGGGTCAATGGTTCCTGTTCCAGCGCATTCACTATCTTACGGCATATATTTTCGTCTTTCAGAAAATGTTGCCCTAAGGATTTTTTTAGTGAATACATGGGTGCAAAGGTAAATGTGTAACTTAAAATTGAATAAAACAGTGCCTAAAAAGAATTTCTTTATTTTTACAACCCTGCATACGAATTTTCCATAGAAGTGCCGAATGACTTTTGATGCTGTGCCTCCTGTGAGGAAAACTTTGAAATTCAGGAGTAATTTGATTATTAATAAATTATGAGTAGTAATAAACCCGTTATTGGAATTTCTTGTGGAGATTTAAATGGAATTGGAATTGAACTGATTATAAAGTCTCTTTCCGATAATCGCATAATGGATATCTGTACTCCGGTGATATTTGCTAATAATAAAACCATTAGCTTTTACCGCAAAACCTTATCGGAAAATAATTTCAACTTTAGCTCCTTAAGAGATTTTTCGAGGATTAATCATAAGCAAATAAATGTTTTTAGTTGTTGGGAAGAGGACGTTAACATAACACCTGGGGTGCTGAACGAAGTAGGTGGAAAATATGCTTTAATATCTCTTCAGACGGCCGTTCAAGCGTTGAAGGAAGGACATATACAGGGACTGGTTACGGCCCCAATTCATAAAAGTAATATTCAGTCAGAGGCGTTTAATTATACAGGGCACACCCCTTATTTAAAGAGTGCCTTTGAAGCAGAGGAAGTGGTAATGATTATGTGTGCCGAAAATATGCGGGTGGCTTTGGTTACCGAGCATGTGCCGGTAAAGGATATAGCGGCGCATTTGAATACCGATATTATTCTTAAAAAGCTTAGAATCGTGAACGATTCATTGCAAAAGGATTTCGGTATCAGTCGTCCCAGAATAGCTGTACTCGGCCTTAACCCGCACGCAGGAGACGAGGGGTTGATTGGCAATGAAGAGCAAGCTATTATCAAGCCTGCCATCAGGGAAGCTAAAAATGAGAATATCCTTGCATTCGGTCCTTATAGTGCCGATGCATTTTTTGCCCGAGGGCAGTATGAGAAATTCGATGCCGTGCTGGCTATGTATCATGATCAGGGATTGATTCCTTTCAAATCACTAGCTATAGGGGCGGGGGTAAATTATACCGCAGGATTGAATATAGTGCGTACTTCACCTGATCACGGAGTGGCTTTTGATATTGCCGGTAAGGGTGTAGCGGATCATCAGTCTTTTTCAAGTGCCATCTATTATTGTATAGATATTATCAAACAACGGTTGGAATACCAGCAACAGCGGGCTAACCCTATAAAGAAAGTGATGCCTGAAGTAACCGCTAAATTGCCTGACGAAGAATTGGAGGAGCAGTCAGATTAATGTTGCTGCTGACTATTTGGGAAAGGTAATTATAGAATTCCTGAACAATATTGTTTTCGGCGACACTCTTGCTACTATCGTACACCTTGTATAAGGTGAGGGGTGTCGTAATGGCCATAAGGGTGTTTATCATTTTTCTTTTTAGTTGCGTTTCTTCTGCTATTTGATCGATAATATTTATCAGCTCAATACCAAAGATTTCAGAATTCAAACTGCGCCCTTTAGCCAGAATATCCTGATAGGATGATAGTTTTATGGGGCCTGATAAGGAAGCACACTCTCTGGCTATACGAATAAATTCTACTGACTTTTCAGGATTTTTACACCGATTGTTTAGCTCGGATAGGGTAGTTTTGACGATATTATTGATGGCAAGTTCTATTTGGCTTTTGTGGATTGGTTGACCTATTGAATAAAGTGCCAACTCAATAAGTCTTTCATCTACTGGTACAGAAAGTTCCATCTTTTTTATTTTATAGTTTATAGAGGCTTAGGGTTTAAAAAAGAAAGAGGGGCATACGTATTGTCTAGAAAGACGCCGTTGCCCACTCTAAGCCCTCTAAACCGCCGTGAAGGTACAGCGATATCAATATCGTGTGAAGATATTTTCGATGAACTAGGTAATTTATGGAGATAGATTACCGAATTTTTTCGATGGAAGCTAATTGGCGTTATCCCAAATCGGGTAATACTGACCAGTAAAAAACCACGACTCTGCGTCGTTCATCATCGACCTGATAATCGGTTATATTAGGAAAGGGGAGTGCTTCCCCACGGCCATAAGCCACATATCCTATATTGAGGTTGTTATACGAATTAAATCGGGTAGCATTTTCTTTTACCAACATCTTGATATGGTAGAGTAGTTCGTTAGCTCTTAAATTGGAAAGAACAAGATTAAGTAGACCTTTTTCTGGATTTTCTTCGCGTGTATAGGACTTTAGTAGTGCATAAAGGGGTGTGTTGGGACTGAAGGATAGTGCATCAGCATAACCTACTAATACAATGTGAACTCTACGCGTAATATCCGCGTATTTGTTGGATCGATTGATGATGGAATCAATTACCGGCTTGAAGTGCTCTTCTACCACTTTTGAAGCTGAATAGGGGATTTTGTATGCACCCGGTTTAAAAAATGCCCCCATCTGATATTTACGAAAGGCATCCACACTTACTGCTTCGTTCAATAGCTCATATACACGCTCCCTGTAGCTTTCTTTTAAGTGAAAAGAGTCGATTTTGCTCAGATAGTTGTTGGCATAGTGGTAATATTTCTTCCCTCTCAGGTTGGCTTTATTTTGAGCAATAAGGTCGGCTGCATTAACGGTTTCTTCAATATTCTTGAGATCGTTTTGCAGCTTTTCAATAATCGTTTGAATGTTGTTTGCTACAGACGAGTCCATACTTCTATTAGCAACCTGTCGTTCCATTTTTGACTCCAGAGAGTCCAGTAATACAGAGTCCTGGCTAATGGTTCGTCGGGCTAAGCTAATTTTTTCATGTGTAAGAGCTGCTTTTTTACTAACTCCGCAACTTATAAGAAAGGTTATTAAGATAAATAATATACCTAAATGATATTTCTTCATAATTTTTTAATTCGAGAATTTATTGTGGTAATGGTTTAATTGTAAATCCCGGCGAGTCTGTTTCCCGAGATGATATTTTCTTAATTTTTTGTTCGAGTATTTTGGAATAAATCAGCTTTCTGGTGTTAGTAGTACTAACTGATGTAGTAGAGTCATTAATATTTTCTGGAACTATTGCAGAAGGGTCTGCATTAAGATTTATATTAATAAGATTGACATTTTCATCTAATTGAAAATCTTTATACGTAAGTAATAATTCGTATACATGTATATCAGTGTTTTGTACGAAGTTAGTGTATTTTTTCGAACTATTTCTATCTTGTTGATGCCACGCATATAACATAGCGAAGCAAAGTAATATTCCTCCTGTCCATAATATGATAAGTGATATTTTACTAGTCTGCTGATACGTAATTATTCTTTTCATAAGATAAAATTGGAATGGCTAAGAGTGAGATGAAAGGATAATTATTTTAATGGCAATTTTTATACATTAATCTCTTTTTCTATGTCATCTATAAATGAAGTGCATTGCTGTAAGTCGAGTGTTTTATTTTCCATAGTGGTGAAATTGCACTTCCCTATAGCTTTATAAACAGGGTGTTCTGCGCCTAAAGGCGAAAAAGTTGATTTTAATCTGTGTAATATCTTTTTAACTTTTCCAATATCCTGCTGCGAGAAAGCCTCTATAAGTTCTGCCTTATCCAGTTCCCACTGGTTTTTCATTGCCTGTACTACTTCTCCAACAGTATCAGGGTCATTGCCTACTAATTCATACAAATAGTTAAGAGTATGGTGGTTGTTATTCTGAATATTCTCCAAATAGCTTGCTGTGGTTTTAATAAGCAATTGCTCATCAACTGGTTTTGAAATATAATCGGTAAACCCGGCATTTTTGCATTTTATAATTTCGGTTTCCGATACATATGCTGTCATTGCAATTATAGGAGTAGAGATCTGTTTTTCGTTACGGAGAATGCCAATGGCAGTATATCCATCCATTTCTGGCATTTGTATATCCATAAAAATTAAATCGAATGTTTCTTTTTCCAACAGATTTACTGCTTCCAGGCCATTGTCAATGATTTTCGGTTTTAATCCGTATTTGCCAAACATATGTTTTAACAGAATCTGATTGGCTTTATTGTCCTCAACAATCAGCACCTTTCCTTCAGGTAATTTATCGATTGTTATGAAGGATTGTTCTTCTGATACGGGATTGGTATTTTTCTCCAGAATACAAGTGAAATTAAATTCGGAGCCTTCATTTACTTCACTAAAAACCGAGATAGTGCCACCCATTCTTTCCACCAGATTTTTGGCAATCGTAAGTCCGAGGCCTGTTCCTCCGTATTGTCTTTGCACACCTTGTTCCAGTTGTTCAAAGCGCTCAAAAATGGCAGCTACTTTATCTTTAGGAATGCCGATACCGGTATCTTTTACCGTAAATCCTAGTTTATAATATTTATCATCTTCATCTATCCATACCACATTGGCGGTGACTTTTATCTCTCCTTCATTGGTGAATTTTATGGCATTCCCAATTAGATTCACGAAGATTTGCTGTAATCTTTCGATATCGCCAATGACATGCTCCGGTACTTTGGATTCGATGTAAGAGGAATAATGCAGCCCTTTTTCATTAATGGCATTTGAAAACATTCTCTCCAGCCTGTTAAACAAATGATACAGATTGAAAGGCTTATGTACCATTTTAAGTTTGCCTGCCTCAATTTTTGATAGATCCAGTACGTCGTTTACAATGTTGAGTAAGTTTTGTGCTCCGGACCGTACCATGTCTACATATTCTCTCTGCTGTTTATTTAAAGGGGTATCTTTTAAAAGATTCCCGAAACCGATAAGGGCATTCAGCGGGGTCCTTAATTCATGGCTCATATTGGCCAGAAACTCATCTTTAGCATTCTTACTTTTTAGAGCTGCTTGTTCTGCAGCTTGTAGTTCCGCAATCAGTTTTAATTGTTGGGATTGTCTTTTAATAATGATGGTTGACATTACCAGTATGGTAATAATGGCAAACAATGCAAGAATCTTATTATAGAGTGAAAGCTGACCGGCTTGCTCCGAGTTTCGCGTGAGCGTTTCTTGAAGATTCTTTCTTAGAAAAGCCTGTAGTGTAAGACAATTGGCGTATACCTTATCTCCAGGACTTACTTTGTATAAAGAATCGATTAGCTTATTTTTTTCCTGCACATTGCCACTAATATGTGTATTTAAAATAGACTCTGAAATATTCAATTGTTCTTCAATAATATTTCTAATGATATTTGAAATCTCATGACTATTAGATGAAGTGTAAGATGTAATAATATCGGTATTATAACCCAGCATAGTGAGCGAGTCTTTCAGCTGGCTTATTCTGGTACTATTTACCTTTAAATTGCGATCTTTGAATTTGCTCTGTAGGTCGAAAGACAGGTTTACAAGTTCCTGTATACTATTGTTAATGAGAAAAGTTGCAACAGCTTGTTTGTTTCCTTCATTCAGCGCTCTTGTGGATTTGTTTGTAAAAAATTGTGTAACTACAAAGAGGGCTATTAAGGCGAGCGCCAAGACAACAATCGAAAAGAAAGAATATTCCTTATTTTTTGCCATACTTATAATAACTGTAGGGTCTTCAGTAGAGCATCGCGGTAGGATTCAGAAATAGGAATGGGATGATCATGTATGTACACGACCCTGTCTTCTATGTAATCGATCTTATTTAAAGCTATGATATAACTCCTGTGGGTGCGAATAAATTTGTTTGAAGGGAATTTATCTTCGATAGACTTTAGGCTTCCATGTACTACATAGCTCTTCTCTGGCACATAAATTTTGATGTAATCTCCTTTGGCTTCAACCCAAAGGATATCGTTCATATCTATCTTACGAATGATCTTATTGTCTTTTACGAAAATGAAATCGCTAGAGGTTTCTTTGCTAATCTCAACATTTTTATGACTGAGAAGCTCCTTCGCCCTTTCAATGGACAACATCACTCTAGCTAAGGAGAATGGTTTTACAATGTAGTCGACTACATTTAGCTCGAAAGCTTCGACAGCGTAGCCTTGTTTGGCAGTAGTGAGGATTGTGAGGGGTCTTTCGTTCAGCATTCTCAATAGCTCCAACCCACTGATATCGGGCATTTCAATATCTAGAAATAATATATCGACGGGGTTGCTTTCGATATAACTCTTCGCGCTTAGGCCATTGTCAAATTCCGCCAAAATATGAATGCCTTCGATTTTGGATAGAATTTGTTTAAGTAGGACCCTTGCTACCTGATTGTCATCGATAATAAGACAATTTAAAGGGCGTTGCACCATCGCTTTTTCTGCTAATTTAAGTATTCGTGGTTACAATATAAAATTAAAAGGCCCTGTATATTTACAGGACCTTTCGTAATATGTCAAAAGTATTGTTGAAGCTAAATTACTTTGCTTTGTACTGAGGTATCAATGTGTTGGCAAGTTCTACCATTTTTTGGATACCCTCTTCAGGAAGATTACCTTTCTTGAATTCAGTCAGTACATCTGGGAGTTTGTTTTCCATTTCCATTAAGAAGTGTTCTTCAAACTCTTTCACTTTGTTTACCGGAACTTCTTTCAGCAGTCCTTGTGTACCCAAGTAAATGATAGCAATTTGCTTTTCTACTGGGAACGGAGAATACTGTGCCTGTTTCAGAATTTCCACGTTGCGAGCACCTTTGTCAATTACGTTCTTGGTTGCTGCATCGAGGTCTCCACCGAATTTAGCAAAAGCTTCCAACTCGCGATAAAGCGCTTGGTCAAGTTTCAGTGTACCGGCCACTTTTTTCATCGATTTAATCTGCGCATTACCACCTACACGGCTTACGGAGATACCTACGTTGATCGCAGGGCGGATACCGGATAGGAACAAGCCTGATTCTAGGAATATCTGACCATCGGTAATGGAGATTACGTTTGTAGGAATGTATGCAGAAACGTCACCTGCCTGAGTTTCGATGATGGGAAGAGCAGTCAAGGAACCGCCTCCTTTCACCAGATGTTTGATAGAATCCGGCAGGTCGTTCATGTTTTTAACGATTTCGTCGTTGTTGATAATTTTCGCAGCTCTTTCCAGCAGACGGCTATGCAGGTAGAATACATCACCAGGATATGCCTCACGTCCTGGAGGACGACGTAACAGCAGAGACACCTCACGGTATGCTACCGCTTGTTTAGAAAGGTCGTCGTAAACGATAAGAGCAGGACGTCCGGTATCGCGGAAATATTCTCCTATAGCAGCACCGGCAAAAGGTGCGTAGAACTGCAATGGAGCAGGGTCAGAAGCAGAAGCAGCTACGATAATGGTATAATCCATGGCGCCATGGTCTTGGAGTGTTTTCATTACTCCGGCAATGGTAGATGCTTTCTGCCCAATGGCTACGTATATACAGTATACAGGTTTGCCTGCCTGATAAAATTCTTTTTGATTGATAATTGTATCTATTGCAATAGCTGTTTTACCGGTTTGGCGGTCACCGATGATGAGCTCACGCTGTCCGCGACCAATAGGAATCATGGCATCGATAGCTTTGATACCGGTTTGCAGCGGTTCTTTTACCGGTTCACGGAAGATTACGCCAGGGGCTTTACGCTCCAATGGCATTTCATATAGTTCTCCGGTAATAGGGCCTTTACCATCGATGGGCTGCCCCAGCGTATTTACTACACGTCCTACCATGCCTTCGCCTACTTTGATAGAAGCGATTTGACCGGTACGACGTACTTTGGAACCTTCTTTAATATCC
Source organism: Chitinophagaceae bacterium C216 (assembly GCA_028485475.2). Classification (GTDB taxonomy): domain Bacteria; phylum Bacteroidota; class Bacteroidia; order Chitinophagales; family Chitinophagaceae; genus Niabella; species Niabella composti. The sequence continues at coordinate 1,106,504 of CP144143.1, forward strand.
TTGCCTTCACCCATCAGTACCACACCTACGTTATCCTCTTCAAGGTTTAACGCAATGGCGCGTACCCCATTTTCAAATTCAACTAGCTCACCATAGCGAACGTTTCCAAGTCCATATACACGGGCTATGCCATCGCCCACTTGAAGTACAGTTCCTATTTCTTCTAAATCGGCATGAGCATTAAAATTGCTTAACTGCTCCCTTAGTATGGCACTAATTTCGTCGGGTTTAATTTCAGGCATATATATTCTTGTTTTAAAAATTTATTGTGGTTGCTGCAATACAGCGTTTTTTCAGGCTGCAAAAGTAGGCAATCGGAAGTTTATAACAAAAAAATGTACAGGCATTCAAGCGGGATGAAAGTATTTTTTTATTTAATATGATAAGTTGCTCATTTTTAGTAGGTTTATGAAAAATTTCGGAGCGATGGGAGATTTGCCAAGTGGAGCCTGATTTTTAACCTAAGGAAAATACCATCAAAAATGGAGGGATGAAATGTTTTTGAGGCAAAATCCATTTGTAAAGCTGCTCATTCCTTTTGCATCGGGCATTCTCATTCAGTGGTACCTGCAGCCGCCGGGCAAGATAGGAGTCTTGATTCTATTAATTGGGGGAACACTTTATAGCTTTTTTTCTTTATTAAAAGGGTTTGCGAGATGGAAGTATAGTTGGCTGAGCGGTGCCGGACTAGGTGCTGCTATGCTCGCAGTAGGGATGTTATTGGCATATACCAAAGATGTCCGCAATCACCCTTTATGGATGGGGCATCACTACAGCGCAGAGCAGGCTATTGTGGCCGTCTTACAGGAGTTTCCTGTAGAGAAGGAACGCTCTTATAAAGCTGAAGCTCAAGTGCAATACTGTATTGCGGAGGATAGTAAACAAAAAGTAAGAGGGCGTATTATTATTTATTTCAGCAAAGACAGCTGCAATGCTCATTTAAAGGCAGGCGACCAACTACTTTTTCAAAAGTCGTTGCAGGAAATTCGTAATACAGGTAACCCCGGAGCATTTGATTATAAAAGGTATGCACTTTTCAATGAAATTACCCATACCATTTATCTGACAGATACGGAATATGTAAAGCTCTCCGAAAACAATATTTCGGCTTGGAAGAAGCTGATTTTCAAGATGAGAAGCTATGTGCTGCAGACCATCCGCCAATATATCAAAGATCCGAAGGAGCAAGGTTTGGCCGAAGCGATGCTTATTGGATACAGAGAAGACTTAGATAAGGAACTATTGCAGGCTTATACCAATACCGGCGTGGTGCATGTAATTGCTGTATCAGGGATGCACCTAGCGATGCTGTATTGGGTTATCAATATCGTATTGCAGCCTTTATTAAGAAAAAGTACTACCCGATGGCTGCACACCCTACTTGTACTGCTCATTTTGTGGAGTTTTGCGTTTGTAGCTGGGGGAGCGGCTTCTGTGGTACGAGCAGCTGTAATGTTTACCTTTATTACGATAGGCAGACAAATTAATCGCAATACCTCTATTTATAATATCCTTGCAGCTGCGGCCTTTTTTCAGCTTTGTTATAATCCTTACTGGCTGTGGAATGCAGGCTTTCAGCTTTCCTATATGGCGGTGTTGAGTATTGTAGTGTTTTATAAACCGATTTATAATTTACTGTATGTACGAAACGAAATTTTAAATAAAGTATGGCAACTAGCATCAGTAAGTATGGCTGCACAAATACTTACTACGCCTCTGGCGCTTTACAACTTTCATCAGTTCCCCATTTATTTTTTACTGGCCAATCTGGTAGTGGTGCCGGCATCCAGCATGGTACTCGTGGGCACACTGTTGCTCACAGTAATAGCACCCGTTCGGCTGTTGGCAGTAGAGATGGGTAAGATTCTTGAAGGATTAATATGGTGGCTGAATTCATTTATTGAAATAATGGGCACCTTTCCTTTGGCCGTATGGTCGGGAATACAGATAGGTGTCGGGCAAACAGTATTATTATATATTGTTATAGCAGCAATGTTTTTTTGGCTGAGAGAAAAAAATAAGGCGGGCTTATGGACAGTGCTAGCCGCCATATTTCTTTTTTGGGCCATAAGAGCCTGGGCTATTTATGAGGTAGACAGGCAACGTAAAATAGTAGTATATCATATTCCCCGCTATGGTGTGATGGACTTTATTGGTGGAAGAAATTTTTATGCAGTCGGTGATAATGCAGCCTTTCAGGATTTTGCGGTGCAAACATTTACCCTGCATCCGGCCCGCACTTTTCAGCGCGTGCGTCGTTCGGAGGTGATGGCAGGATTTTCTCGCCATGGAAATGCCATCATTTTTCAGGGCAAGAAGGTTTTATGGATAAATGAAGCACTTAATGAAACCAATCTAAGTGGCACTATACCAGTTGATATTGTAGTGTTTTCGGGCAATACTCGCATAACAACTGATAAATTTTTTAACCACCTAACTCCAAAGCATATTGTAGCCGATGGCTCTGTGCCGGCGGGGAAAGCACGCTATTGGAAGCGCGTTTGCGATTCATTACAGGTGCCTTTTCATTATACAGTTGCGGATGGGGCTTTTGTCATGAATTTTTAATAGCGTACTTTTGCGGCTCATTTCTCAAAATCATGAATAAAAAAATTCAATCAGCACTCATTTCAGTATTTTATAAAGACGGTCTGGAGCCTATTGTAAAAGAGTTAGCCCGTCTGGGAATTACCATCTACTCCACCGGAGGAACGCAAAAGTTTATTGAAGATTTAGGAGTTCAGGTGGTGCCGGTGGAAAGTCTTACCACCTATCCTTCCATTCTGGGCGGCCGTGTAAAAACCTTACATCCCTCTGTGTTCGGAGGTATTTTAGGCAGACGTGATGTGGAAACCGATGTGCAGGAAATGGCTCAATACAAAATTCCTGAGATTGACCTAGTGATTGTGGATTTGTATCCTTTCGAAGAAACGGTAGCTTCTACAAATGATGAGAAGCAAATCATCGAAAAGATAGATATAGGTGGACCATCCATGATTCGTGCGGCTGCGAAAAACTTTAAAGATGTGTTGGTAGTGGCTGCTAAAAAAGATTATGCCGCTGTAACCGAACTGCTGCAAACCCAAAACGGCGAAACTACCTTAGAACAACGTAAAGCCTTTGCTGCAAAAGCATTTGAGATAGTAGCCCACTATGATGTAGCTATTTCTAAATATTTTAATACTAATAATCCGGAAGCGGAATATTTCCTCCATTCAGAGCCTAAGCCTAAAACCATGCGCTATGGCGAAAATCCGCACCAGCCTGGCGTGTTTTACGGCGATTTGGAACAATTGTTTACTCAGCTGAACGGAAAGGAACTCTCGTATAATAACTTGGTGGATGTAGATGCTGCCGTGCAGTTAATTGCTGAGTTCCCGCAGGGTGGAGATGTGGTATTTGCCATCATTAAACATACCAATGTATGTGGGGTTGCTGCTCGCAAAACTACTGCCGACGCTTGGAGTACCGCTTTACTGGGCGACCCGGAAAGCGCATTTGGCGGCGTGTTGGTGACCAACGGTGTTGTGGATGAGCATACGGCTAATGCCATTAATGAAATCTTTTTTGAAGTGCTGATAGCTCCAGGCTTTGAAGAGGCTGCTCTTAATATTCTAAAGTCAAAGAAAAACAGAATATTACTTCAATTAAAGCAATTGCCTCAATCCAAAGAACAGTTCAAATCAGTACTTAACGGAGTACTGGTACAGGCAACCGACCAAGGTAATTATACCGATTGGAAAGAGGAGGGAGGCAGAGCTACTACTGAGCAGGAAAAAGCTGATCTGGAGTTTGCCAACATCATTTGTAAGCATCTGAAGTCGAATGCTATTGCATTAGTAAAAAATAAACAGCTAGTAGGTAAAGGTGCCGGACAAACGAGCAGGGTAGATGCCGTGCGTCATGCCATTGAAAAAGCAAAGCAATTCGGATTTGATCTGAACGGCGCTGTACTGGCTAGTGATGCATTCTTCCCCTTTAATGATAGTGTGCAGATTGCGCACAAGGCAGGAGTAACAGCTTTCATTCAACCGGGCGGTTCCATCCGCGATAAGGACTCAATCGATTATTGTAAGGAAAATAACCTAGCCATGGTACTTACCGGTATGAGACATTTCAAGCATTAAATCGTTACTGATAATCTCATTGAAAATAAATAGCCCCTTTTTCTTAGGAGATAGGGGCTAAATTTTTTATCATCCATATATTGCAGGTCACATGTCCCGATTGACCCATAGGGTGGTCGAGATGCGTAAACCCAAGCTTTTCATACATTTTAACGGCCCCCGAAAATTGAGGAAGGCTTTCCAGATAAAGCTGTTTGTATCCCATCTCGATGGCGGATTGAACACTTTTTTCCATAAGTGCTCTTCCTACACCCACACCTCGGGCTTCTTTTTTCAGATAGAACTTTACTAGTTCTGCACAGTCTGCCGGTAAGCCTTCGGTAGGGAAAATGCCGCAACTTCCTACAACCTCATTATCTACTTCCGCAACCCATAATACGGAGCGAGGGGTTTTAAACAAATCATACAGGTTGTCTGTTCTTGGATCTGTATAAACGGTACCTGGTCGAGGAGCATTATACTCGTCAAATGTGTCACGTATTATTTGGGCGAGTATAGGGTTGTTAGATTCTTTGATCTTTCTGATTATCATCTTATCAGTATAACAATTTAAAAGTTTAGAAGGTTATGTTTTTATTACCAATCTATAACGCATGTATGACAGTAAATGCAGCAGAATTTATAAAAAAATTATATGTATGGGCTGTAATCCGCATGCATGCCAAGATTGCAAAAAAACAACCAAAGTTTCTCACATCATGTGTATAACAACTTTAGAATTTCTCTTTTTTATGCGATTAATTTGTATACACATTAGGGATTTGCTACCCGAGTGCAATTGGTTCTCCGATGCTGTAATATGCGGTGCACAAGGGTGGATGCCGATGAGAAAGAGAGTACAAATCTTACTGTAAAAAATAAGAATCTAATAAGAAGGGATCGGCTGTAAAGCTTGGTTTTTTTGAAAGCCTGTAAGGCTTAAGGTACTTCGTCGCCCTAATATATTTTAAAAAACTGCCGAAAGGCATAAATGATTTAGATATGGGACTGTTTGATAAACGTGTTAATTACAAGCCTTTTGAATACCCGGAAGTACTGCAATTTACCGAGGCAATTAATAAGTCGTTCTGGGTACATTCCGAGGTGGATTTTACTGCCGATACGCAGGATTTCCACAGTCACCTTACCTATCCGGAGCGCAATGCGGTAAAACGGGCTTTGCTGGCTATCGCCCAAATAGAAGTAGCCGTAAAAACATTCTGGGGCAATCTGTACAATCATCTTCCCAAACCGGAACTGAATGGACTGGGTAGCACCTTTGCCGAGTGTGAGTTTCGTCATAGTGAGGCGTATTCTCGTCTGCTGGAAGTGCTGGGGTATAACGATGAATTTGAAGAACTCATTAAGGTTCCGAGTATCAAACGTCGTATCGACTATTTGTCGAACGTGTTGCGAAACACCAAATCCAACGATAAGCAGGAGTACAGCCTCGCTCTGATTTTGTTTACCATTTTGATAGAAAACGTATCCTTGTTCAGCCAGTTTGCTATTATACTTTCCTTTACCCGATTCAAAGGCTGGATGAAGAATGTAAGCAACATTATTGCATGGACTTCGGTGGATGAACAAATTCATGCTAATGCGGGTATTTATCTTATTAATAAAATAAAAGAAGAATATCCTGAAGTACTGAACGACGAAACGCTGTCTCGCATTACCGACATGGTAAAAGAGTCTATCGAAATTGAGGAAGAAATTATAGAATGGATCTTTGAAGAAGGTGACGTGGATATTCTCAATAAGAAAGATCTCATCAATTTTATCAAATATCGTGTAGATGATAGTTTGAATAAAATAGGCATGTCCTCCATCTATTTTATCAGCCCTGAGCAGTATCGCCCGATGCGTTGGTTCGAGGAGGAAGTATTTGCCAATAGTCTGGACGATTTCTTTGCAAAACGTCCCGTGGATTATACGAAGCACGATAAAAGCATTACAGCAGACGATCTGTTCTAATGCCATTGTATTCAGAAAGGTGGAAATGCCGGTAATTTATCGGATGGGAGAGATGAATACTGAAAGAGCTGCTTGCCATATAAACTCATTATACAAACGTGTTAAAATCTTAAGAAAATGGAAGTATTGGAACCAATAATACAGAATGCACCGGTTACAGAGAAGATGTGGTGGAAAAATGAAGAAAGTGAACAGATTCTGAACCGTGGTTATCTGCTGAAGGGTGAAACCGTAGAAGGAGCTATTGAACGTGTATGTACGGCTGCAGCGCAACGTTTGTATAAGCCCGAGCTGAAAGAGGCATTCATGGAAATGGTGGAGCGTGGTTGGATGAGCCTGAGCTCTCCGATTTGGGCCAATATGGGTACCGAGCGTGGGCTACCCATATCCTGCTTCAACGTGCATGTGCCTGATAATATCGAAGGCATTACACATAAATTGGGTGAAGTAATCATGCAGACCAAAATCGGGGGCGGTACATCAGCCTATTTTGGTGAGCTGCGTGGCCGTGGTAGCTCTGTTACTGATAATGGAAAGAGTAGTGGGGCGGTAAGCTTTATGCGATTGTTTGATACGGCGATGGACACCATCTCTCAGGGAGGTGTACGCCGCGGGGCTTTTGCCGCATATCTGGATATCGATCATCCGGATATTGAAGAGTTTCTGCAGATTAAAAGTATCGGCCATCCAATTCAGAATCTTTTCTTTGGTGTGTGCGTACCTGATTATTGGATGCAAGATATGATCGACGGCGACAGACAAAAAAGAACCATTTGGGCTAAAGTACTGGAAAGCCGTCAGGAGAAAGGGCTGCCTTATATATTCTTTACTGATAACGTTAACCGTAATAAGCCGCAGGTATATAAAGATCAGAATTACATCATTAAGGCCAGCAATCTTTGCTCCGAGATTATGCTGCCTTCAACAGTTGATGAGTCCTTTATATGCTGCTTATCTTCATTAAACCTGGAACTCTACGACGAGTGGAAAGATACCGATACTGTGCGTTTGGCCATCTTCTTCCTCGATGCCGTGCTGCAGGAGTTTATCAACAAAACCGAAAATAATTATTATCTGGCCAGCGCCAATAGATTTGCAAAACGCCACAGAGCCTTAGGATTAGGTGTGTTAGGGTGGCATTCCTATTTACAGCGCAACATGATTCCCTTTGAAGGTATGCGTGCGAAACAGCTTACGGCACAGATTTTTTCTGATATTAGAGAAAAGGCTGAAAAGGCTACGGCTGATCTGGCACGCATTTACGGAGAACCCGAATTACTGAAGGGTTATGGGCGCCGTAACACTACCTTGCTGGCTATAGCTCCTACTACTTCTTCTTCGGCTATTTTAGGACAGACCTCACCCGGTATCGAACCCTTCAACAGTAACTATTACAAGGCTGGTCTCGCTAAAGGTAACTTTATGCGTCAGAATAAATATTTGAAAAAACTGCTGGCCGAAAAAGGGATCGATAATGAAGATACATGGCGCAGTATTATGCTGAATCACGGAAGTGTGCAGCATCTGCCCCAACTGACTACTGAAGAGAAAGCCGTGTTTAAAACCTTCAGAGAGATTAGTCAGTTAGAGATTATTCAACAGGCTGCTATTCGCCAGAAATATATAGATCAGGGACAAAGCTTGAATCTTAACATTCCTAGTAACCTTCCGGTTAAGGACGTGAATATGCTGATTATTGAAGCCTGGAAATTGGGAATCAAAACGCTTTATTATCAGCGTAGCCAAAGCGTTTCGAAAGAGTTGGTTACAAGTTTGGTAAGTTGTACAAGTTGCGAAGCCTAAAACATTTAACAACCCGGCCTTAAGCCGGGTTTTTTATTGCTGCTTACAAAAGATGAAACCCTCTTAACTTGTAACTTTGCGATGCCTGTAAAACGCGAGGGCCTTTGAGTAACACATGTTCAGACATCGGGGAAAAAGCAGAACAATCAGTCATAACAAAAAGATAGCTTCCCTGCTATCTTTTGTTGCAGGTGTGGTAAACGTTACTGGAGTTTTATCTGTACAACGTCTTACTACCAATGTTACAGGTCATTTTGCCTTTTTTGTTGATGAAGTATTTAGGCTTTAGTTTTCAAAAGGCTTTGTTTATTTTTTTTATGTATTTTGTTTTTTTCTGGGTGCCTTTGTTTCCAGCTTTATGATGGAAAGCATGATGAAGCGCGGCGATCGTTATATTTATGTGTTACCCGGTTTATGTGAAAGTGCTATTTTGTTAATGGTTGCCCTATGTGGTCCCACCTTTACGATGCAGCATCCTAATTTTATTGCCTGTTGGCTGCTTTTTGCAATGGGCTTGCAGAATGCACTGGTGACGCGAATTTCCGGTGCATTAGTAAGAACCACTCACCTCACCGGACTTTTTACCGATCTGGGAATTGAAATGTCGCAGTTATTCTTCTATAAAAAGAAAGAACAAAAAGAGCGGCTGTTTTCGGTAATCCGCTTGAGATGGCGCATCATTTTATTTTTCTTTATCGGTGGCATAGCGGGTGGCATACTCTATTCGTATATGAGGATTTATGCGTTGGTAATACCGGCGCTAATACTGCTGGCGGGATTATATTACGACAGTGTAAAACTTCAATTGATTAAATGGAAACGCCGATACGACGCCAAGGATAAGGCGTAAATTTTTATACTGCTTCTTTTTCAAACTGCATTTTGTGTAAACGGGCGTAGTAACCGCCTTTGGCCAATAATTCTTCGTGGGTGCCCATTTCTTTTAATACGCCTTTGTCCAATACCAGTATTTTATCTGCTTTGCGAATCGTACTCAGACGGTGTGCAATGACAATAGAAGTGCGGCCATGAATTAGTTTTTCTGTGGCCCTCTGTATCAGTATTTCACACTCCGTATCGATGGATGAGGTAGCTTCATCTAGTATTAAAATGGATGGATTGTACAATATGGCACGAATAAACGATAGCAGTTGTCTTTGCCCCAAAGACAGTGTAGCTCCACGTTCTTTTACATTATAATCGTAATTGCCGGGTAGTTGCATAATGAAATCGTGCAGATCGATCATTTTTGCAGCGGCGATCACCTGTTCCCTAGTGATATTGGGATTACGCAATGTGATATTGTCCATGATAGACCCTGAGAATAAAAACACATCCTGCAGCACCACACTGATGTTTTCACGAAGATATTCCGGTGAGAGCCTATTAATGTCATATCCATCAATCTCTATCCGACCTTTTTGGATATTGTAGAAACGAGTCAATAGGCTGATGATGGTAGTCTTGCCACTGCCGGTATGGCCTACAATGGCAACGGTTTCTCCAGGTTTAATTTCAAAGCTCACATCTTTCAATACCCAATGCTCATCTACATAAGCAAAGCTTACGTTTTGAAAGCTGATTTTTCCCTGCATACGAGTGGGCGGCTGTAAGTAGCCGCCTTGCGGAACTTTTTCTTCATCATCGTTATCCAACACTGTGAAAATGCGGTCACTAGCGATCACACCCATCTGAACAATGTTGAACTTATCTGCAATCATCCTTAATGGTCTGAACAATAAATTCAGACAAAGGATAAACGAAACAATAACACCTTGCTGGCTTTTTTGCAAATGCAATGCTTCTTGAGCAGTGTACCAGACAACTAATCCTATAGAAAGGGCCAATACAATTTCAATTACCGGAAAAAATACCGAATACGCAAATATGGCATTGATATTGGCATTACGATGCTGTTTGTTAATTGCCCTGAATTTTTCAAACTCATTCTTTTCTGCGGTGAAAGCCTGTACCACACCCATTCCGGAGAGATGCTCTTGTGCGTAGGCATTTAATCTTGCTACAGCATTTCTTACTTTAAAGAATGATTTGTTGATGCTTTCCTTAAAGTAGTACGTAGCAATAATCATGATGGGGAAGGGAATTAACGCAATGAGCGTGAGTTTCCAATCCACCCAAAACATGTAGGTAAGCACGCAAACAATGGATAGTAAATCGGCAATAATAGGGATCAACCCGTCGGAAAAAATTTCGTTAATAGATTCAATATCGTTGATCGTGCGTGTGGTAAGGGTGCCAATAGGTGTTCTATCAAATTGTCTCAGGTTAAGCCCCAGAATTTTTTTGTATACTGCTAAACGCATATCTTTTACTACGGCTTGCCCCAGCCAGGCTGTTGTAAAAGTAAACGCAAAGCGCATTACGGTTTCGATAAGTATAATCCCTATCTGAATGATCGTAATGTATACGACCATTTCCTTTAAGGACTGCGCTATGTATTTATCTACCGTAAGCTGAATGAGCATGGGTCTTACGGGGGTAATAAGGGCCAGTACAATTGCCAGCACTACCGACCAATAAAACCTTGCTTTGTACGGTGCCGCATATTGAAAAATGCGCCGCAGTTTGCTGAGATCAAAAAATGATTTTTTATTCTGCATTAAAATGTACCGCTATCGCCGGTTTAGTTTACAAGTTACTACATTTCTTCTTCTCCGGTGGCCCTTTTATACGCTTTGATAAACAATGCTCCCAGATTTTTATAAGGAGGAATGTAGTCTTCCATACCTGTAATATGTGCTGCGGCACGGAACTCTTTCCAGAAAGGTATCCAATCAATATCCTTACGCTGACGCAGATTTTCTAAGAATATGCGGATGAACGGAAGATTAATGTCCCGATAGCCGGTTTGTTTGGAAGATATAATATGAGCATCGGGAGATTTTTTCAAGATAGAATCAATCAGGAAAAAGCCTCCGCAGGATCCCATGAATACTACGCGTGATGTAGGTGTAATATAACTTACACTGGTAGGCGCGTGATAGCTGTGCCCTCTGTGGAAAGTAACGGTAGGTGCAAGGTTATTTTTTTCCAAATATTCCTGCATAGCGTTCTGCGCTACATAATCCTGGTCTTCTGTATTAGGTAAAGGTCTATTGGCGAATACGTATACAGGAGCTCCGCTGGTAGTTTTAGCTACCACAAATTTACTATTGCTCTGATCCAGCTTCCATTTGGGGTCATTGGCAAAGGTGCGCACAAAAATGTCAAAGTCCATCATACCATCCTCATCACCATAAAAGAACATTTGAGTAATGACTTCCCCTTTTTCGTTGGTGAAACTCTGGAATGGGATATTGTATACCGGAGGGATACCCAACTCTTTGGTCAAATCGATGTTTTGTTTAGGATCGGCAGAGAGGAAGAGCTTGTACAGAATATTATAAATAGCAATACCTCTTCGGTTGTTGGCTTTCAGATTGCGTTCGTAATTAGCCTTTACGTTTTTTAGCATCTGATTAGCCAACTCGGGCATGGTTTCGTAAAGGCTGGCATAAGAGTCGGCTACATCTACGCCGTCTTCCAGTCCTTTGGTTTTTTCCAAGCCGTTTACAAAGGCGGTCATTAAATCACTAGCATCTTTCTTATTAGGAAATGTTGAAAAGAAGGTTTTTAATGTATTATATCCTGCAGCCTGGCGGATAAACTTCCTGTAATGATCGAATGATACGCTCATCAGCAGAGAGTCTCCTCTATTGTTGATTTTGCTCATCATGAGCGGAAATACCCCCTGCGTATAGCTACTGGTATAAATCAATCCGTCAGAAAATACAGCCAGATAATATAGTTCTTGAGCAGTTAAAGGTTGCAAACATTTGAAGCGAATGGCGTTGGGCGATTCGTGTAATGCATTAATTTCATTTACGAACTCATCATTACCCTTTCTTTGCAGACGTGCTGTCAACTCTTTAAAACCAATGGCGATATCCCCGTTCAAGGCACGGCGTGCGTAATCCATCTGTGTTTTTACAAGCAGACGATAATATTTCAGCCTATCATCTTTGGCAGCATCCAGTTCGGCAATAGTAATTTTACCCTTCACTAGGTTGTCTAGGAATGGAAAATAGATTTGCCCGCTTTTCATTTCTGATAATTCTACTACCGTTTTTACGAAGGTATCCTCTTTAATACTCTTGATTCTTCGGCTCAGAGCATTACCTGCCTGTGCATACGAATAAAGTTGTTCAGGATACTGCCTGCCGATTGCTTTTATAAGGCTATCGGCATGTTTGGAGTCGGGATATTTGGAAAGTTCCTGAAATGTTTTATCGGGATATTGTGCTGCAAATTTTACAAGTAGTAGGTCTTTAAGTTCATTATAGCTGGGGTTTTCCTCAAAAATCCGCGGTAAAGTAGCCGTATAGGCTATATCGTAAGGGAAATGCTCAACATAAGGGATGATTGATTTTTTTTCGGTATTTACTTCAATGAGCTTTTTGTAAACCGAAAAGATTTGTGCAAAATGTGAGGGATTTACTTGTCTTTTTAGCCAGCCCTGCCGCATGTGACGCAAAATATTAGCTAGGCCTACCAGATAGCCCGATTTGAGACGGGCATCAATTTTAGAATCGGTTTCTATCATGAACCTGATTGCATCTACCTGATGATTAATGGCTTGTGTAGCTAGTTGGGCTATATCGAGATTGCTTTCGATGGTAAATTCATTATCCATCTTACCATCGCTACCTAGCAACAATTGTTTTTCCTTCACAATATTATCATGAAACAACTGCCGGTTGATGGGAATGTTGATTTTAGGTTCGTTGGAACCCTGTGCAAAAACTCCGGAAGCAATACCTAACGAAATAAATATATTCAACAGTGCCTTTCCACTCATAATGCTAATATTAATCGTAATGACAAAGGTAACCCGATATATAAACGTAAAAAGTTAAAAGATGGTTGAAGACATAATAGGGTTGCGTAAAAGCAGTCGATATCCACTACTTTTTACAACATTCAATAATATTTGTCTTCAATGGACTTATTAAATGCGAGAATAGCTGAGTTGCGGGTATTTTTTCTGAATTAAGGCAAATACACCAAATAGCAGTGCAGCGTAGAATAAATCGCCTAGATAAGCGTTCAGGAACAGCTCGCTACTCATGGTATTATAAAAAGGCAGCGCTCTCAGGTAGGTTGTACCCAAAGTAAGCCCGGGTTCATACAAAATAGTACCGGCTGCAAAATGATTTCCGAACCACACTCCAAAATTAGAAAGCACCCAAAATATTGTAGAACCAGTAAGTGAGTAACCTAATATTTTTACAGTTTTAGGCTGATGTAGGCTGGTGCCCAATAAAGTAACCAGCAGCATGCTAACGTATACAAAAGCCTGAGAAATAAGTACAAAAGGTTGTGAGAAACTATATATCCCCATTTTTCCAGTCATCTGCAAGGCTATATCAGAAACCAGATAAGCGGCAATGGGCACTAAATAGGCCTGCCATTTGTTTTGAAACATAGCTCCACCGAACAGCGCCATAGCTACTAATGGTGAGAAATTATAGGGATGCGGCAGTAGTCTGCTTAATGCCGCTAAAACTATCATTACAACGATAATACGAGTGCGCATGCTTATCTTGTTCATGAGCCGGAATTTTATTTGTATGGCTACAAAAGTAAATAGTTTTATAAATTTACAATATAATTAAACATCTGTTATGAAAAATATAGTTACGACTGTTGTTTTAGTGTTGTGTGGCTTGCTCGTTCAGGCACAACCTCCTGCAGGTCCTGCCAATCCGGGAGATACCTATGGAAAGAAAGTTACAGCGGAGCGAACTTTAAAAGCTGTGGACTTTAATAAGTTACTTTCCCAAAAAGATACTATTGATGCCAAAGTAGTTGGTAAAGTATTGTCTTCCTGTCCGAAAAAGGGATGCTGGATGAATGTAGAGCTGGATGATAAGAGTACTGTTTTTGTTCGCTTCAAGGATTATGCATTTTTTGTACCTACTGATATTGTAGGAAAAACGGTAGTACTGGATGGTATCGCTACACAAAAAGAAGTTTCTGTGGCTGAACTGAAACATTATGCACAGGATGCCAAAAAAAGTCAGGCTGAAATAGATGCTATTACTAAGCCCGAAAAGCAGGTAAGATTTTTGGCCGACGGTGTTTTGGTGGTGAAATAATTTATCTGCCGAATAATGCGAAAAGAGGAATGTAGCCAAAAATGCATTCCTCTTTTGCTTTTAGATAAATGGGTTAAAAGAGCCACACTATCATGCAGTATAACAGTACGTCAATAATAAATATCTTAGCGGCTAAACACCAAAGACATTTTAAAAATTATATTCCATGTTTAGAAAAATACTTTACATCTGTATCCTTATCGTAAGCAGCATACATCTTAGCCAAGCTCAAGATATTGTGTGGGCTCCAGATGGCAATGCTTATTATCAAGCAGAAGAGGGAAATATTGTAAAATATGTGTTGCCGCAGCAAACATCTACGGTGCTTGTGGCTAAGGAAAAACTCATTCCAGCAGGGGCATCAAAGCCACTTGCAATAAGAAGCTTCACCGTAAGCTCTGATGAGCAAAAAATAATGATATATACCAATACTCAACGCGTATGGCGCAATGATACCCGCGGCGATTACTGGGTCTATCATATCAGCGATAAGAAATTGCATCGGTTGGGCCGCACACTACCTGCCTCATCTTTAATGTTTGCCAAGTTTTCTCCTGATAATACCAAAGTAGCTTATGTGTCGGAATATAATATCTACGTAGAAGATTTGGCCACAGGAGTCATCAAACCGATGACTATAGGTGGAGATCGGAAGCACATCAACGGTACTTTTGATTGGGCTTATGAAGAAGAGTTTTATTGTCGCGATGGTTTTCGTTGGTCGCCCGATAGTAAAAAAATTGCTTACTGGCAAATTATTACAGGCGATACCAAAGTATATCACATGGTCAACAACACCGATTCAATTTATCCTAAGCTGATACCTATCGAGTATCCCGTAGTGGGAGAAAAACCTTCTTTATATAAAATCGGTGTGGTAGATATTGAGTCGGCTAGTACCAAATGGATGTCCATTCCTGATGATCCTACATGGGGCACCTATCTACCTCGTATGGACTGGGCAGCCAATAATACCGAGCTTATCATTCAGCAGCTGAACCGCCAGCAAAACGAGAGCCGACTGATGCTGTGTAATGTGCAGAGTGGGGTGTCCAAAGAAATATACAAAGAGCAGGATGAAGCATGGATTGACATTATGCCTTTTTGGGATCATGATTATGCCAACAAAGGTTGGGATTGGCTAAACGACGGGAAGGAATTTTTATGGGCTTCAGAAAAAGATGGTTGGCGTCATTTGTATCGTATTAGTCGCGATGGCAAAAAAGAAACCCTTATTACACCCGGCACATATGACGTAATGGATATTTGCGCAATCGATGAAAAAGGAGGGTACATTTATTTTATGGCCTCGCCCGAAAATGCTACACAGAAATATCTTTATCGTACGTTGCTGAACGGAAAAGGTAAGCCGGAGAGAATTACGCCGGCCGACATGTCGGGGACTAATAATTACCACATTTCGCCCAATGCAAAATATGCGTTGCATCAGTTTACCAATTATTATGTGCGCCCTATATCCGCGTGGATTGAGCTTCCGTCACATAAAAGTTTGAAAGCAGCCAATGAGGTGAGCCAAGCTATTGCCCGTAGTGCAGCCAACAAACCAAACCTAGAGTTTTTGAGGATTACTACGGAGGAAGGCGTGGAAATGGATGCCTGGATGCTGAAGCCTCAGAATTTTGATAGCACTAAAAAATATCCCATTGTATTTTACGTCTACACCGAGCCGGCAGGTCAAACTGTGCAGGATAAATTTGGTGCAGGGTATAATTTTCTTTACAAAGGAAATATGGCTGCCGATGGTTACATATACGTGTCTATAGATAGTAGGGGGACTCCTGTACCTAAAGGCCGTGCATGGCGTAAGGCGCTGTATAAAAACATTGGAATTTTGAATATTCGTGATCAAGCAATGGCTGCTCAGGCTTTATTTCGTATGAAGCCTTATATCGATACCAGCCGTGTTGCAGTTTGGGGATGGAGTGGTGGAGGTTCTACTACTTTAAATCTGTTATTCCAATATCCCGAAATTTATAAAACAGGTATCGCCGTAGCGGCAGTAGTAAACCAGCGTACCTACGATAATATTTATCAGGAGCGTTATTCAGGTGTGCCTCAAATGGATGAACGTCCGTATATAGAAGGATCACCGCTTACACACGCAAAAAATCTAAAAGGTAACTTGCTGTACATACACGGTACCGGCGACGATAATGTACATTACAATAACGCCGAAATGCTCATCAATGAATTAATCAAACATAATAAGCAGTTTCAACTGATGAGTTATCCCAATCGTTCGCACAGCATATCGGAAGGACAGGGTACTTGGGAGCATTTATCAACCTTGTACACTAATTATCTGAAACAGCACTGTCCGCCCGGAGCGAGATAGTATTATATATTGTGTTTGCGTCGTTCTTCCCACAGTTCATTGAACGATTTTGGGGGAAAGCGGAGGGGGCTGCGGTCTTTGGTCCAAGCCCCTGCAAAAGTGTTTATTAGTGTACTTTTCAGCCCGCCGTTGCCCTTGTTCATCAGCTTGCGTTTCAGCATGGCGGTTTTCCATACTTTCCACACCATTCTTTCGGAGAACGATGTGTGGCCTTGCTGTTGTGCTTCATGACGGTTTTCGAGGAGCAATTCGTGCAGGTTGATTTTTACTGCACAAACTTCGGTACAATTACCACAAAGCGATGACGCATGGCTTAAATGCTTCCATTCTTTCATCGGTTTCAAATGGGGTGTAATTACCGAACCGATAGGGCCGCTGTACGTGGTGGCATAAGTGTGTCCTCCAATATTTTTATAAACCGGGCAAGCGTTCAGACAGGCACCACAACGAATGCAGTATAGGGCTTCTCTGGTTTTCTCATTGGCCAGAATATTTGTACGACCGTTATCCAGCAGGATCACATACATTTCTTCCGGGCCATCTGCTTCTCCCGGCTGACGTGGTCCCGTAATGATAGTGTTATACGATGTAATACGCTGACCGGTACCATATGTAGCTAGTAGCGGCCAGAATAAAGCTAAATCACTGAACGAAGGAATTACTTTTTCAATTCCGGCGATAACAATATGGGTTTTAGGCATGGAACAGCTTAGCCTTGCATTGCCTTCGTTTTCGGTAACGGCAACTCCTCCTATATCTGCAATAATGAAATTGGCGCCGGTCACACCTACTTCGGCTTCGGCATATTTTTGTCTGAGTTTTTCGCGGGCTACCAATGTCAGCTGTTGCGGGTTCAGTGTAGGATCTGTTCCTAGTTTTTCGGCAAACAATCTGGCAATATCTTCTTTGCTTTTATGCATTGCCGGTGTTACGATATGATAGGGCGGCTCGCCTGCTAATTGTTGAATATATTCTCCGAGGTCGGTTTCCACACTCTCAATACCGTTTTCTTCAAGATGCTGATTGAGGTGGATTTCCTCGGTTACCATGCTTTTGCTCTTAACGAGCGTTTTGCAATTTTTTTCTTTACAAATGGCTACTACTGCTGCTGCAGCCTGCTGAGCGTTTTCGCACCAGATTACTTTGGCACCTCTTTGGGTAATGTGATACTCAAAGTTCTCCAGTTGTTGGTCCAGAGTCTCAATGGCCTTCCACTTGATGTTCTTGGCGCGCTCGCGAGCTAGGTCTAGGTTGATATATTGTTTTTTCCCTCCGGGAACTGCTGCATTGTACTTACCGATATTAAAATTGATTACTTCTCGGTGAGCCCGGTCGGCTGCTAATTCTTTACTTTTTTTATGAAAGATGTCGGATGTTTGTGACATGTTTTTGAGCTTATTAGTGAATAAATAAGCGTTACATTTCTTTTTCCTGCGACGCTACAACTTTTTCCAATATAGAATAAAACTCTTCGCCGTACTTACGTATCAGAGGTTCTTTTAAAAATTGATATACGGGAACCTTCAATTGTTTACCCAGTTTGCAGGCAGGACTACACAGGGTTTTACGCGGCTCATAATTCAACCGTTCGTAATCGCCGTATTTGCCACGATAGGCTATTATAGGATAGAGATGACAGCTGATGGGTTTTTTCCATTTGATCTTACCTTCATTATAAGCCTGTTCAAATGCGCATTTTATTAATCCGTTTTTTTCGCGGAAAGCGTAAGCGCATATCTCATTATCCTGTGGCAGGACAGGTGTCACCCATCCAAATTCCTGATCATGGTAGTACTTACCATGTTTCTCTACATGATTAATGGCTTCCTGAGTCAGATAAGGTTTTATAGCGTCGTAATTATTTTCAACCTCTTTTAGTTCCTCCTCTGTAAGCGGGGCGCCCGCATCTCCTTCTTCACAGCAGCCTCCTTTGCATTTGGTAAGATCGCAGACAAACTGAGCCTCCACAATATCATCACTTATGATCTTGTTGTCTATAATTATCATTGTCTTTTTGGTGCGAAGGTAATTCTTTAATATGCTTTGCAGACCTATTCGCGGGGTTTTATAACGACTTTTACTTTTTTCACACGGTTTCTTTCTGTTTCCAGAACGGTGAATTCAAAATCCCCGCAAGTAACTATCGAGTTTACCTGTGGCAAATCGCCGGCGATTTCGTTAATAAGACCGCCCAACGATTCGTTATCTCCTCTTACTTTATCAAATGTATTGGTAGGAATTGACAATGTTTTACATACATCGTGCAGCATGGTACTGCCTTCCAAGATATAAGTGTTATCATCCACTTTTTTGTTATCGTCTTCTACTTCATCAAACTCATCTTTAATATCGCCAATAACTTCTTCCAAAATATCTTCCAGTGTCACAATACCGCTGGTACCGCCAAACTCATCCACTACTATTGCAAAGTGCAGGCGTTTTTTCTGAAACTCTAGCAGCAAATCTTCGATGAGTTTTGAGTCGGGCACAAAGTATGGGGGCCTGATAACGGAATGCCAGTCGAAATCTTCCTCATAGAGATGTGGGATCAGGTCTTTGGTATTGATAATACCCTCTATTTCATCCAAGTTTTTCTTGTACACCGGAAGGCGAGAGTATTGTAATTCCTGAATTTTTTTAACCAGTTCGGGGAATGGAGTATTATATTCAACACCACTTACGTACAGCCTGCTGCGCATGATTTTCTTCACCGAAATTTTGCCAAACTTCACGATGCTTTTCATGATGTTCTTCTCTTCGGGAGAGGCCTCTTCATCAGTCTGTACATCAATGGCTTCGTCAAATTCTTGCAAACTATTTTGCTCGGCGTTATCGGTTCCTATAGTTTTCCCAATGCTGTCGGCTACTAATACAATGCTTTTACTGATGCGTCTTAATAACAGATGCATTACTTCTACTGTGAAGAGCAGAATTGGCCACTCATAAGCAAATCGAAGACTATTTTGCCGCGCCCATACACGCGGAAAAATTTCCAACGGAAAAATAATCAGAAAGGCAATTAAAAGCCATTTGAGAATGATAAAGTAAATGTTATGAAAATACTCAGGTGGTGAGTATAGATTGATAAGATAATTGGTTAAAATAATAAGGCAGATATTCAAAATCGTTTTGGAGATGAGCATGGAAGTATATATCTCCTTAGGCTCATCCAGTAAATCAATAATCCTGCGTGCGGCAGGTTGTTGTTTGGTTTTTAAAACATCAATATCTTTTTCGCTTAGCGAAAAGATGGCTGCCTGAGATCCGGATACGGAAAAGGATAAAAAAACAAGCACCAACAGACCTATTACCAATAAGGTGCTGCTTTGCGTACTAGCCTCTAATTGTAGCTGTCCCAGGCTATTATATAGAGTAGCGTAAAATAGGGTATACAAAACTTTAACTGTTGATGAACTGAAAACAAAAATGCCTATTACTTAATCCAGATGCAATATTATTACTATTAATGAAAATTTAAAAGCCTGGCTGTTCTGGGGTGTTTTCACCGGGAGCATCAGTAGGACCGCTGGTACTGGAATTGGCTTCGTCCTGTTCGTGAGAGGCAGTTTCGCTTTTTTTATCCAGCATTATCAGATTTTCGCCTACCACCTCAGTGATGTATTTTTTTACACCATCTTTATCTTCCCAGCTTCGGGTACGTAATCTACCTTCGATATATACCAGACTGGATTTGTGAAGATACTTCTGGGCAAGCTCTGCTAACCCTCTCCATAGTACGACGGTGTGCCATTCTGTTTGAGATACTAACTTGCCTGTACGATCTTTAAAAGTCTCTGTTGTGGCGAGCGGAAATTTGGCTACAGCGATATTCCCTTCCAGAACCTGTACTTCAGGATCTTTTCCTAAATTCCCGATTAGCATTACCCTATTAACACCTCTCATGTAAGTATCATTTGATTCTTAAGTAGTATGTATATATCCAAATGCACATTAAAATTAATTTTTTTTAGCTATTTGAAAAAATTAATCATTTTATATCAGGGAGTTATTAAAAATAGGGGGTTATAAGGCTGTTTTCAGAAAATCATTAATCACCTTCGGAAAGGAATATTGTGCGAGCTTATCAGCCTCCACCCAGTCATAATTTTTAAGAGTAGAGGGTATTCTGCCTACCTGAACAGTAATGAATACGGCATGTATGTGCTGATGGGTAAGTTTTTGCTTATAGGTATTACTGATGGAACTTATGAAATCTTTGGCATGGAACCATCCTGCCTGGCGGGCGGCATCTAATGCTGTATTTAAACTCCCTTCCTTTTCCAGTTCCATCAAGGGAAATTCGTGCAGATGCTGCCATATATCTTTTGTTAGTCTTTCCCGGATGGCAATTTTGTTACGGCAGCGAATAAAAAAGAAATAGAAATATCGGTTTTTGATAATAAGTTTTTTGCTTTTCACGGGAAATTGGGCAATTTTATTTTCTTTGAATGCCACACAGTCCGATGCAAAAGGGCATTGGGAACATAATGGCTGGAGGGGTTTGCATACGGTGGCACCAAAGTCCATGATAGCCTGATTGTATATAGCCGGATTTTTTTTATCCAGAAGTTCTTGAGCCAGCGCATGAAATCTCTTTTTGCCGGATGTACTATCAATAGGGTCTTCGATCCCGAATATCCGCGCCAGTACTCGTTGTACGTTGCCATCTACTACGGCATAAGGGAGGTTATAGCTGAAAGAAGCAATGGCGGCAGCAGTGTAAGGCCCAACACCTTTAAGCTTAAGAATTTCTTCGTAAGTTTGAGGAAAAACACTATTTCTTTCTTGGTAGATGTGTCGTGCAGTGGCTATCAGGTTACGGCAGCGGGAATAATAACCCAACCCTTCCCATAATTTAAAAACCTCTTTGTCGGAAGCCAAAGCTAGCTCTTTAACACTGGGGAATGTGGTAATAAAGCGGGTATAGTATTCCCAACCTTGTTCAACCCTAGTTTGTTGTAAGATAATCTCACTCAGCCAAATCCTGTAGGGGTCTTTTTCTCCCTTCCAAGGCATTGAGCGAGAATTTTGCGATTTATTCCATTTTAAAAGTGTTTTTGAAAATGTATTGATTATCAATTTATTATGTGTTATGTTGATGAATATGTAAAAAATTTTTTTACTTAGCGTAAAGTTTGGATTAATAATTGATTATGTAATGTTCGCAAGCTTTATATACCTGTTTAAAACATTATTAAAAATTAATACTTAGTTTACTATGCGAAAAGCTGACTTAGTTAACCGAATATCCGACAAAACCGGAATTCCGAAAGTAGATGTGTTAGTAACACTCGAAACCATGTTTAAGGAAGTTAAAGATACACTGGCTTCCGGTGAAAACATCTACATTAGAGGATTTGGTAGTTTCATCACCAAAAAACGTGCTGCTAAAATAGGTCGCAATATTAAGAAAAATGTAGCGGTACATATACCGGAACATTATATCCCTGCATTCAAGCCGGCCAAGGAGTTTAGCATGGAAGTGAAAAAATTAAAAGAGCCTAAGAAGGATAGTGGCCCGGGCGAAGATGCAGATGATTAGTTTATACTGACCATGCTGAGAGTAAAAATTTGACATTGTTGGTAACCTTATTGCATAGTTTTTAAACAATTTGTGCCTGTTGGGGGTTAACTTTGCAATCCATTTAAATAATTTGATTGTGAAGAAACCTCAATATCTGACAATTATATTTGCCTTTTTGGGCCTATGCCTTTTATGGGCATTTGGAAGTACAAAACCTCGGAAACATCAATCGGCTCATACCCATGAAGGACATCAGCATGAGGTATCAGACCTCAATGCTGAATTGTTAAGTACCTCATTTTCAATAGATAGTAATTTACTTGCCTCGCAACAAAGGTTATCTGAGGGCTATCAAAAACGGGTTGAAGAGCTGAATCGTATTCTTCAATCGGTTACCGACAGCCAAGAAAAAACGCATGTGTATCATCAACTTTCCCAGTTCTGGAAAGATACCGGGAGGGCTTTTATTCCCTTTGCCTGGTATACCGCAGAAGGGGCTAGGTTGGAAAATTCAGAAAAAAACCTCAATTTTGCAGGCCATTTGTTCCTTAATAACCTGCAGGAAGCCGGGGATAATGAATTGAGAAAGTGGATGGCTTTACAGGCAAAAGACTTGTTCGAAAGAACACTGCAGGTAAATCCCGATAACGACTCTGCAAAAGTAGGATTAGGAGCTACCTATATTTTTGGTGGTATTTCCAATGCTCCTATGCAGGGAATAGCAAAGATTAGGGAAGTAGTGGATAAGGACAGCAGCAATGTATATGCCCAAATGACGCTCGCTATGGGATCGCTCATGAGCGGGCAAACAGAAAAGGCCCGAGAAAGGCTGGAAACTGTGGCACGTATCGATGCTGAAAACCTTCAGGCCGTCTTATTGCTGGCAGATATTTATGAGAGACAGGGAAACAAAGAGAAAGCAATAGCATGGTATCAAAAAGCCTTACCTCTGGCCGATCAGTATCCCGAAATGAAAGCAGAGTTGGGGAAGAGAATTCAGGACCTTAAGTAAAAATTGTTGGTAAAAAATATATTAGTAAACAGATTAAATTATTAGTTATGCCTTGTGGTAAAAAAAGAAAACGTCATAAGATCGCAACACATAAGCGTAAAAAAAGACTTAGAAAAAACCGCCATAAAAAGAAATAATCAGTATTTCTTTTTAGATAAGTTATTTGTATACACCCCGTAACTTTCTTGTGCGGGGTTTATGCAATGTTTTCTTTTCGGCTACTTTAGCGTTATATGCATTTTGTCCCGTCTCTATAATGCCATATAACTCTTTCTTCTTGCATTGTATAACGCATAAAGTAGGTGTATTTTACTTTTAGGCATAGCATTATGTGCAGAATGTAATGAACAAAGAAATTGTAATTAATGCAGCTCCTACCGGTGTGGAAATAGCCTTGCTGGAAGACAAAAAATTAGTTGAGCTGCATAGTGAAAAAAGTGACGCCCGGTTTGCTGTGGGCGACCTATACCTGGGAAAGGTAAAACGCCTAATGCCGGGTCTCAATGCAGCATTCGTAGACGTGGGCTTTGAGAAGGATGCATTTTTGCATTACACCGATTTAAGTCCCTATGCGCGCTCATTGCTCAAGTTTACTCAAATGGCTATGAACGCCACCAATGAAAATCCTTTAGATTTTTCAAAATTTGAAGTAGAACCGGAAATCGTAAAAACCGGAAAAATTAGTGAGGTTCTGGGGGGAAAACCCAATATCTTGGTACAAATCCTCAAAGAACCGATTGCTGCAAAAGGACCTCGCTTAAGCTGTGAGCTTTCCATCCCGGGTCGGTTTGTTGTGATCACACCGTTTAATAACATTGTGGCTGTTTCCAAAAAAATTCATTCTTCCGAAGAAAGGAAACGCTTACAAAAAATTATTGAGGCTGTAAAGCCTAAAAATTTCGGAGTAATTGTAAGAACCGCTGCCGAGGGTAAAAATACCGCAGAGCTCTACGAGGATCTCGAACATCTAGTGAATATCTGGAACACCGTACAGCAAAATTTAAGAGGCGCTACAGCACCCACCAAAATCTACAGCGAGCAAAACAAAACGCATAGTATACTACGCGATTTACTGAGTGCAGATTACAACCGTATCGTAACCAACGATAAAAATATCTACGCTGAAACTAGAAACTATATACAGCGTATAGCCCCGGAAAAAGTCGAAATCGTAAATCAGGCTCATGGAAATGTATTCGATTCCATGGGTATAACCAAACAGGTTAAAGGCTCCTTTGGAAAAACGGTAACGCTGAATAGTGGCGCCTATCTCATTATAGAGCATACTGAAGCCCTGCATGTAATTGATGTAAACAGTGGGTATAAAAATGTAAGCAACAATCAGGAGCAGAACGCGCTGGAAACGAATTTGGAAGCTGCAGCTGAAATAGCCAGACAGCTACGATTGAGGGATATAGGGGGTATTATCGTGGTGGACTTCATCGATATGAAGCTTCCCGAAAACAAAAAGAAACTCTATGAGCGGATGGAGGAGGTGATGAAGGCTGATAGAGCCAAACACTCCGTGCTACCTATTTCCAAATTTGGCCTGATGCAGATCACGCGTCAGCGTATGCGCCCTGAAGTAACCATTAACACACAGGAAGTGTGTCCCAGCTGTAACGGTAGCGGAAAAATTTCTTCCACTTTGGTATTGGAAGATGAGATCGAAAGAAATCTTCAATACCTGATTACACATAAGCATAAGAATCTAAAACTTGTGGTGCATCCTATTATGCACGCTTACTTAACTAAGGGACTTTGGTGGAATACCAAGATTGCTAAATGGAACAGAAAATTCGGGCAAAAAACCCGTTTGGAAAAAGACTCCTCCTATCATCTTACCGAGTACCATTTCTTTAACGAAATGGATGAAGAGATTAAATTATAATGCTAAAGCCCCGATTAAAATCGGGGCTTTTAATTTTTATTAATCAAAAATCTAAAAGGTTTCAGCTGTTCGTGCTCTATTGCATCTAATATTTTCGATCTTTTGGAAGTGATTTTATTACGGCACACCAGTTCATGAGCCCTGCAAAAACTATCTATATTGTCGACGTAAGAGATGATACTATTTATAGCATCCACCCTGCTGTCATCGATAGCTTCTGGGCGCACAGTTTCATCATTAATAATCAGAATAATATCGCGTTGATATCTGTACGTGCTCATGTTTTCTCTCCCGGAAATCGTGTTTCCGGTAATAAATTTACTGTATTTTACAAATAAGTCGCCGTAAAGTTTTTACTTTAAGCACATTTTTGCATTCGTTGCCTAGAAATATGAATCATCCCAACCGGAAATTGAGAATATTGGTAGCCCCGTTGGACTGGGGTTTGGGGCATACCACCCGGTGTATACCTGTAATCAGCGAATTGCTAAACAGAGAGGTGGAGGTGTGGCTGGCAGGCAATGATACGCAACAAGCTATTCTAAAGAAGGAGTTCCCCCAATGTTCGTTTTTGCCTTTGAAAGGATACAATGTGCGCTATCACCACAAAGGAAAAGGGCTGGCTGTGAAAATGCTGGCTCAAGTACCTCGTATATTATCTCGGATAAAGCAGGAGCACAGTTGGTTGCAGAAAATTGTGAAGGAATATCAGATAGATGGGGTGATTAGCGATAACCGATATGGACTTTGTACCGATGCTGTACCTTGTGTGTTTATGACCCATCAATTGCAAATTAAAACGGGATTAAGCGCATTGGCCGACAACATGCTTCAGCAGTTGAACTATCGATTTATTAATAAGTACACTTACTGTTGGATTCCCGATTTTCCCCAACAACCTAATTTGGCAGGCGATTTATCGCATCCAAATAAAATGCCTAGTATTCCCTGTTTTTATGTGGGGGCTTTATCACGTTTTAGTGCAGTTCCTACTGGAGCAGAACAGAAGGGGCTGCTATTTTTGATTTCAGGTCCTGAACCGCAAAGAAGTGTATTGGAGCAAATCGTTTTTTCTCAGCTAAAACAATACGAAGCTAAAGTTACCATAGTGAGGGGTGTGCCCAATGGTGGAAGTGCTCCCGAATGTGCTAATGCCCGCGTGTTTAATCATTTACCAAAGGATGCATTGGAAAAAGAACTGGCAGCTGCTTCTTATGTTATCTGTCGAAGTGGTTACAGCTCGATAATGGATATTAATAGTATTGGTGCTAAATCTATATTAATTCCTACGCCGGGGCAAACAGAGCAAGAATATCTGGGGCAATATCTGATGCAGGAGCAATTTGCTTTCTGCTGCAGTCAGGATATGTTTGACCTAAAAAAAATACTGCAGCAAGCGGCTGAATTTCCTTATTCGGGAGGTATTGCATTACAACCAGGTTTGTTGCAAAATGCAATGGACGCCTTCTTGCTGCAGTGCGAGCAAAATCAGAGTAAATAATGTACTATTAGAATTTCACCAAGAATCCTAATCCCAGCATAGATTTGATTTGTGTTGCCGGAGAGTCGTTATTCTCTCCGAAGAGTTTCACATCATCATCGTAAATTAAATCTAAGCTATAGGTAAGAGTAAGGAACTTAGTAAGTTTCATGTTTATCATATTGGTCCAGTACACATCAATGTTTTTAGGATTTTTCAGATAGTTGGAGTACAGGTCCATACGGCTTTTATAAGAAAACATCTTGTTGATTTCTTTCATGTAATTCAATGATGCAAAAGCTCCAAACTCTGTACGGGAGTGTTTGCCCGGATCCACACCATAAGCACCTACCGCTGCGAGCGAATCGTTTTTAACGATAGTCCATCTTACAGTTGCCGGAGATATGAAAGCGGAGAACTCGTTATTGGGTTTCCATTCCACGCCGGGGCTCAGCAGCACATATGCGGGCGAGAAGAAATTAGAGTTAAAAGTGCGATTGCCATCATCATCGTACGCATATCCTTTGAACAACTGCGAACGGAAATTGAATAAGGCGCCTACATTCCATTTAGGGCCGATGGCGTATCCGTACTTCGATAACAGATCAATACGGTCATCATTTTTACGACTTCCTAATGATGTGGTATTAATATAACCTAGATTGATATCCAAGGTATTATCCCAAGTATGTTTATTCTTTTTATGAAAAGCATACAGACTTAAATTGCCGTTTACTGCCAGAGAAAATTTATCTCCCCCTGCTGCCCAATTGCTAAGAGAGCCTTGAGCGGCGTTGATACCTACAAATCCTCCGGTTTTCCAGGTTTTGGAGGTAGTGTCATTGGGATCTTTCTGAATGGTACGTTCAGCATCTTTTTTGAGCGCTTGAACGGTTTCATCCTGAGCAAATAAAAAGCAAGAGGAGCCTAATGCAAAAACTAAAAACAGCAATTTTTTCATAGTATGAAGTTTTGGCAAATATAAGGTTGAATGTTAAGCTTTTGTAAATTTTTTTTGTGTTATACGGAGATGCTTTCTTATATTCGATTTGCTTATTGTAGTATTTCAAGCAAGTGAAAGATAAATTTTCTGCTTTAGCGGCTGGGTTGTAATTTAGGGTGTGAAGGCAGAGCGCAATAACACTGCTTTTCCGAAAAAAGCGCTAAATATCTGATATTGTCACTATGTGAGTGCTTATTTCGGAGTGATGTTTTACATGAGAGGACACAAAAAAACCTCCACTGTAACACAGTGAAGGTGAAATGCTGTAGGGGGAGGAATCGAACCTCCACGAGGCGGTTAGCTACAACACAAAGTTAGTGGTCAACCCTGGTCGGCCTGACGGTCGGCTCTATGTTGCGTTTATCCCGTGCTCCTCACCCTCGAGACAAGAGGGCATGTCTGCCAAAGTTTCATCACCCCACAATATAGAAGAACTTGTTTTTCTCAGATATTTGAGATTTATAGAACAAAAATAAAGAGAATGTCTTATTTGTTCCAAATATTTTAATGTTTTTTTTAAAAATATAGTTTTTGTTTAATAAAACCGTATTTTTGTTGAAATAAATTAAATTAAAACTGCTAAAAATGAGTGCAAAATTAAATCTTGACAAACTGGATCTGCAAATCATTGAGCATATGATGAGTGATGCGGAAATCTCTTATGCCGATTTGGGTAAGAAGCTTTTCGTTTCGGGAGGCACAATTCATGTGCGAATTAAGAAGCTACAGAAGGATGGAGTCATTAAGGGTACCCGGTTACATCCCGATTTGAAGCTGCTCGGTTATGACGTTATTGCTTTTATCGGAATTTATCTGCGAGAAAGTTCTCTCTACGATACAGTTGCCAAAGAGCTCTATAAAATAAAAGAAATAGTACGGTTGAATTATACGACCGGAAACTATAGCATGTTTGCCGAAGTTGTGTGCAAAGATATATCAGAACTAAGAGATGTGCTGCATGAAAAGTTGCAAAAAATAAAGGGGATAGAACGTACCGAAACCATCATCTCGCTAGAGGAAAGCTTTTCCCGTAATGTGAAAATACTGGATTAAGCTTTTGTACTTACAAAAGCTTAGGTATTAATCATTTTGAGAAATTCTTCCTCTGTAATGATTTTTACAGTACCCAGTTTCTGTGCTTTGTCCAGTTTACTTCCGGCATCTTTGCCCACTACTAGGTAATTTAATTTGGCACTTACACCGCTTAGGATTTTACCTCCTTTAGCTTCGGCCATGGCCTCAGCTTCGCTGCGTTTGAGGGTGGGAAGTGTTCCTGTAAATAAAAAGGTAACACCTTCCAGTTCTCCGCTGCCATGGGTTTGTTTCTGTACATTGTTCATTTCCACACCCAGTGCTTCTAACTCTTGAAGCATTTTCAGGTTATCCTCATTACTAAAGAAGTGTACAATGCTTCCCGCTACTTTAGGTCCTATGTCTTCCAGCGTTTGTAATGCTTCCTGAGACAAATCTTTCAACTCCAACAAATGGTTGACTTTTTGTGCTAGTACTTTGGCGGTTGTTTCACCTACATAGCGGATGCCTAGGGCAAAAATGAGTCGGTGCAACGGTTGTTTTTTACTTTGCTCAATAGCTTCTTTCAATTTTTCAACCGATTTTGCCCCAAAACCTTCAAGTTGGGATATGGCTGCAAAGTTCAGCTTGTAAATGCCTGGAATATCTTTTAAAAGCCCTAGTTCATAGAACTTCTTAATGTTGGCTTCGCCTAGCCCTCTTATATCTAATGCATCCTTGCTTACGTAGTGAATCATACGCTCTACTACTTGTGCAGAGCATTCAATATTTACACAACGCCAAGCGGCTTCTCCTTCTTCCTTAAATAAGGTACTGTTACAAGCAGGGCAGTGACTGGGGAACGTGATAGGTCGTTCGGTTCCACTGCGTAGTTCGGTTAATGGTTTTACGATATACGGAATTACATCGCCGGCACGCTCAACTAATACAGTATCACCAATCCTTACATCTTTTTCTCGAATCACATCTTCATTGAACAGCGATATAGAGCTTACAGTGACACCTCCGATATATACGGGGTCAATTTTTGCCACAGGTGTAATGGATCCTGTACGGCCTACTTGAAACTCTACATTCAGCAGCTTGCTGGTGCCTTGTCGGGCTTTGAATTTAAAGGCTATGGCCCAGCGTGGGTGGTGAGAGGTCATGCCCAGTACTTCTTGCAGCTGTATGTCGTTTACTTTAATCACCATTCCGTCTATCTCATAAGGAAGGCTATCTCTTTTTTCTTCAAATTCCCGACAATAAGCAATCACTTCATCAATACTACGAAATACATGCATCTCATGTACTGGGCTTCGAAAACCCAGTTCCCATAGTAGTTGTAAGGATGCGTCGTGCGATAGTAATGCCTTAGGAGTGTCTTTTCCTGGTAGCAAGGTATAATCACTAATGTGGTAAACAAATACCTCAAGATTTCTTCTTCTTACTTCTGATGGATCTTTAATGCGCAAAGTACCTGCTGCCGCATTACGCGGATTGGCCAGCGGGGCGAGACCTTTTTCGATAAGAGCCTCGTTGTACTTTTTGAAGTTTTCTTTATTCATCAGCACTTCTCCTCTTATCTCTACTTGCTGCAGACCATAATCACTGAAACGTGCAGAGAGCGGAATTGTGCGTATTTGTTTGATATTGGTGGTCACATCATCGCCTTGCACACCATTACCTCGGGTAGCACCACGCACTAATAAATCATTTTCGTAGACTAATGAGATACTGCCTCCATCGAATTTCGGTTCTACCGAATACACGATACTGTCTAACCCTGTTAGTTGTCTGGCTCTACGGTCGAAGTCTCGCAAATCTTCCTCATTGTAAGAGTTGTCTAGCGATAACATGGGTACCAGATGTTGTACGGTAAGGAAGTTGCCGGTCAACTCTTTGGCCACTCTTTGAGTAGGAGAGTCTTTTGTAATCCAGTCGGGATGTTGTTTTTCGGTTCTTTCGAGTAGCTTAAAAAGCTGGTCATACTCTCCATCAGATATGAAGGGATCGTTTAAGATATAGTATCGGTATTCGTGAAACCGTAAAGCATCTCTTAGTTTTTCTGTCTCTTCTTTACTCGTGAGGACATCTGGAATATTTTTCAAAAATGATTGCGTGCTGTCCTGTAATGCTATGGTATTTTCCTTACTGTACATGATGGTAAAAAACTGCAATTAAAAGTAAAAATTTTGGAGTACAGAAAAAATTTACCCATGACAGTTTTTGTTTCCTGTAAGGGTATAATGCCGCCTATTCGTACCAACAAACAGGAGGTGGCTTTCAGAGTATATACTTACGGATTCAGTATAAAGTTGGAAAATATATGATATTCACCAGGTGCTAATGTAGCCGAATAAGTCCCATCCAAAATCGTCAATGCTTGGTTATTACGAGCTACATCATACCAGGTGCCACTGCTGCCCATATCGATAGAGGCTACTTGGGGAACAACATCGAAATTACCTACAACAACTACGGTATTGTTGCCATTTCTTAGTTTTATAAACTTAATGGCCCCAGCCAAATTATGAGTGAAGTCGGTTGTTGAAAAAATGCTGTTCTTCTTTTTCAAATTGATAAATAATGTAAATGCATTTTTTAGTGCCACTCGTGCAGGTTGTGTGTTATACTGCCATAGAATAGGTTTTTCACCGGTGCGACCATTTTCATTGATGGAAATGTCGTACCCGAGTTCGCCGAACTGCCAAATCATTTTAGGACCCGGAATGGCAAATAGAAAAGCTGCACATAATTCCTGGCGCTTTAATGCGGTTTCGAGATGCTTAATGTTATAATTTTCGGAAGCATTGCCGTAAGTGATGTTTTTAAACATCATGCGTTCTTCGTCATGACTTTCCATGTAGGTGATTAAGCCATCAGGCTGTGTAAAGCCATGTGTTCTGTAATCCGCTCTGGAGAAATTGGAGTTGCTCAGCCAACCCATACTGGCCTCGTTGAACACATAATTGAGATTATTCCACAACATCATGCCTTCGGCAGCCAATTCTTTTTCTTCTTCATCGGCACACAAATGCTCCAGAATTACATAAGCATTGGGATCAATAGATTTTATGAAATTGTTGTACTCTTTTAAAATGATGATGCGGCTTGCATCATAGGCACTCATAGCGTCTATGCTGTTTGAGGGTTTTTGCGTAAAGCCTTTTGTAAAATCAAAGCGAAATCCATCTACTTTATATTCATCCAACCAAAACTTTAATACGTCTTTTACAAAGGCACGTGTAGTAGAACTTTCATGATTGAAATCGTATCCGAAACTAAGTGCACTATGTGGCGCTGTTGGGTTGAACCATGGATTATTGAAAGCAGGGCGATTGTTGGTCGCATCCCAATACAATTGCACCATGGGCGACTGTCCTTCAGCGTGGTTGAGTACGATATCTAAAATTACGGCAATACCTTTTTCATGACAGGCATCGATAAATGCTTGTAATGATTTTTTACTGCCGTAGTATTTGTCCGGCGCAAAATAGAATGAAGGATTATAGCCCCAACTGCTGTTACCTTCAAATTCGTTGATAGGTAACAGTTCAATAGCGTTGACACCTAGATTGCTTAGGTAATTTAGCGTATCTCTGAGTGTTTGATAATTATTGGCACCAAGAAAATCTCTTAACAACAGTTCATAAATCACCAGATTGTTTTTGGATGGTTTGGTGATAGATGGATAGCTCCAGCTGTGCTTTTCTTGTTGTGCTTTGATAGTACTTACAATACCTGTTGTTTTGCCTATGGGATAAATGCCTGGGTTAGGATAATTGGCAGCAGGTATGTAAGGATCATGTTCAGGATCCAGTACCTTTTCAGTATAAGGATCTGCAATTCGTATGGCACCGTCCACCCAATACTGATAGGCATATTCGACGTTTGGATTGAGCCCGTCAATTTGTATCCACCACGTATTGCCATCCGGCGTGCGTTTCATATAACCCGATGCTGTAGCAGTCCAGTTATTAAAATCTCCCAAAACGTATACATAATTTTTTTGGGGTGCATACAGAGCAAAGATGGCCGAAGTTCCATTATTGATAAAAGTAACGCCATTGGGTTTAGCTCCTGCGGGCAATGACTCTGTAACAACCGTGCCATTGGCTGTAAAACTGAAAGACTCCTGTACGGTACCGTTGGCAATGAGTTTAATGGTTTGTGTTCCTATATCTGTTATAGTGGCTTTGCCCGTTATTATTGTGCTGCTGTTGGCTGTAGCGAATTCTTTATCATTTAATGTAAGTCTTAAATTGGCAGATGTAGAAGCGATACCGGTTACTTCTATCTGTTGACCGATTGCGTAAGTTTGTTGAACGGGAGTAAGTGTATAGGTGGGATGTAATTCCGGTCGGATAAAGCGTACGTTCACCCCATTGCTATATACGGGCAAATAAATATCACTGCCATCGTAATTCCTACCTACAATGGAGCCGTCGGCATTGCGAAACACCATGGCTATTTTGCGAATTTGCTCGCCCGAAGGTACTCCGAAAAAACTTTGCGGAGTGATGGTAATGCTGTACGTTCCGTTGGCGTTGCGGGTCATTTTTGAGGCTGCATCAGGAGTAGTAAAAGAGTTGCTCTTGACATATTTCCAATCCGCAGCACCTGCACTAGCATTGGTAATGACCCCCCAATGTACATATACATCTCCTGTAAATCCATTTAAGGCTGCATTGCCTTTGGCCGGATTATATGTAATAGTGATTGCATCGGAGCTAGTATAGAAATTCTTATCTGTGGTAATCATACCTTGTTGTGCTGGTATTTGCACAGGGGGTTCCGGATTCGGTGGTGGTGTTTCTGTAAGGTTATTTTTTTTGCATGCCCAGCAAAGAGACAGTAGCAAAAATGGCAAGATAAATCGTTTCATAATGTGTACTTGGTACACAAATATAAGTATATAATCGATATTAAAAAATCTCGTATTTTAATTTTATCCAATTCAAACGTTTTAAGAAGCATTTAAAAAGTTTGCGTTGGGCTGTTTCAATGCTTACTTTTGTACGTGTACGTTAAAGAAGAGTTATTGCTATGCCCAGTAATGTTTTGAAAACTGCCGAAGTTGAGAAAATCAGCCATCTTGAATACTTCAATATAGCTGTATCCGTAGACTGCGTAATCTTCGGATATGAGAATAAGGAGTTAAAAGTACTTCTGATCGAATCTGATTTAAAAGAATTTTCGGGACTGTATTCGTTACTGGGAGATTTGGTGCGGCCCGATGAAGATTTAGACGCTGCTTCCTATCGGGTATTAAAAGAGCGCACGGGGTTGGACGATGTATTTCTGCAACAGGTACACACATTCGGCAGGGTAAACCGCCATCCTTCGGGAAGAGTAGTAAGTACAGCCTATTATTCTCTGATTAATATTAACAATCACAAACTTAGCATAGACGATAGCAACCTGCACTGGCATTCGGTCAACAGTATTAAAAAACTTGCATTTGACCACAAAGAAATTTTGGATACCTGTTTAAAATTATTGCGTAGCCAGGTGATGGATTATCCAGTAGTGTATAATCTATTGCCTGAAAAATTTTCCCTCCGCGCATTGCAAGAAGTATATGAAGCCATATTAGGTGTATCGCTGGATCGACGCAATTTCCGTAAAAAAATTGCATTGAAAAACTGGTTACAGGAACTAGATGAGCTAGAAGACGATGTATCGCATCGGCCAGGTAAGTTACACAAATTCAAGCCCAAAGTGATTAAATCCCTTCTTTCTAAAATAGGGTAAGAAAAAATTTTTCTTTTTGTGTATCAAATACACATTCTGCACCCTATCTTTGTATTTGTGTTCCATTTTTATTGTGTATTGGGTACACATATTTAATGAGAAAATAACATTGTTTGTCTATGCTATTTAAAAACATCTTGCCATTCCTCTTTACCCTATTGCTATCCCTACTCATTTGCTCCAACACGCTATTGGCACAAACCAGGGAAATAAAAGGTACAGTGATAGATGAAGTTACAGGCCAGCCTGTATTTGGCGCTACTGTTGAAATAAAAGGCACCCACTATGCTACCATCACCGATAGTACAGGTGTTTTTAAACTGAATGTGCCTTCCGGTACAAATGTATTAGTAGTATCACATGTCGGATATGCTGCTAAGGATATCAATATTACCGGCGATGAAATGCACATTGTACTTACCAGCATAACCTCCTCTCTTGAAAACGTAGTGGTTATCGCTTATGGTACCCGTAAGAAAACAGATCTTACCGGTTCGGTGGTAGCCGTTTCGGAAAAAGATTTCCAGAAAGGAAATATTGCATCTTCCGAGCAATTGCTGCAGGGTAAGGTGCCGGGGTTGGAAATCACACCCGGTGGGGGAGCTGCCGGTGGCGGAAGTAAAATTCGTATTAGAGGATCCGCATCGTTAAATGCTAGCAATGATCCGTTGATTGTGATTGATGGAGTACCCGTTGAAAGCAATGGAGTATCGGGTTCTGCAAATCTACTCAATACCATTAATCCCAATGATATTGAAAGTATCAGCGTTTTAAAAGACGCTTCTGCTGCAGCTTTATACGGTTCAAGAGCAACAAATGGTGTTATTATTATTACTACTAAAAAAGGCGCTTCTGGAAAACTGAAGTTCAATTTTAATACTAGAGCTTCATTAAGTCATGTGGCTAATAAAGTAGATGTATTGTCGGCTGATGAGATAAGAAGGATTGTAAACGAAAAAGGCACAGATGAGTTCAAAGGGTTTCTAGGAAACGCCAACACGGATTGGCAGGATGCGATTTATCAGCAAGCCTTTGGTAGCGATAATAACTTAAGCGTATCGGGTCGTGCCGATATCGGTAAAAGCATAAAGCTGCCCTATCGTTTATCAGGAGGATACTATACACAAGAGGGAGTATTGCTTACTAATAAATTTGATCGTTATACGGCATCGGCCAATCTTAATCCCAAATTGTTTAATGACTATTTGACCTTAAATATTAATGCTAAATACGCACGTACTAATAATCGATTTGCCGATGAAGGCGCGATAGGATCTGCCGTTAATTTCGATCCCACCCAGCCTATATATCGTAACGATGATAAATATGGTGGCTTTTTCGAGTGGGAGCAATCCAATGGTGTATTGAATGCACTTGCAACTCGCAATCCGGTAGCCATGCTGATGTTACGTAATAACACTTCTACTGTAAACAGATTTATTGGAAATGTTCAGGCTGATTACAAATTGCATTTCTTTCCCGATCTGCACTTGTTGTTGAATGTTGGCATGGATCGCTCGGCCGGTTCAGGAAAAGATAAGTTCCGTCCTGAAATGGCTGCTTCCGTCCTAGGGTTTAACAGTAGGGGTAGAATTTCGGAGTATCAGCAAACCAAAGCAAGTAAGCTGGCCGATATTCAGCTATTCTATCAGAAAGATATTACAGAAAAAACTCGCATCGATGTATTACTGGGACATGGATATCAGGATTTTTATACCGATGATGTATTCTTCTATTCAAAATTTTATGACGGTTCTATCGATACCGTCATTGCTAATAAACCCGACTTCCCTGACGACCGAAATGGATTTGCTATCGAGTCTTATCTGGGAAGAGTAAATTTCACTCTGTCGGATAAATATTTGCTCACAGCTTCATTAAGAAGAGATGCTAGCTCCAAATTCTCACGCGATAACAGAGTAGGTTATTTCCCTGCTGTAGCATTCGCGTGGAAATTGAAGGATGAATTTTTTCCGGACGCAGGGAATAATATCAATGAATTGAAGTTGCGCATTGGATGGGGGGTAACCGGACAACAGGATGGCATTGCTTACTACTCTTATATGCCACGATATACCTATGGTTCAGGTAGTGCTCAGTATCAGTTTGGCGATCAGTTTATTCGCTTTCTAAGGCCAACAGCGTATTATCCTGATGTGAAATGGGAAACCACACAAACCACCAATATAGGTTTGGATTACGGATTCTTGCAAAACAGAATTT
Source organism: Chitinophagaceae bacterium C216 (assembly GCA_028485475.2). GTDB lineage: Bacteria > Bacteroidota > Bacteroidia > Chitinophagales > Chitinophagaceae > Niabella > Niabella composti. The sequence continues at coordinate 1,142,805 of CP144143.1, forward strand.
CTGGTTCCATTGATATTTACAGTAAGAAGACCAAAGACCTGTTAAGTGTTGTTCCTGTACCTCCGGGATCCAACTTTAATGTGGAGCTTTTAAAGAATGTAGGAAATCTGAATAATAAAGGAGTGGAGTTCTTACTCAATGTTGTGCCGGTGCGTAATGCCCGAACGACCTGGGATGTGAGCTTTAATATGGCATATAACAAAACAGAAGTTACTAAGCTAATTGATTTTATTGATCCCAACTACAAGGGTATTTCGACTAGTGGCGTATCAGGTGGTACCGGAAACAATATTGGAAAAATTGCTGTAGGATATGCTCCTTATGTTTTCTATCCGTACAAACAAGTATATGATCCTACAACCGGCCGTCCTATCGAAGGTTTGTACGAGGACATTAACAGAGACGGCCAAATTACCGATGACGATCGGTATTACTATATGAAGCCAGCAGCTGATGTAATCTACGGTTTAAGCACCAATGTTACACTGGGCAAATTTTCTGCAGGACTTGCAGGTCATGGGATGATCGGCAATTATTTGTACAACAACTATCTATCGGGTTCGGCAACATTGAGAAATATTCTCAACCCGGTTAAGCATATTGGTAATGCATCAGTGAATTATCTGGAGACGGAGTTCAGCAATAACATGTACCTATCTGATTATTACATCGAGAATGCTAGCTTCTTTAGATTGGATAATATTAACCTCGGATATGATTTGGGTAAGGTATTAAAAGGTAAGGCATCCTTGAGGCTTACCGGCAATGTGCAGAACATTTTTGTGATTACGAAGTATCGAGGTGCAGATCCTGAAAATGCCAGCAGCACCGGTGTAGATAATAATATTTATCCGCGACCAAGAATTTACTCATTAGGTGCCAGTATCGATTTCTAACGATTCTAATTCTGTCAAATATGAACAAAAAATTATTGACAACATTTATCCACGTGCTTGCCCTTGCAATACTTCTGGCTTCCTGTGCTAAGAAACTGGATATATTTCCCAAAAACGACCTTACTCCTGAAAAGGTATATAGTACGCCCGAAGGTTACAAAGCAGTATTGGCTAAAATTTATGCTACCTTGTCTATTACAGGTAATAATGGTCCGGCAGGTGATCCGGATATTGGAGGTGGGCTGGATGAGGGGTCGCAGGTGGCCTTCATTAGAGGATTTTTTAATCTGCAGGAACTGCCTACAGATGAAGCGGTAGTAGCCTGGAACGATCAGACGATTAAGGACTTTCATGCATTGCAATGGACCAGCTCCGATCCTTTCTTAAAAGGAATGTATGCGCGTCCTATTTACAACATCACATTAATTAATGAATATATCAGAGAGTCGGCAGATGCTAAACTTGCAGAAAGAAATATTACGGGTGCAGATGCCGATGCAATTCGTAAATCCCGTGCAGAAGCTCGTTTTATGCGTGCTTTTAACTATTGGGTGATGATGGATTTGTTTGGTAAGTCCACTTTCATTACCGAAGAAGATGGGGTAGGATCCTTTATGCCACCGGAAATTAGTCGTGAGGATTTATTCACTTATATCGAAACGGAACTGAAAGCCATCGAAGCGGAATTGCCTCTAGCCAAAACTGCCGAATATGGACGCGTAGATCAAGGTGCCGCATGGGCGCTACTGGCCAGAATGTATTTGAATGCTAATGTATACACTGGTACGCCTCGCTATACAGAAGCGCTCACTTATGCTCAGAAAGTGATAGATGCGGGATACACACTGCATAGCAATTATCGTGAGCTGTTCATGGCAGATAATGATGTAAAGGGTCGTAATGAATTCATCTTTGTCATCACTTGTGATGGTGCCAGAACCAAGGCTTTTGGAAATACTACATTTATAGTGCATGCTGCTGCCGGTGCGGATAATGAGGACTTCGGTGTTAACAGCGGATGGGCTGGTTATAGGGCTACCAAAGGATTGGCAGACTTGTTCCCCGATTTAACCGGAAATACGGATAAGCGTGCTATGTTTACCACCAGTCGGTATGGTACATCGCCAGAGCAGATTGTAATTAACGACATCGGCGTGTTTGATAACGGACTTCATGTAATAAAATGGAGAAATATCAGATCAGATGGTGGTGCCGTAAGTGATTTGAATAAGGAGTTTGCAGACATTGATTTTCCTGTTTTCCGTCTAGCAGAGATGTATCTTATTTATGCGGAGGCAGTATTACGTGGAGCTTCTGGAGGTAATGCCACCACAGCTTTGAGTTATATCAATGCATTACGTGCCAGATCGGGTGCCGCCCCTATAAGTCCTATTGATTTCAATTTGCAATTTGTGTTGGATGAGCGTGGCAGAGAACTGTACTGGGAAGGACATCGCAGAACAGACTTGGTAAGATACAATCAGCTTACTACCGGTACTTACTTATGGCCTTGGAAAGGTGGCGTTGCATCGGGAACGGCAGTAAATAGTCGGTATAATATTTATCCCATACCCGCTGAAAACTTAAACTCTAATCCCAATCTTACTCAACATCCTGAATATAAATCTGAGCAATAATGAAAGCACTAAATATATTTTTAAAGCTATCGCTGTTGTCTGTTGTTTTTCTTGCTTGTACAAAGAAAGAAAACAAGGTGTTCTTCGAGGGAAGCACTCCTCCAGTATTAACCAGTACGGCATCGGTAACGATTGTACTGGAAAAGGATAAGAAAGAAGAAGTGGCACTAGTACTATCGTGGACCAATCCCAATTATATGTTTAATACGGGCGTTAGCTCGCAAAATGTTTATTATATCGTGCAGATCGACACTGCCGGTAAAAATTTTACCAGTCCGAAGTTGCAGGAAATGTCTATCGCTAGTGATTTAAGCGTTAGCCTTAGTGTGCAAGAGCTGAATGTTTTTCTATCAAAAATGGAGTTTACTCCCGGTGTAGAGCAGTCCATAGATATACGCATCAAAGCCACCCTACTCAATGGTACCGTGCCTACTTATTCCAATACGCTTACGTTGAAAGTGAATCCTTATCTGGACTTTGCAGTAGAACCACCAGGAACACCCGACAACAATTATGAGGATGGTGAGCTGTGGGTGGTAGGGGATGCCTTTGCTTCGGGATGGAGCAATCCGTTGCCTTCGCCTTATGATGTAACACAGCGGTTTACAAGAATCGATATTATGCATTATGAACTAGTGGTAGAGATGGCAGGAGGCGGCGCGTATAAGATTATTCAAAAACAGGGTGATTGGAGCACACAGTATCACGCTTTGGATGGTGGAACTTGGGAAGGTGGCGCATTTGAAAAGCGAGATGCAGATCCCGGTTTCCCGGGTGCACCTACAGCCGGTACTTATAAGATTACAATAAACTTTCAGACAGGAAGGTACGCTGTGGTAAGACAATAATCAACACTTTAAATCCTGGTTATGAAAAATAATTTCAATTTCTTCATAGGTGTCATGGGAGCCCTGTTGTGTTTGGCTTCCTGTGAAAAAGTGGATCCGCTGCCTTATTACAATACTGGCAAGGAGTCGGCATTAACATTATCTACCACTACCGTTACTCTATCACACGAGAATGCAGAGCAGGAGGTAATTACATTTAGCTGGACCAATCCGGAGTTTGCCACTAGTGAGGCTCAGTATAAATATGTGGTAGAGCTAGCACCTAAAGGTGCTGATTTTACTAATGCAGTAGCTTTTGTTGTTGTAGGTAAGCATAACAGTTTGTCGGTAAAAGGTTCAGATTTGAATAATGCTCTGGTCGCTTGGGGAAAATCGTTTGGGGAGGTGGTAGATTTGGAAGCGAGGTTAAAAACTTCTTATGCCAATAACAATGATATGAAAATCTCTCCGGCTGTTGACTTGAAAGTTACGCCTTATGCGATACCTTTTAGTTTGTCGGCTACTGCAACCGGAACTTTTTCTCCTACACCGCAAACAAAGGACGATATTTTTACCACCCTTTCGTGGACGGTTCCTTCATATGGTAATGCCACTTTGCATTACGAATTGGAATATGCTAAAGCTGGAACGAATTTTAGTAATCCGGGTATTATTGTAATAGCTGCTGATTCCCTCTCCAAATCTCTAACAGGATTTGAAATATTTCAGATGGCTAATACAGTGGATATACCGCTAAATACTACCGATGATATTGAAGTGCGTGTGAAAGCCATTATTAATAAGACAGGACAAACTTCCTATTCTTCTGTCCAAACTTTACGTGTAACACCTGTTGAGATGACATTATATATGTATGTGCCCGGTGATTATCAAGGATGGAATCCTGAAACGGCTTCGCGCATCGCTTCATCCGACGGTATTCACTACGAAGGATACATCTGGATACCTGCAGGTGGTAACGGTGAGTTTAAAATCACTACCGAGCCCAACTGGTCTTCGCTCAACTACGGAGGCACTTCTACTGCAACCGGAGGCACCTTAGTTTCTAATGGCGATAATCTGAGGTTTCCTGAAACTGGTGCCTACTACTTACTAAAGGCCAATGTTCATACAATGGAATGGACAATTACCAAAACCGAGTGGGGATTGATTGGGAATGCCACTCCCGGTGGGTGGGATAATTCTACACCTATGGTTTACGACCCGATAGTGGGCAAATGGAAAGTTACGGTAACTTTTACAGAGGGGTATTTTAAATTTCGGGCGAACAATGGCTGGGATATCAATTTAGGTAATGGAGGAGCATATCTGAGTTATGGAGGAGGGGATATCCCGGTTTCAGCAGCTACTAAAACCGTTTGGCTGGATTTAAGCAGTCCGCTGAAATACACTTATACGATTGAATAAGGAGCCGATTATTTTTATTATTCAGGTATAATTATAATAAAGGTAGCAGCAATGCTACCTTTATTATAAACCTACAACCCGCAGAAAAATTGTAAAATAAGATAGGCAGTAAAATTTTGTGTCAAAAATTTTACTGATAATCAATTAATTGTGAGGGTGCCTTTAAAAAATATTGTCTTTTTCATTGTTTTTATCAAATACTAATCTACCTTTGCACCCCCAACCAATATGGAAGGGAAATCGGGGGTTAGCCCGGTTTTTTAGTCATAAATTGAAAATATAAAAATGAGTAAGCAACATTTCACCACGAAACATGCGAACGAGGCTACCGTACAGCGCAACTGGTACGTTGTAGACGGTACTAATCAAACCGTAGGTCGTATGTGTTCAAAAATAGCCGCTATTTTACGCGGTAAGCACAAAGCATATTATACACCACACGTTGATACCGGTGATTATGTGATTGTAGTAAACTGTGAGAAAGTACAGTTAAGCGGTAACAAGCTGGAACAAAAAGTGTACGATACTTTCAGCGGTTATCCCGGTGGTCGTAAAGAAGAGCTGGCGAAAGACCTTTTAAAACGTCGTCCTGAAGTAATTATTGAAAGAGCGGTAAAAGGAATGCTTCCTAAAAACCGTTTGGGACGTAAGATGTTTAAAAAGTTATTTGTGTATGCAGGGCCCAATCACCCTCATGGAGCACAACAACCTAAAGAATTAAAATTTTAAAACCTGCTTTAAGCAATTTGCTTTAAGCCTTAAGCGTATAAAATAGATGGAAAAACAAAAAAATGCAGTAGGTCGCCGTAAGGAAGCTGTTGCTCGTGTTTTTATCAGCAAGGGCACCGGTAATATTACTGTAAACGGTAAAGATTATAAAACCTATTTCTCCCTGGTGTACTTACAAAATCAGGTAGAACGTCCGTTAAAAGCTATTGAGGCAACCGATAAGTATGATATTAAGGTAAATGCTACCGGAGGTGGTATTAAAGGACAAGCCGAGGCTATCATGCTGGGCATTGCTCGTGCATTGGTAGACTTGAATCCTGAGTATCGTCCTGCGTTAAAAGCTGCAGGATTGCTGAAACGTGATCCTCGTTCAGTTGAGCGTAAGAAATTCGGTCGCAAAAAAGCGAGAAAGAGCTATCAGTTCTCTAAAAGATAATGGCTTGTGGTTGGAGGGTTGTTACAACCCCCTGCTATTGGTCATGAAAGCATTTAAAATCCTTTTCAAATTTATACGATGGAAAATAACAATACATCATTACAACAGCAGCTTCTGGAGGCGGGTGTTCATTTCGGTCACCTGAAGAAGAAATGGAACCCCAAAATGTTGCCTTACATTTTTGCTGAGAAAAAAGGCATTCATATTATCGACCTGAACAAAACGGTAGAATGCCTGCAGGAGGCTGCAGCAGCTATGAAACAAATTGCCCGTAGCGGTAAAAAAATATTATTCGTAGGTACTAAGAAACAAGCTAAAGATATCGTTACCGAGTGCGCACAAAGAGTGGGTATGCCTTACGTAACTGAACGTTGGTTGGGTGGTATGCTTACCAACTTCAATACCGTGCGCAAGAGTGTTAAGAAAATGCAGAGCATTGAAAAAATGCTGAACGATGGCTCTCTGGACAGCATTACCAAGAAAGAGCGTCTTACCTTAACCCGCGATAAGGAGAAAATGGAAAAAGTATTGGGTGGTATTGCTCAGCTGGGCCGTGTTCCTGCAGCGTTGTTTATTGTTGATATCGGACACGAACATATTGCTCTTTCAGAAGCAAAACGCTTGGGTATTACTACTTTTGGCGTAGTAGATACCAACTGCGATCCTAATAAAGTAGACTTCCCCATTCCTGCTAACGATGATGCAACAAAGTCTATCGCTATCATCGTAAACTATATCACCGCCGCTATTCAGGAAGGATTGACTGAAAGACAGGCCGCTAAAGATGAGGAAGTAGAAGACAACTTTGCTGACGAAAAAGAAAAACAGGCTGCTAAATTGCTAGCCGAAGCAGAAGCTGAAGGCAACCGCGGTGCTAGATCTCAGGGTGGTGGCCGTAGAAGAAGTTCCGGAAGCGGTGCCAGAAGTGGAGCAGCTAAAAGATAAGCATGCACATTTCCCTTTTAGGGATATATCAGATAATTCTATTCATAAACTAAGTTAGGCAAGCGGGCTGTTGCTACAACAGCCTGTTGGTCTGAAACTTTGAAATTTATATAAGAATGAGCACAACTATAACAGTACAGGATATCAATAAACTGCGCCAAGCTACTGGAGCAGGTATGATGGATTGCCGCAAAGCACTTACTGAAACTAATGGTGATTTTGAAGCAGCCATCGACTGGTTAAGAAAACAAGGTCAGAAAATCGCTGCAAAGCGTAGCGACCGTGAAGCTAAAGAAGGTGTGGTGATCGCGCAAACCACTGCCGATAACAAAACCGGTATTGTAGTGTGCGTAAGTTGCGAAACCGACTTCGTTTCTAAAAATGAGGATTTCGTAGCATTCGTGAAAACTATTGCAGACGCAGCTCTCAATAATAACGTAAACTCAATTGATGAGTTGAACGAAGTGGTGGTAAACGGTGTTAAAGTATCTGAACTGGTAAATGATAAACTGGCCTCTATCGGTGAGAAAATTGGTATCACCAAGTTTGAAAAAGTAACAGCTCCTTATGTAGCTGCTTACATTCACGGTGCATACCGTATTGGTGTGCTGGTAGGACTCGATAAAGAAGCTGCTCAGGTAGGTAAAGATGTGGCCATGCAAGTAGCTGCATTAAGCCCTGTAGCTGTGGATGCTAACAGTGTTCCGGCTGACATTCTGGAGCGTGAGAAATCAGTTATCATGGAGATGATCAAGGCTGATCCGAAAATGGCCGGTAAGTCTGAAGATATGCTGGCAAAAATTGCAGATGGTAAACTGAACGCTTTCTTTAAAGAAAGTACACTGGTAGCTCAGGCATTCGTAAAAGATTCTAGTAAATCCGTAGGAGACTACCTGAAGGAGAATGGTGATGTGAAAGTATTAGAATTTAAACGCGTAGCATTAGGTTAAACCTATCAGGATACTAACATAGCTTTAAAGCGCTCCCGAGTGGGGCGCTTTAATTTTTTAAGAGGGTATCCATTGTTGTATCAGCATGCTCAGTTCTTCCTCCAGACTTACCGAAGGCATGGGTATACCCACCCGCCGATACCAATAGTTAGCATTCCAATCATCACCTTCTTGTCGGTGTAGAAAGGCATGCAGGCGATCGAACTCTTTTGCGCCTTCGTGTTGTTGTGCTATTTGATGTGCTTTATTCCAATTACCTTTTGCAGCATGCCAGAGGGCGCTTTGTAGAGCATTGTATGCTGAGGGTGGAGCGGAGTGAGATAAAGAATCTTTAAATGACTGAGGTATCATGCTATAAAAATAGTAAAATCTTATGGGTATGTACGTGGTATGTCTCTTTGCTATTTTAGTGGGACTTGAGGGGGTATGCTAAGATGTGTCAATCAGCTTGTGCTAATTAATAATAATAAATACGGGCTGAATGTAAAAATTGGACGAATCTGCTTTCTATATAATTCCCATGTTCCTTGCAATAGCCAATAGCTCTGTAATACTATTACATCTCATCTTTTTAAAGATATTCTTTCTGTGTGTGGCAATAGTGTGTGGGCTAAGAGAAAGCGATTGGGCCACTTCAGCTGCAGATTCTCCTGTGGCAAATCTTCTGATAATATCGATTTCCCGCGAAGTAAGAGAGAGTGCTTGGTCAGCAGAGGTGTCATTGAGCAATTTCTGTATAACGGGGCAGAGATAAGGCTTAGTTTTGCCGGCGAAGTACAGGCATTTTATAATCTCGTCGAAAGACGAGTATTTACTGATAACCCCGTGAGGTTTATATCGCATCAGGTCTTTTATCAATAAAGGGTTTGTTATAGAAGAGATGATAATAGCCCTAGATTTAGGTTTTATACGTCTGATATCTTTAAGTAGATTTAAAGTAGTTTCATTATTGATATAATATTCCATGAAGAATACTATCTCATTGGTTAGTTTTTCCTTAAAGACAAATTCTAGAACTTCCCTTTCATCATAGAATGAAAAGACATGACTGAATAATCGGGTGGTTTCTAGCGTACGTGCAAAAGTGTCCGTAAACAACTTATGATCATCCAGTAAAATAGCGAGAGGACCATTTTCATTTAATGAAAGTCTCATTTCACATCTTGCGGTTTTGATTTATTAATCGGGCAAAGGTAAGATATTTATGATGTGCTAGGCTTAATTACTATTGTAAACTTAAAAAAGTTTCATATAACTTAAAAAGGGTATTCAATATTTTTTATATAACCTATTTAGAGTATTTGTTAAATAGTTTTACACCTCTATAATTTTTCAAGAATAATTTCGCCACCTGTTCCCTCTACCTGCTATTTTATACATGTTATAATTATTTATTATATATTTAAATATAGCAAATTTTACTATTATGAAAATCGCAATCAAAACGCCACTATTTTTAGTGCTAATTTTTTCGGTATTATTAGCCAACGCACAGCAGGCTAAGAAACCTATCAATTTCGTTCTTGGAGAATATCCTGCCCAGCCCCAGTCTCCTGAATATTTTACCCGTTCTGGTTATTTACCAACATCTCAATTTAGGAGTAATTTTACTTACTATTTATATTTTGGGAAAAAGGATGCTACTACTCCAGGATGGAACAGGGTTGTAAAATTATTCGATATTGAGGGGGAATCTTATAGTGTTACAAAGGCAGTACCTGGAGAGAAGCCTTTTAAAAAGGTAATCATTAGACGTAGTTCTAATGACCAAAAAACCACAGCTCTGTTTGAAATACCTAGTGCACTAGGTAATCCGGTAGCTGATAGAAGTAGTGTGTATATACTTCCTGATTACTCAGGTAATATGGAAGACCTGATTAATACTTACACCATCAATCGAGGAACCGACAATGTTTTCGTTAATGATGCAGCTACTACCACTAATATTGAGCGAGTAGATATGATCTTGGATAGCCCTATGAGTGTAGCTTCTCTTAATAAGCAAACATCGGGGTTCTTACTAATGGATCGTGGAGGTAATGATAATTTTAAAGTGGCAGCGATCATTGGTTTCAATGATGTAACCGATGAAGTGACTCAATTAACAGCAGCAGCTACCGTAAGTAAAAGTTATTGGGGACAAACAGGGGTTAATATTATTTCCGTTGTATTGCAAGGACAACCTGAAGAGCTTTATCCCAGCCAGACTATCTCATTGCAGTCACTGAGTGGGGTATTTGTACCTCTGTCTATTTTTAATAATTTGCCTGATGGTGCTACCTTGTACGGTATCAGTGTTTTTGCGAACGATGTCAATTTATCTCCTGAAGATCTGTTAGATATTGATAAATATCCTACTAATACTCCTGAAGCTATTGGTAGTCAGGATAATGGTCTTGATTTGATGGCGGGTGGTGGATTCTTTACCAAAGCCATTTTGGTAAAAGGTAAAATATGGAAAGATGAGAGTCTAGATGCCATTATTAATAACGGAGAGAACGGCATTGATGCCGGTATATGGGTAAACCTTGTGGATCCTGATGATAAAGTTGTAAGCTCTGTGAAGGTTGCGGATGATGGAAGTTACACTTTATTTGTACCTGATAATGGTATCGTGAGCGGTAACTACAAAGTAATCCTTACTACTAAGGAATATTACGAGGGAAATGTGCTTACAGCTTCAGAAAGACCTGATGGATACGGCTTCACAGGGGTGAATGTAGGCGGTACACCCAACACTTCTAACAAAAGTGGAATTATTGATATAGGAGAAATTGATGGCAACGGCGATATTACCGATGTCAACTTTGGTATTCTTGATGAAGCCCAGCTTCCTGTAACTTTCGGTTCTATTCAAGCGTACATAAAAAATAATGAGCTGTTTGTATTGTGGAGCACGCTGTCAGAGGTTGGCAATTCCAGATTTGAAATAGAAGCTTCTTACGATGGTAAAAACTTCTTCAAAATAGGCGAAGTAGCGAGCCAGGCAGAAGGGGGTAATTCTTCTTCAGAGCTACAGTATAGTTTCCAGAAGAAAATATCGGCAAGTTTGTTATTTATTCCTGTGCTAGCTGCAGTAGTGTTGATGTTATTTGCCTTTAACCGCAAGAATAAATTATGGGCATTGTCCTTGCTTTTTGCAATGGTTTCTTCATTTGGTTTTTACTCTTGCAAGAAGAGCGACCAGGCATTTACAAAAGATGCAGACAAGCTGTTTATCCGCATCAAACAGATAGATTTGGATAATCAATATGAGTACAGTAAAACAGTACAAGTAATAAAATACTAAAATGAAGAGGCCGCTGTAAAGCGGCCTCTTCGTTATATGTTGGGTATCGGATATTATCTTAAGGCACTTGTACACATAATGTATAAATTTTAAAGATAATAATAATAACTTAAAAAGGGTATAAAACATATATTATATAACCCTTTTACAGTATTTGTCGGAAAGTAGTTTTTCAAAATTCAATTTTGAATTAACTTGCGCCGGATTTAACCGTTACCCTTATATGTATCCGTATATATAAGATTTACCCTATTTATTTAATCCTATAACCCACAAACTTAATCTTATCATGAGTAGATTGACAAAACTAATTGTGTCCTTACCCGTATTTTTAGTTTTTTCTTCCTTGATGGCTAATGCACAGCCTAAAAAGCCTATCAATTTTGTTATTGGAAACACTCCGACCCAAAGTCCAGCCTATAAGTACACTATTAAGGGCTATGGCGGAACCTATGCAACCAATCGCAATTACGAGTTAATTTTCGGGCAGAAGAATGCTAATACTCCTAGCTTCAACAGGGTTGTAAAGCTTTTTGATATTCAGGGAGAGTCTTACAGCGTAACTAAAGGGGTGTCTGGCGAAAAACCTTTTAAAAAAGTAATTATAAGACGTAGCTCAGGTTCTACAAAAACAACAGCACTTTTTGAAATCCCTAATGAGTTACCTACCAACGTTTTCCCCAATAACTATAAGGTGTACATGGTTCCCGATTATGTAGGAACTATGGAAAACCTAATTAACAGTTACACCATCAATCGAGGAACCGACAATGTTTTCGTTAATGATGCAGCTACTACCACTAATATTGAGCGAGTAGATCTGATATTGGAAAATCCGGTATCAGTACATGCTGTTACTAAGAATACCTCGGGTTTTTTGCTGATGGAGCGTGGTGGTAATGATGACTTTAAAGTTGCAGCCATTACCGGTCTTAGTGGCGACAATATTACTAAATTGGCCACTCCAAGTCTTGTAAAAAAATCGGACTGGGGTGCTACGGGTGTACAAATCCCCTCAATAGTACTACAAGGTGAGCCTAATGCTCTCAAACCCAGTCAAAACATTTCTACTCAAATGTTGAGTGGCGTGTTTATCCCTCTGTCAGCGTTGAATGTTTCAGCGGGAGAAACAATATACGGTTTGAGTTTATTTGCGGCAGATGTCAATCTTTCTGGAGCAGACTTGCTCAACATTAGTAAATATCCTACCAACACCAAGGACAATAGCGGCGGTTATAGCCATGGCCTTGATTTAATGGCTGGAGGTGGCTTTTTTACTCGCGCTATTTTGGTAAAAGGTAAAATATGGAAAGATGAGAGTCTAGATGCCATTATTAATAACGGAGAGAACGGCATTGATGCCGGTATATGGGTAAACCTTGTAGACCCCAACGGGAAAGTAGTAAGCTCCGTACAAACCAAAAATGATGGAAGTTATACCTTGTATACTCCTGATAACAGTTTGGTGGACGGTGGGTACAAAGTAATTCTTACAACCCGTGAATATTACGAAGGTGATGTATTGACACATTCTGAAAGGCCCGATGGATATGGATATACAGGAGTGAATGTGGGAGGAGTGCCTGATGTATCGAATAAAAGTGGTATTATCAATATAGGCGCCATTGATGGTAATAGTGATGATATTACAGAAGTGAACTTTGGTGTTCTTGATGAACACTCGCTTCCTGTAACTTTCGGTTCTATTCAAGCGTACATAAAAAATAATGAGCTGTTTGTATTGTGGAGCACGCTGTCAGAGGTTGGTAATTCCAGATTTGAAATAGAAGCTTCTTACGATGGTAAAAACTTCTTCAAAATAGGCGAAGTAGCGAGCCAGGCAGAAGGGGGTAATTCTTCTTCAGAGCTACAGTATAGTTTCCAGAAGAAAATATCGGCAAGTTTGTTATTTATTCCTGTGCTAGCTGCAGTAGTGTTGATGTTATTTGCCTTTAACCGCAAGAATAAATTATGGGCATTGTCCTTGCTTTTTGCAATGGTTTCTTCATTTGGCTTTTACTCTTGTAAGAAGAGCGATCAAGCATTTACAAAAGATGCAGACAAGCTGTTTATCCGCATCAAACAGATAGATTTGGATAATCAATATGAGTACAGTAAAACAGTACAGGTAATAAAATACTAAAATGAAGAGGCCGCTGTAAAGCGGCCTCTTTTATTAGATGTTACAATTATTGGATAACATTCAAAATGTCTTGAAGAGTATAATCTGGACAAGCTCCTTTTTTTGATGCCACAAATGCACCTATGCGGCAGGCAAAGTCCAGAGATGCATCTGGCAAAGTTCCCGATACATGTTGGGATAAAAAACCGGCAAGAAAGGCATCCCCACTTCCTATAGTATCTGCCACTTGTACTTTATAGCCGTTATGATTATAAAACTGTTCTTGATAAAATAGTGTTGCACCATGTGCTCCCTTGGTAACCAGTATAGTGGGAATGGTAAATGTTGAGCTTAATATATGTACTTGCTTTTCAAAAGTATCTGTATCGGTATACCAAGAAGCGATAAGAGTAAGTTCGTGGTCATTCAATTTTAAAATATCTGCCTGTTGTAATAACGCCGTTACAGTGTCTTTGGTATAATGGGGTGGACGTAAATTGATATCTACAATCTTGTTTTTTGCACTTTTTAATAATTCAAATAAAGTTGTTCGTGAGTGTTCACTACGGGCTAGCAGACTACCACATATGAAATAATCTGCTTCTTTTACCATCTGCAATAGCGAAGGAGTAATATCGATATAATCCCATGCTACTGGCTGTACGATGTCGTATTCCATCTCATTACCAATTTGAGTGGCAATTACCGTTCCGGTGGGCTTTTCAGCATCTGTTTGAATATGAGATGTGACTACTTGATGGTCTTGCAGAAAACGAATCAGCTCCTTCCCGTTTTCATCGTCGCCTATTTTCGAAATCAAAGCTGCCTGTTGTCCCAGCCTGTTTAGGTGATAACACACATTCATAGGGGCACCTCCGGGTACTTTTCCGGTTGGTAATATGTCCCAGAGAATTTCGCCAAAACAGATAGCATTCATATAGCTTCTTTTAACAAATAAAGAAAGGAGGATGCAGAAATGTATCCCCTCCATACACCCTCCTTTGGATGAATTAAAGCAAAAATTTATCGTTTAGCCAGCCCTCGATCAATTTCAAGTCATCCTCGGTAATAGAAATGGACATGGCTTTTGCATTTTCCTCGGCCTGTTTTGCATTCCGTGCACCGGCAAGTGCAGCAGCTACGGCAGGCTGATGGAAGGTCCACGCCAGTACCAATTGGGCTGTGGTGGCATTGTATTTTGCAGCTAAATCAGCAAGATTATCGGTGAGCCTTTTTACTGCAGCAAAATCAAAACGCTTGAAATAGTGATTGCGATGATCACCTTCTGCCAAGGTTTGCATGGTAGCATATTTGCCCGTTAGCAATCCGCGTTCCATGGGGCTGTATGCGATAACGGAAAGATTATTTTCCAAACAGTAGGGAACAACTTCTTTTTCAATATCACGTTTCAGCATACTGTAGGGTACTTGGTTGCTGGCTAGTTTTACCGTCTGCTCAGCTTCTTTGAGCTGTGCTGCATTATAGTTACATACTCCAATAGCTCTTACTTTTCCATCCTGCAGCATTTTTTCCATGGCGCGCATGGTTTCTTCGATGGGGGTGGTAGAGTCGGGCCAGTGAAGTTGTATAAGGTCGATGTAATCTGTCTGTAATCTTTTCAGGCTTTCTTCCACATCACGCAAAGCCTTTTCATAACCGCCATACTTGTATATTTTTTTCAGGTTCCCCTGATTATCCGTGCCATCAAAGGCATAGTCACCTTTTTCCATATCCCATACCATACCAAATTTGGTAAGTATTTGCACTCTACTGCGGTCGTATTTTTTTATGGCTTTACCTACCAGCTCCTCGCTGTAGCCAAATCCGTAAATAGGAGCAGTATCAATGGATGTAACACCATTGTCAATATACGCCTGTATAGCTTCGATAGAATCTTTCTCGTCGTTTCCTCCCCACATGAAACCGCCTATAGCCCAGGCGCCCATGGTAATGGGGGTTACTTCAACATCTGTAGTACCTAATTTTCTCTTCATGATATCATTTTTTTCAATGTGAATGAAAGATATTGTAAAGATAGCTTAATAATATGGCAGCTTTAGTGTCCTCTTCCATCAGTTGATGAAAACTTTTCAAGCTTTAAGTCTGCAAACTTTTTAACTGTTCCCTATCTTCGCCTTGTAAAAAACCAATTATCCTAATAAAAATAAGTTGAAATGCAACCTAAATACAAGCGGATATTGTTAAAACTTTCAGGAGAGTCTTTAATGGGTAATAGAAATTATGGAATGGACCCCGATATTATTACCCAATACGCACAGGAAATCAAGGCTGTAGTGGACATGGGTGTTCAGGTTGCTATAGTAATCGGTGGTGGTAATATTTACAGAGGAATGAATGAAGCTCAGACGGGAATTGAGCGCGCGCATGGCGATTATATGGGAATGTTGGCAACGGTGATTAACGGTATGGCTCTTCAGGCAGGCCTGGAAAAGGCCGGAGTGTTTACACGCCTGCAAAGCGCTATTGTAATGGAACAGATTGCAGAGCCCTATATTCGTCGCAGAGCCATTAGGCATTTGGAGAAGGAAAGAGTGGTCATCTTTGGAGCCGGAACCGGAAACCCCTATTTTACTACTGATACGGCAGGTTCACTGAGAGCAATAGAGATTAATGCTGATGTAATTTTAAAAGGTACCCGCGTAGATGGCGTATATACCGCCGACCCAGAAAAAGACCCCACCGCAACCCGATATAAAACCGTAAGCTATCAGGAGTGTCTTACCAATAATCTACGCATTATGGATATGACTGCCTTTACCTTGTGTATGGAAAATAAATTACCGATTATTGTATTTGATATGAATAAACCAGGCAATTTGGCAAAAGTAGTGGCTGGAGAAGATGTAGGTACACTCATCAGTTAATGGTCCACAGCTGTTTAATAGCATCATATGAACATCGCTGATATCAGAACCCAATATTCCCAGAAAAGCCTTTCTGAAGCAGATGTATTGCCAGACGCTATAGCGCAGTTCGAAAAATGGTGGGATGAGGTCATTCATTCGCAGATTACAGAGCCTAATGCAATGACCCTTGCAACAGCATCGCTAGATGGAGTTCCTGACGCTCGTATTGTACTACTCAAGGGAGTATCTCAAGAGGGCTTTACTTTCTTTACCAATTATGAAAGTCAGAAAGGCCAACAGTTAGCGCAAAATCCTCGTGCATGCCTAGTTTTCTTTTGGAAGGAACTGGAGCGTCAAGTGCGCATTAGAGGGGTAGTGTCAAAAGTGTCTAAGGAAAAAAGTGAAGCATACTTTTTCTCCCGACCTGAAGGCAGTCAAATTGGGGCCTGCGCATCGCCACAAAGCCGTGTAATTGCCGATAGACAGGAGTTAGAATCGAGAGTACAAGCTTTAGAAGAAGCTGTTAAAAAAGGACATAAGATTGAAAAACCCGACTACTGGGGTGGTTATATTTTGAAGCCGGAGAGCCTCGAATTTTGGCAAGGAAGACCAAACAGGCTACATGATAGAATTCTATACACTTTGCAGGATAAGGGTGATTGGCTCATTCAGCGCCTGGCTCCTTAGTCATCGATTATTTTTCCGCATATGGTAAAATCTTTTCCCGAATGCGAAGCTATAAAATTGGGGAGATGAAGAACTTTTGCAGGAAAACAACTTATGTCCTGCGATTTTCAATTCCTTTGTTATTGTGATGAAGGGTATATAGTGCGCTGTAAACAATGCAGGCACTATCAGATTGCTTTCATTTCAACTCTGATTACAGTGGATGAAGCAAACTTTACTGTTTTCTGCAGTCATGTTCGAAATAAGGCAGCTCATAACTACGCTTATATCAATAGAGACGCCAAAATTATTATCATTCCTACATCTGCGAGTGATGTGAATCTGTTGCTTACACCCAACGAGCTTTCCAGACTTTACGGAATGCTCGAGGAGGCGGATAATGAAATAAAGGTGCAGGAATTGCTAGGATTGTTCGGATAGAGAAGACAGATAATAAAAAAAGGAGCTTAGAGCTCCTGTTTAGCAATTTGTTTTTTCGTAAGTTGAAATTACTTAGCCGCTTCAGTTTCAGCAACTTTTTTCGCCGCCAGTTTTTTCTTTTTACGCGGGCGGCATTTTCCAAATGAACCTTTAAAACGTTTACCTTTTACGGTTTTTTTGTCGCCTTTACCCATAATATAATAGTTGTTTCAATTTTGCCGCAAACCTACATAAAATTCACGAAAAATGCCCTGACTAAGGCAGGGCATTCAATACTTTGTGCGACTACGCGGTTAGAGCTTAGAAGCAAGCTCTTTACCAGCTTTAAAGCGAGCCACTTTTTTAGCTTTGATTTTGATAACTGCACCGGTTTGTGGGTTGCGTCCGTTACGTGCAGCTCTTTTAGATACAGAGAAAGTACCAAAACCTACCAGAGTTACTTTATCTCCTTTTTTCAAGGTTTTAGTAACAGCATCAATGAATGAATCTAAGGCAGCATTAGCTTGTGTTTTAGTAATGCCGGCATCTTTAGCAAGCTTTTCAATCAATTCAGACTTGTTCATAATTTAATTTTTAGTGTGTTTACTTTTAAGTACAACAAATTTAGAGGGTTTTATCTCATACTAACAAAATATTTTGTTATAAATCTCCTCAGAAAATTGCTGTCAAAGCTAGACGGAGTAAGGATTTGCGCAAAAGACGGGAGAGGCTAATAGGTTGGTATGAAATGAGCGAATCGGCTGAAATCCGCTACAGACAAGGATTTTGGAAGGAGTTGCTTCAAATACGCTACTGTAGAGGCTTATAGAGGAATATACATTTTTTTTTGAATAAACGAACACTCTCAAAAATCTTATGCACATTCAATTCACAATCTCCATTACAGTGCGAAATGCGATGTATTGATCACCCCATTTGTCCAAGGTTTCCTGTCTTAAGGCATCTGAATATTGTGAAAGATAGCGTCGATAATCCGCTTCAGAGGCGGCAAAATACTGAATAGCATAGGTAGGTCCTTCGCTCTCGTCGATTTCTTTTAGTTTTAAGATGGTTGCTTTTATAAAGCAACCTGTTGCCAACATAGCGGGAATATGATGCTCTCGCATCCACTGTAGCCAAGCTTCGTGAATCTGATGGCTTACTTTGCTGGTAACATTATATACAATACGGGGTTGCATTATACTTTCAGTTTTAAATACACAGGGCAATGATCACTGTGCTTTACATCGGGATAAATTTCAGCATCTTCTACTTTGTTTTTCAAAGCGTCCGTAACTGTAATATAGTCAATACGCCAGCCTTTGTTATTCAGACGTACGCTAGGAAAGCGTTGGCTCCACCAGCTGTAACGGTGCGCTTCATTAGGGTGCACAATGCGAAAGGTGTCGTGAAAGCCATGGCTTAGCAATTTATCCATCCAAGCGCGTTCTTCGGGCAAAAATCCTGAAGAATTTTTATTGCCCTTTGGGTCGTGAATGTCTATTTCTTTGTGTGCGATATTGTAATCGCCACATATAATCAGCTTTTGATGCTTCTTTTTAAGCTCATTGACGTAGTCGAAAAACTCGTCTAGCCATGCGTATTTAAAGCCTTGTCTTACTTCCCCGCTGGTTCCTGAAGGGAAATAGGCATTGATAAGACGAACGTCGCCAAAATCTAGCTGTATAACACGTCCTTCCTCATCACTTACTTGATGGCCGGTTCCATAAACCACATTATCTGGCTTTATTTTGGTAAATACGGCTACTCCACTATATCCCTTCTTTTGGGCCGAGAACCAGTAATCATGGTAGCCCATTTCATTTAAAACGGAGCAGTCAATGTTGCTCTTTTCGGCTTTGGTTTCTTGAAGACAGATGATATCTCCCGGATCGGACTGTAGCCAATCTATAAACCCTTTCTTAATAGCGGCACGTATGCCGTTTACATTGTAGCTGATGATACGCATGATAGTGAGTTGATCGGTGAGGAACAAAAATAAGTTTATCTTGCTATTAATAGTATTTAGTAGTTATGGATATAGTTTGAACTTATTAATTAGCTATTATGAGGATTTTATTTGGATGCTTAATATTTCACTACAATTTTTTATCCTTTATATTCGCTGAAGGAAAGTACCTTTCTTGAAGATGGTAGTTTGCCGGATGAAACATTCGTATTGTAAAATTGTTCTTGCTGTTTATGGAATCTACAAAAGAATCTACACACGAGTTTGCGAAAAAAAGGAAAGCTAGAAAAATTGCCGAACCCATTATACCTGCTAAAGAAGCCGTGTACCTGGAAGGTCCCAAAAGTCGCGGATACGAATTTGTGTTTTTGTGTAAAGTAGCATGGGAGCTTTTTAGAGGCTTGCGAAGTTTGCACTTCGTAGGGCCTTGTATTACCGTATTTGGCTCGGCCCGTTTTTCGGAAGATCATATTTATTATAAAAAGGCCAGAGAGTTTGGTCGTCGTATTGCGGAGATGGGGTTTACTACCATGACTGGTGGTGGTCCCGGTATTATGGAAGCTGCTAACCGCGGTGCTTTTGAAGCAGGAGGCAAATCGGTAGGATGTAATATTAAACTTCCTTTTGAACAACACTACAACCAATATCTCACCAAAGCGGTAACCTTTGAGCATTTTTTTACCCGTAAGACGTTGCTCATTAAGTATAGTTATGCTTTTATCATTATGCCCGGTGGTTTTGGTACCATGGATGAGTTTTTTGAAATCCTGACATTGGTGCAAACCAAAACCGTGACCGAGTTTCCTATCGTGTTGTTCGGAAAAGAATTTTATGCCGATCTAATGACAGCCATTGAGGATATGGCCGAAAAAGGAACGATATCCCCCGAAGACTTGGAGCTGGTATTGCTTACAGATGATATTGATGAGGCAATGGAACATATTCGCAAGTATATTACCTCTAACTATAAAATCAAAAGAAGAAAACGTATTCCTTGGTTATTTGAGAAAAGTTAGCAAAGAGAGGATTGCGATGAGCCTGCTTAGAAAATGAAAGGATAGCCGATGCCCACCTGCAACTGACTTCCTTTGAAGAAAGGATAAGCAAAGAATTTGTTTTGATATGCCGCATTCTCTAAGTCGGGGCTGGGGTCCTTCACTTTATAGGCATAATCCAAGCGTATGACAAAGAAGCCGAAATCGGCTCTGATACCGGCTCCGGCTCCGATAGCCAAGTCGGTTCCCAAACGCGATAATTTGAAGGTCTCATTCTCCAGCCCGGCGTCTTTTTTCAGCAGCCACACGTTTCCGATATCGGTAAACAATGCCCCATTGATAGGAATGCCTGAGATATTGAACAATGGCATCCGGTACTCAATATTAGCTTCCAGCTGAACATCTCCAAATCGGTCGGGCACACTATAAGGCCCATCAAATTTTTTAATGGTAGAGCCAGGACCCAGTCGTCGCAATTGCCATGCACGCATACTGTTGGGACCTCCACTAAAGTATTGTTTGAAGAATGGTAATTGTGTACGCTTTTCTGGATTGGGTGTGGACTCTAGTTCATATCCTATCCCTGCGAAACCACGTAATACCAATCCGGATTGGCTGCCCAGCTTAAGCAACTTCGCATATTCTGCATCTGCTTTTATAAAGCGATACAATTGTTCATCGATAAACTTACTATGCACCATGCCCGTAAGCAACCCCGATGCTTCCAGGTTTAATTTCAGCACATTAATACTACGTTTGTTGCTGCTGTTCCAAGGCATGGAAAAATTGGCAATAACCGAGGTAATTAAACCATCTGAGAATAGATTTTTGATAGAAGGATTGCTATCTATAAGCGTGAGCAACCGATCTCTTTTCTTGATATAAGAGTATTCAATATTGGGAATTTTAATGCCTATGGAATAGGTGCGATTATTTACTGCATATTTTTCGGGACGGGCACGCCAAGTGAAGTCATATCCCCAGGCCGTATTAAAGCTGGTAAGATTGAATAAGTATCTTCTTTCGGTATTCGCTGCATTCAGTGTAAGAACTGACTGGATATTTCCTCTAAAGTCGCGTTTCAATTTGTGCATACCAGGAAATACAAAGCGTGGGAATACAAGAGAGTTGCTCAGACTTACCTGCTGTGCTTGTATAAATTCTCCGGAATTGATAATCCCTCCCAGTTCGACACCATAGCGAACATTGGTGTTAAACTGACTGGCACTCCGGAGAAAATTTCGGTTTTGCAACCCTACATTGACGCCTATACCTACAAAGCGACCGCTGATGGCACTTTCGCTGAAACTGCTTTCCAAATTGGTAGTAAAATTGTATTTGGGAGCAGGATTGAGTTGTATTTCAAAATCCACAGTATCGGTATTATCTCGCGGAATCTGCGCAATATCTACCAGTCGCCATGTGCCTAATGCATTAAAGCGGTTCAGCGTACGCATATAACGATTTTGCCTGTATAGCTCACCTCTTTTCAGATAAATGTATTGAGGAAATATATGAGGTCTAAATTTATTGGAGCGCTGTATAACAGTTACATTATCTAGGGTAGTTATTTTTCCTGCACTCCTCAAGGTGTCGGTTCGGGTATCGGGATATACCGTAACATTGCCTACATAATATTTTTTAAAAGTACTATCGGGTCTTTGCCTAATTTCAATGTTGGCGATGGGATTATCTACCCGTTCCTTGAGTTTCTGCAAATGCATGGCCTGCTCAAAAGGATCGAACTCCGGTACCAGCAATTCCAGGTCCATCGTATCCCACAATACGTAAAGCTGGTTTCTAGAAAACAAAAGATATCCATTATTGCGATGGAGTTCTACGAGTCTGTCCAGTTCGGCAGACAAAGGTGCTTGGGCAAAGGGATCGCCTTCTTTGACAAACGCAGCATCGGTATTCTTTTCAACAAGGTTTTTAATACTGTCATTCAAAAGCGTATATGCTAGAGAGTCGATGCGTGTAACAGGGCCGGGTTTTACATGGAAGGTGATACGTGCTTTCTGATGCGCTCCGGCATTCTCTATTGCTGTGGTGAATGATATGGAATCATGAAAATACCCCTCGCCATTGAGGTAGTAATTCATATGCTCCATGGATTTTGTAATAAGACTGCTATCTAATACCTGCGGATTCTTCAAAACTTTCCAGAATACCTTATCTAATTTGCGTGCGGCAATGCTGTCATCAAGTTGCTGATACAATCCTCCTTCCAGTCGGAGCTTTTCGCTTTTCGTAAGCCGGGCGTCATCTACTTTAATGTTGGTTTCGAAAATATAGGGTTTGCCTGCCGGCTCATTCTTTACGACAGTGAAGATGGTACAGGATGAAAAAAACAGTACCAATACTATTGGTAAGAGATAAAGTCCTGTATTTTTGTATACTGATACTTTGTTAAGCAATTGTCTGAATTAATGTAAATGCTTACTAAATCTGAGGCCAAATATATTCAAACTTTAAGCCAAAAAAAACAAAGGGATGCTGAAAGCCTTTTTGTTGTGGAAGGCCCCAAGATAGTAAGTGAAGCATTTGCTGCACAAAATATCCGTATCCGCAAGATTTATGCTACGGAAGAATGGTTATTACAGAACAAAACCGCCATATCTGGGCGAGAATTTCAGCTAGTAACCGATATCGAATTAAAAAAAATATCCCAACTCACTACTCCCAATCAGGTATTGGCACTGATAGAAAAACCTTTCCACCAAAAATTTGAATTTAAGAAAGACCATTTAGCTCTGGTACTGGATGGTATTCAGGACCCCGGCAATATGGGTACTATTATACGCACTGCTGACTGGTTTGGGATTAGACAGATTATTTGCAGTACAGACTGTGCCGATGCGTATGGCTCTAAAGTAGTACAAGCTACTATGGGTAGCATTTTTAGGATTGAATTGTTATATACCGATTTGGCTGCTTGGCTACAGCAACAGTCTGGCGTAAAGATTTACGGTGCTTCTTTAAACGGAAAACCCTTGCAAACCTTCGAAACTCTACACCAAGGATTGCTAGTTATTGGTAACGAATCTCGCGGAATTAGGGAAAATGTGCTGCCGCTGCTTCATGAGAAAATTACAATTCCTAAAATCGGTGCTGCCGAATCTCTAAATGCGGCAGTGGCTACAGGCATTATTCTTTCTCACCTCACTTAATATTATCTGAAATGGATGGCCTTTACCGGCTGCACTTTTCTTACGATGTAAGAGGGAATCATCAGTACCAAAAAACAAATGATAAAGGTGCTGAAACAGATAAGTGCCACTTCCCAGGCCGATATTTTAACGGCTGCGGTATGGAGATAATATGCTTCTTCGTTAAGCTTGATAAAACCTGTTTTTATCTGGGCATACAATAAACCTAGGCCAATTGCAGCTCCTGCCAGAATACCGGTGAGGGCAATGAATGTGCTGTGTTGCAAAAATATCTTCTGTACCATCCAATCTGTAGCACCAACGGCTTTCAAAATACCTACCATACGCATGCGTTCGAGTACTAATATGATGAGGCAGGTAATGAGATTAATAATAGCTACAATAATCATGATACCGATGAGCACATTGCGTGTTACATTTTGCATATTAAGCCAATCGAAAATATTGGGCGCCAGCTCTTTGATATTACGTACACTCCACGTGGGGGGAAGGTCGGGCAGCGTTTCGAGGTGTTGGATTACTTCATCGACTTTTCTGTAATCCTTCAGGAAAATTTCATATCCGCCTATTTCGTCTTCTTCCCAGCCGTTAAGTCTGCGAATGAGTTTTAAATCGCCCAGTGCAAATGTGTTATCAAAGTCGCTAATACCGGTTTTAAATATCCCTTTCACAGTGAGGCGATCAGGTCTTTTAGAACCGTCGGGTCGGATAAAATAGATGAGCACTCGGTCGCCTACATCGAGTTTTAATTCAGATGCAGTTTTTTGGGAAATAACAATGTCCCGGCTATAAGAACTGTCGTTAAATGACAGAAAACGGCCTTTAACCATAAACTCCTCCAGCCTGGTGAAATCGAAATGCTTATCTATACCTTTCACGAGTACCCCTTGTAGGTCTTCAGGTGTTTTTAGAATGGCATAACGTGTGGCATAGGGATGAATAGTTTGTACGTCAGGGTCGGCTTTGATTTTCAGCATGGTGCTACTGTCGGCATTAATGGCAATTTCCTCTGAAGTTAAGGATGCAAAAGGGGTTACATACTGCACCCTTATGTGTCCGGAGAAACTGAAAATCTTTTCACTAACTTTTTGCTGGAAGCCGTTGGCAAAAGCCAAAGTAATAATCATAGCCGCTACGCTGATGGTGGTAGCGGCTATGGACAGCCTTATAATAAATTTCGAAAATGATCGGTTTTGATTAAATGCTATCCGATTCGCTATAAACGATGATAGTCCTATGGTCTGCTTAGTTTAAAAGTTGAATGATAAATAAATGATCTGTTATGCTGCTAACCTCTCAACTCATAAACAAATAACCAAAAATTACTGCCATTTCTTGGCATCTTCCAAGAACTTAGCCAGACCTATATCAGTAAGCGGATGTTTTAATAAGCCCAAAATGGGTTCCAGCGGACAGGTACATACATCAGCTCCGGCTTCGGCACAGCGAATGATATGATTTGTGTTGCGAATGGAGGCTGCCAATACTTGGGTTTTAAAGCCTTGCACATTGTAGATATGAGCGATTTGCTCGATTAGCTGAACACCATCCCAGCCGCTATCGTCAATACGGCCGATAAATGGCGAAACATAAGTAGCTCCGGCTTTTGCAGCCAATATAGCCTGTCCGGCACTGAATACTAGTGTACAGTTGGTTTTAATACCATTGTCGGTAAACCATTTGATGGCTTTAATACCGTCTTTAATCATCGGTACTTTTACCACAATATTAGGATGAAGGGCTGCTAGCTTTTTCCCTTCTTCAATAATGCCTTCATAATCGGTGCTTACCACTTCGGCACTTACGTCGCCATTTACGATTTCGCAGATGTCGAGGTAGTGCTTCATAATGGCCTCCTGTCCCTTAATCCCTTCTTTGGCCATTAAGGAGGGGTTAGTGGTCACACCATCTAAGATACCTAAGTCGTTGGCCTCTTTGATTTGATCGAGGTTAGCCGTATCAATAAAGAATTTCATAAAACGTAAACGTTTAAATTGTTATAAGAACTTTTTTCACCTTTTTTATAAATAGCATAACATCAGGGCTTGTGGGTCCTTGTGTCAGCAATCGGATGTATAAAGGTTTAATAAACTAACAAGCTTGCCCTTATCAAAGTTTAGAAAAGATTGGCAATAATCAATAAATCCGGGCTGAAATATTTAAAATAAAAAATGCAGGCTACTCACATCGCGCCGCTACAACCGACTATCCTTGCTGCCTTCCGGCCCTGGGGAGGTTTATCAGGAGCTGGCCGTATGAGACCTGCGCCGCAAAAATAGTGTATCGGGGGCAACCTGCCAAAGGTTTTATGGGGCAGTTTTATTTATGTGACTACAGTATCACCTTCTTTCCACTCATGTTTCCATCTACGATGGCTCCACAACCACATATCCGGATATTGCCTAATGTTATTTTCCAAAAACTTAACAAATTGTAAAGTGAGCTGATCTGCGTTTTGCTCGCGCGGATGTTGGGTGTTTACGGTAAACTCTACTTCATAGTAGCCGCGCTTTACACATTTGATAAATGCGAATACTATAACTGCATCATTGGTAATGGCGCTTTTAGCAGGGCCTATGGTAAAAGCGGTTTTTCTGTTAAAGAAATAAAACCATTTGGCTTTGTCTATGCGACCTGGGCTTTGATCTGCAATCAAACCCAGACAATACAACGAACGACGGAAAGGCAGAAATTCGCGTGCCATCTTGGTAGCATTGATGAGATGAGCACCACCGCGACTACGTATTTTCTTGAATAGTTTTTCAAATGCTTTATTGTGGATAGGCATGTATACACCAATAAACTGGAAAGAGGTTTTGCGGGCTATCATCATATTGCCCCAGTCCCAGTTAAAATTATGTCCTAGATGTAGCTGCACCGAACGTCCGTTTTGATAGAATTGCTCTACAACCTCCCAATTCCCTCTAAATCTTTTCTCAAAAAAAGCGTCGGATGCTGAAAGCAGTTTTAACGATTCTATCATCGAATCGATTAATTTATGATAAAAGCTTTTTGCAATAGCAGTTCTTTCCTCTTCGCTTTTTTCAGGGAAAGCAATAAGCAGATTGTTCATTACCACTTCCCGGCGATAGCGGACTATATAGTAAAGAATGCCGTATATGCCATCGGAAATGAAATAAAGCACCCTAAGTGGGAGTAATGACATTAAATAAAAAAAAGTATAAACAATATAGTACATGAGTATAATGCCTAAATCGTATCACTGAAGTACATGCTCTTCAGTAATTATAATACGATGTTCTGTATCAGCTTGCTTTTATAAGGATAATCGGTATTATAATTCAGTCCGCGACTTTCCTTACGGAAGATAGCTCCTTTCACAATCAGATAGCCCACTGTAATCAGATTGCGTAGTTCCAGGATATTGGGTGAAAGTGTACTGGTTTTATACAATTGCTCTGTTTCTTCCCAGAGCAAATCGATTCTTTTGATGGCGCGTTCCAGTCTGATGTTGTTACGTACAATACCTACATAATCGCTCATTACTTGCTGCAACTCTTTAAGGCTTTGGGTAATAAGTATCAGCTCTTTAGGCGTGCTGGTCCCCATGGCATTCCACGCCGGTATGTTCAGCTTGCGAGTGGGGTGTTCCGAAAGTAGATTATTATCTACTTTATGCGATACATGTAGAAAACATCTGTGCGCAAATACCATAGCTTCGAGTAGGGAGTTGCTTGCTAAGCGGTTAGCACCGTGCAGTCCGGTGCTGCTGCATTCGCCCACGGCATAAAGGTTTTTGATGGAGGTCTGTCCCCACTCATCTACTTTAATACCTCCACAGCTATAATGCGCTGCAGGAGCCACAGGGATCATGTCCTTGCTTACGTCTATACCGATACTCTTACATTTTTCATAAATATTGGGAAAGTGTTCGATGAATTTTTCTTGGTCCATGTGTCGACAATCCAGCCATACGTGCTCTGTTCCCTCAGTTTTCATTTCATTGTCGATGGCACGTGCTACGATGTCGCGAGGCGCCAAATCTTTTCTCTCATCATAGCGAGCCATGAAGGCTTCGCCTTTTTTATTACGCAGAATACCACCGTCGCCGCGCACAGCTTCTGTAATTAAAAAAGCCTGCCCTCTCAGGCCGGGTTCGTATAGGGCTGTGGGATGGAACTGTATAAATTCCATATTCTCGATACGTCCTTTGGCACGGTATACCATCGCTACGCCATCACCTGTAGCAATGGCAGGGTTGGTTGTGGTTCTATACACCTGACCGTTGCCTCCTGTTGCTAGGTAAGTGGTTTTGGCAAGGATGGTTTCTATGTCGTTTGTCTTTTGATTTAAAGCGTACACGCCGTAGCATTCAATATCCGGAGTGGCTTTGGTGACCAGATAGCCCAAGTGGTGTTGGGTAATAATGTCTACGACAAAGCAGTGATTGATGATTTCGATATTGCTCATGCCGGCTACTGCATTCAGCAGGGTGCGTTCCATCTCCCAGCCGGTAATATCTTTATGATGAATGATGCGCGATTCGCTGTGCCCACCTTCCTTACCCAATTTGTAATCGCCGCTTTCTTCCTTGTCAAAATTAGCGCCTAGGTCTATTAATTCCTGTATGCGTTCGGGACCGTCTTTTACAACAATTTCCACAACCTTCTCATTACACAGCCCATCGCCTGCAATCAGGGTATCTTCTATGTGTTTTTCAAAACTATCATTCTGCCAGTCTCGCACTACAGCCACCCCGCCCTGTGCATACTTAGTGTTCGTTTCTTCGGCATCGGCCTTAGTAAGTATCAGGACTTTTTTATCGGGGTATCGGGATGCCATTTTATAGGCATATGTAAGGCCGGCTATACCTGTGCCTATTACTAAAAAATCTACCTGTTGCATGTACAAGCATTAAGTTTATAATCCGAAACAGAGGCCTGAAGCGTTACAGGCTACATGCTCCTTTTCTATTGATATACTGCTTCAAACGTACATAAAATTTTTCATACATAAGGAATTTTGCTAATAACGCATCAGTCAAAAACTATTAGCGGTTCCTCTCATTAAATTACGCAAAAAACAGATAGCTTATAGCAATAGCAGTGATAACACCAGCCAGGTCGGCCAGCAACATAGCGCCCACAGTATAGCGTGTATTTTTGATACCTACAGCACCAAAATATACAGCAATAATATAGAAAGTAGTGTCGGCAGAGCCTCTGAATACCGATGCCAGATTGCCTGTAAAAGAGTCGGCTCCATGGGTTTTGAGCGTATCAATCATCATCGCCCTGGCGCCGCTACCGCTAAACGGCTTGAGAATAGCCGTTGGCAGCGCATCTACAATGCGGGCATCTCCTCCAAGGAAAGTAAATCCGGCCTTGATTCCATCCATGATGAAATCAAAGGCTCCACTGTTGCGTAATAGACTAATTGCAACTAGCAGTCCTACTAAATAAGGGATGATTTTGATTGCGGTTTCAAATCCTCCCTTCGCACCATCAACAAAAGCATCGAAAATGGGGGCTTTCTTATAAAGGGCTCCGGCAATAATGAGTAGAAAAATTAGCAGAATAAGCCCGTTACTGAGACTGCTGGAGAATAGTTGTACACCTTTTATATCCAAAGTTCTTACGTATAAAATCAACCCTACAAAAAGGGCAGTAATACCCATTACCCATCCTATTATAACAGGCTGAAATACTTTGATACCTTGCTTAAACGAAACCACAGTAAGTGCAGTTATAGTAGCCACAAAAGTGGCAATCATACAAGGAATAAAGATTTCTGTAGGGAACTGCGACTTCAATGCTACACGGTCTGCGATGATGGTAGTAGGAATCAGGGTCAGTCCTGATGCATGTAAACAAAGAAACATGATTTGAGCATTGGTAGCTCGGTCTTTGTTAGGATTTAACTGCTGCAGACTTTCCATCGATTTAATACCAAAAGGAGTGGCAGCGTTGTCGAGACCTAGCAGATTAGCCGAGAAATTCATTACCATATGCCCCATGGCGGGGTGATCTTTAGGTACATCGGGAAATATTTTTGAAAAAAAAGGTCCTATAATTCTCGACAGAAATCGTATACCCCCAGCCTGTTCGGCTATATTCATAAAACCCAGAAATAGGGCCATAATACCAATAAGATTGATGCAGAGGTTGACTGCATCCTTGGTAGTTTCAAAAACACCATTGGTAGCTTGCAAATCAAATGCTTTGTAGCGTCCGTCTTCAGTAGCTACAATATTATGTCCATCCCATTTAACAATCTGACCGTTTGCGATTTGGTCATGTATATGTTGAGGTAATTGCGAAGGGTCAATATCTTTCACATAAGTTGTATCGCCACTTTTTCCCGTGACCATGTGCGTAAAAATCTGCTTCTGATCGGGTTGGAAGACATAACGTCCTAAGGCTACAGTCAGCGCTATGATAATAAAAGCGCTCCATATTCTGCTTAATACCATAAGCAGTAAAAATAACAAAACTGCAGGTACAAAAATAACTTTTGTGAGGGGAGATGCCTATTAATAGAAAAATGACCGAAAAACAAACTGTGTGTCGTTGAACTGGCTGCTATCTCCGAATAGGTTGTGATATCAATGTTAGAAATCGTACCTTTGCGAACTTTATTTAAAAACTAAAAATCGTACATAAATAATGGCATTACAGGCAGGTATAGTAGGATTGCCCAATGTTGGGAAATCAACTTTGTTTAATGCAGTGAGCAATAGCGCCAAAGCTCAGGCTAGTAACTATAGGTTCTGTACTATTGAACCTAATGTAGGGTTGGTAGATGTACCGGATGAGAGACTGGATAAACTGGCCGAGCTGGTACAACCATTGCGTACCGTGCCTACACAAATCGAAATCGTAGATATTGCCGGACTGGTAAGAGGTGCCAGTAAGGGGGAAGGTTTGGGAAATAAATTTCTAGCTAATATTCGAGAGGTAGATGCCATTATTCACGTGATTCGTTGTTTTGAGGATGAAAATATCCTACGTGAGGAAGGGCCTATCAATCCGATTGGAGATAAGGAAATTATTGATACAGAGCTGCAGTTAAAGGATCTGGAAAGCGTAGAAAAGCAAATTCAAAAGAAGGAGAAGCAGGCAAAAAGTGATCCTAAAGTTAGAGATGAGGTAGCTGTACTACAACGTTGTAAAGCCCACCTGGAGCAGGGAAAGAGCATTCGCTCATTAGATCTGAGCAAAGAGGAAAAAGCCGTAATTGCCGATTTATTCCTGCTTACTGAAAAACCGGTGCTTTATGTAGCTAATGTGGATGAGCCTTCTATGCATACAGGTAACAAATTCTCTGAGGCGCTTAAAAAGGTGGCCGATGATGAAGGTGCGGAAATGATTGTGATGAATAATTCCATTGAAGCACAGATTGCCGAAATGGAAGATGCAGATGATAAGGCGATGTTTATGGAAGAGTATCAGATGAAAGAACCCGCACTGAACCGCTTGATTCGCTCTACTTACAAACTGTTAGGACTGAAGACCTATTTTACAGCCGGTGTGCAAGAAGTGCGAGCCTGGACCTTTCACAATGGTTGGAAAGCGCCTCAATGTGCCGGTGTTATACACTCAGACTTTGAAAAAGGATTTATCAAAGCTGAAGTAATATCTTACGAAGATTTTATGCAGTATAAGAGCGAAGCGGCTTGTAGAGAAGCAGGAAAACTGAGGATAGAAGGCAAAGAGTATATAGTGCAGGACGGAGATATTATGCACTTTAGATTTAATGTATGATATCTCGATCTTATAAAGTCAGAAGACTGCATCCACGTAGATCACTATGATCCCTACGGCCGGTAATTTCAAACGAACCGTCTTCATATAAAACGCCCAAATCGTCTGTAGCAATAAAACTACAGGAGTAGATATTGGCCAGATCGATGATATTAATCACGCCGCGTGCTTTTCCGTTAATGGATTGTTTGATCGTTAGTGGATCATCTTCATCTCTTATCAGTATGCGCATCCATGGTGGTGATTTAAAAATACCATTACCTTTAGAATACGCTTGAGACAGGAGCTCGGTCATACCATATTCTGAGTGAATAGGCTGAGGGCCAAAAGCTTTTTGTAAGTAGTCATGTACCTCGTTTCTAATCAGCTCCTTTCTACGACCTTTCATGCCGCCCGTTTCCATAATGGTAGTATATTTCAGGGGCATAGGGAATTGCTCCGCAAAATCCAATAAGGCAAAGGTAACGCCAATAAGCAAGGTGCATTGTTTATCTGCTTCGAGTTGCCGTATTACGGACGCCAATTGTCCAAAATCATATAAATAAAATCCACTTTTCGGATGGTTGCTTTTTTCTATCAGCTGCTGCACCATATAAACCAGCGACGAATGGCTGCGTTCCAGATAAGAAGGTAGCAAGCCTAGAATGCACCAATCTTTCACATCACCGTAAAATTGCCGAAATCCGTTTAAAAAGCTTCTTTCATAAATGCTTTTATCTTTTATGAAATGTTTACTATTGGTGGTTTCGGTAGTGCCACTGCTTTCGAATACTACTTCTGCATCAAACTGTGTGGTTATTACTCGCTGCGTTTTGAAAAAGCGAATAGGTAAAAAAGGAATGGCATCAGCTGTATGGATATTGGCAACATTTTTACCCAGCGCATCTACATAAGCACGATAGATCTGATTGTTTTCATATTGAAATCTGAATACCTCCAATACCACTTCGTCAAAAGGGCCATCAAAAACCTTTTCTTCCAGATTTTTATGATTGTACATCAGATTTAAATAATTTTGACCAGCAAAAATACTCTAATAATTGTCGTCTCCCTATAAGAACAGCATTTTTGATTTTATTATATTCAGCAATATATTCATAGCCTTATGTGCTGTGGTGATGACAGCATATACTATGCATTTATTCACAGATGAGTTCCCGCCGTTGTCTTTTATAGGCTTTATCTTTTTTTCTACATTAGCGAGTTATAGTATTCACTGGTATTTGACCGATGAAACTGTTGAAGTAACGGATGCGCGTACATCATGGCTGGCAAAATATAAAAATGTACATGCATTGTTTTTTATAATTAGTGCAGTGGGATGTATTTATTTTTTGATGAAGGAGTTGAGTTACATCAAATGGATCCTACCGGCAGTAGTCCTCACTCTCATTTATACTGCACCGAAATTTCCTTTTCGTCCTTTTACTTCTTTGAAAAAATTTATTTTAGCCAAAACCGCTTTGTTGGCATTGATGTGGACCTATGTAACCTCAGCACTGCCGCTTCTTATCACAGAGAGGGAGTGGCAAACAGTTCATACTTTGTTTTTTCTCAATCGTTTTACATTGATTTTTCCAATATGCATTTTGTTTGATATCAGAGATAAAGAATTTGATAAATCTATTGGCATTAAGAGTTTGGTTACGTTACTACCTTTTTCTAAACTGAAAATTATTTTTGATATCATTATCATACTTAATATCATTTTATCAATAGTGCTTTCTTATTATTATCTGGAAGGAACTGTGGATAATTTTATTTTATTGATTCCTACATTCTTAACTTACGTATTGTATCATCGTGCCATAAAAACTAAGAATGATTACTTATTTTATTTTACCTTAGACGGGTTAATGGCGTTCTCGCCAATATTGTATTTTCTTAAAATAATGATGAGAAGTGCAATATTAAGTTAGGTTAAAAAGGAGGGAAAATGAACACTTCGTTTGTCAAAGTAATACATTTTACCAGATTAGTAAAGATACAAGGCAGATTAAGAGAGTTTAACTACAAGAAAAACAATAATGCTGGAGAGTATGTATTTGATGTAGATACGGCTGATGAAAGAGGGAATCGTCTTTTTTTCAGACTGAGTAAGGAAGATAACGAATGGTCATTAACCGCCAATCAACCACTTCCTGAATGGATCGGACAACATAAGGAACAACTGGTAGCAGAACTGGAAGCCGGTTTACAAGAAAACTAATTTAACAAAGCCCTTTACCGAAAACTAAGTAGACACTATTTCTTTATTCTCAAAAGGAAATAGTAACATCCATTTTATTACTATACGTTTCATGCTGTACTTTTTATTAGGAATAATGAGTAAGTTTGAAGCAGTGGTAACGATATTACCATAATGATTATTCGTTATTTCTAAACCTCATTAATGTGTTTGTAATAACTGGAAATTTGGTTGATATAGATCAACGGAAAATATATCCGGCCAAAGTACAGGTTGAAAACGGCAGGATTAGTGCCATTGTTCCCCTTACTGCTTCTGAGCCCCATGCTCCGTTTTTACTTCCGGGTTTTGTGGACAGTCATGTACATATCGAAAGCAGCATGCTCATTCCCTCCGAGTTTGCGCGATTGGCAGTGGTACATGGTACAGTGGCTACTGTAAGCGACCCTCATGAAATAGCCAATGTATGCGGAATGCAGGGAGTGGAGTTCATGATTGAAAATGGCAAGACAGTTCCTTTTAAATTCAACTTTGGTGCCCCTAGCTGTGTGCCGGCTACTACCTTTGAAACCGCAGGTGCCGTATTGGGAGTAAATGAAGTAAAAGCACTACTTCAGAAAGAAGAAATAAGATACTTGAGTGAAATGATGAATTTTCCGGGCGTGCTGAATGGAGATGCCGAAGTGATGCACAAAATAAAAGCTGCTCAAGACTTGGGAAAGCCCATCGATGGTCATGCACCGGGATTAAGAGGTGAGGCGGCTCAGAAGTATATCAGCGCCGGTATCAGTACCGATCATGAATGCTTTACTGCTGAAGAAGCCCTGGATAAGCTATCTGCAGGAATGAAGATTGTGATACGGGAAGGTAGCGCCGCTAAGAATTTTGAAGCACTGATCGATCTGCTACATGAATACCCCGACAAAATCATGTTTTGCAGCGATGATAAACATCCGGATAGTCTTGCTGAAGGGCATATCAATCAGCTTTGTGCACGGGCAGTAGCGAAAGGTATTGATGTATTTCATGTCTTACAGGCAGCTTGTGTCAATCCCGTTCGCCATTACCACCTCGATGTGGGGTTGTTAAAGGAAGGAGATCCGGCTGATTTTGTTTTGATTAAAGACCTTACAAGTTTTGAAGTACTTCAAACGTATATCAACGGAGAGCTGGTGGCAAATAATGGTGAAACATTGATTACATCTCCTCAGGCCACCAGTCTTAATAATTTTAATTGTTCCTTTAAAGCTCCCGAAGATTTTGCTATCCCTTTGTCCGACTCGCAGAAAATTCACGTAATTGAGGCATTGGATGGACAATTAATTACGCATCGTATAGAGGAAACTCCTAAAATACAGGACGGCAATGCAGTGAGCGATATAGATCGTGATATTCTCAAAATTGCTGTGGTGAACCGTTATGCTGAGGCTCCGGTGGCTAGAGCGTTTATTAAAAGTTTTGGTTTAAAAAACGGTGCTATTGCTTCGTCAGTGGCGCATGACAGCCATAATATTGTTGCGGTAGGTACCGACGATGCAAGCATCTGTCGTGCAGTAAATCTTATTATACAGTATAAAGGAGGTGTCAGCGCTGTAACTTCTGGTGCAAAAGTGCAGGAAATGATATTACCTCTTCCGGTGGCCGGATTGATGAGTTTGGACGATGGCTACAAGGTGGCCCAAGCTTATACGGCTATTGATGCCATGGCCAAGGAAATGGGGAGTACCTTAAGCGCTCCCTTTATGACGCTTTCTTTTATGGCCTTGCTGGTAATTCCAGAGCTCAAACTAAGCGATAAAGGGCTATTTGACGGAGTAAAATTCGCCTTTATTTAGTCGGTTGCTATGAGGAAATTGAAAAAATCACCGTCTTTTCACCGCCATTAGTATGTCGTTCACCGATATATTAAGTTTATACACAATAAATGTGTTGTAGCAACAGCAATACGTTGCTATTTTTACCTAAAATTTATAAAAATGAGCGAGAATACATACCGTACTGAAATATATAATAATAATGAGCCGATAGGTCAGCCCCCTGCTCCGGAATTTCGTCCCAGAAGATCAAAGGGCCGTATATGGATTGGCGGTTTTTTGGTAGCCCTTGGTATGATTTTATTATTGAATATGATGGGGGTGCGCATACCCGATTTCATACTCTCCTGGCAGATGTTTCTCATAGCGTTGGGAGCTTTTGTAGGGGCACGTAGAAATTTTGAGGGAGCTGCATGGTTGGTGCTTAC
Source organism: Chitinophagaceae bacterium C216 (assembly GCA_028485475.2). GTDB lineage: Bacteria > Bacteroidota > Bacteroidia > Chitinophagales > Chitinophagaceae > Niabella > Niabella composti. Next base: position 1,178,305 of record CP144143.1, read on the forward strand.
CATGATTGGCGTACTTTTTCTTGTAGATGAATATTTTGTCTTCGGCAGATTGCAGAAGTTTATTTTACCCATAGTACTTATAGGTGCCGGGCTATTCTTTATTTTTCGCCCTAGAGGCAACAAGGAATATTTTATATTGGATGAAAACGGAAATCCTGTACCTGGACTGAGCGGTCAGGACTTTCTGGACATTACCTCCGTTTTTGGTGGTACTAAGAAGAAAATTTTTTCCAAGACCTTTCAGGGCGGAGATATGACTAATATTTTCGGGGGTAGTGAAATCGATCTTTCTCAGGCCGATCTTCAAGGAATTGCCGTGCTAGATGTGACCGTATTCTTTGGTGGCGCCACGTTGATCATTCCCTCGCACTGGAATGTAATATCGGAAGCCGTAGCCGTAATGGGAGAGGTGAAGGATAAACGCAAGCGCCTAGCACCTGCACCTTCTGAGAATAGTAAAACATTGATTATAAAAGGCACCGTAATTTTTGGTGGAGTTGATATCAAAAGTTTTTAAACAATATTGCAGCCTGATGCAGCTATTATTAGGTTATTAATTACTTATCCGGATAATTAATGTCTTCTCCTCTTTCAGAAAAAAAAGTCATTATATCTCTTTTGGCGGGTTGGGCCGCGCTTGTAGGAATTCAGGTGTACATCTTAAAAAGACTGGGGTTCCCTACAGGTATCTGCTGGGGAGATAGCCTTATCAGTGTTACGCTACTACTACTGAGCAGCCTACTCGTATTGAATATTATAAAATATTACATGCCTACAGCCTATCAGTTTGTAGGCATTTTGGTATCCTCATTGGTACTATCGCTATTATGGTTGTTTATCTCCAATAGCTTTCTGCGCATTGTATTTAATAATGAAGTGGCTTATTTATCATTTTTGCGCAATTCGCTTATCGTAAGATTTGCTTTTGCCTTTGTGATATTAACCATAGTAGTTACTGCATCCATTTTATGGTATAGCTGGCAGGAGAGACAGAAGGAAGAACAGCGGAAGTTAGATGTAGAAGCGCTTTCGCGCGAAGCAGAACTCTTCAAACTGCGTCAACAGTTGCAGCCTCACTTTTTATTCAATAGTCTTAATTCTATTAATGCACTGATAGGCTTAGATCCTCAGCAAGCCCGAAAGATGGTGCAACAACTTTCCGATTTTCTGCGTGGTACACTTAAGAAAGAAGAATCTCAGATGGTAACACTGGAGGAAGAAATTGGGTATCTGAATTTATATTTGGAAATAGAAAAAGTGCGTTTCGGAAATAGATTGCAAACAGCTATAAACGTGCCAGACGAATGTAAGCAAGCGCTCTTACCCACATTATTGTTGCAGCCAATTGTGGAGAATGCTATTAAATTCGGCTTGTATGATACAACCGGACAGACGCTGATTACTATTGATTGCATGTTGGAGCAGAATTATCTGGTAATTAGTGTTAAAAATCCTTTTGATCCCGAAACGGCCATGCCCAAGAAAGGCACCGGTTTTGGGCTTTCTTCCATACAGCGGCGATTGTACTTGTTGTTTGCAAGAAATGATTTGTTAGTAACTAACGCTCAAGATACTATCTTTGATACTACAGTAAAAATACCCCAAAGCAATGAGTAAAGTAATTATCATAGACGATGAGTTCCTGGCAAGAAGTATGGTTAAGGAATATCTGAAAAAGCATCCCGAATTGGAGGTGGTAGCAGAGTGTGGTGATGGTTTTGAAGGGTTAAAAGCTATACAGGAACATCAGCCAGACCTAATCTTTCTGGACATTCAGATGCCTAAGATTACGGGTTTTGAAATGTTGGAGCTAGTTGAAAATCCTCCTGCTGTAATATTTGCTACAGCATTTGACGAGTACGCCATCAAGGCTTTTGAAGCGCATGCAGTAGATTATCTGCTAAAGCCTTTCGATCAGGAGCGTTTTGACAAGGCCGTAGCAAAGTTTCTGGCACAGCACAAGCCCAATGTAGAAAATACTAAAGAATTGTTGAACGATACTCAGTTGCCCGGCATCAATAGCAGGATTGTGGTGAAGAACGGAAGTAAAATTAAAATCATTCCGGTACAAGAAGTGTTGTATCTCGAAGCCGCAGATGATTTTGTAAAAATATTTACCAAGGAGGGGTATTTTCTGAAAAATAAAACCATGACTTATTTTGAGTCGTTCCTGCCGGCCGATATGTTTGTGCGCTGCCATCGTTCTTACATTGTGAATGTGCAAGAAATTACCCGTATTGATCCTTATGAGAAAGATGGGCATGTAGCCATACTCAAAAGCGGTGCAAAAATCAATGTAAGCCGTAATGGTTATGGCAAACTAAAAGCCGTATTGGGCTTATAAGGATATAAAAAATCAACCATGAAAAAAGTAAAGGGTGTTTACGATTTTCATGGTTGAAATATATATTATGTATAGTCTTATTTTGCTGATGCAATCAGCGCTAATACGTGTTCGATTCTTTTGACAGTTTCTTCCTTACCTAGAAACTGAGCTATGTCGAAAACGCCCGGTCCGAATTTTCCCCCTACCAGCATAATACGCAGTGGCAACATCACTTCTCCGGGTTTTAAATGATTCGTTGCTGCAATTTCCTTAAAGTTGCGTTCCAGTTCCTGTGCATCCCAAAGCGGTGCCAGTTGGTAATTACGTATCAGTTCGGCAAAGAACAAATTCTTCTCTTCACTCCATTTAGGAAGAATGGCCTGCAGATCGTATTCTTGAGGCTGACGGAAGAAGTAGGCTGCCTGCTCATAAAAGTCAGTAAGCAGTGTGCAGCGGTCCTTTACAAGGTTAATAACTTGTTGCAATAATGTATCGTCAGCAACAGCAATATCCTTGCTTTTCAAAACTTGTTTTACATGGGGCAATAAATGAGATGCATCGGATTTCTTTATCCATTCATGATTGAACCATTTGGCTTTTTCATAATCAAATTTTGCGCCAGCACTATGTATACGATCCATAGAGAACTTGTCGATAAGCTCTTCTAAGGAAAAAATTTCTTGTGCCGATCCGTCGTTCCATCCCAGTAATGCCAGTAGGTTGATGAAAGCCTCGGGTAAAAATCCTTTTTCCTTAAAACCTTCCGTCAGTTCTCCACTACGAGGGTCAGTCCAGTTCATAGCATATACCGGGAAGCCATATTTGGCGCCGTCTCGCTTACTGAGTTTACCTGAAGGACCTAAGATAAGTGGGAAATGTGCCCACTGGGGCATTTTATCCAATCCAAATAAATATTCCCACAGCAAAATATGCACGGGCGCGCTGGGCAGCCATTCCTCCCCTCTAAAAGCGTGTGATATTTCCATCAAATAATCGTCCACTACTACAGCCAAATGATAGGTGGGCATGCCATCGGCCTTTAACAGCACTTTATCATCTACTAAAGAAGTATTAAAGCTTACCTCGCCGCGAATCATATCCGTAAAAGTTACGGTTTCGTTTTCGGGCATTTTAATACGGATAACATAAGGGGTATTGCTATCTATCAGGCGCTGCACTTCTTCTTGAGAAAGGGTAAGTGAGTTGCGCATGCTCATACGTACCTTATGGTCATATTGCGGAGAAGGATTATCCTCAGTTCGGTTCTGTGTGCGCATTTTCTCCAATTCTTCCGGTGTATCAAATGCATAATAAGCATATCCCTGCGCTACCAATTGCTCAGCATATAAGCGGTATTTTTCTTTTCTTTCGCTTTGCCGATAGGGGCCGTAATTACCGCCATGCACTACACTTTCGTCGGGTTGTAAGCCTGTCCATTTCAAACATTCAAATATGTATTCTTCTGCTCCGGGAACGAACCGGGTTTGGTCGGTATCTTCTATACGTAATATGAAGTCGCCTTTATGCTTTTTGGCAAAAAGATAGTTGAACAAAACTGTTCTAACGCCACCAAGATGCAATCCCCCTGTTGGAGAGGGGGCAAAACGTACTCTAACTTTTTTATCGCTCATGGCGCAAATGTACATTGCATTTGTACACAAAAGCGCAAAATAAAAGCCGATTTGTAGAAATCGGCTGCGTATTTGACTATTATCTGACTTTTAGAAAAAGATTACAGTTCGGTAAGGAAAATATCTTTCCAGCGCACTTTAATGCCACCGCCATCATGGATTTGCAAAGCGATAAATCCTCGGCCGGCACCGATTTTAGAATCGGTAAGATCTACCATTTGATGCCCGTTCAACCAAGTAGTGACTCTATCATCCACCACCCGAATCTTCAGGGTATTCCATTTCCCGGGTTTGAGCCATTTTTCATCTTCGGGTTTAGGTTTTGCCAGCCAGCCGCGTCCGTAAGATTCATAAATACCACCTGTATGTTGGTTCAAAGGGGCTACTTCCACCTGCCAGCCGCTGATCTTCACGCCTTCTATGGAAGAGCGAAAAAATACACCACTATTGCCGTTGGCTTCCTGTTTAAATTTTAGGGTGAGTTCAAAGTTTTTAAAGGAAGTGTCGGTAGATAAATATCCGTATTGCTTGTCAGGGCCGCTTTCACACACCAGTTGCCCCTTTTCAACATACCATTTTTCGGTGCCGTGAACGGTCCATCCGTTTAGGTTATATCCGTTGAAAAGCGCAATGGTACGCTGAGCCTGTACGGTAGTCAACGTAAATAAAGCTATCGCAATGAGGAAAAGAATCTTTTTCATTTTATATACTTTGATGTTTTTTCTGTCAGCAAGATAAGAAGTTTCATTTTTAAAAGCATAGGAATTCGAAGGGGATTTTTTAGGGGCAGAATCGGTTTGTTATTCTTTGGCATCTATTGATGGTGTACATTCGCAAAAAATCTTCCATATGATTAATATTTTTTCTGAGGAGGGAGTACAGCAATTTATTGATCGTATTGAAAAACTCACTCCCGAATCGAAACCGTTATGGGGAAAGATGAGCGTGGATCAAATGCTTGCCCATCTGAATGTAGCCTATGAAATGGTATACGAGCCCGAGAAACATCCTAGGCGAAAAGGTCTCACGCGGTGGCTGCTTAAGACCTTTGTGAAAAAACTGGTGGTAGGAGAAAAGCCTTATCCTCGTAATACACGTACTGCTCCTTCCTTTATAATCGCAGATAGAAGAGATTTTCAAAAAGAAAAACAACGTCTTATCGAGAATTTAAAGAGAACGCTGGAATTAGGGCCCGCTTTTTTTGATGGCCGTGAATCGCCATCCTTTGGGCCGCTAACGGTGCAGGAATGGAATAATTTATACTCCAAGCATCTGGATCATCATCTGCAGCAGTTTGGCGTGTGAATAGCTCGAACTATGAAGAATTCATTGTTATGGGGTAGTTATATACATGCTTACACTTCTGTTTGTATTATTATACTGTTGAGTGGTAAGAAAATGCATTATAGCACAGCCTTAGCCGACCATGGGAAGGCGAATGCATACGGTATGTATAAATACTAGTTTATTTTTTCTTCCACAGTTTTCTACGGATAAACTTACCGGCTTTATTGATGACATCCAGTTGTTCGCTAAGGGTTTCGATAAGTTTGCCATCCGCTTGTTGAATATCTTCCATATTAATGCCTGTATCCAGTTGTTTGGGATAAAGAATCAGGTAACTGTGTTTGCTGAAATAATTGGACAGATAATACGGAAGTTTATTGAGTTGTGGAACATAGGAGCTGTAGCCCCGACGCGATGAAATGATAATAAACAAATCATTTGCAGTAAGCTCTCGGGTAAATATTAGAAAATCGTCCCACTGATCAAACTTATTATAACCCGGTTGCAAAGAACCGTTATTATGGCGTATCAGGTTTTCAATGGCAGAAAGGGTTGCGTCTGTGCCGTAAAAATTTATTTTCATGCCGGCTTCTTTGGCCATTTCATAAAGTTTGTGCACCCAATGAACAAATCCCGGCTCTGTTTCGGCATTTGGAGGTATGACCACTACCATTCTCTTTAATGTATTAATCGGCTGCGCAGGTTTGTAGATGTATATCGTTTCATATACACGTTTCAGAATATTTTCGGTGATGTCTCCGAAGAACACTTTTTCATCAGCTCCTTTGTGCAGGCCAATGATTATATCGGTAATGCTTTGTTCTTTGATCGTGTATACAATTCCGTTGCTGATGCTAGAGTCGTAACGTATGAGGGGTGTCATTTTCGTGTCGGAAGCAATGGCATAAGACACAGCTTGATCCAACATTTTTTTGCCTTTCCCCGCAGTGTTCTTAGTTTCTCCTTCTTCGTCTACTATATGAAGACCGTATAACTGAGCTTGACTTTTTTGGGTTTTAAGTAAGATGCCAAAGTCAACCAAAGCATTAATGATTTCCGGATAAGCCATCGATACCAATATTTTTTCGCCGGTATCGCTAGTAGTTTCTGTATTGCCGGCTTCTTCTTGCAAGGCTAGATCTTTGGCCGCTTTTTCAGTGACAAATGAACCAATACCACAACTCACCAAGATCAGCAAGATGGTAGCATTCAGTATATCTTCATTCAATAATCTTATCGGTTCTCCCGTCATGGTTTCCCCGATGATGATATTATAACCCACCAAGATAATGGCTAGGGTGGCTGCCGCATGCGAGGTACTCAGTCCAAAAAGCATTTTCCCTTCCGATGGGGTTAGCTTAAATATTTTTTGTGTAATCCAAGCAGCAAGCTGCTTGGTGATGACCGCCGTAAAAATGATAACAGAGGCAACTTTCAGTGCTCCCCAGCCTTTTACCAACACCTTTACATCCACTAGCATACCCACACTGATCAAAAAGAATGGGATGAAAATGGCATTACCTACGAAATTGATACGATTCATTAAGGCCGAAGTATGGGGAACAAAGCGGTTCAATACCAGCCCCGAAAAGAACGCTCCAATGATGGCTTCAATACCTGCCGCTTCTGCCAGAAACGAAGCCAGAAATACCATCCCCAACACAAAAATGTATTGCGATACACTGTCTTCAAATTCTTTAAAGAACCAACGTATAATAATAGGAAACAGAAACAACACAATACATACAAATATCACCGCCGAAAGCCCCAACTGTACCCAGAATGCAGAAGATACTTGTTCCTTAGCCATTCCTGTTATAGCCGCCAGTATCAATAAGGCACCGGTATCTGTAACCATAGTGCCTCCCACCGCCATGGCTACGGCGCGGTTACGGATTACTCCATATTTACTGGCTATAGGGTAAGCCACCAGCGTGTGCGAAGAAAACATACTGGCTAGCAGCATGGACGATAGCAAACTATAACCCAATATATAATAAGATGCCAAGGTGCCGAATATAAATGGCAATAGGAAGGTGATTAATCCGAATACAAGAATCTTTTTTTTATTTTTTTTGAATTCGGCCAAATCAATTTCCAAACCCGCCAGAAACATAATGTATAGCAATCCTACTGTTCCGAACAATACAATGCTGGTATCACGCCTTAGCAGATTGAGACCGTGAGGGCCCACCAATACACCGGCTATAATGAGCCCAATAATATGGGGAACTTTTATCTTGCTGAATAAAATGGGTGCAAATAGGATAATAAACAACACCAGGGCAAAAATGATAACCGGGTTTGTCAGTGGTAAGGATAGATCCAGCGATGATAGTAATGCTACCATATAATTTTTTTAAGTTCGGAATGCTTCATTAAGTTATTCGTTCGTCTTAATGCGGTCCAACGATAGCGAGTAAGTCGTTTTACAGTTTGGCGCTATAATTTCACGCAACCCGTCCATTTTCCCTTCTTTAAGAATGCGGAGTGTTGCTTCAATTGCAGTAGAGCCGCCTGCAGAGGCGTTATCCACCAATTTTAGGCCACTATAGGTATAAGACCCGCTATAGATTCGGGTAAGATTTTTGCCAGTGTAGGCTTTTACTATAATAATGTTATCATTATCGCTGCGTTCAAATTCCCATTGCTCGATTTTTACATCACCGATGGCCGATCCGTCGCAGGATGTTTCTACACACTGCATTTTTACCTGCCACCTACCTTCGATGGAAGGCCGGTGGATGGCTACGGAATCCAGTTCTTTTTTAGTGCTATCCAGTTTATATTCACGTTCGTCCAGAAGCTTTTCTTTTTCCAGCAACCTTTGTTCCCAAAGCAAAAGCTCCTGTTGTTTTTGGTGCATTTCGGCTTCTTTTTGTTTCAGCAATTGTTGTTGCTCATTCAGTCCGCACGATGTACAGCAGAGCAAAAGCAGGCTGAAAATGGGTAAAAGTAGTTTCATGGTCTTAATTGAATATTTTACGGATAGTATATGAATAGGTTAAATATAAAGCAATTCCATATATCTGCCAGCATATAATTCCGTGAATATAGGATGTTGTGTCGTAAATACTTATAAGTCATTGTTAAATATATATTGATGATGAGGACTGTCGTTCATTAATAATTCCGCTTAGCTGTTTTATTGATATTTATGGTAACTTTGTAGGCTACTAAATTTATCAGTGTTTCGTTGCTGGAAACCTGGAGCGTGACGCATAGATGTGTTTTAAGTTTGAGTTATGAACAATACATGGCCTTCAGATAGTATCAAAGTGAGTGATGCCGCCAGGGCGCGCATTATGCAAATTCTTGCTGTAGATGACAACAAGGATAAAAGTCGTTTTTTGCGCGTCAGTGTAGTGAGCGGGGGCTGTTCCGGGCTAAGCTATAAGCTTGATTTTGACAGCGAAGAAAAACCCAAGGATCTCGTATTTGAAGACAACGGTATTAAAATTGTTACCGATATGAAAAGCTTGTTGTATCTCTTGGGTACAACCTTGGATTTTTCTGAAGGGCTGAATGGAAAGGGTTTCCATTTTCATAATCCCAATGCAACACGCACCTGCGCTTGCGGAGAGAGTTTTTCTGTATAAATAAAATCTTCAAATTATTCTTCCTGCATATACATGACACCCGATCAGATCTCTTATCTAGTTTTTTTCATTGTCATCATTATTGCCTTAATATTTGATCTGGGGCTATTCAGCAAAAAAAACACCGTCATTACTATTAGAACAGCATTGTGGCAATCTGTCTTCTGGTTGGTACTGGGTTTGGGGTTTTGTGTTTTTCTGCTTTATGAGGAAGATCAGACGGTTGCCTTGGAGTATCTGAGTGCCTATCTAATGGAGAAAAGCCTCAGTATTGATAATATTTTTGTCTTTATTCTCATTTTTAATTCTTTTAAGGTAAAAGAGATCTATTATGGACGGGTGCTGTTATTTGGTGTGCTGATGGCCATTATTTTCAGAATTATTTTTATAACGCTTGGCGTGGAGTTGGTGAGTCGCTTTCATTGGATATTGTATTTGTTTGGGGCATTCCTACTCTATACAGGTATTAAAATGTTCATCACGGATGAGGAGGAGGAAATGGACCCACACAATCATTCTGCATACAAATGGATGAAAAAAGCATTACCTCTAGTTCCTCATGATGGAGGAGGCCGATATATCATCCGTGAGAATGGTAAAAAGAAATACACCTTACTTTTTGTAGTGGTAATGATGCTTGCCATAATAGACCTGGTTTTTGCAGTGGATTCTATTCCGGCTGTAATGGGAATTTCTACGCATAAAATGGTAGTATATACCTCCAATATTTTTGCTGTATTGGGATTAAGAGCCTTGTTCTTTTTGTTGAAAGGAGCTGCTACACGATTTGATTATCTACAGCAGGGAATTGCTATAGTGCTGGTCTTTATAGGCCTGAAAATGTTAGGGGAACACTGGATTTCTCAATGGTTTACTAAATTTGAGCAGGTGCTGATTTCGCTGGTGGTGATTGTGGTGTGTATTACAGGCAGTATGGTTTATTCCATTTATGATAAACGTAAGCAGGTGCCTGAGAATACCGGAGATAGTAATTAAGTAAGCATGTACGCATTACCCCAAATAGCTAAGCTTTTAAAATTATCCCTACACGATATACCGGATGTGATGATTGATACATTGCTTACCGATAGTCGTAAGCTCGTACATCCCGATTCATCATTGTTTTTTGCCTTAAGTGGTTCGCGACGCGATGGACATGCATTTATACCCGAATTATATAAAAAGGGGGTGCGGTACTTTGTGGTATCGGAGCCGTTCTCTAAAAAAAACTTTCCTAAGGCTGTATTTTTAAAAGTATCGAATGTACTGGAGGCCTTGCAAACTATCGCGGCCTATCATCGGCAGCAGTTTCAATGGGAGGTAATCGGCGTAACAGGAAGCAATGGTAAGACCATTGTAAAGGAATGGCTGTATCAATTATTACAACATCATTATAATATTGTAAGAAGTCCTAAAAGTTATAACTCTCAGATAGGCGTTCCGCTAAGTGTGTGGCAGATGGAACCACATAACAATTTGGCAATCTTTGAGGCTGGTATCAGTTGCCGTGGCGAGATGGAACGACTTTATCGCATTATCAGGCCTACAATAGGGGTCCTTACCAATATCGGTGCAGCGCATAGTGAAGGATTTGAAAGCAATGCAGAAAAATTGGAAGAAAAGCTGGAGTTATTTAAGACAGCAAAAATTATAATTGCTAATGCAGACGATCGTTTGATAAGAGATACGATAGTCAAAAAACAACTGCCTGCGTTTTTCTGGGGAAAACATCGCGATAGTCAATTGCGTATTGCAAGTATAAAAAATGATAAGTCTGATACCACCATACGGTTGCGATACGAAAAGCAGCGTTTCGAAATAACCATTCCTTTTACTGATAATGCTTCTATCGAAAATGCCCTTACTGCCTGTGCCGTGTTGTTGTGCTTGAAAATCGATATTGCGGATATTCAGTCCGGCATGCGCCATTTACAGCCGGTAAATATGCGTTTAGAGTTTAAAAAGGGGATCAACAACTGTATTATCATTAACGATAGTTATAGCGCCGATACAGATTCTCTTTCTATAGCACTCGACTTTTTGCAACAACAATCGCGGGGATTTAATAAAACTGCTATTCTATCCGATTTTCTGCAGACCGGCAAAAATGTGGAAGAGGTTTATTGTACCATTTTAAGTCAGATAGAAAAGCATAAGATAAAAAGATTGATTGGCATTGGTCCACAAATGCAGACTTGGTTGCCCAGGCTTATCGGTGAAAAGAAGTCGTCACTAACTGATTTTTCCACATACGCATCTACGAAGGAGTTTCTTCGTCATATACATACGCTTCATTTCAAGGATGAGGCTATATTGGTAAAAGGAGCGCGTATCTTCGAATTTGAAGAGATTGTAGCCCAACTGGAGCAGAAATTGCATCAAACTATTTTAGAGATAAATCTAAATGCAATTGCTCATAATTTCAGAATATATCAAGAAATATTGAAGCCCACCACTAAGATGATGGTAATGGTAAAAGCATTTGCGTATGGAAGTGGTGGTACGGAAATAGCAAGTCTACTGCAATACCATAAAGCCGATTATCTGGGTGTAGCTTATGCTGATGAAGGTGTTGAACTACGTAAGGCCGGCATCACCTTACCGATAATGGTGCTCAACCCAGAAGAAAGTGCTTTCGACTCTATTACCGAATATAATCTGGAGCCCGATATTTTTTCTTTTACCATGCTGGAAGCGTTCGAGAGGCATGTACAAAAAATTGGTGTAAAAAATTATCCGATACATATTGAGGTGGAAACCGGCATGAACCGTTTAGGTTTTGATACGGCCGATGTTCCCCTTCTGGCACAACGTTTGAAAAATAATCCTTATTTGCATATTCAGTCTGTATTTTCTCATCTGGCAGCGAGCGAGGATAAAGTGGAAGATGCTTTTACGCTGCAGCAGTATGAAAAGCTGATGACTGCATCAGAGACCATAAAGGAGTGGGTGGGTTACTCGTTTCTACGCCATATTGCCAACTCATCGGCCATTGCCCGTTTCCCGAAATTGCAATTGGATATGGTGCGGTTAGGTATAGGCCTATACGGTATCGGCGATAAAAGAATCCGTAAAAAATTACAGCCTGCGTTGACACTGCGTTCTACCATTGCTCAGGTTAAACAGCTGAAAAAAGGCGATACGGTGAGTTATAACCGACGTGGTGTAATTAAGAAAGATACAGTGATCGCTACGGTACGTATCGGTTATGCCGATGGTTATTATCGGCGTTTGGGTAATGGGGTAGGATATATGCTGGTTAAGAATAAAAAGGCTCCCGTAGTAGGTACCGTTTGTATGGATATGGTCATGATTGATATTACTCACATCAAAGGTGTGAAGGAGGGGGATGATGTGATTGTGTTCGGTAATGGACTTCCCCTTGAAGAGCTTGCAGAAAGAATGGATACAATTCCTTATGAAATCATGACGGGCATTTCGCAACGGGTAAAACGTGTATATTGGAGCGAATAAACCGTAAATTTTAACCGAAAAATATAAAAATTAAGGGCATCTTTGCGAGACTATGAAGGTAGGAAAGTTAAGTACGTGTATACTCATAATTATATTGGTGCTAATTGTGGATCAGGCATCTAAGATCTACATTAAAACCCACTTCCCCATAGGCGAAGTTACTCGCATTTTTGGCTGGAGCTGGGCCCGCATTCATTTTATCGAAAATAGCGGTATGGCTTGGGGATGGAAGTTTGGTCATGATGGCGGAAAAATTGCTTTAACGCTATTTAGATTGGCTGCCGTAATTTTCGGTAGTTGGCTACTGGTTAAGTTTGCCCGAGAGAAATATTCAAGAGGTTTCATGATCTGTGTATCGTTGATTTATGCTGGTGCACTGGGAAACCTTATCGACAGCATGTTTTACGGGATGATATTTGATAAAGGGTATCATTACGATCCTGTAATTGGGGATTACGTAGATCAGTATTATTCTGGGGTGGCCACGCTGGGTAGTAAGGGATATTCATCCTTCCTGCGTGGAAGTGTAGTGGATATGTTGTATTTCCCCATTATTAGTACTACCTATCCTGAATGGATTCCATGGCTAGGGGGCAAACACTTCGAATTTTTTAGTCCTATATTTAATGTGGCTGATGTGGCGATCTCTACCGGTGTCATCACCTTACTTGTTTTTCAAAAGAAGTTTTATAGAAAAGCAGGGGAGCTGCAGGAGCCATCTCAACCTGAGACGTACAAAGCTGATATCTCCTGATTAAAACAAGTCTTATCGAAACATACTCCGCGGACCTATGGTGTTTTAAAGGCCGCCATGTAATATTTCGAAGTATGAGGCGGTTAATACATTACATAAAGAGCCGTTGTGCTCATCATAAACTATTCATCACAATTAACTACCAATAAGAATCAGCCTTATTCGGGAGGACAGTTTTCACAGCTTTTTGTCAAGAGAAGAGAAATTATTGCGCTCTGCGCCTTATTTCATTTCTTCTGAAACGTTCATAGATCGCTTTTCCCATGGCTTCGTCCAAGGGAGCACTTTTTTTAAGTGCCGAAATAAAGTAGCTGACTTCCGACTCAGATGCAGGACAGCCAGTGTTGTTCCCCTCGGGTGTCAACGCTGTGGCCAGTACATTTCCGGCGGGATCATAAATAATCCAGAAGGGAATACCTGTTTTACCACCAGAGTGTTTTAGCATAAGCGCTTCTGCACCGGGATTTTCAAGATGTTTTTTGTCTTGTGATTCGAATACGGTCAGATGTTCTATTACATAATTATCCTGAAAAAACTTTCTGCAGGTGGTATCATTCATGGAAGCATCCATTTTTCGGCACCATCCGCACCAAGATGCATGAAAAATTATGAACACATTCTTTTTTTCTGCTTTAGCTTTGCTAAATGTTTCTGATAAAACCGTCTGAGCGGAAGGAGGTGTTTGTTGTGCGTCAGCTTTAATCATTACGGTGCTGATCAATAATAAGAAGAACAGTTTTTTAATCATAGTTGTTATTTATAAAAGCACGCATCTTTTTTACAATGCTTTGGGATACGAATAACAGCAAAAATATTAAGTAAAATGACCAAACTCTCGGTAAATATAAACAAAATCGCTACGCTCAGAAATTCCCGCGGCGGAAACAATCCCAACGTAGTTAAAATGGCTATTGATGCTGAACGCTTTGGAGCGGATGGGATTACGGTGCATCCTCGGCCTGATGAGCGCCATATTCGTTATGCCGATGTACGGGAGCTGAAAAAAGTGCTAACTACTGAATTTAATATCGAAGGCAACTGTCGGGAGCAGAAGTTTATTGATCTAGTCTTGGAGGTGAAGCCTCACCAGGTTACTCTAGTACCGGATGCGTTAAATCAGCTCACTTCCGATCATGGTTGGGATACCATTACACATAAACAATATCTTAGGGATACCATTCGTATTTTTAAAGATGCGGGCATTAGGGTTTCTATTTTTGTAGATCCAGACATTAGAATGGTGGAAGGAGCTGCGGAAACCGGTACCGATAGGATTGAATTGTATACAGAAGGTTATGCCCGGCATTATGCTGCCAATCGCGAGAAAGCTATTGCTCCTTATCTCGAAGCGGCGAAAAAGGCTAAAGCATTAGGGTTGGGACTGAACGCCGGCCATGATTTGGATCTTACGAATCTTCGTTATCTGGCACAGCAAATACCTTGGTTGGATGAGGTGAGCATAGGACATGCATTAATCTGTGATGCATTGTATTATGGATTTGAGAATACCATTCAGCTTTATAAAAGACAGTTAAACGTGTCGGGATCCTAAGATGGAGGAGGCATAGCTGGTTCTGCACGTTTCCTATGTGCTCACAACCTTTGAACCCTAATTATCGTCAAATAAAGGGAGGATAATATATAAGATGCGATACATTTTTGGAGTACTATTGTGTTTGTTTTCATTAGCTGTTCAAGGGCAGAAGATAGAGAGTATTCATTTTCACTTATACACCGACAGCCTAAAAAAAGGAACGCATAATTATATCAATGTGGATGCTAAAATGACTGACGGTAGTTGGCGTCCGCTTACTTCTCGCGATATCCTCTTTAAATCAGACTATGGTACTTTCGAGGGTAATAATTTGATCTTGCCCGAATCGCCTGCTGTAAAAAAAGTGACGGTTACTGCTACACTTCGGTCCGATACCTTGCAAACCAAACAGGTAACTATCTGGATCAAGCAACAACCCGACCCTCCGCTTCCTGTATATGATAAAAATACCGATATGCGTCGTCGTAGGTAATTTTTAGGAGTTATCCTTCAGCATAGCATCTTTTCTCATTTTAGCGGCAAGTTCGGTCCCCAAATATTTATCGATCAGTCCATGTGCCAGATAAATAACCGGCGTCATAACTATTGCCACGATGAATTTATAAATGTAATTGCCCACGCAAATAGCCAGCACCAATCTTAAGCTCCAGGGTTCTCCTTGATCCGTATTAACACGCGGACCTACGTAGAATGCAATAAACAGTACCACAAAGCTGTCTATCAGCTGCGAAACCAGCGTGCTACCAGTAGCTCTCAGCCATATAGCTTTTTCTCCTGTAGCTTTCTTTATGCTGTGAAAAATAAAGACGTCTAGAATCTGACCTACCAAAAATGCCGTAAGCGAACCGATAATAATCCAGGAACCTTGCCCCAGAATAACACGGTAGGCATCGTTGGCATCATTAATATGCTGATTCATGTAGTTGACAGTCCAGAAGTCGGCCGGCTTCAGGCTTATTGCTCCTTGAAACATAATAAATGTGTAAGCAATAAGAGCAGCTGCCAATACCGATAGAAACCGTACTCCCCGCATGCCGTAGTACTCGTTAATAATATCGGTCATGATAAACACTACAGGCCAGAGTAATACACCTGTTGTAAGATTGAAAGAAAAACTGGTGCCCAGAATGTTGATATCAAAAGGCGTAATCCCCAGTGTTTTTTCAAGAGAAAAGATCTTCACTCCGATGACTTCGGCAACAATGGCATTGGCAATAAAAAACCCGCCTAACAGAATATATAGCCGCGTGGCTTTGTCTTTAATGATAGTATGGATCATTGATGTAGAAGGTGAATATTAGAAATATGATGAAAAAAAGAATATTGCAAAGCATTAACCATCGGGGTACGATAATCATGCGTTTGCGATCCCGTAGTGTTATGATGAGATAAAGTACACTGATAAGGGGTAACGCAATTGCGGCAAGTCCATAACCCGCCAATGTCAGTACCTCCAATGATGTATGATTATCATACCATGAACTGCTGCTAAGGCAGAGGGCTATCAACATTACGATTCCGCTAAGAAACGCTACTCTAGACAAAAATAATAGCCAATGCATAGGCGAATTTCGTACAAAATAACATTACTTTGTTTAGTATAAAATTAAGAGAGATAGAATAGTTTTATTTTTAATTTGCGCTTTTGCAGGTTCTGGTTTCGTATATAATAAAATTATTATAATGAATAATAGTTGGCTTAAAAATGCTTTACCTCACGTAGTAGCGATTCTTGTCTTTTTAATAGTATCCGCATTATTCTGCAAGCCCGTAATGGATGGGAAAACCCTTGATCAGCACGATACGGGAGTAATCGGTTGGCGGGGGTCGGCACAAAATGCCTATGAAGTGAAAGAAAAAACAGGCAAGCTCCCGTTATGGAATACAAATGTGTTCAGTGGTATGCCCAATTATCAGATAGCCATGGAGGGGCGGAGTGCTATTCCTGTGGACTTGAATAAAGTAATTGGGTTATGGCTTCCCAAACCGATGAATTTCTTTTTTATCGCCTGCGTGTGTTTTTATATTTTATGTGTTATTCTGCGATTTAATCCGATGGTAGGTATATTCGGAGCGCTAGCTTTTGCCTACTCTACTTATAATCCACTTATTGTAAGTGCCGGCCACGAAACCAAGATGATGGCTATCGCTTACATGCCTTTGCTATTAGGAGGATTGCTACTAATCTTCAATAAAAGGTACTGGATTGGTTTGGCTTTAGCTACGCTCGGTGCTGTTTTTGAGCTCATGGCTAATCACCCGCAAATTGCCTATTACTTTTTCTTGATTGCAGGAGCCGTAACCATTGGTTACATTATTATTTGGATAAAAAATAAAGACTTTAAACATTTTGCAATTTCTGTGGCGCTTAGTGCGGTGGCAGCTCTTGTAGCATTGGGATGTTACTCCCTGGCTTATTTAACCACTACAGAGTATGCAAGATATACTATGCGCGGCGGTAAGAGTGTGGAAATACAGGGCAATGAAGTAAAAGCTACCTCTACTCAAGGTCTGGATACAGACTATGCTATGCAGTACAGCATGAGCAAAGTAGAGCCTATTATTATGCTTATGCCCAAAGCCGTGGGCGGTAGTAGCGGTACTCCATTGAAAGAAGATTCTAAAGTTGTAGAAAAATTGGTAGAGACTGGGGTACCTGAAATGCAGGCTGCGCAGTTTGCATCGCAATTACCTGCCTACTGGGGAGGAATGGTGCCTCCTGATTATTCGGGGGGACCTGCTTATATTGGCGCGATTATTTTTATTCTGGCGATTATTGGGTTTGTGGTGGTAAGAGGTCCTGTAAAATGGACCATTCTAGCAGTAACAATTTTGTCTGTACTGATGAGCTGGGGTAAATATTTTTTGGGCTTTAATCAATTTTTACTGGATCATCTGCCTTTGTATAACAAATTTCGGGCGCCATCTATGGCACTCGTCATTTGCCAGCTTACCCTCCCTTTGATGGCCGTGTTGGCCGTACATACCCTGTTTTTCGCTAAAGATGCCCGACAGCAATTAACATTACAGTTTAAAAATATATTATATACTTTGGGTGGTATTACGGCAGTATTGTTACTGTTGTATATCGGACAAAGCTATGGTTCGGGCTTTGACCAGCAGATTATGCAAATGCAACTTGATCCCAACGGTGGGGACCGGCTCAATAGAGCTATTGTGGCGGGCTTAAAGGCCGATAGACAAAGTATGTTTGGTGGTCAGGTATTAAGAAGCGTGGTGTTTATGGCCATTGTATTGGGTGTAATATTCGCTTGTATGAAAAATTGGTTGCGTCCGGTTGTGGGGGTGGCCTTACTGGCTGTAGTAACACTTTTGGATTTGTGGGTAATTGACAAGCAATATTTCAGCGATGATCATTACGTATATAAAGATGATGTACAGGTTCAAGTAACGCCCACTGCCATTGATCAGGAAATCTTAAAAGATAAAGATCCTCATTACCGAGTATATGATGTAGCAGGAATGAATAGTAACAGAGTTTCGTATTTCCATCGTTCTGCACTAGGCTATCATCCGGCTAAGCTCAGATTATATCAAGATGTGATAGAAAGATATTTCTCCGGAACACCTAATGAACAGCTTTTAAACGCTCTGGATGTCCGCTATATCATTAGTCGCGATCAGCAGGGACAAGAAGTATTAATTCCCAATTCAAACGCTTATGGAGCAGCATGGTTTGTCAAAGCAATAAAAACAGTTTCCGACGATGTGGAAGAGTTACAGGCTATTGGCATCACCAATCTGAAAGATACCGCAGTGGTGCAGCAAAAGAATATTCCTGCAGGATTACAAATATCAGCGGATAGTACAGCCACAGTGAAGCTTGTAAAATACACTAATGATGAAATAGAATACGAAGCCGAATCTGCAACTGGAGGATTGATTGTATTGAGCGAAGTATATTATCCTGCCGGTTGGAATGCTTATATAAATGGAAAGCCAGCTGATATTATACGTACGAATTATGTTTTAAGAGGATTGGTAGTACCTCAAGGGAAACATCAAATTAAGCTGGTATTTGAGCCGACTTCATTCAAGAAGGGGGATAATATTTCCTATCTAAGTTCTTGGCTGTTGATCATCATTGTGCTGGGTGGGTGCTTCTTGCAATGGAAAACCGATAAAAAGCATCCTAAGGCCGATGTAACCATTGGCGAATAATCATCGCAATTAATTTATTGGATCACTTTAAGTCCGTCGTTGGCATTGATAAAAATTGCTTCAATAATTCCCTACAAAATTTTGCCACCGGTAAAGGGTGGGGAAAAGGCGATCTTTTATTTCTGGAAATACTTTTCCAAACACGCCGAACTGCATGTCATCTCCGTGAAGGAAAATGTGGAGCGCGACAGTTTTATGCCGATTGCTCCAATATTGACTTCTACACACAATAAATGGCGCTATGTAAATCCGGCATTGTATTTTAAAGTGAAAAAATATTGTAGGCGACATGGAGTGAATGCTGTTGTAATGGAACATCCCTATTACGCCTGGTTGGGTTACTTATTGCAGCGGTTTGCTGGTATAAAGTGGATCATACGCTCACACAATATCGAAGCTATCCGTTTTAAAACCATAGGTAAATGGTGGTGGCGTATTTTACATAAGTATGAAAAGTTTGCTCATGGTTATGCCGATTATAGTTTTTTTATTACAGAAGAGGATCGGCAATATGCCATAGCTCATTATGAAGTAAATCCATCTAAAACAGCGGTCATTACTTACGGAATAGAGAATAACATGGCTCCCTCTTTAGAAGAAAAAGCTCAGATGCATCAGACAGTATGTGAGGAGCTAGGACTACCACCTCACACTCGATTGATTTTATTTAATGGCTCGCTGAGCTACGGTCCTAATAGAACGGGATTGGAGGCTATACTCCATCGTATTAACCCTTTATTGCAACATAAAATTCAGGATCCTTATAAGATTATTATTTGTGGCTCGGGATTGCCTGCCGAATATGATGAGTTGCGTACATATGCCAAGCAGCATATCCTTTACAAAGGATTTGTAGAAGATATTCATAAGTATTTTAAAGCAGCAGATGTATTCATCAACCCAATAACCGAAGGGGGAGGTATTAAAACCAAGCTGGTAGAGGCTTTGGCAGCTAATACTCCTTGTGTTTCGTTTGAAACCGGAGCTTGGGGTGTACCTGTTGCCGTAACAGACAATCATTTATCAGTAGTTGCTGATGGGAATTATGAGCAGTTTGTTGATGCGATAATCAATAAGTTGCAAAGTAAAAGTGAAAATATTCCTTCTCTTTTTTTTGAACATTTTTATTGGGGAGCCGTAGTGCATAAAGCTGCTGATATTCTAAAGCGGTTATAGCACGTTTATATTTGTGTGATACTATACCACAAATCTTGACTAGTTTTTTCCCATTCGAATAGGACACTTCGATCCAAACCTTTTTGCTGTAGATTTTGGTATAATGTGTTGTCAGTAGCAAGCTGTATCATCGCCTTTTTTATGGAGTGTACATCCAGTGGGTCTACAAGTAGGGCCGCATCTCCAGCCACTTCGGGCATAGAGGAGGTATTGCTACATATAACGGGAATACCCGCTCGAAATGCCTCTACAATGGGTAGGCCAAAACCCTCAAACAAAGGCACAAATGCTAAGGCATATGCGCTTCCTAACAATGCAGCTAGTTCATCGTCGTTTACCCTGCCCGGAAATATAATATCCTCTTTAAAAATAAGTTGTTGATATACCTGTTTTATTTCATCGGCTTCCCACAGAATATTGCCTGCCAGCATCAGTTGCAATGGACTTCCGGTGGCTTGTTTGAATAAATCAAATGCCTGCATGAGTCGCAGAATATTTTTGCGTGCATGCATCGAGCCTACAAAGAAGAAGTAAGGTTGCCCTTTAGCATATTGTTGTCGGGTGGATGTAATCCTATCTGTAGATAGAGGTTGGAAAATTTTTTTCGCACCTAACGTGATAACATCGATTTTGGTTCGATCTACATTATAGGTGGTAATAATATCATTCTTTGTGTACTTTGATACTGCCACTATTTTATCAGCTTTATGAGCAAATTTTTTAAAGAAATAGCGGTAGTATAGCCGATTGCGTAGAGGGAGCGTTTCAGGGTAATGCTCAAAGTTTAGATCGTGAATAAGGGCGATTTGTTTACCAGAATAACTTAAACTAATCATGCCATCCATTCCCACAAAAACATTCGGCTGATGTTTATTTAAAAAACGAGTAAGTGTCCATTCCATATGGAGGATATACAGTAACGGATGTCGATAAGGAGGGAAAATACGATGAATGGATACGTTAGGGAAGCTAAAATAGTCCTCCGTAAAGTTTTTATCACACAGCATCATGAAATGCGTTTCTGGATGCTGTTGAATCATCGGTCGCATGCTTTCAATAATGACATTGCCTATGCCATCAATGTTCTTGTTACGCAGTGTCCAGCAGTTAACGGCTATTGTCATTATTGTTGCTTTATGTGGTTCTTATTAAAAATATAATGTAATAACATTAAAAATTTGGATATGGGTCCGAATTTGAGCAGTGAATAAGGAATTTTGCGTTGAAAGTTTATCATCTTTGTCAGTATCGGGTGAGGTGTATTATGGGGTGCGTATTTCGTAAGAAAATCATTGGTAGTAATGCGAAAATTACGGATAAAGCGCCAGTAATAATCGTATACAAAAACGTTCTTCAAGTGCTCAACGCCCATTTTTTCAAGAAAGTACAAATGTTCTGGCACTTCCACTTCGGGATGCATCTTTACCTGGGCCGTCACTTGCGAGTCGCTCATGCCTATGTTTACCAATACCTGATTGATGTAATGAAAACGCGAGTGACGTAGTTCTCTGATGTAAAATTCGATATCCACCATCCATTTGAGGCGTTCATCGTAAAAATGTCTGTGATTGGGATGTAGGGTCGTACTCGGATGACCAATAATATTTTTTGATACGATGGATTCGGGCTTTTTTCTCAGTTGATTGAGCCTTATTTTATCAGCAAAACAAATGCTCTGTCTGCCTGTGTCTTCATATACATTGCAATAAGCA